>NZ_BOQP01000046.1 GCF_018332715.1 Winogradskya consettensis | reverse complement strand
CAAGATCCGGGGGCAACGCCCCTCGTCACCGGTCGTGGACTTTGGTTGAGTGCTTTCATGCGCGCGCGTTGCTTGTCGTGTCAAGCCCAGGGTTTGACGCAGAGTCCGGTGTTCATGAGTCAGTAGGCGGCGGCGTACTTCACAAGCCAGCGGTTGGTGAACCGGCCCCAGTCGAACAGGTCACCGGCGGCACGTCTGCGGTCACGCTCGTGTTCGGCGACGGCCTGTGCCCGGTGGGAGTTCGCCTCACGGAACAACGCTCGTGCGGCCTCGATCCAGATCAGCTTGCCGTCCGGTGTCCGGGCTTCGGGAGAGTCGCGCCGCAAGCGGGTGGTGTGGCCGAGAGCTTTTCCGAAGGCCCGCCGAACCTTGTGCTCGCGCCGGAACTCTTCGGTTGCCGGGGAGTAGTTCCGGCGCCGTGTCGGGTCACGCATCCACGCCAGTTCAACGGTCGTGAAGATCTCTAGCTGAGCGTATTTCATTCTTTTATTGTTCTCAGGGATTTTCATGATCGGAAGTACGGGTGTGCCATTGTCGGGTTGAGGGGGATCACACAAATTTGAATGGCAGATAGCGAGTATTCGGATAGCCATGAAGTGGTGGCGGATGGATCCCGGGAGGCGATCCTCATGCTCACCGCGCCACGAGTTCGTCGGCCATCTTGTTGTCATCGGCTCGATCGCGACTCCGGACTACGCCGGTCCGCGTCACAGCGCGTGAGGGGGTTCCGTCGCCACCGCGCACTCTCGACAGATCCGGACGTCTGGTACCGCAAAGCCTGGCGGGCCGCCGGTGGACCGACTCCGCATGGCTCGCCAAGGGGGCCTGCTCATCACCAGACGGCCGGGATTGCCGCTAACGTCGCGAGGACGGCGGCTACCGCCCGGACCCGGTCCGCTCGTAACAACCGCTGAAGGAGCGCCGGGTCGTGGCCGGCGGCCAGCCGGCCGTGCGCCGGCGCGGCGAGCACCACGGTGACCGACACCGCCACCGCGACCGCCGCTAGGCAGCCCAGGGTCCACGCGCCCGGCCCAGTGAACAATGCCCACCCCGAGGCTGCCGCCAGCAGCCCATAAACCACGGCGACCAGCGGAGTGATCGCCCTACTGTGTGCCGCATGCGCCACGGTCCAGCCTTCGCCCGGCACACGGGCCAGGGCCGGATAGACCAATACGGTCACCGACACCTGGAACCCTGCATGAGCGGCCACCGCCGCGAGCAACGCCACGGGCGCAGTAATCATCGCGTGAGCACACCACAGGGTCGGCGGGAACCAGCTGACCAACCTGGGCCAGTCCTTGACAAAGCGGCCGTCCACACGACGGCCACTTACCGTGTGCAGGGCAGCACGCTGCCCGAGGCCGATCCGGATGCTGGTGGGCGTCAGTGTCGAATCAGGCGCTCAATCGTCCATTCACGGAGAAGCGATCCCCACGGCAGGCCGCCGTCGCCTTCATCGACGAACGGCTGAGTCGGGTCCGTGGCGTGCACCGACTGCCACAAGGTCAGAACCGGGTCGGCGGGCAGATCCAGCTCCAGTTCGTCAACGATGAAGGCCTGAGTCTCGTCGAGATTCAGGATGTCTTTGCCGCATCCCGTTCTCAGGTATGCGTGCGCTCTGCGCATCTGGCCGAGGTCGCCGCCACCGGGAGAAAACTGGCAGTCATACCCGTTCGGCAAGGCGACCAGGGTAGCGAGGGCGACAGCGAGGCTCGGGCCGACAAGGCCGACGCATCCTTCTGAGTTCGCGTACAGGACAGGACGCGACGGCGCGTCCGCACCTACGAGGAAAAACCGTCCTGTCGTACCGTCGCAAGCGATCAAGTGGAGACTCGTGCCCGAGGAGAGCCGTGCCGTGAAGCCGTCGGCCGGTGCCACGTCCTCGACGTCAAACTCGGCCACTGCCGGAAGATGCTCGATCCTCCGGGCGCCGCGGCGATCCTGCGCAGCAGCGACACGTCGTCAAGCATCCGCAGAGCGTACAGCCGACCGGCACCCTCAACTCCGCACAAGCAAGCGTCGGGCCGATGCTGGCGGGCGTCACGCCGCGTGACGGATTACCGCCAGCCGCCGCGCGAGGTCCACGGCGGATCAGTGTGACCGGTCGGCTGAGCCACTTGGCTCGACGTGAGCCCTGGGTCCCGTCCCGATCACTGTGGACGTCGCTGTGCATAGCCGCTATGACGTGCTGCCGATAGCGGATGGTTACGACCGGGAAGAACCAAGCCCGTCAAGTTGGCTCCTCCGGCTCCGGTGAGACGGCACCGATTGCCAACCTCAACAACGTCAGGATTCGCCAGTCAGGTCACAGACCGTGTCGGCGTCGACATCCTCGTTGCCACTGCGGCGGGACAGTCGTTGTTCCGGGTGTGTCGGGAACGAGGCATCGTGCGCCTCTGCGGCCATGCGGGCGTCGAGGACCACGCGGCCGTCGCAGGAGAATTGGTGACGGGGCGGCAGTCTTTCGGATGAAGCGCTCAAGGCGCGCGTCGGCGAACGCCTGATGACGTGACGATGACTCTGACTTTATTAGTGCACGAGAAAGACGTAGGATGCCCAAACCGCTCTTCATTGCACTGCTGATCGCAGGACCTATTGCACTGGGCGGCGCCACCAATACGCTTGGCTTTTTTTTCGCTCTCGCGCTGATCCTGATCGCCAACCCAATCATCTGGCGGGTACGCAAGAACCGATACTTTAATTCCCCGCATTTTCAGGAACTGCGCCGCCAAGTGATGTCCATTGTTGCGGAACACAATGATGTCGTGAGCTACGTAGCGGAAATTCGCTCACATGGATCATTCGAGCTCGGCTCTTCGCCTACGGGGCGGCATGCGCATCTAGCTACTTTCGAGAACACCTCGGCGTGGAATAATCGCCGCGATCGTAACGTCGCCGAGCATGCACCCCATGTGCATAATGCCTCGCTGCAAGTGGTGCGCAATGCGAGTGTCGAGCCCATCAGGTACCTGATGAAGTATTTCTCGATCAAGGCCGACAAGGAGACCCTTGCGGATGTGCAACGCGTCGCCCAAGACGTCTCGCGGCTGGAAGAGGCCGTTCGTAACGTGCAGAGCAGAGAAGCTGGGATCGTTGCGATGATCAAACCGCCTACGTATGTCCTCAGGCGGTACGCGGCCGAGTTCTGGAGCCTGATGGGAGTGGAGTTGTCGCCGATTGAGGTGCCCTACCCTCACTATAAGTTTCAGTACACCTCCGCTGGCGGAAACAGCGGCCAGGCGGCAGATATCCGACTCGACACGCCGACTCTGGATGCGCTTTCTGAAACGCTGGTCGAGAAAATCCGCTGGGCAAAGTCGGCAGCCGGTCAGCGTGCGTTGATGACAGCCCGGCTGCGTGGCTGGATCAAAGATCGCGATAATAATTCCTGTTTGAAGTGCGGCATCTCGGTTGCAGCCGAACCGCACCTTCTTCTCGAGGTTGACCACATCGTCCCGGTGTCCAAGGGTGGCCTTAGTGAGCCTGACAACCTACAGACGCTCTGCTGGCGCTGCAATCGAACCAAGGGAGCCAAATTGACTCATCAGTAACGCCGGCTGAAGGCCGATCCGTCCAGACCGGCCTTCGCCTTCGCATCCTCGCCGAGAGAGGCTGACGCACTGATCTCGGCAGATCCGCGCACCGGCATCCGACTCGCGTGATGATCAATTGCACGGAAAGTGAAAGGATTCCGGCGGCGTCGCCGATGGCCGGGGCGGCGACCAGGGGCCGCTGCCGCGACGGCTTGTTGTGCGAGATGCAGGAGATTGTCGGCGGGGGCCTTGGCGACGTGGTCCGGGATGCTGCCGATCATGTCCGGGTGGGCGTCGGCACGTTGTCCGGGTTGAAGGTGACGTCACCGGCAGTGCTGAACGGACCTGCATTTCGGGTTCCCGGGGTCGCCCGGGGCTGGTCAGGATGCGAGTTTGGCGCGGAGGGTGGCGGCGTCGGGGTGGTCGAGGTTTTCGAGGATGGTGAGGGAGCGGCGCCAGGCGTCGCGGGCTTTGGGGCGGTCTCCCGCGGCGTCGTGGGTGTCGCCGATGTGGGTCAGGATCTCTGATTCGTTGTAGGGGTCGGCCGCGCGACGATATGCCGCAAGAGCTTCCGCGTAGCAGCGCAGGGCGTCGTCGTAATTGCCGAGGTGGTGGTGGGCGTAGCCGACGGTGTCCCAGGCGGCGCCCAGGCCGGAGTGGTCGTCGTCGCCGAGTTCGAGGTGCAGGGCGACGGATTCCTCGCTGAATCGGAGGGCGAGCGGGTAGTCGCCGAGCTGGACGTGGCACCAGCCGATGGCGTTGAGGGCGTGGGCCTCGTGTTCGCCGGAGCCGGCCTGGCGGTAGAAGATCAGGGCCTGTTCGTTGCAGGCGAGGGCCTCGCGGTGGCGGTCGACGACGCCGAGGACGATGGCGAGGTTGAGGTTCGCGCCGGCCTGGCCCATGGCGTCGCCGAGCGCGCCGTAGAGGGTGATGGCCTCGCGGAGGTGGTCGAGGGCTTCGTCGACGCGGCCGACGTTGAAGTAGCCGCCGGCCAGCTCGGTGTGGGTGCGGACCTGGCGGTCGCGGTCGCCGAGGCGGACGGCTGCGGCCATGGCGGTCTGCTGGGTGGTGACCCAGTCCTGGAAGAGGGCGCGGCGGTGCAGGTAGGTCGCCATGGACCAGGCGAGGTGCCAGACGTGGGCGTCGTTGCCGGTGCGGGCGGCCTGGTCGATCGCGGCGAGCAGGACCTCGTGCTCGGCGAGGAACCAGGTCATGGCCTCGTCGCGGCCGGGGGGCTCCTCGACCAGGGCGCCGGGCGCGGGCGCCGGGGCCGCGATCGGGTTGCGGTGGCGGGCGAAGACCCGGTCAGCGGCGAGCGCGGTGTGCAGGAAGTGGTCCATCATGCGGCGCGTGGCGGCCTCGCGGGCGGTCACTTCCTCTTCGCGGTACGCCCGGTCAGCAGCGTACGCGCGCAGCAGGTCGTGGAACGTGAACCGGCCCGGGAGCGGTTCGCTGAGCAGGCTGGCCGTGGCCAGCTCGGCGAGCAGCAGCCGGGTCCGCACCACCGGCTCGGCGATCAGGCTGGCGGCCGACTCGACCGTCATCTCGGGGCCGGGGTGCAGGCCGAGAAGCCGGAACAGCCGGGCCGCGCCGGGGGTGAGCGTGCGGTAGGACCAGGAGAAGACCGCGCGTACGTCGCCGGCCGGGTCACCGACCGCGAGCGTGTCGAGCCTGGTGTCGCGCAGCTCGGCGGCCAGGTCCTCGAGGGCGACTTCGGGGCGGGTGGCGGCGAGCGCCGCGGCGATGGTCAGCGCGAGGGGCAGCCGGGCGCAGCGGGTGATGATCTCCTCGACCGCGGCGGGTGCGGCGGCCAGGCGGTCGGCGCCGAGGCGGCGGGCCAGCAGCTGGAACGCCTCGTCGGTGCTGAGCAAATGCAGCCCGAGCGGATGCGCGCCGTGCCGGGCGACCAGGCCGGCGAGGTCGTCACGGCTCGTCACGAGGACCATGCAGTCCTTCGCGCCGGGCAGTAGCGGGCGCACCTGCGCGGCGTCACGGGCGTTGTCGAGCAGGACCAGCATCTTGCGGTCGGCGAGCATGCTGCGGTAGAGCGCTGCCCGGTCGTCGAGCCCGGCGGGGATCTCCTTGAACTCCACGCCCAGTGCCCCGAGGAACCCGGAGAGCACGTCGCCGGGGTCGCGCAGGGAGCCGTCCGGGTCGAAGCCGCGCAGGTCGGCGTGGAGCTGGCCGTCGGGGAAGCGGGCGCGGGCCTGGTGCGCCCAGTGCACGGCGAGGGTGGTCTTGCCGATTCCGGCGGCCCCGGACAGCGCCGAGATCGCCACCGCCACCGGACGGCCACCGGCGACCGTGGTGATCGTGTCGAGGGCGCGCAGCTGGGCGGTGCGGCCGACGAACCCGTACACGTCGGGTGGGAGCTGGGCGGGGACCGGGCGGCCGGGTGCCGGGCCGGTGAGGAACTGGCCGCGGGCCTCCTCGTCGTCGAGGCGCAGGGCGTCGGCGATCATCCGGGCCGTCGCCGGGCGTGGCGTACGCCTCCCGGTCTCGATCATGCGGACGGTCTTCACGTCGATCCGGGCGAGCTCGGCCAGCTCCTCCTGGGTCAGTCCCAGCTCCCGGCGGCGCGCCCGCACCCGCTCACCGAACAAAGCGTCCCCCGAACCCCCGCTCAAGCCGCCCCCGCTCACTCAAACGCCCGGTGAACGCCCTGGCGACGCCCCCCGCACTAAGGGACGGTAGCTCTACGCCGATCGATCGTTCACATCGGCAGGCGTAACGGGGGCGGTCCGAGCGGTCCCGGCATGCCGTGCACGCAGGCCGGGCGTTCGGGTCGTCAAACATTGTGTGAGCGCTGTGTCAGTGCGCTGTGAGCGACCCGATCTAGCGTCGCCACCATGAACAACACCAGGGTCCTGATCTCCGGCGCGAGCATCGCCGGTCCCGCGCTGGCATATTGGCTGGCCCGCTACGGCTTCGACGTCACGGTGGTCGAGAAGGCCGCTGAGCTGCGGCCGGGTGGGCAGGCCGTCGACTTCAAGGGCGTCACCCACCGTACGGTGCTGAGCCGGATGGGCATCCTCGACGACGTCAAGCGGCTGCAGACCGGCGGGCAGGACGGCACCGTGGTCGACGCGCGGGGTCGCAAGCTCGCCATCGTCCCGGGTGAGTTCAGCGGCGGGGAGATCGAGATCGTCCGGGGTGATCTCGCGCGGCTGCTCTACGACCGCACGTCGGCGACCTGCGAGTACATCTTCGGCGACTCGATCAGCACGCTCGACGACACCGCCGACGGTGTGCACGTGACCTTCCGCAACGCACCGCCCCGGACGTTCGACCTGGTCGTGGGCGCTGACGGGATCCACTCGAACACCCGCAGGCTGGCGTTCGGGCCGGAGTCGGATTACGTGCGGCACCTCGGTTACTACTACGCCCTCGCCGACACGACCATGGACGCCGCTGACGAGAACCTGATGTACGGCGAGCCGGGCCGGATGGCAGCGATCGGCGGCCCGAAGGCCCCGACGTTCTTCGTCTTCGCGTCCGGGCTGCTCGACTACGACCGCGACGACGTCGAGCAGCAGAAGCGACTGGTCGCCGACGCGTACCGCGGTGGCGCGTGGCGGATCCCGGAGCTGATCGCGCAGCTCCCGGCCGCAAAGGAGTTCTATCTGGACTCGATCAGCCGGGTGACGACGGATCGTTACTCAAGCGGGCGGGTGGTGCTGCTCGGCGATTCCGCGTACGGCAACACGCTGGGCGGCTTCGGCACCGGACTCGCCATTGTCGGGGCCTACGTGCTGGCCGGCGAGTTGTTCCGGGCGGGCGGCGACTACAAGGTCGCATACGCGCAGTACGAGTCGAAGTTCCGCGGGTACGCCAAGGTCTCCGAGCAGGTCAGCGCGGGCCGGTTGCTGGCGCCGCAGACCCGCCTCGGGATGCGTACGCGTAACGCGTTCTTCTCGGTGTCGTTCCTGTTCAAGCCGCTGATGAAGCTCATGGACCGGTTCGCCACCGACATCGAGCTGGAGGACTACCCGTCAGAGCAGGGTGACGCGGGACGTGCGGAAAACCCGGACGAACTGCAGAATCACGGCTGAGACGATACCGGCCAGCGCGAGGGTCGACAGGACGCGGTTGGAGCCGCCGGTCAGCTCGTCGACCGCGCGCAGGGTCAGGCAGAAGCCGAAGAGGAGCTCAATCGTGGCGAGCATCCCGGGGGCCGACACGGGCTGCTTGCGCCAGAGGTGAACGGGACCGCCCGCGGCCCGGTGCCGGCGGACCAGCAGGATCACCGCGAGGGTGATGGCCAGCGCGGCCGCGGCGAGCTCGAAGACGATGAACGCCGTATCGGACGTCGACATGGGCGAAACGGTATCGGGTGTGCGCCAGCGCGAGGCCGGCGCACTCCCGAACGGATGTCAGCCCTCGCGCACGATCGCCTCGGCCACCCGGCGCAACTCGCGCTGGTCCGGCACGAAACCGTCGGCGATGTCGTGGTGCAGACCGGCTTTGGTCTCGTCGAGGATCTCGGTGGCGACCGTGTCGACGGGCTCCCCCGCGTACTCGTGGGAGACCTTGTCGGTGGCGGCCTGCATCGCCGACGTGAGCTGCTGCTCCAGCGGGCCGCGGAGCTTCTCCTCGACCGGGCTGAGGCTGTTCGGGTCCAAAGTGACGTGTGGCTCGACCATGGTGAGCTCTCCCCCGGCTTTATGTCTGACAACTACTGAAGACAACGCGCGAATACCCATCATGGCTCCGTCGGCAAACCGCCTGACCGAGCCGGGTGCCAAGAGATCTGGATCGGGTGACAAGAGATCGAAGGTTACGGGTTTGTTTCGTGAGCAGCCGGGGCAGGGTGATCGCACGTGACCTGTGTGACCTAGATCACCTTGGAGGGTCCATGGCACTTGCCCGACGAATAGCCGCAGCGGCGGCCGCGACGATGCTGCTCACCCCGCTGGCCGCCTGCGGATCCGACGACGAGGGCGGGATACCCACCCTCAACCTCTACCAGTTCCCCGTGCAGGACATGCAGACCGTCATCGACACCTGCAACCAGGCGGCGGCCGGCCGCTACGAGATCGCGTACCAGGTCCTCCCCCGGGCCGCCGACGACCAGCGCGTGCAGATGGTGCGCCGGCTGGCCGCCGAGGACGACAGCATGGACATCCTCGGCCTCGACGTGACCTGGACCCAGGAGTTCGCCAGCGCGCACTGGATCAAGGACTTCACCGGCGCCGACCGCGCCGAGATCGAGGAGGGCACGCTCGCCGGCCCGCTGGCCTCCGCCACCTACGACGGCAAGCTGTACGCCGCCCCGAACAACACCAACGTGCAACTGCTCTGGTACCGCAAGGATCTCGTACCCACCCCGCCGGCGACGTGGGACGAGATGATCCAGGCGTCCCTGAAGCTGAAGGCCGAGGGCAAACCGTCGCAGGTGCTCACGATGGGCGCGCAGTACGAGGGCCTGGTCGTGCTCTTCAACAACCTCGTCGCCAGCGCCGGCGGGCACGTGGTCAGTGACGACGGCAAAACAGCGGTCATGGATGAGGGTACGGTCACCGCGCTGCGCGTCATGCGGCAGTTCGCCACCGCGGGCGTGACGAGCGCGTCGTTCTCCAACTCCATCGAGGACGATGTGCGGCTCGCATTCCAGAACGGCGACGGGGCGTTCCAGCTCAACTGGCCGTACGTGTATTCGGCCCTGCAGAGCGACGCGCCGCAACTGGCGCCGAACGTCACGTGGGCCCGGTATCCCGCGATCGACGCGGGCACGCCGAGCCGGGTCACGATCGGGGGCTCGAATCTGGCGGTCAGCGCGTACAGCAGGCATCCGGATCTGGCTGTCGACGCCGTGAAATGCCTGCGGAACGCCGCCAACCAGAAATTCCTCGCCATCAAGGCCGGGCAGCCGCCGTCGATCGAGAGCGTCTACGCCGATCCCGAGATGACGAAGGCGTACCCGATGAAGCAGGCCATTCTCGACGAGCTCAAGGACGCGGCGCCGCGACCGCTGACGCCGGCCTATCAGAACGTCTCGACCGTGGTGGCCGCGCAGTTGTCGCCGCCTTCCGCGATCGATCCCGCACGGACCGCCGCGGAGTTGAAGAAGGCGATCCAGGACGCCATCGACTCCAAGGGGGTGCTCCCGTGACGGCCCTGTTGGAAAGGCCGAAAAAGGTCGCTCTGAGTGAGGGCAAACGGCAGGAACGCCGGCTCGGCTGGCTGCTCTGCGCGCCGGCGGCGATCGTGATGGTCGCGGTCACCGCGTACCCCATCCTGTATTCGTTCTGGCTCTCGCTGCAGCGCTACGACCTGAAGTTCCCCGGCGACCGGGAATTCGTCTGGTTCGACAATTACGTGACCGTGCTCGGCAACGGCTACTGGTGGAGCGCGTTCGGCATCACGATGCTGATCACCGTCATCTCGGTCGTCTTCGAGCTGGTGCTCGGCATGGGACTCGCGCTGATCATGCACCGGACCCTGATCGGGCGGGGCCTCGTCCGCACGTCGGCGCTGATCCCCTACGGCATCGTCACGGTGGTCGCGGCGTTCAGCTGGCGCTACGCGTGGACACCCGGCACCGGATACCTCGCGAACCTGGTCACGCCGGACGGGGCACCGCTGACCGAGCGGGCCAGCGCCCTCGCGATCATCATCGTGGCCGAGATCTGGAAGACGACGCCGTTCATGGCGCTGCTGCTCATGGCCGGGCTGGCGCTGGTGCCCGAGGATCTGCTCAAGGCGGCGTCGATGGACGGCGCGAGCGCGTGGCAACGGTTCGTGCGGGTCATGCTCCCGGTGATGAAACCGGCCATTCTGGTGGCGTTGCTGTTCCGCACGCTCGACGCGCTGCGGGTGTTCGACAACATCTACGTGCTCACGAACGGCGCGAACGATACGCGATCGGTGTCGATCATCGCGTACGACAATCTCATGAAGGGGTTGAATCTCGGCATCGGCTCGACGATGTCGGTGCTCATCTTCCTCACCGTGGCGATCATCGCGTTCATCTTCGTGAAGCTGTTCGGCACGGCCGCTCCCGGGGCCGGCGACGAGGGGAAACGCTGATGCCCGTCAAGCTCAAGTGGGGATTGCTGGACGCGCTCGTCGTGGTTTTCGCGATCGTTCCGGTGCTGTGGATCGTGTCGCTGTCGTTCAAGACCACGGCCACGCTGACCGACGGCAACTTCATCCCCCGCGAATGGACCCTGGACAACTACCGGACCATTTTCCAGACCGACCAGTTCGTACGCGCCCTCGTGAACTCGATCGGGATCGCCCTCATCTCGACCCTCATCGCGGTGGTTCTCGGCACGATGGCCGCATACGCGATCAGCCGCCTGGACTTCCCGGGCAAGGGCCTGCTCGTCGGGGTCTCCCTGCTGATCGCGATGTTCCCCCAGGTGTCACTGGTCTCGCCGTTGTTCAACATCGAGCGGCAGACCGGGCTGTTCGACACGTGGCCGGGACTGATCCTGCCCTACATCACGTTCGCGCTGCCGCTGGCGATCTACACGTTGTCGGCATTCTTCAAACAGATCCCGTGGGACCTGGAGAAGGCAGCCAAGATGGACGGTGCGACCCAGGGTGAGGCGTTCCGCCGGGTGATCGCCCCGCTCGCCGCACCGGGCGTCTTCACCACCGCGATCCTGGTCTTCATCTTCTGCTGGAACGACTTCCTCTTCGCCATCTCCCTGACCTCGACCGAGCAGTCCCGCACGGTCCCGGTGGCGCTGTCGTTCTTCACCGGCGCCTCGCAGTTCGAGGACCCGACCGGCGCGATCTCCGCGGCCGCCGTGGTCATCACGATCCCGATCATCCTCTTCGTGCTGTTCTTCCAGAAGCGCATCGTCGCGGGTCTCACCTCCGGCGCCGTGAAGGGATAAGTACCCATGGCTGACATCGTTCTCGACAAGGTGACCAAGAGCTATCCCGACGGCACGATCGCGGTGCACGGCATCGACCTGGAGATCGCGGACGGCGAGTTCATCATCCTGGTCGGCCCGTCCGGCTGCGGGAAGTCCACGACCCTCAACATGATCGCCGGCCTGGAGGACATCACGACCGGCGAGCTGCGCATCGGCGGCGAACGCGTCAACGACAAGGCACCCAAGGACCGGGACATCGCGATGGTGTTCCAGTCGTACGCGCTGTATCCGAACATGACCGTGCGCGACAACATGGGCTTCCCCCTGAAGCTCGCCAAACTCCCGAAGGCGGAGATCGACAAGAAGGTCGGCGAGGCCGCGAAGGTCCTCGAACTGACCGACTACCTCGACCGCAAACCGGCGAACCTCTCCGGCGGGCAGCGCCAGCGGGTCGCCATGGGCCGCGCGATCGTGCGTAACCCCAAGGCCTTCCTGATGGACGAGCCTTTGTCCAATCTGGACGCCAAACTGCGGGTGCAGATGCGTACGCAGGTATCGCGTCTGCAGAAGCAGCTCGGCACCACCACGGTCTACGTCACCCACGACCAGACCGAGGCGATGACGCTCGGCGACCGGGTGGTCGTGATGCGCGCCGGTCACATCCAGCAGGTCGGCGACCCGCAGACGCTCTACGACAAGCCGGTCAACCTGTTCGTCGCCGGGTTCATCGGCTCCCCCTCGATGAATTTCCTCCCCGCCACGGTCTTTTCCGGCGGTCTGCACACCCCGATCGGTGACCTGCCGATCCCGGTCAAGGACGACGCACCGAAGGACCTGGTGCTCGGGATCCGCCCCGAGCACTTCGAGGACGCCCGGCTGGTCGAGGAGGCGCTGCGCCCGCGCGGGTTCGAGTTCACCCTGCCGGTCGATCTCGTCGAGTCCATGGGCTCCGACAAGTACGTCTACTTCACCGTCGAGGGCGGAAAGCCGGACCTGGCGTCAGCGGATCTAGCCGACCTGGCCGCGGACGCCGGCGGCGCGGACCTGCCCGACCAGGGCGGCCTGGTCACCCGGCTCTCGGCGGAGTCCCGCGTCCGCGAGGGTGCCGACGCCCGCATCTGGCTCAACCTCGGCAAGATCCATCTCTTCGACCCCTCCGACGGCCGCAACCTCACCCTCGACTGACGCTCCGTGGGGACGCTCGGCCGCCGAGCGTCCCCACGCGGCCACGGTCAGAGGCTCTGGCCGCCGGAGAGGTCGATGATCGAGCCGGTTGCCCACTGGAACGCGTCGGAGAGGATCGCGGGGACGGCGGCGGTGATGTCGTCCGTCTCGGCGATCCGGCCCTGGGCGATCGTGTGGGCGGCGAGTTGCTGCACCTCGGGCGAGCGCATCATCCCGCCGCCGAAGTCGGTCGCCACCGCGCCGCCCATCAGCGTGTTGACCCGGATGCCCCGGTCGGCGAGTTCCACGGCCTGGTAACGGGTCAGGACCTCGATCGCGCCCTTGGTGGCGGCGTAGGCGGACATGCCGGGCACGACACCGCGGGTCAGCGCCGTCGTCACGTTGAGCACGCGGCCGCCGTCGTTGATCAGGGGCAGGAGCGCCTGAGTGAGGAAGAACGGGGCCTTGAGGTTCACGGCGACCAGCTCGTCGAACTGCTCGGGGGTGGTCTGCGCGTACGGTGCGTAGGTGCCGATTCCCGCGTTGTTGACCAGGTAGTCGAAGGTCTCCACGCCGAACCGGTCCCGGAGCGTCTCCCGCACGGCGGTGACGAACTCGGGGAACGTGTCCAGCTCGGTGACGTCGAGCCGGACGAAGTCGGGGCCCGGTGATCCGGTGCGGTAGGTGCCGAGGACCGCGACGCCGGCACGCGTCAGATGCTGCGCCATACCCTGGCCGAGCCCACGCCCGGCGCCGGTGACAAGTGCGATTTTCGTCATGCCCGCCACGATGCGGGAGGCACAGCGGTGGATCGAGCCGTTGTCCGCTGAACGGACACCACCTCGCTGGATCAAGCCGTCGCCCGCTGAGCGGACGCCAGTTCGATTGCGGCCCGATGGACCGGCGCCGCGAGCCGGTGCGCGGGCCGGTGCGCCGCGGTGGCGACCTGCAGCGCCGCCTTCCGCCCGCCGGGCAGCCCGACCGGCACGGCGTAACAGGTCAGCCCCTCCAACATGTCCTCGTCGTCGACCGCCGCGCCGAACGGCCGGCGCCGCGCCGCCGGGGTGGACTCGGGAGCCAGGACCATGGCGGCGGCCGTCGACGCGGGCATCCGCGCACCGCTGCGCGCGTCGATCGGCAGCGAATCCCGGCCGGGGATCATCTCCAGCGCGACGAACTCCCCCTCCGACGCCACGACCAGCGACACCGCGGCGCCCGTCTGCTCCCGCAGCCGCGCGATGACCTTGGCGGCCGACTCGCGCAGCCCGGCGAGCGGTTCCACCCGCTGCGCCAGGCCCAGCAGGGACGCCGCCAGCGTCCAGTGCCCGTTCGCCCACTCGACCGCGCCGGATTCGCGGAGCTGGCCGAGCAGCCGGTGCACGGTCGGCCGGGGCAGGCCGGTCAGCTGCGCGAGCCGCGCCAGCTGGTGCTGCGTACCGGCCTCCGGCAGGGCCCGCAGCACGCGGAAGGCACCGTCGACGACGCTGCGCGGTTCCCGGTCCGCCATCACTCACCTCACGGTTGCTGGATCAGGGCCCTTCCATAATTCTCGACCGCCAGGTACGCGGTGAGGTGCGGGTGCCTGCTGGCCACCGCAACGTCCCGCCAGAACCGCTGCACGGGGTTCGAAAGGGCAAAGACGCCGGCGCCGTGCAGGTCGACCAGCATATCCACCGCCGCGCGGCAGTCGCGGGCGATGGCGGCCTGCTCCATGTGCCAGCGCGGCAGGTCGGCCGGCGGCACGTCGTCGCCGTCCACGGCTGCCGCGAGCGCGAAGGCGGTGCGCTCGGCGCGCTCGATCAGGTGGGTGGCGTCGGCGAGCCAGTGCCGGGCGCCGGGTGATTCGGCGATCGAGGCGTGCGCGCTCATGAACGGTTTGCGGCCCGACGCGACCATGGCGTGGGTGGCGTCCAGGGCACCCCGCGCCCCGCCGATCACCGGCCCGATCACGGACAGCGCGAAGAGCATCACGTCGTTGACGCCGAACGGGCGGAACGGCGCCACCTGCTCGGCCGGAACGACCAGCTCCTCCGCGACCAGCGTCTGGCTGCCGGTCGCGCGCATGCCCGCCACCCGCCAGGTCCTGTCGATGCGCAGGTCGGCGACGCGGATCTGGGCGAAATGCGGCACACCGTCGATCATCAGCGCCACCCCGGCCCACGTCGCGTCCTCGCATCCCGACACGTTCGGCCACGCGCCGGTGACGGTGACCGTGCCGTCGGCGCCGCGCGTGCCCCGGCCGCACTCCGGCCGCCCGGAACCGCAGGCCAGGTCCGCGTAGACGTCCTTCAGCAGCGATTCCGCGCCCAGCCGCCCCGCGAGGGTCTTGCTCACCACGTTCACGCCGACAACCCAGGACGCGGACGGGTCCGTACGGCCCAGCTCGATCAGGCGGCGCAGGATCGTCTGCGCACTCGCGCCCTGACCGCCGTGCTCCACCGGCACCGCGAGCGCGAAGTCGCCGGCCGCCCGCAGCTCCTCGAACGTCCCGGGCGCCAGCCGGCTCTCTTCCAGTCCATCAATCATGATCAAACCCAAGCAGCACGGGTACGCCCGCAGCCATGCGCGAACGGACCCGGGGCATACGCGTGTGTGCCGCGGCTACCATTTCCGCCGTGGATGTGATCAGCGAGGCCGTGGAGGATCTGCGGATCGGGCAGGTCTACGGGCGGCGGGCCGAGGTGGCGGCTTCGTTCGCTGGCCGGTTCGTGTCCTGCGAAGGCGTCGGCTTTCATGTGATGCTGCGTGGCGAAGGCTGGCTGATCTCCGGCTCGGCCCCACCCGCACGGATGCGCGCCGGCGACATCGCACTGATCCCCCACGGCGCCGAGCACGGTTTCGCGCCGCGGCCGAGCACGCTGGCCGAGCTGCCCCCGGCTCCGATGGGTCTGCAGGACCCGCCGCCCGAGCGGCTGCCCGTCGAGATGATCTGCGGCATCTACCGGCTGGAACGCGGGGGCAGCGTCCATCACTTCCTGCGGTCCCTGCCGGACGTGGTGCTCGTGTCGCCGGATTACGACCGCGACGCCCGGCTGCGCGTACTCATCGATCTGCTCGTCGAAGATCTGGACAGGCCTCGCGAGGGCACGCTGGTGACCCGGCCCGCGCTGGTCGACCTGATGCTCGTGCACACGTTGCGGCTGTGGAGCGGCGACAGTGCGGAAACCTGGGATGCGCTCGGCGACCCGGGCATCGCGGCCGCCCTGCAGGAGATCCACGACAGCCCGCAGGCACCGTGGACCGTCGAACGGCTCGGCCGCGCGGCCGGCATGTCGCGGACCGCGTTCACCCGGCGGTTCACAACGCTGGTCGGCACGCCGCCGATGACGTACCTGATCGGCCGGCGTCTGCAGCAGGGCGCTCAGTTGCTCCGCGAATCGGACGCCCCGATCTCCGCGATCGCGCGGCAGGTCGGTTATGCCACGGAGTTCGCGTTCGCCGGGGCGTTCCGCCGCGAGTTCGGCATCCCGCCCGGCCGCTTCCGGACGCTGAGCGAGCCGCTCCTGTGACCCGACGTTGGCCCGACCAACGTAGAATGCGTGCATGACCGACGATGTCCGGCCTCCGGCCCTGCTGCGCGCGCTGGCGAGCTGGCAGGCGAGCCGCGTCGCCACCGTGGGTGCGCGCCTCACCGGGGCCCGGATGCCGCTGGAGACCCGGTCCGACTTCGCCGTGCTGGCGGCGCTGGCGGAATACGGCAGCCTCAGCCAGGCCGAGATCGGGCGCCGGCTGGGGCTCGACCGCAACAACGTCAACGGCATCGTCACCCGCCTCGAACACGACAACCGGATCGAGCGCAGCGTCGACCCCGCCGACCGCCGCCGCAACATCGTCGTCGCCACTGCAGCCGGCCTGGCGTACCTCGGCGAGCTCGAAGCCACGGCGGCCGAGGTTCAGGACGAACTGCTCGCCGCGCTCGACGGCACCGAACGCGAACAGCTACGGCAGCTGCTGGAAAAGGTGCTCCTCAGCCACCCCGCCCAACCCGCCTGACGTACCCGCCTGCCCTACCGGCCCGATCCGAAGGCCGCCGCGTGGTCGGTGACGAACTGTTCGAACGTCCGCGCCGGCCGGCCGAGGATCGACGCCACGACCTCGGTCGACCAGTCGGAGTCGCCCTGCGCGAACAGCTGCATCGCCTGTGCGTTCATCTCGGCGATGCGCTCCGGGAGACCGGCTGCGACCATCGCGGCTTCTCCTGCTCGAAGCTCTGCGGATGGAAGGTGACCGGACGGCCGAGCACCTCGGAGAAAACGGCCGCGGCCCCGGCATAGACCAGCCACCGAGCCGAAGCTCCCGGTGCCGGCGATCGCCGGTGCGAGCATCAGAAAGTTCTGCATGTACGCGTTGTTGCACAGCAGGGGTGTAGCCGAGTCCCGAACCGATCAGACCGACCAGCACACGGCTGAGACGCCGTGCAGGGCCGCCTCAATCGATTCAGGACAACGGTTTGGTCAGGAGAGGGTGCGGCTGCGCTGGTCGAGGCCGAGGAGCCCGTACGGGTAGTCGGGTGCCTGGGGGTCGCTCGCCGCGTCGAGGGCAGCCGTCTCCGCTGGGTCGAGGTGCAGGGTGGCGGCCTTCAGGTTGACGTCGAGCTGGTCGACCGTGCGCGCGCCGAGGATCGTCGATGTGACGCCGGGGCGGTCGGTGACCCAGGCCAGGGCGACCTCGGCCATCGACACGCCACGGCCCTCGGCGACCCGCTGAACGGCGTCGATGACCGCCCACGCCCGCTCGGTGCCGCGCCGGTCCCAGGCCTCCATGCCGCGGTCCGGGTCCTCGCCGAGCCGGGTCGCGCCCACCGGCCGCTGGTCACGCCGGTACTTGCCGGAAAGCCAGCCGCCGCCGAGCGGGCTCCACGGCAGCAGGCCCAGCCCGGCATCCACGGCGGCGGGGACGATCTCCCACTCGATCTCGCGGACCAGCAGGCTGTACTGCGGCTGCAGCGTGACCGGCAGGGCGAGCCCCAACTGCCTTGCGACGTGTACGGCCTTCGTGAGCTGCCATCCCGTGAAGTTCGAGAAGCCGTAGTAGCGGATCTTCCCCGACCGCACGAACCCGTCGAACGTACGCAGCGTCTCCTCGATCGGGGTCACCGGATCCCACGAGTGCGCCTGGTAGAGGTCGATGCTGTCCAGCCCGAGCCGGGTCAGGCTGTCGTCGAGCGCGCGGGTCAGGTGCCGCGCGCTCAGCCCCCGCGCGTTCGGCTCGTCCGCCAGCGGGAAGCGCCCCTTGGTCGCGAGCACGACCCGGTCGGTCAGGTCGCGGGGCCGGTCGGCGAACCAGCGGCCGACGATGCGTTCCGACTCGCCCCCCGCGTACACATCGGCGATGTCGACCAGAGTGCCACCCGCCTCGAGGAAGCGATCGAGCTGAGCGTGCGACACCTCCTCGTCGGCCTCCGCACCGAAGGTCATCGTGCCGAGGCAGAGCGTCGAAACGGCACATCCACTGTTACCGAGCGTCCGATATTCCATGCTTGGAACCTAACCCGTTCGCGATGATCGCCTATGGTTCGGCGCATGGCGAGCGATGGCCCCCGTCATCGACAAGACCGTGGCGCACGCTCGCGGCGTGAGCGCAAGAAGGCGCCCAGGGTCCCGATCATGGGTACTTCGAAACCGGTTGGCCGGCCGTGGGTCGTCCCGGGATCACACGGTTCACGATCTAGGGTCGGGGGATGGGGCTATCGGGGACGGCGGCCGAGCGGTTCGGGACGGCTCGGGTGGCGCGGCTGGCGACCGTCACGCCCGATGGGGCGCCGCATCTGGTGCCGATCGTGTTCGCCCTGGTGGGGAACGTGATTCATACCGGAGTTGACGGGAAGCCGAAGCGACACCGGCAGTTGCAGCGGCTCACGAACATCGCGGGCGAGCCACGGGTCAGCGTGCTGGTGGATCACTACGACGATGACTGGTCGGCGCTGTGGTGGGTGCGGGCTGACGGGATCGCCGAGGTCGTGGAGGTCGCCGAGCCGGCGTTGCTCGCGCGTTACCCGCAGTACCGGGACGAGCCGCCGCCCGGGCCGTTCCTGCGGATCCGGGTGGAGCGGTGGACGTCCTGGTTGGGTGACGCCGCCTAGGTGGTCTGAGTACGGCGACTCAAGAGGGCGGGGCCTGCTCTCCGCAACGATCAACGGCGTGACCGCTTACCCCTGCCCGTTCTGCCGCGCCGAAGCGTCCCTGGCCACCGGTTGTCCCGGTTGTGGCCGCGGGCCGGACGCCGATGCCGCCGAGGTTGTCCGCCTGGACGCCGAGATCCCGGTGCTGACCGCCCGGCTCGCCACCGCCCGCGAGGCGGTCGGGCTGGCCGATTCGGTGCTGCGGCGGGCCTGGCGGCAGCGGGACGCGGCGGCGACGCGGGTGCGGGCGGCCGTCGGTGCCGCCGTCCACGCCGCGCCGAAGGCTCCCGCGATGACCGCCCCGGTGACCACGGCGGCGTCGGAGCGATCGGCGCCGTACGTCGCGGCCGCCGCCACCGAGGCGTCCACCCGGCTGATGCAGAACACCCTGTTCACGCTTGGCGGTCTGCTGCTCGCGATCGCCGCGATCGTGTTCACCGCCGTCGCGTGGTCCCAGTTCGGTCTGCGGGGCCGCGTGGGACTGCTCGCCGTCGCGACGGTGGTCGCGCTGGCGGCGCCGCTCTTCGCGCTGCGCCGCAAGCTCACGGCGACCGCGGAGACGTTCGCCGCGATCGGCCTGCTGCTCGTTCTTCTCGACGGGTACGCCGCCTGGTACGTGAACCTCTTCGGTCTCGCGGACACCTCGGCGGACGGCTACGCCGGGGCGGTCTTCGCGGTGACCGCCGCCATCGCCGCGGGATATGAGCAGCTCACCGGCCTGGTCGGCCCCCGCTTCGCCGCCCTCGTCCTGGCCCAGCCCGTGCTGCCGCTGATGGTCGCGCCGATGCACCCGGGTGCCGGCGGCTGGGCGTACACCCTGATCGGGGTCGCCGCCGGAAACCTGGTGGTGATCCACCTGCGCAAGGGCACGCTGACCGTCGCGGCCTACACGCTCGGATCGATCGCGGTCAGCATCGCAGCCCTGATCACGCTCGGCGACCTCGTCACCGTGTCCACCGTCGCCGAGGCCGCACTCTCGGGCTCCGCGCTGGTGACGGCCGCGGGCCTGGTCCTGACCGCCGCGATCCTCGCCCGCGAGACCGTGCTCCGCGACTTGGCCGCCGCGGCCCTGGTGGTCACCCTCGCCATCGCCGGCGGACGCCTGGCGTCGGTCGCGGCCGGCGGCTTCGAGACCCCGCTGCTGATCACCCTGATCGTGACGCTCCTGGCCGTCACCACCAAGTTCCTTCCCGCATCGGTACGCACTGGGCCCCGCTTCGGCGCCGCTGTCGCCCTGGTCCTGCCCGTCATCGCGGCCGCCCTGGCGACGCTGATGGCCGTCGCTGTCGGCGTCTCGGACTGGCGGCTCCCGGCAGCGCTGGTCCTGCTGACCATCGGTGTGCTGGCGTTGCTGCCCCGCCTCGACGTGCTCTTCATCGGGGTCGTGCTGCTGGGCCTGGCCACGCCGGCCGGGTTCGGCCTGGTGTGGTGGGCCGCGGCTCCGATCGACCTGGCGCTGCTGGCGGCTGCCCTCTGGCTCGCTTCCTCGAGGCTGCGGTGGGCGCTGGGCGTCGCGGTCGTGCTGGCCGGGCACGCGATCTTCGTGGCCTCGGCCTCGTCCGGCGTCACCGCGCTGACGGTGGGGGCACTGGCGGTTGCCGGGGTCGCGGTGGCCTGGCGGCGATATTGGTACGCAGGCCCGGCCCTGTCCGTCGCAGTACTCGCCGTGCCGATCGCGTCCTGGCAGGCGATGAACTGGTTCGGCTGGCCGCCGCCGGTGCAGAGCCGCGTGCTGCTGGGCGTTGCCGCGCTGCTGGTCGCCGCCACGTACGCGCTGCCCCGGCACCGCACGTTCACCGTCAACGCGACGCTGCTCGTGATCGTCACAGCCCCCGGGTGGGCGTGGGCGTCGGGCGACTCGCGGGCCATCTACGCTGCGGTGGGAGCCCTGCTGGTCGCCGGTCTCGTCCGGCACCACCTCGACAACGGGCCGGCCGTGACGGCTGGACTGCTGGGCGCCGCGTACGTCTCGGCTGCCGGGCAGAGCCTGTCCAACGTGTACGTCCTGCCGTATTCACGCAGCGGCGGCCCGGTTGGTGTCACCGACGCGGTGGGCTTCGGCATCATCGCCGTCGCGGTTGCGGCAGCGGTCTGGCAGCTGTGGGGCCGGCGAGCGGCGGCTTGGGCGACCGCCCCGGTGGTCGTGCTCGGCGTGCCGGTCGCCGTCGCCGCGGGGAACTCGCCGTGGCCGGTGCTCCCGATGACAAGCCTGGTGCTCGGCCTCGGCGCTCTGGTCCTCGCCGCGCTGGGTGGGCTGGTCTCCCCGGCGAACGGCGCGCTGGAGGGGACCGAGTCGGTGCGGCCACGGGGGCGGCACGCTACGGGGACGTGGCGGGGAAGTGCCCCGCTGCGGGTGACGCTGGCGGTGGCCGGGGTGGTTGCCGGGGGTGCCGGGCTGACGGGTTCGGCGGCGACGGCGGCGACGGTGCTGGTCGCGTACGGAATGATCGTTGTCTCGGGTGTGGTTGTCGGTCTTGCCGGGCGGCCTGACTGGACCCGGGTGGCGGGGTGGCTCGGCGCGGTTGTCGCGGCCTTCGCGGAAGCCTGGGTGGCGGCGCGCACGCTGGGCCTGCCGCTGCAGCAGACGGCGTTCGTGCTGCTCGGGGTCGCGGCTCTGGTCCTGGCGCTGGGCGTCATCGTCCGGGGCGAAGGACGGATCCTGCAGGGCGCGGCCCACGCCGGCGCGGTGGTCGCATTGATCATCAGCAGCGGCAACATCCGGTACGCGGCCGCGGTGTGCACGTTCTGGGGCCTGGCGCTCGGTCTGCGGGCCCTGGTCCGCGACGGGCGCCGAGCCCATGTCGTGGCGGCTGCCGCGGTCGAGCTCGTGGGCGGGTGGCTGCTGCTGGCGGCTGAGCAGGTTGCTGTCGTGGAGGCGTACACCATCCCGGCCGCTGTTCTGGCTCTGCTGGCCGGGTGGCAACTGCGCCGCAGCCGGCTCTCCAGCTGGACCACCTACGGCCCGGCTCTCGCCGCGGCCCTGCTTCCCACCCTGGTCACCGTCCTGATCCAGGAAGGCGAACCCCTGCGGCGACTGCTCCTCGGCCTCGCCGCCCTCGCGATCACGGTCGCGGGAGCCCAGTTCCGCCTGCGCGCCCCGGTCGTGGCGGGCGGCGCGACCCTGATCGTGATCGCCCTGCACGAAGCGATCCTGGTCTGGGACCTCCTGCCCCGCTGGATCCCCCTGGCCCTGGCCGGCCTCCTGCTGGTCGGCCTTGCCATGACCCTCGAACGCCGCCGCCGCGACGTCGCCCGCCTCCGCGCCGCCATCACCCGGATGGGCTAGTCCGATCCGGGTGCTCGGCTCGGCCGCACGGTTCCCACGGGGGCGAACCGCGAGGCCGAGCCGAGCATCACTTCGCGGAGCGTCCTCTACCTCGCCCGGTCAGGCTGCGTAGCGCTCCGCACTCGCGCGTGACGTGGCGATGGAGGGTGGGACCAGGGCCAGGACGATCATCGCCGCGATGACCACGGCGAAGATCAGGTGGGACCATTCGAGGTGCTCGGCGAGCTCCCAGGTTTCCTTCACGGCGAGCAGGAAGGCGCCGGTGGCGACCACGAACCAGCCGGACGCCTTCTGCTTGAAACCCGCGTACTGGGCGCGTTGCTGGGCCGTGAGGCGCTGCATTGCCTGACGGCGGTAGGTTCCGGACCACCGCTGTTGCAGGATGAGCATCACCGGCGGCACCAGCCACCACCAGGCGGTGGGTTTCGCGGGCGGCGCGACCCCCGCGACCGCCGCTTCCATGCCCTCGCGGTCGACCTCCAGGCCGAGAAGCTCCCGGGCGCCCTGGTAGAGCGGACCCACCACCAGCAGCCAGGCACCCGCGAAGCCGATCCAGCCAATTTCCGTCATGCGCAGACCCGTCCCGCAGCTCGTAAGCGTATTAGCCGAAAAGCTATTGGCATTAGCGAGAGGTGTCAAGATCAGGCCGCCGGGTCGTCCTTGCGGTCGAGGGTGAGGATGAGGTCGACGACGAGGGCGGTCCAGCCGGTCTGGTGCCAGGCGCCGAGGCCCGCGCCGTTGTCGCCGTGGAAGTACTCGGGGAAGACGATGAGGTCTTTCCAGTCCGGGTGGTTCTGGAACAGCTCGTTGGCGCCGTAGATCGGGCGCCGGCCCCAGGAATCGGGGACGAAGAGGGCGATCAGGCGGCGGGAGAGGTCGTCGGCGACGTACGTCAGGGAGTGCTTGGTCTGCGAGCCGGTCGGGTATTCGACCATGAGGTCGTCGCCGAAGAAGGCCGCGAATTCGCGCAGGGCCTCGATCAGCAGGAAGTTGACCGGCATCCAGACCGGGCCGCGCCAGTTGGAATTGCCACCGAAGAGGCCGCTCGTGCTTTCCGCGGGTTCGTAGCCGACGGTGAAATCCTGGCCGCCGAGGGACACCGTGAACGGTTTTTCGAGGTGGGCTCGGGAGAGGGTGCGCAGGCCGTACGGAGAAAGGAATTCCTCGGGGTCGAGCATGCGCGCCAGAATTCGCAGCAGCTGGTCCTGGCCCACCATGGACAGCAGGCGCTGCTGGCGGCCGTCGGCGGACAGGCGGCGGGCGCTGATCACGTCGCCGGTCTCCGGCTGGTTGGCGAGCAGCCAGCGCAGGCGGGCGCCGAGCTCGGGAAGGCGGTTCAGGGTGCCCGCGCTGAGCCGGGTCGTCGCCGCGAGCGGGAGCAGGCCGACGATCGAGCGGGCCTTGAGCGGCATCTTGTGGCCGTCGGGCAGGCGCAGGACGTCGTAGAAGAAACAGTCCTCGTCGTCCCAGAGACCCTGTTTGTAAGCAGCTTCCGCGATGTACGCGAAATGCTCGAAGAACTTCGTCGCCATGTCCTCGTACGTGCGGTCGTGCAGGGCGAGGCGAATGGACATGTCGAGCAGGTTGAGGGCGTACATCGCCATCCAGCCCGTGCCGTCGGACTGTTCGAGGACACCGGCCACGGGGAGCGCCGCCGAACGGTCGAACGGGCCGACGTTGTCGAGTCCGAGGAAGCCGCCCTCGAAGACGTTGTTGCCGCCGACGTCCTTGCGGTTGACCCACCACGTGAAGTTGAGCAGCTGTTTGTGCATGATCCGGGCGAGGAAATCGTGGTCGCGCCCGCCGTCGATCTCGAAGACGCGCAGCGCGGCCCAGGCGTGCACCGGCGGATTGACATCGCCGAACGCCCATTCGTACGCGGGGATCTGGCCGTTGGGGTGCATGTACCACTCGCGCAGCAGCAGGAGCAGTTGCGATTTGGCGAACCCGGGGTCGACGCGGGCGATGCTGACACAGTGGAAGGCGAGGTCCCAGGCGGCGTACCAGGGATATTCCCAGGGGTCCGGCATGGAGATGACGTCGAAGCTGTTCATGTGCCACCAGGCGTTGTTACGCCCGTAACGCCGGCCGGGTGGCGGTGGCGCCGAGCCGGGATCGCCTTCCAGCCATTGCTTGACGTCGAAATGGTAGAACTGCTTGCCCCACATCAGCCCGGCGATGCCCTGCCGCGCGACCGCCGCCTCTTCCGCGGAAGCCGCCGCCGGGATGACGTCCGCGAAATAGGCGTCGGCCTCGGCCTTGCGGGCCTGGACAACCGGCGCGACATCGAGGTCCAGCTCCGTGGGCGAATCCGATTCGGTCAGGCGCAGGCGAATCTGCCGCGTCTCCCCCGGGCCGAGCGTGATCTCGTAATACAGCGCGCCCTTGGTGCCGACCCCCGCAGGGTTCACCGTCGGGGCGCCGTTCACCACAAAATCGTTGATGCCATCCTTGGGGTACGTGCTCTTGCCCGGCAATCCCCACAGCCGCTGCGAATTCGTCTCGTTGTCGCAGAGCAGCGCGGGCGGCTCCCCCTCGCCGTGCAGTTCGAGGTGACCGAGGCTGCGGTGCTCGCCGACCAGCCGTCCCGGTGAACCTTTGAGGACCGGGACGGGACGGTTGTTGAGGCCCCACGACCAGGTATTGCGGAACCAGAGGGACGGCAGGACATGCAGGGTGGCCTCGTCGGGGCCACGGTTGGAAATGGTCACCACGATGCACATGTCGCGCGGGGACGCCTTGGCGTAATCGACGGTCACCGCCCAGAACCGGTCCTCGTCGAACACCCCCGTGTCGACCAGCTCGTATTCCGGCTCGTCGCGGGAGCGCCGGCCGTTGACGGCGACCAGTTCGTCGTACGGAAATGCTGTCTGTGGATAGTGGTATCGCCAGCTCATCCAGGAATGTGTGGGAGTGGAATCCTGGTACCACCAGTATTCCTTGGCATCCTCGCCGTGATTGCCGCCGTCGCCACCGAGACCGAACATCCGCTCCTTGAGAATCGGATCGGTCCCGTTCCACAACGCGAGCGCAAAACAGAACGTCTGCCGCTCGTCACAGATCCCGGCCATGCCGTCGTCATTCCACCGGTACGCCCGGGAGCGCGCATGATCGTGCGGAAAGTAATCCCACGCCGTGCCGTGCTCGCTGTAGTCCTCCCGGACTGTCCCCCACGCGCGCTCGGCCACGTAGGGCCCCCACGCTCGCCACGGCTGCTCGCCGGAGTCCGCCTGCGCCAAGCGCTCGCGCTCCGCCACGCCGTGCCTCCCCCTGCTCTTACATCCTCACTACGAACATTAACGGAAGGCATCGACGGGTGATCGAGAACACTTCCTATATAAACGGTTAGTTAGTTAACGTCGAGGGGTGAGCGATGACCAGCCCCTGCCGACCAATGACCAGCCCTCGCTGAGCGACGGCAAGCGCCTGCTGAGCAGTGATCGGTCTTTGTTGACCACCGATCGGTCTTTGTTGAGCGGCGGCAAGCCACGGCAGCGGGACGCGGCGGCCACCAAGGCCCGCCTCCTGCAGGCCGCAACCGACGAGTTCGCGACGCACGGCATCGCCGGCGCCCGCATCGACCGCATCGCGGCGGCGGCCAAGGCCAACAAGGCACTGGTCTACGCGTACTTCGGCAACAAGGAGGCACTGTTCGAAGCGGTCCTCGACACCCACGTGGGCAGACTGCTCGCCGAGGTGCCGTTCACCGCCGACGACCTCCCGGGCTACGCCGGTCGCCTCTTCGACTACCTGCTCGCCCACCCGCACCAGCTACGGCTCGCAACCTGGCACCGCCTTGAAGAAGGCGCCGACAAACGCAACCCGGCCGAGCTCAACGACTCCCTCGAACACAACGCCGGACTGATCGCCACAGCCCAGGACCGGGGCACCCTACCCACCACGTTCACCCCGGCCGATCTGCTGGTGTTCACCCTCGCCCTCAGCAGCGCCTGGATGCCCGGCAGCCCCACCGCCATGCCCCGAGCCGCCCTCGACATCCACCGCGCCGCGGTCGTCGAGGCGGTCCGCCGCCTCGTCACAAAGTAGCGCTGCACGCCGCCCTCACCCACACAGCTGGGCGGTCCGCCGCCCTTATCTACACAGCCGGGCGATCCATCGCCCCTGCCCACAGAGCCGGGCGGGTTGCCGCCCTACCTAGGAGTGATTGTTATGAGTAGGACCTGGCTTGTTACCGGTGCTTCGCGCGGTCTGGGCCGCTCGATTGCCGTGGCCATCCTTGAGAACGGTGACAACCTCGTCGCGACGGCGCGGCGCATTTCGGATTTGTCAGGACTGGGCGACAAGTACGGCGAGCGGGTGCGCACCGTGGCGCTCGATGTCACCGACCCGGGTGCGGCGCGGGACGCCGTCGAGGCTGCCGTCGACACGTTCGGGCGGCTTGATGTTGTGGTCAACAACGCGGGATATGCGGACAGCGCGCCTTTCGAGGAGATGCCCGATGACGTGTTCCGGGCTCAGGTCGAGGCGAACTTCTTCGGGGTGGTGAATGTGACCAGGGCTGCGCTGCCAGTTTTGCGTACCCAACGGTCGGGGCTTTTCCTGCAGGTCTCGTCAGTCGGTGGGCGGGTGGGCGGGACGGCCGGGATCTCCGCCTACCAGGCCGCGAAGTTCGCCGTGGAAGGGTTGACGTTGTCGCTGGCCAAGGAGGTCGCGCCGTTCGGGGTGCGCGCGGTGATCGTGGAGCCCGGCGCGTTCCGGACCGACTGGGGTGGCTCGTCCATGGAGATCGCCGCGGCGGGGGCCGACTACCGGGAGTCGGTCGGGTTCATGCACGACTATCGGGCCAACGCGGCGGGCAAGGAAGCCGGTGACCCCGACCGGGCCGCGCGGATCCTGGTGCAGCTGCCCGATCTGGCCGAGTTGCCGCAGCGGCTGCTGCTCGGCTCCGACGCCGCGCGGATCACGGAAATCGCCGAGCAGGACTGGCTCGCCGAGACGCGCGCGTGGGCCGCGGTCAGCGCCGCCACCGACTTCAGCAGCGACGCGGACCTCGGGGACGTTCAGAGCCTGGTGAACTCCAGGTAGTCGACATTGAGTTCTGGTAGGCCGTGCGCCCCGCCCAGACCGGATCTGAGCCTGAGAGATCTCATCTGGGCGAGGGTGAGGGCGACGACCTTGCCGGTGCCGTCGGTGGTGCGATCGACGCTGTCATCGTGCATGAGGACGAGCTCGCCGTCGCTGGTGCGCTGGACGTCGATCTCCACGATGTGGGCGCCGTGCTGGATGGCCTGGGTGATAGCCGGGAGGGAGTTCTCCGGGGCTCCCCGCCAGTAGCCGCGGTGGGCCGCGGTGGTTGCGGCGAGGACAGCGAGCGCCAGGGCCAGATATCGGGCATGCATGCGTCCAGAGTGGATTCCAGCGACGATCACTGCAGTGCCGGCTGCCGGGCGTCCGGATGAACAGAGCGTCGCAAGGCGGCTGCCATCGCGTCGACGATCCGGTCCAGGATCTCGCGGGTCGTGGCGAAGTTCAGGCGGGCATGGTGGTCGCCTTCCGGGCCGAAGTCGAGCCCTGCGCTGAGCTCGACACCCGCATGGCGGCGGAACCAGTCGGCCGGCTGCCCGGGAAGACCCGCGCCGGCACAGTCGAGCCAGGCCAGATAGCCCGCTTCCGGCACGTGCATGGTGACGCCGGACAATTCCGCGTGTACGCGCAGAGCCAAGTGATCGCGTTGCGCCCGCAGGTGATCGTTGACGCCCCGCAGCCAGTCATCGCCGTGCTCCCACGCCGCCAGCGTCGCTTCCACGCCGAGAACGTTGACGGCGCCGTAGAGATCCGGGGGCTGCGCATCCCAGCGGGCACGAAGGTCATCCGGGCCGACGTGGGCGAGAGCCGTCCGCAGACCCGCGAGGTTGAACGCCTTCGTCGCCGAGGTCACGGTGACCGTGCGGGCCGCCGTCCGGGGGTTGAGAGACGCGAACGGGATGTGGCCCGTGTAGGACAGCTCGGCGTGGATCTCGTCGCTGATCACCAGCAGGTCGTGGCGTTCGGCGAGGTCCGCGATGCCGTCCAGTTCGGCTCGGGAGTAGACGTGGCCGGTCGGGTTGTGCGGGTTGACCAGGAGCAAGACCTTGGCTTCGCTGAGCTCAGCGGTGGCTGCGCCTGCTCGGATCAGGCGGCGGTTCATCGACTCGATCGTCGCCAGGAACGGCGGGTAGGACGGGGTGAAGACCGCCACGCCGTCCCCGGGTGCGGTGGTCAGGGTCAGGACGATCTGCAGGGCCTGAATCAGATCCGTGATCGGGCGTACGCGATCCGGGTCGGGCTTCCAGCCGTAACGCCGGCTCATCCGCTCGGCGAACGGGACCGCCAAGGGGTATCGCGGCCAGTCGGGGTAGCCGAGGTCGCCGCGCGCGATCGTGGCATGGATCGCGTCGCGGACCGGCGGAGCCACCGGAAAGTCCATGTCGGCCACCCACGCGGGCAGCAGCTCCGGACCCGGACGGTGCCACTTCACGCCGCGCTTCGCACGCAGCCATTCCATGGTCACCTGAGTTGGTTCGGCCTCGGCCTCCTGCGCCGCGGCCTCCTGCACCGCGGCCTCCTGCAGAGTGTCGCGTAGGACTTCCATCTGGCCGTGGTGCTGGGCCATCTCCTCGTAGAGGTGGAGCAGCGCCTCCCCCTGGGTCATGGTGCGGTCCGGGCCGAGTGCCGCCGGGTCGGGGTCATGGCGCAGCGGCTCATCCCAGCGGGCGACGGCCACGTCGGCTCGCAGCTGTATGAGGGCCTCCTCTGCTCGATCGCACAGCTCCGCAACAGGGCCGGCGGCGTGGAACTCGGCAAGGCGGTCACGCTCGACCGGACGACCGGCTACGAGGTGACCACCCCAGTAGGACATCACGCCGAGGCAATGGGTGAGTACTGCGAAAGGAGTATTCGCGCCGGGGAGATCGGGGCGGCGGTTGGCGCCCTCGTCGCCGAGCGTGCTGACGATGCCGCTCATGCCACGGACGGCGCGCTCGACGAAGTACATGTAACCGGTCTGCATGGTTACACCTTGCAGGCAGAGTCGTAACCGGTCAAGATGGTTACGTGAGTTTCGTCTTCGTCAGCGGCCGCCCCAGCCTCGACTTCGCCGGCACGCTCAAATGGCGCCGCCGGGCTCAGGGCGAGGAGCAGCTCAGCTCTCCCGCGGATCTCGCTTCGTGGGCTTCCTCGGCGTCACTCGGTGACATACCTGCCGGGCCGGCGAATTTCGCTGCTGCGATATCCGCCCGGGAAGCGATCTACCGGGTGATCCGGTCCCGCCTTGACGGTGCCGCACCCGCGGCCACGGACGTGACGCTGATCAACTCGCTGGCCAGGGGGCCGCGGCTCACGCCGACGCTGCTGGCCGACGGACAAATGACCCGGACCGGAACCACCGAGGAGCTACTGGCAACCCTCGCGGCCGACCTGCTCGACCTGCTCTCGTCCGACGAGATCGACCGGGTGAAGGGCTGCGCCAACAGCGACTGCACCCGGCTCTACCTCGACGCCTCCCGCCTCGGCAACCGCCAGTGGTGCGGCATGGCCGAGTGCGGCAACCGAGCCAAGGTCTCCGCCTTCCGCGCACGCCGCCGCACATCCGCAAACTGAGCCCCGGGCGGCTCATAGCGCCATCGGGCAGCGATCGGCGTCACACGCTGGCCTCGTTGCCCCTGCGGCACCGACATAACCATAATGATTTTGGTTATGTCGGTACCGGCGCACACCAACTGCTCACGATCGCGGCGATGCAGGCCGAGCCGGGCAGCGAAGGACAACGGGAGGGACGCAAAATGCCGGAGAAGCTTACGAGTCCCGATCTCATCGAAGCCCACACCGAGTTCAGCGACTGGTTCACCGACCAGTACATGCCCGCGTTCATCAGCGCGGTCGGGGGCGCAACCGACCCGGCGTTCATCTCCGGCTACTGGGGATCGCCGCTCTGGGTGGGTAACGACCTCGGCCCGATCACGCTGGCGGAGACCGACGAGGACGTGGTTCGCGCGTTCACCGCCATGACCGCCCGGCTGCACGCCGCCGGTTACGCGGACAGCGTCGTGCTGGATCGCCGGACCGTGGTTTTCAACAGGGACGGCGCCGCCATCGACTCGCTCTGGTCCCGCCGTCGAGGCGACGGCTCCGAGATCGAGCGGGTTGCCGTGCACTTCGTCGTGGCACGCCGCGCCGACGGGATTCGCGTGGTCACGTTCGAGACCCACGCCACGGACGCCGAAACGCTCGATGCGGTCTGGCCCGTCATCAAAGGCTGATCATCAGCCACGTCCGAATCCCCGGAGGGCTTCCCAACGGACAGAGCAGCGGCGGACGGCTGGTACGCATCGGAGGCGTACCAGCAGATCCTGCCGCTGCGTGCCGGTAGCCCGATCGTCGGCACCGTCCTGGTGGACCACCTGCCCGAGGGGCTCCACCGTCAGAGGACCCGTCGCGGGCCTTCGTGCCAGGTTCGGCGGCGGCGCACAGCTACGGTGTGTCGTCGGACGCCCAGACGTCCAGGTTGAACTGGTGGAGCAGGTGCGGGGCGAACAGGCCGGCCACCGACACGAATGAGATCACCGTGAAGACCGTGCGCAGCACGACGGTCTCCGTCTTTCCGCCGACCACGACGGCGATGCTGTTCGGGATGCCGATCATGCGCCACATGCGGCGGTTGATCGGGATGGGCCACAGGATGGGTACGCCCGCCCTGGTGATCATGTCGCCGAGCAGGTGGACCACGCAGCCGACCGCGACCGAGAAGCCGAGCATCGGATACCCCCGGTCACCCGGGAGGTTGGCCGCGGTGAACCAGGCGATCGCGGCGGACGAGATCGTGATGATCACCCAGCCGGCGCGCTCGGCCCACTCGTCGAACAGGCCGCGCAGCGCGAGACCGGCCATGAAGAAGATGATCCCGACGACTGCCCATTTACCGTACGCGGTGGCGAGGCTGGTCGTTCCCCACCCGATCAGCGCGGCGAACGGCAGCGTGTGCGTGAACGTGCGGTGACCGTTGTTGCGGCGTGGGTCCTTGCTCAGTTTCGTGGCGGTGTAGACGCCGAGGGATATCTTCTCGACCACCTCCGCCACGAAGAGTGAGAACACGCCGAACGTGCGGGCCACCGTTGCGCCGCCCTGGTTGCGGGTGACCTTTCCGGACAGGTCGAGGTCGGGCAGCAGCGCCCCGCCCGCGCACATGATCGTGCCGATGGCGATGGCGAGCGGGCTCTGCTCGTACCCGGCGAAGGCATCCAGGGCCCAGCTTCCCGCGAGCCAGACTGCCGCGCCTGACAGTGCGTGCGACGGACCCATCATTGTTGTTGCCCACCCCTCCCGATAGGGGCACCACTGTCGCATCGGGGTACAAGGTGGGCAACGACCGCCGCGTCTACTTCGGAATGATCAACGTCACTTCCAGCCGGGCGAGTTCCATGGAGCAACGTGACCATAGTGGTGGAAATCGCGTCGCATGTTGCCGTACTTCGCGTGCCGGATCAGGCCCATGAACAGGAACGCGAGCGGGAAGACCGGCCAGAAGAACGTCGCGCCGCTCGCGAACCACAGACCGGTCAGCAACAGTGCGGCAAACATCACGAAACCCGTGTGCCGGCGGAGGTCCCGGCGTGTCGTGGCGCGCGCCTGCGGGGTCTCGGCCAGTGCCTGCCGGCCACCGTTCGGGAGGTCGGCGGTGAGCGGGGCGAGCTCGTCGCGGAACTTGGCGGCGTACACACCGCTCAGACGTTCTTCGCCCTCCTCCAGGGTGAGGCGCCCCTCGGTCATCGCGGACCGCAGAATGGTCGCGATCTGCTCACGCTCGGTGTCGGAGGTCCGGAGCCGGTTCGGCCCGGACCAGGTGGAAACGTTCGGCTGCATGACGACCTCCTGGACGTGGCGGCTTGCCACTCAAGCTTCCCGGGCGGGTCACTGCGGGGCATCGGTCCGAAGAAGCATCCGGGTACGCGACCAGCGGCGCAGCTGTCCGAAAATGCGTACGCCGCAGGGAGTACGCCGGGCAGGGGCACTACTCCTCACGAGTTATCCACAGGCCCGACTTGGTGTTGATGCGGCCCCTCCCCGGGTTGCCGTAGCGTCGTTCACGTGCGACACCAGGCCCACCCTTTCGCGAGCGGACCGTCCTTCTCCAGCGGGCGGTTCGCCGAGCGGCGTGCGCGTTACGAGCGCCGCGGAAGGGATCATGCGGCGCCGGCCGTCATCACCGCGCTGTGCTTCCACGTGTTCGGCAACTGGTCCCATGCTCGCTCCGTCGGGTTGATCGCGTGCGTGCTGCTCGTGATCGGCCCGATCGCGCTCGCGTGGCGGCCCAAGTTCCCCCTGATCGCGCTGGCCGTGAGCGCCGCCGCGACCATCGGCTACGCGACCCTCACCACACCGGCCTGGACCTTCGCGGTGGCCCCCACGATCGCGCTGTTCTCCGCGGTCAAAGCCGGCCGCAGCCGGGCCGCGCTGGCCATCGCGGCGATCGCCTACGTCGCCTACCTGACGGTCACGACGGTCCTCGCCGACCAGCTCGGCGTCGCCGCCACCGCCCGGCCGACCCTGCGCGACGCCGTCCTCACCGCCCTCGGCCTGGCCCTGACCATGTTCATCGGCGGCGCCGCCCGCGCCCGCGCCGCCTACCTCGCCGAGCTGACCAAGGTCAACGCCGAACGCGCCCGCGCCCACGAGGAACAGGAAAAACGCCAGACCGCCGACGAACGCCTGCGCATAGCCCGCGAGCTCCACGACGTTCTCGGCCACCACCTGTCCCTCATCAACGTCCAGGCCGGCGTCGGCCTCCACCTCATGGACAGCCGCCCCGAACAGGCCCGCGAAGCCCTCACCGCCATCAAAACCGCCAGCTCCGAGGCCCTCCGCGAGGTCCGCGCCGTCCTCGACGCCCTCCGCCCGGAACAGGAAGCCGCCCCCCGCCAGCCCGCCCTGGGCCTCGACCGCCTCGCCGACCTCACCGCCGACGCCGCCCTCCCGATCACCACCACCACAACCGGCACCCCCCGCCCCCTGCCCGCCGAGGTCGACCGAGCGGCCTACCGCATCGTCCAGGAAGCCCTGACCAACGTCCGCCGCCACGCCCAGGCCGCCAAGACCGAGGTCTCCATCACCTACACCCCCACCGCCCTCCACCTCCACATCACCAACGCCGGCACCCCCACAGCCCCTCCCCCCGGCGCTGAAGTCCCGGGCCCCGCCGCCGATGAGCTGCCCGGCACCGGCATCGCGGGGATGCGAGCCCGCGCAGAAACCCTCGGCGGCACACTCACCGCCGAACCCCTCCCCGAGGGCGGCTTCCAAGTCCACGCGATCCTCCCCACCTCCCCGGATACGCCCTCCCCAGCCGCCACACGCACACCCGCCGCGCCCATGCCCACCACGCCATCGACAGCCGAAGCAACCGCCGACGCCGCCTTCTCTTCCGCTAACAAAGCGGCCGACCCCCTCGAGGAACCCGCGTGATCAAGGTTTTGCTCGCCGACGACCAGGCGCTGGTCCGGGCCGGATTCCGCGCCCTCATCGACGCCGAGCCCGACCTCGAGGTGGTCGGCGAGGCGGGCGACGGCCTGGAAGCGGTCCGGCTCGCCGCCCTGACCCACCCCGACGTCGTCCTGATGGACATCCGCATGCCCGGCGTCGACGGCCTCGAAGCCACCCGCCGCATCGCCGCCGACCCCGCCCTGGCCGACATCCGGGTCGTCATCCTGACCACGTTCGAACTCGACGAATACGTTTTCGAGGCCCTGCGAACCGGCGCATCGGGCTTCCTCGTCAAGGACACCGAACCGGTTGACCTGCTAAGAGGCATCCGAGCGGTAGCAGCCGGCGACGCCCTGCTCTCCCCGAGCGTGACGCGCCGCGTGATCGGCGAGTTCGCCACCCCCGGAGGCCGCGCGGCCCAGCCCCCGCAGGAACCCGACCCCCGCCTCAACCAGCTGACCGAACGCGAACGAGAAGTCATGGTCCTCGTCGGCGAGGGCCTCTCCAACGACGAGATCGCCACCCGCCTCCTCATCAGCCCCGCCACAGCCAAAACCCACGTCAGCCGCACCATGCTCAAACTCGCCGCCCGCGACCGAGCCCAACTCGTCGTCCTCGCCTACGAGGCCGGCCTGATCAGACCCGGCTGGCTCGCGTGAGCGAACCGTTACACCCGAGCGGCCAAACGGCGTAAGCGAACCGCTCCACCCGAGCGGGCCAACCACGGCGTGAGCGAGCCAAGCGGGCCAGCTACGGCGTGAGCGAACTGAGCAGGCCGACCACGGCGTGAGCGAGCCGGATGGGTCGGCTGGCCTGAGCCGTTCGGTGCGGTCGCGGGCTGTGCTGGCCGGGTTGGAGTCAGGCGCTGGCTGCGGCGGTTTGCTGGGCTTGCCACAGGGCCAGTTGGACACCGATGACAAAGATCTGGAGTGGGAGGGAGAGGCCGGGGAGGTCGGCCTCGATGGCGCCCGACCAGGCGCTCACCCGGCGCATCGAGCCTGTGACGACGCCGTCGGTCACCAGCTCTTGGCGGTTGCCCCAGAATGACGCGCGGCGGAACTCGTAGGAGCGGCCGGCGGATTGGGCTGTCCAGTGTTTGCGGCCGGCTCGTTCGACGAGGGCGATCTCGGCGCCGGCCTCGTCCAGGAGGCGGTATTTTGTGCCCCAGCCGTTGGAGCGCACCTGGTAGCGCTGGCCATGCACCTCGAAGTCGCCGCCGCTGCGCCACCATGACGGGTCCCACACAGCGACCGGTTGGCCGTCGGCGGCCAGTTGGTAGCGGCCGCGCCAGGCGCCCATTTTTTCGGCAGTCAACATGTCTTCACGGTAGCGATCGCGCGCCATTCGGCCGGAGGGCACAGCTGGGTGTCAGGCCGTATGGGCAGGGCGCGTGGGACGTCGGCTTGGTGAAGCAGGATGTGGCCCTGTTCTCCCGAATTCTGGCCCGCGTCGGCGGCACCGGCTGCCGGCAGACAGACGGGCAGGCCCGCAGTCGGGCAGGCCCGCAGTCGGGCAGGCAGGCAGGGGCGGGCCCGCAGTCGGGCAGGCAGGCAGGGAGGGGCGGGCAGGGGGCGGAGCGGCAGGCGGGCCGGCGCAGGGGTGGTTCATCGGCGGTGATGGGGTCGAGCAGGGCTGCAACCAGTTGGCCAGAGCCGCCGCTCTGGAGGCCGTTCATGGCTGTCCACGCGTTGACGGTGTGGTCGTCGATGGCGGGTCCGATGATCGGCACGGCCCGCGAGCCATGCCGGCTCGCGTTCCTCGATCCGTGGGCCCGGAAATTCTGGCGGGAGGGGGGAACGGATCGACGGGAACGCGGTGGCCATGCTGCTGGCGGGACCCGGACGACAAGGATCCGGGCGGTCAGCGACGACGCCCCGCGGCGGCTGTCGAGCTGGGTGGCTACGTTGCGGCGCTGATCACGCGGGTGAGGGCCGCGTGGAGGGACATGAGTTCGTCGAGGGGCATGCCGAGGCGGTCGACGACGGCCGGGGGGATCTTCAGGGCCTGTTCGCGCAGGTCACGGCCGGACGGGGTGAGGGTGACGGCGAGGCTGCGTTCGTCCTTCGGGTCTCGTTCGCGGCGGAGGTAGCCGATCGACTCGAGACGTTTGAGCAGTGGGGACAGGGTGCCGGGGTCCAGCTGCAGGAGAGTGCTCAGCTTGCGTACCGATAAAGGGGCGTGCTGCCACAACGCGAGCATCACCAGGTACTGGGGGTGGGTGAGGCCCATGGGTTCCAGTAGTGGCCGGTAGACCGCGACCACGCTGCGGGCGGCCACGGACAGCGCGAAGCACACCTGCTGTTCAAGTTCCAACGGATCATTCATGGTTGCCGCTCCTCTGCCGATACGGTTATCGTACCAATAGTTGGTGTACCAATCATTGGTGTGGCAACGGTCTGACGGAGGTGGGGATCATGGCGAAGGATGTTCGCGAGGGCGGGTTTCTCTGGAACTGGCTCTACAAGTACTGGGCGGGGCCGGCCTCGGTGCAGGGTGCGATCGAGGGCGTCACCCAGGAGGCGCGGGACGGCTGGAAGGCCGACCTCGAGGAGCGCAAGCGTTACTCGCGCGAACAGCGCGCCCGTAAGCAGGCCGCCAAGCGCGGCTAAAGTCGCGGGCGTGCCTGCTTCTGACTACGTCAAAGACCTGCGTGCCAAGTACGGGCAGGGCTTGATCATGTTTCCGACCGTCAGCGCCGTGGTGCTCAACGACCGCGGCGAGGTCCTGCTGGGTCAGCGCAGCGACAACCGCCAGTGGGCGCTGATCGCGGGGATGATGGATCCGGGCGAGCAGCCCGCCGAGGCCGTCGTGCGCGAGACGCTCGAGGAGACCAATGTCCAGGTCAAGGTCGAGCGGCTGGCCGGGGTGGTCCTGCACGAGGTGGTCTATGGCAATGGCGATCACTGTCAGATGGTCAACACGTGGTTCCGCTGCCGCGCGGTCGGCGGTGAGGCACGGGTCAACGACTCCGAGTCGCTCGAGGTCGGCTGGTTCCCGCTGGGCGAACTTCCGCCGCTCACCCGCTTCGCCCACCATCGCATCGCGACGGCGCTCGACGACGGCCTCCCCGCCTGGTTCGCCCGGCCCGGCGAAGCCCTCGACGACCTGATGTACCGCATGCCCGGGGCATGAGAGCTACGACAACCTCCTGACCCGCAGGCTCTCCGCGACGGACCACGCCTGGAACGGGCAGCCCGTCGCGCCGTGCGGGGCTTCGCCGTCGGCGGTTTCCGAGACCGAGCCCAGGCCGTACTCCCCCAGGTGACCGTCGGCGTCGGAGAGCGTCTGCTCCGCGGAGACGCCGAGCCGCCGCCAGGCCTCCACATAGGGGCCGGTGAGCCACGGCCAGACCGTACCCGTGTGATAGGCCCGGTCCCGGGAAGCCTGCGGCCCGCCGTGGCTGCCGTGATAACCCGGCGTGCCCGGCGCCTGACTGCGCGGGCCCAGCGGAGTCATCAACGCCGCGCCGATGATCTGCAACGCCCCCGGCGACGGACGCAGCGGCGCATACGGCAGTGACCAGGCGAGCAGCTGGTTCGGGCGCAGCACATCGTCGTCCGGGCCGTCGACCACGTCGTGCAGCAGGCCGGCCTTGGCCGGGAACCGGCGGGCGAAGGACGTGAGCGCCGCCGAGTGCGCCAGGGCGGCCTGGCCGGCACCGGCACCGACCTGCCAGGCAAGCCTGATCATCATGGCCAGGCCGTTGATCCACAGGGCGTTGACCTCGACGGGCTTACCCGTACGCGGGGTGACCGGCTCGCCGTCGACCCGGGCGTCCATCCAGGTCAGAGCCGCGCCCGGGACGCCCTGGCGGAGCAGTCCGTCGGCCGGGTCCGCCTGGATGCCGTAGCGGGTGCCGGCCAGGTGGGCGCCGATCACGTCACGCAGGGCGGGCAGCAACTCCGCGGCCAGGTCGTTGTCGCCGGTGACCGCCACGTGCCGCCCGACGGCGTGCAGGAACCACAGCGTGCCGTCCACGGTGTTGTACTCGACGCTGCCCGTGTCGGCGGTGTTCGCGAGCATGCCCTCCGACAGCGTGGCGGCGTACCCGAGGAGGAGTCTGCGGCCCTGCTCGGCGCGATTGGTCGACAGGAAGAGACCCTCGTAGCTGAGCATCGTGTCCCGCGACCAGGCGCCGAACCAGGGATAGCCCGCGACGACATCGGGACCGGTCGCGGTTTCGACGACAAAGGCATCGGCGGCCAGGGCGAGGGTGGCCTGCGCCTCCCCGCCGGGTGCGGCCGCTGCCACCACAGCACGATTACGGGTACGCGCGGAGCTGACCACCGCCGCCGCCGGCTCGGGAACAACGTCGAGGTCCTCCGCCCACGCCGAAACGGACGCGGTGTCCCCAGCCTGGCGGAGCTCGGCGTGGAAGCTCCCCGCGTACCACAAGTCCTCGGTGGGGGTGAGCCCGCGCGCCGCCTCCTCGCGGTGCCGCACCCCGCGGAACCAAGCACCCGCGCCGCGGAAATCGGGCCCGCGCAAGCGATAGGCGCCCTCGACCACGCACCCGCCCGCCACCTCGGTCACCTCGGGCTCGGCGCTCCCGGCGGTCCGCTCGGCGTGCACATCCCGCCACGTGCACAGCGCTTCGAGCCGCAGACTGACCGGCCCACCGGTGAGCAACCGGTGCACAACCGCGACGCTGCTCCGCCCGTGGACCATGGCGAGCTCGCGCTCGAGAACAACGTCCCCGATCCGCCACCGCCACCGCGGCAACCCGTCCACCAACTCGAACCCGGACAGGAACCGATGCCCGGCCGGCGCGACGGTCCCGTCGGCCCACTCGTGCGTCCCCAGCCGCACCACCGTCCCGGACGCCAGCGTCACCACCGGATCCAGCGACGCCAGCCCGAGATACCGCAGCGACGGCGTCTTCCCGGCCACGACCAGCAGCCCGTGATAGCGCCGGGTCCGCAGCCCGCTGACCGTCCCCATCGCATATCCACCACGCCCGTCGGGCACGAGCCACTCCCGGACCGACCCCTCCCCGAGGTCCCCGCAAACCTGCGCCCCGAACGCCACACGGTGCATCCCCCGACGCTATCCCTGTTTCCGGGCACCCGCTGAGCGCGCACTAAGGTGCGTCCGATGACCAGTGACGCCTTGGTACGCGGATTGGCGAGGAACCCCGCGACGCCGGCGGAGGTGTTGCTGGATCTGCTCGCGTCAGCAGAGGCTCCGTTCTGCCGAGGGCTGGCAGAACGCCGCGACCTCCCGGAATCGGTGCAGGAAGCGATGGTGCGGCATCCGTCGCGCGAGGTCCGCTGCACGCTGGCTGAGCATGCCCGGACCCTGCCGGAGCTTCGCAGCCGGTTGCTGACCGATCCTGAGTGGCGGGTGAGGCTGCGGGCTTTCGGCAACCATCTCACCGACGATCACCTGTGCTCACTGCTGGTGAGCGTCGAGGACGACCCCGCAGCGCCGTTGTCGCCCTGGGAACTTTTCGACGAGCTGTGGGTGGCCATGGACTACGCCCGCCGCCTCCACCGCGTGGCGGGTGCACACCCCGATCCACGGGTACGCCTGCACCCGGCGAGGTTCCCTCAGCTGCTCGACGGAGCCACCCGGGAAGCGCTGCTGGCCGACCCCGAGCCGCAGGTCAGGGCGACCATCGCCGCGGCCATCGCCGAGGACGAGCGGGTCATGCAGCCCGGCGACCTGCCGGAGACGCACATGCACGCGTTCTGGGCCGTGCTGCAACGACCGCTTTCCCGCGCGCTGGTCGACCAGGTGATGGCGAGCGGTGACGAGGCCGCGCTGTACTTCGTCGGCCCGAACCCGAGCACCCCACCGGATGTCGTCCAGGCACTGCTACGTCACCCCAGCCCTGTGGTCCGCGCCCGGGTCGCCGACCGAGCCGACCTAAGCCCCGGGCAGCTGGATTCCCTGGCCACCGACCCCGACATCGGGGTGCGCACGGCTGTCTCCGTCCACCCCGGCCTCACCGAGCAGCAGCGGACGGGCATCGACATCACCGTCAGCGACGGCCAATACTCCTACTCCAGGCACGTGCCGGGGCCACTCGACGACGCGGTGCGCTGGGCCCGGTCGGTCAACCCGTTGCTACGCCGGCGCGCGGCCCGGCACCCCGAACTGCCCGGGGATCTGGTCACGCAGTTGGCCGATGATGACGATCGGGGCGTACGCGTATTGCTCGCTCTGCACCATCCTGATGCACCACCCTCGCTGCTCCTGCGCGCCTTCCTGGAGAATCGGGGGCGGTTCCCTTTGCCTGCCCGCTTCCCGACGGCGGGGCTGGCCGCATTCGCCGATCACACCGATCCTCCGGTACGCCGATTGGTCGCGCTCGACCCGGATGCCGGCCCGGAGCTCGTGGATCGGCTGTGCACCGACCCGGACCTGGCTGTCCGGCAGGCGATGGCCTCGTGCCCGCGGCTGCCGGTCGGCCGGATCGTCGCGTTGCTCGACAACCCCGAGCTGGCGGAACACGCGGCCGCCAACCCCGCGCTACCGGTCGAGCGGATGCGTCAGGTCGTCGGGGCTGTGAAGTAGTCACGGAGGTGGGCGATGTGCTCGTCGCGTACCCGGAAGATCTGGATCATCGACATTGTCGGGTTCGTTTCGAGCGCCGCGTCGATCTCGACGATGAAGACTGCCGGGTCAGCGGTCTCGTGCAGCACGAAGCCGGAGCGCGCGGGGTCGGCCTTGCCCTCGTAGGCCGGGTCGCGATGCATGGCACCGATGCCGTCGCGGATCGCGTCGCGGCCTTCGAGCCGGAAACCGCCCGGTGCGAGCGGCGCCTCGTAGACGCCGTCCTCGGTGAACAGGGCCGCCACCGCGTCGGCGTTGCGGGTGATCGCTCCCGCGTACAGATAGCGTTTGAAGAGGTCCTCGTGGGAAAGGGTCACTCATTCCAGTCTAGGACAGCCTGGCCAGGCCTCGTCACAGAGCTAAAGAGCCCGGCACCATCGGATTCGGCATCCACGTCGCCGACGTGGTGTTCGGCCGGGTACGCCGCGACGGGGCCGGGCCGGGCTGGCACCCGCTTCCCGAATGATCCGGAGTTCACGGCAAACCCGGTGAACGCCGATGGTCACAGCACTACCGTCAGTGGGGTGGGCGAGTTCGTGCACGCGACTGCGCTGCCTGCCATGGACCCGGATCTGATCGCGCGGGCGATCGTACGGTTCGCGGCGGGCTACGACGTGGCCGCCGAAGTGACGACGGCCGGTGCCACGGTGGGCCGCGACGCCGCCATCATCGTGCCGCCCAAGGACGGGTGGGTGGTGGTGGACTGGCCCAGGTTCGCCACGTACGCCGACCGCGCCGGCGGGCGCCTCTCCGCCGAGTTCGGCGTGGTCGCCAGCTCGATCGACATCTACGACTCGGACCTCTGGTGCCACATCGCGTACGACGCGGGCTGCCCGGTCGATCATTTCGCCTCCGACCCGCGCGAGGTGGTCGCCGACCCGGCCCAGCTCCCCGAGGCGAGACGGCGCTGGCAGGGTGACGCCGACGTTCTCGGGGACCTGTTCGACCGGCCGCCTGCGACGATCGCGCCGTACTTCGTTAATCCCTACACCTTCACCTTCCGTCTCTTCCGGCGCTTCCTCGCACCGCACGACGGGAAGGCGTTCCCCGACGACCACTCGCCCCTCGAGGACACCTGGGTGGTCACCGACTTCTGGCGCCGCCTCGGCATCCCCTACCCGGACGCACCCGCCGAGGACTGGCCCAGCTACCCGGCCGTCGTTTTCTCCGGCACCTTCCCACCCGAGGCCAGCCACGACTGAGCCGAAAACACACGGTGAATAAAAGATGACGACACGATGACGACGGTGATCTATTGTCGACGGTCGTCGGTCACCGTGATCGGCGAAGGTGAAGGGAAAATCTGTGCGGAGACTCATGACCACTGGCCTCGGACTCGTCCTGGCCTTGGCCACCTCGCTGACGTTCGCCGGGCCCGCCTCGGCGGCGGACGGCGTCGATCCCGGGCGGTGCTACAACAGCAGCACCAGCCTCGGGACCATCTGCGTCTTCGTGACTTACGACAACACCAACTGCGACGCCTTCTCGACGGACAACTGTGTCGGCCTGAACGGTGCCACCGTCAGGGACGTCGAGATCAGGGTCGAATCCGGGGCGGTGGACACGCTCGCCACCCTCATGATCAGCTATGACGTCTATGGCGACGGAACCTCCGACTACACCCGGAAGGGCTACGCAGCCTTCCGGCAGACGTCCAGCCGGGACTACCTCTGGTCTCCCTCGACGGCCGTCAACGACGTCAACCGGCTCTGCGTCCGGGTCCGTTCGGCCAGCGCCGGTTCATACGACGATGGCATCAACATCGGCGGCATGAACCCGTACGGGCTCAGCACGAGCGGTGCCTGCAACCTTCCGTAGTGGCCGGTTTCGGCTGATTCGGTAGCGTGACTGGCTGCGGCATCGGGTTGTCCTCCTGCCTCAGCCAGTCCGTACACCTCGCGACCCGCTATTTGGCGTCGGTGTAGCACTCGGCGATGGCGACCTCGAGGGGGAAGCGGACCGCCGTGTTGCCGAAGAGGAGCTCGCCGGCTCGGACGGCGGAGCGGCGGACGGCCTCGGCGACCTGTTCCGCTTCTTCCTTGGGGCAGTGGACGCCCACCTCGTCGTGGACGAAGATGACGATCTCGGCCTGGAGGCCTTCGAGCGCCGTACGCAGGGTCGCCAGCAGTACCAGCGCCCACTCCGCCGCCGTCGCCTGGATGACGAAGTTGCGGGTGAACCGCCCGCGTGCGCGGCCGGACGCGCCGCCTTGAGGGACCTCGGCGGAGCCGCTCTCCTCCGGCGGGTCGAGTCCGGCGTCGCGCCAGGCGGTGGAGGACGGCGGGCAGGTGCGGCCGAGCCAGGAGCGGACCAGTCCCCCGGCCTCGCCCGTGCGGGCCGCCGCCTCGACGTACTCGAAGGCTGTCGGGTAGTGCTTGCGGAGCACGGCGAGGGCGGGGATGGCGGCGCCGCCGGTCTGGCCGTACATGGCGCCGAGCAGGGCGACCTTGGCCTTGGGGCGATCGCCTGCGAACGAGTCGGCGGCCAGTGCCGCGTAGAGGTCGTCGGCCACGCCCGCTGCGGCCAGGCGGTCGTCGCCGGAGACGGCCGCCAGCACGCGCGGCTCCAGCTGGCCCGCGTCGGCGATCACGAAGGTCCAGCCCGGGTCGGCGATCACCGCGCCACGGACCACCTTGGGGACCTGCAGCGCCCCGCCGCCCCGCGCTGCCCAGCGGCCCGAGACCACGCCGCCGGGGACGTACTCGGGGCGGAAGCGGCCCTCGCTCACCCAGGAGTCGAGCCAGCTCCAGCCGTGGGCCGTCCAGATGCGGTAGAGCTCCTTGTATTCGAGCAGGGGCGGGACCGCGGGATGCTCGACCTGGCGCAGCACCCAGGCGCGGGTGTTGGGGACCTCGATGCCCGCGCGGGCGAAGGCCTTGAGCACCTCGGCCGGGGAGTCCAGATGCAGGCCGCGGGTGCCGAACGCCGCGTTGACCTCGGCGGTGAGCTCGGACAGCCGCCGCGGCGGGCCGACCGGCTGGGGTGGGCCGAGAAGCTCCCGCAGGATCCGGTCGTGCACGTCGGCACGCCACGGCATGCCGGTGTGACCCATCTCGGCACCGACAAGCGCCCCGGCTGACTCCGCCGCCACCAGCAACGCGAACCCGCCCGGTCGCCCGACGAAGGCGGCGGTGCGATCGGCGGCGGCCAGGCGGCCGGCCCGGTCGATGGCGGTGATGCGGCGGTGCTGGTCGGCGTAGACCCGGGTGAGGGCGTTCAGGGCCACGTAGCCCGGGGTGGCTGAGGAGGCGCCTGCGACGGCGAGGACCGCCGTGTGCGGGGAGGAGCCGGAGATGCCGTGGGCCGGGCCGAAGAGGGTGTCCTGGAGCTGGCCGGGGGGCTCGGGGACGCGGACCGGCGGGTCGGGCGGGACGGGGACGCCGGTGAGGCGGGCGAGGGCGGCGGCCAGGGATCGGGGCTCGCCCCAGCGGCCGGCGTGGCCGCTCAGGAGGGCCTCGGTGAGCTCGACGTCGTGACAGCGGGCTGCCCGGACGCCGGCGCGGAGGAGGGCGGGGTAGGCGTCGGTGGTGGCCGCCCAGAGCCAGCGTGGGTGGTCGGTGGCCTCGCGGGTGGCGATCGCGGCGGCGAGGTCGGCCACCGGGGTGGGCTCCTCGGCGGGGGTGCCGTCGGGGTGGACGGACCGGAGCCAGCCAGGACCGCTCCAGCTGCCATCCTCGGAAACCGCAGCGATCAGCACGGTCTCATTGTGAACCCGGGGTGTGACAAAAAAGCGGCGGTACCGACCCCCGTGGATCGGTACCGCCGCTGGAAGAGCCTGGTGAAGCGTTACTTCGCGGCGCCGGCGGTGAGGCCGGACTGGATCTGCCGCTGGAAGAAGGCGTACACGATGATCATGGGGACGATCGAGAGCGTGAGCGCGGCGAACAGCGCTGCCCAGTTGGCCTGGTAGCCCGCGGAGACCGAGATGTTGGCGATGCCCTGGGTGAGGACCCATTTGTTCTCGGCGCCCTGGCCTTGCATGATCGCGACCGGGAGCAGGTACTGGTTCCACTGGCCGACGATGTTGAAGATCGTGATGCTGACCAGGCCGGACTTGGCCATCGGCAGCATGACCTGGAAGAACAGCCGGGTGTGCGAGGCGCCGTCGACGATCGCCGCTTCCGCCACGTGGTTCGGCAGCGTCTTGAAGAACGCCGTCATGAAGAACACCGTGAACGGCAGCGAGTAGGCGATGTAGACCAGGATCAGGCCGGTGTAGGTGTTGAGCAGGCCCAGGTTCTGCAGGATGAGGAAGAGCGGGACCAGGGCGAGGAACACCGGGAAGGCCAGCCCGGAGACGAACAGGTAGTAGATGAAGCGGTTGCCGACGAACTTGTAGCGGGCCAGGACGTAGGCCGCCATGGAGCCGAAGATCATCGTGCCGGTGGTGCTCAGCGCCACCACGAAGATGGAGTTGAGGAAGTAGCGGCCGACGTGGGCCTCGGTCCAGGCGCTCTTGTAGGACTCGAAGGAGAGCGCGCTGGGCAGGCTGAACGGGGCGTGGGTGAAGATCTCGGTGTTGCTCTTGAAACTTGCCAGGATCACCCAGATCAGCGGGGCGATGACCAGCAGGCCCCAGATCGCCAGGGCGATGTGGGCGAAGCCGCTGAAGAGCTTGATCTCCTTCTTGCCCGCGGGCGTGCCGGCGGACTTGCGGGCGCCGGGGTAGTCCACGGTGCCCGGCGGTGTGGCGGAGACATCGGTACGCAGGTTGGTCATCTCAGGCTCCGTCTCAGAGCTCGACGGTGTCGCGCCGGGTGACCCGCAGGGTCAGCGCGGCGAACGTGAGGGTCAGGAAGAACAGCACGACGCCCATCGCCGAGGCGTAGCCGAACTGTGCGTAGTCGAACGCGTTGCGGTAGATCTCGAGGCCGAGCACCGTGGTCGCGCCGTCCGGGCCGCCGCGGTCGACGGACATGACGTTCACCAGGGCGAACGCGTCGAAGGCGGCGATGCCGAGGTAGACCCAGGCGACCTGCAGCGTGCTCCAGAGCAGCGGCAGCGTGATCTTGAAGAACAGGGTGCTGCGGGTGGCGCCGTCCAGCGCCGCCGCCTCGTAGATCTCCGTGGGGATCGAGCCCATGCCGGCTGAGAAGAGCACCACGTAGAAGCCGACGCCCTGCCACACCAGCACCGCGAGGATGGACCAGAGGGCGAGGTGCGAGTCGGCCAGGAACAGCACCGGGCCGGCACCGAACTGCTGGAGCAGGCCGTTGATCAGGCCGCTCTCGTCCGGGGAGTAGACCCGGGAGAAGATGACCGCCACCAGCGCGAGGGCGAGCAGCTGCGGGAAGAAGAAGATCACCCGGTAGAACTTCGAGCCCCGGACACCCTGGGTACGCCCGCCCTTCGAGCCCCCGCCGACGTTCAGCAGGAAGGCGAAGAACAGCGCCAGGATGATCGTCAGCAGCGGGAGGAAGATCAGCAGCAGCACGTGGTGCTGGATCGCCTTCCAGAACGTGCTGTCGTGGAAGAGCTTGGTGAAGTTGTCGAAGCCGATGTAATCCACGTTGGGCGAGAAGCCCCGCCAGTTCGTGAACGACAGCTGGAAAGCCTGTACGTATGCCGCAATCACGAACGTGCCGTAGATCGCCACCGGCACGATCAGGAAGCCGATGATGAACGGGTACCTGCCGTGCTTCATGGTGCTATAGCTCCGTTCGTGATTGCGGCTACGTAGTCAGCCATGGGACAGGATTAGCGGGAGAACTTCTCGATGGAGGAGTCGGCCTTGACCGCGTCCGCCGCCTTCTGCATCCGCGTGACGAACTTGTCAGCGGTGCCGCCCTGGAACATCAGTTCGTTGGTGGCGGCGCGCAGCTCGTCGTCCAGCTTCTTGTACCAGGTGTCGAAGCGGAAGCTGAACGTGTCAGCACCCGCCGCGACCAGGGCCTTGTTGCCGGAGGTGAGCCCGGGGCTGATCTCCATGCCGTCGGTGGCACCCGAGACGACGGTCAGCGTCTTGGTGAGCTGGGTGAAGCCCACGGCGCCGGCCTTGGAGAGCATGTGGCGCATGAACTCCATGCCGCCCTTGGGGTTCTTGCCCTTGCTGGCGACGAAGTACTGCTCGCCGGCGGCCGCGTAGAGCGCGGTGGCGGGGAGCTTGTCGGCCGTGGTGACGCTGGGGAGCGGCGCGAGCTGGTAGTCGAAGCCGGCCGGGGTGTCCTTGGCCTGCTCGTTCTCCAGCCAGGAGCCCGACGGGTAGAAGCCGACCTTGTACTGGTCCTGCTTCAGCTGAACCTCGGTGTGCTTGAGGCCCAGGAACGACTTGTCGGAGTACTTGGCGCCGACCTCGGCCCACGCGGCGGCGGCCTGCTTGACGGCGTCGTTGTTCCAGGCGTTCGGCTCGAGGTTGTCGATGTTCTTCAGGATGTCGGCGCCACCGATCTTCGCGGCGCTGGCGAGGATCACCGTGTACTGGTAGTACGGCGCGTTCGCTCCGGCGTACCCGTAGGGGGTGATGCCCTTGGCCTTCATCGCGTCGAGCAGCGTGAGGAAGTCGGCCCAGGTGGTGGGGGCGGTCCAGCCGTTGTCCTTGAACAGCTTGCCGCTGTACCAGAGGCCGAAGACCGTGAAGGCGTAGTTCAGGACGTACGGCTTGCCGTTGAACGTGCCCTGCTCCACGGTGCCGGGGATCAGGGTGTCCTTGACGGTCTTGCCGGTGATGTCGAGCGACGGGGCCGCGAACAGCTCGGTCAGGTCCTGGACCTGGCCGGCCTGGACGAGCGCGCCCTGGTCCATCAGCTTCGAGCCGGAGTTGTTGATCATGTCCGGCGGGTTGCCGCCGGTGAACCGCGGCTGGACGACGGTCGCGATCTCCTCGGTCTGGCTGAACGCGACCTTGGAGTTCGGGAAGAGCTTGTTGTACGACGGGATGTCGACGTCCGTCGCGTACTTGGTGCCGAGGCCACCGTTGAAGATCACGATCTCCAGCGGCTCGTCCTCCTTGACACCCAGCGGGTTCGTCGCGGAGACGGTGCCCGAGGGCTTGTCCGCTTTGTCGTCGCTGTCGTCGCCGCCACCGACGCAAGCGCTGAGCATGCTCACGGCCGGGGTGGCGAGCAGACCCACGGCGGCCGCACGACGCAGCAGCGTCCGGCGGTCGACCTCGGGCTTGAAGATGTCGGACATTCGCTTTCTCCTCAGAAGTTGGTGCGTTGCCGGGCGCTGAGAGGTTTATGGGTGCGGTGCGATCGGTGCGTCATCAGATAGGTGCTGCTCCGTCCTTCGCGGCTTTGTGACCGTGGACGGCTTGTGCGGTTCGCTGGAACGCGGCATGCGAACGTTCGTGGGTCCGCTGCGCGACCGCGACATAGAGCAGATCGAGGACGACCAGCTGCGGGTGCCGCGCGGAGAGCGCGTCCGGCCGGAACGTCGTGGCCTGGGTGGCGGTGAGCAGCACGATGTCGGCGAGCTCGGCCAGCGGGGACTGCGGGAAGCTGGTCAGCGCGATCGTGGTCGCGCCCCGGCTGCTCGCCTCGGCGACGAGCTCTATGGTCTCGCCGGTCTCGCCGCTGTGGGAGATGCCGAGCGCGACGTCGCCCTGACGGGAGAGCGCGGCGCTGGCCAGCCCGTTGTGCACGTCGGTCCACGCCCAGGCGGGGACGCCGATGCGGTGCAGGCTGAACTGCATCTCCTCGCCGACCAGGGCGCTGCCGCTGGCACCGAAGATGTTGACCCGCTGCGCGGTGGCGATCGCGGCGGCGGCCCGGTCGACCTCGCCGAGGTCGAGCAGCGAGGCGGTGTCGTGCATGGCCTGGGTGTCGGCGGCCATGATCTGCCCGAGCACCCGGTCGAGCGGGTCGCCGGGCTGGATCTCGCGGCCGATGTCGACGGTCCAGCCGGCCGAGCGGGCCCGGCCGGTCTCGGAGGCGATGCCCAGCCGCAGGTCGGCGTAGCCGTCGAAGCCGAGGGCCCGGCAGAAGCGGGTGACCGTGGCGGGTGAGGTGCCGCTGCGCTCGGCGAGCTCGACGATGGTGGCCCGCGAGGCGGCGGCCGGGTCGTCGAGGACCTGCTCGGCGACGCGCTGCAGGGCACCCGTGAACTCCGGCAGCAGGGTGCGCACCCGGACCAGGACCCCGTGGGAGGGATTCGCACCCAGCGGGTCGCGCGCCGGCGGATCGACGACCGCTGTGCGAGCGGTGCCGTCCGCTTGTGGCTCGACCATGGGCCGTCCCCTCAGGTAGGAGTGTTAACTGTTGCGGTAAAAGTTCTTACCTGGACCCCCTTTCTGTCAAGACTGTGGGTGAAGTTTTCAAACCGTTACCGGATTCATGACGGTGAAAGCGTGGGCCCCGAGGACGGTTTTACACCCATCAGCGGGGTACGTCCAGAGCAGCGCATTTGACTGGATATATCCACGCAAAAGGGGTCATTGAGCCTACGCAGCGGCTCCGAAAAGGCGTTTACGCGCCCGGGAGGAAACCTGCCGTCAACAGAAGACGCGGAGTCGAAACAAGATCACGGTCCGGCAATAATTTCGCCCAGAACCGGTTAAGCGGTCTCCCGGATGGCTTGCGCGAACACCTCGGAGCGGTGTTCGAAGTTGCGGAAACGCCCGTAGCTCGGGGCCGCCGGCGACAACAGGACCACGCCGCCACGAGGGGTCAGCTTGCGCGCCAGGGCCACGGCGGACGGCAGGTCCTCGGCGGGCTCCGTGCGTACCCCTGGAAGGCCTGAAAGCTCTTCGAGAATGCGCGGGCCGCTGTCCGGAAGGCCGATCACGGTGATCTCCCGGCCCTGGAGGTGGTGCCGCAGCGGGGAGTAGTCCAGGCCGCGGTCGGTCCCGCCGACGAGCACGGTCAAGGCCCTCCCCTCGTACGCGTCGATCGCATGCATCGCGGAATACGGGCTCGTGGACAGCGTGTCGTCGACGAACGTGATCCCGGACGGGTCCTCGATCTCCGCGAGCCGATGCGGCAGCCCCTGGAACGACGCCACCGCGGCGCGCAGCTCTTCCTTGAGCGCGATTACGTCGATGCCCATACCGTCGAGCACGGCGAGCGCGACACAGAGATTGCGCCCGTTGTGCCTGCCCCGCAGCGCCAGCGTGTCCCGCGGGAAGAGCGCGTCGTCGCTGCAGTACACGAGACCGTCGTCCTCGACCCGGAACCGCGAATCCCCCGAACCGGCCGGGATCGCGGGCCAGTTGTTCACGTCGCGCATGTTCAGCGTCTCGGTCACCAGCCGCTCGTCGGCGCCGTTCACGATGATCAGTTCCGGGCTGTGGGCCAGCAGGTTGAGCTTGTCGCGGTAGTACTCCCGCTCGCCGCCGTGCGCGTCGAGGTGCTCCGGGAACAGCGACGTCACCACGGCCACCCGGGGCGAGTCGGTGAGGTCGCTGCACTGGTAGCTGGAGAGCTCGAGGACGTACTGATCAGCGGTCGGGAGATCGAGCAACGGCACGCCGATGTTGCCGCCGAAGATGTTGGGCCGGCCCGCCGCCGCGAGCAGATGACTGATCAGCGCGGCGGTGGTGCTCTTGCCCTTGCTGCCGGTCACGCCGATGGTCTTACGGGCATTATCGGCCATCCACAGCGCGCTGCCGCCGGTGACCGTGACCCCGCGCGAGCGCAGCTCCGCCATCCACGGGTGGGTCTGCGGGATCCCGGGCGAACGCACCACGACGTCCGCGGCGACCAGGGCGGGGAACGCATGATCACCCCCGGCGAGCGGGGCGAGGGCGGACAGCTCCCCCTCCCACGGGACGGAGAGAAAATTGGCGCTGTCATCGACGGCGAGCAGGCGCGACGGCCCGTGCGCGGCAATCGCGGTCACGGCGGCACGGCCCTCACGGCCGGTCCCCCAGACGGCTACGGAACGTCCGCGCAGGTCTGCCAGGCGCACAGGAATACTCCCTTTGTCGATTCCAGGCCACGGCTGATGGGCCAGGACGGAGCCGAGACGGAGTCCAGGTTTCGTCTCGCAAGCGGAATGGGCGTTCGGATACCGGTGTTGTATCCGGACGTTCAGTCCGCGCCGCGAGACGGAAGCTGGGCCCGTCGCAGGCCCGTCATGGTCCATCAGCCGTGGCCTAGTATTGCCCGTCGGTCACAGGACAGGAGCTTCGGGTGCAGTTCGACGTCATGCGTTTTCCCTCGTACGCGTACGACCCCGCTACCGGGGTTGCGACGTTCGACTACCTGCTCGACGGCGAGTCCCCGGAGTCCTTCACGGAGACGATCACGTTCCCGGCCGGCCCTGAGCCCACGGACGCCTTCTACCGGGTGCTCGACCTGCTGCACGTCGTCGCCGGGGTCAGCTACTACAAGGTCGGCGCCCCCACGCGCATCGAGGCGCCCAAGGCGGTGACTGCCGAGGCCCAGGCGCTTCTCAGCGCGCTCTACAGCAAAGGGCTCGGAGAGTACGCGTACGTGAACCAGCTGCCGTACGTGCTGGACATGACCGTGACCGTCCCCGGCCTGAGCGACCCGGCAGCCTCGATCGACAACTCCGAGGGGCGTCCCCTGTCGGCGGTGGGCGGCGGCAAGGACTCGATCGTCACGCTGGAGATCCTGCGCGCGGCCGGCCTCGACCCGGTGCCGTTCTCGGTGAACCCCAACCCGGTCATCGTCAACGTCAACGCCGCCTCGGGCATCCCGGCGCTGGCCGCCCGGCGCAAACTCGACCCGCACCTGTTCGAGCTGAACAAGGCCGGCGCCCGCAACGGCCACATCCCGGTCACCGCGATCAACTCGCTGATCGCGATCGCCACCGCCGTCCTGCACGGCCTCGGCCCGGTCGTGATGTCCAACGAGCGCTCCGCCTCCGACCCGAACCTGATCTGGAACGGTCACGAGATCAACCACCAGTGGTCCAAGGGCCTCGCCGCCGAGGGGCTGCTGCGCGACGCGGTCATCAGCTACGTCGGGCTGACCGAGCCGTACTTCTCGCTGCTGCGGTCGCTGTCCGAGCTGCACATCGCGCAGTTGTTCGCCCGCTTCGACGCGTACGACGACGTGGTCACCAGCTGCAACAAGGCGTTCAAGCTGCACGACCCCACCGCCCACTGGTGCGGCGACTGCCCCAAGTGCCGGTTCGTCGCGCTGGCCATGGCCCCGGCGATGCCCCGCGAACGGCTCACCCGGATCTTCGGAACCGACCTGTTCGCCGATCCCGCGCAGGTCCCGGGCTATCTGGAACTGCTCGGCATCGACGCCCACAAGCCGTTCGAGTGCGTCGGCGAGGTCGAGGAGTCCCTGGTCGCGCTGACCATGCTCGCCGACGACCCGCAGTGGGCGGACGCACCCGTGGTGACGGCGCTGCGCGCTGCGGTGCCGGTGGCCGGGTGGGCCGCGGCGTCACGGGACGCTGTGCTCACTCCCGGTGGCGAGAATTTCGTGCCCCCGGCGTACGCGAAGGCTCTGTCCCTGGTCCTGTAGCTGTTATTCCGGGGAGTCGTGGTGGATCTGGGCCGGGTCCACGCCGAGCTGGTGCAACGCCGCGCTGGTGGTGGTCAGCATCAGCGGCGGCCCGGCCAGGTACACGTCGTGCCCCGACCACTCCCCGTAGTAGGCGATCGCATCGGTGACCAGCCCGGACGCGTACGGTCCGGCCTCGCCCTCGGCCACCACCGGGATGACGGTCGCCCGCTTCGCCGCCGCCGCGATCGCCGCGATCTCCTCGATGTCGTACAGCTCCGCCAGCGTCCGCACACCCCAGAACAGCACCGCCGACCGCGGATCCCCGGTCACCGCCAGCTCGGTCAGCAACGCCTTCAACGGCGCCACCCCCGTATCCCCGCCGATCAGCAGCAGATCCCGCCCGTTCCGCGGCACGCTCATCGACCCTTCGGCGCGCGCGATCCGCACGGTGTCCCCCACGCGGGTCCGGTAGACCAGGCTGCCACTCACCCCGTCCACCGTCTTCGCGCGGACGTGCAGCTCCACCACGTTGTCCCGGCGCGGCGACCCTGCCAATGAGTAAGGCCGCCAGACATCGGGAACCTCCGGCACCTCCACCCGCGCGTACTGCCCGGCCCGGTAAGGCATCGGCAGATACGGACGCAACCGGATCACCGCCAGGTCATGGCGCCGCAACTCATGCGACACGACAACAGCGGTCCAGATCATCGGCTCATACCGTGAGGCCGACATCCCATGAGCAACCCACTCGTACGCGTGCTGCCACGTCGACCGCCAAGCCTGATCAAAATCCTGCCGCAACCCGCTCCCACTCATCCCCGCCCGCATGGCCTCAGCCAGCGCAGCCCCCGCCAACTGCAACTGCTGCGGCACCACCCCGCTCTCCGCGAGCGCCATCCCCAGCCGCCCGAACCCGGCAACCAGCAACGGCGGCTGATCCACGTGATGCACCAGCCAGGTAAGCCCCTCGGCCAGTTGCTCCACCTGGGCAGCCGGGCCACCGGGCAACGTCGCAAACAGCGTCGGCTGAGCCTGCGCAAGCGCCGCCCGTAACCGCCCGGCGACCTCGGCAGGCCCACCGGCGAGCGAAAGACTGTTCCCGAGAAGCCGTCGGATCTCGGTGAGTGCAGCGTCGTCGGCCGGGTTCATGCCGTCGGGGGGCAGCGCGGGGCGGCCCGGCGCCGGGGGCTTGATCCCCCACAACGCGTTCAGGTCCGGCAGCCCCGCGATCGCGTCATCCATCCACGGCTGCCCCACCTGCCGCGGCCCACCGATCGGCGGAATCCCCTCGATCGGCTGACTCGACGCCCGCGGCAGTCCGGTGGGCTGCAGGCCACCCTGCTGCAGGCCACCCTGCTGCAGGCCACCCTGCTGCAGTCCACCGGGCCAGGGTCCCGCTCCCGGCGGGTAGGCAATGGTCGAACCTTTCATCGGTACGCCGGGGAGCCCAGCGCTCGCTCCCCCGCCCCCAGGCACCGCGGGGAGGTTCGCCGCCCAGGGAGGCAGCCCCGGCCGCGATCCCGCCGGCAAACCTGCCGGCGTCGGCGCCCCTGGCAGCGCTGTACCTGGCAGTGCTGTCCCTGGCAGTGCTGTCCCTGGCAGTGCCGTCCCTGGCTGAGCTCCTGGGAGCGCCGCCGCCGCGCCCGGCCGAATTCCCGGCAGGCCGGTCCGTGGCGGAGTCCCTGCCGGTCCTGAGCCTGGCGGGGTACCCGGCAGACCCGCTCCGGGCAATCCCGCTCCGGGTATGCCTGCTCCGGGTATGCCTGCTCCGGGCTGGATCCCCGTCAGGCCCGTTCCTGGCTGAGCTCCTGGGACGCCCGCGCCGGGCTGGGTACCTGCCAGGGCTGAACCTGGACGTGGGTTGGCACCCGGCCGCGTGGCCCCGGGCATGGTGGTCCCCGGCATGGTGGTCCCGGGAGGATTTGTGCCGGGCAGACCCGGCCCGGTCGGACTGGGCATCGAGCCGGGCAGGCCGGGCATTGAGCCAGACGCGCCAGGCGATGAGCCGGGCAGGGTAGGCATCGGGCCGGACATGGTGGGCGTTGAGCCGGGCCGGGTGGGCATCGAGCCGGGCGGGGTGGTGGCGCCGGAGCCGGGAGCAGCCGGGTAGAGCGATCCGGGAGAGCTTCCGCCGGGATGGAAACCGGGAACGCCGTTACCCGCGCTGCCCGGTGGGGCGCTGCCGGGAAGGATCGTTCCGGGGACTGCCATGCCGGGGATGCCCGCTCCCGGGCTCCGCGTGCCGGGCGCCCCACCGCCAGGTGGTCCGCCACGTCCCGTTACACCGCTCGCGCCATCTCCCGGTGCGCCTCCACCGAGCGCGCCACCCGGGAAGCCGGCGCCCCCGGCATTGCCGCCACTCACCGTCCGACCACCGAATGTTCCGCCACCGGGAACCCCGCCGCCTGCGGTGCCCGATGCCGGGCCGCCGGGCGTTGCTCTCGTGTCGGGTGGGATCAGGTGGGGTGGTGGGTCCGTGGTGGCGGGGCCGCTGCGCTGGAAGCGGGCGGGGACGCCGAAGTCATCGGGCAGGAGGTCCATCAGGTGTCCGGGGTCGAAGTCCGCCACCGGCGGCTGTGGCCGCAGCACCGGCGTCTCCGCGCTCGGTGTGGCGGCCCGGGTGCCGGCCGGGCCGTCCACGATCGGCGCGCCGCCGCCCGGCACCGCTCCCCCCGCGCCCGTCGACGACGAACCCGGCGAAGAAGAAGGACCGGGTGAGGCAGGTGGGGGCTGGGAAGGTGGAGGCTGAGAGGGACGACCGCCGCCTGGAAGCGTGCCGAAGCGGGCGGTCGGGGCCGCCGGGGCGTTGGCGGACTCGTGGGCTTCGCGCGGGACAGCCGGTGGGGCGAAGTCGCGGAACGGGTGGGCGGCCGGAAGTGCTGGTGGCTCGGCCGAGGGGAGCTCGTGGTGTTCCGGCCAGCTCGGGTGGACCATCAGCTCGGGATGGAGCGCCTCATGGGGGGCAGAATCCGGGAGCTCGGGGGTCTGCGGAAGGGCACCGCCGAGGGCGGCTGCGACGTCGGCGGCTCCGGCTGCCGCGGCGTCCGGGGCGGCCAGGCGCAGGCGCATGGCGCGGAGCAGCGCCAGCATGTGCGGGTCCGAGCCGGAACCGGACGACACGAGCGCACCCCCGAACGCGAATCGACACCAACAGGACAACCGTACTTGCCGAGGGCGACCCTTTGCCCCCAAGAGTTCCGTTCCGGCACGGAGATCAAAACTCCGGGCAGCGCCTGACCGGCCTCAGGAGGCAGGGGCCCAACCGGCTCGCCGTCGCTCCCGACGGTCACCCCGACGTGGCCAGGGTGCAACGCACCTGCTGGCTCAGGTGTATCCGGCCATCGGTTCCGCGGGCCTGGTCGAGGTGCTTCCCGGCGAGGGCTTTGACAGCTTCGTGGTCAGCCGCCGGAATGGCGTCCCACATCGCTCGCTGGCCGTGTGACCTGCTGAAGGCATACCAGTCGTCGACGTCGGCGAAGGTCACCTCGATGCTGGGGAGGTGCGTCCGCACGCCGGTGTATCCGGCCGCTCCGACCAGTTCTTCGACACCCGCGTCGGTGCTGAACGGCCCAGCGGCACCCGTCGTCCTGGCATCGAGCATTCCCGCGGGCAGATACGGCTGGAAAGTCGCGTCGACGGCATCCCACACCGAATCACGAGCCGCGAACGTCGAAATCGCGAGCCGACCGCCCGGCGCGACGAGCAGGCGCCGCCATGCAGTGAGGGCAGCCAGCGGATCCGGCAGAAAGAACACGACCAAAGACGACACCACGAGGTCGTACCCGGCCGTCGGCAACGATGGAGACGAGGCATCCATGACCCGAACCTCGACGTTCGACAGACCGAGACCGGCGATGTCGGCTCGGCACGCCTCGATCATTCTCGGCGACAGGTCGATCCCGGTGACGTGTCCGTCGCCGCCGACCGCCTCCGCCAGCGCGACGGTAGCGGCCCCCCGTCCGCATCCGACATCGAGGACCCGCTCGCCCCTTCCGGGCACCGCGAGGCGCACCAGCTCCTGCGCGATGGGCGTGAACCACGGTATCCCCACGCGGTCATAAACATCCGCGACTCGATCGAACACCGCCGCCACCCGCGCGCTCCGGGCTGCCCCTTCTGTCAACTCCATACGGTCATCCTCGACCGCCCGAGGGCCGGAAGCCAGAGCCTTTCCCGCAGGTCAGCCTTCCGACAACTGCTGAACGGGTCAGGTATGACGATGACCGTCAGAACCTGAGGGATCGCGGCTGACGCGCAGGCATGTGACGCTGGGTCAGCGGAAGTCGGACAGGCTCAGGACCAGGTGGAGGGTGAGGCGGTCGGGGCCGGTGTCGAGGTCGTAGCCGGTCAGGGCCGTGATGCGGCGTAGGCGGTGGTAGAGGGTTTGGCGGTGGATGGAGAGGGCTGCCGCCGTGCGCTGGGCGTTGCCCGCCAGGTCGAGGTAGGTGCGGGCGGTGCGGAGCAGGTCGGGGTCGCCGGTGAGGAGGCTTTGGGCGCGGGGGTCGGACAGGGCTGTGACCAGGGTGTCCGGTTCGGCGAACGACAGCAGGCGCAGGACACCGAGATCTGACCATGACCGTACGGTGACCGCGCCCGCGCCGTCGTGGAGGGCGACCCGCAGCGCGGCGTCGACCTGGCGCCAGGCGGTGTGGCCGTCGGTGGCGGGGACCGGGCCGGAGATTCCTGCCGCTACGCCGCTGGTGTGCTCGGCGAGCAGGGAGCGGGCCGCGCGGTCGGCGATGTCGGGGGCGGTGTCCGGGCCGGAGGAGAAGACCAGGGCGCCGCGCTGGCCGATGGGGGCGCTGAGGACGCCGCGGGGCAGGAGCCAGGTGTTGACCGGGCCGACCGGGCCGCCGTCGTGGCGGGCCAGGCCGACGACGGTGATGTCGCGGGTGGCGGGGATCAGGCCGTCGCGCTGGAGTTCTTCGGCTGCTCGGGCGCGGGCGCCGGCGTCCGCGGACAGCAGCTCGGGGACGGCCCAGGAGGTGTGGTCGCTGGCTCGGGCGCGGCGGGCCATCGACACCGCGAGCTGGTCGACGATGTCGGCGACAGCGCGGACGGCCGAGACCGGGACCGTTTCGTCCGGGTCGAGGAGCCACAGATAGCCGTACGCGACCCCGCGCCACCGCACCGGCACGCACCACCGGGCGAACAGGCCGGGCATGGCGTTGCCGGGGATGCGCAGGGGTTCCTCGGCGGCGGCGATGCCGAAGCTGGCGAACAGGCGCTGGACGTCGGGGCTGGAGCGGCGGCGCATGATCGAGCGGCGGCGGACCTCGTCGACGGCGCCCTCGTGGCCGGAGGAGGCGACCAGGTGCAGCTCGCGGTCCTCGAGGGTGGTCGGGGCGCCGGTGCGGGCGGCCACGATGTCGACCAGTTCCTGGATCTGGATCGGGCTCGCGTCGCTCATCATCCAAATGTATGACAGGGGCCGGGCAGTGTCTTACTTCTGTATCTAGGGGCGGACGATCGGGCTCTCTAACGTCGCACTCAGGAGAGGCTGAGGCCCGAAGGAGGATGCCGTGTTCGGTCGAATGGTGCTGGCAGTCGCCGGCAACCCCGCGGTGCGTACGACGGTGACGGCGAGCCCGCTCAGCCGGCCCGTGGTGTCGCGGTTCATCGCCGGCGAGGACGTCGAATCGGTGCTGGCCTCGATCAAGGCGCTGCATGACGACGGGTTGCGGGTCACGCTCGATCACCTCGGTGAGGACATCACCGACGCGGCGCAGGCTCAGGTGACCGTCGGCGCTTACCGCGTACTGATCAATCGGTTGGCTGATGCCGGCCTGGCCGATGGCAATGAGATCTCCGTGAAGCTTTCCGCGCTCGGGCAGTCGCTGGGCGCTGAGGGGCCGGCGCGGGCGACCGAGGCGGTGTGGGACCTGGCCGCGCACGCCTACCGGCACGGCGTCGACGTCACGCTCGACATGGAGGACCACACCACCGTCGACGACACCCTCGAGACGCTGCGCACGCTGCGGGCCGACTTCCCGCGGGCGGGCTGCGTGCTGCAGGCGATGCTGCACCGCACCGAGGGCGATGTGCGCGAGCTGGCCGTCGACGGGTCGCGGATCCGGCTGGTCAAGGGCGCGTACGCCGAGCCCGCAAGCGTCGCGTATCAGGTGAAGGCCGACGTGGACCGCGCGTACGTGCGGAACCTGCGGATTCTCGCGGAGTCCCCGGCGTACCCGATGGTCGCGACCCACGACCCGCGGATCATCCGGATCGCCGAGCAGGTCCTGACGCCGGCGGGCTCGGAATCCGAATTTCAGATGCTGTACGGCATCCGCACCGGCGAGCAGCTGCGGCTGGCCGACGCCGGTCATACCGTACGGGTGTACGTCCCCTACGGCACCGACTGGTACGGCTACTTCTCCCGGCGGCTCGCCGAGCGCCCCGCCAACATGGGCTTCTTCCTCCGCTCTCTCGTCTCCGCCAGCTAAGGAACCTTCGCCATGAACTCGATCGCTCAGACTCCCCCGCCGCGCAACGAGCCGGTGAAGGACTACGCCCCCGACTCCGCCGAGCGTGCCGCGCTCGTTGCCGAACTGTCCGGCTTCAAAGATGGTGCGGAGCTGACCGCCACCATCGACGGCGAGCAGCGGATGGCCGGCGGCGCGTCCTTCGACGTCGTCGTGCCCCACGACCACGCCCGCGTGCTCGGTGTCTCCGCGCACTCGACCGGCGCGGACGCGCAGGCCGCCGTCGCCGCCGCGAAGGCCGCCGCCCCCGGCTGGTCCGAGCTGTCGTTCGAGGACCGCGCCGCCGTCTTCCTGAAGGCCGCCGACCTGCTCGCCGGCCCGTGGCGCCAGACGATCAACGCCACGACCATGCTCGGGCAGAGCAAGACGTCGTACCAGGCCGAGATCGACGCCGCGTGCGAGCTGATCGACTTCTGGCGCTACAACGTGCACTTCGCGACCGAGATCTACGCCGAGCAGCCCGTCTCCGGCCCCGGCATGTGGAACCGGCTCGACCACCGCCCGCTCGAAGGCTTCGTCTACGCGGTCACGCCGTTCAACTTCACCTCGATCGGCGCGAACCTCCCGACCGCCCCCGCGCTGATGGGCAACACGGTCGTCTGGAAGCCAGCACCCACCCAGCAGCTGTCGGCGCACTTCACCATGCGCCTGCTCGAAGCGGCCGGGCTGCCCGCCGGCGTCATCAACATGCTGCCCGGCGACGGTCTCGCGGTGTCCGACGTGGTGCTCGCCGACCGGGACCTCGCCGGCATCCACTTCACCGGCTCCACCGCGGTGTTCCAGCACCTGTGGAAGACGGTCGGCGAGAACATCGGCTCGTACCGCGGATACCCCCGGCTCGTGGGTGAGACCGGCGGCAAGGACTTCATCGTCGCGCACCCGTCGGCCGACCCGGACGTGCTGCGTACCGCGATGATCCGGGGCGCGTTCGAATACCAGGGCCAGAAGTGCTCGGCGGCGTCACGCGCGTACGTCCCCCGCAGTGTCTGGGCGAAGATCCGCGACGAGATCGTGGCGCTGACCGACGGGCTGGCCTACGGCGACGTCACCGACTTCACCAACTTCGGCGGCGCCGTCATCGACCGCAAGTCGTACGACCGCCTCGCGAAGGTCCTCGACGGCGCGAAGCAGGACAGCACGCTGACCGTGGTCGCCGGTGGCACTGCCGACGACTCGGTGGGCTACTTCGTGCGGCCCACGATCATCGAGGGCACCGACCCGGGCAACGCCGTGTTCACCACGGAGTTCTTCGGCCCGGTCCTCGCCGTCCACGTCTACGACGACGCGGATTACGACAAGGTTCTGCGCCAGATGGAGTCCGCCGCGCCCTACGCCCTGACCGGCGCGATCATCGCCCAGGACCGGACCGCCATCGCCCACGCCCAGCACTTCCTGCGCAACGCGGCGGGCAACTTCTACATCAACGACAAGCCCACCGGCGCCGTCGTCGGCCAGCAGCCCTTCGGTGGCGCCCGCGCCTCGGGCACCAACGACAAGGCCGGCGCATCCTCGAACCTGCGCCGCTGGACCAGCGCCCGCTCGATCAAGGAGACCTTCGTCCCCGCGACCGACCACCGCTACCCGCACATGGCCTGACACCACCGCCATGATCTGGGCGACGTGCGCTACCGCATCCGGGCGCTCCGGCTGCGGTAGAGCACGGCGTGGCCGCCGGGGACGTCCGGGTCGGTGAAGTCGTCGGCCGGGTCGTAGGTCATGCCGAGGCGGTGCATGACAGCCCGGGACCGTACGTTGCCCACGGCGGTCAGGGCGAGGATCTCGTCGAGGCGCAGCACGTCGAAGCCGTAGTCGAGGCAGGCGTGGCCGGCTTCGGTGGCGTACCCGTGGCCCCAGGCCTCGCGGGCGAGCCGCCAGCCGACCTCGACGCCCTTGAACGGCAGCCCGTCGTCGACCACGTCGAGACCGGCGAAGCCCACGAACTGGCCGGTCTCCGCGATCTCGACCGCCCACCACCCCCAGCCGCGCTCGTCCAGCTCGGACCGGAAGCTGCCGAGCGAGCGTGCGCTCTGCTCGTAGTTCAGGATCTCGGTGAAGTACTCCCGGACGAGCGGGTCGGCGTTCATCGCGGCCCACGGCATGATGTCGGCATCGCTCCACTGCCGCAGAATCAGCCGCTCGGTTTCTATCTGACTGGCACCCACCGCGCAAAGGTAGCCGCTCGGGACGGCAGAATGCCTGTCGTGCCGTACGCAGAGATCAGCAGCCCGGACGACGACCGTATCGCCGACTACCGGGCGCTCACCGACGTGGAGCTGCGTACCAGATGGGAACCGCCGAACGGCCTGTTCATCGCCGAGGGTGAGCTGGTCATCAACCGGGCCCTGCGCGGTGGTTACCGGCTGCGTTCGGTCCTGGTCGACGAGAAGCGCGCCGGGCAGCTCACGGGCATCCCCGAGGACGCCCTCGTCTACGGCGGCACCCAGCCGGTGCTGGAGGCGATCACCGGCTTCCACGTGCACCGCGGGGTCCTCGCGTCGTTCCACCGGCAGCCGCCCCGCGAGCTGACCGAGGTGCTGGCCGGTGCCCGCCGGCTGGCCGTCCTCGAAGGACTCAACACCCACACCAACCTGGGTGCGCTGTTCCGCAGCGCGGCGGCCCTCGGCATCGACGCCGTCGTGCTGTCGCCCGACTGCGCCGACCCGCTCTACCGTCGATCGGTGCGGGTCAGCATGGGTGAGGTCTTCGCCATCCCGTACGCCAAGAGCGAATCGTGGCCCGAAACGCTCGCCGCCGTCCGCGCCGCCGGGTTCACCCTCATGGCCATGACCCCCGGCCCCGGCACCGTCCCGCTGGCGAGCCTCACCGAACAGCAGCGCGCCCGCCCTGCCCTGCTGCTCGGCGCCGAGGGCCCCGGTCTGACCCGCCAGGCCATGGAGGCCAGCGACGTACGCGTGGCGATCCCCATGCACCACGGCGTCGACTCGCTCAACGTGGCCACGGCCGCCGCGATCGCGTTCTACGAGCTGTCCCGCGCTTAAGGTCAGAATCGCGCGGCGGGTGCCGATGGGAGGGTTGTGCCCGCCCTGGACGCGCTGACCGGTTGCCGTACCCGGGCCGCGCTCGACTCCCTGCTGCCGGAGGCGTTGCTGCACGCCGCCGGGACCGGCACCGAATGTTCGCTGTTCCTGCTGGACCTGGACTACTTCAAATCGGTCAACGACGCCTACGGCCATGCCCGCGGTGACGAGATCCTGTCCGGCGTCTCGGAACGGATCCGCGCGCTGCTGCGCGAACAGGACCTCCTTTTCCGGTACGGCGGGGACGAGCTCGTCGTCGTCCTGCCCGGCACCGCCCGCGGCGAGGCCGGGGTGATCGCCCGCCGGATCGTCGACGGTGTCGGCGCGACGCCGTTCCCCGGGCAGCCGCCGCTGACGCTGACGATCAGCCTGGGTGTGAGCACGTACCCCGGCGAGGCCACCGACGCGGCCGGGTTGCTGGCCGTCGCCGACCGGCGCAACTATCTCGCCAAGCATCGGGGCCGGGCTCAGGCAGCCACCGACGACGCCGCGGACGCTCCCGGTGACACCGGCGAGTCGAGGCTCCTCGAACGGGACGCCGCGCTGACCCACGCCGCGACGTTCCTGTCCCGCGTACTCAACGGCTCGTCGGGAACTTTGCGGGTCACCGGCGTGCCCGGCGTCGGTCACACCCGCTTCCTCACCGAGATCGCCAAGCTCGCCCGGCTGCGCGGCATGTCCGTGCTGACCGATGTCCCAGCGTTCTCGGCGGCACCGGGCGGGACTCTGCTGCTGCTCGACCTCGCCGACGGCGCCGCGCTGCAGGACGCCGCCGCCCTGGTCAGCAACGCCACCCCGGGTGCACCCGTCGCGCTCGTGCGGGCCACGACCGATCCCGGCGCAGACATCGAGCTCAAACCCTGGTCCGCCGCAGCCGTACGCACATTCCTGCGCACCGCCCTGCGCGGCGAGCCCAGCCCGCAACTCGTCGACTGGCTGGACAGCCGCAGCGGTGGCCTGCCCGCGCTGGTCACCCGGGAACTGAACCGGCTCGTCGAGCAGTCCGCGCTGGAACGCACCACCGGCGACGGCTGGACCCTCACCGGCGCCGTCCAGGCCGGGGCCGAGCGCCGCAGCGGCACGACCGGCGACCACAGCGACAGCACCCTGGCCGCGAGCCTGTGCCGCCTGCCGCCGCACGCACCCGACTTCACCGGCCGCGATGTCGAACTCGCCGTGCTCGTCGACGCTGCCCGCACCGCAGGACAGGGCACCGCGCCGACCGTGGCCTCCATCTCCGGTCCGCCCGGCGTGGGCAAGACCTCGATGGCGGTGCACCTGGCGCACGTGCTGGCCGAGGACTTCCCCGACGGGCAGTGGTATCTGGATCTGCTCGGCACCGACGAGCACCCGATGCAGCCCGCCGACGCGCTGGGGCGGTTGCTGGCCGCTCTGGGCGTACCCGCGGAAAGGATTCCTCCGTCGGTGACCGAGCGGACCGCGCTCTTCCGGTCGCTGACCCGGGAACGCCGTCAGGTGCTCATCCTCGACAACGTCTCGACGGAGAGCCAGGTGCGCCCGCTGCTCCCGGCCAGCCCCACGTTCCTGGTCTTCGTCACCAGCCGCCGCGGCCTCGCCGGGCTCGAGGGTGCCCGCCGCCTGGCCCTCGACACGTTCACCACGCCGAACGCCGTCGACCTGCTGGCCCGGATCACCGGCCGCGAGCGGGTCGACGCCGAACCGGACGCCGCCGCCGAGGTCGCCAGGCTCTGCGGCAACCTCCCGCTGGCGCTGCGCATCGCCGGCAACCGGCTCGCCAGCCGGCCCACCTGGAGCATCGACCACCTGGCGAAGCAGCTCGGCAACGACCAGCGCCGCCTCGCCGTCCTCAAGGCCGGTGACCTGCAGCTCACCGCGATCTTCTCGGTCTCCTACCGGCAGCTCACCGCGCCGGCCCAGGTCGCGTTCCGCCGGCTCGGGCTGATCCCCGGCCCGGACTTCGACCCCGTCCCGGCCGGTCTGCTGCTCGACGAGGACCCGTTCGACGCCGAGGATCTCATCGGTGAGCTCGTCGACGCCGGTCTGGTCGAGGTCGCACCCGCCCCCGGCCGCTACCGCTTCAACGACCTGCTGCGGCTCTTTGCCCGCGAGGTCCTCACCGTCGCGGAGGGCCCGGAGGCCGTCCGGGGTCACGAGGAGCGCCTGCAAACCTGGCTGCTCGCGGTCGCCGCGCAGGCCGCCGTGCACATCAGCCCCGGTGACGAGGACGGTCCCGGCCCCGAGGCTCCCCACCCGCTGGAACCCCGCTGGGACTCCCCCGCCACCGCCATCGCCTGGCTGGACGCCGAATGGGGCAACTGGCTGGGAGCGTTGCGGCTCTCCGCGCACCGCCCCGCCGCGGTGCTGCGGCTCGCCTGGTCCATGCACTGGTACTCCGACGTGCGCTGGTACCAGAGTGAGTGGCGGGAGGTCTTCGCCCTGGGTGTCGACGCTGCCCGTACCCTCGGCGATCGCGGCGCGGAATGCGTACTCATCGATTATCTGGCCTGGACCTACTCCGTCCACCAGCGGATCGCCGAGGCCGAGCCGCTGCTGGTCGAGGCCCTTGCTCTGGCCCGGGAGGTCGGCAACCGCACCGAGGAGGGCTGGGCCCTGCTCTATCTCGGCAACTGCGCGCTCCGCAGCGACCGCCCGGATCAGGCCCGCGACTGGTACGAGCAAGCCGTCGCCCTCTTCACCGACATCGACTTCGTCACCGGCCTGTCCATCGCCCTCAGCCATCTCGGCGAGGCCCACAGCGCCGCGGGGCACCTCGCCGAGGCCCTGGACCTGCAGGAACGGTCAGCCGGGGTGGCCGAACGCGGCGACCATCCCGTCGGTCTCGGCCTGACCGCCTCCCGATCGGGCCGCCTGCTGGCGCTGCTGGACCGTCCCGAGGAGTCCGCCGACAGCTTCGCCCGGGCCCTGACCGCCTTCGACCGGGCCGGCGCGTTCTTCGAGGCGGCGTCGCTGCTGGAGGAACTGGCCGCCGTGCAGCTGACCCTGGGCCGCACGGACGCGGCGATCGCCTCGCTGGAAACCGCGGCACGCAAGTTCGCGGAGACCCACGATCTCAGCCGGCAGGCCGCCACGCTGCAGACGCTGAGCCGGCTCAGGGGGTAGGACGCAGGCCGTCCATCAGGAGGTTCAGCAGCCGGTCGGCCCTGGCTGCGTGTTCGGGCGGGCGGGCCACCGTGAAGATGCCGATGAGACCGGCGGCGATGTCCTCCGCGGAGACGTCCGTGCGGAGGTCGCCCGTGACGCGGCCGGCGTCGAGGATCGCGTCGATGGCCGCGAGCAGCTTGGCCTGGGTCCCGAGGTGGGCGATCTCGCCCGTTTCGATCATCGCCAGCAGCGTGTCGAGCATGCCGTTCTTGGTCGCGATCCAGTCGCCGAACAGGTCCATCCAGCGGCGCAGCGCCGCGGGCGGGGGAAGCTCGGCGAGCAGCTCGCGGGCGCCGTCGGTGAGCCGGGCGACCTGATCGTGATAGACCGCGTCGACGAGGGACTCGCGGGTCGGGAAGTGCCGGTAGAGCGTGCCGATCCCGACGCCGGCCTCGCGGGCGATCGCGCGCATCGACGGCTCGGTGCCTGCGGAGACGAACACGCGGGTGGCGACTTCGAGGAGCTGGTTGCGGTTGCGGGTCGCATCCGCGCGCAGCCCGCGACCGTCCGGTCCTGCTGACTCTGGCGGCTCTGCTGATTTCGGCAAACGGATCACGCTCCGGTTTTTGTGTTACGGTGGTTCCTGGAAACGGAGCATAGTCCATTTCCGCTTCTTCATCAGGTGCTAGAGGAGTCACAGTGAGCAGAGCTGTCCAGTTCGTCGAGTCGTTCGGTGGTCCCGAGTCCCTCCAGCTGCGCGAGATGCCCGAGCCGCAGGCAGGCCCGGGGCAGATCCGGGTGCGGGTCACGGCGGCGGGGCTGAACCCGATGGACTGGTTCATGACCTCCGACGCGGAGACCGCCGCCCGGTTCGGCCTGACACTGCCGTCCGGGTTCGGGACCGACTACGCCGGAGTCGTGGACCAGGTCGGTGACGGAGTGACCGGGTTCGCGACCGGCGACCGAGTGTTCGGCGGCGCCCTCTCCCGTACGGTCGCCGACCACGTCGTGATCGACGCGGCAGGGACCATCGCGGTGGGTGGCGACGCGCACCACACTCCCGACGGCGTCGACGACCGCACCGCCGCCACCCTCGCCATCGCGGGCTGCACGGCCGCCGCAGCCCTCGCCGTCGTCAAGCCCGGCCCCGGCGACACGGTGCTCATCGGTGGCGCGGGCGGCGGGGTCGGTGTGTTCGCCGTCCAGCTCGCCGTTCTCGCGGGCGCGCGGGTAATCGGGACCGGATCGGCGTCGTCGGCCGACGCCCTGCGCGCCCTCGGGGCCGAGCCGGTCACCTATGGCGAGGGCCTGGTCGAGCGGGTCCGGGCCCTGGCTCCCGGCGGCGTCACCGCGGCCATGGACCTGCACGCGACGGACACGGCGCAGGCCGCACGGGAGCTCGGCGTGCCCGACGAGCGCATCACCACCATCGCCGCCCAGGTCGCCGGCATCACCCCGGCGAACGGCGCCAACGCCGCTCCCGGCGCCATCGAGGAGATCGCCCGCCTCGTGGCGACGGGCCGGCTCCGCGTGCCCCTCGCGGCGAGCTTCCCCGTCGAGCGGATCCGCGACGCGGTCGAGCTGCAGGCCGCACGTCACGTGCACGGCAAAGTCGTCATCGAGCTCTAGGTGCTCCACCCGGACCGTACCGACCCCGCCCCCATCGATCGGGCCGTGTGGGTCACCGCGTTCACGATCGTCATCGGCGCCATGGCCGTTGTCTTCGACGGCACCATCGTCAGCGTCGCCATCCACGACCTGACCACGCAGCTCCACGCCTCACTGAGCACGATCCAGTGGGTGAGCACGGGCTACCTGCTCGCGATGTTCGTCACGATCCCCGTCACGGCCTGGGCCCAGGCCGTGCTGGGCGGCAAGCGGCTGTGGCTGGCCGCGCTGTCGATCTTCCTGCTCGGCTCGGTCCTGTGCGCCCTGTCCTGGGACCCCACGAGCCTGATCGTCTCCCGGGTGGTTCAGGGCATCGGGGGCGGCATCATGCTGCCCCTGATGACCACCCTCATCATGCAGGCCACCGGCGGCCGCAACATCGGCAGAGTGATGGCCACGATCACGCTGCCGACCGCCCTCGGCCCGATCATCGGACCGGTACTCGGCGGGCTCATCCTGGCCGTCGCCGACTGGCGCTGGCTGTTCCTCGTCAACATCCCCCTCTGCCTGACCGGTGCCTGGCTCGCCTGCCGCAATCTGCCAACAGACAAACCCAGCCGTGGCGTACGCCTGGACGTCATCGGTCTCGCTCTCATCTCACCGGGCATCACGGCGGTGATCTACGGCCTCACCGCCGACGACCTCGTCCCCGTCATCGCCGGACTGGCCCTGGTCGGCGCCTTCATCGCGTGGGCCCTGCGCCGCGGCACCGAAGCACTCATCGATCTGCGGCTCTTCCGGCACCGGCCGCTGACCTCGGGATCACTCCTGGGCTTCCTCGCGGGCGCGACACTGTACGGCGCGATGTTCCTGCTTCCGCTCTACTGGCAGGACATCCGCGGTCAGGACGCGCTCGGTGCGGGCCTCCTGCTCATCCCACAGAGCGTCGGTACGTTGCTGTCGCGCACACTCGCCGGCCGGTACACGGACAGATTCGGGCCTCGATGGGTCGCGCTCGCCGGATTCGTGGTCGTCACCGTGGCGACCATCCCGTTCGGCTTCGTCACCGCCGACACCAGCTACGTTCTCCTGCTCGCCGCGCTCCTGGTGCGAGGAGCCGGCATGGGCGTAGCGGTGATCCCCCTGACCGGCGCCTCGTTCATCGGCCTGGCTCACGACGAGGTGCCCCACGCGAGCATCATCAGCAGGGTCGCCCAGCAGGTCGGCGGATCCATGGGAACGGCCGTCCTCGCCGTCGTCCTGCAGAACGCGTCGTTCGGCAACGCGTTCTGGTGGGCGATCGGCTTCACCGCCGTGGCCGCCCCCGTCTGCCTGCTCCTCCCGGGCCGGCCCGCGTACCCGTAGGGGCTCAGCCCGCCGTAGAGGCCGTCATGGCTCAGCCCGCCGCAGAGGCCGTCATGGTTCAGCCCGCCGTAGGGGCCGTCATGGTTCAGCCCGCCGCAGGGGCCGTCATGTCGAAGGCGCGGGGCGGACCGGCGAGGGCCGCCTTGGCGTCGATGCCGAAGCGGTCGAGAATCTCGAGGTCGCCCGCCTCCAGCCCGTCGAGCGCGAGCCGGACGAGGTCGGCCGGGTCGTTCATCGCACCCTCGGGCAGGTCGACGCCGGCATTGCGGGCGAACTCCTTCATCGTCTCGGTCGCGGTCATCCCGGGGACGAGGGCGGCGACGTGGGTGCCCTGGGCGGCGAGTTCGAGGCGGATGCCGTTGGTCAGGCCCCACTGCGCGGACTTGGCGGCGGCGTAGGACGTGTTGCCGTCGACGGTGGCCCACGCCGCGGCGGACAGGACGTTGAGGACGGCCCCGCCACCGTTGCGGGCGAGGACCGGGGCGAACGCCCGGACCATGGCGAGCGTGCCGTAGTAGTTCGAGTCCATCGTGAGCCGGATCGTGTCGAGGTCGCCGGTCACGAGGTTGCCGCCGAGCGCGAACGCCGCGTTGTTGATCAGCAGGTCGACATCCCCGGCGATCGCGGCGACGGCGTCGACGGAGGCCTGGTCGGTGATGTCGAGGCGGAGCACCTCTGCGCCGGGGATGTCGACGAGCTCGGGGCGCCTGGCGGTGGCGTAGACCTTGGCCGCGCCGCGTTCCAGCAGCTCAACGGCGAAGTGCCGGCCGATGCCACGGTTCGAGCCGGTGACGAGGGCGGTGGCGCCTTGGACGTTCAAGGATCCTCCAGAAAAGCTGACCGCTGGGTCATGTTGACGTCACGACCGTACGCATAAAATGACCCGGCGGTCAACTTGATAGGGTGAGATCGTGACGACACCTGTTCGGCCTCTGCGTGTGGACGCGGCCCGGAACCGCGCGTTGCTGCTGGCCGCGGCCGAGGCGGAATTCGCCGAGCGGGGGCCGGACGCCTCGGTCGCCGACATCGCGCGGCGGGCAGGCGTCGCGAAGGGCACGGTATTCCGGCATTTCGCCACGAAGGAAGAGCTGATGGCCGCGATCGTGGGCGAGCACATCGCGTCGCTCACCGCGGTCGCCAGGGAGGCGCTGGACGCAGCGGATCCCGGGACGGCACTGTTCGACTTCCTGACCGTCTCCGCGGACAAACGCCAGCAGAGCGACCTGACGTTCCTACAGACGGTCAGCGGGGACGACTCGAAGGTCATCGAACTGCGGGACGAACTCGTCGCGACCATCACGGCCCTGGTCGACCGGGCCCGCGCGGCGGGCGCGGTGCGGGACGACGTCACCGGGACCGACGTCTTCGCCCTGATGTGCGCGCCGGTCCACGTGATCGAGTTCCTGCCGAACCCCGCCCCGGACCTGTGGCGCCGCTACCTCACCATCATCTTCGACGGCCTACGCCCCCAGGGCGCCAGCCCCCTGCCAATGCCCGCCCCCACCTGGCACTGAGGCGCTCACCAACAACCGCCGCGACCGGCCGGCGCCCGCCTGCAACCACCACGCCCGACCCCGAGGCCATCCGTCGCGGCACGTTCACCAGCGTCGGCGACCTGGTCGGCGCGATCCGGGCGTTCATCGATGGCTACAACCAGCGCTGCGAACCGTTCCGCTGGACCAAGACCGCCGATCAGATCCTGGCCAAAGCCAACCGGCAAAAGACCTCAGACCCGCGACACTAGATGCGGCCGGCGAAGGCACAGGGCGAGAAATGGGGCGCGGCGCGAAGGCGGCGGCTGAGGGCGTTGGGCGTGGGTTCGATGTTGTGCCGGGGCTGGGTGGGCGCAGCCTTGTGCGGGGTCGGCTGTCGAGTGCGCAGTAATCGTTCAGACTGCAAGAAAACTATTGCAGTGCGTGGTGTGTTTGTTGCTTTGTAGACCAAGATCCCGTGCATTCGTTCGCGAGTTTGGGCGCCAGATGTTCGCGACCTTCGGTTCGACTTCGCCGACACCGCTCGCCGCAATGTTCGCGAGAACCGGCACCACTCGCGGATCATGACCACCGGCGGCGCCAGCAATCCCTCAGGATACCGCTCACGCTGCATGCAAGCGATCATGAAGCCTTTCTGGGAGTGGATGCGCGGATCTGCCGATGACAGCAAGACGGCCAACGAACCCGTGACGCAATGAGCACCAGGATCGCCTCCCAGGATCCATCCACCACCACTCTATGGCTATCCGAATATTCGCTATCTGCCATTCAAATCTGTGTGATCCCCCTCAACCCAACAATGGCACACCCGCCCTTCCGATCATGGAACTCCCTGAGAACAATAAAGGAATGAAATACGCTCAGCTGGAGATCTTTACGACCGTTGAACTGGCGTGGATGCGTGACCCGACTCGGCGCCGGAACTACTCCGCGGCAACCGAAGAGTTCCGGCGTGAGCACAAGGTTCGGCGGGCTTTCGGAAAGGCTCTCGGCCACACCACCCGCTTGCGGCGCGACTCGCCCGAAGCCCGGACACCGGACGGCAAGCTGATGTGGATCGAGGCCGCAAGAGCGTTGTTCCGTGAGGCGAACTCCCACCGGGCACAGGCCGCCGCTGACCATGAGCGTGACCGCAGGCGTGCCGCCGGTGACCTGTTCGACTGGAGCCGGTTCACCAACCGCTGGCTGGTGAAGTACGCCGCCGCATACTAACCGACGAACACCGGACTCTGCGTCAAATCCGGGGCTTGATACGGCAATTAACGCGCGCACGTGAAATTACTCAACCAAAGTCCACGACCGGTGGCGAGTTCGGCGGGAACGGACGCGAAGTGGTGGGTCTACGCGTACGAGCCGGACGCAGGCAGGCAATCCTCCGCGTTTTCTTCGCGAGGCCCGCCCATGCCGCACTTCGCCTCGGCAACGGCAGCAACCCAGCCGCGATCGAGCAACAAACCGATCTTCGGCCACTATTCCGGCGGCACGCTTTCATGCCGCGGATAGGGCGCGGCGGCGCGGCGGACTAAATCGTGACTCTGTGGTTGATCGGTCGATGCGCTGGCCCGGTGTACTCCGTCAGAGCGAACCGCCTGTTGTCGGCAGTCGGATGCACGGTCACGGTGATCGTGCTTTCATCGTCGAACCTCAGGATGAAGACGGGATCCATGTCGCACAGGAAGGCGAATCCATCGCGTTCTTCTTGGTCGTCGCTGATCAAGCAGCCCTCGGCGGCCCAGCCGGTATCGGCGGCGGCAATGACCACCGCGATCTCAACGCTGGCGAGCAAGGTTACAGAGCTCGCCCACCAGTCCAGGTGGCACCGGCTTTCGACGCGATCCATTGGCCTCATCATCTCGCAGCAACTAAGCATATCGTCGTTCAGGTGGCACTCGCGAGGCTTGATCACGTGCCCTCTTCTGCCGCAGACAAGGCGCCCCGTCCAGGTACCCATCACCGTGCGTGAACGGCGAGGCCGGTCGGCGCGGAGTGAGCGGGTCTCGCAGGGGGTGGAGTCCTACCTCGCGAACATCTGAATGGGCGAGACCTCGGCGGGGGCGAAACTCAGCGACCTCTGGTGCCAGACTCGCGAACAAAACCGATCCCGCAACTTCATCGGCTCAGGGCCGCGAATGCCACCAACTATTCAGTGGTCGGACGTGCACATCCGTGGCCGTGATCGTCGGCGCTCGGGAGGACGAACCGGAGGCGTGCCGCTCAGTGGCTGCCTGGGGGACGCGCGGGGTGGATTCGTTCGCGTCTGAGAAAGAGCCGAGCCGGGCCGGGAGCGCGGCGGATTGTTCAGGACGCGGCTGTGGGGGCGCGGTCGGTGGCGAGTTTTACGGCGAGGGCGCCCAGGACCGTACCCATGAGGTAGCGCTGGAGTCGTAGCCAGGCTGGGCGTTTTGTCAGGAAGAGGGCGACCGTGCCGGCGGCCAGGACCAGGGTGAGGTTGACCGTCATGCTGATCAGGATCTGGACGGCGCCGAGCAGGAAGCCCTGGAGCGCGACGTGGCCGGCGTCGGGGTGGATGAACTGCGGGATGAGGGACAGGTACATCAGGGCGGCCTTGGGGTTGAGCAGGTTCGTCATCAGGCCCATCGTGAACAGTCGGCGGGGGCTGTCGGCGGCCAGGGGGTGGGGTTCGAAGACCGAGGTGCCGCCGGGGCGCAGGGTTTTGAAGGCCAGCCAGGCGAGGTAGGCGGCTCCGGCGAGTTTGACGGTCAGGTAGAGCTCGGGGACGGCGACGAAGACCGCTGCCAGGCCGAGGCTGGTGGCGGTCAGGTAGATCAGGAAGCCGAGGGCCACGCCGCCCAGGGAGACGATGCCCGCGCGGCGGCCCTGGGTGATGCTGCGGGAGACCAGGTACATCATGTTCGGGCCGGGGGTCAGGACCATGCCGAGGGCGACGGCGGCCACCCCGAGGAACGACGTCACAGTGATCACGTCGTTCACTCTGGTGGATGCCGCCGCGTCCCGGGACGGCCAATTCTGAAGTGCTGGTTCAGGCGCCGCGGGAGGCGACGGTGAGGATCTCGTCGACGACCTTGTCGGCGGCGTCGGGGTGGCCCTGGGCTGCCGCGCTGTGGGCCATCGCCGCGCGCCGGGCCGGGTCGCTGACCAGGGACATCAGCTCGGTGCAGAGGTTTTCCGGGGTGGCGGTCGGGCCGTCGAGCATGACTGCCGCGCCGAGACCCGCGAGGTGTTTGGCGGTGCTGCGCTGTTCGCCGCCGGCTGAGGCTCCGTACGGGATGAGGATGCTCGGTTTGCCCAGGGCGGTGAGCTCCGCGACCGTGCCCGCGCCGCTGCGGGCGAGGACCACGTCGGCGGCGGCGAGGACGTCGGGCATCTGCTCGTGGATGAAGTCCAGCACCTTGTAGCGGTGGGCGAGGGCGGGCGGGAGCTGCGCGGCGACCTGCTGCATCTCGGCGTAGCTGAGGCTGCCGCACTGGTGGATGACCTGGCAGTAGGGCAGGACGTCGGGCAGGACCGCGGCGAGGAGCCGGTTGATCTGCTGGGCGCCTGCGGCTCCGCCGGTCACGACCACGATGGGTACGCGCGGGTCGAGCCCGAACGCGGCGGCGCCCTTCTCCCGGTCGCCGGTGAACAGCTCGGGGCGGATCGGGTTGCCGGTCACGACGGCTCGTTCGCGGGCCTTGGGGGTGAGGTGCTGCAGGGAGGGTTCCTGGCTGAGCAGGATCCGGGTGGCGAACTTGGCGAGGATGCGGTTGGCGAGCCCGAGAGCGAGGGTCTGCTCGTGCATCAGGTACGGCACGCCGAAGAGCCGCGAGGCCAGCCCGATCGGCACCGAGACGTACCCACCGGTGGAGAGCACGACCGACGGCCTGTTGCGGGCGACGGTGAGCACCGCCTGACCGATGCCGATGGGGATCCGGAACGCGTCGACGACGTTGCGCATCAGCTCACGCGGGGTCGGTGTGCGGCGCAGCTTGCCCGTCGTGATCGCCCGGAACGGGACGCCGGCGCGGGCGGAGATCTTCTCCTCGAGACCGCCGTGCACGCCGACCCACAACAGGTCGGGCTCGATGCCGGCCTTCGCGAGCCGTTCGCGCAGCGCGTTGATGGTGGTCAGGGCGGGGTAGGTGTGCCCGCCGGTGCCGCCGCCGGTGACGACGAGCCGGAACTGCTGCAGGTGCTGGGCGCTGTAGACAGACATGCCACTCCGAAGATCACGAAAGCCGGGGGGTAAGGGGAGGACCGCGGGCCTCAGCTGAGGCGGTAGGTCAGGTGTGTGGCCGTCGTGGAGGGGCGTACGTGGATCTGGCGCAGGGTGCGCGGGATCGTGCCCGGGGCGAACAGCGGGGTGCCGGCGCCGAGGAGCACCGGGGCGAGGTGGAGGCGGAGTTCGTCGACCACGCCTGCGTCGAGGGCGCCGCGGACCGTCTGCGCGCCGCCCATGATGACCACGTCGCGTTCCTCGGCGATCGCGACGGCCGCGGCGACGGCGCCGGCGATGCCGTCGGGCACGAAGCTGAACCGGTCGCCGAGGCGGACGGATGCGGGTGGGTTGCGGGTCACCACGATGACCGGGGGCGTCGCGGCCAGGCCTGCGCCGTACCCCATCTCCTGCGTCCAGCCGTTCGGGCCGTCGATGAAGTCGAACAGGGTGCGGCCAATCACGACCGCACCGGTGGCGTCGGTGGCCGCCTCGAGGATCTCGCGGTCCACGGCGTCGCCGCTCAGCGCCCACGTGTGCAGGGCTTCGCCGCCCCGGCCGAGGCCGTTCTCCAGGTCGACGCCCGGGCCGGTCACGAAGCCGTCGAGCGAGACCGAGATGTCAGCAACAACTTTCGCCATGCGATGAAGCATGCCATCCGGGTACGCCCGAACGGGCAGCCGGGATCAGGCCGGCGGGATGAGCCGCGAGCCGGTCCAGGCCAGGCCCATACCCGCTGCGAGCAGTAACAAGGCACCCACTGTGGGCAGCGGCTTGACGGCGTAGGAGCCGGCCCCGATCGAGATCGCCGCCAGCATCAGCAGGATGCCGTCCGCCGGGTTCACGAGCTTGGAACGAAACACCGCCCAGCCGAGCAGGAGCCAGCCGGTGCCCATGACGGCGGCGGCGACGAGCGCGGTCGTGCGTACCGAATCCGGGGTCAGACCCGCACCGTCCGGGGCCGTGCCGGCGGGCAGGGCGGTGAGTGGCAGCCAGAGGATCGCGCCCGCCAGGCCGATCAGCATGCCGAACAGGGCCGTGCGACGGGTACGGGAACCGGCCAGCAGCCCGGCGAGCCCGATCATCGCGACCGTGGTGAGCCAGCCCGCGGCGAGCTCGACCAGCAGCGGGCCGGGCGGGACCGCGACACCGAGCGTGGACCAGCCGTAGAGGGCGGCGCCGGCGGGGAGTCCCCAGAGCGCGGCGCGCGCGTACCTGCGTACCGACCAGATCCAGACCGCTTCCTGCACCGACAGCAACCGGTCGTCGGTGTCCTCCGGGCTGGCCGCGCCCACCCAGGCCGGGGACACGCGCAGTGGGCGTCCGCTCGCGGTCTGGAACTGCGACATGCTCATGGCTCCGCCTTGGTTGGCTCAAGCCGAGCGGCCGGGGGCACCGTCGGAATCCTCGGACCACCATGACAAAACCCCGCACCTCCGCGCGGGGTTTTGCCACAGTTAGATGACGCTTTTTCCAGGTCAGGCGCGTTCGGGGTCGCCCACACCGTTGTAGTCGGCGGCGCCGAGGGCGGCCGACGGCGGGATGTGCTCCGGAGCGGGCAGGGCCTGCGGGTTCGGGTCGCTGGAGACCTCGGCGGCGGCCGAGCGGACCTGCTCGTTGACCGCTGCGGCCTCGTCGGCGGCGGCCTGCGCGGCGGCCAGCGCCTCCTGCTCGACGGCGGCCGAGTCGACGCCGGCCCGGGGGACGTCACCGACCATGTTGGCCAGGCCGCCGAGTGAACCGCCGAGTCCTTCGAGAGCCTTGGTCAGCTCGGTCGGGATGATCCAGACCTTGTTGGCGGTGCCGTTGGCGATCTGCGGAAGGGCCTGCAGGTACTGGTACGCGAGGACCTTCTGCGACGGGTTCGCGGTGTGGATCGCGTCGAAGACCGTACGGATCGCCTTGGCCTGACCTTCGGCCTGCAGGATGCGCGACTGGCGGTCACCGTCGGCGCGCAGCACGGCGGCCTGCTTCTCACCCTCGGCGGTGAGGATCTGGGCCGCCTTGTGGCCCTCGGCGTTGAGGATCGTGGCGCGGCGCTCCCGCTCGGCGCGCATCTGCTTCTCCATGGAGTCGCGGATGCTCGCCGGCGGCTCGATGGCCTTGATCTCGACGCGGGTGACCTTGATGCCCCAGCGGCCGGTGGTCTCGTCCAGCACGCTGGAGAGATGCCGGTTGATCTCCTCGCGGCTGGTCAGCGCGCGCTCCAGGTCGAGCGAGCCGATGACGTTACGCAGCGTGGTGACGGTGAGCTGCTCGATGGCCTGCAGGAAGTTGGAGATCTCGTAGGTCGCGCGCACCGGGTCGACGACCTTGAAGTAGAGCACGGTGTCGATGCTCACCACGAGGTTGTCGGAGGTGATCACGGGCTGCGGCGGGAAGCTGACGACCTGCTCGCGCATGTCGACCTTGGTGCGGACCGCGTCCACGAACGGGATCAGCAGGTTGAGACCCGGGGACAGGCTGCGCTTGTACTTGCCGAGCCGCTCGACGACGTCCATCCGCTGCTGCGGGACGATCCGGACGGACCGGATCAGGGTGATCACCGCAAACAGGGCGATCACGAAAATGAGTACACCGACTATCGCTTCCATGGGTGCCTCTCCATCTAGGGAATGCGCGTTCAGAGATTGGGGGTTTCGTCCCGCCAGACGATCGCAGTGTTGCCCTTGACCTTGATGATCCGCACCCGCTCGCCCGGCGGGTAGATCTCCGCGCCGTCGAACGACCGGGCCTGCCACATCTCGCCGTCAATCTTGATCATGCCGTGGTCGGCCGCGACCTCCTCCAGCACGAGGCCGTGCTGGCCCTCCAGGGCCTCGATGCCGAACATGGTGTCGCCCGATTCGCCCGAGGACTGCTGGAGCCGCAGGATGAGCGGGCGCAACGCCGCGAGGGAGAGCCCGGAGACGATCGCGAACACGATGACCTGGAGCAGCAGCGGAGCGCCGAGCGCCGCGACACCGGCCGCGGCGAGGGCACCGACCGCGAAGAAGATGATGAGGAAGGTCGCCGTGAATGCCTCGCCGATCGCGAGCGCGACCGCGAGGACCACCCAGAGGACTGCTTCCATACCTCTGATCGTGACACGTCCGCGCATCTCTAGCGACATTGCGTCACTGCAGTCTTTGCGCGTTCCCATATCGGGCCCGCGCAGTTAGAACCCCCGACCGAACTCTGGAGGAAACCGCTCGTGTCCTTGCTGCCGGAAACCGGCCGGCGCGTCACCGAGATCGCCGCCCGCGCGCAGTCCACCGGCCGCGCGCCGTCGCTGGCCCTCGCGGTGGTCCGCGACCGCTCCCTGATGCATTTCACCGGCGCCGGTCAGACGCCTCCGCCGGACCCGACCACGCAGTACCGGCTCGGCTCGATCACCAAGACGCTGACCGCGACGATGGTGCTGCAGCTGCGCGACGAGGGCTTCTTCGCCCTCGACGACCTGCTCTACCGGCACCTGCCCGGCACCCCGATCGGCGGCGTCACCCTGCGCCAGCTCCTCGGGCACGTCTCCGGGCTGCAACGCGAGCCGGACGGCCCGTGGTGGGAACGCCACGCCGGCGGGAACGCCGACCACCTGCTGAAAGAGCTCTCCCCGGACAAGATCTTCGGACCGCCGTTCCGGCATTACCACTACTCCAATCTGGCGTACGGGCTCCTCGGCGCGATCCTCGAGAAGGTCACCGGGGAATCGTGGGCGGCCCTGGTCGGCAAGCGCGTCCTCGAACCGCTGGGGATGCTGCGCACGACGTACCACCCCGCCGAACCGTTCGCCCGCGGCTACGTGGTGCACGCCCTCGACGGCAGCCTGCACGAGGAGCCACGGCTGGACGCGGGCGCGATGGCCCCGGCCGGTCAGCTCTGGTCCACGGTCACGGACATGGCGAAGTGGGCGGCGTTCCTGGCCGACCCGGCGCCGTCCGTGCTCAGCCGCGACTCCGTCGACGAGATGTGCACGCCCGTCGTCATGCAGGACGAGACCTGGACCGCCGGGCACGGGCTCGGCCCTGAGCTCAACCGGGTCGGCGAACGCGTCTACGTCACCCACGGCGGTTCCATGCCCGGGTACGTCTCCCAGCTCGCCGTCCACCGGGCCAGCCGGATCGGGGTGATCGCGTTCGCCAACTCGTACGGGCTGCGTGGCACGAGCATCCGTGCGGTCGCCCTCGAGGCGCTGACCGCGGTGCTGGACGCCGAACCTGTCGTCCCGTCGCCGTGGCTGCCGTCCGCTTCACCGGAGGGCGAGGCCGCCGATCTGTGCGGGCGCTGGTGGTGGATGGGCACGGAGTACGAGGCCGCCGCGGACGGCGAGGACCTGGTCATCACCCCCGTCGGATTCTCAGCGAAGGCGCCGTGGCGCTTTGTCCGCGAGGCGCCGGACCGGTGGCGGGGCAGCGCCGGGGCGAACCTGGGCGAGCTGCTCGCGGTCCTGCGCGGCCCGGACGGCTCGGCCGAGCAGCTCGACATCGCGACGTTCGTCTTCAGCCGGGACCCGGCTCACCTCGCCTGAACGCCGCTGCCGGGGGTCGGCCCGACCTCGCCTGAACGCCGCTGCCGGGGCCGGCCCGGACCTCGCCTGAGGCTCAGGCCCCGGCGGTCAGGCGGGCGGCGTCGCGGCCGGGGGGCTCGCCGAAGAGCCTGCGGTAGTCGCGGCTGAACTGGGAGGCGCTGTCGTAGCCGACGGCGAGGCCCGCTCCGGCCACATCGGAGGGACGGCCCATCAGCAGGAGCCGGGCCTGCTGGAGGCGGATCCGTTTCTGGAACTGGATCGGGCTCATCGCGGTGACCGCCAGGAACGTGCGGTGGAAGGCGGAGACGCTCATGCCGGCCGTGCGGGCCAGATCCTCCACGCGGAACGGTTCCGCGTGGTTGTCCCGGATCCATTGGACCGCGCGGCTGACGTGGGACAGGCCGCTGTCGGCGAGGCCCAGTTGGCGTACGGTGCCGCCCTGGTCTCCGGTGATCAGCCGCCACAGGATCTCCCGTTCGATCATGGGGGCGAGGACCGGGCTGTCGCGGGGCTGTTCCAGCAGCCGGACCATCCGCACGACCGCGTCGATGAGCTCCGGGGACGCGTCGCTGACCGCGAGCCCCGGAGCCGCCGCCCTGGACCCGGTCAGGCCGGCCTCGAGCACCAGCGCCGCGATGGCCGCCGGGCGCAGGATCAGGCCGAAGCCGAGCGCGGGCGCCACGCTGAAGTGCCCGGTGACCGGCAGGTCGACCGAGGCCAGTAGATACTGCCCGGCGCCGTAGTCGAGGACGCGGTCGCCGAGGGACATCCGCTTCTGGCCCTGCGCGACGAGGGCGAACACCGTCCCGGTCGTGGACGATGCCGGCGGGCCCGGCACGTCGACACTCGACAGCAGCACGCCGTCGATCGCGGTGGCGCTGTCACGGCGTACGTGCCGGGTGATGAGGGTCCTGAGCTCGGCAAGGGACACACCGCAAGAAAAGCAGGATCGTGCAACGGTACGCAAGCATCGTGCTACCCGTCCGGCCCGCGGGACGGTGAAATGGATTCATGGCACTCGACGAATACGTGACACTGGGTAGGTCGGGACTGCGGGTCAGCCCGTTCGCACTCGGCGCGATGAATTTCGGCACGTCCGGCGGCTGGGGAGCCGACGTCGCGGAGTCCGAAAGGATCCTGCAGCGCTACCTCGACCTCGGCGGCAACTTCCTGGACACCGCCAACTTCTACACCAACGGGCAGTCCGAGCAGATCCTCGGTGACTTCTTCGCCGACCGGCCGGGGCTGCGCGACCGGATCGTGCTGGGCTCCAAGTTCTTCACGAACCTGTACCCGGGCGACCCGAACGCGGGCGGCGCCTCCCGCAAGGCGATCGTCACCCAGCTCCACGACACGCTGCGCCGGCTCCGCACCGATTACCTGGACGTGTACTGGCTGCACAACTTCGACGCGTACACACCGGTGGAAGAAACCATGCGCACGCTGGACGAACTGGTCAGCGCCGGCAAGGTCCGGTATCTCGGTTTCTCGAACACCCCTGCCTGGTACACCGCCAAGGCGCAGACCACCGCCCTGCTGCGCGCCTGGTCACCGCTCATCGCGCTGCAGGTGGAATATTCGCTGCTGGCCCGGACCGTCGAGGGCGAGATCACCCCGCTGGCCCTGGACGCCGGCATGGGCCTGACCCCGTGGAGCCCCCTCGCCAGTGGGTTCCTCTCCGGAAAGTACGCCCGCGGCGCGGCACCGCAGGACTCGCAGCGCGGCGCGATCATCGGTGGTCCCTCCGAGGAGCAGTTCACCGTCATCGACGCGCTCCTGTCGGTGGCGTCGTCGGTGTCCTCGACGCCTGCCGCCGTCGCGCTCGCCTGGCTGCTCAGCAAGCCGGGGGTCGCCGCGCCGATCCTGGGACCGCGCAAGATCGAGCACCTGGACGCGAACCTCGCCGCCCTCGACGTGCGCCTCGACCCGTCACACCTCGCCGTTCTCGACGAGGCCTCGGCACCGAAGCTGAACTACCCGCACGGCCTCAACCGCGAGACCGGCGCGATGCTGCAGTTCGCGGGCGCGACGGTCGACGGACGGCCCTCTACTGTCTATCCGCCGCTGAAGGCTCTGGAGGCTCTGTGACGAAATCGATGAGGCGTTCCATGGCGTTGATCAGGGGTGTCTCGACGTCCTTGTAGCTGTTGACGCTGCTGAGGATGCGGCGCCACATCTCGTACGGCTGACCGATGCCCACCGCCCGGCAGACGCCCTCCTTCCACGGCTGGCCCGGCGGGATGACCGGCCACGCGCGCAGCCCGACCCGCTCAGGCTTCACCGCCTGCCACACATCGATGTACGGATGCCCGGTCACCAGCACGTTCGGATCGGTGACCGCCGCGACGATGCGGCTCTCCTTCGAGCCCGGCACGAGATGGTCGACGAGCACCCCGACGCGGCGTCCCCGCGCCGGACGGAAGTCACGGACGGCACCGGCGAGGTCGTCGATGCCGTCCAGCGGCTCGACCACGACACCCTCGATACGCAGGTCGTCGCCCCAGATCCGTTCGACCAGGGCGGCGTCGTGGATGCCCTCGACCCAGATACGGGACGCTTTCGCCACCTGAGCTCGTACATTGCTGACCGCTGTCGAACCCGACGCCGTGCGCAACTGACGCGGCGGAGCCTGCACCGCGGCGGGCTTCGTCAGGGTGACGACCTGGCCCTCCAGCAGGAACGCGGCCGGCTCGAGCGGAAAGTTGCGCCGCTTGCCGTGCCGGTCCTCCAGCACCACCGCGCCGAACTCGAACCCGACCACGGCACCGCAGAACCCGGAATCGGCATCCTCCACGACCAGGTCAGCCTCGGCCTCGACCTCCGGGATCACCTTGCGCCGCCGCCAGTTCCCCGAGAGCACGTCCTCCCCATACATCCCGGCACGGTAACCCTCCGCGCGCCGCCACGCCGACACGACGCACCGACCTTCTCACCGAGACAACTCCGCCAGGTGCCACGTACCCTTGCCTGCATGTCCCCCGCAGCAGATGCGGCGACCCTCACGGCACGCCGGTCAACCCGGTTCGTGGCGTGGGTACGCGCCTGGCGCGCCGGCCTCGTCCCCTTCGACGAGCTGGCCGAAGAAATCGCCGGCGACGAGGAACACCTCGTCGCCGATGCCCCCGGCACCTGGACGGATGTCCCGCTGGCCCAGGCCCTCCCGGCCTTCGCCAAGCTGCCCCCGGACGACATCCGCCTCGTCCTCCCGGCCCCCGGCGACCCCCGCGGTCTCCCCGGCCCCGGCGAGCTGACCGGCGCGGCCCTGCTCGAGGGCGAAGCCGTGATGACCCCCACCTTCGGCGTGGTCCCCTCGGTCCGCACCCACACCTCCGGCTCCGGCGTGACGTTCGAAACAGTCATGTGGCGCTTCTACCCGGTCGCCACCTACAAGCCGGTCTTCCAGATGGGCTCCGCCGAAGCGGAAGCCGAGCTCACCCAGGCCCTGACCGCCGCCACCACCCAGCTGACCCGCCTCGACGTCGCCCAGTGGCGCCCCGAGCTCGCCGGCGCCCTCCAGGCCCTGCGCCGCCCCGACAGCACCGCCACACTGCCCCCGGGCTTCGACCCCCGCTCGCGCCGCCTCTTCGCCCGAGCCAGCATCCTCGACCAGGTCCTCACCCTCGCCGAGCACAACGCCCCCGGCGGCGCGGTCAACACCTACGAGGCCCAGCAACGCGACGCCGCTCTGCGCCCGTTGCTGAACGCCTGCCGCCAGGCCCTCGTCGCCGCCTGCAACGCCCCGCTGCATGCCTGACCGCTACGCGCACTGCACCTTCTGCGGCGCCCGTTTCCCTCCCGGCCAGCCCTGGCCCCGCCGCTGCGGCGCCTGCGGCGAAACCAGCTACCTCAACCCGAAACCCGTGGCGGTCGCCCTGCAGCCGGTCGGATCGGGTCTGCTGGTCATCCGGCGCGCCGTGCCACCCGCGGTGGGGAGCCTCGCGCTGCCGGGCGGCTACATCGACGCCGCGGAAAGCTGGCAACAGGCCGCCTCGCGCGAGCTGCTCGAGGAAACCGGCGTTTCATCGGACCCGGACGCGATCCGGCTCTTCGACGCCCGCAGCGCCCCGGACGGCACCCTGCTCATCTTCGGCCTGCTACCGGGGCTCGCCTCAGCGGCCGACCTGCCCGCCCACACCGACTCGGAAACCGCCGGGCGCGAAGTCCTGGAACGGCCCGCGCCGCTCGGCTTCGACCTGCACACCCAAGCCGCCAACCGCTGGTTCACGCAGGTCGCCAACAGCTTCTAAATACGAAGAACTGTCGATTTATGGCCTCGACTGTCGGTTTCATGGCTGTTCCACGACCATTGTTCCGCCCCTCAACCCGTCCTCCGGCTTTCTGCCGTGCGGGCGCTACCCCGCCACCCCGCCACCGAAGCGGAGATAGTCGATCGGTTCGTCACCTGCGACGCGATGCGTTCATCCGTGAGGCGGCAGGAGATCTGAAGCCATTGGCGTGCCGCGCACGCTTTCATCCGTGATCGCGTGCCCGTCCACGCGATCTGGTTCGAGGGAAGCTTCGTCAGCTCCGAACTCAATCCGAAAGACCTCGACGTCACGTCCGCTGAGGAATTGTTGGCCCGCATGCAGCGCCGGCTGCACGGGCAGGGCATCGCCGGCCACGCGATCGGGGTCGAGGAAGCGATCCGCATCCTGTCCCCGCTGCAACAGGCTCTCTCGTCGATCGGTCAGTCGCTGGCCACGATGCCCACTGCCTCGGGAAAGATCCCGGAGGTCAGATGCGGCGATGACGCCGAGGAGACAGTTGTCCGGCACCTGACCAAGGGGCACGGAGACCAGGCACCATCGGCTCGTCGCCATTCAACTCGCCGACAGATCGGGCCAGAGCCGTTCGCGCGCTTGACGCGTGCGTCGAAAGGGGGGCCGGGCGGCGGTAGGCTGCGGGGGCCGGCCGCGGGACTGCGGCTGGTTGTCATGGCAGCATCCGGGTTGGTTCTACCGGGGCTTGCGCGCTCGAGGTATGCCGGTTTTTCTGGGCCGGGGCTCTTCCGCTGCGGCTTCAGAGCGGTTGATCGATGACTATTCCCAAGCATGTGATCGTCAGGACTCTTCGCGAGCGTGGGCAGGGGTCGCGGGCTGACTGGGTGGAGCGTGAGCTTCCCGATGAGGTGGATACGCACAAGCACAGCAGTTTGCTGGCGACGCTGAAGATCTCGGTCGAGGATCTGGCCGGGCAGGCGTGACGAGCCCACCCCGGGCGATCATGACCGGGGTGGGCTTTCCAGGGTCAGCGGCGGCGCGGGGCTGCGTTTTCGGCTGACAGCATCCAGGCCTGCTTCTCCAGGTCGTGGATGACGCCGTGCAGGATGTCCGCCGTTGTCGGGTCCTCCGAGTCGACGGCGTCGTGGACGTCGCGGATGGTGGCGACCGTCTGGTTGATCAGGCCGGTGACCAGGACGATGGCGTGGTCGGTGGCGATCTCGTCCGGGCCGAGGGTGGTCAGGGTGGTGGTGGCCGCGACGGTTTCGGGGCGGGCGTCGGGGATGGCGTCGAGGGCTCGCATGCGTTCGGCGATGGTGTCGCTGGCGTCCCGGGCGAGGTCGACGAGCTCGTCGAGCTGCAGGTGCAGGTCGCGGAAGTTGGTGCCCACGATGTTCCAGTGGGCCTGTTTGCCGTGCAGGTGCAGGGCGACCAGGTCGACGAGGATGCGCTGCAGGCGGTCGGCCTGGGCGGGGGTGGCGCGGAAGGCCTGAGTGGTCGGGATGTCCCTGGTGATAGTCATCGTTGGCCTTTCTGTGACTCGGTGCAGGTGGTGCAGGTGCCCCACCAGGTGACCTCGGCTTCGTCGATGGCGCTGAAGCCCGCGTCGTCGATCGGGGTCAGGCACGGTGGCATGCCGATCGCGCAGTCGACGTCGGTGATTTTGCCGCAGTCGCGGCACACCAGGTGGTGGTGGTTGTCGCCGACGCGGGTCTCGTAGCGGGCGATGGAGCCGGCCGGTTCGAAGCTGCGGACGATCCCGGCGCGGCGCAGGTCGTCCAGGACGTTGTAGAGGCCCTGGTGCGACAGCGTGGCCGGCAGCGCCGAGGCGAGCTCGGGTGCGGTCAGGTGCGGCCGGGTGAGCAGCATGTCGAGGACCGCCCGGCGGGGTGCCGTGCTGCGGAGCCCCGCGCGCTTGATCAGTTCATCAGCCGTGGTCACGTACCGAACGATAGCTCTAGTTTTGACTCAGTCCAAACAAGGACCGTCAGTCCAGAGCGAAAGTCCCGTCCTTCTCGTACGCGGCCAGGTCGCTGAGCCCGCGCCGGACGAGCGTGCCCGCACCTTCCGGCAGGGCGTCGACGTCGAACCAGACCGCGTCGACGCTCTCGTCGGTGACGCGCTGGACCGTGCCCTCGAAGCTGTCGACGCGGCACATCAGGGCGATCGAGTGGTAGACGTGGCCGAACATGTTCCGGTTGAGGTCGCGGGCGTGGGTGTACAGCCCGAACGGCGTGACCGCGTGGGCGATCAGGCCCGCCTCCTCCTGGACCTCGCGGATCGCGCAGTCGCGCAGGGTCTCGCCGAGTTCCGTGCTGCCGCCGGGCAGGGCCCAGGTGAGATCGTCGGAGCGCTGGATCAGCAGGATGCGGCCACGGTCGTCGCGGACGATGCTGTGCGCGCCGACCGAGATCAGGACGCGGTCGTCGCCGGCCAGCGCGCGTAGTCCACCCAGATACGACTCTTCCCAGGACAGTCCCATGCGCCCACCCTAGGGCGCAGCTGTGGGATCACGGGGTGGGTGCCAGGCTCGCGCAGAGCTTTTGAGCCCTGGCCCAGGTCTCGTCGGAGACCCCGGCCGGTTTGCTCGTCAACGCGCCGAGCCCGCCACCGGGCACGCCACCACCGGGCACGCCCACATTGTCGGTAGGCAGGACACCGTCCGGACCGACCACGCCGCCGGACATCGCACCATCGGGAGCGCCTGGCGGCATCGGACCGCCCGGACCGCCAAGCCCGCCGGGCGGCATCGCACCGCCGGGACCACCAGGCGTCCCGCCGCCGGGTCCGCCGGGCATCGGACCACCGGGGCCGGGCATGCCGCCCGGGGACATCGGGTCACCGGGCATCGGGCCGCCCGGGGCGCCCTGGCCGCCGGGGATGCCGGAGGTGTCGATGCCGTTGTCTTCCAGGCAGTCGCGGTAGGAGCCTGCGGCGGAGACCGAGACGCTGGGGACGTTGGTGGTGGAGGTGGAGTTGTCGGGGGTGTCGGCGCAGGCTGCGAGGGTCAGGACGCCGGCTGCGGCCAGTGCGGGACCTAGGCGGAGCATCCGGACAGCAGACCTTATCGGGGGGCTGAGTGGGGGGCTCTGGGCGTACATGTGCCCGAAAGAAGTCGCCGGAGGCGTTGTGCCAGAGTGGGTGGTGTGCCGAAGCGGGTGGATCATGAGGTCCGGCGGCGGGAGATCGCGGAGGCGGTGTGGCGGATCGCCGCCACCAGGGGGTTGCCCGCGGCGACGCTGCGGGAGGTGGCTGGTGAGGCCGGGGTTTCCATGCGGCTGGTGCAGTACTACTTCGAGACCAAGGAGCAGTTGGTCGTCGCGGCGTTCCAGCAGTTGACGGCTGCGTTCGGGGAGCGGATGCGGGAGCGGTTCGCCGAGTTGGGGCGGGCGCCGGGGCCGCGGGATGTGATGGGGATCTGCCTGGCGGCGGTGCTGCCGACCGATGAGCGGAGTCTGATGATGTCGCGGGTGCAGTCGGCGTACTTCGCTGCTTCGCTGACCGATCCGGCGATCGCCGCGGCGGCCGGGGCTGCGGGGACTCCCCCGCCGACGGCGCTGGAGAATCTCCTCGCCGCTCAGATCGAGCTGGCCGTCGCCGCCGGGGACGTGCCGGCCGGGGTCGATGCGACGCTGGAGGCCCGCGGGCTTGCTGCGCTGGGGGCGGGCCTCGCGTCGATGGTCGTTGCCGGGCTGCGCAGCCCGGCCGAGGCCGCCGAGACGGTGGAATACCGCCTCGGCGAGCTGTTCAGATCTCGTTGATCAGGTCGGCGACGCTGTCGACGATGCGGGACGGGCGGTAGGGGTAGCGTTCGCTCTCCGCGCGGGTGCTGATGCCGGTGAGGACCAGGATCGTCTCGAGGCCCGCTTCGAGGCCGCAGAGGACGTCGGTGTCCATCCGGTCGCCGATCATCGCGGTGCTCTCGCTGTGGCCGCCGATGACGTTGAGCGCGGAACGCATCATCATCGGGTTGGGCTTGCCGACGAAGTACGGGTCGACGCCGGTGGCCTTGCTGATCATCGCGGCCACCGAGCCCGCCGCCGGGAGCGCGCCCTCGTTGGACGGGCCGGTGGCGTCGGGGTTGGTGCAGATGAACTTGGCGCCGTCGTTGATCAGCCGGACGGCCTTGGTCAGCGCCTCGAAGCTGTAGGTGCGGGTCTCGCCCAGCACCACGTAGTCGGGTGAGAACTCGGTCAGGATGTAACCCGCCGCGTGCATGGCGGTGGTCAGGCCCGCCTCACCGATGACGTACGCGGTGCCGCCCGGCCGCTGGTCGGCCAGGAACTGGGCGGTGGCCAGCGCCGCCGTCCAGATCGACTGCTCGGGCACGTCGAAGCCCATCCGGGCGAGGCGGGCCTGCAGGTCACGGGGTGTGTAGATGGAGTTGTTGGTGAGGATCAGGAAGGGCTTTCCCGATTCCTTCATCTTGTTGACGAACTCGGGCGCTCCGGGGACGGGGACGCCCTCGTGGACGAGGACCCCGTCCATGTCGGTCAGCCAGGTCTCGATGGCCTTGCGCTCGGGCATAAAACTCCTCGGTGTCAGCCGGTCAGCTGTGCGAAGGGCGGCGCGGCGGCGGGCAGCAGTCCGCTGGGCAGACGTCCCAGACGGGGAGCGTACCGAGTTTTTCGCGGCTCACGCCCTCGGTGCGCTCCAGGACGAGCTCGCGGATCATGGCGACGAAGCGGGGGTCGGTGCCGGGGGTGTCCGCGCGGGCGTAGCCGAGGCCGAGGTCGGCGGCGGTCTCCTTGGCCTCGTTGTCGAGGTCCCAGATGACCTCGAGGTGGTCGGAGACGAACCCGATGGGGCTGACGACCACATCGGTGACGCCCTTCTCGGCGAGGATCCGCAGGTGGTCGTTGATGTCGGGCTCCAGCCACGGGACCTGCGGCGGGCCGGAGCGGCTCTGCCACACGAGGTCCCAGGGCAGGTCGGGGGCCGCGGCGGCGTGCACCAGCGCGGCCGTCTCGTGGAGCTGCGCCTCGTAACGCCCACCGGTCGGGCCGGCCGTGGCCGCCATCGACGACGGGATCGAGTGGGCGGTGAAGACCACCCGGGTGCTCTCGCGCCGGCTCGGGTCGAGCTTCGCGAGCGCGGCGGCGACCGCGTCGGTGTGGGGCTGCACGAACCCGGGGTGGTCGTGGAACTGCCGCAGCTTGGTGATCGCCGGGGCACCCGGGCCGACCTTGGCGCGGGCCTGGGAGATGTCCTCCCAGTACTGCTTGCAGGAGGAGTAGCCGCCGTAGGCGCTGGTCGCGAAGCCCAGGGCCGAGGTCACACCGTCGTCACGCATCTGCGCGACGGTGTCGGCCAGCATCGGCCCCCAGTTGCGATTCCCCCAGTACGCCGGGAGCGCCACCCCGTTGCCCGCGAAGTCGGCCTGCACCGCGGCGAGCAGGTCGCGGCACTGCTGGTTGATCGGTGACACGCCGCCGAAGTGCATGTAGTGCTCGGCGACCTCCGTGAGCCGTTCCTCGGGGACACCGCGCCCGCGCGTCACGTTGCGCAGGAACGGCATCACGTCGTCGGGGTGCTCGGGGCCACCGAAGGAGAGCAGGAGAAACGCGTCGTACGCCACCGGACCAGTCTCCCCCTTCCGCTCCGGTGGCGCCCACTCACCCCTGGCCCCGGTCAGCTTTTCCGCGCGGGCCGTTTGCGCGCTCCGACCCGCAGGAACATGCCGCCGATCATCAGCATCACCGAGAGAACCAGCAGGCCGACCAGGTTCTGACCGGTCTTGGGCAGGTTGTCGGTGCCGGTCCCGCCGTTATCCGAATTGTCGGTAGGTGTGTCCGTGACCGCCCCCGCGATCGACAGCAGCGCCTCGATCGTGTTGTTGACCACATTGCCCTCGGGGCTCGTGGTGCTGATCGTCACGCGTACCGGGTGCACGCCCTTCTTGGCAGTCGAGGTGATCCGCAGCGACAGCCACAGCTCGCTGGTCGCCCCCACCGCCGCGTCGGGCCCGTCGCAGACCACGGCGTTCTCGTCGCCGAGCTCGTCCGGGATGCAGTCGATCGTCGCCAGCTCGTCGTCGGTCGCCGCCGCCTGCGCCAGCGCGCTGCCCGCCGCCGCGCTCTGCGCCGAGGCGTCGAGCAGGACCCGGGCCAGCACCAGGTTCACCCCGGTCGGCGGGTCGACCTCGAACACGATCCCACCGGCCGTCTGCGACCCGTTGTTGCTGTACGGCATCTTGATCAGCACCGTGCCCCCGGCCCTGGCCGTGGTCGTCTTGCGCTTGAGGCTCAGCTCCAGGTCGACCCGCGACGCGACCACCGAGATCGCCGGCAGCGGCTGGTCACCGTCGTCGGCACAGCTGTTGTTGGCCGGTTCGGCGTCCAGGCAGCCCCCGTCGATGGTCGTGCCCACGCTGACCGTGCGCCCCACCACGAACGGGATCCGATAGGTGTACTCGTCGCCCACCGCAAGGTCGCGGGTGCAGGTGACCACGTTGCTGCCCTCGTCCCACGAGCAGTCGTCCGGCAGCGGCGAGCCCGGCGTCAGGTCCGTCGGCACCTTCAGCGTCATCACGTGCGGGCTCGCGTCGTTCGGGCCCGGGTTGCTCAGCGTGATCGGCAGGACCGTCTTCTGCCCCGGCGCGGCCGGGTTGACGGTCGGCTCACCGAACGTCGTGGTCACCGTGTCGGTGGCCTCCCCGGTCGTGACCAGCACACCCGAGGCGACCAGCTGGTCGGTGGTGCTGTCGTCGTCGGTCAGGGTGACGCTCGTCGCCGTCCACTTGTCGCTGTCGCTCGCGCTGCCCGACACGGCCACGTCCAGCGTGACCGTGATCGTGCCCGCCGAGACCGCCATGTCGGTGCAGGTCACCTCGCTGGTCCCCACGTCGCAGCTGCCGGACGAGTTGTCGCCGTCGCTCGACACCGGCGTCGCGCCGGTGACCTTGAAGCTGCTGGGGATCCGGTTCAGCGGCACGACCAGGCTCAGCCCGTCCCGGTCACCGGTGTCGGTCACCACGACGGTCGGGTCGCCGGTGCTGCCCGGTGCGATCTCCTGCGGCCCGAACGTGATCTTCGCGGTCTTCGTCAGCGGCTGGTACAGCGCGAACTCGCCGTCCAGCGTGATATCCGACAGGCAGGTGGCGGTGCCGTTCACCGTCACGCAGCCCCCAGTCGCCGGGAGCGTCGGGTCGGCGTCGGTGTTCACGATCACCGGCAGCAGCCACACCCGGGCGTTCTGCCCGACCGTCTGGTCGAAGCGGCAGTTCAGCAGGATCGTCGAGGCCGGGGTGCAGTCCGCGGCGGCCTGCCCGGACAGCACCCCGAACGTCGTCTGGCTCGGCGCCGAGATCGTCGCCGTGTTCCCGGTCGCGTCCGACGGGCCCACGTTGGTCACCGTGGCGGTGATCGTCGTGGTGTCACCCAGCTTCACCGGCGCGGACGGCCCGGTCAGCGCCACCCGCACGCCGGGCACGGGCGGCCCGGTCGTCACGATCGTGCCGGTGCCCCGCACGGTGTCGGTGCCGCGGGTCACGGTGATCGCGCTCGCCGTCCAGGCCACCCCGGCGGCGAGCCGCGAGGCGGTGGTCGTCACGATCGTGACCGCCTGGTTGACGCCCTTGACCAGGCTGACCCCCGTGCACAGGATCTGCACGGCCTGCACCTGGCACGACGAACCCGTCGGGCCGGTCGCCGAGGTCACCGAGAACGTGTTCGGCAGCTCGGTCAGCGGAACCGTGATCGTCAGATTGCTCTCCGAGCGCTGCGCGGTCACCACGACGTATCCGGTGCCGGTCAGACCGGGGGTCGCCGTGCCGCCACGGGTGCTCACGGTCAGCGCGTCGTCCAGCGGCGACCCCAGGGTGATGTCCGGGATCGGGCTGTCCGGCGGGTACGTACAGGTCGCACTGCGGTTCGTGTCGATGCAACCACCCGTCACCGGCTCGTCCGGGTCCGCCGCCGCCGGCACCCGGATCTGCAGCGTGAACTGCCGGTTCGTGTTCGCCGCCACGTCCATCGTGCAATCCACCTGGGTGGCCGACGACCGTACGCAGATCTGCGCTGCCGTGCTGTTCAGCAACCCGAACGTGGTGCCGGTCGGCGCACGGAACACGAACCGGGCGTTACGGGCGTCCGACGGCCCCGGGTTCGTGACCGTGATCGCCAGGTCACCGGTCCCACCGGGCTGCAGGGTGCCCGGCGCCGGGCCGACCACCGTCACCGTCAACGGCGCGTCGGCGGCACCGACCGTCGCCGCGGTGACCGTACGGCTCACCGACTCGCCGGCACGGGCGACCGTCACCGCCGGAGCCCACACCGCACCCGGCAGGGCAGCCCCGGTCGCCGACAACGCCACCCGCAGGGCAACGCTGCCACCGGCACCGACACCGAAATCACCACACGTGTACGCGGCCCCGGACGTCGTACAGGTCGCGCCGCCGTCCACCGTGATGCCCGTGGTCGTGACCCCGGCCGGCAAGGCGTCGCGCGGGATCGTCACCCGTACGCCGTCGCGGGCCTGGCTCATCGCCACCGTGAAGGTCGTCGTCGCCGTGCGCCCCGGCACCAGCGGCACGTTCGTGGCGCTGACCGTGGTGATCCGGCCCAGCGGGGTGGCCAGCACGATGTCGGCCAGCTGCTGGTCCCCGGTGCCGCCGCACGCCGCGTCGCCGTCCAGGTCGATGCAGCCGCCCGTGACCGAGGACGACGGGTCGTAGTTGCCGGGGATCACGATCGGGAGGTCCCAGACGAGGGTCGCCGGCGCCAGCCCGAGCGTGACGGAGCAGCTGATGCGGGTCGCGCTTTCCCGCGTACACACATCCGACATCGGCGCCGTGAGCGCGCCGAACGCCGTACCCGGCGGAGCCTTGAGCGTGACCAGCGCATCCGTGGCCGCGGAAGGCCCGGAGTTGGTCAGTGTGATCCGCTCGATGGCCGTGTCACCCGGCAGCGTCGTGCCCGGCGCCGGAGCGGTCACCGTCGCGTTCAGCGTGTACTCCGGCGCCCCCGTGCGCACCAGCAGACCCGAACCGGTCGCCGTGTCACCGTTGGAGTTGGCCGCGATGATCGCCCGCGTCGACCAGACCAGGTTCGCCGGGGCGTTACCCGGCACGGTCACCGGCACCGTGATGATCGCACCGTTCGCCGGCACGTTCACGCCCGTGCACCGGATCGCCTGCACCAGCAACATCGGCAGGCAGACACCCGTCGTGCTCGAGCTCACCAGGCCCACGACCATCTGCGCCGGCTTGGTGTCCGTCGGGATGGTGATCGTCAGGTTCGTCTGTGCCGGGCTCGCCGACAGCAGGACCAGCGCGTTGCCGGAACTCCCCGGGGTGATCCGCGCCGGGGTGGTGCTGATGTCCACCTGCCGGTCGAACGGTGTCGCCAGCGTGATCGGCGGCAACGGCTTGTCCGGCGTCGGCGTCTCGCAGAGCCCGTTGTTGTTCAGGTCCACGCAGCCACCACCGAGCGGCGTGCCCGGGTCGGCACCCGGCGACACCACGATCGGCAGCTTCAGGATCACCGGATCGTCATCGGGCGTCAACGTGATCGTGCAGACGGCACGGGTCGGCGACGCCAGCCGGCAGATCCCCGACGTCGGCGGGCCCAGCGGCCCGAACGTGCCACCGTCCGGGGCGAGGACGCTGATGTCCTCGTCGTTCACGTCGGACGGGCCCAGGTTGTCGATGTCGATCGTCAGGTCACCCTGCCCGCCGGGCGGGATCGGACCCGGCGGCGTCGAGGTGACATCCAGGGTGAACCGCGGCGCGGCGACAACCGCGAGCCGGGCCCGCGCCGACACCGACTGCGCACCCCGGGCCACCCCCACGTTCGTGGCCGTCCAGGTCGTCCCCTCGGTCGCCGCCGACGTCGCGGCCACCCCGAGCGAGATCGTCGCGGTCTGACCGGCGTCGGCGGTCACACCGGAGCAGGTCACTACCGTTGAGGTACGCGTACAGCTGCCGCTCGTGCTGGTCTGGCTCACCACCGACAGGGCAGGCGGCAGCTGACCCAGCGGGACCGTCACCGTCAGGTTCGTCAGGGTGCCGCGCGTGGCGGTCACCGTGACCCGCGCGACGTCCTGCAGGCCCGGAGTCACCGTCGCCGGGTCCGAGTCGATCGTGACCTGCCGGTCGAACGGCACCAGCAGCACGATCGGTTCGATCCTCTTGTCGGTCGTGTCGCAGACCCCGTTGTTGTCGAGATCCACGCAACCGCCGGTCAGCGGCGTGTCCGTGCCCTCGCCGTCCGGCACGAGCAGGCGCAGCACCCACTGCGGGCCCTGGCCACCCGCCACGATCGGCGTAGCCGTGCACTCCACCACGGTCGGTGACGTCAGCGTGCACCCGGCGGGGAAGGGGGGCACGAACGTCGTGCCCTGCGGCGCCCGCACGCTCACCTTCGCGGTCGCGGCGTCCGACGGGCCGGCGTTGGCGACCACCACGGTCACCTGCGTCGTGTCACCGGGCTGCACGGTGTTGTCCGGCGGGCCGGTCACCGTCGCGCTCAGATCGATCACCGGCGGGCCCGTCACGGCCAGATCCGCGGGCTGGGTCAGCGTCTCGTCCCCGTCGGACACCTTCGTGGCCGTCGAGGTCCAGTCCGTGCCCTGCGCGACCGCCGGACCGACCGCGACCGTCATCGCCACCTCACGCGGCTGGTTCGGCGTCAGGACCAGGCCGCTGCAGGACACCGCGTTCGCACCGATCGAGCACGAACCCGAGGTCGCCGTGGTGCTCACCGCGGTCAACTGGAACCCGGCCGGCAGATCCGGGGTCGGCACGCTCACCGTCAGACCGGACTCGTCCTGCGTCGACGTCAGCCGCAGCTTGGCGACACCACTGGTACCCGGCGTGATCGTCGCCCGGACCGGCACGACGTTCAGCCTGGTGCCCAGCGGCGTGCGCAACTGGATGCTCGGCAGACCCTCGTCCTCCGGGTCGGAGCAGTCCGCGTCCCCGTTGAAGCTCACACAACCACCGTCGAGCGGCGTCGCCGGATCCGCGTTCGCCGCGATGGTCAACGGCAGCACGAACACCACGTCGTCATCCGCCACCAGCGTCACCGTGCACCGCAGCGCCGCCGGCCCGGTCACCGTGCAGCGCTGCGCCGCCGTACCCGTCAAGGTGCCGAACGTCGTCGACCGCGGCGCCAGGATCGTGAACACCGACGCGGTCGCGTCCGAGGGGCCGTCGTTGGTCACCGTGACGTTCATGGTCGTGCTCTGACCAGGACGCACCGTACGCGGAGCCGGCCCGGTCACGTCCACCGAGAACGTCCACTGCGGCGTCGCCGTGACCATCAGCCCCGACGCCTGCCCGGTCGAGTCACCGCTCGCCGCGCTCACCGGCGCGCCCGGCGTGGTCGTCCAGTTCGCCGTGACACCCGACGCCAGCGTCACCGGCACGGACACCGTCACCGCCCCCATCGGCGGCACCGTCACGTTGGTGCAGTAGATGCTCGCCGAGTTGCTGACGCACGAACCGCCACCGGACGTCGTCACGTTCCCGACCGTGTAACCAGCGGGCGGCGCCGGGATGGTCACCGACGTGTTCGTCCCCGCCGTGATCCCCGAGTTCGCGACCCGCACCCGGACGATCGCCGCGGGACCACCCGGAATCGCGTCGACCGGCGTGATCGTCACCCCGTTGTTGAGGTTCACGTCGGGATCGCTGACGGTCAGCAGCCGGCCGGCGCCGGTCAGCGCGTACCCGTTGAGGCTTGCCGCGATGCCGGTCAGATCCCACGTCGTACCCACCGGGGTGGTGGTGGTCGCCGCGGCCTTGACCGTGATCTCGATCTTGTCATTGGCGGGCACCGTCACCGACGAACACGTGATCGTGCTCGCGGACACCGTGCACGGATTGCTACCCACCGCGGCACTCACGACGGAGACACCGTTCGGCCGGCCCGCCAGCGGCACCGTCACCGTCGTCGTCGCGTCGGACGGGCCGCCGTTGCTCACGGTGATCGGCGTCTGCGCGGTCTTGCCCGCCGGCAACGACATCTGCGTGACGACGATCGACCCGCTCGTCGTCTGCGGGGTCCCGACCGTCACCAGCCGGCCCGCGCCACTCACCTCGATCGTGGTGCCGGTCAACGCCGGGAACGGCGTGCTGACCGCGGTGATCGTGCCCGCAGCCGGCTGCCAGTTGCCCGCACCCGCCGCGTTCGCACCCACGGTCACCGGCAGCGACACGGTGACACTCCCCGCGCCCGGCACGGTCACACCGGTGCAGCGGATCAGCGTGGTGCTCGCCGTCGAACAGGTACCGCCACCGGTCGTCGTGACGTTGCCGAGGGTGTAGCCGGTCGGCGGGGCGGGGATGGTGATCACGGTGTTGGGGGCCGCCACTTCACCGGCGTTGGTCACCGCCACTGTGGGCGTACCCGTCATGCCCGGGGTGATGGTCCTGGCAGTGGTGTCGATCGCCCCGAACTTCACCACACCCGAACACGTCGACTCCGCGACCACCACGGTGCCGGTGGCGACGCCGGCCGCCGCCAGCTGCAGATTCAGCGCCTGAACCGTGAAGACCAGGCGGCCGGTGCTCGCGTTGTACGTGGCGGTCTGCTTGTCCAGCTTGCCCGTCAGCAGGTTCGGCAGATTCAGGTCCAGACCGGTCGCCGGGTTGACGTTCGCGCCGAGCGCCGTCAGGTTCAGGACATCGGTCCCGCCGGTGACAGCCGCCGGGGTCATCGAGCAGGCGGTGCTGACGGTGTCCGCGCTCACCCCGCCCGAGCCCAGCAGGTTCAGGCCGTCGACCTTCGCCGCGGCGTTACCGCCGTCGCCGTCCGGGCCGGTCACCGCGGAAACCGCACCGGTGCCGACCACGCCGGGCAGGCTCACGTTCGCCGTCGTCTTGGTGTTGATCGACTGGCCGGTCTGCCACGTGCTCTGCGGCGTCGTGATCGGGCCGAGCGGGAGCCCGAGCAGGCTCAGGGTCGCGCGGATGCCCTGCGCCGTCGTGTTGACGTTGGCAGGGGCGGCCTGGGCTGCGCTGGGCGGACCCACCAGCGCCACGGCGAGCAGGACGACGGCGAAGATCGCCGACCGTTGCGAGAGCACCGAATCATCCCGGAACAAGCGTGTATGCACCACGAGCCAGACGCTAAACCCCGCAAAAGCGAAAGATCTTTTGTTTCCGAATAACCCTCACAAGTCTGACGTATCAGCGTGCCGACGCATTTGTCACGTTAGGGTCTGCGGCTTTGTCCGACGAGTGGCTTCGGGGCAGCGTAACCGCCGCCGCACCGCCTTAAGCATCCTAGGAGGCTAGGCAAAAGGGTAGGCAGCTTGGCCTGCGGGCGTTGGGCCGGACTGCGGGGGTCGGGGCAGGCGTTGGGGCCGGGCGCTGGGCCGGGCGCTGGGCCGGGCGCTGGGGGGCGAGGCGCGGGGGCGAGGTGTTGGGCTTGGGTGGCGGCGGCCGGAACGCAGCAGGGGCCGCGCTTCCGCGCGGCCCCTGCTTTCAAACTGCGATGAGTCAGGCGCCGAGGGCGTGGTACCCGCCGTCGACGTGGATGATCTCGCCGGTGGTGGCGGGGAACCAGTCCGAGAGCAGGGCGCAGATGGCCCGGGCCGTCGGCTCCTGGTCGGTGAGGTCCCAGCCGAGCGGGGCGCGGTTGGCCCAGGCGTCCTCGAACTGCTCGAAGCCGGGGATCGACTTCGCCGCCATCGTGCGCAGCGGGCCCGCCGAGACGAGGTTGCTGCGGATGCCCTGCTTGCCGAGGTGCAGTGCGAGGTAGCGGGACGCCGACTCGAGGCCCGCCTTGGCCACGCCCATCCAGTCGTAGACCGGCCAGGCCTTGGTCGCGTCGAAGGTCAGGCCGACGATGCTGCCGCCCTGGCCCATGAGCGGGACGCAGGCCGTGGCGAGCGACTTGTACGAGAACGTGGAGACCTGCAGCGCCTTCGCCACGTCGTCCCAGCCGGCGTTGAGGAACTCGCCGCCGAGGACGCTCTGCGGGCCGAAGGCGATGGAGTGGAGCACGCCGTCGAGGCCGTCGACGTGTTCGCGGACCTTGCCCTCGAGCGAGGCGAGCTGCTCCGGGTCGGTCACGTCGAGCTCGATCACCGGGGCGGGCTCGGGCAGCCGCTTAGCGATCCGCTCGACCAGCGAGAGCCGGCCGAAGCCGGTCAGCACGACCGTGGCGCCGTTCTCCTGGGCGATCTTCGCCGCCGAGAACGCGATCGACGCGTCGGTGATGATGCCGGTGATGAGCAGCCGCTTACCGGCCAGCAGTCCAGACACAGATTCTCCAGTTTTCCGAATTATGGAAGGGTCAGTGACCCATGCCGAGGCCGCCGTCGACCGGGATGACCGCACCCGAGATGTACGCCGCGCTGTCCCCGGCCAGGAACGTGACCGCCTGGGCGACCTCGTCCGGGGCTGCGAGCCGCCCGGCGGGGATGGCCTTGAGGATCTCCGCCTTGCGCGCGTCGGACAGCACGTCGGTCATCTCGGTGTCGATGAAGCCCGGCGCGACCACGTTCGCCGTGATGTTACGGCTGCCCAGCTCACGGGTGATCGAGCGGGCCATGCCGACCAGCCCGGCTTTGCTCGCCGCATAGTTCACCTGGCCCGGTCCGCCGTAGAGGCCGACCACCGACGAGATGAAGATGATCCGGCCCCACTTGGCACGCAGCATCTTGGAACTGGCGCGCTTGGCGACCCGGAACGAGCCGGTCAGGTTGGTGTCGAGGACGCGCGTGAACTGCTCCTCGGACATGCGCAGCAGCAGCGTGTCGTCGGTGATGCCGGCGTTCGCGACGAGCACCTCGACCGGGCCGAGCTCCTTCTCCACCGTGGTGAAGGCGGCGTCGACGGCGGCGTTGTCGGTGATGTCGCACTCGACGCCGAAGAGGCCCTCGGGCGCGCCACTACCTCGATGGGTGACGGCGACCCGGTCACCTTGTTTGGCGAAAGCCTGCGCGATGGCGAGGCCGATGCCACGGTTTCCTCCGGTCACCAGGACGGTGCGGGCCAACGCGCTGCTCCTTCTTTCGTCACGGGTCGCCGCGGCCGGGTGCACCGCGGAGACGGATCGCTCGAAGACTAGGCGTTACCAGCCGGTATCCGGAACCCGGACCGGGCCGCAGGGAGGCGGCTCACGTCACACTCAGGTAGGGGGTCCAAGATACGACCCTGGTCCGACGACGCGGGCAGCAATCGGCCGTAGCCTGCCGGACATGGAGATTTTCGGCCCGCTGCACCGGCTGGCCGTCGGGCGTGACAGCCGGCGGCCCCTGCCGGCATCACGCTTCCATGTGTACGCCGTTCCCCTCGGACTTCTGGTCCTGATCGGCCTGGGGCTGGGCAATTCCGCCTACCTGACCGACACCCGGGGCCTGGCGTCCTGGGTCGCTGCGACGCTGACAGTTCTCACGGTGCTGCCAGTGGCCCTGGTGTCCGCGGGGAGGCCGCTTTTCGCGTGGCGGGTGGCGTACCCCGTGGTGTTCCTGGGGGTCATCGGGTTGCAACCGAATGAACCATGGCCGTGGACCCCGATTCAGCTCCTGGCTTTCCTGGTGGTCTTCGGCGGGCTGGCGCTGCGCGAGGAGTCGGGTGTCATCGCGTGGGCGACAACCCTGACCATAGTGCCCATCTTTGTGTACGCCCCTGAGGCGAACGCCTGGGGAGCCGCGACCGGCATCGTGGCGATAGCCCTCGTCGGTGACACCGTGTCCCGTCGCCGCCGTTCCCGTGAGCAGCTCGCGGAGCAGGCCGAGCTGACCGAGCTGGAGCAGGCCCGCCGCGCGGTCCTGCAGGAACGCACCCGGATCGCCCGCGAGATGCACGACGTGGTCGCCCACCACATGTCGATGATCGCCGTCCAGGCAGAAACCGCGCCGTACCGCGTGGACGGTATCGGCGAGCAGGCACAGCAGGAATTCCTGGCGATCGCGACGGCCGCGCGGGCAGCCCTCACGGACATGCGCCGCCTGCTGGGCGTCCTGCGCTCCGACAACGAGCCGGCGCTCGCCCCGCAACCCGGGCTCTCCGATGTGGTCGCGCTGGTGGCTGCCGCGTCCCGGGCCGGCATCTCGGTGACGTTCCCGCAGGCCACCTCGTTGCCGTCGGACGTGCCGGAGGCGGTCGGTTTGGCGGCGTACCGAATAGTGCAGGAAGCCCTGGCGAACGCCGCCCGGCACGCGCCGGGCGGCCAGGTCCACATCGCGGTCCGCGGGGCTTCCGGTGCGTTGCTCGTCGAGGTGGAGAACGGGCCGGCGGCGGAGCCTGTCCCCCGGCCCGCAGGAAAGGGCGGCCACGGCCTGATCGGGATGCGGGAGCGGGCAGCGGCGCTGGGCGGATCGCTGGACGCCGGACCGCAGAGCCGGGGCGGCTTTCTGGTCGCGGCCCGCCTACCGTTCACGGCGTCGCCAGGCGGGTCGTCGCCAGGCGGGTCGTCGCCAGGCGGGCCGACCGGAGACGCGGTGGCGGTGGGCGCGGCGTCCGGACATCCGGTTGCGGCGGCGGCGCCGGACGGGACGGCTGGACAGGCGACGGTGGTGGCCCCAGCTCCCATGCCCGGACGATCGACGGCGGCAGCGTCATCGCCCGTTGTGCCCGGACAGGCGACGTCAGCCGGGGCGGCGGACGCGTGATCAAGGTGCTGATCGCGGACGATCAGGCGATGGTGCGGCAGGGTTTCGGGGCGCTGCTGGCCGCCCAGCCGGACATCCTCGTGGTCGGTGACGCGGCGGACGGTGAACAGGCCGTCACCGAGACCCGCCGGCTCGACCCGGACGTGGTGCTGATGGACATCCGCATGCCGGTCCTCGATGGCATCGAGGCCACCCGGCGACTGACCCGCTCCCCCGGCCCGCGCATCCTGATCCTGACGACATTCGACCTGGACGACTACGTGTTCGCGGCGCTGCGAGCCGGAGCGAGCGGATTCCTGCTCAAGGACGCACCGGCCGCCGACCTGGTCCACGCGGTCCGGGTCGTCGCAGCCGGCGAGGGGCTCCTCGCACCCTCGGTGACCCGCACGCTGATCGAGGAATTCGCCTCCCGCCCCCACGCGGACCGCCCCCGCGCGACCGCCCTGAACGGCCTGACACCCCGCGAGACCGAGGTCCTGCGCCTGATCGCGCGGGGGCTGTCCAACCAGGAGATCGCTGCCGCACTCGTGGTCGCCGAGCAGACCGTCAAGACCCACGTGGGCCGCGTCCTGGCCAAACTCGGGCTACGTGACCGGGCGCAAGCTGTCGTCCTGGCCTACGAAACAGGACTGGTAGCAGCCGGCGAATAACGGACCGGTGCCCAGCGGACCTGTGCACAGCGGACCCGTGCACAGCGGACCCGTGACACACGGCCGGACAACAGCGGCCCCGCAGCGCGGCCGGGTGACTGGCCGGGCGCCCAGCCAGGCGAGTGTGTGGCCGAGCGGGTGTGTGGCCGGGCGGCTGACTGGGGGGTGACTTGCCGGGTGGGTGACTGGGCGGGTGGGTGACTGGGCGGGTGGGTGACTGGGCGGGTGGGTGACTGGGCGGGTGGGTGGGCGGGCGGGTGGGTGGGCGGGTGGCATATAGCTCTGCGGTATTGCGCCTGGGTGAGCGCTGTGGGGTGACGCGCTGCGGATGGGCGGCAGTCGACGCTGCCCGGTATGCGGATAACGACGATTGCCCTGCTGCTCGCCATCAGCGTTTACGGCCTGCCCGCCCATTTCGGAACCAGCCCGGACTCGCCCGACGTGGCGCTGCCGGTCCGCTTCGGAGCCGGGCCGGACGCATCCGATGTGGCCATGCCCGCTCGCTTCGGAACCGGTGTGGGCTCGGCCGGCGTGGTGCTGCCTGCGTTCGCTGGGCGCAATTTTCTCGAGTATGACGTGCGGGGTGACGGGCGGGCTGTGGAAGTGGTCGGTGATCTGGCGCGGGCTACCCGGATCGCGGTGCTGGTGCCCGGGGTGGACACCACGTTGCGGGATTTCGATCGGGGGCTGGGTGGGGTGCGGCGGCGGGCGCCGGCGGTGCAGGCTCGGGAGATTTTTGCGGCTGTGCGGGCGGTTGATCCCGGTGCCCGGGTCGCGGTGGTTGCCTGGCTGGGCTATGACCCGCCGGAGGGGCTCAACCTGGAGTCTGCCCGGGATCTGCGGGCCCGCGCGGGAGCCGAGGACCTGATTTCCTTCGTACGAGCATTGCCCGCACCCGCCGCCGTCACCCTCATCGGTCACAGCTACGGCGCGCTGGTGATCGGGCTGGCGGCGCCAAGTCTGCCCAGGGTCGCGGATGTGATCGCCCTCGGTGCACCCGGTATGGGCCACAATCGGGCGGCGGATCTGGGCGGGGCCCAGGTGTGGTCGGCGCTCGCCCCCACCGACTGGATCCACCGTATCCCGCAGGCCCGGATCGGTCACCTGGGCCACGGACGACGCCCGTCGAACCCCCGGTTCGGCGCGGTCGAACTCCCCACCGGCGGCGTCACCGGCCACGACGGCTACCTCAGCCCCGGCTCCGAAACCCTGGAAGCAGTCGCCGAAATCGTCCTGACCCCGACACCGCCCCGCCGCGCACCGGGCAGCGCCCTGTGAGCACCAGGCCCGAGCGGACCGGCACGCCCAGCAGCGAGGCCGAGCCCGGCGGCACGCCCAGCACCACGACCGAGCAGAACGGCACACCGAGCACCACGACCGGATCGGGAGACACGCCCAGCACCATGCCCGAGCCCGGCGGCACGCCCAGCAGCGAGGCCGGGCCGGGTGGGTCTCGGGCGGGTGGTGTGGCGGTTCGGGATCGGGGTGTTGATGTGTTGCGGGTCTGGGCCATGGGTGGCGTGGTGGTGGGGCATTGGCTGGTTACCGGGTTCGTTGTGGGGCCGGATGGGTTACGTAATGCCAGTCCGCTCAGCGCTATGCCGTTGTTCGCGCCGGTGAGCTGGGTGTTGCAGACGCTTGGGCTTTTCTTCTTCGCCGGCGGGTTCGCCGCCGCTCGGTCGCGGCTGTCGGCGACGCAGGGCGACCAAGGGGTACAGCGCGACCAAGGGGTACGGCGCGAGCCCGAGAAACAACGCGAACACCAGACGCAGCGCGAACGGCGGACATGGGGCGAACGGCGGACATGGGGCGGTGGGAGCGGGGGGCTGGGGCGTACCGGGAGGGGGGTCTTGGGGCTGGTTGGGGGGTGGGGGGTTGTGCTGGGGGCTGGTGTTGTTGCGGGGGTGCCGGGTGGGACGTTGCGGACTGTGGGGTTGGTGGTGGTCAGTCCGTTGTGGTTTTTGGGGCCCTATTTGGTGTTGCGGGCCTGTAGCGGGTTTCTCGTGCGGTGGGTCGGGCGGTACGGCGTGCTCGTTGCCGTTCCGGCGGTGGTGGTGGTTGTGGGAACGGACCTTGGGTGGGTGCCCGGTGGGGTAGCTGTGGTGGCGGGGTGGGTGGTGCCGTGGGTATTGGGGATTGCGGTGGCGGGTGGGGTCGGGAGCAGGTGGGGCGGGGTGTGGATGGTTGTCGGCGGGGGTGTGGTGCTCGGGCTGCTCGTGACCGTCGGCGGGTATCCCGTGAGCGCTGTCGGGGTGCCGGGGGACGGGCGGTCGAATCTTGCTCCGCCCTCGCTGGTGGCGGTGGCGCTCGGGGTCGCCCAGATAGGGGTATTTCTCGCTCTCCGCAAGCCCGGGCGCACCGGGGCGGCGTGGGCCCGGAGGGCGGTTCGGGAGGTCAACCGGGTGGGCGTACCCGTGTATCTCTGGCATCAGAGTGTGTTGCTGGGGGCGGTGGCTGTTTTCGCAGGCCGGGGTGGGTTGGTCGGGGTTCCGGACGGGCGCGGATGGGTGTTCGAGCGGGTCGCGTGGCTGCCGGTGCTCGGGGTGGGGCTGGCGGCGGTGGCCGGGGTGAGGTGGCGTACGACACGGTGGGGCCGAATTTCTTAATTTGCGCTTAAGGAGTACTGTCTGGCTCGGTTCTAGACGGCCCCTACCGACGGAGGTGATCGCTGTGCGAGATAGCGATCCTCCTAGTCGTGGCCGGGCCGCTCGTCAGCCGCTCTGAGCCCTCCTCGCACCCCGTCATCGGGGTGCGCAGGCCGGTCATGACCCGCTGACCCAGTTTCCCTGATGCCTCCTGCCACATCCGTGTTCGCCGCCGCGTGCCCGGATGTCCGTCGCGCTGCGCCGCGGCATGGCAGGGGGTCCCGGTCGCGACTTCCTGGTGCGCACTTTCCCCGTACGCCCTACCGGAAAGTCATAGCCATGAACCGTTTTGTCGCTCCGCTGAGCTTCACCATCGCCGCCGCCTGGGTGGTCGTCGTGTTCGTCCTCGTCCACAACAACCCGTGACCGGGATGCTCGGCCCTTGGCAAAGTAAGGGCCGAGCAAAAAAGATCACGGCAGGCGGGACGTCCAGAGCAGGCTCAACGCCGCCGCCGCGATACCGAACAGCAGTGCCGTCCCGGCGTACCACTGGGTGATCTCGCGGGGTTCGGTCCGGTGGCCGATGGAACTGCCCATGTCCTCGTAGACCTGTTTCAGCTCACTGACCGAGGCCGCTTCGTAGAAGTAGCCCTTGGTCTTCTCGGCGAGCTGCTGCAAGGACAACCGATCCACGGGTACGCGTTGCAGCGCCCCACGAATATCGACCACACCGGTGTCCGTGCCGAACGCGATCGTCGAGACCGGCACGTTCGCCGACTCGGCAGCCGTGGCGGCGTCTTCGATCGAGCGTCCCGAGGTGCGGTAGCCGTCGGAGAGCAGCACGATCCGGGCGGGCGGGGCACCGTCCGCGCCGTCCGACGGGACCGAGCGGATCGCGTCCAGGGACGTGAAGACCGCCTCGCCGGTCGCCGTGGCCTCCGCGAGGGTGAGGCCGTCGATGCCGGCGATCACGGCCGCGCGGTCCTTCGTCGGGGAGACGAGCACGTTCGCCGCCTTCGCGAACGAGACCAGGCCCAGGTTGTAGGTCGGCGGCAGCTCCTGCACGAACGCCTTCGCCGCCTCCTGCGCCGCCTCGATGCGGTTGGGGGCGACGTCGTCCGCCTCCATCGACAGCGAGACGTCGATCGCCAGCATGACCGTGGCGCGTTCGAGGGGCTCGTCGCGGTCCACGGACGGGCGGGCCAGGGCGAGCGCCAGGATCAGCAGGCTCAGCAGGAACGCGCTGGCCGCGATGTGCTTGCGCCAGCCCAGTCCCTTGGGGGCGAGCGTGCGCAGCAGGTCCACGTTGGTGAACTTCATGGCGTACTGACGTTTGCGGAACTGGCGCCACACGTACGCACCGGCCACGAGCAGCACGGGCAGGACGGCGAGCAGCCACCACGGTTGCAGGAAACGAATCATCGGGTGGTCCCCCGGGTGCGAGCGTGTCTTTGGGCGGCCACGAAGCGGACCATGTCCAGCAGCCAGTCGGTGTCGGTACGAAGTCTCAGGTGAGCGGCCCCCGCGGCACGCAACGCCCGCGCGATCTCGCCTCGCTGCTGCCCCGCGGCCTCAGCGTACCGAGCCCGCAGACTCGCGTCACCGGTGTGCACCTCGTGCAGCGACCCGGTCTCCGGGTCGGCGAGGGTCAGCACGCCGACGTCGGGAAGCTCCAGCTCCCGCGGGTCCACCACCTCGATGGCGAGCACGTCGTGGCGTACGCCCAGCTTGCGGACCGGCCGGGACCAGCTCTCCACCGGCGCCAGGAAGTCCGACACGACCACTGCCACACCCCGGCGGCGCGGTGGCCGGTTCAGCATGTCGATCAACTCACCCAGATCCGCACGACCGGGCCTGATCTCGGTACGCGCAATCGCGCGCAACAGCCCCTGAGCCTCTTTACGACCGGGCCGCGCGGGGAGGCGCACGACCGGTGCCTGCTCAGGTGGTTGCTCGACGGTTTTCCGGCGGCGTTTCCAGAAAGGGGCGCGCTCACTGCGTACGGTAAGACCCGAACCTGTGCCCACCACCGCGCCGATCCTGTTCCCACCGCGGACGGTCAGGTGCGCCATCGCGGTCGCGGCCGCCAGCACCAGGTCACTCTTGAGATACCGCGCGGTGCCGAAATCCAGGCTCGCCGACAGGTCGATCGCCATCCAGGTCTCGAGTTCCCGATCCGCCACCGTACGCCGGACGTGCGGCATCGTCGTCCGGGCGGTCACCGGCCAGTCCATGCGGCGTACGTCGTCACCGGGGCGGTATTCGCGGCTCTCGCCCGCCTCGCTGCCGGGGCCGGGGAGCAGGCCCGCGTAGTCGCCCTGGAGCAGGCCGTCGAGCTTGCGGGTCACCAGCAGTTGCAGGCGCGCGAGAACCACCTCGGCGCGAGCGGTGCCGGCACCCGTGATCGGGGGCGGGAGATCCGCGGTGCGGCCTGACCCGGATTTCGCGGGCCTGCTGCTGGTGGTCGTTGCTGTGCCGCGGCCGTTGCCCGCCGTGGGTGCGTAACCGCCGTTGGGGGCGGTCGGCTGGGGACCGGTGCTGGGCGACGAGGCCGGCGCGCCGGTGAATCCGTTACCTGCAGCATTCGCCGTCGCGTAGTCGGCGCTCGCCCGGGAGGGCGAGCCGCTGGCGTAATCGATGCCCCCGGACTGGCCGGCGGCAGGCGATGCGCTCGAATCGGAAGCACTCGGCGCAGTGCCTGCCGGGCCGGAACTGGCCGGGCCGGCGGTGGTTGATCCGGCGGTGGTTGATCCGGCGGCTGGCTCGGCGGGTTCGGCGGGTGGGGGCGGGTTGTCAGGTGTCGTCACGGGCGGACCGTCACTGCTGTCCCGGCCAGGTCGGCTGCTGGCCGGTCGGTGGCTGGCCGGTCGGTGGCTGGCCGGTCGGTGGCTGGCCGGTCGGTGGCTGGCCGGTCGGTGGCTGGCCGGTCGGTGGCTGGCCGGAGCGCACCTGACCCGGCTGCGGCTGACCCGCGTCCCCGGGGCCACCCTGGGCGCCCTGGCCCGGCGCACCCTGTCCCGGACCACCCTGGCCCGGACCGCCTTGCGCGCCCGGGCCGGGCTGGCCGCCGAAAGCGCCCTGGTTGCCGAAGCCGGCGAGGCCCGTGGGGGCGGCCTGGCCACCCATGGCTCCGGGGCCGACCGGGTAGGCGCCGGGGTGCGGATACGGCACGCCGCTCGCCGGGGCCGGGACGGCCGAGACCTGGCCGGGGTAGCCGCCGTTCGGCGGGGCGGCCGGCGTGTGACCGTTGGACGCGTCCTGGCGGGAGGCGACCGAGGGCATCGGGACGCTGGACATGATGCGGGCGACGATGTGGTCGGCGGGGATGTCGTCGGCGAGGGCGTCGTAGCTGAGGACCAGACGGTGGCGCAGGATGTCCGGGGCGATGTCCTGGACGTCCTGGGGCAGGGCGTAGTCGCGGCCGCGGAGCAGGGCCAGGGCCCGGGTGGCGCGGACGATGCCGAGGGAGGCCCGGGGGCTGGCGCCGTACTGGATGAGCTGGGCCACGTCGGGCATTCCGTGCTGCGCGGGGGCGCGGGTGGCGAGCACCAGGCGGACCGTGTAGTCGACCAGGGCGTTGTGCACGAAGACCTGGTCCGCGCGGCGCTGCAGGGCGAGGAGGTCGTCGGCGTTGAAGATCGTCTTGGGCTCCGGCGCGCTGACGCCCATGCGGTAGACGATCTCGCGTTCCTCGGCGTCGGTCGGGTACCCGACGATGATCTTCATCAGGAAGCGGTCACGCTGGGCCTCGGGGAGCGGGTAGACGCCCTCCTGCTCGATCGGGTTCTGCGTCGCCATGACCAGGAACGGGTCCGGGACGCGGTGGCTCTCGCCGCCGATCGACACCTGGTGCTCGGCCATGACCTCGAGCAGGGCCGACTGGACCTTCGCGGGAGCGCGGTTGATCTCGTCGGCGAGCAGGAAGTTGACGAAGACCGGCCCGAGCTCGACGTCGAACTTCTCACTCGACTGGCGGTAGATCCGGGTGCCGACGATGTCGGCGGGCACCAGGTCGGGCGTGAACTGCACCCGGGAGAACGAACCGCCGACCACCCGGGCCAGCGTCTCCACGGCGAGCGTCTTGGCGACACCGGGCACACCCTCGAGCAGCACGTGGCCGCGGGCGAGCAGCGCCACGAACATGCGCTCGACCATCCGGTCCTGCCCGACGATCACCCGCTTGACCTCGAACATCGCCCTTTCGAGCTGGGTGGCGTCCTGCGCGGGCGGCACCGGGGCTCCCGCCGGGTTACCGGTCGCGGAAGCGCTGGTCGTACCCTCGGGCGTGGTCGGCTGGGCCACCGGTCCTCCAACAGCGTGTGCACTTCGCGGTCGAGTCGGCGCGTATGCCGACGCTCAAGACTTACACGACCATGCTGGGAGCAGTCCGGCAGTGCCGCATTACGCGCCGACGCCAGACTACGGAGATGTCGATCTTTCTGCGCGATACGCACGGACGGGCACAACGAGCGGGTAGACGAAAGCCCGGATCACCCGTGTAACATTCACCCCGTCGCCGGGCGACTTCCCCCGTGGTCGCCCGGCGCTCAAATATTCGCCGTTCCCGCTGGTTGTCCGCGGTTTCGAGCAGCGACTCCACTCCCCACCGGCCCGGTTCGCCCGATGTCCGCAGCCCGCCGGTAACGGACATTCCACTCCGGCGAAATGTCGGAAAGAACCACACCGGCCCACCGGTCACGCCGGGCGAGTTGAGACCGCCCCCCTTTTCAGTGCGCAAACCACAGCCGCCGCCGTGCCCACCCAACTGCGGAACCACGCCGGCCCCAGCCGCCGCCTCCGCTTCAGTCCTACTGCCGAACCGAACCGAGCCCGGCCGCCGGTTGTGCCCACGCCCGGCCACGCGACCGGGGCGGGTACGGTCGGGGGCGTGGTGGAGGAGCTTGCGGTTCAGTGTTCGGCGAAACGCTGCCGTGAAGCGGCGCTGTGGGAGCTTCGGTGGAACAATCCGAAACTGCACTCCGACGCGTACCGGAAGATTTGGCTGGCCTGTGAGCTGCACCGGGAGACGCTGGGTGAGTTTCTGGGGGCCCGGGGTTTCCTGCGTGAGGTGACCGCGTTCCGTCCCACCGCCTAATCTTTCAAAGGTGACCGAGCTTTCCGGCGTGACTCAACCCGGCGCCAACCCGCCGGGCGCACCCCTCAGCGCCCTGGAGCCATGGCCCGAGACCGTGCAGTGGCGGCCCGTCTCGCGGAGCCTGATCACTGTGGAACTGATCAACCGCGCCTCCTTGGTGGTCGTCGTGCTCGCCGGCCTCGGCGCCGGGTGGTGGTTCAACCGGCACTGGTTCTGGCCCGCGGCGATGGCGCTGGTGGTCGTCGCGGCGATCTGGCGCTCGGTGGTGACCGTGCGCGCCGTCCGCGCCTGGGGCTACGCCGAGCGCGACAACGACCTGCTGGTCCGGCACGGCCTGGTGGTGCGCAGGCTCTCCATCGTTCCGTACGCGCGGATGCAGTTCGTCGACGTCACCGCCGGCCCCCTCGAACGCGCCTTCAAACTCGCCACGGTTCAGCTGCACACCGCCTCGGCCGCCAGCGACGCCAAGATCCCCGGCCTCGACCCCGCCGAAGCCGCCCGCCTCCGCGACCGCCTCACCGCCCTCGGCGAAGACCGGGCCGAGGGCCTGTGACCGCCCCCGACGCCCGCCCCCAACCCGACCCGCCCTCGCCACCCGGCCCCACACCTCTGCCCGCCGCCACACCACACGCCGACCCCACACCCCTGCCTGACCCGACACCGCAAGCCGGCCCGGCATCGCAGTCCGGCCCGGCACCACAGCCCGGTCCAGCACCACAGCCCGGACCAGCACCACAGCCCGGACCAGCATCGCAGGCCGGCCTGACGCAGCCCGGACCGCCTGCACAATCCGCTCCCAGCCCCCATTGGCCGGGCACACACCCGGCCTATCAGAGCGAGCCGCCCACCCACCCAAGTCAGCTGGCAGGGCCGCCCACCCGCCCGGGCCCTCCGAGCGGACCACCCACCCACCCAGGCCTGCCAGGCGGACCGCCTACCCACGCGGGCCCGCCAGACGGGCTGCCTGCCTACCCGGGTCTGCCGGACGGGCCGGATGCGGGCGGGCACGGTGCTGAGGGTGGTGGAACCCGGGGCGAGCCGCGGCGGCGGTTGCATCCGCTGAGTCCGTTGCTGAACGGGGCGAAGTCGATTGCCGTGATCGTGGCGGCGTTGAGTTGGCAGACGTTGTCGCAGGTCGGGCTGGAGCGGTTCGCGATCGTGGTGGCCGTGCTGGCCGTGGGGGTGGTGATCTACTCGGTGATCGGGTGGTTGAACACCGGGTATCACCTGGTCGGGCGCGAGCTGCGGATCCAGGACGGGTTGCTCTGGCGGCGGAACCGGGCGATCCCGCTCGACCGGTTGCAGGCCGTGGAGCTCAGGCGGCCGTTGCTCGCTCAGCTGACCGGGCTTGCCGAGTTGCGCCTCGAGGTGGTGGGCGGGGGCAAGACCGAGGCGCCGCTTGCGTACCTGTCGGTGAAGGAGGCTTCGGCGTTGCGGGAGCGGTTGCTCGCGCTTGCCGGGCGTACCCCCGGATCGGGAGAGCAGGCCACCGCTGAGCAGGCGCCGATGCCGGAACGCCCGTTGTTCCGCGTGCGTAACCGGGATCTCGTGATCAGCCAGTTGCTCACGCCGCAGGCGTTCTTCCTGCCCGTCGGGGTGGCGTTCGTGGTCACCCAGTTCGTGCTGGAGGGGTCGTGGACGTTCATCGGTATCGCGAGCACCGTGACCGCGATGGCCGGTGTGGTGCTGCAGCCGGTTCGCCGCGTGCTGCAGGACTGGGATTTCCGGCTGGGGCGTGACGCGGACGGGCGGCTGTCGGTCCGGTTCGGACTGGTGGAGACGCGGAGCCAGATCGTCCCGCTGAACCGGGTGCAGGCGATCGGGGTGACGTGGCCGCTGTTGTGGCGCCTGCAGGGCTGGCTGCATCTGCGGCTCGACATCGCCGGGTACGCGGGACCGCAGTCAGGTGGCGACGACAAGCGCTCCGACCGGTTGCTGCCCGTCGGGGTGTTCGAGGCGGGCCGGTTGCTGGTGTGGGAGGTGCTGCCGGGTGTCGATCTGGGGGCGCTGCCGACCGCTCCCCCGCCGCGCCGGGCCCGCTGGCTGCATCCGTTCGCGTTCCGGGCGATGGGTGCCGGGCTGACGCCCGAGGTCTTCGTCGCCCGGACCGGCGTGCTGACCAGGGAAATGACCCTTGTTCCGTACGCACGCCTGCAGAGCGTCCGCGTCATCCAGGGCCCGGTGCAACGCCTGCTGGACCTCGCCACGGTCTACGCGGACACGGCCGGCGGGCAGTCCGGGGTCGCGAAGGACCGGGACGTGGCCGAGGCGTGGTGGCTGGCCGAGCAGCTGTCCATCCGCGCCCGGCAGGCCCGCGGTCCCGCACCGCTGATGACGTCCACGGTGAACGAGCCGGTCGACGCGCTCTGGCAGCGACCCGATCGCGCCCAGGCACCGACGGCATAGGGTCGGTGGATGGAGTTTCCCGAGTTCAAGCCCGGGCTCAGTGCCCGGGTGGAATTGACCGTCACCGACGCCGACACGGCCCAGTCGCTCGGCTCCGGCGACGTGCCCGTGCTCGCCACGCCGCGGGTGCTCGCGCTGGCCGAGACCGCGACGGTGGTGGTGACCTCCCGGCTGATCCCCGGCGGGCTGACCACGGTCGGCACCCGGGCCACGGTGGAGCATCTGCTGCCGACGCCGATCGGGCGCAAGGTCGTCGCGCAGGCCGTCCTCGCCAAGGTGGACGGCCGGCGGCTCTTCTTCGACGTGACCGTCCACGACGGTGCCACGCTGGTGGCCGAGGTGCGCGTCGAACGCGCCCTCCTCGACCGTCAGCGCTTCATCGAGAAAGCAATCAACATCCCGTAGCGCTTCACCGCGAGAGCGAGAAAGCAATCAACATCCGGTAGCGCTTCACCGCGAGAGCGAGGAAGCGAGGAACAGCCGCTAGCTCAGCGCGCCCCAGCGGGCGGTGAGCTCGTCGGTGGTCGGCATGGCGACCGCGCCGCCGGGGCGTTCGCAGACCAGGCCGGCCACGGCGAGGGCGAACGTGACGTAGCGCTGCCAGCCCGCCAGGTCGGCCGGGACGCCGTCGGCGAGCAGCCGGCTGACCAGCGCGGCCATCACCGAGTCGCCCGCGCCGGTGGCGTCGACCGCGGCCACCGTCGGCGCCGGGAGCATCGTCGTGCCCTCGGCGGTGGCGACGTAGGCACCCTTCGCGCCGCAGGTCACGACGACCGCGCGGGCGCCGAGCTTGAGGATGTGCGCCGCGGCGGTCGCGGGGGTCGCGCCGTCCCACAGGACCTCGGCGTCGGCGGAGCTCAGCTTCACCAGGTCGGCGGTGGCGAAGTACTCCTCGACGAGCTCGCGCAGGGCGATGATCGCGGCGACGTCGGGCAGCAGCTTCGGGCGTACGTTGGGATCGAAGACCTTCAGCGGGCCGGGCACCGACCAGGCCGCGCGGGCCGCCGCCTGGAAGGGCTCGCGCATCAGGCTGATCGAGCCGGCGTAGAGCACGGCCGCACCGGCCACCGACTGCTCGTCGACGTCGTCGGGGCCGACCAGCGCGTAGGACGGCGGCTCGCCGTAGAACTGGAACGTCGGCTCGGCGCCCTCGAACGTCGTCACCGCGAGCGTGGTCGGCACGGGGACGCGGATCGTGGAGTCGGTGCCGACCCCGGTCTCGCGCAGGAACGTCGCGATGCGGTCGGCGAGGGTGTCGCTGCCGAGCGAGCCCACGTAGCGGACGTCACCGCCGAGGCGGGTCACGCCGACCGCCACGTTGAGCGGGGCGCCGCCGATGGCCTGGCGGTAGATCAGCTCGCCGTCGCGTTCGGTTTCGAGGAGGTCGATCAGCGCCTCGCCGAGCACTACCGCGTACCCCATTGTTGATCCCCTCCCGGCCTCGCCGCCGGCCTCGCGCCCGCAGCGTCAGAAAGCTAGCACCCGCCCGATGCTCGTCCGTTATGAACTGGTTTGGCATTATTTGACCATGCCTCGTCTTGTCTTGCCCGCTCTCGCCCTCCTGGTCACATCGCTCGCCGGCTGCGGCACCCCGGGAAGTAGCAGCAGCACGCCCCCGACACTGCCCCCGGCCGGCACGCCGTGGATCGTCTCCAGCGGTCTTCCCGTCGCCACCACGTCCAGCTCCGCGTCCGCCGACCCGCAGGCCCCGATGACCGAGGGCACGGCGTCCGGCACGTTCCAGCCCGCGCCGCAGGGCGTCCAGGCGATCACCTACAACAAGGCGGTGGTCCCGGCAGGCGCGACGGCTCAGGTCACGATCGCCACCACCACCATGGGGGTACGGGTACGGCTCGCGGTCACCGGAATGCTCGCGCGGCGGGCGTACGGGGCGCATCTGCACACGATGACCTGCACATCCGTGCCCGACGACGCCGGACCGCACTACCAGCACCAGGCCGACCCCTCAAAACCGAGCGTCGATCCGGCGTACGCGAACCCGCGCAACGAGGTGTGGCTCGACTTCACCACCGACAGCAAGGGCGCCGCCACCGTCGCCGCGAACCAGGACTGGGCGTTCGACACGACCACGTCGCCTCGTTCGCTGATCGTGCATGCCGAGCTCACGCGTACCGAGGCGGGAAAGGCCGGCACGGCCGGACCGAGAGTGGCGTGCCTCACCCTGCACCCGTAGTTGATCTTCACCCGGGCATCCGGGCGCGATTTGTGTCGGCCCCAGGCGGTAACGTCATGGACGGCACGCGGACCGACGGGAGGGCCAACCATGGCCGAGCAGGCAGCAACACCGGCGTCAGCGCCGAAGACGGAGTCGCACGACCCCGACTTCCCGGAGGCGTTCCTGCAGTTCATGCGGGACGGATGGCGCGAGGACGCGCTCGAGGTCGTGACCCGGCCCGAGGCTCCCAACTACGCCAAACGCCGCGCCGCGCTCTCCGACGCGTTCCCGGGCGAGACGCTGATCATCCCGACCGGCAACGAGAAGGTGCGCGCCAACGACACCGACTACAACTTCCGGCCGGGCAGCGACTACGTCTACCTCACCGGTGACGCCGACCCCGACGGGGTGCTCGTGATGCGCCCGAGCGGCTCCGGCCACGACGCGGTGCTCTACACCCACGACCGCAACTCCAAGGACACCGACGGCTTCTTCCGCAGCCGCAACGGCGAGCTGTGGGTCGGCCGCCGGCACACCCTCGCCGAGCGCTCCACCGAGCTGGGCATCGACACCGCCCCCTACCAGCTGCTCGGCCAGGCGCTCGCCGACTCCGCGCCGGCCCGCACCCGGGTCCTGCGCGGCCTCGACCCCGCCGTCGACCGCACGGTCCTCGCCTACGAGGCCGACCCCACGGTCCGCCGTGACCGCGCCCTCGCCGCCGTGATCTCCGAGCTCAAACTCGTCAAGGACGAGTGGGAGATCGCCCAGCTCCAGGAGGCCATCGACGCCACGGTCCGCGGCTTCGAGGACGTCGCCCGCGTCCTGCCCGCCGACCGCGGCGTCAAGGAGCGCCTCCTCGAGGGCATCTTCGGCCTGCGCGCCCGCACCGACGGCAACGACGTCGGCTACGGCAGCATCGTCGGCGCCGGCGCCCACGCCACGATCCTGCACTGGGTCCGCAACACCGGCATCACCAAGCCCGGCGAGCTCCTCCTCATGGACATGGGCGTCGAGGCCCGCTCCTTCTACACCGCCGACGTCACCCGCACGATCCCGGTGAACGGCACCTTCACCCCCCTGCAACGCCAGGTCTACGACATCGTCCACGCCTCCCAGCAGGCCGGCATGGACGCCGTCAAACCCGGCGTCGCCTACCAGGACATCCACCTCACCTGCATGCGCGTCCTCGCCGAAGGCCTCCACGACCTCGGCCTCCTCCCGGTCAGCGTCGACGAAGCCATGTCCGAGGACTCCACGGTCTACCGCCGCTGGACCCTCCACGGCTTCGGCCACATGCTCGGCATCGACGTCCACGACTGCTCCGCCGCCCGCAAGGAGCTCTACCGCGACGGCACCCTCCAGGAGGGCTACGTCCTCACCGTCGAGCCCGGCCTCTACTTCCAGACCGAGGACGACCTGGTCCCCGAAGAGCTCCGCGGCATCGGCATCCGCATCGAGGACGACGTCCTCGTCACCGCCGACGGCCACCGCAACCTCTCGGCCGGCTTGCCCCGCTCCTCCTCCGACGTCGAGTCCTGGCTGACCTCCCAGCGCGAAGCCGGCCCCCGCCTCCCCGAGTAACCCGCTCCGCCACCGCCGCGGGCCGCTGGCCGCTCGGGGCCGCTGGCCGCTCGGGGCCGCTGGCCACTTGGGGCCGCTGGCCACTTGGGGCCGCTGGCCACTCAGGGCCGCCGGCCACTTGGGGCCGCCGGCCACTCAGGGCCGCCGGCCACTCAGGGCCGCCGGCCACTCAGGGCCGCCGGCCACTCAGGGCCGCCGGCCACTCAGGGCCGCCGGCCACTCAGGGCCGCCGGCCACTCAGGGCCGCCGGCCACTCAGGGCCGCCGGCCACTCAGGGCCGCCGGCCACTCAGGGCCGCCGGCCACTCAGGGCCGCCGGCCACTCAGGGCCGCCGGTCGCTCGGGGCCGCCGGTCGCTCGGGGCCGCCGGTCGCTCGGGGCCGCAGGCCGCAATCCCAGCCTGACCCTGGCCGGCGCCTATTGGCGGCGGATGACGATGAGCGGGATCTCGCGGGCGGTCCGGTTCTGGTAGTCGGCGTAGCCCGGCGCGACGGCGATCACCCGGTCCCACAGGTCGGCGCGGTCCTGGCCGCGCAGGATCTCGGCTGTCGCCGCGTAGGTGTCCGTGCCATTCTCCACCGTGAGCCGGGGGTCGGCGACGAGGTTGGTGTACCAGGACGGGTTCGCGGGGGCGCCGCCCGCTGACGCGACCACGACGTGGCGGCCGTCCACCGAGACCCAGCCCACGGGGCTGCTGCGGCGCCGGCCGGTGCGGGCTCCGGTGGTGGTCAGCAGGGCGAGGGTGGCGCCCTCGAACATGCCGCCCACCCGGCCGCCGTGGGCTCGGAACTCGTCGATGACGGGCTGGTTGAAATCCGTTGCTGTGGCGTCGCTTTCCACGGGCATTCCTTTGCCGTTGAATGGGCGCGCGAAGAGCTGGAATGCGGAAAAGCGCATGCCAAAGGAATCATTCGCGCAGTGAGAAAATGCAGATGCGAATCAACGGACCGCACTCAGGCAGCCAGGTTTTCGCAGGAAGAAGCAGGAACGGGTCAGCGCATCGCACGGCCGACGGTGAGACCTCTGGTCAGGTGATATCCATCTGATCGCCCCAGCGGTACGGCATGAGCCTGGGCCGGGTTGAGCGCAGCGGCGACTTGCGGGATCATGGCGGGCCGGTGACGACCGTGAGCGCGGTCGTCGAAGGGATGAGCGGGAGTGGCCGACGTGCGTACGGTGCCGGTGTTGTGCGGTGTGGTTCTGCTGGCTCTGGCCGCCGGATGTACGTCGTCCGCGGATGAGGGCAAGCCCGATGCCAGGCCCGCGGTGACTGCCGGGTCGCCGCCGCCGTGGACCGAGCCGGCCAACTACACCTACACCGTCGAGCGGAAGTGCGACGGCAAGGAGTCGCTCGGCGTCTACCGGGTGACGGTTGCCGGGGGTGAGGTGTCGAAGATCGACCGGACCGATGGCAGGACGGCCACCGGCGAGGAGGAGATCGAGCTGCCGACGCTGGGTGGGTTGGTCGAGCTGGCCCAGACCGCGGCCGATGACGGCGGCAAGATGACCACCAGCTCCGACCCTGCCGACGGGCACCCGGTGGTGATCGCTTTCGACGTCTCGGACGCGGGCGACAACGAGGACAACACCTGCTTCGTCATCTCGGAGTATTCGCTCGGTTAGGGTCCGCGGGACGGCTGAGCAACGCGGTGCCGAGGGTCTCGTTCAGCCAGGTCTCGGACTCGTCGAGCGACCAGCCGAGCTCGTCGGTCCGCAGGAAGTACGCCGTGTTGCTGAGGTGCAGCCACAGCAGGTCGGTGGCGTGTGGCACGTCCATGGTGTCCGGCAGTGCGCCGAGCTCCGCCAGCCGGCCCGCGGTCAGGTGCAGTGCGCCGCGGAGGCCTTCGTACGCGATCTCCTGAGTCTTGCGCACCCCCGGGTCCTGAGTCGCGGCCGCGGAGACCTGTCGCATCAGTTCCGACCATTGCGAGAAGCGCTCCCGGGTGGCGCGCACGATGAACCGGATGAGTTCCTCCGGGTCGGTGATCGAGCCGATGCTGTCGACTGCCCGTGCGTTGTCCTGGGTGGTGACGCCGTCCTCGATGAGCGTTCTCAGCAGGCCGCTCTTGCCTCCACCCACGGCGTGGACCCAGGCCACGGAGACCCGGGCCTCGCTCGCGATGTCCCCGACCTTCGTCTGGAAGTAGCCCCGCTCGGTGAACAGTGCCCGAGCGGCGTCGAGGATCGCCTGCCGGGTCAGCTCGGCGTTTTCCGCTCGCCGGCTCTTCGTAGCCGGCGCTGCCGGGTTCGACTCCACCTCGGCATCCTAACGAAGCCCCGGCTTCCTCGTGAAAGATTCACTAGACTGGTCTCTAGTTTGTGTACTACGGTCCACCGGTCATCGAAGAACCGGTCCTAGGAGTTGCCGTGCGCATCCTGTTCACCGCCGTGCCCGCGTTCGGTCACGTGCTGCCCCTGCTCCCGCTGGCCAAGGCGGCCCGGAGCGCCGGTCACGAGGTGGCCCTGCAGACCCATCCGTCGATGGGTGAGGCGGCGCCGTCGATCCCGCTCCTGCCCGCCGGCCCCAGCGTCGCGGAAACCCTCGCCGACGTCGCCCAGCGCACCAGCAGCGACCCGATGCAGGACATGCTGCGGTTCGCGGTGGAGTTCTTCGTCGAGACCAGGCTCACCAGCGGGGCTCAGGCCGCTCTGGCCACCGCCCGGGAGTTCCGTCCCGACCTGGCCGTCGCGGAGATGTCCGACTACCTCGGCCAGTTCGTAGCGGCGGCCCTCGGGGTCCCGTGGGTGGCGCACGGCGCGACGCTCCCGCTGATCGAGCCGCTGGCAGCTCAGTTCGACCTGCGCGCGATCGCCAAATTCGGCGAGCACGGCGTTACGCCCAGCGCCGCCCTGGCCTACGTCGACCCGTGGCCGGACAGCCTGATCCGGGCCGGCGACCGCTATCCGGCCCCGCGCGTCCCGATCCGCCCGGAACCTCACGAGGGCGAGGGGCCGGCCTGGACCCGGGCTCCGTTCCCCGGCCGGGAGGACCGCCCCACCGTCCTGCTCACCCTCGGCACCGTGGTCGACGATCCCGAGGTGCTGAGGCGTGCGGTCGCCGCGACCTGCGCTCTCGACGTGAACGTTCTGGTGGCGCCGCACACCACCGAGGACCTGGCGAACCCGGCGCAGGTCCAGGTCGCGGGCTTCGTTGCGATGCGTGACCTGCTGCGGTCCAGCGATCTGGTGGTCTCGGCCGCCGGAGCCGGCACGGTCCTGTCCACCCTCGCCGCGGGGCTGCCGATGGTGCTGCTACCCCTCGGGCTGGACAAGCCCGTCAATGCCGAGCGCGCCGCCGCGGCCGGCGCGGCGTACGTCGTCACCGATCCGGCCGGTATCAGCGACGCGGTTGCCAAGGTGCTGAACGACGGCGCTTTCCGCGCCGCGGCTCAGCGCATGGCCGACGAGATCAGGGCCATCGACAGCCCCGCCGCCGTACTCACAAAACTGATCGCCGGCCTGCGGTAACCCTCAGGGTTGCAGGGCGCGCAGGGCGGCGGCGATCGCCTGGGTGCGGATGCCGGTGAGCAGGTCGGGGTGGTCGGCGAAGAGGATGACCGTGTCCTGCAGGCCGCCGAGGGCGACCACGGCGCGCACCCGGTCGGCTGGTTCCGGGCCCGCGAGCAGGGTGTCGAGGCGGGTGCGCCAGCCGATGACGGCGTGGACCAGGTCGAGCTGGTTCATCACCTGGACGTCGCGCAGGAGCCCGAGGAACAGCCTGCGGTGGGTGTAGCAGAGGTCGAAGTAGGCCTCCAACGCACCGCGTGGCTCGGGTGGCAGCTCGTCCAGGAACGCGCCCACATCCTTGAGCAACGGCTCGAGCAGCGCGTTGAGCAGGTCTTTCTTCGACGCGAAGTGGTAGTAGAGCGCGGCCTTGGTGATGCCGAGGCGCTCCGCGATCTCCCGCAGGCTGGTCTGTTCGAAGCCGTTGTCCGAGAACAGCTCCAATGCCACCGCCTTGACCTCTTCGCGGGTGTCGGTGTTCAGGCGTGGCATGCCCCGAAGCATAGTCGACCCTTGACTACTTACCGGGCGGTCAGTAAGCATCTTCAACCATGACTACAGCGCTGATCTCCGGGGCGGGCGTCGCCGGCCCCGCGCTCGCCTACTGGCTGCACCGTTACGGCTTCGATGTGACGCTCGTCGAGAGCGCGCGCGGCATCCGCACCGGCGGCTATCCGATCGACGTCCGCGGTCCGGCCGTACAGGTCGCGGCATGGATGGGAGTCCTGCCCGAGCTGCGGGCCGCCCACATCGACACCCGCCGGATCTCGGTGGTCAACGCGACGGGCCGGACCGTCGCGTCGCTCAGCCCGGGAGAATTGGCCGCCGGCAACAGCAACGACGACATCGAGATCCCGCGCGGCCAGCTCGGCGAGATCCTCTACGGCCTGACCAGGAACCGCATCGAGTACGTTTTCGGCGACTCCGTAGCCACCCTGGACCAGCATCCCGGCGGCGTGGACGTCACGTTCGAGCACGGCGCGCCGCGGACCTTCGACCACGTGATCGGCGCCGACGGACTGCACTCCACCACGCGGCGCCTCGCGTTCGGGCCGAAGCGCGACTACCACCACTACCTCGGTTACTGCTTCGCCGGCTTCGAGGTCGCGAACACCGGCGGCCTCTCCCACGAGGCTCTGCTGCAGAACACGCCGGGCCGGCTCGCCGCCCTCTACGCGGTGGGTGACGCTCCGGAGAAGATCCATGCCCTGCTGGCGTACGCGACACCGGAGCCCACGCCGCGCGAAAGCGTGACAGCTCGCGTGCGGGAGGTCTTCGCAGGTCTCGGCGGTGAGACACCTCGCCTGCTCGACGCCCTGGAGCAGGCGGACGACCTCTACAGCGACACCGTCAGCCAGATCCGCATGCCCGCGTGGACCACCGGCCGGGTGTCCCTCCTCGGCGACGCCGCCTACGCCCCGTCGTTCCTGACCGGCCAGGGCACCACCCTCGCCCTGGTCGGCGCGTACCTCCTGGCCCAGAACCTCGGCGACAGCAACGCTTACGAGCAGGCGATGCGCGGCTACGTCACCCGGACCCAGACGCTCGGGCGCGGCCCCGCCATGATCGTGCCCCGCACCGGCACCGAGCTGTGGCTGCGCAACCAGGCGTTCCGCCTCATGCCGCTGCTCTCCCGTTTCCACCGCCGGAGCACCCCACCCGCCGGCATCACCCTCCCGGAGCCGGTGAAGATGGACGCATGACGCAACTGCGAGCGGTGATCTTCGACTGGCGGGGCACTCTGGTCACCACCCTGACGCCGCAGGAGTGGGCAGGGGCGGCAATGGAGCGGCTGCGAAGGCCGGCCCGGCCCATTCCCGCGCTGGAGGAAGAGCCGCCCGGCGACGACACCGACGCCGAAAGGCATCGCGCCGCCTACTACCGGTATTTCGCCGACGCCGGGCTCGATGACGACCTTGCCGACGCCCTGTACGCCGTGGAGTCCGACCCCGCTCACAACCACTTCGCCGTCGACGCGGTTCCGGTGCTGCGAGCCATCGCCGCACACGGGACAACGATCGCCGTGCTCAGCGACATCCACTTCGACATCCGGCCAGCGTTCACGGCGGCGGGGCTCGGCGATGTCGTGAACGCGTACATATTGTCGTTCGAGCATGGGGTGCAGAAGCCGGACCCGGCGATCTTCCGGCTGGCCCTGGACGCCCTCGGGACCGAGCCGGAGCAGACGCTGATGGTCGGGGACCGCGCGGGATGGGACGGCGCCGCCCTCGACCTGGGCATACCCACGCTGCTGCTCCCGCCGCTGACCGACCCCCGCCAGGAACGCCTCGCCCTGGCCGCCCGCCTGCTCGACGTAGAACTCTAAGAAGCGACAACAAAAAGCCGGTCCGGGGTACGCCGCCCGGCTCCCCCGCCGACCGCCACGTCCCGCAATCCGTTGTCCCGCAACAGCCCGGTCAGCGACTCGACCGTCCACGGCCGCATGGTGAAGTGGTATTCCGTGACGTCGCCGCCCATCGCGTAGGTCTCCCGCACCCGCAGCAGCCCGTTGTCCCACGTCGTGCGGCTGGTGAAACCGGCCCGCGTCCGAGGTTTCCCGTCGGCCCGCTCCCGGGACGCCCCCGCCTCCCGTACGTCGAGGAACAGCTTCCCGCCCGGGCGCAGCGACCGGGCCAGAGCAGCGATCGCCGCCGCCCGCTCACCGTCCGAGATCATGTCGTTGAGAACACCCCGGCACATCACCGCGTCATAGTCCGAAGCCGGCAACATACAAAGATCAATCATTTGGGTACGCGCGGACGGGCACCGCGCCGCCGCCTGTGCCAGCAACCGCGGTGCGGCATCCGCGAGCTCCACACGATGCCCGCGCGCGATCATCTCCGCGGCGTGCCGCCCCGTCCCGCAGCCGGCGTCCAGAATGGACGACGCGTGCGCCAACTGCGCATCCACCGCGTCGCACCAGGGCTTGACGGAGTCGTTGATGATGAGGTCGTAGGCCTCGGCGTGCAGGTCGTAGAAGGGCCGTTCCACGCACACTCGCGCCGAGGACGAAGGTGTGTCCATACCAGACCGTACGTCACAGATGTGCCACCAGCCGTTCCTGCTGCTCGACCGGATCATCCTGCTCGACCATCCGACCCGCGGCGCAGGCGAAGGCGGGCGTCGACTACTCGAGAGAGCTGAACGAACGGCGGCTGAACGAACGGCGTGCGTCATGACCAGAAGCGTGCTGTCGCAGGCCCTGCTGAGTCTCGCACCGGCTGCTCGGGCGTCGCCGCGCGGCCCGTACCGATATCAAGGAGAACTCATGGACATCCGTGTCGAGGTGACCGTCCTCGGGAGCGGCATCGGTGGCAGCACCGTCGCGGCGATCCTGGCCCGGCAGGGCGTGTCGGTCGCGCTCGTGGACGGCGCCAGGCATCCGCGGTTCGCGCTGGGCGAGTCGACCATCGGCGAGACGTCGTTCCTCATGCGACTGCTCGCGGCCCGCTACGACGTGCCGGAGCTCGCGCAGGTGTCGACGTCCGGGGGCATCCGGCAGCACGCCAGCCGCCGGTGCGGCATCAAGACCAACTTCGGCTTCGTCTACCACCGGCCGGACCAGGACCACGACCCGTACGAGGTGACGCAGTGCAGTGTCTCCGAGGGCCCGTTCGGCCCGGAGTCGCACCTGATGCGTGCCGACATCGACCAGTACCTCTTCAACGCCGCGGTGAGGTACGGAGCGGTGGCCCGCGAGGGCGTACGCGTCGCGAACGTCGACATCACCGCCGAGCACGCGATCGTCGAGCTGACCAACGGCGAGACCGTGCACAGCGACTACGTCATCGACGCGACCGGGCGCACGTCGGTGCTGGCCAACGCGTACGGCCTGCGCGAGGAGCCGTGCCGCTTCCTGACGGACTCGCGGACCATCTTCACGCACATGCGCGGGGTCCGCCCCTACGACAGCGTCGAGGAGTCGAGCGGGCAGCCCAACCTGTGGCACCAGGGCACCCTGCACCACCTGTTCGACGGCGGCTGGATGTGGGTCATCCCGTTCGACAACACCGATTCCAGCGAGTCCGACCTGGTCAGCGTCGGGCTCAACCTGGACACGAGCCGCTTCCCGAAACGCGACGGGGTCACCCCCGACCAGGAATGGGCCGAGTTCCTCGAGCGCTTCCCGGCGATCGGGCGCCAGTTCGCCGACGCGACCACGGCGTTCCCGTGGATCTCGACGGGCCGCACCCAGTTCTCGTCCTCGCGTACGGTCGGGGATCGGTGGGTCCTGATGAGCCACGCAGCCGGGGCGATCGACGCGCTCTTCAGCCGCGGCATGGCCAACACGTTGGCGGTCATCGAGGCGTTCGTGCCGACGTTCCTCGCCGCCCGCGCCGACGGCGATTTCTCCGCGGCCCGCTTCGAGTATCTCGACGTGCTCAACCAGAGCATCCTCGACAACAACGACAAGCTGATCGCCGGCTCGTACATCGCGTTCCAGGAATTCGATCTGTGGCGGGCCTGGTCGAAAATGTGGTATCTCGCCTGGAATCTGGGCGTCATCCGCGTCGCAGGCTCGTACTACCAGTATCTGGAGAAGAACGACCCGGCCGTGTTCGACCGGCTGCACCAGGGTCCGGTCCCGGGTTCGTTCTGCCCCGAGCTGCCCAGCGCCCAGGTCCAGTTCAACGCGTGCTTCGAGGTCATGCGCCGGGTCCAGCGCGGCGAGCTGACCCCGGCCGACGCGGTGCCGGAGCTGGCCCGGCTGCTCGGCGACGGCGAGGCCTCCCCGTCCCCGCTCAACCTGCACGACGTCCTGCGCCGCTGGCACGACGGCTCGATGGAAACCCAGAAACTCCTCTACGACTGGGGCCGCACCGCCGCCCCGCTACCCCTGCGCCCCTACTTCGACTACGACCGCGCCACGATCGCCAAGGCCGCCGCCGAGGTGCTCGCTGCCTCATGATGTAGGGGTTCTGTGCAGGTTGTGTGTGCGGGGCGCTCCTCGGGGCGCCCCGCACGTACGTTGCGATCATGAGAGCAATCCGCGCCTGGCTGGCAATTTTCATCATCGGGCTGGTGCTCAGCGGCGTGACGGCGTTCCCGCTCGTCGCCGAGGTCCGGCTGCTGGCGTGGCTGCTCGGGCCGACCGGGTTCATCGACCACGTTCGCGACGGCCTCGTGACGACCTCCGAGCATTACCCCTTCATCGCGTACGGAACGGACTGGCTGGCCTTTGCCCACCTGGTGATCGCGATCGCGTTCGTCGGGCCGTGGCGGGATCCCGTACGGAACGTCTGGGTGATCGAATGGGGGATGATCTGCTGCGTGGCGATCGTGCCGCTGGCGCTGATCGCCGGGCCGGTGCGGGGGCTGCCGTTCTGGTGGACGCTGATCGACATCTCGTTCGGTGTCTTCGGGATCGCGCCGCTGCTGTACGTGCGGCGGCTGATCAGGCGCCTGCCCACGGCAGTTTCTCCGCCAGTTGCGGCTCGGTGAAGACCAGCACCGACTCGTCGAGCCGGACGAACTTCCAGCCCGCCTCCTCGTCGTAGACCTCGCCGGCGAGCAGGAGCAGCGGCGTGCCGTCGACGGTCAGGTCGACCCGCGCCACCACCCCGGCCTCCACGAACGCCGCGACGTGCTCGATCGGGCCGACCGGGAGCTCCCGCAGCGCGCGGCGGCGGTAGATGCCGTTCCAGTTGCCGGTGCCCTCGCGGTGCTCCGGCTCGAGCTCGAGGCCCCACACGTCACCGGCCTGGTACGTGGCGATGACGAGGCGCGCGTCGTCATCGAACGTCAGCTCGACCATCAGCAGCTGCAGACAGGGCACCGCCGGATCGGTGAACTGCGGTCCGGCGCTGTTCCGCAACGCCATCTCGACACCCGACCAGGCGACCACACGCCTGCCCTGCAAACCACCGAATTCACGTACTTTGTCCTGGGCTGACTGCTGTTCACTCACGCCGCATTATTCCATCGCACGCGGCCGGAGATTCATTTATGGTCTCCGGCAGCGGTGGGCGGCTCCCCGCGGTGCTTCCTTCTCCACTCTCACTGGCAACTAGCGTCGCGACTCTCCGCCCACCGCTTCGCATGTCTCATGGGGGCGTTTTATGGATCCGCTGGCCGTTGTCCTGCTCCGCCGAACCAGCCGGGTGGCCATCACCGCCGGCACCGCCGACGGGCCGGCTGATGGGGGTGCCTGGGTTGCCGCGCTGGAGGCCGATCTGGCCGGGCGGGGCTGGCTGTTGCGCAACGACCTCCGGCTCGCCGCCGCGCGCCTGCCCGCGACGGTCCGGGTCCAGTGGGCGGACTGGCTGCTCGCCACCGTCGACGAGCTGGTCGGCGCGGACCGTCCGATGCTGCCGCTCTACCGGTCGTTTCCCGACACACCCCGCAACCCCGAAGCGGTGTACGTACGCCGCCTGCTCACCCATCTTTTCGCCGTGCCCGGCGCTCCCTGCGTGCTGTGCGGCCGCCCGGACGAGGGCGCCCCGCTGGACCCGTGCGGACACCTCGTCTGCACCGGCTGTTTCCCGCCGGCCGAGTTCTCCGCGTGCCCGATCTGCGGCCGCCGGGTCGCCGCGGAATCGCACTACCTGCCGATCGAACCGCAGCCGCAGGAACGCCCCCTGCTGCGCCGCGTCCTGCCCCGGCTCCCGCAGGGCCGGTCCACGACCGCCGACGACGAAGCACTGATCGATGACGACGACGCGCGCCCCCGGCCCGTGGCCCCCGAGGCGGTACGCATCATCGGACTCGAACCCGCCCCGGACCGCGCCGCCACCGATCTGCGCGACACGATCGTCGGCCGCCCCGGCGCCCTGGGCGAAGCCGACCGCGCCGACCTCAAAGTGCTCGTCACCGCCACGGCCCCCGGCGACCTGGGCTGGCTGCCCGAGGTGGTGCCCGCTCGCGAGACGCTGGCGTTGCTCATAGCGTGGGCGCTGCACGCTTCGGCGCTCACCGACGACTTCCCGATTGTGCTGGCTGCTGCTCGGGAGCGGTGGGGGACGGCGACGGATGTGGCTCGGGCGCTGTGGGCGTACTCAGGTGGGGATCCGGGGTTGGTCCTGCCTCGCGGTGAGTCCTCCGCCTTCGCTTCCGGCCCTGCCTTCGACTTCGCCCTCGGCGAGCCTCCGGTCACCGTGCCGGTTGTGCGGGTCCGGGCGCTGCCCCGGCCGCTGCGCCGTGCCGTGCTGGCACACCTCGACTCCCTCGGCGTCGCTGTCGCGGCGGAGAACATGCGGCGGCATCCGACGGTGTGGAAGCGGCTCGGCGAAAAGCTGCACCCCCACGAGAAGATCGTCGCGCACCCCCGGGCCGCGGTCGCCTTCGCCGCGCTGCGAGGCACCCGCACCTCCCCGATCGGCGCCCTGGGCACCGCCATCACCGAAGCCTGCGCCCGCGAACCCCGCCACCTGATCCGCACCGAACACCCCGGCGGCACGATCTCCGTCACCTTGCGCACCCACGCGTCCCTTGTGGAGCAAGCGTTCACCGGCGGCGACATCGAGGCTGCCACCCGGCTGCTCACGGAACGCCCCGGCGACCTGTGGCGCCGCACCGACCAGCTCCTGCGCGGCGGCCCTTCGACGCACGCCGCAGTCCTGGCCGCACTGCACAAAACCGCGGCCCGGGTGGCACCCGCTGTCCTCACGGCGACCTCGGCCGAGCTCCACAACCGCAATCTCACGGTACGCGCAACGCCCGCCCAACTCGCCTCAGTCACCCGAGCCCGAGCCGCCGCACAGGCACTGCGCACCGGTTCCGGTTCCGTGGCCCGCCCCGCCGCTACAGCAGACACATTCGGCTCACTGGGCGCCGCCCTCCGCGCCGCCGCCGAACGCCTGGGCTACCACCCCGAAACGGCTGCCCCTCCAACGCCTTCAACGCCGACCGCAGACGGGCCGGCACCCCACACCGACGCTGCGCTTCCCGACGAGCAGGCGCTCCCCCACGGGCAGGCGCTTCCCGACCAGCCGGCGCTTCCCCACGAGCAGGGGCTGCCCGACCAGCCGGCTCTTGCTGCGGTGATGGGCATGCCGCGGCGGATCTTCTTCCCCAGCGGCGGTGTGGTCACGACGTGGACCGAGCCGGAACGCCGCAAACCCCTGCCCGCCGAAGCGATCGACGCCGTCCGCGCACTGGTGGACACCGAGCTGACCCGCCGAGCCACCCGCGACGGGAACGAACGCTTCGATGTCGCCGTCATCGATGCCGCCCTCGCCGAGGTTCCCGCCCCGATGCGCGAGCGCGGCGCCTCGGCCCAGTTCGCGGGCTGGCCACGCGGCAGCATCCGGCGCCTGCCCACCGGCAACGTGCTGCGGCTCTTCCTGCACTGGCAGGACGCGGGCAGGAACCGGGTCGACCTGGATCTGTCCTGCGCGTTCTTCGACAGCGAGTGGCGGCGGATCGGGCACTGCGACTACACCAACCTGCGCTTCGCCGATGATGCCGCGGTGCACTCCGGCGACCTGACCTCCGCGCCGCCCCCGCTCGGCGCGACCGAGTACCTCGACCTGAACCTGGAGCAGCTGACGGCGAAGGGCGCCCAGTTCGCCGTACCCGTCGTCCTCAGCTTCAACGCAGTGCCCTTCGAGGCGCTCGGAGAGGCTTTCGCCGGGCTGATGCTGCCGCTCCCCCGCGGCCGGCAGTTCGACGGTGCCCGCGTCGCGCAACGCTTCGACCTGCAAGGCAACGCCCGGATGCTGATGCCGATGGTCGTCGACCTCACCGACCGCCGGCTGCTCTGGACGGACCTCACCCTCAACGGCATCGGGTACGGCCACAGCGTCGGCCGTCACGGTGACCAGCTCGGCCGGGCCGCCGCGGACCAGTGGGACCATTTCCTGGGCGGCCACCGCACGACCCTGCTCGACCTGACGTCCTGGCACGCGGCCGCCGGCGCCGGCCGGGTCCTGGTGGTGCATCGCGACGAGACCTGCTCCGAGGTGGCTCCCGAGGCCTCCGCCATCCGCGCGGCAGCCGCCGCCGCGACCGGCCCGCTGCCCGGGTTACCCGATCTCACCGGCCTGCGCGTGCTGGCCGGCACGTCCGACGCCGCCGACCTGCATCGCCTGATCCCGCACCGGCCCGGTCCCGGATCGATGGCGCTGACCGTGACGGGCACGCCGGGTGAAGCATGGACAGCCGTCGGCGCGGGCGATCTGCTGGCCCGGCTGCTGCCCTGACCGGCGTGGCAAGCTAACGTGCGCCGGTGAGCGACACGCCGCTGTCGGATGTCATGGCAGAGTACGCGGACACCAAGGACCCCCAGACCTTCGCCCGTTTCGTGGAGCTCTTCGCCGGCTCCACCATCGGCATCGTGACCCACGGCGAGCAGCTGGGCGCAGGCATGACCACGTACGGCGACGGCAAGAGCCGCATCCTCTCCTTCGCCGACCCGGACGCCCGCTCCCGGTGGGCCGCCGGGCGCTACAACGCGGGCGTGCAGGGCGCAGTGCTGCTCCGCATGGCGGCTGACAACCCGTGCGAGGGCATCCTCGTCAACTGCGCCACCCGCGAGATCAGCCTCGTCATCGACCGCGACACCGCCCGGGCAGCGCTCGACCCGCCCCCGAAGAAAACTCCGTGGTGGAAGCGCGGCAAGGTCGGCTAGCTTGCGCGGCATGGAACCAATCGAAGAGAAGGAGATCCGGGCCTCCTTCATCAACTGCAGCAAGGGCGAGGCAAGCCGGATCAAGCTGCCGACCGGCACCGTGGCCTGGGACGACCTGGACTTCCTCGCCTGGACCGACCCGGGCGCCCCACTGCGGTCCCTGCTGGTCGTGCCGGGAACGGAGGGGCCGGTCGGCCTGGTGCTGCGCCGCCCGGAAGCACGGCGGGTCAGCGCGATGCGATCCAGCATGTGCCAGGTATGCCTGACCGATCACGCGGGCTCGGGGGTGGCCCTCTTCGTGGCCCCGCTCGCCGGCGCCTCAGGACGCAACGGCAACACGGTCGGTCAGTACATCTGCGCTGATCTCGCGTGCTCTCTCTACCTGCGGGGCAAGCGGCAGCCGAAGATGCGTCTGATCAGGCGCGAGGAGACCCTCAGCCTCGAGGAGCGCATCGACCGCGCCCTCACCAACCTGACCGCCTTCACCGACCGGGTCGCAGCGGGCTGATGACCACACAAGCCGCGAGACGCGGCACCACAGCAGCCCGTGTGAGACCGAGCCCCGCCCGATCGGCGGGGCTTCTTCGTACCCAAGCAAGGCTCCAGCTCCCTACCGGCTCACGGTTGGGCGCCCTGTAGACCTGCCAGCCGCCCGTCATGTGTGGTTTTGAAGGAATTTAATCCGTATGGGGTGCCCGACGACAATCCGGCCCGCAAGCGCGTTGCCTTCGGATGACGCTACCTACATGGAGAAGAGTTGCCCGTGCAAGGACTGCGATCTCAAGATCAAGGCACCGGAGACCGCGATCGCTCAGTGGATCCTTCACCAGAGAATCTGGGCGGTAGGCGCTGCGATCGCGGCGTTGGTGGCGGGATGGTTGGGTGGCCGATTGATGGCGTCGGCAGATAACAACACGGATGGCCAGTTTTCGTTCGCGGTGGCGTTGCTAGGTTTTGGCCTCACTGCTCTGTGGACAGCATCGGCGATGACAATCGGCGCCTCTGTTCGCCTGGAGACGCATGTGCGGGAAATTCATAAATCTGCTGAGAAAGCCGTTGGTACCAGCACGGCGGCGAGCCCCACAGTCACGCCTTGTTCCTGCGGGTCTCAGGCGGCAACGGCCGTCTCGGGGTCGATTTCGCTACCAATTCCACCCGTCGCTGCAGTCGTCCGGCTCCACGTTGAGCCCACCGGCCCTCCGACACAGCAATGACGGCTTGATCACACGAGCCGGCGCGAGGCACCCGAGGCACACAGACGGCAAAGCCGATATACCGCGAAACGTTGTCCGTTCCTGGCTGCGAGTGCCCGGCGGACCTGAAGCGTGCGTAGATCAGCTTGTGTGCAGGCGGGAGGAGCCAGCCTCGACCATGTATGACGCGGTCGTGGTGACCGGGGCCGTGCGGACGGCGATCGTCTCCACCGTGCTGGCGTCGGTGCGCCAAGTGCCCGTGTCGAGGGAGCAGCCGTAGGTAGCAGCGGCGGGAGCCGTCTAAGTAGCGGACGTTGGGGTTTCAGGGTCGGGTTGATGGCCTTGATGGGGGCGTCGTAGGCCGCTGGGAAGTCGGAGCTGATCGATGTGGCGGTGATTTCGACGGCGACCGGGGTGCGGTCGGGGTGGTCGAAGTCGAGGTGGAGTTCGCTGAGCCAGGTAGATTGAATAATGCGCAGGTCGGGGCTGCCGGGGCGGAGGCTCGCGCGGATCGGTATGTGCGCGTAGTAGGCCTGGTACGCGGCGACGCGCGGGCGGGCGAACTGGTGGGTGTTTTGGTGGGCGGCGCCGGTGTCGTCAATCTCGTCGACCAGGCTCGCGTAGTTGTTCTCGGTCTCGTGGTCATCCCACATGACGATCCACGGGAACGCCGCGTGCGACGCCCGCAGGGCGGGGTCGCTCTTGTACTGGGCGTGCCGGGCGCGGTAGGCCTGCCAGTATCCGTTCTGGAAGTCCTGGCAGTTGACGATGCCGAAGCTCAGCTGACCGCGGGCACTCCTGGTAGGGACAGTTTCGGTACGCCCGGCCGGGGCTGGACCCGACCGGAGCGCACGGTGCCGGAAGCGTTCGTCCCGCGCGATCTGCCAGCTCACCTCGACGGGGTGCCGCGACCAGCCGCCGGCGCCGCGCAACCGGATCCACAGGCGGCTACGCTGCGGCCATCTCGCCTTCGCTGCGCAGGATGCAGAACTCGTTGCCTTCGGGGTCGGCGAGGACGACCCAGCCCTTGCCGTCGGGTTTGCGCAGGTCGGAGAGCTCGGTGGCGCCGATTTCGAGGAGGCGGGCGAGTTCGGTGTCGCGGTCGCCCTCGACGGGGCGCAGGTCGAAGTGGATGCGGTTCTTGATCTGCTTCTTCTCCGGGACCTCGATGAACAGGACGCGGTGGGTGCCGTCCGGGGAGAAGATCATGCATTCCTCGTGGCCGGGGAGGTTGGGGTCGGCGGGGTCCTCGTTGTAGCCGAGCACCTGGCGCCAGAAGACGGACTGCTCGTAGGCGTTGGTGCTGTCCACCGTGGTGTGTGAGATGTAGGAGGTCATGTGTTCATCGTCGCAGGGAGCGCGGCGACGTACACGGCCACCGAGCGGGGTGGCACGGTGAGGGTGCCGGTTGATGGGTCGGCGGTGGCCGTACGCAGCAGCGGGTCGACCGACGCCTCCAGCGAGGGGTGCAGCGTGAGCGGGAGCCCGGCGAGCTCGGGCACTTTCTCGACCGCGACCGTGGCGGTGGCGTTGAAGACCGTGACCACCGTGCTCCAGCGCGGGTCGAGGCCGGTGCCGTCGAGGCACATGACGATCACGCCCGGGGTCTCGCCGGGGCCGCCGAGCGGGAACGTGAGCCGCCGTTCGACCTCGTCCGCGGTGGGCAGGCCGAAGACCGGGGTGGAGCGGTGGATGCTGAGCAGTTCGGCGAAGCGGGCCGCGGTCGCGTCGATGGTCGCGGCGGCGGGGATGAGGGACGGGTCGGCGAGCAGTGGTTGCGCCCACGGCCAGCGTTCCTCGTTGTCCGGCGCCGGGGGCAGGCCCGTGCCGAAGCCGTTGCCGGTGGCGCTGTCCCAGCGGATCTGGTTGAACCAGTCACCGGAGTTGTAGGAGTTGCGGTCCAGCGACTTGGAACGCAGCCGCTCGCTGCCGAGGGCGAAGAAGCCGACGCCCTGCCCGAGGATCACCAGGGAGAGGGCGAGCAGCTGCATCCGGGCCCGCTCGTCCATCGGCAGGTCGTGCGGCAGTTTGAACGCCATCGCGTCGTAGAGGATCTCGTTGTCGTGGGCGTCGACGTAGGTCACGCACTCGGCCGGGCTCGCGGTGTAGCCGCTCGGGGAGCCGTTGTAGTCGATCTGCGAGCCGCACTGCGGGGCCCCGGTGTGGGTGACGAAACGGTACGACGCCAGCGCCCCCGACAGCCCGACCTTGATCCGGTCGTGGACGTGCAGCGGGGTGTCCGAGCCGAGACCGGTCGCGAAGCCGCGGGTGCCGGGGTCGTTGCCGTGCGCGGCGCCGCCCCGGGCCGCGTCACGCAGCCGGTCGTCGAAGGTGCCGACCCCGGTGCCGGCCATGTTGACCTGGGTGGCCTGCGCGAACCGGGCGTCGTACGCGACCTCGCCGAAGTTCCAGCCCTCGCCGTACAGATAGATGTCCGGGCCCAGGGCGGCCTTGACCGCCAGGATGTTGAATCGGGGGTGGTGGCCCATCAGGTCGAAGCGGAAGCCGTCCACCTTGTAGTCGCGGGCCCAGGTGAGGATCGAGTCGACCACGAGCCGGCCCATCATCATGTGCTCGGGCGCGGTGTTGGAGCAGCACGTGGACTCGGCGACCGTGCCGTCGTCGAGCAGCCGGTGGTAGTAGCCGGGGACGATCCGGTCGAGGACGCTGAGCGGGGCGAGCCCGTCGGCCATCGTGTGGTTGTAGACGACGTCCATGACCACGCGCAGCCCGGCCGCGTTGAGGGCGGCGACCATGCGCCGGAATTCCAGGATCCGGGCGCTGCCGTGCGGTTCGCTCGCGAAGCTGCCCTCGGGCGCCGTGTAGTGCAGCGGGTCGTACCCCCAGTTGAAACCGTCGGTGTCGGCCACTGCCATCACCGCCGCCTGCTGCTCCGGCGAGTCAGGACCAAAAGCGGACAGATCACATCGGGGTACGCCCTGAGCTGCGCGACTGTCCGGAACAGTCGCGAAGTCGAAGGCGGGAAGCAGGTGCAGGTGGGTCAGCCCGGCGTCGGCGAGCATCCGCAGATGCCGCATGCCCGCGGTGTCCTCGTCGGTGAAGGCGAGGAACGTCCCGCGGTGCTCCTCGGGGACGGTGGTGTCAGAGATCGAGAAGTCGCGGACGTGCGCCTCGGCGACCAGGGCCCGGGCCGGGGCGACCGGGGCGGGCTTGACCAGGGTGTCCCAGCCGGGCGGCTGGAGCGCGGGGTCGTCCAGGTCGACGAGCTGGCTGTGTGTCGAGTCGATGGACAGCGACAGCGAGTACGGGTCGGTCACCAGCGTCGTGATGATCCGCTGCGCGGCGGGGTGCCAGACCTCGACGCGGTAGCGGTAGTAGCGGCCGAGCCATTTCTGCTTGGCGTCGATCGACCAGATGCCGGTGGCGGCGTCGCGTTCCATCGGCAGGATCCGGAATTCGTCGCTGCCGGGGACGCGGGTCAGCTCCAGCGCCACCGACCTGGCGGTCGGCGCCCACACCCGCAACGGGCCGAGGTCGGCGTCGGACGCGTCCGCGTACAGGTCGTCGAGGACGCCGGGCAGCTGCACCGCGGTCAGGGCGACGACCCGGCCGTCGTGGTCGCGGCCGGTCACGAGGAGCTGGCCGCGCAGCACGTGACCGAGGCCGGCGTCGGCGAGCTCGGGCACGGCGAAGGCGCGGTACGCGCGCAGGTGCGGGAACTTGCGGCTCTGCGCCTGGAACAGCCCGCCGGGGCGCGGGACGAGCGGCAGGGTCTCGTGCTCGCCGGTCAGCTCGTCGCCGTCGCGGCGCAGGCTACCGTCGGCGGACGCGACCAGCGTGAACGACGCGGCGAGGCCGGCCAGCGCGGCGGGCAGGGCGATCGTGGTGCGGTCGACGAAGACCGCCAGCGCGCGGGCCGGGTCGAGCTCGGGGCCGAGGGTTCCCAGGTCCGGGCGCACGGGCGCGGGCTCGCCGGAGATCAGCCACACCTCGCGGCTCACGGTCAGGTCGAGGCGCTGGTCGTCCGGCAGGTCCTTGCGGTCACCGTTGTGGAGCACGAAACGTACGCCGACCGCGTCGTCGCGCACCGGGACCTCGAAGACGGCGCCGAAGCTGTCGAACCGGGCCGGCGCTGTGGGCGTACCCCACCGGGGCTTGGCAGGGGTGCCCTCCCAGGCGTGCGCGCCCCACCCTGCGTAATCACCGTCGGGGCGGCGGAAGTGAATGACGGCGTAGCCGGCGGTGGTGTCCTCCTCGTGCTCCCGGGTGAGCGCGATGTCCGGGTCGCCGGCCCGCAGCCAGATCTCGGGCGTGACGCCGGGGTCCACGAACCGGTCCTCGGCGATGTCCTTGGTGCCGTCGCGATGCGCGACCAGAAAACCGACCTCGCGGGCGTCCTCGGCGAGCCGCACCCAGGCGAACCGGCCGTAGGCGTCCTCGCCCGCGAACGGGTGCCCGTCCGGGAAGCCGGTGACAGCACCCGGGTCGATGTCACCCCAGGCGTGCAGTGACCAGTCCGCGTAGGCAGAGTCGTCGCGCTGATAGTGCACAAGAAGCCATTGCGGGGAGGTCACCTGCACATGATGGCACTGGGATCAACTCACTGGCGTCAGCGTGCCGCGATCACTGTGGTGATCCGGGGACCGTCGGCGTCCGAGCGGATCAGATAGCGGTAGCGCTCGCCGGGGACCGCGTTGCCGAAGCTGTCGAGGTATTCCCACTCGACCTCGACCATGGCGAGTGCCGCGCTCAGTCGTTGAACATCCCGCAGCTGGGCGTGGGCGGCGACGATCTGCTGATCGCTGTACGCCGGGGCGGCACCCAGGAACGACAGCGCGACGGCCGCCGGCGAGGTGAACGTGAAGCTGTACGAGTCGGCGACCACCATCCCGGGCAGCGCGTAGCAGCCCGCCATCCCGGACACGTCGCCCCTGGTCAGGGCCGAGCCGTAGCGGTCGAAGAAGTCTGTGAGGTGCTCCAGATCCGTGGGTGCCTGCACACCTCTCTTTGTAACCCGCCGCCCCCGCCGGTAAACCAGCGGGGCGGGTTGCGCGGCCTAGCAAGACGGACGTACGGTTTACACGACGATGTGAACGCTGAGTTAGGTATGCCTAACCGGCGAGCTGCGGTCGCCGGTGCGCAAGACTGCTGAGGACTACTCACGGTCGCTGGGTGAGAGGGAGTTTGACGTGGCCAGCCTGGACACCTTTGGTGCGAAGAGCGAGCTACGCGTCGATGACGCGAGCTACGAGATTTTCACGATCGACAAGGTGGAGGGCTCTGCACGACTGCCCTACTCCCTGAAGATCCTGCTGGAGAACCTGCTGCGCACGGAGGACGGCGCGAACATCACCGCCGATCACATCCGCGCGCTCGGCGGATGGGACTCCAGCGCCGACCCGAGCGTGGAGATCCAGTTCACCCCCGCGCGGGTGCTGATGCAGGACTTCACCGGCGTGCCCTGCGTGGTCGACCTGGCCACCATGCGCGAGGCCGTCAAGGAACTGGGCGGGGACCCGACCAAGGTCAACCCGCTCGCCCCCGCCGAGCTGGTCATCGACCACTCGGTCATCGCCGACCTGTTCGGCCGCGAGGACGCGTTCGCGCGCAACGTCGAGCTGGAGTACCAGCGCAACCGCGAGCGCTACCAGTTCCTGCGCTGGGGCCAGACCGCGTTCAACGAGTTCAAGGTCGTGCCGCCCGGCACCGGCATCGTGCACCAGGTCAACATCGAATACCTGGCTCGTACGATCATGGAGCGCAACGGCCAGGCCTATCCCGACACCGTCGTGGGCACCGACTCGCACACCACCATGGTCAACGGCCTGGGCGTGCTGGGCTGGGGCGTCGGCGGCATCGAGGCCGAGGCCGCGATGCTGGGCCAGCCGGTCAGCATGCTGATCCCCCGGGTCGTCGGCTTCAAGCTCTACGGCGAGATGCCGGCCGGCACCACCGCCACCGACCTCGTGCTGACCATCACCGAGATGCTCCGCCAGCACGGCGTGGTCAGCAAGTTCGTCGAGTTCTACGGCCCCGGTGTCACCGCCGTGCCGCTCGCCAACCGGGCCACCATCGGCAACATGTCCCCGGAGTACGGCTCCACCGCCGCGATCTTCCCGATCGACGACGAGACCATCAAGTACCTCAAGCTGACCGGGCGCTCCGACGCGCAGGTCGCGCTCGTCGAGGCGTACGCGAAGCGCCAGGGCCTGTGGCTGGACCCGCAGGCGGAGCCGGACTACTCGGAGCGGCTCGAACTCGACCTGTCGACGATCGTGCCGTCGCTCGCCGGGCCGAAGCGTCCCCAGGACCGCGTGCCGCTCTCCCACTCCAAGGAGATGTTCCGCGACGCGCTGACCAACTACGTCCAGTCCGAAGGTCCCGCTGACGAGGCGAGCGAGGAGTCGTTCCCGGCCAGCGACGCGCCTGCGAACGGCCAGTCGTCCGATGCGGACAAGCCGCACGTCTTCTCGGCCGCGACCGGCTCTGAAGGACGCCCGTCCAAGCCCACCCGGGTCGTCGGCGCGGACGGCGTCGAGTACGAACTGGACCACGGCTTCGTCGGCATCGCCGCCATCACGTCCTGCACCAACACCTCGAACCCGCAGGTCATGATCGGCGCGGCACTGCTCGCCCGCAACGCCGTCGACCGCGGCCTGACCAGCAAGCCGTGGGTCAAGACCACGCTCGCGCCGGGCTCCAAGGTGGTCATGGACTACTACGAGCGGGCCGGGCTCACGCCGTACCTCGACAAGCTCGGTTTCAATCTTGTCGGTTACGGCTGCACCACCTGCATCGGCAACTCCGGTCCGCTGCCCGAGGAGATCTCCGCGGCGGTCAACGAGGCCGACCTCACCGCGGTCAGCGTGCTCTCCGGCAACCGCAACTTCGAGGGCCGGATCAACCCGGACATCAAGATGAACTACCTGGCGTCGCCGCCGCTCGTGGTGGCCTACGCCCTCGCCGGCACGATGGACCTCGACATCACCACCGAGCCCCTCGGCACCGGCTCCGACGGCAAGCCCGTCTTCCTCGCCGACATCTGGCCCAGCGCCAAGGAGATCGACGACACCATCGCGGGTGCGATCGGCGCTTCCGGGTTCGCCACGGCGTACCAGGACGTCTTCGCGGGTGACGAGCAGTGGCAGTCGCTGCCTACCCCGGCGGGCCAGACCTTCGAGTGGGCTTCGGATTCCACCTATGTGCGGAAGCCCCCGTACTTCGAGGGCATGTCACCGACCCCGTCGGACGTCGTGGACATCTCGGGCGCCCGGGTGCTGGCGAAGCTGGGCGACTCGGTCACCACGGACCACATCTCCCCGGCCAGCTCCATCAAGGCCGACTCCCCCGCCGGCAAGTACCTCGCCGACCACGGCGTCCCCCGCCACGAGTTCAACTCGTACGGCTCCCGCCGCGGCAACCACGAGGTCATGATCCGCGGCACGTTCGCCAACATCCGGCTGCGCAACCAGCTCGTCCCCGGCGTCGAGGGCGGCTTCACGGTCAACCACCTCACCGGCGACCAGTCGAGCATCTACGACGCCTCGGTCGCGTACAAGGAAGCCGGCATCCCGCTGGTCATCCTCGCCGGCAAGGAATACGGCTCCGGCTCCTCCCGCGACTGGGCCGCCAAGGGCACGATGCTCCTGGGCGTCCGCGCCGTCATCGCCGAGTCCTACGAGCGCATCCACCGCTCCAACCTCATCGGCATGGGCGTCCTCCCCCTGCAGTTCCCGCCGAAGACCAACGCCGAATCCCTCGGCCTCACCGGCACGGAAACCTTCACCATCACCGGAGTCACCGCCCTCAACGACGGCGGCATCCCCTCCACGGTCAAGGTCCGCACCGACACCGGCGTGGAGTTCGACGCCGACGTCCGCATCGACACCCCCGGCGAAGCCGACTACTACCGCCACGGCGGCATCCTCCAGTACGTCCTCCGCAAAATGCTCAACAGCTAAATCCTTGACGAGTACGCCCTGAGCGCGCCCCGCCGTCCCTCCTGGACAGCGGGGCGCCTCGCTGTCACACCCCGCTGCTACCTTCCTCCGCGTGCATGATCAATCCCCTTCACCCGCGACCCCTGCTTCGGCGGACGTGATTCCGTTCGGCGGGCACGGCTATCAGGGCCCGGTGCCGATGCAGCCGGACGCCCCGCCACCCGTCAAGACCAACAGTCTCGCCGTGGGATCCCTGGTCCTCGCCCTGCTCGGCTCCGGCCCGATCAGCGCCGTCGTCGCCCTCTTCGCCCTCCGCCAGGTCCGCGACCGCGGCGAGAAGGGCCGCGGCCTCGCCATCGCCGGCCTGGCCATCTCCTGCTGCACCGTAGTCCTGGGCCTGATCGCCGGCGTCATCGCCGCCCTGCTGCCCAGCACCGACCCCGCACCCGCGACACCCGCATTCGCCGCCGCTGCAGCCGACGGAACCAGCCTGGCGCCCGGCGACTGCATCCGCGAACTCACCGAATCCACCAGGGTGGACGAGCTCCCCAAGGTCCCGTGCACGCAACCGCACACCGCCGAGGTCTACACCGTCTTCACCTTCCCGCGCGGCGACTACCCGGGCGACGCGGAGATCGAGGCTGAGACCGAAAAACGGTGCATGCGCTCGTTCACCCCGTTCGCCAAGGACGGCAACGAGAACATGGACATCAACTACACGTACCCCTCCCGCAGCTCCTGGGTCATCAACCGAACCGTCACCTGCATCGCCACCGACCCTGACGGCCTCCGCACCGGCTCTTTGATCAACTAAGCGGTCGCCGGCCCCACCCCGCCCGGCCCCACCCCGGCGACGCCAAGATCGAGGCCGATGCGGACGGAGTGACCCCTCACCCGGGATCGGACGGGCCGGTGCGATCCCGGGCCGGCCTCGAACGGCCGGATATCGTCGAGCCCATGCCGCCAATTCGCCCGATCGCCCTGGCAGTCCCCCGTCGCGGCAATGACCTGCTGGTCTTCGAATACCACGACCTGACCAAGGGCGAGACGTTCTACCGCCCGCTCGGCGGCGGCATCGCCTTCGGCGAGGCCGCCGAGGCCGCGGTGCGGCGCGAGCTGCAGGAGGAGCTGGGCGCCGGACTTCTGGACGTACGCCTGGCGGGGGTGCTGGAGAACATCTTCCACGCGTTCGGCCGCGACGGCCACGCGGACCTCCTCCACACCGTCAGCTGATCTCGCCGGTGATCTCGTGCCCGGTGTCGAAGAAGCTGGTCACGTACGCGTGCGGGTCGAGGTCGCTCCGGCGGATCAGGGAGAACACGTCGGCGCCGTGCCCGGGTGGCTCGACGAGCAGATAGGCCTGCGCGAGACCCAGGTAGGAGAAGTCGATGCCCGCGCTGTACTCCCCGGCCTCGGCTTCGGCCAGCGCGATGGAGGCCTCGACCGAATCGGCCTGCCAGACGGTGACCCGCTCCTCGTACGCGTTCCGGACCGCATCGTGGTAGACGCACCTCACGCCGAACCACCGGGGTGCGGTCTCGGAGCCGTCGTTCGAGGTCATGGTGCGAGTCTTCGCCCCGGGGCCCGGGCTGTCAGGGCTTCCCACGTCACAGCGCCGGCGGCTTGGTTCCGGCCTGCTGCTCTGGCATCATCGTGGGCAAACGGAACGTTGCTCCGCGTTGACCAGGACAGGAGGGGCGAGTGATGACCTCGGACGAGACGGGCCGCGTCCCTCAGCGCAAGCGGGCAGACGCCGTGCGCAACGAGAAGACGCTGCTGGACGCCGCCGCCGCGATCTTCGTCACCTCGGGCGTCGAAGCCCCGGTGCGCGACATCGCCGCCAAGGCCGGCGTCGGCACGGGCACGATCTACCGCCACTTCCCCACCCGCGCGGACCTGATCATCGCGGTCTACCGCCACCAGATCGAGGCCTGCGCCCAGGCCGGACCGGCCCTGCTGGAGAGCAGCGCCAGCCCCTACCTCGCGCTGAGGGAGTGGATTGGCCTCTTCGTCGACTTCCTCGTCACGAAGCACGGCCTAGCCGTCGCCTTCCAGGCCGACAACACGGGCTTCGACGCGATGCACCACTACTTCCTGGACCGCCTCCTGCCCGTAGCGGGCCGGCTGATCGACGCCGCCGTCGCCGCCGAAGAGATTCAGCCCGGCATCACACCCCTGGAACTCATGCGCGCCGTCGGCAACCTCTGCATCGGCGACGACCCCACCTACAACGCCCGCCGCATGGTCGCCCTGCTCATCGCCGGCCTCCTCCAGAAACCGCCCGTCTGACCCGCCCGCCTGACCCGCCCACCTGACCGGGCTCAGACAACGGAGAAGCCGGTCGGCAGGGTCGCGCGGCCGGTCAGGGCCCGCAGGAGGAAAGCGGCTTCCGGACCGGTCGCGGCCGTCTTCGCGGCCTGCAGGGTGACGTCGGTGACAACCTGAGCGGCAAATTCGACGGGTACGTTCGCCGCGGCCGCCACATCCAACCCGTGCACCACCAACTCGAACGTGCGCGTCGGAATCCAGTCCCGCACCCGCATGCCGCCACCCGGGCTCGCCACCACGTCGGCGTCCCCCGCCGCGGACAGCGCCTGGGTGGCCTTCCGGGCGAAGTCGATCACCGCAGCGCCCGGATCGTCCCCGAGTGCCTCACCCGCTTTCCGCGCATCCTCCGACGAGGCAACACTGTGCGCCGCGTACACCTCGGGTGGGACCGTGCGAGCGAGCGCCCAGTACGCCTCAGGCGATTCGAGCGTCACCGACGGCGCCGGTGAGGCGAGCACCCCGGGAACCTGATGCAACGCCGAACTCACCGTATGCCCGACCAGGTCCCGCAGACTCCACTCACCCAGCCCCGCCCCCTCCCACCGGTCCCCCGGAATCCGGATCACAAGATCCGTAAAAACGGTGACAGCAGATTTGTACGCCCAGCGAAAATCCATACCCCAATACTGCCCGCTGATCATCCACAAGCCGACAGCCCCGCTGTCCGCCGCCGCCTATCGCGCTGTCCGCGGCGAGAACGCCGACGCCGGCTGGACCGGGACAAGTCGGCGGACGCACCGCGAACCCGCTGTCCCCGGCGGCCAGGAGATTGATACCTTCCTCCGCGTGCATGATCAAAATCCGCCTCAGCCCGCCCAGGCCGAGGACGTCACCGATATCGCAAAGCCTGACGCCGCAACACCTCCAGCCCCAGCCGATCCACCCTCGACACCCACCCCGAGCGCCCCCACCCCCGCCCAGGACACCACACCCCCGACCCCCACCCCAGCACCGGAAGCACCCGACACCAAGCCGCCCACCGCCGAACAACCCGAAGCAACAACACCCACACCCGACGCGGCGCCACCAGCACCCGACGCAGCGTCGGCAGGTGATGCAGTGCCGGCAGGTGACGCAGCAGGGTCGGCACCTGACGCGACGGCCGGAGTATCGCCGGTTGGGGCGGTGGGGGTGCCTGATGCCGGGTCGGCCGAGGAGATTCCGTACGGGGGTCACGGATATCAGGGGTATGTGCCGATGGAGCCGATTCCTCCGGCGCCGGCCAGGACCAACAACCTGGCCGTGGTGTCGCTGGCGTTGTCGTTGGCCGGGGTGGGGCTTGTCGGTTTCGTGGTGGGGATCTTTGCGCTGCGCCAGATCAGGGAGCGTGGGGAGCGCGGCCGCGGGCTGGCCATCGCGGGTGTGGTGATTCCCTGTGTCCTGGTGGTGGCTGCGAGCGTGGTGGGGGCCGTCGGGGTCGTGCTGGCGGCGAGGAAGCCGGCGCAGGCCGACGTTGCCGTTGCCGCGCCGTTCGCGCGGCCTTCGCTGGCGGTCGGGGATTGTGTCCGGGAGCTCGGGGCTTCCTTCGATCCCAACAACATGCCGGTGGTCGACTGCGGGAAGCCGCACACCGCCGAGGTCTACACGATCTTCAGTTTCCCGCCCGGTGCGTATCCCGGTGAGACGGCGATCGAAGCCGAGGCGGATGAGCACTGCAGCCAGGCGTTCGAGCCGTACGCCGCCAAAGATGGCAACGAAAGCATGGACATCTACTACACGTACCCGTCGAAGGAGTCCTGGCTCGCCGACCGCGCCGTGACCTGTGTCGCGGCGGATCCGGCCGGAACGCGTACCTCGTCGTTGATGGATTGAACTCACATCGCAGTGGTCGCAGGCTCCTGATCTTGACTTTGATCTAGGCTTCGCGGCATGGATGACAAAGAGGTGCTGGGCCGGATCCACGGCCTGGTCGACGAGGAGCATACGCTGCGCACGCAGCTGGCCGACGGCAAGCTGAGCGCCACCGAGGAGCACGCCCGGTTGCAGGAGCTCGAAGTGGCGCTGGACCAGTGCTGGGATCTGTTGCGCCGGCGGCGGGCCGCGCGGGAGTTCGGGAACAACCCGGACACCGAGCAGGCGCACAGTGCCGGTGAGGTCGAGGGTTACCTGCAGTGACGCAGACCCGGCCCGCCTTGTGACAAGAGCGGGCCGGGACCGGCGTTCAGCGCAGGCCGGCTTCGTACTGCAGGCGTTCGACCAGTTCGTCGACGTCGGGGTGCAGGCCGCGGGCGGTGAACCACGCCGCGACGTTGCGGACGTCGCGGGTGAGGAAGTCGGCGCCCTGGGGGTTGGCGATCAGGTCGACCACCTGGGGCAGGTCGATGATGACCAGGCGGCCGTCGTGGACCAGGGTGTTGTAGGGCGACAGGTCGCCGTGGGCGATCTGGGCGCGGGCGAGGACGCTGAGGGCGTCGACCATCTGGCGCCAGAGGTCGGCGAGACCGTCGGGGTCCGGGCGGACCTGGGCGAGCCGGGGTGCCGCCTCACCGGTCTCCCAGTTGCCGATGAATTCCAGCATGAGTTCCGTGCCGATCAGCTGCACGGGGTACGGCACCGAGATCGTGCCGCCCTCCTGGCCGACCCGCCACAGCCGGGACAGCGCGTCGAACTCGGCGGCCGCCCACTGGCCGGCGATCAGTTCCTTGCCGAACGCCGTGCGGTTGGTCATGGCCCGCATCTCCCGGGAGCGGCGGACCCGGCGCCCTTCGAGGTAGCCGGCGTCGCGGTGGAAGAGGCGGTGGTCGCCGTCGCGGTATCGCTTGGCGGCCAGCATGCTGGTCTGGCCCGTGGCGGGTAGCTCGCGGCGGACCAGGAAGACGTCGGCTTCCTTGCCGGTTTTGAGCATCCCGAGCTCGGTGTCGGTCGCCCCGTGCTCGGTGCGGACCCAGTCGGGGTACGGCTCCGGGCCGGTCAGGGCGGAATCCCAGGTCGACCAGCGATCGCCGGTGTCGGGAAGGTCGGGGTCCTCGGTCAAACGCGGCTCGCGTTTTACGGAACGAGGCTCGTCGTCGTCGAACTTGCGGCGGCCGCGGCGGATCGTTGCCGGGCCGAAAGAGTCGTGCTCTCGCACTGGAGGGTCTCCTCAGAGATGAAGCAAGGGTTTGTCTGGGCACGGCACAGCGAGAAGACAGCCATGGGTCCCACCTCCTTCATCTCCGAGTCGACGCATTGGGTCGACGCGATCAAGTTAGCGAGCCGCCCGATCGGCGCGCAACCGATTTAATTCAGCGCGGGATCATGATCGCGGAGAGGCCCTGGATCACGTTGCCGACCACCCGCGTGGGGGCGAACCGCTTGTCGATCCAGTCGCGGCCGCGGTGCAGCCAGACGCTGGGCAGGCCCATGGCCGCGGCGCCGCCGATGTCGGCCTCGGGGCTGTCGCCGACGATCCAGGCACCGCCGAGGCGCATCCGGACCCGCTGGGCGGCGAGGGCGAAGATCCGCGGGTTGGGTTTGCTGACGCCGGCCTGCTCCGAAATCACCCAGTCGGCGACATAGCGGTCCAGGCCGGTGCGCCGGATGCGGCCCTCCTGCTGCTCGTGCGGGCCGTTGGTGACCACGACGGGCACCCAGCCCGCGTCGCCCGCGATCTGCAGGGCACAGGCGACGAGCGGATCGAGCCTCTCGTACGCCGCCGGGCCCTCGTGCAGCTCGTCCAGCAGGTCGATCGAGGGGATGTCCAGCTGGTAACGGTCGCGGATCGAGTCGGCGAGGTCCCAGCGGGAGGTGAGGCCGTCGGCGTCGACGGAGAGCAGCCAGTCGAGGTCCGCGTGCGGGGCGCCGATCTCGTCGAGGAAGCCTTTCGCCCACAGTTTGAACGCACCGCTGCGGTCGAGCAGGGTGTCATCCAGTGCGAGGAAGACGAGAGGCACCCGCGCACTGTACGTGAGTGAATACGGCAGCGAACAGCCCGTGAGTGTTAACAACGCCAGGCCGACAAGGCACTTTTCGCACGATGTGACGTGGCTGCGGCCCCGGTGTGACGCGGATGCCAAGCCGTACGTACGGATTGCAAGCGCCGTCACCGGCGTGACACCATCGGACGCGTGCCCAGGGTAAGCCAGGACCAGCTAGAGGCCCGCCGCCACGAGATCCTCGGGGCGGCCCGTGGCTGCTTCGCGCGCTACGGCTACGAGGGTGCGACCGTCCGCCGTCTCGAAGAGGCTACCGGCCTCTCGCGCGGCGCGATTTTCCACCATTTTCGTGACAAGGATTCCCTCTTCCTCGCGGTGGCCGAGGACGACGCCGCCGCGATGGTCGAGACGGTCGCCCGCAACGGCCTGGTCCAGGTCATGAGGGATCTTCTCGATCGTGCCGGGGCGAGCGGTGACACCGCCGGCTGGCTCGGCAGCCAGCTGGAGGTATCCCGCCGGCTGCGCACCGACCCCGAGTTCGCCAAACGCTGGGCCGAACGCTCCGCCGCCATCGCCTCCGCCACCCGCGAACGCCTGGAACGCCAGCGTGACGCCGGTGTGCTCCGCGACGACGTACCCGTAGAAGTCCTGACCCAGTTCCTGGAGCTGGCGTACGACGGCCTCGTCCTGCACCTCGCCACCGGCCGCCCGGCCGGCGAGCTGAGCCGCGTCCTGGACGTCGTGGAGGAAGCTGTCAGGCGGTCGTGACCTCGCTGTTGCACTGACCTGCACAATGAGGGCATGGACACGTGGGGGATCTCTGGTCCGACCTTCCTGCTCTGGTATGTCGTGGCCCTCGTCGCGGTGGGCGTTCTAGCGGCGGCGCACCGCAAGGTCCTGTTCGGGGGCAGCCGGCACACCTCCGTGGCCGCGCTCGGCCCGCAGCAGGTCGCCTATCTCAACGGTGGCCGGCGGCTGGCGCTCTACTCCTCGCTCGCCGGGCTGCGCGGGGCGGGCGTGCTCGGCACCTCGCCCGACAAGACGCTGGCGCAGACGCAGCGGCTACCGGCGGGTGTGACCCCGCTCGACACCGCCGTCTGGAACGCCGCCGGGCATCGCCTGCGCGCCCGTGACCTGGACAAGGACCAGTGGGTCGCGTCGGCGCTCGACCAGCTGCAGTCCGGTCTGGAACAGAGTGGGCACGCGGTGAGCCCGGCCCAGGTGAAGGCCGCCCGGCTCTGGGTGTTCGCCCCGGTCGCGCTGGTCGTGATCGGCGTCGCCCGGCTCATCGCCGGCGAGATCAACCACAAGCCGACGGCGTTCCTGTTCGTCCTGGTCTTCGCAGCGACCGCGCTCGCCCTGACGATGCGTAAGAAGAACCGCTGGGCCACCGAGGCGGCCATCAAGGACATGATCAAGCTGCGCGGTCAGCACAGCTACCTCAACCCCGGGCAGAAGCCGTCGTACGCGACATACGGCGCGACCGGCGCAGCGATGGGCGTGGCGCTGTTCGGGGCGGCGTCGCTCTACGACATGGACCCGTCGTTCGCCGCGGAGGCCGAGGTGCAGCGGCAGTCCGTGCTGGGGATCGGCTCCTCGGGCAGCGGCAGCAACTTCACCTCCGACAACTCCGGCTCCAGCTGCAGCTCCGGTTCCAGCTCCTGCGGTGGCGGCGGCGGCTGTGGTGGCGGCGGGTGCGGCGGATGACACCGGTTGAGTACGGCGTGGGCATCGGCTGGCGGCCCGAGATCGCCGGCTACGTGGAGCATCTCCCGGGCCTGCGCTTCGTGGAGGTGGTCGCCGAGTCGGTCCACGACGTCCTCCCTCCCGGCCTGGAAACCCTGCTCTCCCGCGGGGTGACCGTGGTCCCGCACGGCATCCGGCTGTCCCTCGGCGGCGCCGAGCCGGTCGACCCCGCCCGTGTGGAACACCTGGCCGCGGCGGCCGCCCTGCTCGGCGCGCCCCTGGTGAGCGAGCACATCGCCTTCGTCCGCGCCGGCGGCGTCGAGGCCGGTCACCTGCTGCCGGTCCCCCGCACCCGCGAATCGGTCGACGCGGTGGTGGCAAACGTGAAACGTACGCAAGCCGCACTCGACATCCCCCTCGCCCTCGAACCGATCGCGGCCCTCTTCGACTGGCCCGACGACGACCTCGACGAGGGTGCCTTCCTCACCGAGATCCTGAACCGGACCGACGCGCTCCTGCTGCTCGACGTGGCGAACGTCTACGCGAACGCACTCAACCGCGGCACGGACCCGCTCGCGTTGTTCTCCCGTATCCCGCTCGAGCGAATCGCGTACTGCCACGTGGCGGGCGGCTCGCTGCACGACGGGGTCTACCACGACACGCACACTGCGGCCGTACCCCAGGAAGTCCTTGATCTTGTCGCCTCGCTCTGCTCCCTGCACCGGCCTCCCGCCCTGATGCTGGAACGCGACGGCGACTACCCACCGGCCGCCGAGCTCACCGCGGAGCTGGACGCCATCGCCGCGGCCTCGGGCTATCCGGCGGTCACGCGGTGAGTTCGCTCGCCGACCGGCAGGCCGCGCTGGTAGCGGCGCTGACCTCGGGAGCACCGGTGCCCGCCGGTTTCGACGGCCGGATGGTGGAGATCGCGCGGGTCGCGCTGCTGCGCAAGCGTGCCGGTGAGGTCGCGGGGCAGTGGCCCGCACTGTCCGCCGCCCTCGGCACTGATTGGCTGCGGGAATGGTCGGCGTGGGCCGAAACCCGGCCCACCAACGGCTCACTGCGGGACGGCTGGGATTTCGCACGGGATCTGCTTTCGCGGGATGCACTGCCGCGCGAGGCCGGGGCTGAGCTGGCCTCCCGCGAGGCAGCTTTGCGATACGACGGGAAAACCTCACCGCGGGCCCGTCGCCTACCGGCTATCCGGAGCGCGGCGGGCACGGTCGCTCTGCAAATCCTGGGCCGGGTACGCGTGTTGTACCGCAACTGACAACACCCGACCCCATGCCATTTCTCAGCACGACGCCGGGCTCCCGCGCGACATATATCCGGCTACTGATGCGGGTATTGCGGAGGCGCGGGAGGTGCCGGAGGCAGAGCCTGCATCGGCTGCTGCGGGTACGGGTAAGGCTGTGGCGGGTACGGCTGAGATTGGTACTGCGGTGACGGATACGGCTGCGGCGCGTACTGCTGGGGCGGATACGGGGCAGCCAGCGGCGGCTGGCCCGTCGTATAGGTCGTCACGACGCCTTTCGAATTCGCGTTGACGATCGCCAGGATCAGCCACACGGGCGCCCAGAACCCGCACGTCACCAGGGTCAGAAGCAGATGCAGAACATGATTCGTCTTTTTCGGCATATAGGACTGTTGGTAAGCCACCGGCACACTCTGCATTGGACGCAGCCGCAAAACAACTCACACACGACTGACTTGCTCTCACCTCAACAGCCACTGCAGAGAGTCGAATAGCCACCTGCCACGTGCCGAACGGATAAAGCCCGGCACTCAGGTCCGGACGAACGATCACGATCGTGCCGGTCGGATTTTGTCAGGGGGTGCGGCTAGCGTCGGGGGATGTCTTATCCCGAAGCGCAGTATCTCGGCGACGGCGGCGAGGTGTCGGCGACGGTCCGGCTGGCCGGTGCCGCGCCTGAGCTCGATCAGCGGACCACGGCCGCCAGCTATCTGGCTACCGGTGCGAGCACCGGCGGCAAGTTCGGCCTCTACCGGTGGGATTTCAAGGGGCCGCGGAGCGGGCCCGACCCGCACTTCCACCGGTCCCTGTCGGAGTCGTTCTTCGTGATCTCCGGGTCGGTCCAGCTCTACGACGGCAAACGCTGGATCGAGGGCAACCCCGGAGATTTTCTGTACGTGCCGGAGGGCGGTCTCCACGGCTTCCGCAACGAGTCCGGTGAGCCCGCGTCGATGCTCATCCTGTTCTCGCCGGGCGCCCCGCGCGAGGACTACTTCGAACGCGTGGCGACGACCCCGCAGATGTCCGACGAGGAACGCACCGAGTTCTTCCTGCGGCACGACACGTTCTGGGTCTAGGAATCGCCGCCGAGGTCCTGGACGAGCCAGCCAGGGGTGTCGAGGCGGGTGGTGGTGTCGCCGAGCAGTTGGCGCAGGGTGCGTTCCAGCTGTTCGACGGCGCCGGCTCCGACCTGGGTCTCCCATTGCCGGCGCAGGTCGTCGAAGATCGCGGCGCCTTCGCGCAGCAGGGTGTGACCGCGATCGGTGACCTCGATGTGCATGCGACGGCGGTCGGTGGGGTCGGGGCGGCGTTCGACGTAGCCGCGGGCTTCGAGGACGGCGATCGTCTTGGCGGCCGACTGTTTGGTGACCGACATGCGGCGGCCCAGCTCGGAGGCATTGTCGGCGCCGGTGAGGATCGCCTGGAGGGCGAAGTCGTGGACCGGGCGGATGTCCTCGTAGCCGCGGGCGGCGAACTCGACCGCCGCGCGGTCGGCGAGGGTTCGGAAGCCGCCGAGGAGGAGCAGGGCCAGGTCGGCGCCGGATCGGGACATGTGATCAGCGTATAAGTCCTTGACATGGACAACCTGGCTGTCTAAATTTCGGACAGCCAGGTTGTCCATTTGAGGAGATACCAATGCCCGACGTCACCCACCACACCGCCGACGTGAACGGCACCCGGTTGCACTACGTCGCCGCCGGGACGACCGGGTCGCCGATCCTGCTCGTCCACGGCTGGCCGGAGACCTGGTGGGCGTTCCGCAAGCTGATCCCGCTGCTCGCCGAAACCCACCGGGTCTTCGCCGTCGACCTGCGCGGGTTCGGCGACTCGAGCCACGCCGGCGATGACTTCTCGGCGGCCACGCTCGCCGAGGACCTGCACCACCTGGTCGCGCAGCTCGGTGCGGGCCCGGTGCATGTGCTGTGCCAGGACGCGAGCGGGCCGCCGGTCTTTCAATTTGCCGCGACCCACCCCGGTGACGTGCTCAGCTTCACCGGCGTCGAGACCACCCTCACGGGGTACGGGCTGGAGCTGCTCGCCGACGTCAACCACGGTGGCTCGTGGCACGTCGGCTTCCTCGGTGCCCCCGGCATCCCGCAGTTGCTGCTGTCCGGGCACGAACGGGACCTGATCGCCGGCTGGGCGTACCCGATGATGTGCAGGACCGAGGGCGCCGTCACCGAAGCCGACCTCGACGAGTTCGTGCGGTCGTACGCCGGGCCGGACGGCTGGGCCGGCACCTCGGGGCTGTACCGGTCGATCTTCACCGACAACGGCGCGACCAGGGCGATCGCGGAGGCGCACCCGCTGACCGTCCCGGTCCTCGCCGTCGACGGCGTCAACGCGGGCTTCACCGCGCAGACCCTCCGCCAGGTGACCAGGGGCAACGTCACCGCCGTCCAGCTCGATGGCGTCGGGCACCTCGTGGCCCAGGAAGCACCCGAAGCCCTCGCCGCCGCCCTCCTGACGTTCGTGGACGCTGTGTAGCCAAGCCCCGCCGGAAGCTCGGCCCGGTCAGCCCGGGACTTTGTCCAGGAAGCCGAGCACCGTGACGATACGGCCGTCGGGGCCGAGTTCGATGACGTCGAAACCGGTGGCGACGGGTTCGGCGGCCGAGCCGGCGGACAGATCGGCGGACGGGGTGAGGTGCCAGGTGAAGCGGGCCTGGTCGTGGTGGGCGTCCGGCGGGTCGCCGGGGGTGAAGGCCAGGCCGGGGAACTGCTGCTGGGCGGCGCCGATCAGCGTGTTCAGGGCGTCGTGGCCGGTGACCGACGCCAGCGGATCCGTGTAGCGGATCCCGGGGCTGAACAGGTCGGCGATCAGCGTACGGCGCGTTGCCGGGTCGGGTTCGTTCCAGAGGGACAGGTACTGCTCGACCGTGGTCGCGATGTCTGTCATGCGATGACCTTCTCCCGCAGCGGTAGGGGTGGCGATTACCTCGCAGGTAAGCGGGGCGGCCCTACGATCGGGGCATGGCTGAGGTGGGCGGGCTGCTGCGGGAGTGGCGGGGCAGCAGGCGGTTGAGTCAGCTCCAGCTGTCCCACCGGGCGGGGGTGTCGGCAAGGCATCTGTCGTTTCTGGAGACCGGGCGGTCCAGGCCGACGCGGGAGATGATCCTGCGGCTGGCGGAGGAGCTGAACGTGCCGTTGCGGGCGCGGAACGCGTTGCTGCTCGCGGGCGGGTTCGCTCCCGAGTACGCCGAGGGCGGCCCCGACATCGCCGTCATACTGGCCGGGCTGCGCGACGTGCTGGCGGGGCACGAGCCGTACCCGGCGATCCTGGTCGACCGGCACTGGACGCTGGTCGACGCGAACCGGGCCGCGGGGCTGCTCACCCAGGGGGCGAGGGCGGAGCTGCTGGAGCCACCCGTCAACGTGCTGCGGTTGTCGCTGCACCCCGACGGCGTGGCGGGGCGGATCGTGAACTTCGCTCAGTGGCGTACCCATGTATTGCATCGGCTGGACCACCAGGCGGGCGTGACCGGCGATCCGGTCCTGCGCGACCTGCATGCGGAATTGTCCAAATTGCCCGGAGGGAAGGTTCACGCCGTGACCGGGCCGGTGGTGCCGCTGCGAATCCGGGCGGGCGACCGGGAGCTGGAGTTCTTCAGCGTCACGTCGGTGCTCGGGACGCCGCTCGATGTCACCCTCGCGGAGCTGGCGGTCGAGTCGTTCCTTCCGGCGAATGATGCGACGACGCGTTACCTGCGGCGCGAAACGGGCGAGTAGTGGCAGGATCAGGACTATGGATCTTGGTCTGGCCGAACGTGTCTATATCCTGACCGGCGCCTCCAAGGGGCTCGGGCTCGCCACCGCCGAGGCGCTCGTGGCCGACGGCGCGCGGGTGGTGATCTCCTCGCGGTCGCAGGCGAGTGTCGACGCCGCCGTGGAGCAGCTGGGTGCCGATGCCGTCGGGGTCGCCGCCGACCTGACCGATCCCGCCACGCCGGAGCTGCTGCTGCGGACGGCGAAGGAGACGTTCGGGCGGCTGGACGGGGCGTTGATCTCGGTGGGCGGGCCCAGCCTCGGGACAGCGCTCGAGCAGCTTGACGATCACTGGCGGGAGGCCTTCGAGACGGTCTTTCTCGGTTCGGTGCGCGCGGCGCGTACGTTCGCCGCGGTGCTGGAGGAGGGCGGCGCCATCGCGTTCGTGCTGTCCACGTCGACCCGGGTGCCGTTGCCGGGCCTGGGACTGTCGAACGGGTTGCGCCCGGGACTGGCCGGCGTCGCCAAGGACATGGCCGACGAGCTGGGGCCGCGCGGGATCCGGGTGGTGAGCCTGCTGCCGGGCCGGATCCTCACCGACCGCAACCGGCAACTGTTCGCGGCGAGTGACGACCCGGCGCAGGCCGAGGCCACGTCGACCGCCGCGGTGCCGTTGAAGCGCATGGGCCAGCCCGAGGAGTTCGGCAAGGTCGCGGCGTTCGTGCTCTCCCCCGCCGCCGGGTTCCTCACCGGCATCCAGATTCCGATCGACGGCGGCTCCACGCGCATGATCTGAGGTATGGAATTTTCGAGGCCCACGCCGGACGAGGTTGCCGCGGCGCGGAACAGGACGATCCCGGACCTGGTCGGGCCGGGCCTGAAGGTGCTGTTCTCCGGGATCAACCCGAGCCTCTACTCGGCGGCGACCGGGCACCACTTCGCGCGGCCGGGCAACAGGTTCTGGCCGGCCCTGCACCTGGCCGGGTTCACCCCGCGTGTGCTGCACCCCTCGGAGCAGGGGTTGCTGCCGGCGATGGGGCTGGGCATCACCAATGTGGTCGCCCGGGCCACGGCCCGCGCGGACGAGCTCGACGCCGCCGAGCTCAAGGCCGGCGGGGAGATTCTCACCGGGCTCGTCGAGCGGTGGCGGCCGCAATGCCTGGCGGTGCTGGGCGTCACGGCGTACCGATCAGCATTCGACCGGCCGAAAGCGAGAACCGGACCGCAGAGCGAGACCATCGGCGGGGTCACGGTCTGGGTCCTGCCCAACCCGAGCGGCCTCAACGCCCATTACACCCAGCAAACCCTCGGCTCCGCGTACGCCGAGCTGCGATCTGTGTTTACATAGATGCTCGCCGATTTCCTTCTCCGGAAGAGGCAGCATGAACGTCACCCGTATCGGAGCATTCGCGGTCGCGTTGCTCCTGCCCGTCCTCGGCGCGGCCACCCCGGCGCGAGCCGCGGGCAATCTGGCCCCGCTCAGCCCCGCCGGCCTGACGATCGGTGACCGGGCGGAACCGCTGGGGGTCGAGGGTGCGCCGCTGTTCGGCTGGCGGCCCCGGGACCTCGACGCCGGTGAGCGCCAGAGCGCGTACCAGATCAAGGTCTTCGCGGCCGGCGAGGTCTGGGACAGCGGCAAGGTCGCGTCGCGCGAGAGCTCTTTTGTTCCGTACGCGGGCCCGGCGCTGATCAACGGCACCACCTACCGCTGGCGCGTCCGCACCTGGGACCGCGCCGGCGCCGTGTCCCCCTGGTCGGCGTCCACGTTCGACACGGGGATCGCGGACGCCGACTGGCAGGCGAGCTGGATCCGGCGTACGACGGCCGAGAAGGACGATTACACACAGGCGCGCACGGAGTTCACTGTCGGTGCGGGGCGCGTGGTGCGGGCGCGACTCTACGTGTCGGCTTCGCAGCAGTATCAGGCGTTCGTGAACGGGGCGCTGGTCGACCGCGGTCAGGCGTACGCGTACCCGGGTGAGGGGTATTACCAGGTCACCGATGTCACGTCGCGGCTACGGCCCGGCACCGACGCGGCACTCGGCGTGCTCTACCACTGGTACGGCCCCGGGCAGGGACGACCGGCGGGTGAACCCGGGCTGCAGGCACGCCTGGTGATCGACCACGCCGACGGGTCACGGCAGGTGGTGCTCTCCGACGGCACCTGGAAGGTGACCCGCGGTCCGTGGCTGGCGGCGGCGTACCGCAACGGCGACGGCCGCGACTACATCGAGAACGCGCTCCCCCAGTCCATGGCCTGGACCAGGGCGGGCTTCGACGACTCGGCGTGGCAGGCTCCGGTCGTCGCGGCGTCACCGCATCTGCAGGCGCAGCAGACCCGCCTCAGCTACGAGACCGTCAAGCCGGTGCGCGTGACCACGCTGGCGTCCGGTGCCGTGGTCGCCGACTTCGGCAAGGTCATCCCCGCGATGCCCCGCGTGCGCTTCCGCGACGGGGTCGCCGGCACGACGGTGTCCATGGTGGCCGGTTACCTGCTCAACGCGGACGGCTCGGTCTCCAACACGAGCCAGGACAACCAGAGCACAGACCTTTCCTATACGTACGCCCAGAGCGCCGGCGACCAGACCTACGAGGCCTTCACCTACGAGGGGTTCCGCTACCTCCAGGTCTCCACACCCGCGGACATCGCCGCCGTCGTGCAGCACACCTCGATCTCCCACTCTGCGACCTTCAGCAGCTCGGACCCCACGCTGGACGACGTGTTCACGCTGATGCAGCGGTCGGCGCTCTACTCCGCGCAGGAGCAGTTCCTCGACACCCCGACCCGCGAGAAGGGGCAGTTCCTCGCCGACTCGGTGAACATCTCCCGCGCGCTGATGGGCGGCTCCGGCGACTACGCGATGACCGCCAAGGCGATCCGCGAGTTCATCGCCTCCCAGCAGCGTTACTGGCCGGACGGCAGGCTCAACGCCGTCTACCCCAACGGTGACGGCAAGCGCGACATCCCCGACTTCACCGAGATGTTCCCCGGCTGGACGTGGGACTACTACCTGGCGTCGGGCGACCGTACGCTGCTGGCCCAGGCCTACCCGGTGAACCTCGCGATCGCCGACTACGTCCGCCGCTACATCGACCCGGCCACCGGCCTCGTCACGAACCTGGCCGGCGGCAGCGGCGCGTACCTCTACGGCATCATCGACTGGCCCAACCGCTACGGCTACGACACGACCCCGGCGGCCCGCACCACGGTCAACATCCTCGCCGTCGACGTCCTGCGCAGCACCGCCCAGCAGGCAGCCGCCCTCGGCCTCCCCTCGGCGGACCTGCTCGCCGACGCCGACCGCCTGACGGACGCCATCACCACCCAGCTGCGGCGCCCGGACGGCATCTACGTCGACGGCCTGGGCTCGACGCACGCCTCCCAGATCGCCAACGCGTACGCCCTGGCGTTCCTGGGCGCCGGCACCGAGGTAGCCGACTACATCGCCTCGCTCAAGTTGCAGATGAGCCCGATGACCGCGGACCTGCTCCTGGCCGCACTGCACCGCGCGGGCCGCGACGACGAGGTCCTCGCCCGCCTCACCGACCCCACGTCCCTGGGCTGGGCCAACGTGCTCGCCCGCGGCGGCACGTTCACCTGGGAATCCTGGGAAGCCCCGGAACGAGGCGACAGCATGTCCCACGGCTGGGGCGCCACCGCCCTCGTCGAACTCCAGCAGGACCTGCTCGGCGTGACGGTCACCGGTCCGGCCGCCCGCACCGTACGCATATCGCCACCCACCGGAACCACCCTCACCCACGCCGAAGGCACCACCTGGACCCCGTCAGGCACCCTCGCCCTCCGCTGGCGAACGGTCCGCGGCGGCACGGCCATCGTGGCCGGCATCCCCACGAACGTCACGGCCGAGATCCACGTCCCGATCGCGGGAACCCGCCGGCCACTCGCCACGGGCGCGGTGACTTTCACCGGCATCCACGACGGCTTCGCGATCTACACCGCCGGCGCCGGCACCAGCACCTTCACCCCGCTGCCTTGACGGGTGGGTCAGCGCAGATCGACGTCGACGCCGTGCTCGGCGAACGTTTCGAGGAGGTAGTCCAGGGTGACCGTGGGGCTGGAGCGGTGGCGGTCGTACCCGGCGACCAGGTGTTCGCGGGCCACCGCCGAGTCGTGCCACCGCAGGCGGAACGGAGGCTGGGCACCCCAGCGTCCGCGCAGGCAGTCCTCCAGGGCGTCGAGGTTCCAGCCGAAGTAGCCGCCCGGCCCGTTGACCGCCTCGCCGAGCGCGCAGTAGAAACCCTCGACATCGGTGACGAACCGGCCGTCCAGATCGAACGGCTCCTTCTTCGCGGCACCGGGATGGTTGGCCAGCGCCACACCCGCCCACTCCTCGCGCAGGTCCCGGTCATAGCCGGCCCACAGGTTGTTCTCGGTGGGCCGGCCCGCGCGCCAGATGTCCACGATGTCCCGTAAGCCCGTGGGACTGGGCTCGTGGCTGTCGCTGTCGACGGTGATCTTCAGGAGCCCGTCAGCGGACGGCACACTTGCCACGATCGTGCCGGTGACCCAGCTGTCGATCAGGCCGATGGCCGAGCCGTCGGCCGCGATGGCCCCCACCTTCCCGGAGATACGCTGCCCCACTTTCAGGGTCTCGCCGGCCCGGCATCCGATCAACGTGACCTGCGGAATCGGGGGCGCCGCCCGCTCCCGGAAGACGCCGGTGACGTCGGCGCAGCTACCCAGCAAGGAATCGCCGGAGCCGTACAGCACGAAGCCGGTGACATCATCGGGCCGGTCCACATTGTCGGTACGGTCGTAGACGCTGACGAGGCCCTCCAGGTCGACGTCGACGAGGCCCGGAGAACCCGCCGACGGCCGGTGCCCGAGCACCGCCGTGTCCACCAACTGCTCCCCGCCCCAGTCGCGCAGCATCGCCGCATGGTCGGGCCGCGCCAGGAGCCACACGTTGCCCAGCCACGCCCCTTCCCGCAGGGCCCCGGCCGGCTCGCAGCCCAGCAGGGTGAAACGCTCCCGCGGCCGGGGCGGCAGATCGGCGAAGAGCCCGTCGATGTCGGCACACACGGCCAGCAGCACATCGTCGGTGCCGGCCAGCGACCAGCGGGGCAGCGTCACGCCCCGACCGTACCCGCCGCGTGGGTCTTCTCCGCCAGGTGCTTCAGGTTGAGCAACTGACGACGTGCCATGACGAGATCACCGACGGACACGCCGAGGGCGACCCAGCGGTTCGCGCGCATGACAACCTTGAGCAGCAGGCGCGTCGTGTCGTCCGGCTGCGCGACCAGGACATACGACATGTAGGCCCCCATGATCACCCCGGTGAGCTGATGCCCCGGGCCGACCGCGACGATCCTGCCCAGACTGCGGCCGGCCGTGGCGGTGAACGTCTCGCCGGCCTGGGGCTCGGGCAGCCCCGCCAGCTCCCGCGGTGACCGGCGCCCGAGGTTGTCGATCCAGTCGTAGGAATACGGCGCCAGCCTGATCTGCGTCACCCACGGCCACACCGCGGCGACCGGCGCATCGATCCCCACACCCCGCCACGCCTGCAGAGCGGGCGCATCCACCAGATCATCACAGGGATAGGCCCGCGCAACCTCATCATCGGTCACGCCCCACCGGTCACCGAGCATGCCCCGATCCTGCCACCATCAGCCGTCCGTCGCGGCCCCGCACCCTGCCGTCATCGGCCGGCTGACACTGTCCTCACGAGCCGGCTGACGCTGTTTTCACGAGCCGGCCGTTGCGGGTCCCGCGCTATCGGCGGCGGCCAGGGCTTCGGCCAGAACCAGCGGGTTCAGATAGTCGCGATAGGAGACGACAAGGCCCGCCTGGATCCGCAGCACGGCAATGATCGTCTGGCGTAACGGTGCGCCGGTGGGGATCACGGTGCCGTGCGCCTCGTACTCGACGATCACGACCTCGGGATCGGTGGTCTCGTGAATCACCGTGTTGCGGTACTCCTCGAACTTGACGAGCCCCCCGGCCTGCGCGGTCAAAAACTCCCGAAGCTGTTCACGACCCTCGACGCGCCCCGGAATACCAGCCGGAACGTACGGCCACTCGACGTAGCCATCCTCGGCGAACAGGTCGACAAAGCTCCCGGTGTCCTGCGCGAGACCCGCAGCCAGCACCTGCTCAACCACTTCCCGTGACGTGGCGGTCATATCAGCTCTCCTTCATTGAACGCTTGTTGATTGAACGAGCGTAGAACGAAATAGCCCCATCAGTCAACGCCCGTAGAATGAACGCGTGACTGAACCGACGGCCCGCCCCACCCGCGCACAGCAGCGCCGCCTGACCGAGGACCGCATCCTCACCGCAGCCCGGCAGCTCTTCGCCGAACTCGGCTACGACCGCACCACGATCCGCGCCGTCGCATCAGCCGCCGGCGTCGACGCCGGCCTGGTCATGCACTATTTCGGCAGCAAGGACCTGCTGTTCGCCCGGGCCACCGAGACAGCCGACGACCTCGGCGAAATCGGACCCGGCGGCGCCACCGAGGCGCTGCTGACGTCGTTGGGCCAGCGCCTGACCGACGAGCCGGAAGCCTCCCTGGCAGTACTACGCTCAATGCTCACCAACGCCGACGCCGCCGACCGCTACCGGACCGCCGCCCAGCCCCAGCTCGACCAGCTCACCAACGCAATCCCAGCCCCCGACGCCGCCCTCCGCGCCAGCCTCCTCAGCGCGATCATCCACGGCGTCCTCGCCGAGCGGTACCTGCTACGCCTCACCACCCTCGCGGACGCCTCACCCGACCAGATCATCACCCTGCTCCGCCCCTGCTTCGAAAGCCTCACCACCACCCCACCGGACCACCCGGCCTGAGCCCCGCACCTCGCAATCCACAACAACTGCACCCCACCCAGTCCCGCACCTCGCGGCACGACGCCGGCCAGGACGGCACGGCGCACAGCAGAGCGGCACGGCGCACAGCAGGGCGGCACGGCGCACAGCAGGGCGGCAGGGCGGGAAGGCAGGGCCGCACGGCGCACGGCAGGGCCGCACGGCGCACGGCAGGGCCGCACGGCACTGGGCGGGGCGGCGCAGAGCAGGGCAACGCGACCCGGCGTAGGCCAGGGCGGCGCGGGGCGGCGTAGGGCAGCGCGGCGCGGCGCGGGGCGGGGCAACGCGGCATAGGGCGGGGCGGCGCAGGGCAACGCAACCCGGAGGAGGGCAACGCGGCGCAGGCACAGGGCAACGCGACCCGGCGCAGGGCGGGGCGGCGCAGGCCGGGGTAACGCGGCACAGGGCAACGCGACCCGGCGCAGGACGGGGCGGAATAGGCCGGGGCAACGCGGCACAGGGCAACGCGACCCGGCGCAGGGCGGGGCGGAATAGGCGCAACGCGGCGCGGCACGGCACGGCACAGCACAGGGCAACGCAGACCAACGCGACCCGGCGCAGTGCAACGCGGCGCAGTGCAACGCGGCGCAGTGCAACGCGGCGCAGTGCAACGCGGCGCAGTGCAACGCGGCACGCGGCAGGGCAAGACAGCGGGGCGCGACCCCGCGGGGCGCAGAGCTCCCGGGGCGGCCCAACCCTGCGTGGCCCGGGGCAGCGCAGCGTGACCCGGGACTGCGCATCCCGACCCGGCACGGCACAGCCCGACTCGGGACTGCGCAGCCCGACCCGCCACGGCACAGCCCGAACGGGGCGGCGGCGACGCGGCGCGACAGCAGGCGGGAGCGGGACCGCCGGTCTAGGGCTCGATCTTCTCCGGGACCGCGAGGACGATCGGTTCCACATCGGATGGGATCAGCGGTGTGCTGTCGGCGAACTGGGTGCGGTAGAGCTCGGCGTACAGCCCGCCTGCCGCGACCAGGTCATGATGGCGGCCTCGTTCGACGATGCGGCCGTGGTCGAGGACGAGGATGAGGTCGGCGGCTCGGACCGTGGAGAGGCGGTGGGCGATCACCAGGGCGGTGCGGCCCTGGAGGGCGACTGAGAGGGCGCGCTGGACGGCCGCCTCGGATTCGCTGTCGAGGTGGGCGGTGGCTTCGTCGAGGATGACGATCGAGGGGTGTTTGAGCAGGATGCGGGCGATGGCGATGCGCTGCTTCTCGCCGCCGGAGAAGCGGTGGCCGCGCTCGCCCACGACGGTGTCCAGGCCCAGCGGCAGGGAGCGGACGAGGTCGGCGACCTGGGCTGCCCGCAGCGCCTCCCACATCTCGTCGTCGGTGGCCTCGGGGCGGGCGTAGCGGAGGTTTTCCGCGATGGTCTCGTGGAAGAGGTGGGAATCCTGGGTGACGACGCCGATGGTGTCGCGCAGGGAGTCGAGGGTGGCGTCGCGGACGTCGATGCCGCCGATCTTCACGGCGCCCTCGGTCGCGTCGTAGACGCGGGCGACGAGCATGGAGGTGGTCGACTTGCCCGCGCCGGACGGGCCGACCAGGGCGACCATCTGGCCCGGCTCGACGGTGAAGTCGACGCCGCGCAGGACCGGGGCGTTCTCGGTGCGGTCGAGGGCGACCACGTCCTCGAGGGTGGCCAGGGAGACCTCGTCGGCGCTGGGGTAGCGGAAGTGCACGTCGCGGAACTCGATGCGGCCGGCGCCGGGGGCGATCGCGACCGCGCCGGGCTTCTCCTCGATGCCGGGCTTGAGGTCGAGGACCTCGAAGACGCGGTCGAAGGAGACCAGGGCGCTCATCACGTCGACGCGCACGTTGCTGAGCGCGGTGAGCGGGCCGTAGAGCCGGCTGAGCAGCAGCGCCAGGGTGACGACCGTGCCGGCGGTGACGCTGCCCGTGACGGCGAGCCAGCCGCCGAGGCCGTAGGTGAGGGCCTGGGCCAGCGAGGCGACCAGCAGCATCGCGACGAAGAACGTGCGGGAGAACATGGCCTGTTGCACGCCGATGTCGCGGACCCGGCCGGCCCGCTCACCGAAGCGGCCGGCCTCGACGTCGGGGCGGCCGAAGAGCTTGACGAGCAGGGCGCCCGAGACGTTGAAGCGCTCGGTCATCGTCGCGTTCATCTGGGCGTCGAGGTTGTAGGACTCCCGGGTGATCTCGGCGAGGCGCTTGCCGACCCGGCGCGCCGGAATGATGAACAGCGGCAGCATCACGAGCGACAGCACGGTGATCTGCCAGGACAGGCTGAACATCACCGCCGCGGTGAGCACGAGCTGGATGACGTTGCTGACCACACCGGACAGTGTCGAGGTGAACGCGCGTTGCGCACCCGTCACGTCGTTGTTGAGCCGGCTCACGAGCGCGCCCGTCTGGGTGCGGGTGAAGAACTGCAGCGGCATCCGCTGCACGTGGTCGAACACGCGTGTGCGCAGGTCGAGGATGATGCCCTCGCCGATGCGGGCGGAATACCACCGCTGGGCCAGGGAGAGCAGCGCGTCGACGACGGCGAGCACGGCGATGGTGAGCGCGAGCCGGACGATCGTGGCGGCGGCGTCCGGCCCGCCCGCGGTGATGGTGTTGATGACGTGCCCGGCGAGCACCGGGGTGGCCACGCCGATCCCGGCGGCGACGACCACGGTGATCAGGAAGACCGTGATGTCACGCCGATAGGGCTCGGCGAAGCGCAGGATCCGCCGGGTGGTGCCCTTGGGGACCTCGTGCTTGTTCACCCGCTCGGAGTTCTGGATCGAGCGCAGCATCGTCCAGTTGGAGCTGCTGGACATGGGTCCCACCTCGTTCACCTCCGGGGGTGTCGTAACCGGCAGGCACAGTCTGCCTGCCGGGTATGACAACTTCCGGAGCCGCCCGGGTGTTCCTATTCCAGGCCGGCGAGGTCGCGCAGGCGACGGGTCTGCGCTTCCCGCTCGGCCCGGTCCTGATCGTCGTAGGAACGGGTGACGGCGCCCGCGAGCAGCGCCTTGATCTCGGCGACGGCCCCGGCGGGTGCGGCCAGGACAGCGGCGGTCAGGTCGCGCACCGTGGCATCCAGCTCGTCGCGGGGCACGACGGTGGTGGCCAGGCCGAGCCGATCGGCCTCGTCCGCCGGCAACCGGCGGCCGGTGACGCAGATCTCCAGGGCCCGCGACGGCCCGACCAGCTCGGTGAGGCGTTTGGTGCCACCGAGGTCCGGCACCAGCCCGAGGGTCACCTCGGCCATCGAGAACCGCGCGTCATCCGCGAGCACTCGCATGTCGCAGTTCAGTGCGAGCTGGAATCCGGCGCCGATGGCATGTCCCTGGACCGCCGCGATGGTGATGAGAGAGGGACGTCGTAACCAGGTGAATGCATCCTGGAACCCGGCAATCCGATCGGCACTCTCTTCCGGTGACAAGCGAGCCAACTCGGCGAGCGAGGAATCGCCCTCACCGCGCGCCACCGACAAGTCGAGTCCGGCGGAAAAGGCGCGCCCCTCACCGCGGACAATGACGACTCGCACGTCACCCGGTAATTTCCGCGAAATGTTGCCCAGCTCGGCCCACATGGCCGGTGTCTGCGCATTGAGGACATCGGGCCGGTCAAGCGTCACTGACGCCACCGGCCCGTCCTGTGAGTAGCGAATTCCGGCCTCGTAGGTAGAGGCTGCGCTGGTCGTCACGCCTTCTTGCGGCGGCGGGCGCCGCCCCGCTGGCGCAGTTGCACGCCGGACTCGGTGAGCACGCGGTGCACGAATCCGTAGGAGCGGCCGGTCGAGGCCGCCAGCGCGCGAATGCTCTCTCCGGAGGTGTAACGCTTCACCAGGTCCTTGGCGAGAGTCTGCCGCTCGCTGCCGACGATTCGACGACCCTTCTCAGTGCTGGTGGCTGTGCCGGTGGCTGCCATGTTGAATCCTCACGTCCCAGACTGTGCGGTTCGATACGGTCCCACCTATTAGACCGCCTCCAACGATCATGCGCTAGGCATCTCGGCTTAGTGAACGTGCCCATTTATCAGTGTCAGGAACCCGACGATGACCATGCTCATCAATGTCAGACAGATGAGGCGCGAGCCCGTTCGGTCGTGTTTAGTTCCGGGTGGGAGCCTTTCCGCGGCATGCGTATAGCGGCGGCGGACGGCACTGTTCGACTTCGATCAAGCCAGGATGACCTGCACAAACATCATCTTGTTGGCGGTCCGACAACGATGTCACTCAGAGTGCATCAAACCCTCACTTTGGGGCTCGATCCACTGCCCGAACGGGCACCCTGCCACGTAGGCAGGGCGCCCGGATGCGGTTGCGCTGTGACCAGTGCCGGGCACATGTCGCACTGTCTGTGTGGGCACCTGTTGACAACTGACGATGCCGATGATTCTGGATCTACCCAGCCGGAATTACTCAGCCGAATGGGCAATAGGGCCTACTCAGGGCCTACTCACGCGAGTTCGACGAGCTCCAGCAGATCGTCGCTCCACGCGTCCTCGTCGCCGTCGGGCAGCAGAATCGCGCGGTCCGGCTTCAATGCCTGTACGGCACCTGCGTCGTGGGTGACGAGTACGATCGCGCCCGGGTAATTGGCGATCGCGTCGAGCACCTGCTCGCGGCTCACCGGGTCGAGGTTGTTCGTGGGCTCGTCGAGCAGCAGCACGTTGGCGCCGGAACACACCAGGGTCGCCAGCGCGAGCCGGGTCTTCTCGCCGCCGGAGAGCACACCGGCCGGCTTGTCGACGTCGTCACCGGAGAACAGGAACGCGCCGAGGATCTTGCGCAGCTCGGTGTCGGTCTGCTCCGACGCGGCGCTGCGCATGTGGTCGAGGATCGAGCGGTCGACGTCGAGGGTCTCGTGCTCCTGGGCGTAGTAGCCGAGCCGCAGACCGTGCCCCGGGCGTACCTCACCGGTGTCCGACTGAAGGTGGCCACCCAGAATGCGCAACAGAGTCGTCTTGCCGGCGCCGTTGAGGCCCAGGATCGCGACCCGCGAGCCCCGGTCGACCGCCACGTCGACGTCGGTGAAGATCTCCAGCGAACCGTAGGACTTCGACAGCCCCTGGGCGGTCAGCGGGGTCTTGCCGCAGGGCGCCGGGCTCGGGAAGCGGACCTTCGCCACCTTGTCGGAGCTGCGGACCTCCTCGAGACCACCGAGCAGCTTCTCCGCGCGCTTCGCCATGTTCTGCGCGGCGACGGTCTTGGTGGCCTTCGCGCGCATCTTGTCGGCCTGCGCCATCAGGGCACCGGCCTTCTTCTCGGCGTTGGCCCGCTCACGGCGACGGCGGCGCTCGTCGGTCTCACGGGACTCGAGGTAGGCCTTCCAGCCCAGGTTGTACATGTCGACCACGGACCGGTTGGCGTCGAGATACCAGACCCGGTTGACCACGGCGTCGAGCAGCTCGACGTCGTGGCTGATCACGATCAGGCCGCCCTTGTGGTTGGCGATGTAGCCGCGCAGCCAGGTGATGGAGTCGTGGTCGAGGTGGTTGGTGGGTTCGTCGAGCAGCAGGATGCCCTTGCCGTTCTGCCCCGAATTCTGGAAGAGGATCCGGGCCAGCTCGATCCGGCGGCGCTGACCGCCGGAGAGGGTGCCGATCGTCTGGGCCAGCGCGCGGTCGGGCAGCCCCAGGTTGGAGCAGATCCGGGCGGCCTCGGCCTCGGCGGCATACCCACCGAGGCTGGAGAACTGGTCCTCCAGCACGCCGTAGCGGCGGATCAGCTTCTCGTCGGCGCTCTCCTCGAGCTCCACCTCGAGCTTCTGCATCTCCGCGAGGATCGTGTCGAGCCCCCGCGCCGACAGCACCCGGTCGCGGGCGGTGACGCTCAGGTCGCCGGTGCGCGGGTCCTGCGGGAGGTAGCCGACCTCGCTCGTGCGGGTGACCTCACCGGCGTAGGGCGAGCCCTCGCCGGCCAGGACCTTGAGCGTCGTCGTCTTCCCGGCGCCGTTGCGGCCGACCAGGCCGATCCGGTCACCGGCCTGCACCCGCAGCGTCGTCGGGGAGATCAGGATCCGGGACCCGGCACGCAGTTCGAGTCCAGTGGCGGTAATCATGGGGGAAGGCTCTCGCTCTCGGGAAGAAGGCTGGCTCAGGCACACGAACGCGCCGGACGACGGAAGAATTCCGGTTCGGCGCGGGGCAGGTCAGCCTTCGCAGAGCAGCACCCAACGATTGTACCGGCTGCCCCCTGCGAGCTCCCAACCGATTAGCCGGGAAGATCACCGGGTAAGAACGGCGACACACGCCCGGGAGGACTGGATGGAACTCAACGAGAACGCCCGCATCGACACGAGCCAGATCGACGACGAGCGTTCCTCGGGCGGCGGCGGAGGCGGCGGACTAGGCGGCCTGCCGATCGGCGGCGGAGGCCTCGTCGGCATCGTCGTGACCGTTCTGATCGCGCTCGTCGGTGGCTACTTCGGCATCAACAACCTCGGCGGCGGCAGCAGCTCGAGCAAACCTGCCGACAACACCGCGCTGTCCGAGAAATGCTCCCAGTCGGACGCCATCAAGCAACTCGAATGCCGCAACGTGCTCTACGTCAACTCGATCCAGGACTACTGGACCGACGCGTACCCGCAATACTTCAACGGCAAGTACGAGCCGTCGAAAACCGACTTCTTCTCCGGCCAGGTCCAGACCAAATGCGGCGCCGCCGACTCGGGCGTCGGCCCGTTCTACTGCCCCGCCGACGACAAGGTCTACATCGACCTGACGTTCTACGAGGTCCTGTCACAGCAGCTGGGAGCGCCTGGCGAGTTCGCACAGCCGTACGTTCTCGCGCACGAGTACGGCCACCACATCCAGGATCTCGCAGGCCAGGAAACCGGCGGCACCAACGCCGGATCGGTCAAACTCGAACTCCAGGCCGACTGCTACGCCGGCGTCTGGGCCAAGAACGCCACCGGCACCGACGACGGCAGCGGTCAGAAAATCTTCAAGAGCATCACCGCCGACGACATCAAGCAGGGAATCGACACCGCCGGCCAGATCGGCGACGACACCCTCCAGAAAAAGAGCGGCGGCACCGTCAACCCCGCCGAATTCACCCACGGCACCAGCGCCCAGCGCCAAAAATGGTTCAGCGAGGGCTACAACAGCGGCACCCCGAAGAACTGCGACACCTTCAAAGCCGGCGCGGTCTAGAAAACAAGAATCAACGTCACAATCAGGATGTCGTAGCTCGGTGGTGGGTGACGGACCGTCGCTCCCGCCGAGGCCGGGCCCGAGGATCCAGGAGCTGGCGCTCCAAACCGGATCCCCGGGCCCTTCATTCTGAGTAAGTGGCCAACCTCACCCCGAAAAGCCACAAACCACCCCCGCTCCGGCCTGCCGAGCCGGCCCGGAAATCGGTGGCGACCCTCCGCCGCGACGACTCATGCTGTCGGCGTGATCACCACGACGTCACCCAGAGCCACGGCCCGCACCACCCTCACCTGTCCCGCTCCGGGTCGGGCTGCGCTGGGTCGGACGGCGCCGGGTCGGACGGCGCCGGGTCGGACGGCGCTGGGTGCGGTTTCGTGGAAGCAGCGTTGCGACGGCGGCCGGGCGGCGTGCGTACCCGTGTCATGATCGGCTCTTTGTGGTCCGGGGTGATCGCCGGTTATGGCGTGGCGGTCCCGGTCGGAGCCATCGGGATTCTGATCGCCGGCCTCAGCGCCCGCACGTCTTTCAAGGTCGGAGCGGCAGCGGGCCTCGGAGCAGCCACCGCGGACGGCATCTACGCAGCCCTGGCGGTCCTGGGCGGCGCGGCCCTCGCCGGCGCCATCACCCCGATCGCCACTCCCCTGCGCTGGCTCGCCGCCGCCGCCCTGCTCGCCCTGGCCACCCACACCACCTTCTCAGCCCTGCACCCCGGCACCACCGTCCGCGAGACGAAGCAGACCACGGCGCTCGGGGCGTACCTGGCGATCCTCGCTCTAACCCTGCTCAACCCGATGACAATCGTGTACTTCGCCGCCCTGGTCCTCGGCCGCGGCAGCGAGGGCGGCGGCATCTGGTTCGTCCTCGGCGCTCTGATCGCCTCAGCCAGCTGGCAACTCTTCATCGCCGCATCCGGCGCCCTGGCCGGCAGGCTCCTCACCACCCCCCGAGCCCGCCGCCTCACCGCCCTCATCTCCAGCGCCGTCATCGCCGTCCTGGCAATCAACCTGGTCACGTAGAGCAGTGCGATCTGAAAGAGCGTTGCAGGTTTCGCCGTCACCTCCTACTCTGAATCTGAAAGACCCTTTCAGATCGTAGGGAGCTGCTGTGCAGGAACGTCGCCCGAGGCTCACCGACCCCGCGGTCCTGGATGCGCTCGCGCACCCGGTGCGGCTCGATGTCCTGCGCTACCTCATGTCGACCGGCCCGGCGACCGCGTCGCAGTGTGCACGCGCGGTCGGGGACACCCCGTCGAACTGCAGCTACCACCTTCGGGTGCTCGGGGCGCACGGGCTGGTGGAGCCGGATGAGTCCGGGGACGGGCGGTCGCGTCCGTGGCGGGCGACGATCACGGGTTTCACGATTGATGCGAACGACCCCGCGGGCGTTGTTCACATGCGCGAGGCGGCCGTAGAGCTGGATCATCATCTGGCCCGCGAGTACCTGCGGGGGCGTGATGCGGTGCCGGAGCCGTGGCGGGAGGCCGACACGCATTCGTCCTACGGTCTCGCGCTGTCGCCCGGCGAGCTGGCCGAGCTCGTGCGGCGGATCGATGACGTGGTCCGGCCCTATCTTCAGGCGACGCGGGCGGACGTTCCGGCCGACGCCGAGCATGTGCACCTGACCGTCAGCGCGTTTCCGCGGGCCGGGTACGGACGGGAGCGGTGAGTGCCGGCCTGGCGCTGAAGGAAGGCACCGCGATGGGCGTGCCGGCGTTCCGGCGGCTCTGGGGAGCGGGGCTCATCTCGGATGCCGGCGACTGGCTGGTGTTCATCGCGTTGCCCCTGATGGTGCTGCAACTCACCGGGTCGGCCGTCGGCACCTCGCTGGCGTTCCTGCTCGAACTGCTCCCGCCGGTGCTGCTCGCGCCCGTCGTCGCCCGCGTCGCGGACCGGCTGCCGCACCGCCGCGTCATGCTCGTGGCGATGCTCGCCCAGGCGGTGACCCTGCTCCCGCTGCTCACGGTGCATGACCGGTCCGACCTCCACGTCGTCTACGGGGTCATCGTCGCTCAGGCGGTCTTCGCCGCGTTCTTCGAGCCGGCGAAGAGCTCCCTGCTCCCCACCCTGGTCGGCCCGGAGCGGGTCACGTCCGCGAACGCACTGGTCGGGCTCAACAACAACGTGGGACGGATCATCGGCGGGCCGCTCGGCGGAGTCCTGCTCGCCATGGGAGGCCTCAGCGTCGTCGCGCTCGCCGACATCGGCACCTACCTGATCGCGGCCGCACTCGTCCTGAGCCTGCCCCGGCAGGAGGCCGCACCCGCCGAGCGTCTGAGCCTCACGCGGCAGGAGGGCACGCCCGCGCCACTTCTCGGCCTGCCCCGGCAGAAGGCCGCACCCGCGCCCGCGCCCGCGCCACGGAGGCAGGGCGGCGAGACCGGCGGCATCCTGGGTGCCCTGGCCGATCCGGCGACGCGTGCCCTCATCGTGGTCGATGTCGTCGCCTCGATCGCGCAGGGGCTGTTCGTCGTGTTGTTCGTCTTCTTCGTGACCGATGTCATCAATGGGACCGCCGCCGACGTGGGGCTGCTCCGCGGGGTGCAGGCGGTCGGCGCCATTCTCGCCGGCACCGTCCTGGGTGTGCTCGGCGCGCGACTGAACCTTCTGCGTCTCACGCTCGCCGGCGTGGTCACCTTCACCGTCGTCACCGCCATCACGTGGAATCTGTCGTTCGTGACCCACTCGGTTCCGGTGTACGCGGTGCTGTTCGCCGCGATGGGTGTGCCGGCGGTGTTCATGGGCGCCGGGCTGACCAGCCTCATCCAGCGGGCCGCGGCCGGTGCCCGGCGTGGCAGTGCGTTCGCCGCGCTCGGGCTCGGGCAGGCGGTCGGGCAGGCGATCGGGTTGCTGGCCGCCGGTCTGCTGCACGACAGCGTGGGCACCCTGCCGCTGCTGGAGGTCCAGGCCGGTGCGTACGCCGCAGCGGCTGTCCTCGCCGTCGTGCTGCTTCCCCGCGCTACTCGACCGGCAGGTGGCTGACCGTGTTGTAGTGATCGAGTACCAATGCCCCCGAGGCGCCGTCGAAGCGGGTGATCGAGGCGTTGCGGACGTGGCCGGTGGCGGCGACCGCGGCGATGGCGGGCCAGTCCAGGCCCTCGATGACGTAGCGCATCATCAGGACCACCGAGTCGTGGGCCACGACGACGACCCGCTTCCCCGCGTGCTCGCGGTTGACGTCGGTCAGGAACGACTCGAGGCGGACCGCGATGTCTCCGAAGGACTCGCCGTTCGGGGGCTTGTACTGATACTCACCGGCGGCTTCGAAGCGGCCCGGTTCGTCGGGGAATTGCCGGGCGACCGCGGCGCGGGTGAGCATCTCCAGGTCGCCGAGCAGCCGGTCCACCAGGCGGTCGTCGGTGGCGGGGGCGGGCAGGTCGAGACCCGAGGCCGCTGCGGCGATGCGCCAGGTTTCCCGGGCGCGCAGATAGGGCGAGGTGATCGCCACTTCGGGGACCTGGCCGACGGGGAGACCGGCGAGCCAGTGTCCTACGGCTTGCGCCTGGCGGACTCCGAACGGGGTCAGCTCCACGTCGGTGTCACGGCCGGTCAGACCGGATTCGAGCAGGCCCGCGGCGTCGGCCTTGGGGAACGCGACGTTCGAGGCACTCTGCCCGTGACGGATAAGGATCAGCTCGGCGACAACACCCATGATCGAAGCCTAGCCAACGGGTTCGCGGACGAGGACGAGGATGGCGCGGGCCTGGGCGATGGCGTCCTCGAGGACGGTCTTGCGGGGTTCGGGGACGTCGAGGAAGCGGTCGTGGCGTAGCGGTTTCAGGGCGGCGAGCTGGGGGACGGCGAGCACCGCGTCGACGGCTGTCCGGTCGCCGCCCGTGACCAGTGCGGTCAGGGTGCGGGCCTCGGGGAGCAGGATGCGCGCGGCGATGGCGGTGCCGTCGGCGGCGGCTGCTTTGGCCTGGTTGTCACGGCGGCGGGCGAAACGTTGCTGCGACCAGCCGCCCGCGGCCGTGCGGCCCTGGACGTAGTGGGTGTCGACCTTCGAGGCGATCAGCTTCACACCGTTGGCGACTCCTACGGCGACCGCTCCCTTGCGGGCCAGGAGCAGGCCGACGCGGCGGGGTTCGGCGGCGACGGCGGCCAGCTCGATCAGGTCGGCCACGGCGGGGGCGCCCGGGGGCGGCGACAACTCGGCGGTGGCTCCGTCCGTACCCGTGATGGTCAGGCCTTCGGCTGTGTAGCCGTCGTGGCGGGACGCGAAATTCTCCAGCCAGCGGGTCAGCCGCTCCGGGGCGACGTCCACCCATTGCCCGCCACCCGCCGCAGGTCGTGCGCTCATGGGGACACCCTACGGTGGCAGGATCGGGCCATGACGGGAACGTATGCCGACATCGTGGTCGAACGCCTGGTCAGGACGTACAGCGCGGCGAAAGATCCGGAACGGGCTGTGCGCGCTGCGGCGTACATGCGGAATCGGTTTCCTTTTCTCGGATTGTCGATCCCGGGGCAGCGCAGCCTCGGCCGGACCGTGACGGCCGGGCTGCCCGCACCGGGCGAGGACGATCTGCGGGACGTCGTGGTGGCGTGCTGGGAGCTGCCCGAGCGCGAATACCAGTATTTCGCCTGCGACGTGCTGCGTGCCCGGGTGGCCGTGGCCGGTCCCGGATTCCTCGCCACCACGCGCACGCTGATCGTGACGAAGTCCTGGTGGGACACGATCGACCCGCTCGCCACCCGGTTCGTCGGCGACCTGGTCCGCCTGCATCCCGAGCTTGCCACGACCATGGACGACTGGGCCGGGGACGACAACCTGTGGCTGGTCCGGACGGCGATCCTGCACCAGCTGCACTACGGCGCGGCCACCGGCACGGACCGGCTCTTCGGTTACTGCACGCGGCAGGCCGGGCATCCGGACTTCTTCGTCCGCAAGGCCATCGGCTGGGCGTTACGCCATTACGCCCGCACCGACCCGGACGCCGTGCGGTCCTATGTGGCCCGGCACGCTGGGATGCTGTCACCACTTTCAGTGCGAGAAGCCACCAAGCATCTATGAGTACGCCCGGAGCTCGGTCACCGCGCTCCGATCGCCCGTGATGGTCAACGCGGTCTCGGGGATCCGGCCGTAGAGGAAGAGCAGCAGGTCGCTGACCGGGCCGTGGAGGGTGGCGACCGGTTCACCACTCTGGGCCGGGGCCACGGTGATGGCTGTCGAGGAGAGGTCGAAGAGCCAGGAAGGGCCCTCCGTCGCGGACAGCTGCAACCGGGTCGGGCGGTATGGCCAGGTGCCCTGGGAGGCGAGGGTGACCTCGAGGAACTCCGGAATGCCGTCGACGGCGATCGACGCCGGGAGGCTCTGGGGCCGGCCCGCGGACTCCTGGGCGTCATACGTGTGGATCGCGGTTTCGTGGACCTGGTGGCGGGCGACCGACGCGGCGTTCATCGGGGCGCCGGACGGCTCCCACCACGTCCAGCAACCACGGTCGGCGGGGGCGGCGCGCAGCGCTTCGAGCAGCAGCGCGGCCGAGGCGGCGGACCATTCGAGGAGGTCACCGTGGGGTTCGCGGTCGCCGAGGGCTTCGGGGGTGGGCGGGGTGTCGGCGGGGCCGGCGTCGATCACGGTCGCCCAGAAACGGTGGACCGCGCCGAGATGCGCGATCAGGTCACGGACCGTCCAGTCGGGACAGCCGGGGACCTGCGCGTCGAGGTCGGCTGCCGTCGCCGCCTCGCGGAAGGCAGTGGCGCGCTCATCGATCAGGTCAAGGAGCTCCGGGTACGGCGGGATGCCAGTCATACCCGATTTCTATCACCACCCTGTGACAGAAACGGCGCACAAAAAACGCCGGACGCGTGAGCGGCCGGCGTTCTCCTGCGTGAGTGTGGTTCAGACGTTGAAGCCGAGCGCGCGCAGCTGCTCGCGGCCGTCGTCGGTGATCTTGTCCGGGCCCCACGGCGGGAGCCACACCCAGTTGATCCGGAAGTCCTTCACGATGCCGCCGCCGGGGCCGGTGGTGAGGGCCTGGCGGGTCTGGTCCTCGATGACGTCGGTCAGCGGGCAGGCCGCCGAGGTCAGCGTCATGTCGAGGGTGACCACGTTGTCGTCGTCGACGAAGGAGTCGTAGACGAGGCCGAGGTCGACCACGTTGATACCGAGTTCGGGGTCGACGACATCCTTCATCGCCTCCTCGATGTCCGCAGCGGAAGCCTTGGCAACGGGCGCCTTGTCCGCGGCGGGCGCGTCCGTGGCTGGCGCGTCCGTAGCAGCGGGCGCGTCCGTAGCGACGAGCGGCGAGGTCGCGTCGTCGGGCGCGGCAGTATCCGCCGCGGTCTCCGCGATCGCTTCGATGGTCTTCTCAGTCATGCCGAAACCTCCGGGTTGACGCTGATGCCGGCGCGGGCCGCGGCGTCCTTGAATGCCATCCACGGCAGCAGCGCGCATTTCACGCGGGCCGGGTATTTCGCGACCCCGGCGAAGGCGATGCCGTCACCGAGGACGTCCTCGTCGGGTTCCACCTGGCCACGGCCCTGCATCAGAGCCAGGAACGCCTCGTGGATCTCGAAGGCCTCGCCGGGCGTACGCCCCTTGAGCAGCTCGTGCAGCACCGAGGCGGACGCCTGACTGATCGAGCAGCCCATGCCGTCGTACGAGATCTCCGACAGGTCCTCGGTCACCCGCACGGTGATCTCGTCGCCGCAGGTGGGGTTGACGTGGTGCGCCTCGCCCTGGAACGGGTCGCGCAGACCTCGCCCGTGCGGGTGCTTGTAATGGTCCAGGATGATGTCCTGGTAGAGAGCATCGATCATCAGGCGAACACCTTCCGCACCTGCTCCAGACCGCGCGCGAGGGCGTCGATCTCATCCGTCGTCGTGTAGAGGTAGAACGAGGCCCGGGTCATCGCCGGGACTCCGAACCGCGTGCACACCGGTCGTGCGCAGTGGTGGCCCACTCGTACCTCAACACCGAGATCGTCGAGAATCTGCCCGACGTCGTGCGGGTGTACCCCGTCGACGGCGAAGGACACCGTGCCGCCACGGCCCTCGGGGGTGCCGGGACCGAAGATCGTCACTCCGGGTACGTCGGCCAGCGCCTTGAGCGCGTACGCGGTGATCTCCTGCTCGTGGCGGTGGATGTTCTCCATGCCGAGCTTGTTCAGGTAGTCGACGGCCGCGCCGAGCCCGATCGCCTCGGTGATCGGCGGGGTGCCACCCTCGAAGCGCGCGGGCGGCGGGGCGAACGTCGTGCCCGCCATGGTGACGGTCTCGATCGTGGAACCGCCGGCCAGGAACGGGGGCATCCGTTCGAGCAGCTCGTAGCGCCCCCACAGCGCGCCGATGCCGGTCGGGCCGAGCATCTTGTGGCCGGTGAACGCGATGAAGTCGACGCCCAGGTCGGCGACGTTCACCGGGAAGTGCGGCACCGACTGGGAGCAGTCGAGCATCACCAGCGCACCGACCTCGTGGGCGCGGGCCACGATGCGGGCCGGGTCGTTGATCGTGCCCAGGATGTTGGACATGTGCACGACCGAGACCAGCTTGGTGCGTTCGTTGACCAGCTCGTCGAGCTGGGACTCGTCGAGCCGGCCCTCGTCGGTGACGCCGAACCAGCGCAGCGTCGCCCCGGTGCGCTGACAGAGCAGCTGCCACGGGACGAGGTTGGAGTGGTGTTCCATCTCCGAGACGACGATCTCGTCGCCGGGGCCGAGCGACAGGAAGTCGCTCGCCGTCCATGCGACGAGGTTGATCGCCTCGGTGGAGTTCTTGGTGAAGACCACTTCCTCGGGGCGGGCCGCACCGATGAACGCCGCGATCTTCTCGCGGGCGCCCTCGTATGCGGCCGTCGCCTCGGTGCCGAGCGTGTGCACGGAGCGGGACACGTTGCCGTTGTGCCGTTCCTGGTGGTCCTGCATGGCTTCGAGCACCTGCCGCGGTTTCTGCGACGTGTTGGCGCTGTCGAGGTAGACCAGCGGGTGCCCGTTGATCTCCCGGGTCAGGATCGGGAAGTCCGCGCGAACCTGGACCAGATCGAGAGTCATCATGCGCTCCAAGAAAGAGGGGGAATCAGGCGCGGGCGCCGGCGACGTACCGCTCGTAACCCTCGGCTTCGAGCTGCTCGGCCAGCTCCGGGCCGCCCTCTTCGACGATCTTGCCGGCGACGAAGACGTGCACGTGGTCCGGCTTGATGTAGCGCAGGATGCGGGTGTAGTGGGTGATCAGCAGCAGGCCGGTCTCGCCGGTCTCGCGGACCCGGTTGACGCCCTCGCTGACGACGCGCAGCGCGTCGATGTCGAGGCCGGAGTCGGTCTCGTCGAGGATCGCCATCTTCGGCTTGAGCAGCTCGAGCTGCATGATCTCGTGGCGCTTCTTCTCACCGCCGGAGAAGCCCTCGTTGACGTTGCGCTGGGCGAACGCCGGGTCCATCTGGATGCGCTCCATCGCGGTCCGCAGCTCGGCGGCCCAGGTGCGCAGCTTCGGCGCCTCGCCGTCGATCGCGGTCTTCGCGGTGCGCAGGAAGTTGGCCACGGATACGCCGGGAACCTCGACGGGGTACTGCATGGCCAGGAACAGGCCGGCCCGCGCGCGCTCGTCCACGGTCATCGCGAGGACGTCGTCGCCGTCGAGGGTGACCTGGCCGCCGGTGATCTGGTACTTCGGGTGACCGGCGATGGAGTACGCCAGGGTCGACTTGCCGGAGCCGTTGGGGCCCATGATGGCGTGGGTCTCGCCCGACTTCACGGTGAGGTCGACCCCGGCCAGGATCGGCTTCAGCTCGCCCTCGGGCAGCTTGACCGAAACCTGCAGGTCGCGGATCTCCAGGGTGCTCACGGCTTTACTCCATTACTCGGTGTCGTCGAAACGTAGATGTCGCCGTCGCGGATCTCGACGGGGAAGGTCGCCACCGGCTCGGTGGCGGGCAGGCCGGAGGGCTCACCGGTGCGCAGGTCGAACCGGGAGCCGTGCAGCCAGCATTCGAGCGTGCAGCCGTCGACCTCACCCTCGGAGAGGGCCACGGCCGCGTGACTGCACTCGTCGCGCACGGCGTAGAAGTTGTCGTCGTCCGCGTGCACGACGGCGACGTCGACACCCTCGACCTCGATCGAGATCGCGGTGCCCTTCGCGACGTCGGCCACGGCACCGACCAGCTCGAAGCCCATGACGATCAGGCTCCTGCCTCGGCGAGCCTGCCCTCGATCGCGTCGCCGAGCCGTTCGCGCAGCTCCTCGACGGGGATCTTGTTGATCAGCTCGGCGAAGAAGCCGCGGACCACGAGCTTGCGCGCCTCGGACTCCGGGATGCCCCGGGCCATGAGGTAGAACAGCTGCTCCTCGTCGAAGCGGCCGGTGGCGCTGGCGTGACCGGCGCCGACGATCTCGCCGGTCTCGATCTCCAGGTTGGGCACCGAGTCGGCGCGCGCACCGTCGCTGAGCACCAGGTTGCGGTTGATCTCGTACGTCTCCGTGCCGGTCGCCGTGGCCCGGATGAGCACGTCGCCGACCCACACGGTGTGCGCGGAGTCGCCCTGCAGCGCGCCGCGGTAACCGACGTAGCTGCGGCAATCCGAAACGGAGTGGTCGACGAGCTGGCGGTGCTCGATGTGCTGACCGGCGTCGGCGAAGTAGAGGCCCCACAGCTCGGCGTCGCCGCCGCGGCCCGCGTATTCGACCGAGGCGAACTGGCGCACCAGCGAGCCGCCCAGGGAGACCTGCACGTGCTGGACCCGCGCATCCTTGCCGACCCGGAACTTGAGGTGCTGGGCCTGCACGGACTCGGCGTCCCACTCGGTGGTCGTGACGAAGGTCAGGTTGGCGCTGTCCCCGATCACGACCTCGATGTTGTCCGCGAGGGTGGCCGTGCCCGACTGCTCCAGCACGATCGTGACGCGGGCGAAATTCCCGACCCGCACATAGGTACGCGCGGCAGCCGCCTCGCCGCCCTGACCGACCACCTTGATGACGGCGGGGACGTCGGAGACGGTGTCCGCCGCGACGTCGATCAGGGTGACCGCCGCCGCGGAACCGAACGCCAGGGCGCTGACCCGGTCGAACGGGGTCAGCACCGGATCGACCTTGCCCGCGTCGACCTGCGTCACCGAGACGCCGGCAGGCAGGTCACCGGGGGTGAACCCCGGTGCCGCGCCGGTCAGCGTGGTGGCCGTGATCAGCGAGCCGAGCCGCTTGATCGGGGTGAAGCGCCACTCCTCCTCCAGGCCGTTGACGGCCGGGAACTCGGTGACGTCGAAGGAGCGCAGCACCTGCGACTTGGTGCTCGGCGGGGCCAGTGCCTCGGTAGTCATGTCTTCCTAGTTCTTCGCGGGCGTATGGGTGAGCGAGAAGCGAGAGCAGCGGCAGGTCAGCCGACTGCTCCCTCCATCTGCAGCTCGATGAGGCGGTTGAGCTCCAGGGCGTACTCCATGGGGAGCTCCTTGGCGATCGGCTCGATGAAGCCGCGCACGATCATCGCCATGGCCTCGTCCTCGGTCAGGCCCCGGCTCATCAGGTAGAAGAGCTGGTCGTCGCTGACCTTGGAGACGGTCGCCTCGTGACCCATGTTGACGTCGTCCTCGCGGATGTCGACGTACGGGTAGGTGTCCGAGCGGGAGATCGTGTCGACCAGCAGCGCGTCGCACTTGACCGTGCTGGCGCTGTGGTGCGAGCCGTCGAGCACCTGCACGAGGCCGCGGTAGGACGTGCGGCCACCGGCGCGCGCGATCGACTTGCTGATGATCGTGCTGGAGGTGTGCGGGGCGGCGTGCACCATCTTGGCGCCCGAGTCCTGGTGCTGACCCGCGCCGGCCATGGCGATCGAGAGGACCTCGCCCTTGGCGTGCGGGCCGGTCATGTAGACGGCCGGGTACTTCATGGTCACCTTGGAGCCGATGTTGCCGTCGACCCACTCCATGGTCGCGCCCTCTTCGCAGGTGGCGCGCTTGGTGACCAGGTTGTAGACGTTGTTCGACCAGTTCTGGATGGTCGTGTAACGCACCCGGGCGTTCTTCTTGACGACGATCTCCACGACCGCGCTGTGCAGCGAGTCCGAGGAGTAGATCGGCGCGGTGCAGCCCTCCACGTAGTGGATGTAGCTGCCCTCGTCGGCGATGATCAGCGTCCGCTCGAACTGGCCCATGTTCTCGGTGTTGATCCGGAAGTAGGCCTGCAGCGGGATGTCCACGTGGACGCCCTTGGGCACGTAGATGAACGAGCCGCCGGACCACACGGAGGTGTTCAGCGCGGCGAACTTGTTGTCGCCGACCGGGATCACCGTGCCGAAGTACTCCTTGAAGATGTCCTCGTGCTCGCGCAGCGCCGTGTCGGTGTCGAGGAACAGGACGCCCTGCTCCTCGAGGTCCTCACGGATCTTGTGGTAGACGACCTCGGACTCGTACTGGGCCGCGACACCGGAGACGAGGCGCTGCTTCTCCGCCTCGGGGATGCCGAGCCTGTCGTACGTCGCCTTGATGTCGGCCGGCAGGTCTTCCCACGTCGCGGCCTGCTTCTCGGTCGACCGCACGAAGTACTTGATGTTCTGGAAGTCGATCCCGGTGAGGTCGGCGCCCCAGTTGGGCATGGGCTTGCGGCCGAACAGGCGCAGGCCCTTCAGGCGCAGGTCGAGCATCCACTGCGGCTCGTTCTTGAGCGCGGAGATGTTGCGCACGACGTCCTCGGACAGACCACGCTGCGCGATCGAGCCCGCGGCGTCGGCGTCGGACCAGCCGTACTCGTACTTACCGAGGGCGGCCAGATGCTCTTCCTGGGTGACGATCTGGTCAGTCATGTATCTGTCCTAACCGTGATTGCGATTGGAGCGGTGGTGGGGCTGGTAACGCATTGCGGCGCGGGGATGTGCGTGGTGCACACCCCGTCGCCGTGCGCGATCGTGGCGAGGCGCTGCACGTGGGTGCCGATGAGCCGCGAGATGACCGCGGTCTCGGCGTCGCACAGCTGAGGGAACTCGGCGGCCACGTGTGCCACCGGGCAGTGGTGCTGGCACAGCTGCCCGCCGGACGCGATCGTGGTCGCGTTGGCAGCGTAACCCTCGGCGGAGAGGGCCTCGGCGAGTGCCTCGGCCCGCGCGAGCGGATCGTCGCCGGCCTCGAGCATGGCCGTGCGGCAGCGCTCCTCCAGGGCCGCGACCTGGGCCGCGGCGAACGCGTCGACAGCCTCGGGACCGCCGGTCTCGGCGATCCAGCGCAGTGCCGCGGTGGCGATGCCGTCATAGAAGTGCGGAAATCCCTCGCGGGCGGCGGCGGTGAGCACGAAGACCTTCGCGGGCCGGCCCCGGCCGCGCGGGCCGCGCTGCGGCGTCTCCCGCGCCTCGACCAGGTGGTCGGCGAGCATGGCGTCGAGGTGCTTGCGGATCGCGGCGGGGCTCAGGCTCAGCTGCGCACCGAGCTCCGCGGCGGTGGCACCGCCACAATCGAAGAGCAACTGCGCCACCCGATCACGGGTACGCCCGTCAGCTGCCTTACCGTCGACGGGCACGAGCCGCGTCAAGGGTGTGGTGGGTGTGCGGAAGCCGGCAGCCGTGTCGGCCACCTGACTGCTCCCCGACCCCACCATGTATTTCACTACGGCAACGTTACGTATTTCCGCGCGCCCCCGCAAACCGGCACCCCGGTGATCCAGGACATAGCGCTCCGGAGCCGCCCGATTCGACGATCAAATTCCGGCGTAGCATGCCCGGGGTGAGCAAGACCACCCTTCTGCGCCGGCTGGCCCTAGCGTCCCTGATCGCCAACATCGCCCTGGTCGTCACGGGTGCGGCGGTCCGGCTGACCAGCTCGGGGCTGGGGTGCCCCACGTGGCCGAAGTGCACCGACGAGTCATATGTGACAACCCCGGAGATGGGCGTCTACGGCGTCATCGAATTCGGCAACCGCGTCCTCGGCATCCTGCTCGGCGTGATCGCGCTCGCCACCTTCATCGCGGCGATGCTGCGGAAACCGCGCCGCCGCTCGCTGGTCACGCTGTCCCTGATCGCGGGTCTCGGCATCCCCGGCCAGGGCGTCATCGGCGGCATCACGGTCCTCACGGACCTCAACCCGTGGGTGGTCGGCCTGCACTTCCTGCTCTCCATGGCCCTGATCGCCTACACGTACGCCCTCTGGCAGCGCACCAAGGAGGGCGATGGCGACCCGCGGCCCCTCGTGGTCCGCCCCCTGCGCCACCTGGCCGGCCTCACCGCCCTGGCCAGCATCGCCGTGATCCTGGTCGGCGTGATCGTCACCGGCAGCGGCCCCCACGCGGGCGACGCCGGCGCGAAACGCAACGGCCTCGACCCGCAGACCATCGCCCAGGCCCACGCCGACCTGGTCATGCTGCTCATCGGCCTGTCGGTCGCGCTGTGGTTCGCCCTGCGCGCGGCGAACGCCCCCGCTGCGGCTGTGCGGGCGGCCGGGTTGCTGATCGTGGTGGAGCTGGCCCAGGGCCTGATCGGCTTCGTCCAGTACTTCACCCACCTCCCCGTCCTCCTCGTCGGCGCCCACCTCCTCGGCGCCGCCCTCGTCTGGACGGCCACGCTCAACATGCTCTGGAAACTCCGCGAACGCCCGGCCCTCACCGCAGCGAACGGCTCATCGGAAACACCGGCTCACAGCACGACCGTCCCGGCCCAGCCCCCGACCGGCGCGCCCGTCGCCTGAGCAGCGCGCGCCCGTCGCCTGAGCAGCGCGCGCCCGTCGCTGAGCAACGCGCTCCCGTCCCCTAAGCAGCGGAGTCGAGGAACTTCCGGGCCTGGGTGACCAGATCCCTGGTGAGCTCGTGCGGCGACGCCGACTGGCCGTCCTCGTGGAGGAGCACGGCGGTCAGCAGCGGGGTGAGCGCGTCGACGGGGCCGAGGTCGTAGAGGGGCCAGTAGAGGCGTTCGGCGGCGTCGTCCGGGGTGAGCGTGCCGTCGAGCAGCATGCCGGACCAGAGACGCAGGAGAGCCCGGTTCCGCTCGGCGGGATCGTCGGGGAGATCCCAGTTCAGACCCAGCTCGTCGGTCACCCGGCGGAACAGGGCGGTGGCTTCCGGCTCCTCCGCGCGGGTGAGACCGGCGAGCTCGGCCAGCGTGGGTGAGTCGACCCCGGCGAGCAGCGCCTCGACACCCAGCCGGATGAGCTGATCCGAACCGGGCGCGTGCCCGGTGATCACAGCGAGCTCGGCCAGGCGGATCCGGGTGAGCACCTCGTCGCGCCTCTCCGGGCCGGTCATCAGCCCGGCCCGCGATCCTCGGCCCGCAGGAGTGTGCGGGCCTCCGCGACGAGGTGGCCTGCGAGTTCGGCCAGGTCGCGGGTGCGGTCCGCGTCCATGATGTCGAACGACGACACCCGGTCCTCGTAGCGGACGACGGCCGTCAGCAGATCGCTGAGCGACTCGGGGTGCCCCAGGGCTGAGATGGCCCAGTACAGACGGGCGGCGGCGTCAACTGTGTCGAGCGTCCCGTCCAGCAGCAGCTGCGCCCAGAGGAGCAGAAGGGCCCGGTCGCGCCCCTCCGAGGTCACCGGAAGGCTCACCGCCAGACCCAGCTCGTCGGCCACGCGGCGGAACAGCTCGGTGGCCTCGGGTTCCTCGGCACGGGTGAGACCCGCCAGCTCGGCCAGGGACGGCGTGTCGACTCCGGCGAGCAGCGCGTCGAGGCCCAGCTCGATCAGCTGAGCCGAGTTGATCAGCTGATCCGTGCGGAAGCCGTAGCCGGTCACGATGGCTGTCTCGGTCAGCCGGATGCGCCGGAGAACGGTGTCGCGGGTCTGGCCAGGGGTCACGGGATCATCGTGGCGGGTCGCGGGCCGGGGCGCATCCGGGTTTGCCGGGGCGCGTGCCTCGGGGTGAGCAGTTGCCGTTGGGTTTGACGGGGTGACCATTTACGCAGGCCGAGGGCCTGGGGAGCCCGGTCTGGCGCCGCCAGGCGCCTGGGGTCGCCGGGTCCGACCTCGGCGGGAGCGGCGGTCTGTACACACCACCCGGCTACGACAGCCGGGTATTGATGTTGATCTTTCCCTGCCGCCGGATATGGGGGCGGCCCGGAGATGGTCCGGGCCGCGGCGGGTGGGAAAGGGTGCGAGAGCCAGGTTGGCAAAGTCAGGTCGGCAAAGTCAGCGCGCCATGCTGCGGCGGGACATCGACCGCCAGAGGTCGTTGCTGGGGCGCATCTGCTCGAGGAGCTCGCGCTCCCATTCGTTCTCCACCTGGACGCCGGCTGCGTCGCAGGCCTTGCGGGCCACGTCCGTGCCGCCGGCGGCGAACTGGTCGGTCCATTCACCGTCCTCGCCCACGAGGACGATGCGGGCTCCGCGCTTGCCGACGTACTCGATGACCGCCTTGGCGCCGCCGTGACCGGTGGCGAAAGACTTGATGCCCGCGCTCAGTGTCGTATCGGAACCTTCTGCCATGACTGAAGCGTAGGCACGCTTTTGGCCGTAGCAAGCAGTGACCGGGCGCTTTTGTGATGGCTATTACCTGCGGGTTTACCTCGACGAAGCATTGTTATGACCCGATATTGTCCGGTTTCGACCCGGTCACGCTTTCCGTCTATCGAGTGACGATGCGTTACCGCTACGGGGTTCAAAAACGGGCACCGTGTGCGACGTCACTCCATTGTCGTCACTCAATGTAGATCTCAGATCAGGGCGTCGACTGCCACTGCGATGAAAAGAATCGTCAGGTATGTGATGGACCAGTGGAACAGGCGCATTGCTTTGAGGGGCTCGCCGCGGCGGGAGCGACCGGCCAGCCGGAGGGCCTCGAGGAGGAAGAAGGCGCCCGAGACGATGGCGGTGATGCCGTAGATCGGGCCCATGCCGTCCTTCGCGCCCAGCGGCCAGGCGGCCAGGGACGACACCAGGGTGAGGACGGTGAAGAGCAGGATCTCGGTGTTCACCCGGCGGGCCGAGCGGACCACGGGCAGCATGGGGATGCCGGCGCGGGCGTAGTCGTCCTTGTACTTGATGGCCAGCGGGTAGAAGTGCGGCATCTGCCAGAAGAAGACGACCGCGAAGAGGGCCCAGGCGACCGGGCCGACGGTGCCGGTGACGGCTGCCCAGGCGATCAGCACGGGGGCCGCGCCGCAGATGCCGCCCCAGAACGTGTTCGTGGGGGTGCGGCGCTTCAGCCAGATGGTGTAGATCACGTCGTAGTAGAAGATGGAGGCCGCGGTCAGTCCGGTGGCGAGCCAGTTGGTGAACGTCGCCATGAGAGTGAGCGACACCACCGTGAGGATCGTGCCGAAGATCAGGACCGCGCGCGGGGTGATCGTGTGCGACGGCAGCGGGCGGCGCTTGGTGCGGCGCATGAGCTGGTCGATGTCGCGATCGATGTAGCAGTTGAACGTGCTGGCCGCGCCGGCGGCGAGACCGCCACCGATGAGGACGACCGCCATCAGGCCGAGATCCGGCCAGCCACCCGCGGCGAACATCATCGCCGGGATGGTCGTCACGAGGATCAGCTCGACGATCTGCGGCTTGGTCAGCGAGAGGTAGCCCGCGAAGAGGGCGCGGAAACCGGGACGCGGCCTCGCCTCATCCGGGCCCGGCGGCTGCTCCTGGGCGAGTCGCTCGGTGATCATGCTCACGGACAGCCACCTTCCGGCATCGGCGAGGGGGTATTGCGTAAACCGTTGCCGGTGCGACCGGGCGGTACGTCGGGACAGACTACGCGCAGCCTGGGCAGCTCTTCGGTCGCCCCGTCGAGGGTGCACGCCGTCACAGCGCGGAGCGGGGGATGTCCGCTCTCAGCGTATGGGCCTGCACCGTTCCGCTGACGGGGGTTTACGCGGACTGGATAGGGTCAACCTCAAAAGGGTTCCCACACCATGCCCCGAGGAGCACAGCCGACGTGGCCAAAGACGACTTCAACTGGACTGATCTCGACCGCCGTGCGGTCGACACCGTAAGGGTCCTGGCTATGGACGCCGTGGAGAAGGCCGGGAACGGCCACCCCGGTACCGCCATGAGCCTCGCCCCCGCCGCTTACCTGCTGTTCAACAAGGTGATGCGGCACGACCCCACGGACCCGCACTGGGCCGGCCGGGACCGCTTCGTGCTGTCCTGTGGCCACTCCAGCCTCACCCTCTACATCCAGCTGTTCCTGAACGGCTTCGGCCTGCAGCTGGACGACCTGGCGTCGCTGCGCCAGTGGGACTCGCTCACCCCGGGTCACCCCGAGTACGGCCACACCCCCGGTGTCGAGATCACCACCGGCCCGCTGGGCCAGGGCATCGGCAACGCCGTTGGCATGGCCATGGCCGCCCGCCGCGAGCGTGGCCTGTTCGACCCGACGGCCGAGGGCGACTCGCTCTTCGACCACCAGATCTTCGCGCTGTGCTCCGATGGTGACATCGAAGAGGGCGTCAGCCACGAGTCGAGCGCGGTCGCCGCCGTGCAGAAGCTCGGCAACCTCACGGTGATCTACGACGACAACGAGATCTCCATCGAGGACGACACCCGGATCGCCAAGAACGAGGACGTCGGCGCGCGCTACGCGGCCTACGGCTGGCACGTCCAGACCGTCGACTGGCGCAAGGGCGACCCGGAGAAGGGCGAATACACCGAGGACGTCCCCGAGCTGTGGGCCGCGATCGAGGCCGCCAAGGCCGTGACGGACAAGCCGTCGTTCATCGTGCTCCGCACGATCATCGGCTACCCGGCGCCCAACAAGCAGAACACCGGCAAGATCCACGGCTCCGCGCTCGGCGCCGACGAGGTCAAGGCCACCAAGGAGATCCTCGGCTTCGACGTCGAGAAGACGTTCGACGTCGCTCCCGAGGTGCTCGAGCACGCCCGCACGGTCGTCGAGCGGGGCCGCGCGGCGCACACCGAGTGGACCAAGGCGTTCGAGTCCTGGGCAGCGGGCAACGCCGAGGGCAAGGCGCTCTTCGACCGGCTCGCCGCGAAGAAGCTGCCCGAGAACTGGACCGAGGCGCTGCCGGTCTTCCCGGCCGACGCCAAGGGCATCGCGACCCGCGCCGCCTCCGGCAAGGTGCTCGACGCGCTCGCGCCGGTGCTGCCGGAGCTGTGGGGCGGCTCGGCCGACCTCGCGGAGAGCAACAACACCACGATGAAGGGCGAGCCGTCCTTCATCCCCGCCGAGTACGCCACGAAGGCGTTCCCCGGCAACGAGTACGGCCGCACGCTGCACTTCGGCATCCGTGAGCACGGCATGGGCTCGATCCTGAACGGCATCACCGTGCACGGCGGCACCCGCCCGTACGGTGGCACGTTCCTCGTCTTCAGCGACTACATGCGCGGCTCGGTCCGGCTGTCCGCGCTGATGAAGCTCCCGGTCACGTTCGTGTGGACGCACGACTCGATCGGCCTCGGCGAGGACGGCCCGACCCACCAGCCGATCGAGACGCTGACCGCGCTGCGCGCGATCGTCGGCCTCGACGTGGTGCGCCCGGCGGACGCCAACGAGACCGCGTGGGCCTGGCGTGGCGCGATGGAGCACAACGACCGCCCGACCGCCCTGGCGCTGTCCCGGCAGAACCTCCCCACCATCGACCGCGAGAAGTACGCGTCGGCGGAGGGCACCCTCAAGGGTGGCTACATCGTGTCCGAGGCGACCGGCGGTGAGCCGAAGGTCATCCTGATCGGCACCGGCTCAGAGCTGCAGCTCTGCTTCACCGCGCAGGAGCGGCTCGAGGCCGAGGGCACCCCGACCCGGGTCGTGTCGATGCCGTGTCTCGAGTGGTTCTACGAGCAGGACACCGCGTACCAGCAGGAAGTCCTGCCGCGTGGTGTCAAGGCCCGGGTAACCGTCGAGGCCGGTATCCGGATGAGCTGGGACCGTATCCTCGGCGAGGCCGGCGAGGCAGTCAGCATCGAGCACTACGGCGCGAGCGCCCCCGCCAAGATTCTTTTCGAGCAGTTCGGCTTCACCGCGGACAACGTGGTGGCCAAGGCCAACGCCGCCCTGGCCAAGGTCGGCGAGATCACCGGTCACACGACCGGAAACTGAGGAGTACCGATGACTGACAGGCTGGCTGAGCTCTCCGCCGCGGGTGTAGCGGTGTGGCTCGACGACCTCTCCCGCGTCCGGCTGCAGACCGGTTCGCTCGCCAAGCTGCTCAACGAGCAGCACGTGGCCGGTGTAACCACCAACCCGAGCATCTTCGCGTCCGCGCTGGCTGACGCCTCCGCGTACGACGACCAGCTCAAGGACCTCGCCGCGCAGGGCGTCACGGTCGAGGAGGCCGTGCGCCTGCTCACCTCGTACGACGTCCGCTGGGCCGCCGAGGTGCTGCGCCCGCAGTACGACGCGACCAACGGCGTCGACGGCCGGGTCTCCATCGAGGTGGACCCGCGCAGCGCGCACCTGACCGAGAAGACGCAGGCCGAGGCGAAGACGCTCTGGTGGCTCGTCGACCGGCCGAACGTCTACATCAAGATCCCGGCCACCAAGGCGGGTCTGCCGGCGATCACCGCGACCCTGGCCGAGGGCATCAGCGTCAACGTCACGCTGATCTTCTCGCTCGAGCGCTACAGGGCCGTCATGGACGCGTTCCTGGCCGGCATCGAGCAGGCCAAGGCGAACGGTCACGACCTGAGCAAGATCGGCTCGGTCGCCTCGTTCTTCGTCTCCCGCGTGGACACCGAGATCGACAAGCGCCTCGACAAGATCGGCTCGGACGAGGCCAAGGCGCTCAAGGGCAAGGCCGCCGTCGCCAACGCGCAGCTCGCGTACCAGGCGTACGAGGAGGTCTTCGCGACCGACCGCTGGAAGACGCTGGCCGCCGCCGGTGCCCTCCCGCAGCGTCCGCTGTGGGCGTCGACCGGGACCAAGAACCCGGCCTACAAGGACACCATCTACGTCGAGGAGCTCATCGCTCCCGGTGTGGTCAACACCATGCCGGAAGCGGTCATCCGCGCGTACGAGGACCACGGCGACACCCGGGGCGACACCGTCACCGGCTCCTACGCCACGGCCCAGAAGGTCATGGACGACGTCGCCGCCATCGGTGTCGACCTCGAGGACGTCTTCAAGGTCCTCGAGGACGAGGGCGTGCAGAAGTTCGAGGCCAGCTGGTCCGAGCTGCTCGAGGACGTCAAGAAGTCCCTCGAGGCCGCCGCCAAGGGTGCGAGCAACCCGAGCGACGCCGCTAAGTGATCACTGACCTGCCCGCGGCCGGTTCACCCCGGCCGCGGGCAGGTCATGCTCCACCCGGCGGCCGCACCACTTCGACGGGGCGGTCCCCAACAAGTTGCGGACCCGACCCTTGCTTGTAACCCTTCGGGACGACAAAAAGCTGGCAGGATGGGACACGTGGGTAATCCGCTGCGCACAGCACAGGACCGACGGCTGCCCAGGATCCCGGAGCCGTGCGCTCTGGTGATCTTCGGAGTCACCGGTGACCTGTCACGAAAGAAACTGATCCCGGCCGTGTACGACCTCGCGAACCGGGGTCTGTTGCCGCCGGGCTTCGTCGTGCTCGGCTTCGCCCGGCGCGACTGGGGTGACGGCGACTTCGAGTCGCTCGCCTACGCCGCCGCCAAGAAGGGCGCCCGGACGCCGTGGCGGGAGGATGTCTGGCAGCGGCTCGCGAGCCAGTTCCAGTTCGTCCCCGGCTCGTTCGACGACGACGAGGCGTTCGACCACCTCGCGGAGACCCTCGACGACCTGCGCGAGCGCAACGGCATCGCGGGCAACGTCGCCTTCTACTTCTCCATCCCGCCGGCCGCGTTCCCGCTGGTGCTCAACCAGCTGAACCGCACCGGGATGGCCGACAACGCGAAATCCGGCGGCTGGCGACGGGTCGTGGTCGAGAAGCCGTTCGGCAACGACCTCGCCACCGCCAAGTCGCTGAACCAGCTCGTCGACGAGGTGTTCACCCCGGAGGACGTCTTCCGGATCGACCACTACCTCGGCAAGGAGACGGTCCAGAACATTCTGGCGCTGCGCTTCGCCAACAGCCTGTTCGAGCCGGTCTGGAATTCCAAGTACGTCGACTCCGTGCAGATCACCATGGCCGAGGACGTCGGCATCGGCACCCGGGCCGCGTTCTACGACGCCTCCGGTGCCGCCCGCGACGTGCTGCAGAACCACCTGCTGCAGCTGCTCGCCCTGGTCGGCATGGAGGAGCCCACGAGCTTCGACTCCATCGACATCGGCGCCGAGAAGCTGAAGGTCCTCAAGGCCATCAGCCTGCCCGCCGACATCCACGAGGGCTCGGTTCGCGGGCAGTACCTCCCCGGGTGGGTCGCCGGCGAGCGCGCCGTGGGCTACCTCGAGGAGAAGGACATTCCGGCCGACTCCAAGACCGAGACGTACGTCGCGGTCCGGCTGGGCATCCAGAACCGCCGCTGGGCCGGGGTCCCGTTCTACGTCCGCGTGGGCAAGCGCATGCCGCGCCGGGTGACGGAGATCGCGATCCTGTTCAAGCAGGCGCCGCACCTGCCGTTCGACCCGGCCGACGTGGAGATGCTGGGCAACAACCAGCTCGTCATCCGCGTGCAGCCGGACGAGGGCGTCGTGCTCAAGTTCGGTTCCAAGGTGCCGGGCACCACCATGGAGGTCCGCGACATCGCGATGGACTTCCAGTACGGCGAGGCGTTCACCGAGTCGAGCCCCGAGGCGTACGAGCGACTCGTCCTGGACGTGCTGGTCGGCGACCGGTCGCTGTTCCCGGACGCCGCCGAGATCGAACAGAGCTGGAAGGTCATCGACCCGCTCGAAGCGGCGTGGGCCGGCACCAAACCCGAGCCGTACCGTTCGGGCGAGTGGGGTCCGCGCGCCGCGGACGAGATGCTGGCCCGCGAGGGCCGTGCTTGGAGGCGAGCATGATCGGCTTGTGGGACACCACCGGCAACGAGGTCGTCAAGGCCCTCGCCGCCGAACGGCGCAGTGCGGGCGGTGTGGCCTCCGGGCTCGCCCTCACGCTGGTCGCCGTGGTCGAGGAGAAGCAGGTCCGCGAGGCGGAGGCAGCGGCCACCATCGCCGCCTCGGCCCACCCGTGCCGGCTGCTCATCGTGGTCCGCTCCGACCTGGAGGGCCGCAGCCGCCTCGACGCGGAGATCGTCGTCGGTGGCCGGCTCGGCCCGGCCGAGGCCGTCGTGATGCGCATGTACGGCCGGCTGGCCCTGCACGCCGAGTCGGTCGTCATGCCGCTGCTGGCCCCGGACGTCCCGGTGGTCACCTGGTGGCACAGCGCCCCGCCGGACGTCATCGCCAACGACTTCCTCGGCGTCGTCGCCGACCGCCGCATCACCGACAGCAAGCTCGCCAAGGACCCGGTCGCGGCCCTGAAGCAGCGTGCCCTCGACTACGCCCCCGGCGACACGGACCTCACCTGGACCCGGATCACCCTGTGGCGCACCCTGGTCGCCGGCGCGTTCGACACCACCGACGAGCGGGTTGTCGGCGCCACCGTCACCGCCCCCAAGGACGACCCGACGGCCGCCCTGATGTGCGGCTGGCTCAAGTCCCGCCTGGGCATCGAGCCGGTCTGGGAGCAGACCGACCGCGCGCCGCGGATGCACTCGGTCGAGCTCAGGTGCGCCAACGGCGACTGCGTCTCGGTCACCCGCGACGAGGGCACGGCGCTGTTCAGCCGGACGGGCCAGGAGCCGCGCTACATGCCGCTGCCGAAGCGCCCGGTCGGTGACGAGCTCGCGGAGGAGCTGCGCCGCCTCGACGCCGACCAGATCTACGGCGAGGCCCTGGGTGCGATGGCGGGCATCCGCAACCTCGACGCGAAGCCGCCGATGCGCGTACACGTGTGGAAGGACCCGGCCCTGGCCGCCCGCGCGGGCGACGAGGCCGCGATGGCCGGCCCCGGCGGTTCTGCCGCCTGACGCACCGCCGCATTCAGCGATAACTAAGATCGATGGGGCCGTTCCGCCTGGGCGGGGCGGCCCTTTCAACGTTCCGGAGGATTTTTCATGAGCGAGACCGTTGTCGTGGTGGTTCCCGACGCCGACGTGCTGGCGTCGTCCGTGGCCGCCCGTCTGGTCACTTCCATCATCGACGCGCAGGCGGTCCGGGGCCGTGCCGACGTCGTCCTGACCGGCGGCCGGGTGGCGGCGAAGGTGCTGCGCGCCGTCAAGGAGCTGCCCGCCTCGGCCGCGATCGACTGGTCCCGGGTGGACCTGTGGTGGGGCGACGAGCGTTTCCTGCCGGCCGGCGACCCGGACCGCAACGAGACCCAGGCCCGCGAGGCCCTGCTCGACGCGCTCCCGCTCGACCCGGCCCGCGTGCACGCGATGCCCGCCTCGGACGGCCCGGACGGCGACGACGCGGAGGCCGCGGCCGCCCGTTACAGCGCCGAGGCCGGCACCCCCCAGTTCGACGTGCTCATGCTGGGAGTCGGCGAGGACGGCCACGTCGCGTCGCTCTTCCCCGGCCACCCGGACGCCGCGAAGACCGGCACGGCGATCGCGGTCCACAACAGCCCGAAGCCCCCGCCGACGCGCATCTCGCTGAGCCTGGCGACGATCCGGTCGGCCAAGGAGGTCTGGCTCGTCGCGGCCGGCCCCGACAAGGCGGTCTCGGTCGGCGCGGCCCTCGGTGGCGACCAGTCCCTCCCGGCCGCCCGCGCGACGGGCACGTCCCGCACGCTCTGGCTGCTCGACACGGCAGCAGCCGCCAAGCGTTAGGACCAGCAGCGCTCCCGGCGGCCCCCTTATCCTGTCGCGGTGACCGACGACTGGCTGCCGGGTTGCTGCTGACGGACGACGCCGGCCGGGTCCTGCTGGTCGAGCCGGCTGGAGTGCGGACGAGTGTCCCGGCTTGGCCGATGGGCGACCAGCGGCCAAGCCGGGTTCGACTCGCAAACCCATGCCCGAAGCGAAGCTGCGGGATGCGATCCTGTTCTGGGGCGAAGTCGCGTTCTACCGAATCTCGTTGGACGGTTCGGCTAGCTTCGGGCCGTGGGCTAGCAGTCCTTGAGGGAGCCGGTTTCGCAGCAGCGTGGCGAGGCGCGGACTCACGAGCGCGTCGGTGATGACATCGCCCAACTGTTCCTTGAGGATCCCGCCGCGAGCGAGGTCACGGAAAGCCGTCGGCATCGTTCGGGGCCGTAGCTGTTGCTGCAGGTCGTGGTGGCAGCACGGTGATGCGAGTACGTAGTTCACGTCGTGGTTGACCGCGAACGCGAGGACGTCGTCGGTGGCGGTGTCACAGGCGTGCAATGCGATCACCAGGTCCGGGTTCTCGGTGGGTGTGTATCGCTCGATCGCCGAGGTGGTGAACGTGAGCCGGTCCTGCCAGCCGAGTCGCTGCGCACGTTCGTTGTTCCGGGTGATGACTTGGGCGTCTCAGTCGACTCCGGTGACGGTGCAACGGACGCCGTTCTGCCATAGGTAGTGAACGGTGGCGAACGTCAGGTACGCGTTGACGCAGCCAAGATCCAGCACGCGCAGCGTCCCGGCCGATCCGGGGCGGCCTTTGAGGGCGGCGTCGAGGATCCGGACGAACTCGTTGATCTGGCGGTACTTGCGTTGCGCGGTCGGTTTGACGATGCCGTCGTGGCTGACGCCGAGGGCTTCGAGGAACGGCGCGTCTTCCGGGATGGGTCGGTCTCGGACGCGGTCGTGGGAGAGGGGTTGGACGTTCGTTGCGTTGCGTTGGGAGACCAGCAGCTTGCCGCGTTTGGTGACGCAAGCTTCGATGGTGGCCGAACGTAGGTCGACGTGGGAGTCGCGGAACGGGACGTCGGCCAGTTCGTCGGCGACCGCGCCGGAGGCCGGGTAGTTGCGTGTCACCGCGGTTGTCTCGGTGTGCCAGGTGACCTGCGTTTGCACTGCGTCTTGGAGGGCGACTTTCCGCACGATGACGCGCCGCCAGGGATTCTGCGTGCCATGCGCCGCTCCGCTGAGGACGGCACGCTGGAGTTCGTTGTGGTTCATTGCATGACGGATGAGGTTCGCCATGGCCGTGAAGCCTGCCATAGGTGTGCCCGTTCTCGGTTGGTCGCGTCGACAGCAAGGAGCGAGGCCCTCCGCTGTCCGCCGCGATAGGTCAATGGGTGCGAATCACCGATCGCGTTGCCGTGAGGCCGGGTTCCGCCTGGCGGGTAGGCGCTTGGCCAGGCGAAACCCGTCAGATATGTCAGGCGGCTGATGCCTGACGCAGCGGTCGCCAGGCGGCGGTGGCGATGAGCGTCATCATGGCGGCGGCGATCCAGAACGGTGTGGTGAGGCCCCAGACGTGGGCGAGGGCGCCGCCGAGGAGTGAGCCGAGGGCGGCGCCGCCGACATCGAGCAGCGTATAGACGCTGCCGACCCGGCCGAGCAGGTTCTGAGGCACGACGCGTTGGCGCAGGGTCACCACGATGACGCCCCAGACCATGGTGTGTATCCCGAAAACGATCAGGATGGCGGCGGCGACGAGCGGCGTCGTGGTGATCGCCAGGGTGGTGTGGGTGATGACCTCGACAACGAGGCCTGCGCGGAGCAGGGTGCCGGCCCCGAATACTCGCTGCAGTCGCGGCGCGAGGACGGTGCCGAGTAGCCCACCGACGGCGAAGGTGGTCAGCAGGAAGCCGTAGCCGACGTCGGACAGGCCCAGTCGTTGCCGGGCGTAGAGGACCAGGGTGGCGAAGGCGGCGCAGAACGCCACGTTCGCCAGTCCCATGCTCACGGCGAGCGTGCGCAGCAGGCGGTGTTCCCAGAGCCAGCGGACACCGTCGGCGATCTCCGCGTGCAGGGCCCGACGTGGTGGGGACGGCGGCGTGGGGATCGGTTTGATCGTCGCCACCAGTGCCGCGGCCACGGCGAAGGTCAACGCGTTGACGCCGAACGGCACGGCGGCGGCGATCACGAACAGCCACGCGCCCAGCGGTTTGGCGACGAACTGGTTGGCGATGGTGAAGGTCGCCATCAGCCGGGCGTTGGCGGCGGCCAGCCGGTCCGGTGCCACGATGGCAGGCAGGAACGCGCCGGAGGCGGTGTCGGCCAACGTCTCCCCGGTACCGAGGAGGAAGAACACGGCGTAGACCACGGCGACCGTGGCGGTGTCGGTGGCGACGGCGATGGTCAGCGCGGCCAGGGGCAGCGCACGCAGGATGTTGACGGCGATGACCAACATGCGACGGTCGAGGCGATCGACGTAGGCGCCGCTGATCAGGGCGAACAGGAGCCAGGGCAGTTGCTGGACGAAGACAGCGCCGCCGACGAGGGCCGGGTCGGTGGTGATGGAGGCGATCAGCAGCGGGCCGGCCGCCATGGTGATGCCGTCACCGATGTTGGAGACGGCCGAGGCGGTCCAGAGTTTGGCGAAGTCCGCGCCGAGACGCGCGGTAAGAAGGGCACGCAAAATAGCTCCTCGAGCAAGGGGAAACGGTCGTCGCGTGAGCGACCGCTTCGCGGCGAGGAGCACCACACCGTGGGCCAGAGCCCGACGGTGGACCGACTAACGCGCGGTGTGCTCTCGCGGCGAAGCGGTGACCGTGACCTTGAAGAGGCGCATGCCAACTCCCAACTGTGGATCAACTATCGAGGCAGGATAGCCGGAAGGAACCGACCCTGCTGACAATTCCTGCTCGGTGCTTGCCCTGCCCCTCGCGCTCGATCGGGTGTTGCTCGTTCGAGGTAGAACCGCCCGCGTGGGTGGGGCTCGGCTAGCGTGCCCGGTATGACCTCCGAGGCGACTCCCCACGCCGGTCCGGGCGTTCCTGTGGCAGCGTTCGATTTGGCGTTGCCGCGCAAGCGCATGGCGTCCACGGTCCTGCTCTTCGACGACTTGGATCGGGTGCTGGTAGTGGAACCGACGTACGTCGATTTTATGGAGCTGCCTGGTGGCTCGGTTGATCTCGACGAGTCGCCTCGGCAGGCGGCGATTCGGGAGGTCAAGGAGGAATTCGGGCTTGATCGGGACCCCGGCCGCTTGTTGGCCATAGATTGGGTTCCGCCGCGGCCTGGCCGCAGTGAAGGCCTCATCGTGGTGTTCGATGGTGGCCGCCTGACGGTGGAGGAGATTGCCGGTATTCGTCTGCCGGCCGACGAGCTTCGCTCGTATGCGTTTCTCCCTGCGGCCGAGGCCGCGCAGGCCTTGCCTGACTTGTTGGCGCGGCGACTGTTGTCGTGCCTGGAGGCCCAGGAAGCGGCGACCACGGTCTACCTGGAGAACGGCTCGCTTACGGGTTGACCTCATTCCCTGCTGGCGAGTGTCAGCGCAGTCGAAGGACCCGGAGGCTCGGGTCGGATCGCGTGAGTTGTTCTTGCAGGCGCTGAATCTCTTCCTCTAGGCGGTGGTTACGCAGTGTGAGCACCTGGATATGGTTGGCGTAGACGCGAATCGTGTCCTCCAGTTCCCGGGTGCGCTTGGCGGTGTCGTGGTTTGCGTCCTTCGTGGTCCGCTTGAGCACGTACTGGTGCAGTCGCTTCATCACCCGCGCCGGCACGAAGACCGTGCGAGCTCGGTTGCGCTTCGTGATGGTCGCGGGCAGATGCAACGGGCTCGCCGCTTGAGGGGCACCGATGGTCGGCAACTCGGTGACGGGCAGGCTCGCCGCCTCCGTCAGGCGCATCCCCGTACCGATCAGCACGTCGGCGAAGACGGCGTTGCGTTCGCCGTGACGGCCCCGCCAGTGTGGATCGGGACCGCCTCCCGGCAGCTGGCCGCGCAGCCCCACGTCGCGCCACAGCAGATACTCCTCGTACGGCATGACGCGGATGCGCTGATCCTCCTCATCCGGCTCGCGCTCGATGTTGACCAGGACGGTCGCCACGCCAGCCGGCGTCCGGACGGTCCGCTCCACCATGCGAAAGGGCACCGCCGGCAACAGTCCCTCGGACACCGCCCACCGGGCCCATTTGTCGAGGGCAGCGAGGAACCGATTCCAGGTCGCGCCCGATACCCGCTCCGGCCCATCAGTACGGCGTCGAGCACGCTTATAGCCGCGTAGATCCGCTTGACCGGACTCCCAGATCGTTCGCCCGCTGCGGCACACGTGAAGGTACCGGCAATACAGAGCGAGGTCCCGCATGTAGGCGTTGACGGTGTGCATCGATCGCACGCCCCAACCGTCGAGCTCACGCCCGAAGCGGTTCAGCTCCAGATCGTAGAAACCGTCCGGACCCAAGAGGAAGGGCTGCCCGTCCGAGATCCCTTCCCGATCGAAGATTCCGCCGACACCTGAGTGCCGCAGGCCCCCGAGATCTTGGAGACCCTTCGCGGACGTTTTGAACAGCAGTAAGCCAACCTCAAATCCAGGGGTTGAAGGTGAAGACACCGGATTCAACGACGCCCGGGACGGTCATGATCTGCGACACCGCTGAAGTGCCAACATAAAGTGGGAGATCCCCGGCGGCGGGGTCGAGGCCGGCGAGTCGCCGTACGCCGCGGTGGTGCGGGAGCTCCAGGAGGAGCTCGCCCTGCCGGTGAGGCCCGGCCTCCTGCTGGTCACCGACTGGGTGCCGCCACGACCGGACCGCACGCCGTGCGAGCCAGGGCCGAGGGCATCACGGCCTACCTGGAGAACGGGTTCCCCGTGACCCGGTAGCGCGGATGGACGTCGATCCTGGCGGGAACACCGACACACCGTTGTCGCGCGGGCGTCCGAGAGTGGATGCATGACCACGAACACGAACCCCACGACCAGTTCCACCGCCCGTCACTCGCTCGACCTGTGGCTGACGATGTGGAACACCGACGGCGACATCGCGCGGCGGATCTGCGCCGACGACTTCCGGATCCACTTCAGCATGGCCGAGTCCGACGGGTCGGCCCCCGCGGACGCCATCCGCACCGCCGAGGACTTCGCGCGGTATCTCGGCGGGTGGCACGAGCAGCACCCGGGTGTCGTCTTCACGAGCGTCGCCGATGCCATCGACGGCGACCACGGGCGGCTGCTCTGGGACATGGAGGCGGACGGCCGGCGCGCGGGTGGCGTTGACGTGTTCGACTTCGCCGGGGACGGCCGGATCCGGCGGGTCTGGTCGGTGGGCGGACAGCGGAGCATGCGGAGCTCGTGACCGACGGTCTCTGCCAGACTTGAGGTATGAAGCGAGCCGAGCGGCAGTACGCCCTCGTCGACCTGCTCCGCGGAGCGCGCCGGCCGTGGTCCGCCGCTCGGCTCGCCGGCGAGTTCGGGGTGTCCTCGCGCACCATCGAGCGCGACATCGGATCACTCCAGCTCGCCGGGGTCCCCATCTACGCGGACCACGGGGCGGCGGGCGGCTACTCGATCCTGCGTGAGTATTCGCTGCCGCCGCTGAACCTGTCCGCCGCCGAGTCCTTGGCGGTGCTGGCCGGGCTCGCGCTGCTCGGGTCCTCGCCGTACCAGGGGGCCGCCCGCCGCGCACACGCCAAGATCGCTGCCGTCATGCCGGAGGAGTATCGCGCGCCCGTCCAGGAGATGCTCGGGATGATGCAGGTCATCGACGCTGTCGCCCCGGCGGACGGCGCCGTGCCGCTCGGGATGCTCTCCGACGCGATCGCCGCCCGGCGCGTGGTGCGGCTCACCTACCTGGGCGAGGATCACGCCACCAGCACCGTCCGTGACGTCGAGACGATGGGACTTCTCCGCGCGGGCGATGCGTGGCTGCTCACCGGATGGTGCCGGCTGCGCGCTGCGATCCGCGGCTTCCGCATCGAGCGGATCACCCGGCTCGAGATCCTCGACGAGGTCCCACCACCCCGCGACCCGGCGCTCCTCGAGGCGGACCTCGCGCGGTGGCCGACGCGACGTCTCGCGTGAACCGGCCTCAGGGCGCGGGTCGTGACTAGTCCGCACCGCCTGGTCGAATGTTGCGCTGAAGACCGGAATCCGACAACTTTCTGCGGTTTATCTCTCCAAAACTGGCGAATCATGTCTGACGGCATAACCTGTGTTCCTGGCCAGACGTCATTGGCCGACGCTTGATACCAACGCCGCAGAAGATTGCGGCATCGCCGGTTTCGGCGCAACTTCGTGCCCGTGCCGAACTCGGGACACTGGAGACCTTTCGCGGTGAAGGTCTGGTCCTGATCTGCCGTGACGCTTCCGGGTGATCGTTTCCGGTGGATGCCCAGGGTCTGCAGCCTGGGGAACCTGCCTGCCCGCACAGCAACCACCCGGGTCTGTTGCCGCCGGTCCCGACCAGAGCCTGACCGCGAAAGGACGCTAGAGGTCGATGAGCTCGACCGTGGCGTTCACCGTGTCGCCCGGGTCGAGGTGTTCGGCGGTGCGGACGGCGCGCTTGATCGGCAGCACGTAACTGCCGCGGGCCTTGTCCGGGAAGATCGACGTCTTCCAGGTGCTGGTGCCCACGGTGGCCCGCACGCGCACCGAGCCGAACCCCCGGCGCAGCCCCGAGGCCCGTTCCCGGATCTCGTCGCCGGCGTCCGCGGGCAGGCTGACAAACGTCCAGGTGTCCATCCGCCGGGCATCCCAGAGCCACAGCTCAGACTCGAAGTCCACGATCACGCCTCGATTATCGCGCCCTGGCCAAACGGGCCGGCACCCTCCACACTGGATCGCATTGACGCGAGGACACGGGGAGTGGTTGACGTGCGACGTTCGGTGCTCATTGTGGGAGGCGGGATCGCGGGGCTCACCCACGCGATCGCCGCACGGCGGGCAGGTTTCGACGTCGAGGTCGTCGAGGTCCGCCCCGACTGGGCCGTGGCCGGGTGGGGTCTCAGCCTCACCGGTCCCGCGCTGCGGGCGCTGCGGTCCGTCGATCTCGAGGACGTCTGTCTCGCGGCGGGCTACCCCATTTCCCGTACGCTCAACTGCGATGTCACCGGCACCGTGCACAACGTCATGGAGCTGCCCAGCGTGCTCGGTCCCGGCCGGCCCGCCGAGGCCGGCATGGGCCGTCCCGTGCTGCACGAGATCCTCCGGGCGCGGGCCGCCGAGCTGGGCGCGACCCTCAGAACCGGACTTTCGGTCCGGGCCGCTGAGACCAACGGCGATCAGATTTCGGTACGCCTGGACGACGGCACCACGCGCACCACCGACTATCTCCTCGGCGCCGACGGGGTCCGCTCCCGCACCCGCGAGCAGCTGGGCCTGACCGGTGAGCCCCGCTACACCGGTCAGATGGTGTGGCGGGCGCTGGTGGACCGCCCGGAGTGGGCCACGGACATCCACACGTTCGGCGGCCCCACGTTCACCGCGGGCCTGATCCCGATCTCCGCGGACAAGGGCTACGTCTTCCTGACCGAGGGCCTCGACGACCCGGAACCGCTCGCCGGCGACCTGCTGGCCGACCGGATGCGCGAGCTGCTGGCACCGTTCAGCGGCCGCCTCGCGGAGGTCCGGGACACCATCACCGAACCGGGCCAGGTGGTACGCCGCCCGGTGCACGCCCTGTTCGTCGACGGACCGTGGCACGCGGGCCGGGGTGTGCTCGCCGGTGACGCCGCCCACTCCCCCTCGCCCCAGCTGGTGAGCGGCGCGGCACTGGCGATCGAGGACGCGGTGGTCCTGGCCGAGGAAATGGCGGTCGCTGACGATGTGGAGAAGGCCCTCGCGGCGTACGGCACCCGCCGCCACGACCGCGCCCGGGCCCTGGTCGAGACCTCGGTGGCACTGGGCCGCGCCGAACGCGAGGGCCGCCGCGACGAGATGCACGCCCTGCAGCGCCAGGGCCACGGCGGCATGGCCGCGCCGATCTAGCTCCCGATCAGCTGGGGGATCCGCTCGAAGAGCTGCGTGGTGAAGGTGACCATCTCGTGCAGCATCCAGTTGCCGCTGAACAGAATGGCCGCGCCGACGCCCGCCGCCTTCGGGACGAACGACAGCGTCGCCTCCTGGATCTGCGTCACGGACTGGAACAGCGAGATCGCGAACCCGATCGCCAGCGCGGTCAGCAGCACCGGCGCGCACATCTTCGCCGCGATGGTCATCGCCTGCATGCCCAGCTCAACGATCTGCACATCGGTCATGCCCTACCGTTCGGCCGGCGACCGCCCGCGCCGAGTGCAGAACGGGTGCAATCGGGTTCGCGACGCCAGAATCCTAAAGTCCGCGCGACGAGATCTGCTGCACTACCTCAAGGGTCCCGTTCACCAGCTCATCGTGTCATCCGTCCCGGCCAGGCGAGGCTGGCTCCTGCCGACTCGCCGGGGTTCTCAGCCGGGCGAGTTCGGTGCCGGGGTGACGGTGGGTTCGGGGGCTTCCGTCGACCGAGGTGCCCGGCTCGCACCGGGGATCGCGGTTGGTGACGCTGTCCCGGCCGGTTCCGACCCTGCCTGCGAGGAGACGGTGGGCGACGTTCTGGTGGGCGAGACGCTGAACCGCGATGGCGAGGGCGATCTGGGTATCGCGGCCGGCGACGGGCTCGGGGGTGTTGATGGGGACGGGGACGGTGGGGCGGAGGGGACGGTCACTCCGGGGGTGTCGGGACGCTCAGGGCGTACGGGGAGGAAATGGGTGACCGCTGCCACCAGGGTGACCGCCGTGAGGGCGGCCCCCGCCAGCGCGAACAGCCAGCGGCGCCGGATCGGGCGGGCAGGTTGCATCGTCGGCGGGCGGGCCGGCTGCAGCTGGGTGGCTGTCACCTGCATCGCGCGGGCGGACAGGGCACCGCGGAGGCGTGCCTCGAGAGCGCTCATCGTCGGTCCCCCAGCTGATCGCGCAGGATCGTGAGGGCGCGGCTGGCGGTCGACTTGACCGTGCCGCGCGACACGTGCAGCGCTTCGGCAATCTCTTGTTCGGACAGGTCTGACCAGTAGCGCAGGACCATCACCTGACGCTGGCGGGTGGTCAGCCTGCCGAGCGCGTCCAGGACGGCGCGGTCGCCCTCGCCCAGCAGCACCTGGTCCTCGGCCGCCGGGGCGGTCATCGGCGGGGGCGGGACGTAGGCGCGGGCGGTCTTGCGGCGGCGCAGGGCCGAGCGGGCGGCATTCATCACGCCGGAGGTGAGGTACGCGTCCGGGTCCGCGACGGTGTGCAGTTCGGCACCGTGGCGGCGGTAGAGAGCGGCGAAGACGTCCTGGACGAGGTCCTCCGCCGTGGCCAGGTCGTCGACCATGAGCACCGCCAGGCGTACGAGGCCCAGCCGCCGGGCCTGGTACAGCTCGTTGATCGCGGGTGGGCCCGAACCGCCGGGGCCTGCCGTGTCCCGCACCGGGGTGCCGGATCCGGACATGACCGAGCGCAGCCACCGGATGAGCGGTTGCGGCAGGACCCCGACGAAGTGCATCAGCGCGTGGGCTCGGTGGAACGGCTGGGGGTGGGAGCCGCTGTCGCGGAGCGGGTCGGGCTCGGGGCCGCCGTCGCCGACCGGGAGGGGCTGGGAGTGGCAGTGCCCATGCGGGTCGGGCTGGGAGCCGCCGTCGCGGACCGGGACGGGCTGGGAACGCCCGTCGCGGGGCGGGTCGAGTTCGGCACCGGGGAGGCGGGTGCGGCCGTGGGTGCCGCGGTGGCTCCGGGCGAGATCGGCACCGGGGAGGCCGTGCTGGTGGCCCCGGGCACGGGAGATGCGGTGGATGCGGGCACGGGGGACGCGGTGGCGGTCGCGGCCGTCGGGGACGGTACCGGCTTCGGGGTCGAGCCGGAGGTCGTGCTCGCGTACGCGGCGGCGGAGATGCCGCCGATGACGAGGAACGCGGCGGTGCCGACTGCTGCGGTGACGGTCTTGCGCATCGGGGGGTCTCCTGCGGGGTCGATGTCGGACTCTCGCATGGAGGGACGCGTGACGGCCAGAAAGGTTGGCAGCCGGAGAGTGACGCCGGTCACATAGCGGCGACGACCTAGACTCACGGCCGTGCAACCCGTGATCCGCCCCTACCGCCCTGCCGACCTCGACGCCGTTTACGACATCTGCGTACGGACCGCCGACAGCGGCGGTGACTCCCGCGGGACGACGTCCTCCGACCGCCTCGTGGGCGACATCTTCGCGGTGCCCTACGTGACCCTCGAACCGGAGCACGCCCACGTCCTCGACGACGGCACCGGCGCGGCGGTCGGCTACGTGCTCGGCACCGCCGACACGGCGCGTTTCGCCCAGCGCTACCGGGACGAGTGGCTGCCGGCGACCGCGGGACGATATCCGGAGCCGCAGGACCCGCCCGTCACCGCCGACGACCGGTGGTTGCTGCTGCACCACCACCCGGAGCGCATGGTGCTGCCCGCGCTGGCCGATTATCCGGCGCATCTGCACATCGACCTGCTGCCGGAGTGGCAGGGCAAGGGGCAGGGGCGGGGTCTGATCGGCGCGTTCCTGACCGGGCTGCGCGAGGCGGGCGTGGCCAAGGTGCACCTCGGCATGTCGCCGTCGAACACGGGGGCACGCGCTTTCTACGACCGGCTCGGCTTCCGGGAGCTCAGCGTGCCCGACGTCGGCCAGGTGACCTTCCTCGGCCGGACCACCGACCCGCTGTAGGCCCGAACCACAGCGGCGGCAGCCGTGAGGCCACCGCCGCTGCGAGGAGGATCAGGCTCCGCCGCGGCGGCGACGGATCTTGGCGAGGGCTTCGGCGAGGATGGCCTCGCCGTCGGCCTCGGAGCGGCGCTCCTTCACGTAGGCGAGGTGCGACTTGTAGGGCTCGTTGCGCGACTTGCCGGGCGGGTTGGCCCGGTCGAGACCGGCGGGCTGACCGCAGCGGATGCAGTCCCAGGTCTCCGGGGGGACGACGTCGGCGGCGAACCGGACCTCGACCTCGTGCCCGGCAGCGCACCAGTACGTCACCTCCCGCCGCGGTGCGGGTTCGCTGCGCTCGTCGGGGCGCATCGGGCTGGACCCGATGCGGCTGCCGCGGATCGCGCTGCCACTGGACACGGATGTCACTCCTGCCTGTCAGGGGCGTCTTCGCCGAGGGAAAGGTCCGGCGGTCGTAGGCGGTGAAAAACAGCCGCGCGGCCCGGAGGGACCGGACCGCGCGGGAGAGTCTACGACTCGCAGGGCGACTCAGGAAGAGTTACCGACACACGGTACGGAACCGTGCGTTAACAATGTGTTTCAGGACACCTGAATCACGAAAAATAGCGGTTACGGGTTCACGAGCTCTGGTTCAGGAGCTCTGGGCCAGCTTCAGCCAGAGACCGAGCCCGACGATGCAGGCGAACCAGACGATGCCCACGAGCACCGTGTAACGGTCGAGGTTCTTCTCCGCCACCGAGGAACCGGCCAGGCTGGAGGTGACGCCGCCACCGAACATGCTGGACATGCCGCCACCCTTGCCGCGGTGCAGCAGGATGAGCAGGGTCAGCAGAATGCTGGTGATGAGCAGCAACACGATCAACGTGTAGGCGAACGCGATCGGCATGGTCGGGTCAATCCTCTCGAAGGGCACGGCAGCGCCCCCACAATAGCGGGCGCGCCAAGAACCGGCCGCCCCAGGGCGACCGGTTCTTCACAATAGATCAACGCTTGACATGCTCCTGGAACCGGACGATCGACACGAACTCCTCCGCGACCAGGCTGGCGCCGCCGACGAGGGCACCGTCGACGTCCGGCTGGGCCATGATGGCGGCGATGTTGCCCGCCTTGACCGAGCCGCCGTACTGGATGCGGATCACATCGGCCACCTCGGCGCCGTGTTTGCCGGAGATCGCGGCGCGCAGGGCGCCGCACACCTCCTGGGCGTCCTCGGGGGTCGCGGTCTTACCCGTGCCGATGGCCCAGATCGGTTCGTAGGCCACGACGATCTTGCTGACCTGCTCGGCCTTGAGCCCGTCGAGCGCACCGGTCAGCTGGGCGACGCAGTGCGCCACCTGCTCGCCGGCCTCGCGCACGTCCGGGCCCTCGCCCACGCAGACGATCGGGGTCAGGCCGTTCGCCAGGGCGGCTTTCGCCTTGGCGTTGACCAGGGCGTCGTCCTCGTGGTGGTGCTGGCGGCGTTCGGAGTGCCCGACGACTACGTACGAGCAGCCGAGCTTGGCCAGCATCACGCCGGAGACGTCGCCGGTGTACGCGCCGTTCTTGTGCGGCGACAGGTCCTGCGCGCCGTACTTGATCAGCAGCTTGTCGCCGTCGATCGCGGTCTGCACGGTGCGCAGGTCGGTGAACGGCGGCAGGACCACCGTCTCGACATCGGTGAGCTGCTTCGGGGTGAGGCTGGCTGCCAGTTTCTGGACCAGAAGATTCGCCTCGCGGTGATCGAGGTGCATCTTCCAGTTGCCGGCCATGATCGGGGTGCGGGGAGTCGCCCCGGCCATGGTCTCAGCTCTCCAGCGCGGCCAGACCCGGCAGGGTCTTGCCCTCGAGGTATTCCAGGGACGCGCCGCCACCGGTCGAGATGTGGCCGAAGCCGGACTCGTCGATGCCGAGTGTGCGGACCGCCGCCGCGGAGTCGCCGCCGCCGACGACCGAGAAGCCGTCGATCTTGGTGATCGCCTCGGCGACGCCGCGGGTGCCGGCGGCGAACGGGGCGAGCTCGAACACGCCCATGGGCCCGTTCCAGAACACCGTCTTCGCCGTGCCGATCGCCTCCGCGAACAGCGCCACCGACTGCGGGCCGATGTCGAGACCCAGCTGCTCGGCAGGGATGTCCGCCACGCCGACGATCTCGTGGTCGGCGTCCGCGGAGAACTCGGTCGCGGCGACCACGTCGACGGGCAGCACGATGCGGCCGTCCGCTTCCGCCAGCAGCGAAGCGCAGGTGTCGATCATCTCGGCTTCGAGCAGCGACTTGCCGACCTCGTGGCCCTGGGCCTTGAGGAAGGTGAAGCACATGCCGCCACCGACGAGCAGCTTGTCGACCTTCGGCAGCAGCGCCTTGATGACGGCGAGCTTGTCGGAGACCTTCGAACCGCCGAGAACCACGACGTACGGCTTCTCGGGCGTCTCGGTGACCTTGCGCAGCACCTCGACCTCGCGAACGACCAGGCCGCCCGCGTAGTGCGGGAGCCGGGCCGGCACGTCGAACACCGAGGCGTGCTTGCGGTGCACGGCGCCGAACGCGTCGTCGACGTACGAATCGGCCAGCGCGGCGAGCTGGTCCGCGAAAGCGCCGCGCTCGGCGTCGTCCTTCGAGGTCTCGCCGGCGTTGAAGCGCAGGTTCTCCAGCAGCAGCACCTGGCCGCCGGTCAGCTTGCCCGCGGCTTCGGTCGCCGATGAGCCCACGGTGTCCTCAGCGAACACGACGGGCGTGCCGAGCAGCTCACCGAGCCGCGTGGCGACCGGTGCGAGCGTGAACTTGGGGTCCGGCGCGCCCTTGGGACGGCCGAGGTGGGAGGCGACGATCACCTTCGCGCCCGCGTCGCGCAGGGCGACGAGGGTCGGCAGCACCGCCCGGATGCGGCCGTCGTCGCTGATGACTGTGGGGTCGCTCTTGTCGAACGGGACGTTCAGGTCGGCGCGTACGAACACGCGCCGACCCGAGACACCCTCGCCGAGCAGGTCGTCGAGAGTCTTCACGTCAGCTCAGCCGACCAGCTTGACCAGGTCGACGAGGCGGTTCGAGTAGCCCCACTCGTTGTCGTACCAGCCGACGACCTTGACCTGGTTGCCGATGACCTTGGTCAGGCCGGCGTCGAAGATGCAGGAGGCCGGGTCGGTGACGATGTCCGAGGAGACGATCTCGTCCTCGGTGTAGACCAGGATGCCCTTGAGGGGGCCCTCGGCCGCGGCCTTGATGGCGGCGTTGACCTCGTCGACCGAGGTCTCCTTCTTGGCCTGGAAGGTCAGGTCGGTGGCGGAGCCGGTCGGGATCGGCACGCGCATCGCGAAGCCGTCGAGGCGGCCCTTGAGCTCCGGCAGCACCAGGCTGACGGCCTTGGCGGCACCGGTCGAGGTCGGGACCACGTTGAGGGCGGCGGCGCGGGCGCGGCGCAGGTCCTTGTGCGGGCCGTCCTGCAGGTTCTGGTCCTGGGTGTAGGCGTGGATCGTGGTCATCAGGCCACGCTCGATGCCGATCGTGTCGTTCAGGACCTTCGCCATCGGCGCGAGGCAGTTCGTGGTGCACGACGCGTTGGAGATGATCGTGTGCTTCGCGGCGTCGTACTTGTCATCGTTGACACCGATGACGATGGTGATGTCCTCGTTCTTGGCCGGGGCCGAGATGATGACCTTCTTCGCGCCGTTGTCGACGTGCGCCTTCGCCTTGGTGGCGTCGGTGAAGAAGCCGGTCGACTCGATGACGACGTCGGCGCCCAGGTCGCCCCAGTGCAGGTTGGCCGGGTCGCGCTCGGCGAACGCCTTGAAGGTCTTGCCCGCGACGGTGATCTCGTCGGCGGTGGCCTTCACCTCGTAGGGGAGGCGGCCCAGGATGCTGTCGTACTTCAACAGGTGGGCAAGCGTCGCGTTGTCGGTCAGGTCGTTGACGCCGACGATCTCGATGTCGGCGCCGGAGGCCTGCACAGCGCGGAAGAAGTTGCGGCCGATTCGGCCGAAGCCGTTGATGCCAACCCGGATGGTCACAGGTGGATCTCCTCATTTCGGTCCGCCGGAAGCGACCGGCGGAGGTCTTCGTGCCGACCCCAGAAACCCGCGTCGGCCGTCCTGCCCGGCTCCGTCGCCGTCACCAAGACCCTAGCCGAGGAGGATCGAGACGTCGCTGCTGGGGCGCTACCTGATCGTTACTTCAGGGTGACATCAAAAAAATATCCCTACGGTACGCACATACGGTTTTACGACCGCACCGGCCCTTGCAGTAGGGACTCCAGCAAGGACAACGACTCCTCGATGTCGACGGAGGGGTCGAGGAGCCACTGGGTCTGCAGACCGTCCGACGCCGCGATGATCAATGCGGCTGCGGCGTCCGGGGTGATATCGGCGCGGATGTGACCGTCGCGCTGCTCCTCGCGTACGCGATCCGCCAGAAGACCACGCAGGTCGCGGAAGCGGGCCGAGAAGAAGGAGCGGGCAGCGTCATGCCCGTTCTCCAGGGCACCGGCCACCAGGGTCGAATAGAGCTGCACCAGCCCCGGCACCCCGTGGTTGCGCCGCGCCGCATGGGTCATCAGGCCGACCGGGCCGGTCGTGCCCACCGGGGGATCACCGAGCGTGGAGCGCTCCTCGGCGGCCCGGTAGACCTCGATCAGCAGCTCCTCGCGGGAGTCGAAGTAGTGCTTGAGCGCCGCGTGCGAGACCCCGATCGCCTCCCCGATCGCGCGCAGCGACGTGCCCTGGGCGCCACGCTCGGCGAAGACCTCGATGGCCCGGTCCAGGATCTCCTGCCGGCGCCGGACGCCCTTCTCGTACGAGCCGCGGCGCTGAAGTTCTTGGGTCACGCGGTCATCGTAGTTCTCAAAAACTTCCGCACGGAGGTTTTCGGCGTTACCTTGGAAACATGAGTGCTGATGCCGTCCCGCAGCTGGACATCCCGACCCTGTTGACCGCTCTCACGCCGGAGGAGAAAGCCGGTCTGCTCGACGGCTCCGACTTCTGGCACACGCAGGGGGTCGAGCGGCTCGGCATCCCCGCGGTGATGGTCACCGACGGTCCCCACGGGCTGCGCAAGCAGTCCGGCGAGGGCGACCATCTCGGGCTGCACGGCAGCGTGCCGGCCACCTGCTTCCCGCCCGCCGCGGGCCTCGCCTCCACCTGGAACCCGGAGCTGCTGGAGCGCATCGGCGCCGCGCTGGGCCGCGAGTGCCGCGCGGAGGAGGTCGCGGTGCTGCTCGGCCCCGGCATCAACATGAAGCGCTCCCCGCTCTGCGGCCGCAACTTCGAGTATTTCTCCGAGGACCCGGCGCTCGCCGGTGTTCTCGGGACAGCGCTGGTCAACGGCGTGCAGAGCGAGGGCGTCGGCACGTCGCTGAAGCACTTCGCCGCCAACAACCAGGAGACCGACCGGATGACGGTCTCCGCCGACGTCGACGAGCGCACGCTGCGCGAGATCTACCTGCCCGCGTTCGAGCGGGTCGTCACCGGCGCCCAGCCGTGGACCGTCATGTGCTCCTACAACCGGATCAACGGGGTGTACGCGAGCGAGGACCGCTGGCTGCTGACCGACGTGCTCCGCGACGAGTGGGGGTACCGGGGCCTGGTCGTCTCCGACTGGGGCGCGGTCAACCAGCGCGACGCGGGTGTCCATGCCGGGCTCGACCTGGAGATGCCCTCCTCCGGTGGTGGCGGCACGGCGACGATCCTCGCCGCGGTCAAGGCGGGCACGCTCAGCGAGAAGGACGTCGACCTCGCCGTGACCCGCGTGCTCGAGCTGGTGAACAAGTCCCTGCCCGCGCTCACCCCCGGTCAGACCTTCGACGCCGACGCGCACCACGAACTCGCCCGCGAGGCCGCCGCCGCGAGCGCCGTGCTGCTCAAGAACGACGGCGACCTGCTCCCCCTGGCCGCCACCGGCACGATCGCGGTGATCGGGGAGTTCGCCCGGTCGCCGCGTTTCCAGGGCGCCGGCTCGTCGCAGGTCAACCCGACCCGCGTCGACTCCGCCCTGGACGCGCTCCGGGCCGCCCGCGACGTCGTGTTCGCGCCCGGCTTCGTCATCGAGTCCGAGGAGGCCGACCCGGCGCTGGTCGAGGAGGCCGCCGCCGCCGCCCGTGACGCCGGCGTCGCCGTGGTGTTCCTGGGGCTGCCGCCGTCGTACGAGTCGGAGGGCTACGACCGCGACCACATGGACCTGCCGCAGCACCAGACCGACCTGCTGAACGCCGTGGCCGACGTCAACGACAACGTGGTCGTGGTGCTCTCCAACGGCTCGGTCGTCACCGTCGCGCCCTGGCAGGACCGGGCCGGCGCGATCCTCGAGGGCTGGCTGCTCGGCCAGGCCGGCGGCAGCGCCACCGCGGACCTGCTGCTCGGCGTGACCAACCCTGCCGGGAAGCTCGCCGAGACGGTCCCCGTGCGCTACGAGGACAACCCGACCGTCGGCGCGTTCCCCGGCGAGGCGGGCCACGTCCGGTACGGCGAAGGGCTGCTCATCGGCTACCGCTGGTACGACGCGCACCGGCTCGAGGTCGCGTACCCGTTCGGGCACGGGCTCTCGTACACCTCGTTCGCGTACGCAGATCTGGAAGTGACGACCGGGAGCGACACCGCGCGGGTCTCCCTCACGGTGACCAACAGCGGAGCCCGGCCCGGCACCGAGACCGTTCAGGTCTACGTCACCGACCCGCAGGCCAGCGTCTACCGGCCCGAGCAGGAGCTGCGCGGGTTCGCCCAGGTCAGCCTCGCGCCCGGGGAGAGCAGGCAGGTCACCGTGGAGCTGGACCGGCGCGCGTTCGCGTTCTGGCACCCGGCGCTGCGCGACTGGACGGTCGAGGGCGGCGAGTTCGGCATCCGGGTCGGCTCCTCGTCCCGCGACATCCGCCTGCGGGCCACGATCACCCTCACAGGTGACGAGGTGACCACCCCGCTGACCGCCGAGTCGACGGTCGACGGCTGGCTCGCCCACCCTTCGGCGGGCGCGTGGCTGCGCGACCAGCTCGGCGACGGCCCGTTCAACGCCATGCTGTTCGACCCGAAGAACGGCCAGATGATGCGGGCCATCCCCCTGCTGCGGCTCTCCCGCTTCCCCGGCTGCCCGGTCACGGAGCCGCAGGTCCGCGACGCGGTGTCCCGCTTCTCATGACCACTGCCGCTGTCGCTGTGCCGCTCGGGGCCCGGCGCGCCCGGGCGGCCGTCGCCGCCGTCTTCCTCACCAACGGCGCGCTGTTCGCCAACGTCGTCCCTCGCTATCCCGAGGTCAAGGAGCACCTGGACCTCAGCAACGCGCTGTTCGGCACGGCCCTCGCGGCCGGACCGCTGGGCGCGCTCACCGGCGGTCTGTTCGCGCCGCTGGCGATCCGGGTGCTCGGCTCGGCACGCACGGCGTCGTTCGGCATCCCGCTGATCGCGACGGCGTTCCTGCTGGTCGCCGTCGCCCCCAGCTGGTGGCTGCTGGCCGTGGTCCTGTTCTGCTCGGGCGCCGCGGACGCCGTCGTGGACGTCGCCCAGAACGCCCACGGCCTGCGCGTCCAGCGCATCTACGGCCGCTCGATCGTCAACTCCTTCCACGGCGTGTGGAGCATCGGCGCCGTGCTCGGCGGCCTGATGGGCTCGGCGGCCGCGGGTCTGCACGTCCCGTTGCTGATCCACCTGGTCGTGGCGGGAGTGCTGTTCAGCATCGTGGCGCTCGCGGCGTACCGATATCTGCTGCGTGGGCCCGACGAGGCGGAACGGCCGGCAGCCGCTGCGGGTAGGTCCTTCGCCCGGGCCGCGGTCTGGATGCTGGCGGCTCTCGGGCTGCTGGCGCTCTTCGGCGCGCTGGTGGAGGACGCCGGGGCATCCTGGGGCGCGCTGTTCATGACGGAGGACATCGGGGCCACCGCGGCCGTGGCGGGTCTCGCGTTCGTGGCCCTGCAGGTCGCCATGACCGCCGGGCGCCTGCTCGGTGACCGTCTCGTGGACCGCTTCGGCCAGCGCACCGTCACCCGGATCGGCGGTGCGGTGGCGGCAGCGGGGATGGGGTTCGCGCTCGCCTTCCCGTCGGTGGGGTCGGCGCTGGTGGGGTTCGCCCTGGCGGGGCTGGGCACGGCGACGCTGGTCCCGGCCGCGATGCACACCGCTGACGAGCTGCCGGGGCTGCCGTCCGGGCTGGGGCTGACGGTGGTGAGCTGGGTGCTGCGGATCGGCTTCCTGGCCTCACCCCCACTGGTCGGCCTGGTCGCCGATCACTCCAGCCTGCGCGTCGGCCTGCTCAGCGTCGTCATCGCGGGCGTGGGCACCCTGCTGCTCGGCCGCGTCCTGCTCAACCGCCGCACCGGCTGAGCCGTCAGCAGGCCATCATCTCGGGGGTGACCGCGGCCTCGGTGTCGGGGATGCCCAGGTCGCGGGCGCGCTTGTCGGCGAGGGCGAGCAGCCGGCGGATGCGCCCGGCGATCGCGTCCTTCGTCAGCGGCGGGTCGGCGAGGGCGCCCAGCTCCTCCAGGCTCGCCTGGCGGTGCTCGAGGCGCAGCTGCCCGGCGGACGTCAGGTGGTTCGGGGCCTCCTCGGCGAGGATCTCCAGGGCCCGGGTGACCCGGGCGGCGGCGGCCACGGCGGCCCGCGCGGAGCGGCGGAGGTTGGCGTCGTCGAAGTTGGCGAGGCGGTTCGCGGTGGCGCGGACCTCACGGCGTACCCGTCGCTCCTCCCAGGCGAGCACGCTGGAGTGCGCTCCTATGCGGGTGAGGAGCGCCGCGATCGCGTCTCCGTCCTTGATCACCACCCGGTCGACGCCGCGGACCTCGCGCTCCTTGGCGGTGATGCCGATGCGGCGGGCGGCGCCGCGCAGGGCCAGCGCCGCTTCGGGACCCGGGCAGGTGATCTCCAGCGCGCTGGAGCGGCCGGGCTCCGTGAGCGAGCCGTGGGCCATGAACGCGCCCCGCCACGCGGCGACCGCGCAGCAGACGTTCGCCGAGACCACGTGCGGGGGCAGGCCCCGCACCGGGCGGCCGCGGACGTCGAGCAGGCCCGTCTGACGTGCCAGCGCCTCGCCGTCCTTCACGATGCGGACGATGTAGTGGCTGCCCTTGCGCAGGCCGCCCGATGCGAGGACGTGCACCTCGCTCGGGTAGCCGTACACGTCGGCGATCTCCCGCCGCAGGCGCCGCGCGACCGCGCCGGTGTCCAGCTCCGCCTCGACGACCACCCGGCCGGAGACGATGTGCAGCCCGCCGGCGAAACGCAGCAGGGCGGCCATCTCCGCACGGCGGCAGCACGGCTTGGGTACGTCGACCCGGCTCAGCTCGTCCTTGACCGCTGCCGTCATCGCCATCTCGAAGTCACCTCTTGCTTGTATCGCGGTACGCCAGTTGCTTTAACGATCGACTCCGAGTACCGGCACCAGTGCTGTGCCCAACGACTCAGGATCATGCTTGGGACTGCCATCGGCCACGGCGAGTGGCGCGAGGACCAACCGGGCCCCCAGTGCCTCGGCCGCGCGGTGCACCGGATCCGGCTCCCCCACCCACTTGGCGTCGGCGAGCACGGTGTCCACCCGCAGCGCCGGAAGGTACCAGTGCAGCGCCGCCAGGTGATCGGCCACCGACAACCCGGCCGTCTCGTTGTCGGCCGCGAGGTTCAGGGTCACCAGCCGCCGCGCCGGGCTCGCCACGATCGCCTCCGCCAGCTCGGGCACGAGGAGATGCGGGAGCACGCTCGTGTACCAGCTCCCCGGTCCGAAGATCAGCCAGTCGGCGTCACGGATGGCGTCCAGCGCGTCGGGGCAGGCAGGCGGAGAAGCAGGCACTATGCGTACGTTCTCCACGTGACCGTTCGTGACGGCGACCGCATGCTGACCACTCACCGTGACCACATCGTCGGGCAGCGCGGGGTCTCCCCCACGGACGTCGGCCTCGATCCCGACCGCGTGGCAGGCCATGGGCAGGACCTTCCCCCTGGCACCGACCATCCACCCGGCGTGCTGCAGTGCCTCGACCGGATCGCCGGTGAGCTCCATCAGCCCGAGCAGCAGCAGGTTCCCGACGGCGTGACCCGCGAGCGGGTCGTACGAGCCGGTCCGGCGATCCACGTCGCTCTGCCGGCGGTCCGGGTTGTTTATCGGGGCGAACCGGTGCTGCATCAGCTTGACGGTGCTCTGATGCCCCGGCTCCTCGTCGGCGAGCGCCGCCAGCGCCATCCGCAGATCACCCGGTGGGAGCTGGGCGTCCCGCTCGGCACGCAGCCGCCCGCTGGAACCACCGTTGTCACCCACCGTGACAACGGCGGTAATGTCGAGGTCGAGCGCCGGCTCGCAGTGACGAAGCCCTCGCAGCGACGCCGCCAGCCCGTGCCCGCCGCCGAACGCGACCACCTTGATGGGCCTCATTCGCGGCCCAGGTCGCGGTGGGACGAGTGGGCGGACAGGCGGATGTCGCGCAGGCGGGAGGTCAACTCCTCGGCGATAGCGACGCTGCGGTGCTTCCCGCCGGTGCAGCCCACGGCGACGGTCAGGTAGCGCTTACCCTCCCGCTCGAACCCCGGCGCGGTGGCGGCGATCAGGCCCGCGTAGGTGCCCACGAAGTCGTTGGCGCCCTCCTGGCCGAGGACGTAGTTGCTGACGCCCTCCTCCAGACCGGTGTGCTCCCGCAACTCCGGCACCCAGAACGGGTTCGGGAGGAACCGGGCGTCCAGCACATAATCGGCGTCCGGCGGCAGCCCGTACTTGAAGCCGAACGACAGCACGGTGATCCGCAGCCGGCGCGCATCCTCCCCGCCGAACAACTCCTCCACCCGCCGCCGGAGCTGGTTCACGTTCAGGTGGCTGGTGTCAATGATCACGTCAGCCTGCTCGCGCGCCTCCTCGAGCAACTTCCGTTCCGCGGCGATACCGTCCGACAACCGTCCGTCACCCTGCAACGGATGCGACCGGCGCACCGACTCGAACCGGCGGATCAGCACCTCGTCATCGGCGTCGACGAACACGACCCGGGGCAGGAAACCGCGCTCCTTGAGCACCCGCACGGCCCCGGCCAGGTCGGTCGAGAACGCCCGGCTCCGCACATCCAGCACCATGGCCGTACGCCGGGCAGCCCCACCGGCGGCGAACGCCAACTGGGCCATGTCCAGCATCAACGCCTGGGGCAGATTGTCGACGACATAGAAGCCGACGTTCTCCAGGGCACGGGCGACCGTACTACGGCCACCACCGGAAACCCCGGTCACCACCACGAGGTCGACACTCTCCTCGTCCGGCGCCGGCTCCGGAGCGAACTCCGGCATCGACTCGGTCACGCACTTCCTCCTGGACGAAACTGCTACCCGCTATGACTGCCGGCCCACCCGGCCCTACCCACCCCGGCGTTACTCACCGCAGCGTTACTCACCCGCGCCTTGCTCACCCGGGCGTTACTCACCGCAGCCTTGCGACCCGGGCCTTGCTACCCAGGCCTTGCTACCCAGGCCTTGCTACCCAGGCCTTGCTACCCAGGCCTTGCTACCCGGGCGCGCATTCGCTGTGAGCCACCCACCCGGAGCGTGAGCCACCCTGAGCATGAGCCACCCTCAGCGTGATCCACCCTGAGCTTGAGCCACCCGAGAAGGTCACCCGCCGCGGGTGGACACTGCATCCTAGGCCGAAGCGACCACCCTTGGCCGCCGGACATGATGTCCGCTACCCGATCGACCAAACCGCCCGCCCGAGATCACACCGCCGCGTTTCCCACCCACCGCCTCAACGGCAAAACCCGACATCCCTATTCCGTACGCCCAGCTCACCACCCGTATCGAACCAACGCCACACAGCAACCACAGCAACGGCCCCGCCCCCACCATCGGGCCCACGCCACCCCGGAACCCGGCACCCTCAGCCGATAGCCTGGACGGCGCCCGCGTCAGCTCTCAGCCCTCGCGGTCGGCAACGGTCACCCCCGCCCGCGGCGGCCCTCGACCCTCACCGTCAGCGGCCTTCGGCCCTAGCGGTCGACGGCGGTCACCTCATCGCCCGCGACGACCTTCAACCCTCACCGTCAACGATCCTCAGCTCACGCCCGCAGCGACCCTCAGCTCTCACCGTCGGCGGCCTCGACGGCGTGCGGGACCGGTTGGTCCTCGGCAATGACGGGGACGGGTGCCGGTGGTGGCACCGATGGCCGGGCAACCCTCGTTCTGTTGGCCCCAGCCTTCGTCCGCCCGGCGCCACCCACCGCACCGTCGTCGCCGTTCGTCGCCTCCCCGGCCGATGGCATGTCAGAGCCCGGCTTGGGCGCGTCGCCCGCGAGCGAGGCGAGAACGGCCTCGGCGGTCCGGCGGCCGATGCCGGGGACCTCGGTGATCTCCTCCGGCGTGGCCTGGCCGAGCTTCTTGAGGGAGCCGAAGTGCCGGAGCAGCGCCTTGCGCCGCGTCTCCCCCAGCCCGGGGACGTTGTCGAGCGCGGAAGCAGTCATCCGCTTGGAGCGCCGCTCCCGGTGGAAGGTGATGGCGAAGCGGTGCGCCTCGTCGCGTACCCGTTGGAGCAGGTAGAGGGATTCTGATGTGCGCGGGAGGATGACCGGGAAGTCCTCGCCCGGGACCCACACCTCCTCGAGCCGCTTGGCCAGCCCGCACAGCGCGACGTCGGTGATCCCCAGGTCGGACAGCACCGCGGCCACCGCGTTGACCTGCGGCTGCCCGCCGTCGACCACGACGAGCTGTGGCGGGTAGGCGAAGCGGCGTGGCTTGCCGGTGAGCGGGTCGATGCCGGGCAGCTCGTTGGTGGCGATCTCCTCGTCGTCACCGGAAGGGGCCGGGGCAACAAGATCGGGCTGGCCAACAAGATCGGGCTGGGCTTTGTAGCGGCCGAAGCGGCGGCGCATGACCTCGCTCATGGCGGCGAGGTCGTCGAGGCCGGTGCCGTCGGGGTTGCCGCGGACCGAGAAGCGGCGGTATTCACTCTTGCGGGGCAGGCCGTCCTCGAAGACGACCATGCTGGCGACGACGTCGGTGCCCTGGATGTGGGAGACGTCGAAGCATTCGATGCGCAGCGGGGCGGAGTCCATGGCGAGGGCTTCGGCGATCTCGTCGAGGGCCTTGCTGCGGGTGGTGAGGTCGCCGGCGCGGCGCAGTTTGTGGCGCTGGAGGGACTCGGCGGCGTTGCGGGCGACCGTTTCGAGCAGGGAGCGTTTGTCGCCGCGTTGCGGGACGCGCAGGGAGACGCGGCTGCCGCGGTGCTCGGAGAGCCAGTTCTCCAGGGCGACGTGGTCCGGGGGGAGCTCGGGGACGAGCAGCTCGCGGGGGACGTCGTTCTCGCCGTGCTCGTCGCCGTAGACCTGGGTGCAGAAGTGGTGGACGAGGTCGCCGGTGGTGAGATCCTCGACCTTGTCGACGACCCAGCCGCGCTGGCCCCGGACCCGGCCGTCGCGGACGTGGAAGACCTGGACGGCGGCTTCGAGGGGGTCCTCGGCGAAGGCGACCACGTCGGCGTCGGTGCCGTCGCCGAGGACGACGGTCTGCTTCTCCATGGCTTTGCGCAGGGCGGCGATGTCGTCGCGCAGGCGGGCCGCTTTTTCGAATTCGAGCTGCTCGGAGGCGTCGAGCATGTCGCGCTCGAGGCGTTTGACGAAGGCGTCGGTGCGCCCGGCCATGAAGTCGCAGAAGTCGTCGACGATGGCGCGGTGCTGCTCGGCGCTGACCGTGCCGACGCAGGGTGCGGAGCATTTGCCGATATAGCCGAGCAGGCAGGGGCGGCCGATCTGGCCGGACCGCTTGAAGACGCCGGCCGAGCAGGTGCGGGCCGGGAAGACCCGCAGGAGGAGATCCAGGGTTTCCCGGATCGCCCAGGCATGACTGTACGGCCCGAAGTAACGGACGCCCTTGCGCTTGGCGCCCCGCATGACCTGCAGGCGCGGGTATTCCTCGTTCAGCGTGACGGCGAGGAACGGGTAGGACTTGTCGTCGCGGTACTTGACGTTGAAGCGGGGGTCGAACTCCTTGATCCACGAGAACTCGAGCTGCAGCGCTTCGACCTCGCTGGCGACGGTCACCCAGTCCACCGCGGAGGCCGTGGTGACCATCTGCTGGGTGCGCGCGTGCAGGGTCCACGTGTCGGCGAAGTAGGAATTCAGCCGGCTGCGCAGGCTCTTGGCCTTGCCGACGTAGATGACGCGGCCGGTCGGATCACGGAAGCGGTAGACACCGGGAGCGTCCGGAATGGTCCCGGGCGCCGGACGGTAGCTGGACGGGTCAGGCACCACTCCACACTAGTGCGACCCTCTGACATGATTTCCGGACCGGAGGCCCGTTGCCGCCGCCACGGCGTCGGGCCTCCGGCCACCCGGCGATCGCGAGAGCGCCGAAGGCACGAAGAAATTGGGACCGGCCACCTCGGCAGGGGTCATGGCCGGTCCCAGGTCCTCACGCCGTGACGATGGTCATCCCGCGGCGACGATGATCCTTACGCCGCGACGATGTTGTCGCCGTCCACCTTGACCTTGGTCTCGGGCAGCGCCTTCTTGGCCGGTCCGGCCGTCGGCGAGCCGTCTTTGATGGAGAAGAAGCTGCCGTGGCACGGGCAGGCGATCTGGCCGCCGTCGACCTTGTTGACCGGGCAGCCCTGGTGCGTGCAGATCTTGCTGAAGGCCTTGAACTCGCCGGCCGTGGGCTGCGTGATGACGTAGTCACCCTTGATGATGCCGCCGCCCTCGGGCACGTCGGCGACCGCCGCGAGAGTCTCGCCGCCACCCGAGGAGTCGCCCCCGGTGGCCGGGTCCGCGGTCGCGCTGCCGGCCGGGGCCGGGTTGTTGCTGAAGTCGCCGCCGTTGGAGCCGGTGGTCCCGGAGCTGGTGCTGGTGTCGGTGCCGCAGGCGGCGAGGAGGCACCCGGCGCCGAGCGCTCCGGCGCCCACGAGCACGACGCGCCGGGAGGTGGCCGTCGAGGTGCCTGCGGCCTTCTCGTCGGTGCCCGTGATCTCGGTGTCGGGCCTCGTCTGCACGTCAGTCATCTGTTCGCCAAACCCTTCGATTACCCGCTGTTCCGCGTGATGACGTCACACGGCGTTGCTTGGATATACGCGCGCTCCGGCGATGTGGTTCATGCTCCACCGAGGAAATTATCGGTCCGGATCCGCAGATTTCCGGCACGTTTCCCCGGTGAGGAGCGGTCAAGCGCACCGAACCAGGCCGAAAGCAGCAACGCACGTCCCTCGCGAGGAGGAACGTGCGTTGTTGCTGTGAGTTACCTGTGTCTTAAAGAAAATCAGACGTGCCGCAAAGAAAAAATCAGACCGCGGCTTTGGTACGCGCCCGGGGCGCCCGTGGCTTCGTCGCCTTGGCCGGGGCTTTCTCGCCGTTGGCCTTGGCAGCCCGCGCGACGGCCGCCGGGGAGCCGGCCGGTTCGCCCTTGAGCTCCAGCATCGGGCGGAGGTACTGCCCGGTGTGACTGCCGGGAACCTCGGCGATCTCCTCGGGGGTGCCGGTGGCGAGCACGAGGCCACCCTTGTTGCCGCCCTCGGGGCCCATGTCGATCAGCCAGTCGGCGTTCTTGATCACATCGAGGTTGTGCTCGATCGTGATGACCGTGTTGCCCTTGTCGACCAGTCCGTTGAGGACGAGCAGCAGCTTGCGGATGTCCTCGAAGTGCAGGCCCGTGGTCGGCTCGTCGAGGACGTAGACGGTCCGGCCGGTGGAGCGTTTCTGCAGCTCGGAGGCGAGCTTGACGCGCTGCGCCTCGCCGCCGGAGAGCGTCGGGGCGCTCTGCCCCAGCCGCACGTAGCCGAGGCCGACGTCGACCAGCGTCTTGAGGTGCCGGTGGATGCCCGTGATGGCCTCGAAGAACCCGGCGGCCTCCTCGATCGGCATCTCCAGCACCTCGGAGATCGTCTTGCCCTTGTAGTGGACCTCGAGGGTCTCCCGGTTGTAGCGCGCCCCCTTGCAGACCTCGCAGGGCACGTACACGTCGGGCAGGAAGTTCATCTCGATCTTGATCGTGCCGTCGCCGGAGCAGTTCTCGCAGCGGCCGCCCTTGACGTTGAACGAGAACCGGCCGGGGCCGTAGCCGCGGACCTTCGCCTCGGGCGTCTCGGCGAACAGCTTGCGGACGTGGTCGAAGACGCCGGTGTAGGTAGCGGGGTTGGAGCGCGGGGTCCGGCCGATCGGGGACTGGTCCACCCCGACGACCTTGTCGACGTTCTCGAGGCCACTGATGCGCAGGTGCCGGCCGGGGACCATCCGGGCGCCGTTGACCTGGTTGGCCAGCACGGTGTAGAGGATGTCGTTGACCAGTGTGGACTTGCCCGAGCCGCTGACCCCGGTCACCGCGATGAACTGCCCGAGCGGGAACGGCACGGTGAGGTTGCGCAGGTTGTGCTCGCGGGCGCCCTGCACCACCAGCTCCCGGCCCGGGTCCTGCGGACGGCGGACGAGCGGCATCGGGATCTTCTTACGACCCGAGAGGTACGCCCCGGTCGGCGACTCCTTGTTGGCCAGCAGCCCCTTCACCGAGCCGGAGTGCACGATGTGCCCGCCGTGCTCGCCCGCGCCGGGCCCGATGTCGACGATCCAGTCGGCGGTGCGGATCGTGTCCTCGTCGTGCTCGACCACGATCAGGGTGTTGCCGAGCTTCTTGAGCCGCACGAGCGTCTCGATCAGCCGGTGGTTGTCCCGCTGGTGCAGGCCGATAGACGGCTCGTCCAGCACGTAGAGCACGCCGACCAGGCCGGAACCGATCTGGGTCGCGAGCCGGATGCGCTGCGCCTCGCCGCCCGAGAGCGTGCCGGCGCCGCGGTCGAGCGACAGGTAGTCGAGGCCGACGTCGACGAGGAACTGCAGCCGCGCGTTGATCTCCTTGAGCACCCGCTCGGCGATCATCTTCTGCCGGTCGTCCAGCTCGATCGAGGACAGCAGCTCGGCGCAGTCGCCGATCGACATGTTGGTGACCTCGGCGATGCTCTTGCCGTCGATCGTGACGGCCAGCACCTCGGGCTTGAGGCGGGTGCCGCCGCAGGTCGGGCAGGGGATGTCGCGCATGTAGCCCTCGTACTTGTCGCGCGACCAGTCACTCTCGGTGTCGTTGTGCCGGCGTTCGATCCACTGCATGACGCCTTCGAAACCGGTGTAGTAGGAGCGCTCGCGCCCGTACTTGTTGCGGTATCGGACGTGGACCTGGTCGTCGGAGCCGTACAGGATGGTCTTCTGCGCCCGGGTGGGCAGTGCCCGCCACGGGGTGTCGACGCTGAAGCCCTCGGCCTTGCCCAGCGCCTCGAGCAGGCGCAGGAAGTATTCGAGCGTCGTACCGCCGGACCAGGGCTGGATCGCGCCCTCGCGCAGGCTGCGCTCCTCGTCCGGGATGATCAGCTCGGGGTCGACCTCCTTCTTGGTGCCCAGGCCGGTGCATTCCGGGCAGGCGCCGTAGGGCGCGTTGAAGGAGAAGACCCGCGGCTCGAGATCCTCGATCGCGAGGGGGTGCTCGTTGGGGCAGGCCAGGTGCTCGGAGAAGAGCCGCTCGCGGTTGGCGTCGTCCTCGGGCAGGTCGACGAAGTCGAGCAGCAGGATGCCGCCGGCCAGGCCGAGCGCGGACTCCACCGAGTCGGTCAGGCGCTGCTTGCTGGACGCCTTGACGCTGAGCCGGTCGACCACCACCTCGATGGTGTGCTTCTCCTGCTTCTTGAGCTTCGGCACCTCGGTCAGCGGGTGGACCACCCCGTCGACCCGGGCCCGCGCGTAACCCTTGGCCTGCAGTTCGGCGAAGAGGTCGACGTACTCACCCTTGCGGCCGCGCACGACCGGGGCGAGCACCATGAACTTGGTGCCGTCGGGCATCGCCATGACCCGGTCGACGATCTGCTGCGGGCTCTGCTTGCTGATCAGCTCGCCACAGACCGGACAGTGCGGGATGCCCGTGCGCGCGAAGAGCAGCCGCAGGTAGTCGTAGACCTCGGTGATGGTGCCGACGGTCGACCGCGGGTTGCGGGAGGTCGACTTCTGGTCGATCGAGACGGCCGGGGAGAGGCCCTCGATGAAGTCGACGTCGGGCTTGTCCATCTGCCCGAGGAACTGCCTCGCGTACGACGAGAGCGACTCGACGTAGCGCCGCTGGCCCTCCGCGAAGATCGTGTCGAAGGCGAGGCTGGACTTGCCCGAGCCGCTGAGCCCGGTGAACACGATCATGGCGTCACGGGGCAGGTCAAGGTTGACGTCGCGCAGGTTGTGCTCGCGCGCGCCACGAATAATCAGTCGGTCGGCCACAGCCAGCCACTCCGTTTATGTGAAGACGATGGGCGCCGCCACCCTACGTTCGGGGTACGACATTTTTTCCGCCAGCGAGGTACAGCGTCGCGGGTCTGCCGGTCATTCCCGTCACCCCGTCGGGTAAACGATCGTCATCCCGTGGGGTGAAGCATCCCCCGCAGGTCCCAGAGCTGGACGCCGCCGACCTCCTTGGGCGCGAACCCGAGCAGCTCGGTGAGGATCGAGGCCATCAGTTCACGGTTCGGCGCGTCCGGGGTGAGGACCACCACGGAGGCACGCCAGTAGGCGAGGTCCTCGAACGCCGCCGAACGGTCGGCTTCGCTGATGACCGGCCTCCGACCGTACGCCCCCGCGATGCGTAGCAGGTCGGCGGTGGGGCGCGGGGCGGCGTTCCACGAACCGGTGCGGTCGGACGAGTTCGCCGGACCCATGAAGTATCCGCGCGGCACGGGGTAGTCGAGGCCGGTGAGCGCGAACCAGCGCATCCCCGTGCGCCCGGTGGTCACCTCGGGCAGCGGCACCGTGACGATGGTCTCGTCCTGGTCGACGTACTCCCGCCAGATGCCCTGCGCGACGAACGGCGGCAGCGGCGGTGCGTCGACCACCGGCAACGGCTTGGGCAGCACGGGGACGACGGCGGCGACCATGCCGAGCCAGAACGCGACCTGGCGCCTCGGCCCGAGGGCGGGCACCCGGTCGCAGGCCAGCGCGAGCAGCACGCCGATGAGCGTGGTGGGCACCATCGCGAACCGGGTGACGCTGACCAGGTCGATGATCGGGACGTGCTGGACCAGCGCGAACGGCATCGGGATGCCGGTGTCGACGCCGCCTACCCGCAACCGCGGGCCGAGCGAGGCGATCAGCAGCACGAAGCCCGCGATCATCGCGGCGCGGGCGGCGAGGTTGCGCCACAGCATCACCCCGCAGACCACGAGCATGACCAGCATCGGCACGCCCCAGAACGAGTCGTCCTCGGTCGGGCTGACGCTCAGGGTCCGGGCGATGGCCCCGTTGCCGGCCAGCGACTGCCGCGCGTAAGCACCGATCGCGAACAGGTCGGTGACGAACTTGCCCGGCTCGAACGGCTGCCCGCTGTAGCTCTGCGGCCCGGAGAACTGCCACCACAACGGGTACGCGAGGAGCGCCAGCGCGGTGACACCCGCCACACCGAGCCCGAGCAGGAACCGCCGCGCGACGTCGCGGGCCTGCGCCAGGTTGAAGCACGCGTAGGCGACGACGAAGACGAGCAGCGCCATCGCGGTGAAGAGCAGGACCTCTTCGTTGAGGAAGACCTGGACCACGACCAGCAGCCCGAGGGTGACACCGCCGCGCACGATCCGCCCGGGCTCACGCAGCCGCAGCACCTGCCACACGATGAAGGGCACGACGAACTGGGCCACGAAGTTGAGGTGGCCGTTGGCGTGCGACACCATCGCGGGCGCGAAGCCACACCACAAACCGCCGATCCAGGCTGCGCGCCGGGACCGTACGAGATGGCGGGTGAAGACCCACCACCAGGCCGCCGCCGTGCCCGCCAGACCGAGAGTGAGCAGCAGGACCAGCGAGAGCCCCGGGCCGAAGAAGTGGGTTATCGGGGCAAAAGGCACGGTCAGTGCCAGCACCGATGTGTTGGCCATCAGGTTGACGCCGTCCGGCACGTTCATCCGGTCGGTGAAGAACGGGTTGTCGCCGTGGAAGACGACCCGCTCGCCGTGCGCCAGCACGAACAGGAAGAAGCCGTGGTCGTCGTCGTTCGACGCGAGGACCCGCCCCGATGGGCTGATCCACAGCTGGATCATGACGACCACAGCGAGCACCGGATAGCTGAGCAGCGCCCAGAGACTCCCGAGGCCACGGCGGGTGCGTGGCTCGGGTGTCAGCTGCTCAGCGGGGGCCGGGCTGACCTCTTCCTCGATCGTGGGCATCCCGGCATCTTGCCAGAGGACCGGGTTTCCTCAGCGTCACCGTCTCGGGCGACGGCGGTTGGCACCGGCCAGCCGGACGGCCCGGCGACCGCTCTCGACGGCGACCTCGCGGTGCAGTTTGCGCCAGCTCTCCCATCGCCGGGGCGTCAGATCGCCGTCCGCGAGGGCGTCCTGGATCGCGCACCCCGGCTCGCCGTCGTGACCACAGTCACTGAAACGGCAGTGCTCGGCGAGCTCAGCGACATCCGCGAAGGCCCGGTCAAGACCTCCGGCCGTGTCGAGCAGGCCGACCCCACGGATGCCGGGTGTGTCCAGCACGGCTCCCCCACCAGGGATCAGGACCAGATTTCTGTACGCGGTGGTGTGCCGGCCCTTGCCGTCCGCCCGACGGATCTCCTGGACGCCCATCACGTCCGTCCCCGCGAGAGCGTTGACGAGCGTCGACTTGCCCGCGCCGGAGCGCCCCAGCAGCGCCAGGGTCCGGCCCGCGGTGACGTATTCGCGCAGCTCGGCGATGCCGGCGCCGGTGCGGGTGCTGACGGGCTGGACGCGTACCCCAGAAGCGATCTTGGAAAGCTGACGCGCGACCGCCTGCGGATCCCCCGACGTGTCGCTCTTGGAAAGCACGATCAGTGGTTGCGCCCCCGACTCGAACGCGAGAGCGAGGAGACGTTCGACACGTGCGTCGTCCGGCATCGGGTGCAGTGGTTCGACAACCGCGACCGTGTCCATGTTGGCGGCCAGGACCTGGCCACGGGAGTCTTTGTCAGCCGTACGCCGGATGAGCACGGTCCGTCGCGGCAACACCAGCTCGACGGTGGTTCGCCGGTCGGGCCAGCGCCGCAGCACCACCCAGTCACCGGCGCAGGGCAGATCGGCGGGATCACCCACGGCGCTGAGCAGCAGATTGCCGGCCAGGCTGGCGCGCTCGACGCCGTCGTCGGTGAGCACGGTGCAGACGCCACGGTCGGCGCGCAGAACCCGTCCCGCGCACGTGTCGGAGCGGTCGAAGGGACGATATGCGGACGCGAGAGTCGCGTCCCAACCCAGTGCGGGCAGGTCGGACATGGTTAACCCTTAGTGTCGAAAAATACCGGATCGAAGAGGGGACGCACGGACAAGCACGGGATCCCACCTCCTCCACGGGTTGTTCTCGACGCGTCTGCTCCGACGGTACGGACGACGCCACCGCCGCGAAAGCGAATTCCGGCCGCCGCGGACGCTAGGGTCGTGGCGTGACGATGGATCCCTTGGTCCTCATGACCGATGTCGATCAGGCGACCGAGCTGCTGCTCGGCACCGCGGAGCAGCTCGACCCGGGAGCACCCGCCCTGCTGCCGGGCTGGACGGTCGGCCACGTGCTCACCCACGTCGCCCGCAACGCCGACTCCTACACCAACCTGTTGACCTGGGCGCGGACCGGCGTGGAGACACCCCAGTACGCGTCGCCGACCGCGCGTGACGAAGGAATCGAGGCGGGCCGCCGGCGCCCGCTCGCCGAGCAGCTCGACGACATCCGCGAAGCCCACGAACGGTTCGCGGACGCGGCCGCCGCGATGCCCGCCGAGGCGTGGACGTTCGTCCTGCCCTCCACCGGCCAGTCCGCGGCGGCGGTCCCGTGGGCCCGGCTGCGCGAGGTCGCCGTGCACCACGTCGACCTCGGCGGCGACTACACCCCGCAGGACTGGTCCGACGCATTCGCGCTGCGCCTGCTCCGCGAGATCGTCACCGGCGGCGCCCATGCGAGCACCCCGATGATCCTGCGCCCGCAGGGCACCGACCACGCGCTGACCATCGGCGAGGCCACCGGCACGACCCCGGTGATCGGCGGCCCGACCCGCTCGATCACCGCCTGGCTGGCCGGCCGCGGCGACGGCGCGGACCTGACGGTCGCCCCCGACGGAGAACTGCCCGTACCAGGAAGATGGAAGTGACATGACTTACACCGGAGACGTGACCGTGGGCTCGGCCCCGGCGATCCGCGAGCTGACCGGCCTGACGGTCACCAAGGTCGCCGTCGGCACCCACAACAACAACGCCTATCTGCTGCGCTGTGCGTCCGACGGCAGCCAGCTGCTGATCGACGCAGCGAGCGAGGCCCCGGTCCTGCTCCGCCTGATCGGTGACGCCGGCCTGACCACGGTGGTGACCACCCACCAGCACTGGGACCACCACGGCGCGCTCAAGGAGATCGTCTCCGCGACGGGCGCCCGCTCCATCGCCGGCACGGACGACGCGGCCGCGATCCCGGTGGTCACCGAGACGGTCAACGACGGCGACACGATCACCGTCGGCGACTGCACCCTCGAAGTGATCCACGTGGTGGGGCACACCCCCGGCTCGATCGTGCTGCTCTACCGCGAGCCGGGCGGCATCGCTCACCTGTGGACCGGGGACAGCCTGTTCCCCGGCGGCGTCGGCGCCACGGGCGGGGACAAGGACAAGTTCACGTCGCTCATCAACGACGTGTCCACCAAGCTGTTCGACCGGCTCCCCGACGACACCTGGTTCTACCCCGGTCACGGCAACGACTCCACCCTCGGCGCCGAACGTCCCAGCCTGCCGGAGTGGCGCGCCCGGGGCTGGTAAGCCTTCGGCGAAACGGTTGCTGGGGGCGGTGGGGGCGAACGTAGAGTCGGAGGACCCCGAGCCCTCCGGAGGTCGCGATGGATCCTCGCTACGACAGGGTGCGCTGGCAGCCGTCCCAGCCCGCCACCCCCGAGCCCTGGCAGACACCCGGCCCGTGGCCGAACGGCAGCCCCGGCGGCGCGGGCCCCGGCATCCCCGGCTGGCTCGAGGAACGCCTCTTCGACCAGCGCATCGTCATGATCAGAGGCTCGTTGACCGGGCACACGGCCTCCAGCACCGCCGCCGCCCTGCTCACCCTGGACGCCTCCGGCCCGGAGCCGATCCAGCTCCACGTGGCCAGCGGCGCGGGCGACCTCAACGCGGCCCACGCGGTGATCGACGTGATCGACGCGATGACGGCTCCCGTGCACGCCGTGGTCACGTCCGAGGCCGGCGGCGCGGTCCTCGCCGTTCTGGCTGCCGCGCAGCAGCGCTCCGCCTACAGACACGCGCGCTTCCGGCTGGCCGAGCCCCGCGCGGCCGGAGTGATGGGCACCGCCGACGAGGTCGCCGCGGCGGCCGGTCAGCACCTCAGAGAGCTGGAAGAAGTCGTCCTGCGCCTGGTCGAGGTGACCGGTCAGACCCGCAGCCGGATCGAGGACGACCTCTCCGCGGGCCGCATCCTGTCCGCCGAGGAGGCCAAGGCCTACGGCCTCATCGACACCATCGTCGGCAAAGGCGGCGCAGTCGAAGAGTGACCGCCCAGGGACGCTTCACCTGGTCAGGCGGGCAGGCACGGACGACCAGCATCACAGCGGGTCGTCGAACGGCGAGGTCGGCCCTCGGCGCCCTTGTGCTCCGGGTGCGGAAACGCCGACGGCGCGGCTCCCCGGAGGGAACCGCGCCGTCGGGCGAAGCTTTACTGCTCAGGCGAGCGTGCTCACGGAACCTTGACGCCCATGGAGCGCGCGGTGCCGGCCACGACCTTGATCGCGGCGTCCAGGTCGTTGGCGTTGAGGTCGGGGAGCTTGCGCTCCGCGATCGCCTTGATCTGGTCGTTGCTCAGCGTGCCCACCGTCTGCGTCAGCGGGTTGGACGCGCCCGACTGGATGCCCAGAGCCTTGCGGATCAGGAAGCTCGTCGGCGGCGTCTTGTAGGCGAGCTGGTGGCTGCGGTCCTCGAAGACGCTGACGATGACCGGGATGATCTCGCCACGGTTCTTCGACGTCGCCTCGTCGTACTCCAGCTTGACGGCACGCATGTTGGCACCGGTCGGGCCAAGCATCTTACCGAGGTCCACCATCGCGGCGTTACCCGCCTCAAGCGCGAGGGTTACCTCATGGGTCTTTTTCTTGGGCGGCATTACGCAAAGCTCCTTAGTGTGTGCTGCACGGGCCAAATTCAGGAGCTCGCCAGCATCTCGACGCACGACAACCCCGAGACTTTACTACTGCGCTCGTTCACAGGTCAAAACGCACATCGGTCCTGACACACGAACCGGTCTTGACACACGAACCGGTCCAGAAATACAGAACGGTCCTGACGCAAAGAGCAGCGGCGCACAGCCTCGGGTTCACTTGACATCATACGCCGACCCCGGCAGGCCCACCGACCCGGTCCTGCGAGCAGGCGCTCCGGCCCGCGCCCGTCAGTACTTGTCGCAGTAACAGGACAGCATCAGATAGCGGACGGTGCTGACATATTCGGGGTTGGGGAGCTTCTTGGACGCGTACGCCTCCTCGACCGGGCCCCGGCCCACGTTGTAGCCGGAGATGACCATGTTGAGCAGGCACATGTCGGATTTCGATCTGCACTTGGCCGGGCTCAGGTCATAGGTGTTCTTGAAGTAGAGCTCGCCGAAGACCTTGGTGAGCCACGCCAGGTAGTTGGCGCCGAGCACGGCGTTCTGCTTGTAGTCGTGACTGTCGTACGTCTGCGCGAAGCGGTTGTTGATGAAGGCTTCCGTATCGGGCATCACCTGCATCAGGCCCCGGCCGCCGTCACAGTTGACGACGTCGGACTGCCAGCCGCTCTCGTGCCAGGCAGTGGCGATCACCAGCCGGCTGGGGACCTTGAGCTCGGGCGCCGAGGTCGGCCAGTAGGTCTTGGCCGCGGCTGTCCTGAGCGCCGTCTTGGCCTTGCTCTTGGAGACCAGCTTGCCCTCGTGCTTCGCACAGGCCGGGAGCTGGAAGTTGTTGGGGTCCTCGGTCGGCGTGGCCGAGGTCTTCGACGGCTTGGGCTTCGGCTTCTTGGATTTCGACGGCGACTGCGACGGTTTCGGTTTCGGTTCCGGCGAGATCGACTCGGTCGGCGAGGCCGTTGCGATCGACGCGGTCTCGGCCACGGGACCGGCGAGCGAGGAGGCCGGCCCGCTGTCGTCGCGGAACAGCCCACAGCCGCCGACCATCACTATCGCGGCAATTCCGGCGGCAACCCACGAGAGCTTGCGATCCATCGACGGGGTCCTTCCGCGGTGCCGATCCGACGGCTGAACGCTAACAGCGGAGGGGTCTCGTCGCTGCCCGACAAACGGGACATAAAGAACAGGTGCCGCAACCGGTTCCGGCTATCCCACAGGGATCGACCCCGGGGCGACAATCGCAACCCAGACCGGGGACAATAGCTCTATGCAGACCCGCACCGACCTACGCAACGTCGCCATCATCGCCCACGTCGACCATGGCAAAACAACCCTGGTCGACGCCATGCTGCGCCAGGGGAGCCAGTCCCACGCACGGGGCGAGATGGCCGACCGCGCCATGGACTCCATGGACCTGGAGCGGGAAAAGGGCATCACCATTCTCGCCAAGAACACGGCGATCAGCTACAAGCCCGCCGACGGCGAGCCTGTCACGATCAACATCATCGACACCCCCGGCCACGCCGACTTCGGTGGTGAGGTCGAGCGCGGCCTCACCATGGTCGACGGCGTCGCCCTGCTGGTCGACGCCAGCGAGGGCCCGCTGCCGCAGACCCGGTTCGTGCTCCGCAAGGCGCTGGCGGCCAAGCTGCCGATCATCCTGATCATCAACAAGGTCGACCGCCCCGACGCCCGGATCAAGGAGGTCGTCGACGAGACCTACGAGCTCTTCCTCGACCTCGACGCCGATGAGCACCAGATCGAGTTCCCGATCGTCTACGCGTGCGCGCGCGACGGCATCGCCTCGCTGACCCAGCCCAAGGACGGCACCGTCCCCGAGGACGCGACCGACCTCGAGGTGCTGTTCAGCACGATCCTCGAGACCATCCCCGCCCCGACCTACACCGAGGGCGCCCCCCTGCAGGCACACGTCGTCAACCTCGACGCGTCCAACTTCCTCGGCCGGCTCGCGCTCTGCCGCGTCCACGAGGGCACGATCCGCAAGGGCCAGACCGTGGCCTGGTGCAAGACCGACGGCACGATCAGCAACGTGCGCATCTCCGAGCTGCTGATCACCGAGGGCCTCGACCGCAAGCCCGCCGAGAGCGCCGGCCCCGGCGACATCATGGCCGTCGCCGGCATCGCCGACATCATGATCGGTGAGACCCTCGCCGACGCCGAGAACCCGATCCCCCTGCCGCTGATCAGCGTCGACGAGCCGGCCATCTCGATGGTCCTGGGCACCAACACCTCGCCGCTGGTCGGCAAGGTCAAGGGCGCCAAGGTCACCGCCCGCATGGTCAAGGACCGCCTCGACAAGGAGCTGATCGGTAACGTCTCGCTCCGCATCCTCAACACCGAGCGCCCCGACGCCTGGGAGGTCCAGGGCCGCGGTGAGCTCGCCCTCGCCATCCTGGTCGAGCAGATGCGCCGCGAGTCCTACGAGCTGACCGTCGGCAAGCCCCAGGTGGTCACCAAGACCATCGACGGCAAGCTCCACGAGCCGGTCGAGCGTCTCACCATCGACGCCCCCGACGAGTACATGGGCGCCATCACCACCCTGCTCTCCACCCGCAAGGGCCGCATGGAGGAGCTGATCAACCACGGCACCGGCTGGCTCCGCATGGAGTGGCTGGTCCCGGCGCGCGGCCTGATCGGCTTCCGCACCGAGTTCCTCACCGAGACCCGCGGCACGGGCATCATGCACCACCTGTTCGAGGCCTACGAGCCCTGGTTCGGCGAGTTGCGCACCCGCCAGAACGGCTCCCTGGTCGCCGACCGCGCCGGTGTGGTCACCCCGTTCGCCATGATCAACATCCAGGAGCGCGGCTCGCTGTTCGTCGAGCCCACCACCGAGGTGTACGAGGGCATGATCGTCGGCGAGAACAGCCGCGAAGACGACATGGACGTCAACATCACCAAGGAGAAGAAGCTCACCAACATGCGTGCCGCGAGCGCGGACAACACCGAAAAGGTGATCCCGCCGCGCAAGCTGTCGCTGGAGCAGTCCCTCGAGTTCTGCCGCGAGGACGAATGCGTCGAGGTCACGCCGACCGCGATCCGCATCCGCAAGGTCGTCCTCGACCAGCAGACCCGTGGGCGCGCTGCTTCCCGCCGCAAGAACCAGGGCTGACAAACCAAAAAACCGCCGGCTCGGGTACGCGTACCCGAGCCGGCGGTTTTTGTTGTCCTCAGACCGTGGTGTCGGTCAGCTCTCGTTTGGCATCCCGGGAGGACTTCACGAGGCTCGCCGCCGTCGCGATGCCGAGCGTGCCGAGAATCACGACCAGCGAGAGCCAGATCGGGATCTCCGGCGCCCAGTGCACGCCGTGCCCATCGTTGATGAAGGCCAGCGTGTTGGTGTGCAACGCCTCGAGGAACAACTTGACCCCGATGAACGCGAGCACGAACGCCAGCCCGATGTTGAGGTAGACGAGACGCTCGAGCAGCCCGCCGAGCAGGAAGTACAGCTGCCGGAGCCCCATCAGCGCGAACACGTTCGCGGTGAAGACCAGGTAGGGCTCCTTGGTGATGCCGAAGATCGCCGGGATCGAGTCGAGCGCGAAGATCAGGTCCGTGGTCCCGATCGCGATCATCACGATCAGCAGCGGCGTGAACAGCCGCTTCCCCGTCTCCGTGACCACCGTCATCTTGCCGCTGTCGAACGAGCTGGACAGCGGGAAGACCCGCTTCGCCCAGCGGATCAGCAGATTTTCCTTGAACTCCTCCTCCTCGTCACCGTTCTTCAGCAGCGTGGCCGCGGTGTAGACGAGGAAAATGCCGAAGATGTAGAACACCCACGAGAACTGCTCGATCAGCGCGGCACCGGCAGCAATGAAGGCACCTCGCATGACGAGCGCCAGCACGATGCCGATGAGCAGCACCTTCTGCTGGAACCGCCGCGGCACGCTGAACCGAGCCATGATGATCATGAAGACGAAGAGGTTGTCGACGCTGAGCGAATACTCGGTCAGCCAGCCGGTGTAGAACTCCGCGGCCGGCGTCCACCCGGCGGTCAACCACAACCCGAGCCCGAAAACGATGGCCAGGCCGATGTAGAAGGCAACCCATCCACCGGCCTCCTTCATCGAAGGCTCATGGGGTCGCCGCCCGACGATCAGCAGATCAACGGCGAGCATGACGACCAAAGCACCAAGGGTCGCAAACCAGACCCAAGCAGAAATATTCAACGAGAACCTCCGGCAGGCACGGGGCATCGCCACACCGGATAAGGGGTCCGGCACGGCGACGTGCAACTGTCGGAGGTCTCTTCCGCTCTCACCACGATCGTGAGAACCACCGGCCCCGGGCCCATCCTGGCGGACGCTGACCGTGCTGACGACACCGGTGCGAGGGAATACTCCCCTCCTACGGAAGCCATTGTGTCCCATCCCCGCCCGTAGTGACACATGACCCCAGCCAACCGTGTCCAGACTCTCCCCGCCAGCACTTCCCAAACCGGACACACCCTCCGCCCGACCGCATACTCCCCCACAGCATCAGACCACCCGGGATCGAGCCCGCCGTCCCCGATGCTCAAATCCCAGCCGCCGATCAAGCTCCACGGCCGGATTATCGACACTCAATCAAGCCTGGCCTCCCTGACCAGCACACCCTCGAGCCCCCGGCCCCGCGCCCTCACCCCATTCCACCCCCACCACCGCGCCCCGACGCTGACCGGGTGCGGTGCGGGCCCGGGACTGCATGGCGGGCCAAGGACGGCGCGGCAGG
>NZ_BOQP01000045.1 GCF_018332715.1 Winogradskya consettensis | reverse complement strand
CTCTCGGGCGACCGCTTACCGGTACCTTGCCGAAGGCATCGCGGTTCTGGCCGCCCGCCGGCCCGACTTGCACGAGGCGTTGCGGCGGGCCGCCGCCGACGGCTGGGCGTTCGTCATCCTGGACGGCAAACTCTTCGACTGCGACCGGGTCACCGAAACCGTGTCCAGCGTCAAAGGCGACAGCATCGATGCTTGGTACTCGGGAAAGCACCACGACTTCGGCGCGAACATCCAAGCAATCATGCTCCCGAACGGCCTACCGATCCGGACCGCCGAGGCCATGCCCGGGCATCTGCATGACCTGACCTGCGCCCGGAACCTTCATATCACCGCCGCATTGAACTGGGCTGCCGCCGAACTCGACCTGCCCACCCTGGCCGACTCCGGCTACGAAGGCGCAGGCCACGGCATCAAAACCCCGGTCAAGCAACCCGCCGACGGCAAACCCCTCGCCCTCGCCAACCGCAGCGTCAACCGGCTACTACGCGGCCTGCGCTGGCAAGGCGACCGCGGCTTCGCCATCCTGGCCGGACGCTGGAAAACGTTGCGCCACACCACCATCAGCCCCCGCAGAATCGGCGACGTCATCGCGGCAGCGCTGCACCTCACCCATTTCGAATACCGCTACCTCAACGAATCTTGCTGAGATCACGTCAGTGGTCGAAGATCGGTTTGTTGCTCGATCGCGGCAGAGTTGCTGCCATTGCCGAGGCGAAGTGCGGCATGGGCGGGCTTCGTGAAGAAAGCGCGCAGGATTTCCTTCGTTACGCAGGAATGCCTGCCTGCCTGTGTCCGGCTCGTACGCGGGGAGCCACCACGTCGCCCATGTCGCGTCCGTTCCCGCAGGACTCGCCACCGGTCGTGGACTTTGGGTTAGTGACTTCAAGGGCGCGCGTTGATTGTCGTGTCGAGCCCCGGGGTGTGACGCAGAGTTCGGTGTTTGTGGGTTAGTAGGCGGCGGCGTACTTCACCAGCCAGCGGTTGGTGAACCGGCCCCAGTCGAACAGGTCACCGGCGGCACGCCTGCGGTCACGCTCATATTCGGCGACGGCCTGCGCCCGGTGGGAGTTCGCCTCACGGAACAGTGCTCGTGCGGCCTCGATCCAGATCAGCTTGCCGTCCGGTGTCCGGGCTTCGGGGGAGTCGCGCCGCAAGCGGGTGGTGTGGCCGAGAGCTTTTCCGAAAGCTCGCCGCACCTTGTGCTCGCGCCGGAATTTTTCGGTTGCCGCGGAGTAGTTCCGGCGTCGTGTCGGGTCACGCATCCACGCCAGTTCAACGGTCGTAAAGATCTCCAGCTGAGCGTATTTCATGCCTTTATTGTTCTCAGGGTGTTTCATGATCGGAAGGGCAGGTGTGCCGTTGTCGGGTTGAGGGGGATCACACATATTCGAATGGCAGATAGCGAGTATTCGGATAGCCATGAAGTGGTGGCGGGCGGCTCCAGGTAGGCGATCCTGGTGCTCAGCGCGCCACGAGTTCGTTGGCCGTATTGTTGTCATCGGCAGTTGAGCGTGTGGCTTGGCATCGGAGACCAACTCGGTTGGCTTGCCGGGTGCGGCGGGGGTGGGATCATCGCCGGGTGAGCGAACAGCAAGGACAGGTTCTAGCGATCGGCGGGAACGTCGCCGTGACTCATCTCGTTGGCCGGGCATTCCCTGGGGGTGCACATCCAAGGTGACACGTTCGCCAACCTGCAGCAGCAGGTTGCCGACGTCGCACGTCGGCTGCGTCGAGATCCAAGCGATGACGAGGCGCTGGATGACCTCGATTACGCCGTCAACGAGATGACTGAAGTACTTCAGTTCTACGAGACCGTCCTTGCCGAGCGCGACCTCGATCTTCCCTACGTTCGAGAGGGCTCATCCTGAGGTCGGCTCCGCCCAGTTGAACGCACTCACATCGGCAGATCCGGATGCCGGCTCGGCCGACGGATGCCACTTTCCGTAGTGATGGGAGTGTCGCCTGCTGGAGACCGGCGCACTGCCAGTCTTACGCGCTGACCTTGATCCGGCCGACGTGGAACGGTGGCGGCCGTAAGCGAGCCCGCCAACGCCGGCGAACAGGTCGACTCAGTGCGTCGAACCACGGGGGTCTCCGGCGCGTCCGTGTGTGGGCCGTGCGCGGTGATCTTCGGCTCCTTCGGCACGCTGACCGACCCCGGCGCTGAGGAGTATCGCGAGCCCCTCGCGCACCGTACTGGCGAGCTGCTCGGCGTCTGCCGGCCACGGTTCTGGGAGGCGCCGGCCGGGAGTTCGGCGAGCACACCATCGGGGTCCACGGCGGGACGGAGAGCACGCTGAGGGACGTCAGCAGCAAAGATGAAATGTATGACCTGATGGTCGACTGAGTCGACGGCGAGGACGGGCCGCCTCCAGCACCGAACGGTAACTTGCGCAGCGCCTTGTTCGGACTGGACCACCGCATCCGCAGGTCCATCCTGCGGCATCCCTGCATGACCAGCATCGCCGCAGGCCGGCCCCACTTCGGGCCGAACTCGCTGGCGTGGCACGAATACGGCTTGGCCGTCATGGATGACCGCGGGCTGACCATCGACGAAATGCTCGTCGCCAACGAGATCTGCAATCGTTCGTCCGTGGCTTCACCACCCGCGAGGTGGCCGAGTAGCAGGCCCTGCAAAGGGCCGGCCTCGACGCCGACGCATGGGGACGAGCGATGCGGCCGTACGTCAGCAGAACCGGACGCCGACTCCGCCACTCCTCGTAGGCGATGGAGAGGGCCGCAACCTGGCTTCACCCGGGTGCGTGTGCCTGCCGTCGAACGTGGGGCTGTCGGCTTCCAAATAGCGCAGGTTGGCAATCAGTAACTGCACAGAGGACGCCACTGCCGACGGCGTCCCCTGTTCCGCCGGGTCAGGGGTGGGAGCGGCGCTCCAGGAATTCGTAGACGTCCTGGGCGTCGACGCCGGGGAAGGTGCCGGCGGGGAGGGCGGCGAGGAGGTGGGAGTGGACGCGGGCGCTGGGCCAGGCCTGGCCTGACCAGGAGTCGACCAGGGTTTCGGGTGGGCGGCGGCAGCAGGAGGGGTCCGGGCAGCGGGAGACCGTGCGGCGGGAGGTGTCGCCGCCGCGGAACCATTGGGCGTGTTCGAAGGGGGTGCCGACGGTGACGGAGAATTCGCCGGAGCGGGTGGATTCGACGTGGACCGTGCACCAGTAGGTGCCGGCGGCGGTGTCGGTGAACTGGTAGAACGACGAGTACGGGTCGGCGGCGTGAAAGACCGTGCGGGAGGCCCATTGGCGGCAGACGAGTTGGCCTTCGATGGCGCCCGTGACGTCGGTCGGGAAGCGGACGTTGTCGTTCTCGTAGGCCTTGTAGACGGTGCCGCTCTCGTGGACGCGGACGAAGTGGACCGGGATGCCGAAATGGTGGGTCGCCAGGTTGGTGAAGCGATGTGCCGCCGTTTCGTAGGAGACGCCGAATGCGTCGCGGAAGTCGTCGATGGCGAGGGCGCGGTCGGCTTTGGCGTCGCGCAGGAAGTCGACGGCGAATTTCTCCGGCATGAGCAGCGCGGCGGCGAAATAGTTGGCCTCGACGCGCTGGCGCAGGAAGTCTCCGTAATCTGACGGGTCGGCGTGGCCGAGGACGAAATGGCCCAGGGTCTGCAGGACCACCGCGCGGGGGTCGTGGCCTTTGCCGCTGGCGATCTGGGGCAGGTAGATGCGCCTGTTTCGCAGGTCGGTCACCGAGCGGGTGGATCCGGGCAGGTCGGGGACGTAGTGCAGGGTGAAGCCGAGTTGCGCGGCGATGTCGAGGATGCCGCGCTGCGACAGCGGGCCGGTGGTGTGCTTCACCGATTGCAGGACCTTCGCCGCTGCCTGTTCGATGTCCGCGAAGTAGTTGTCGCGTTCGCGCATCTGTTCGCGTAACTGCTGATTCGCCCGGCGCGCGACTTCGGGTGTCGCGCTCTGTTCGGTGAGCCGCCGGGCCAATTCCCGGTGCAGGCCGATCAGCGATTCCAGAGCGTCCGCCGGCAATCGCCTGCCGCCACGAACCGCGGGCAGGCCGAGCGTGGAATAGGCCGCGGAACGCTGAAAATGGGCCAGCTCGATCTCCAGCCCGGCGCGCCGGCTCGGCGCCTCCGGACGCAGAAGATCCTGCATGGGTACGCCCAGAGCGCCCGCGATCGCCTGCAGCACGCTCAGTTTCGGCTCCCGCTTCCCGTTCTCGATCAGCGACAGCTGCGACGGCGCCCGCCCCACGACCGCACTGAGCTGATCGAGCGTCATGTTCTTCGACCGGCGTAGATGCCTCAAGCGCTGGCCGAGGGTTACCAAGTCAACCTCGGAAGCCGTCATGCGTTTTGACGCTAGCAGAAGATTCACGTTTCTTCTGGTCACAAATGGCTTCAGCAGCCCCCAACGTCCCAGGGAAGGTCGAAGGACACCACCGAAACAGAAGAAGGCGGGATCATGACTGAGCTCAGCCGCTACCCAAGCTTGGACTATCAGACAGCGGAGTTGACCGAAACCAGGGCCAATAATCCAGAACTCAGCACCGCTTCTGATCTGGCCCGGGCGTGGGCCGGCGATCCGCGGTGGCTCGGCGTGCAGCGCGACTACACCGCGCACGACGTCGTCCGGCTGCGCGGGAGTCTGCAGGAGCGGCACACGCTGGCCGAGCGCGGGGCGCGCAGGCTGTGGGAGCTGCTGCACGAGCAGGACTACATCAACGCGCTCGGGGCGCTGACCGGCGGGCAGGCCGTGCAGCAGGTGCGGGCCGGGCTCAAGGCGATCTACCTGTCCGGCTGGCAGGTGGCCGCCGACGCGAACCTGTCCGGGCACACGTACCCCGACCAGAGCCTCTACCCCGCCAACTCGGTGCCCGCGGTGGTGCGCCGGATCAACAACGCGCTGCTGCGCGCCGACCAGATCGACACCGCGGCCGGGCGGCACGAGCGGGACTGGTTCGCGCCGATCGTGGCCGACGCGGAGGCCGGTTTCGGCGGGCCGCTGAACGCTTTCGAGCTGATGAAGGCGATGATCGCCGCCGGTGCCGCGGGTGTGCACTGGGAGGACCAGCTGGCCTCGGAGAAGAAGTGCGGCCATCTGGGTGGCAAGGTCCTCGTGCCGACAGCCCAGCATGTTCGTACGCTCAACGCGGCGCGACTGGCCGCGGACGTGGCCGGTGTCCCGAGCGTGGTCATCGCCCGGACCGACGCGCTGGCCGCCGACCTGCTCACCACCGACGTCGACGAGCGGGACCAGCCGTTCCTCACCGGTGAGCGTACGGCCGAAGGGTTCTTCCGGGTCCGCAGCGGACCGGAGGCGGCGATCGCCCGCGGGGTGGCGTACGCCGGGTACGCCGACCTGCTGTGGGTCGAGACCGGCAAGCCCGACCTGGAGTTCGCCCGCTCGTTCGCCGAGGCGGTGCACGCGGAGCACCCGGACAAGATGCTGGCGTACAACTGCTCGCCGTCGTTCAACTGGAAGCGCAACCTGGACGACGCGACGATCGCGCGGTTCCAGAAGGAGCTCGGGGCGATGGGCTACAAGTTCCAGTTCGTGACCCTCGCAGGTTTCCACGCGCTGAACCACTCGATGTTCGAGCTGGCCAAGGGGTACGCGGCCGAGGGTATGAGCGCGTACGTGAAGCTGCAGGAAGCGGAGTTCGCCGCCGAGGCCGACGGCTACACGGCCACCAAGCACCAGGCCGAGGTGGGTACGGGCTACTTCGACGCTGTCTCCACGGCGCTCAACCCGCACAGCTCGACGACGGCGCTGTCCGGCTCGACCGAGCAGGAGCAGTTCTGATGGAGGCCGTGACCGTGGCGCCGTCGCCGTACGACGGGATCCTGACCCCGGAGGCGATCGACTTCGTGGTGGCCCTGGACCGGGAGTTCGGGGCGCGGCGGGTGCAGCTGCTCGAAAGGCGGCGCCGGCGGCGTACCACGCGTACTGATCAACTGGATTTTCTGGCCTCGACCGAACGCATCCGTAAGGATTCGTCCTGGACCGTGGCGCCGCCGGCCGAGGATCTCGCGGACCGGCGGGTGGAGATCACCGGGCCGCCGGAGCGCAAGATGACCATCAACGCGCTGAATTCCGGGGCGAAGGTGTGGATGGCGGACTTCGAGGATGCCACGGCGCCGACCTGGGACAACATCGTCGGCGGGCACCGCAACCTGCGCGACGCGCTGGACGGCACGCTCGGCTTCACCGCCCGGGACGGCCGCGAGTACCGCGTCGGCGAGACCATCCCGACGATCATGGTGCGGCCCCGCGGCTGGCACCTGCCCGAATGCCACGTGCGCATCGGCGGGCGGGCGGTGTCGGCGTCGCTGTTCGACTTCGGCATGTACCTGTTCCACTGCGGGCGCCGGCAGCTCGACCGCGACAGCGGGCCGTACTTCTACCTGCCGAAACTCGAGAGCCACCTCGAGGCCCGGCTGTGGAACGACGTCTTTGTCTTCGCCCAGCAGCGCCTCGGCATCCCCCGCGGCACGATCCGCGCGACGGTGCTCATCGAGACGATCCCCGCGGCGTTCGAGATGGACGAGATCCTGTACGAGCTGCGCGAGCACTCCGCGGGCCTGAACGCGGGCCGCTGGGACTACCTGTTCAGCATGATCAAGAACCGGCCGGACGTGGTGCTGCCCGAACGGGCGGAGCTGACGATGACGGCGCCGTTCATGCGGGCGTACACGGAGCTGCTGGTCCGGACCTGTCACCAGCGCGGCGCCCATGCGATCGGCGGCATGGCGGCCGTGGTCCCCAGCCGCGACCCGGTCGCGGCGAAACGGGCGCTCAACCAGGTCAGGCAGGACAAGCGGCGCGAGGTCGGCGACGGCTTCGACGGCAGCTGGGTCGCGCACCCGGCCCTCGTCGAGACCTGCCGCGACGTGTTCGACCAGTGGCTCGGCTTCGAACCGAACCAGATCGTGCGCCGCCGCGACGACGTGCGGGTCACGGCGAAGGAGCTGCTCGACGTGCGGTCCCTCGGGATCACCGTCTCCGAGGTCGCGCTGCGCACCAATGTCAGCGTGGCGCTGCGCTACGTGGCGGCCTGGCTCGGCGGGCGTGGCGCGGTCGCCCTCGGCGGACTGATGGAGGACGCCGCCACGGCCGAGATCTGCCGCGCCCAGCTCTGGCAGTGGATCCACCGGGGTACGCCCACCGACTACGGCGTCCCGGTCACCGCCGGTCTCGTTGTGCGGATGCTGCGCGAGGAGCTGGATGTGCTCGCCGAGACCGGCGCCCTCGACGAGGATTCGGGGCGGCGGTACGGCCAGGCCCGCACGCTGCTGACGGTTCTGCTCACCGAGCGCACATGCCCGGAGTTTTTCACCCTGCCCGCGTACCTGCGTCACCTGACCGGGGACAAGCCCGTCCCGGCCCCGGCAATCCCGGCCTGACCAGCCACGATCATGCGGCCCGGCGGTGGTTCACCGCCGGGCCGTGACCGTTTTCCACACGGCCGTGCCCGGGTTGACGGACGGTGAGAAAGATCTTGATGCGGCGAGGCGGGCAGGGCGTGTTCCAGGTGCGATGCTGGGGCGGGATACACCCTCTAGCACCGCGGGGAGGACACACCGATGTCGCCGCTCAATGCCCAGAATCTGTCCTCGTTGCCGGACGATCTACCCGTCCCGGCGTACGACCGAGATCGTCTGCGGACAGGGATCGTGCACTTCGGGGTCGGTGGCTTCCACCGCGCCCACGAAGCCATGTACCTCGACCGGCTGATGGCCGAGGGCAAGGCACTGGACTGGGCCATCTGCGGCGTCGGCGTGATGCCCGCCGACGCACGGATGCGCGACGCCCTCACCGCGCAGGACGGCCTCTACACGCTGGTCGTCAAGGCGCCCGACGGCACCTGGACGCCGCAGGTCATCGGCTCTATCAAGGAATATCTCTACGCCCCGGACGACCCCGAGGCGGTCATCGAGAAGATGGCCTCCGACGACGTGAGGATCGTCTCGCTGACCGTCACCGAGGGCGGCTACAACTTCAACGCGGTGACCGGTGACTTCATCGCCGAGAACCCCGATGTGCAGCACGACCTGCACAGCTCTTCTCCCAGGACCCACTTCGGGCTGATCGTCGAGGCCCTGGCCCGCCGGCGCGAGCGGGGACAGCAGCCCTTCACGATCATGAGCTGCGACAACATCCAGGGCAACGGGCACGTGGCCAAACGCAGCTTCGTCGCGTACGCCACCCTGCGCGACCCCGCCCTGGGTGCCTACGTGCAGGAGCACGTGGCGTTCCCGAACAGCATGGTCGACCGGATCACCCCCGTGACGACCGACGAGGACCGCACCGAGATCGCCGCCCGCTTCGGGGTCGACGACGCCTGGCCCGTGGTCTGCGAGCCGTTCACCCAGTGGGTCCTCGAGGACGCCTTCCCGCTCGGGCGCCCGCCGTTCGAGGACGCCGGCGTGCAGGTCGTCGAGGACGTCGAGCCGTACGAGCTGATGAAGCTGCGCCTGCTCAACGCCAGCCACCAGGCGCTCTGCTACTTCGGCTACCTGTCCGGATACCGCCTCGTGCACGACGTCGCCCAGGACCCGCTGTTCGCCGATTTCCTGCTCGCCTACATGGACCGCGAGGCCACCCCGACCCTCGCCCCGGTCCCCGGCATCGACCTCGGCGAGTACAAGCACCAGCTGATCGACCGCTTCTCCAACGCCCAGGTCCGCGACACCGTCGCCCGCCTCTGCGCGGAGAGCTCCGACCGCATCCCGAAGTGGCTGGTCCCGGTCATCCGCCACAACCTCGAGAGCGGCGGCGACATCCTGCGCTCCACCGCCGTGGTCGCCTCCTGGGCCCGCTACGCCGAAGCCACCGACGAGCAGGGCCGGCCCATCGACGTCGTCGACCGCCTCCGCGACCAGCTCGTCGCCATCGCCCAGCGCCACGACGAGGACCCCCTCGCCTTCATCGCCAACCGCGAACTCTTCGGCGACCTCGCGGACAACGAGCGCTTCGTCTCCACGTACCAATCGGTCCTCGCCTCCCTGCACAGCAAGGGCGCCCGCGCCACCCTGGAAGACCTCGCCACCGCCGTCTGACCACCCCGCCGCACGGACCCGCTCCCCCCGCGGGTCCGTGCGCACCCCCTCAGTCGAGCCCCTTCCGGCCGGGGGTCCAGAACGGTTTGGTGAGTACGGCCCGGCGTGGCCAGCTACGTTCCTCCACCAGGTGACGGCGGATCAGCTGAATCGTCCTGGCCTCACCCGCGAGATAGGCCATGCCGGGTTCCGGGGGAAGATCCAAGCCGCGGACAGCATCGACGAGGGCCTCCGCGGAAGCAGCGGATCGCCCTTGGCGGTAGGTCCACTCGACGTCCCCGCCGGATCCCAGATCAAGGCGCTCCTCCGGGCTGTCCACCTCCAGGCGCGCGAAAACCCTGGCACCGGCCGGCACCGTACGCAGCATCGGGCCGAACGCGGCCTGCGCGGTTTCCTCCCCGGCGAACAGGTGGTAGGCGGCCGGTGCGGTGACGAACGTGCCCTGCGGCTTGAGGAGCATCAGCTCGTCGCCGGGCCTCGTGGTGCGGGCCCATGCGGCTCCCGGTCCGTCGCCGTGGTCGTAGACCATCAGGTCCATGGTCTGGTCGTGGTAATTCCAGACGGTGTACGTGCGCAGCGTGCCCAGCAGCCAGTCGAGGGCGCCGGGTCCGGCGGCTACCTGCACGCGGACGTGCTGGCCGGGCTGCCAGGTGATGCCGGTCAGGGCCGGTCCGGTCAGGGTGATCAGGCGTAGTCGTGGCGCCGGCCTCTCCACGGCGTGGACGCGCGCGGGCAGCAGGATGGGATCGAGCAGGCGACGTTTCACGAGTGGTCCTCGAGGCTGCGGAGGGAGGCCGCCGGGCTGCTCTCCCCGGTGCTCGCGGCGCTTCGGCCGGGGAGGAACGGGACCACGAGCAGCGGGATCGCGCTGAACGCGAGCGCCCACCAGAACGTCGTGGTGAACGCGTTCTCCGGTGTGGTCGCGCCGTTGAGCCTGCTCTGCAGGATCGTGGCGAGCACGGCGACCCCCAGCGGCGAGCCGACGCGCTGCACGACGCTGAAGGCGGCACTCCCCCGCGGTGCCTCCTCGTGCGACAGGCCGGCGAGCGCCAGGGAGAGCACCGGGAACGTGCTGGCCCCGAAGCCGATGCCGAGGACGAACTGCCCGGCGATCAGCAGGAGCGACTGGCCGCCCGCGCCGGAGAGCGCGAATGGGAGAACACCGATCATCATCAGGACCACCCCGCCGCCGACGACGACGCGGCCGTCGAGGTGGGCGGTGAACTTCCGGATGAGGCCGAAGTAGAGCATCGTCCCCACGGACTGGGGAATCAGCAGGAGTCCCGTCGCGAGGACCGACTCGCCCCGGACAACCTGGTAGTACAGGGGCAGGACGAGGGTGAGCGCGTACAGCGAGAAGCCGCTCATGAACGTGATGAGGCTGCCGACGCCGAAGCTTCTGCGGGCGAAGACCCGTACATCGATCAACGGTTTCCCGGTTGTCCGCAACGCGTGCAGGGTGAACAGGGCGAGCAGGACACCACCCGCGACGAGGGGGCCCCACGCCGACGCCGCGGCGAAGCCACCGTCGCCGGAGGACCTGCTGACCCCGAACGCGATCGCGACGACGCCGGGCGTCAGCAGGGCGAAGCCCAGCACGTCGAAGCGCTGCTCCCGCTGGCCGGGGACGCGTGGGAGAACGAGGTAGCCCACGGCGAGCGCGACGACGCACACCGGCACGTTGACGAGGAACACCCAGTGCCAGTCCCAGGACTCGACGATCACGCCGCCGAGCACGGAGCCCAGGATCGGGCCGAGCGCCGCCGGCAGCGCGATCGCCAGCATGGCACGCTCGACGCGCTCCGGACCGGCCGCCTGCGTCATGATCCCCATCGTGATGGGCACCACCATGCCGCCGCCGAGCCCCTGCACCACGCGGAAGCCGATGAGCTCCGGCAGGGTGCCGGCGACGCCGCACAGCGCCGAGCCGATCAGGAACACGGCGATGGCGAGCAGCCACGCGTTGCGGGCACCGATGCGCTCCGACAGCCAGCCGCTGAGCGGGATGACCGCCACGAACGCGAGCAGGTAGCCGGTGGAGACCCACTGAGTGTCGGCGACCGAGGAGCCGAACTCGACCTGCAGCCGGTGAAGAGCGACGTTGACGATCGTGGTGTCGAGAAGCGTGACGAGGGCGCCGAGGGCGAGCACGACGCTGAGCATGGTCAGCCGCCGGTCCGGAAGGGGGGAGGTCATGAAACTAAACTAAACCGTTCAGTTCCCGATAACAAGACTGGACGGTTCAGTTCCGGTAGGATCCGACTCATGCCCCCTGCCCCCCGGCGCCGGTCCGCCGGCAAGCGCACGGCGATCCTCGACGCGGCGCGGGAGCTCTTCGTCCGCGACGGCGTGGACCACGTCAGCATGGACGCCGTCGCCATCGGCGCCCAGGTCTCCAAAGCGACGCTGTACAGCCACTTCGGCAGCAAGCAGCTGCTGTTCCTGGCGATCCTGGCCGACGTCTCCGAGTCCCTGACCGCGGCGGTGGAGAAGACGCTGGACCAGCACCTCGACCCGGCGAGGATCCGGACCCTGCCGCAGCTGGAGGAGGCACTGACCCGGTTCGCGGGCGACCTGGCGACGATGATGACGGGCTCGGAGGGCTACGGCGGCGTCCTGACCCTCGTTAACCAGCGCCGCTGGCAGACCCCCGAACCCGCCGACGACGTCGCCACCGAACCGGTCGTGCAGATCCTCGCCGCGCGCCTGGCCGGCTTCGCCGACGCCGGCCTGCTCGACCTCGACGACAGCCGGACCGCGGCGTTCCACTTCGGCGCGCTCACGCTCCTGCTCGCCAACGACGATCAGCCCGACCCCCGCAACGTCGACCCGGACCGGCTCCGCCGCGTCGTCGCCGGCGGCGTCCGCACGTTCGTCCGGGCATTCGGCGCCCGGCAATCCAATCCGAAGCCCTAGCCGGCGTCCTGCCGGTCCAGCCACATGAGGATCGTGTGGCTGGTTTCCTCCGGCATTTCCTGCTGGATCCAGTGACCGCAGTCCAGGACGACCACGTCCACATCGGGCACGAACGTCGTCAGGCTTGCCGATCTCGGGATCATGTCCCGGTCGCCGTAGATCATCAGCGCGGGTTTCCGGATGATCGGGTCCACGGCCGCCAGCAGCCGCCAGTTGCGGTCGAGGTTGCGGTACCAGTTGATGCCACCCGTGAATCCTGACGCCTCGAAGGCCTCCACGAGAACAGCGAGCTCACCGTCGCTCAGCACGGGCTCGCCCTGCGGCTTCTCCGCTGTGGCAAGGTTCATCATCATCATTCCCGGCTCCGGCGGCTGTGGCGGTTCGTTCTTGCGGTACAGGTTGCGCAGGAACCGGGACGTGTTCGCGTCCAGGACGGCGTCGGCGACCCCCGGCTGCCGATTGAAGTGGACGAAGTAGAAGTCATCGCCCAGCATCTCCTCCATGACCTCGATCCAGGGCCGCTCCCCGCGCTCCTGGTAGGGCAGGCTCAGGTTGATCACTTTGCGCACCCGATCGGGATGCAGCAGGGTCAGCCCCCAGACGACCATGGCACCCCAGTCGTGACCGACGAAGGTGGCGTCCTCGTAGCCGAAGTGATCGAGGAGTGCGACGAGGTCACCCGACAGGTGAGCGATGTCGTAGTCGGTCACGTCGACCGGCCGGGACGAGTTGCCGTACCCCCGCTGGTTCGGGGCGATGACGTGGTAGCCCGCCGCGGCGAGGGCAGGCATCTGATGGCGCCAGGAATAGGCGTGCTCCGGCCAGCCGTGACACAGCACGATGGGCCTTCCCCCATGGTGCCGGCCCGCTTCGAAGACTTCGAGTTCGACGCCGTTGACGTGAACGATGGTGGGCTCGGGAAAATCGGTCATGGCGCCATCGTGCCGACCGGAACCGGTCATCCCGTGACCGGTTTACGGGGAAGTATTGCCGGCGTGCGAGCCGACCGCCTGATGGCCATCCTCTTCCTGCTCCAGCAACGCGGGCAGGTGACAGCCGCCGAGGTCGCCCGGGAGTTCGAGATCTCCGAGCGCACCGCCCGCCGCGACCTCGACGCCCTGGCCATGGCCGGCGTGCCGGTGTACTCCACGCAGGGCCGGGGCGGCGGCTGGCGGCTGCTGGGCGGCGCCCGCACCGACCTGTCCGGGCTGACCGCGAACGAGGCCCGCGCCCTGTTCCTGGTCGCCGGCCCGGCCTCGGCGGCGACGCCGGCCGTGAAAGCGGCGCTGCGCAAACTCGTCCGTGCCCTGCCGGAGCCCTTCCGGGTATCCGCCGAGGCGGCAGCGTCGTCGTTCGTCCTGGACCCACCACGATGGGGGTCGAGCCGGGTCGAGCCCCGGCAGCCGCGCTTCCTCGACGAACTCCAGGACGCGGTGATCCACGGCGTCCAGGTGCGGCTCGGCTACGTCGACAGCTCAGGCGCCGAGACCGCGAGAACCGTCCACCCGCTCGGCATCGTCGCCAAGGGTCCGTCGTGGTACCTCGTCGCCGGCACCGGGGCCGGCCGGCGGACCTTCCGCATCGACCGCGTGACGTCCGCCGATCCGACCGGTGATCCCGTGGACCGGCCCGGGGACTTCGATCTCGCCCTGACCTGGCGCGAGATCGCCGACGAGATCGACCGCAGGCGGACGCCTCTCGAGATGCAGGCGGTGTGCGCGCCCGAGGGGCTGGCCACGCTCCGGATGATCCTCGGCGATCGGCTCGAGGTGGGCGGCTCCACGACCGACGGCCGCATCGAGGTCGTGATCCGCGGCCACAGCGAGTACGCCCTCGCCCACGAGCTCGCCGGACTTGTCGCATGGCTCGAGGTCACCGGCCCCGCGGGTGTGCGGGACCACCTGACCGCGATCGGCACCGCACTGGTCGAGCGTTACGGGCCCTGACAGTGGTGTGGCTCAGGACGTGCCCCGAGGCAGCATGACGACCTTGCCGGCGGCCCGGTTGTCCTCCATGTACTGGTGGGCCGCGGCGATGTCGTCCAGGCCGAAGACCCTGTCGACGTGAGGTTGGTAGACCCCGGTCTCGACCTCGCGGACGACCCGCTCGAGCACCGCCGCACCCGCGCTGCCCTTGGCGTCGTTGCTGTGGAAGGCCGTGAGCCGGGTTCCGGAGGGGATCATCGCGATCGGCTCGAAGTCCCGGATCAGCCATCCGCCGAGGGAGCCCGCCACGCAGACGGTCCCACCCCGGCGGACCAGCCGCAGCGAGTCGACGACCGTGCTCGCCCCGACGAGATCGAGCACGTGGCTCGGCCCGGCGGGCCACGGGGTGATCGGCGACCCGCCGTCATCAAGGAGGACGTGGTCGACGCCGGCCGCTCTCAGCGCCCCGGCCTTCTCGGGCCGGCGGGTCGTGGCCGCGATCTCCACGCCGTGGCCGTGCGCGATCGACGCGGCGGCCAGGCCGACGGACGAGGTACCGCCGCGGATCAGCAACGTCTCACCCGGGCGGATCCCCAGCGCGTCGAAGGCGCCCTGCGCGGTCAGGTACGTCTCCGGCAGCGCCGCCAGCACCTCCCAGGCAAGCGTGGTGGTCACCGGCATGAGCAGCGCGTCGGGAAGCAGCACGTACTCGGCATAACCGCCGTCGAACTCCCGCCCCATCTCGCCCATCACCGCCGCGACGGTCGTGCCCTCCGGCAGTGCGGGATCCGTCGAGGCCACCACGACGCCCACGCATTCGATCCCCAGCACCCGCGGGAAGCGCACGCCCGGCGAATGCCCTTGACGGGTACGCAACTCCGAACGATTGAGGCCCGCGCCCATCACCCGCACCAGGCTCCAGCCGTCCCGTACCGCCGGCACCGGAACGTCACGAATCTCCAGAACCTCGGGGCCACCCGCCCGTACGCAAACCGCCGCTCGCATCGTCGTTGTCATGCCCTGAACTGTCGTCACGCAGCCCTACGGCCGCCCACCGTTAGAATGCCAAGGTATGCCCGTGGCCCGCCAATCCCGGATCTGGCCGTCCGGCGGCATGCACCTCTGGTCGTCCGGTGCGACCAGCCCGGCGCACTCCCACCCACGCGGACATCTGGTGTACGCGGCCGGCGGCGTCCTCTCAGTGCACACCGAACGCGGCACCTGGATCGTTCCCGCCAACCGGATCGCCTGGATCCCGGCCCGGTCCACACACCACCACCGCGCGCACGGCGACACCGACATGCGGATCGTCTTCCTGCCACCTTCGCTCGCCCAGCTCGAGCCCGCTCATCCGGCGGTGTTCCTGGCCTCCGGCCTCGCCCGCGAGGTCCTGCTGACCCTCACCGGCACCCGGCACCTCACCACCGGTGCTCGCGCCCGCCTGCACCGGGTCCTGGTCGACGAGCTCCGCGAGGCGCACGAACAGCCCACCCACCTACCCGAGCCACGCGACGACCGGTTGCGGGCAATCGCTCGCATCCTGGACAGCAACCCCGCGGACACCAGCCCGCTGGCCGCGCTCGGCCGGGACGTCGGAGCCGGCGCCCGCACGCTCAGCCGCCTCTTCCACGACGAACTCGGTATGACGTTCTACGAGTGGCGCACCCAGCTGCGCATCTGTCACGCGCTCGTCCTGCTCGCCGAGGGCCACGACACGACCCGCGTCGCCCATGCGTGCGGATGGGCCAACCCGAGCGGCTTCATCGCCGCCTTCACCGCGATCGTGGGTACCACCCCCGGCCGCCATCGGCGAGCCCTCAGCAGGCCCTGACGAGCTCCCGCCGGGGTGTCAGTCCCACCAGAAGGACCAGAACGGTGCGTTGATGAGCTGAGTGGCGTACTTCTCCAGGGTTTCGGTGCCCTGCCAGACCCCGTCCGGGCAGAAGGCGAAATGCTCAGCCGCCACCCGCAAGGCCGTTTCCTGATCGCCAGGCGGAGCCGAAACGCTCAGATAGAGTTCGGCAAATCCCAGCCCGATCACGCGTACGCCGAAACGTTCCTCCCACGACCGCACCACCGCCGTCAGCGCCGCCGGCCCGGTGTAGTTGATCGCGCCCTGCCACCCGGCGACCGAGATCGCGTCGGCACCACGCCCCGCGGCGACCAGCCCGAGCCGCATCTTGCGATCGCTCGCCAGCAGCTCACCCGCCCACTGGTCCGCGTGGCTGTCCGGATCACGGCGCGGCTTGATCGGCGCGGCCAGGCCCGGCCACTGCTCGTACGGTGCCACCGCGACACCATCCCCGGCGTGCCCGGCCCACCAGGCACTGAGCACGGTCTCCGCGTCGAGAACACCCGGGTCCTCCGGCTCCAGCTCGCCGTCGTCCCACGGCCGTCGCGGCTCATCGCGCAGATGATCAAGCAGCAACGGCCACAACCCGGACCCACGCAGCGACGCCCACAACCCGGCGGGAGCCGGTCCGTCACTCACCCACAGCGCGGGCTGCTCGGCGTCACCCTCGTCCCCGTGCACCAGACGCCCGGGCGGCAACTCCACATCCAGTTCCGCCAGCGCGGCAGCAAGATCAGTCACCCGGAGAGTGTAGGCACCCCCGGCGCACAACCCGGTTGACGGGTTCGGCCACGATCGGTGATCGTGATCCGGTGATCGTGGTCCAGCGCGTGCTGACGGTATGGACGAAACGCTCCCGGGGCGCACCCGGAGCCGTGCCGCGCAATGCCGTGCCCGAGTCCTTCGACCTGCCTCCCGGCGTTCCCGTCCACGAGATCACCGCCCGCGAGGACGACAACTTCTCGACACGTCAAACCCTCAACCCTGCTGCGTGCGTACGCGCAGAGGTCGTCGACGGCCACCTCGCCGTCAGCGGAATCACCGACGTCTGGTGCCAGTGCTTCTCCGTCTTTCCCCGCCGCCCGGACAAGGTGAAACTGCGCCTGGAGCGGGGGCAGTGGGGTCGCTGGCGGGTCAACTTCCGCTACTGGGAGGACTTCGGCACCAGCGAGTGGCGCTACGAGAAGTGGTCGGTCAACGTCGCCTACCTGCCGGGCCTGCCACCCGCCGACCTGTTCCGGTCAACCACGCCTGACGTGGTCACCGACGAGTTGGTCAAGCTTTGGTGAAGCCCGGGGATATGGCCAATCCCCGGGCCTCGGTTTGCCACCGAATTGCACACACCAGCACATTTAAGGGCCTGGATCATTCGTCAGGACCGCGAGTTTTGCCATTAAACTACCGCCGCTCGAAGCGCGGCGGACCGGACTTGAACCGGCATTCGCTGTCATCGTCCGGGCCCGGTCGACCTGGTGATCGGTGGAAAATGCTGACGTTGGAGCGAGAATCTGAGTTTTACACCGGCTGCCTCTGCCAATTGGGCTACCCCCGCGTGGTGGTGCGGGGGGCGGGGATCGAACCCGCACTGGGACCGGCTCGGTCAGTTTCAGCCTCAGCTGTCAGCTTTGCGCCGCGAACGGCGCGCCCCCGCGCTCCCACGGGGGAATCTGTGACGGCTACCCTCGTTTCTCACCCGAAGAGATAGCCGAAGACGGCCGCGCCGACCCGCTGGTCGGTGGTCTCGGTGCCGTTGGCCTCCTCGCGAGCGAACTTCACCGCGGTCTGCAGCGCGACGACGCGGTCGAGGATCTCGTTGACCCGCTTGGCCGGCAGCGCGCCGGAGAACTTCACCGTGGTCCAGTAGCCGACGGTGATGTCCTCGTAGAACACCTCGACCTGCGCCGGGTGCTTGTCGGTGGCCTCGGCCTTGACGTGGTTGCGCGGGACCTTCTTGGTGCGGTTGGTGCGCACCGGCTCCGTGCGCCAGCTGTCGGTCGAGTCGTCGCGCACCCAGGACTCCGCGGCGTCGAGGACCGGCAGCTTCTTCACGAACGTGTGCAGGTCGACGAGCTGCTTCTCCATGAAGAGCAGGTAGGTCACCGGGACCTGGGCGGCGATGGTGCGCCCGTCGACGACCACGTCGGCGCGGGCCACGCAGTTGGTCCAGTCCTTCGTGGCCGTGACGTCGAAGAGCCGGGTCAAGGTGCTCGCGATGTCGTGCAGGATGTCCTCGGCCTTGATCTGCACCCGCGTCGACTCGGCGGGGAGCTGCTCCCCCTCCTCGTCCTTGGGCTGGTACGCCCGGGAGATGCCCGCGAGCGGGCCGGTCTTCTGCACGGCGTGGTGCGCCTCGCTCAGCTCGGCGAACGCCTTGCTCTTGACGCCTTTCTCCACCGCGATGATCTGGTTCAGTCTCGGCACGATGACCCCTTTCAGCGCGGACAACCTAGCAGCCACCGGCTCACCCGGACGACCCGTTTTCCAGGTTCCGGATCATGGCCCGCAGCGTAGCGATCGCATGCTCGTAGTCGCCGTCGCACAGCCCCGCCGTGGTCAGCTCGCGCATCTCACGGACCTCAACCGACAACAGCTCCCGGCCGGCATCGGTGAGCACGTAGACCTCACCGGCGCGGCCCGCGATCCCCCGCGTGACAAGCGGATCGAGGTGCGGCAGGACGTCCTCCCCGAACGGCGCGAGGGCCTCGTTCGCAGCCGCGAGCGTCGCCTGCCCACCGGCCAGTATGGACAGCAGTTGCCACTGCCTGCGCGTCACGTCGCGACGGCCGAGGGTCCGCGCGGGCGGGCCACGGCAACCCGGACGCCGCCCGGTTCCGGTTCCTCGACGCGCTCGACGACTCCCCCGCGGGTCTGCCGATCTCCCGGATCGCCGACGCCATCGGGGTGGACCGCCCGCGCGCCGGCAGGCTGACCACCGAACTGCTGGCGGAGGGTCTGGTCACTCGCGGGGCCGCGCCGGAGGACTCGCGGTACGCGCTCGTCGGCCTCACCACGCAGGGCCGGGAGCTCGTCGCCGCGATCAACGAGAACCGCCGCCGGGCCGTCGCAGCCGCCCTGACCGGCTTCGCCGCCGACGAATCCCGCACCTTGGCCACACTGCTCCACCGCTTCGTCGATGCCTGGCCCCGCAAGCCCTGAACCCGCAAGCCTTGAACCCGCGACGCCCGGCTTCCCGGCCGGCGGCAGGCGGCGGCAGGCCGGCGATCGGTCTTCGCCCGGGTCAGGAGCGGGTGAAGGTGTCGGTGCCGAGGACGGTGAGGAGGGCGAGTTTGTCGTGGCTGTCGGTGCCGGGGGTGGCGGTGAAGATGAGCAGGGACTGGCCCTGGTCGGGGTCGAGGAGGGTCTGGCAGTAGAGGTCGATGCGGCCGACCTCGGGGTGGACGAAGCGTTTGGCGTTGCTCCAGCGCAGGCCCACCTCCTGGCGGTCCCACAGCTCGGCGAACTCCTCGCTGCCGGTCCGCAGGGCGGTGACGAGGGAGGCGGCCGGCGAGCCGGGGCCCTGGGCGGTGGCGACGGCGCGCAGGACCGCGGCGTACACCCGGCTGTGCTGGTGGTGGTCCTCGGGCAGGTAGCGGTCGCGGGCGGCGGGGTCGGTGAACCAGCGGTAGAGGGCGCTGCGTGCCGGGCCGGTGTGGTGCGTCTCGTCGCCGAGCAGGGCCACGGCCGGCGGGGTCTGCTGCAGGGTCTCGCCGACCGGGCCGATGATCTCGGCGGGGGTGTCCTGGAGCCGGTCCATGACGCGCAGCAGGCCGGGGCTGATGTGCGCGTCGCGCAGCTGCCGTGGTTGCCGGCTGTGCCCGCACAGCAGGAACAGGTGGTCACGCTCGTCGGGGGTCAGGCGCAGGCCCCGGGCGATGGCCGCGGTCATCTGCTGCGACGGCTGGGATCCGCTGCCGCGTTCCAGGCGGGCCAGGTAGTCGGCCGACATGTCGCACAGCTCGGCGACCTCCTCACGGCGCAGGCCACTCGTACGCCGCCGGCTGCCCCGGCGCAACCCGACGTCCTCGGGTTGCAGGGACTGCCTGCGGCCGCGCAGGAAGGCAGCAAGGCCGTCGCGGTTCACCATCGGACCAGCCCCTCTCTTGTCCCACCCATCGTCCGGCAGGCGGGTCACCGTTAGCCACGCCCTGTCATTCAGCGGTTGAGCCGGCCCTTCATCCGAGCGTCCGCAACGTTTCCACTGGAGGCACACCCACCTGACGGAGGAGCTTGGCATGGCCACCTGGACCGCGGACGACCTGCAGGATCTGACCGGTACGACGGTGCTGATCACCGGCGCCGGCGGTGGCATCGGCGCGGTGACCGCCCGTGAGCTCGGCCGCGCCGGTGCCCGGGTGGTGCTGGCCGTGCGTGACGTCAGCAAGGCACGCAGAGCGATGGCCGGCCTTCCGGGCGACTTCAGCTTCCAGCACCTCGATGTCGCCGACCTGGATTCGGTACGCGCGTTCGCGCACTCGTACCCCGATGAGCTGGATGTCTTGATCAACAACGCCGGCGTGATGGACATCCCGGCGGCGCGCACCGCCCAGGGCCTGGACGTGCAGACCGCGACGAACTACTTCGGGCCGTTCCTGCTGACCGCCCTGCTGCTGCCCCGCCTGACCGACCGGGTCGTCACGGTGTCCAGCCAGCTGCACCGCTTCGGCAAACTCGACCTCGACGACCTCGACTGGCGCACCCGCAAGTACAACGGGCTGGCGGTCTACGAGGCGTCCAAGCTCGCCGTCGTCCTGTTCTCGCTGGAACTCCAGCGCCGCCTGACCGCTTCGGGCAGCCCGGTCCGCTCGATCGTCGCGCACCCGGGTGTCGCGCGGACCGGGCTGGTCAACCACTCCCCGCTGGGCCTCATCAACCGGTTGCCGTTCCTGGTCCAGGACGTCGAGCACGGGGCGCTGCCCCTGATGTACGCGGCGACGCAGGACGTCCCCGGCAATGCGTACGTCGGCCCGGACGGCCTGTTCAGCTTCACCGGATATCCGCTGATCCGTAAGCCCAGCCGGGCCGGCCAGGACGCGGCCACCGCGGAACGGTTGTGGCATGCGACCGCGGCTCTCATCGGAGCGGACGCCGTCGTCTGACTCAGGGTTGGCGTTCCGGCTTGTCGAAGGTGAGGGTCAGGGTGCTGCTGCAGGCGTCGGAGCTGCCCGCCCCGGCCTGCGGGTCGGGCGGCTTGTTTTCGCCGGTCCAGATCTTGACGGCTCGGAAGGGGTAGCCGTCCTGGTTTGCCGCCTCGGCTCGGAACACCACCGTCCGGCCGGTCCCGAGCTCGCGGTGGCCCGTCGCCGCGACGGCGGAGAAGTGCGCCCAGCACCCGCCCGGAACGTCCGGGCCGTCGAGCACGCCCCACCCTTCGTCGGCGTTCCAGCTGCGGACCGTCCCCACGCTCACCATCCCCCGATCATGCGCGATGCGGGCGGTCAGGTGGGTGGGCGGACGGATTGGGTGAGGTCCCATTCGTAACGGCGGCCGGCGGGGGCCGGGTCGTGCCAGGTGATCTGCCAGCCCTTGGCGTCGTCGAGGCGCTGCGGGGGTAGTGCGCTGCCGAATCCGCGGCGTTCCACGACGCTGGGGGATCTGGGGCCGTCGGGGAAATAGAATTTCACGGTGAGTTCGCTGAGGATCGATCTGTCGCCGTTTCCGGCGGGGAGCCGGTCATTCCAGATCAGGTAATCGAAGCCGTGGGCGCGCAGCGGGTCCCAGAGCCCGGCCGGACGATATCTGATCATCCATTCGAATTGTTCCGTGAGGCCCGGGTCGAAGACGAGCCAGGCGCGGGGACGATGATTGCGCGGCAGCGGGAGAACGCTTATGTTGCCGGCCGCGTCGCCGTCGAGACCGCAGGAGAATTCGAGATCCTCCAGGCTGGTGATGCGTTCCGTCTCGCTGGGCACGACGGGCCTGATGGCGCGCTGGGTGACCCTCGGTCTGGGGGTGGTGCGGCGGCGTTCGACGATGGTGTCGCCGGTCGCGTCGGCCCCGATGGTGACGGCCAGTTCGAGGGCCTCGGTGTAGATCGGGCCCTCCTGGTCGATGATCCGGTCGATCGCGTCGACGTAGTGCTGATGGCCGACCTGCAGGGTCGCCATGCGCTGGTTGGCCTCCTCCAGCTCGCGCTTGAGCTGGCCGCCGCGCCGCACGTAGTAGAACAGCGTGAACCGGACCACGAGGAACAGCAGGCAGGCAATGCCGACCATGGTGAGGATGAGGCGTCCGAGGCCGTTCGAGAAACCGGCGAGCTGGGCCACTCCGGCGGCCAGGCCGACCGCGAGGGCGGTGAAGTTGACGAATCCCTGGACGTTTTTCATGCCATTCAGCCCCCGAGCGCGTCCCTGACGATCAGCTCATACTGGAAACGCCTGCGCTCATTATGCCAAAAGCGTCATCGCGGACATGTCACTCCGCCGGGTGATTGCTCGATGATCGCGTTTCCCGCACCGTCGCAGTATCGACGCCTGCAGAGGGCATTGATCAGGAATTCATCGACCGGAAACGGGGCACCGATTCACGGAGCACGATCAGCGGTACACCGAATACGTACGGGCAGCCGGTTGTGATCTCACGGAACAGCACCGCATCCTTTGCCGGTAAATATTCGCCACTTTCATTGCAGAGGTCGATCGCCATGGATGCCGACGGGAACAACCATCTTGCCGGGGGCGGCCCCGGCGGGGAGGGCGGCAGCTTCGTGCGCCGGTTCCTCACATCGCCGACCGCCCTGCCGGAATCACTCGCACCGGCCACCCTGCTGACCATCTCGCTGGTGCTCTCGGTCGCCCTGGTCGGCCTCGCCACGATCGCCCTGGCCCCCTGACCGACCCTGCCAGCCGAGCGGGCCTGCCAGCCGAGCGGGCCTGCCAGCCGAGCGGGCCTGCCAGCCGAGCGGGCCTGCCAGCCGAGCGGGCCTGCCGGACTGAGCGCGAGGGTGCACGCCCCGGGCGGGTCGGAGCCGCTGAGGATCGCCACGGACGGACCGCTGCGAACCTCAACGGCTCCGGCGGGCCGAGCTACCGGTGGAGGTTTCCACCCTCGCCGCCCGGAATCGGTCGTGTCGCGACACCGCACACAGTGATCACTCCTTTCTCGGTTTTCCCACGGCCCCCAACGAGTCAGCGACCCGCCACGGTCGTGGACCAATCAGCTCGAATGTAGTCACCGAACGGTGTGATCACCGCGAACCGCGCGTGTTCCGTCACCTCGGCTTCCGTCACCTCGGCTTCCGTCACCTCCGCAGGGGACGGGCCGAGATGCCGTCCATGGCGAGGCTCACCAGGCGTTCCGCCTCGGCGGGGCCGGTCTTCTCGGCGGCCAGGGCGATCGCGTTGACCAGGGTGAGCAGGTCGGCGATGGAGACGTCCGGGCGTACGGTGCCCGCCTCGACCGCTCTGAGCCGCAGCTTCTCGCCTGCGGTGACCAGCATCGCGCCGCAGGACTCGCTCTGCTGCAGGGGCTCGGCCAGGAGGACCGCTGCCAGGCCACGAGCGGTCGCGGAGTACGCAGCGAGCTCGCGCAACCACGTCACCAGCGCCTCGTGCGGATCGGGCACCGACTCCAGCTCCCCGGCCCGCTCGCAGAGCTCCTCGGTGCGGCCGTGGAAGACCGCCCCCATCAACGCCCAGCGGTTCGGGAAGTGCCGGTGCAGGGTGGCGGAACCGACACCGGCGCGGCGGGCGATCTCCTCGAGGGAGGCCTCGGCGCCGTCACGGGCGACCGCCTCGGAGGCTGCCTCGACGATCCGGTCGTAGTTGCGCTGTGCGTCAGCTCTCATGGCACGCCCTGTTGGCAAAGTGGGGTGGTCCCCCATATCGTAGCCGGGCAGAAGCGGGGTGCCACCCCACTTATTGTCCAGGAGGAAACCATGTCCGTACTCGTCATCGGCGCGACCGGCAAACAGGGCGGCTCGACCGCTCGTGCCCTGCTCGCCCAGGGCACCTCCGTCCGGGCCCTGGTCCGCGATCCCAGGGCCGCAGCCGCCCAGGAACTCGCGAAACTCGGCGCTGAACTGGCGGTCGGTGACCTGGACGACCGGGCCACGCTGCTCGCCGCGGCGCGCGGCGTGGACGGCGTCTTCTCGATCCCGTACCCGGACGTGAACGACCTGGCCGGTGACGCCGAGGCGATCCGCGGGCGCAACCTCGTCGAGGCCGCCCGGGAGGCGGGGGTCACCCAGTTCGTGCACAGCAGCGTCTCCGGGGCGGGCGAGTTCCACCGCACCTCCCCCGGCTGGGCCGAGGGCCGCTGGGACCGCCACTACTGGGAGAGCAAGGCCGGGATCGACGAGCTCGTCCGCACCAGCGGCTTCGCGCGCTGGACCGTGCTCAAGCCCGCCACGTTCATGGAGAACTTCATCGGCTTCTCCTACCTGTTCGGCGACTGGGCCGCCACGGGCACGATCATCACGGGCTTCTCCGCCGGCACCCGCATCCCCCTGATCGCCGTCGACGACATCGGCGCCGCGGCCGCGACGGCGTTCGGAGGTGCCGGGACCCTCGACGGCGTCGACCTGGAGATGGCCGGCGACGTGCACACCATGACGGAGATCGCGGCCATCCTCACCGAGGAGACCGGCCGCAAGGTCGAAGCACCGGTGCTGACCAGCGACGAAGCCGTCGCACGGGGCATGCTGCCGTTCATGGTCAACGCCGTCGAACGCATGGACGTCGTCGGCAGCCCCGCCCACCCCGGCCTCCTGACCGAGCGGGGCCTGCAGGCGACGGACTTCCGCACGTGGTCCCGGAAATTCGCGAGCAACCTTTCCGGGCCCGCCGGCAACTAAGGGGTTGTCCGGCCGGCGACCACCGAGGGGCGCCGGCCGGGCCCGTACTCACCGGTCCGGGTTCAGGATGGCCATCTGCACGGCGTCCGCCCAGCCGTCCGGGGTGCGCAGAACCTCCCGCTGGATGCCCTCCACCTGGAACCCCGCCTTTTCGTAGACCCTTCGCGCGCGCGGGTTGAAGTCGAACACGTGCAGTTCGATGCGGTGGAGGGCGAGGGTGGTGAAGGCGTACGGGAGCAGGAGGCGCAGTGCCTCGGAGCCGAGCCCGCGGTCTCGGCCGGAAGGGCCGATCAGGGTGCGGAACGTGCAGTTCGCGTTGCGGATGTCGACCTCGTAGAGAACGACCTCACCGACCCATTGACCGGTCGCCCGGTCCTCGATGGCCAGGTCGAGCCGGTCGGGCTGGGTGTTGCGGGCGGCGTACCAGTCGCGGAGCTTCTGCTCGGCCGCCTCGTCCCAGGTGAGCGGTTCGCTGCCGGTGAGGCGGATGACTTCGAGATCCTGCAGGGCCGTGGCGATCGCCGGGTTGTCGTCCTCGCGGAACGGGCGCAGCACGACCCGGTCGCCGGTCAATGTCGGTTTGCGGGAGAAGTCGCCGGTCATTGCGCCAGGGTAGGGGGTGGCGCGGATGGGCAGGAGAGTGGCGCGTTCTGCCACTGTCGCGGGGGCCGCGGGACCGTAGCGTCGGAGGCGACAGAGGTGGACGCTTGCGAGGGGATACGACGATGGCCTGGTCAGTAGCGGATGTTCCCGGGCAGCACGGGCGCGTGGCGGTGGTGACCGGCGCGAACGGCGGGCTCGGGCTGGCCACCGCGCGGGTGCTTGCCGCGAAGGGGGCGCATGTGGTCATGGCGGCCCGGGACAGGGACAAGGCGGCGGCTGCGCGGGACGGCATCCGGGCGGCGTACCCGGGGGCTTCATTGGAGATCGTCGCTCTTGACCTGGGGTCGCTGGCGTCGGTCGAGCGGGCCGCCGGGGAGATCCTGGCCGGTCACGCGCGGATAGACCTGCTGATCACCAACGCCGGGGTGATGGCGGTGCCGCAGGGCACGACCGCCGACGGGTTCGAGACGCAGCTGGGCGTCAACCACCTGGGGCACTGGGCGCTGACCGCGCATCTGTTGCCGGCGCTGGTGCGCACCCGCGACGCCCGGGTGGTGACGCTGACCAGCAGCGCGCAGCACATGGGGCATCCGCTCGACGGCTACCCGCGGCGCGGTTACTCACCAGGGGGCGCCTATGACGACTCCAAGCTCGCGAACCGGCACTTCGCGCAGGGGCTCGACCGCCGGTTCCGGGCCGCCGGGGTGTCCGCCCGCGCGCTGACCGCCCACCCGGGGTTCACCAACTCGGACCTGTTCGACACGTCCAGCGCGGCCGGTGCCGCCGGGCTGCGCGGCACGATCCTGCGGCAGATCACCCGCGCGGTCGGCATGCCCGTCGAGCAAGGGGTGCTGAGCCAGCTGCGTGCCGCGACCGACCCCCGGGCCGAGGGCGGCACGATGTACGGCCCGCGCTGGACGGCCACCGGTGCGCCGGTCCGGCGGCCGCTGATCCGGCCGGGCGCCGACCGGGCGATCCGCGTGCTGTGGCAGCTGTCGCGCGACCTCACCGGCCTCGACGTCGACGTGGCCCGGGCGCTCGCGCAGGCAGGGACCACGAGCCGCCCGTGACCCCGGCCCGGTTCACGCTCAGCGCGGCGACCGCCGCGATGTTCGCCGACGTCGGCATCCCCGCCGCGCCGGTGCTGCGGGCGGCGGGGCTGCCCGAGGACCTGTTCCTGCACGGCCCGGCCGCGCTCACCCCGCAGCAGTTCTACCGGTGCTGGACCGCGATGGAGGAGCTCGCCGGCGACCCGGCGATCGGGCCCCGGCTGGCCGCCCGGATGAGCACGGAGACGTTCCAGCCCCCGATCTTCGCCGCCCTGTGCAGCGCCGACCTGTGCGGCGCCGCGGAACGGATCGCCCTGTACAAGCGGCTCCTCGGCCCGCAGCAGCTGACGCTCACCGACGACCTGACCCTCACGATGCACTGGCCGGCGGAGCCACCACCCCCGCCCGGTCTCGTCGCGTACGAGCTGGCTTTCTGGGTGGCCCTCGCCCGCCTCGGCACCCGTACCCGGATCACTCCGGCCCGGATCCTCATGCCGGACCCGCCCCGCGGCCCGGCCGCCGACGCCTGGCGGGACTACCTCGGCGTCCCGTTCGCCCCGGGCGCGGCCCCGGCCGTCGTGTTCACCGCCGCCGACGCCCGGCGCCCGTTCCTGACCTCGAACGCCGAGATGTGGCAGCTCCTCGAGCCCGATCTGCGCCGCCGCCTCGCCGACCTCGACCGGGCCGAGTCCACGACCGAACGGGTCCGCGCGGCCCTCATCGAGCTTCTCCCCGCGGGCCGGGGCACGGCCGGTGGCGTCGCCCGCCGCCTCGCGCTGAGCGACCGGACCCTGCAGCGACGCCTCGCCGGCGAGCACACCACCTTCCAGGCCGTCCTCGAACACACCCGGAGCACCCTGGCCCGCGGCTACCTCAGCCGCCCGGACGTCTCGGTCCCGGAGGTCGCGCTGCTGCTCGGTTATGACGAGCCCAGCTCCTTCTACCGGGCCTTCCGCCGCTGGTCGGGCACCACTCCCCAGCGGTCCCGGGCGGCGAGCTGACCCTGAGCGGCGGGGGTGCTCACGAGCGGGGGCGCAGCAGGGTGATGCGGCTCGCGCCGAGCTCCGTCACGTAGAGGTTGCCGGTGGCGGTGTCCTGGGCGATGTCGAGGGGCTGGCTGAAACCCGTGAAACCGGTGATGCCGGTGGTTCGGTTGCTCAGCGCGCCCGAGGGTGCGACGTCGAAGGTCTCGATGTCCTGGCCGGAGGAGTAGCGGACCACGAGGAGTTTGCCGTCGAGGGCGCCGCCGCGGTATTCGAGGGCACCGTTCGCGGAGGCGTGCAGGCCGGCGTCGTACGTGCCGGCCAGGTCGAAGTTCGGGTCCGGCCGGGTGCCGGCGGGGTAGGCAGGGACCTCGAAGGGGTCCACGGTGGAGGACGGGTTGCCGCCGGCGAGGACCCATTCGCAGCGCGCCGGGTTCGGGTGACCGTAATAGCGGCCCGGTCTCACGTCGAAGACGTAGTCCGTCTCCGCCGTCGGGACGGCGGTCAGCGCGGGAACCACCGGGGCGGTGTAGCCGCGGCGTGCACAGGCCGCCGGGAGCGGGGACGGCGTCGCGGGAGTGTTGCCGCCGGCGGCCGAGCCGTTCGTCGGGGCGTAGAGGTGGCCGTTGCGGTGCCACACCAGGTCGTACGCGTTGCGCACCCCGGTGGCGTGGAGGGTGAGCGGCGCACCCGCGGCGTACGGGTCATACGTGGACGAGACGTCCAGGGGTGACGTGCCGAGCAGGCTGGTGTCGAGGCGGAGGACCGCCGCGCTGAGCAGGCGTTCCGGGCGGTTGCCCCAGGTCGCGTCCGCGCCGCCCATCGCGTTGTTCGCACCCTGCGAGACATACAGCGCGCCGTCCGGCCCGAACGCGAGCGAGTTCGTCTCATGGTCCTTCACCGAGCGGGGCAGGCCGACCACCATGGGCGTGTAGACGCCGTCGTGGATCCGGCCGATGCGCCCCGAGAAGTCCGGAACGTTCAGCGGGCCGACGTACTCGTAGTTATCGGTCACCCACAGATCGCCGGCCGGGTCGAACGCCATGCCGATGACCGTGCGCGCGGGTGCACCCGCCAGGCCCAGCGCTGTCGCGTTGTCGCGGACCGCGGTGCTCACTGTCGCGATGCCGAGCGTGCCGTCCGCGGCGATCGGATAGCGGAAGACACGGCCGTCGAGGCTTCCCGCGTACAAATAGTTGTCAGGTCCTTTGACCACCGTCGTGAAGGACGCCCCCGTCGCGACGCCGACCACCTTGTCGAAGGCCGCAGGGCCGCCGGGGCCGTCACCGCTGCCGGTGGTGAAGACGATCGAATGCGGTTGGAACGCTCTGCCGCGCACGTCCCGCACGCCCGAGGTAACACTGAATCGGTACGCCGTGAGCGGCGCGAGCGCAGCCGTGGGCGACAGGTTCACCACGTCCCCACCGCCGCTGGTGATGACGTTCGCGGCCACCGGGGCACCGTCGCTCACCCGCGTCAGCGTGACGGTCGACGAGCTGAGCGTCGCCGCGTCGACACCCCCGTCGGGCAGGACCAGGTCTTCCACCACGCTTCCATTCACGGGTACGCCCACCGCGCCGTTCGCCGGCGTACTGGTCCGCACTCCCGGGGCACTGGCCGCGGCGGCGATGTCCACATAGTTGAGTTTGGTGTTGACGCCGCCCGCAGCGCTGAGCGTCAGCCGCCCGTCGGTGACGGTGACCGTCCGGGTGGCCGTCGCGTGCCTGGTGCCGGCGGTGGGCACGAAGGCGGCGACCGCGTTCTGGTCCTCGACGCTCAGCCAGTGGTTGCTGTCCACGGCCGTCCCGGCGTCACCCACAGCTGCGGTCACCGTGTACGCACCGTTCGGCACCGCCGCCTCCCAGCTACCGGGCGTGTTCGCCGGAAGCTGCAGGTGCATGAGCGTCGCCAGGCGGATGTCGGCCTGCCCCGCCGCCGGGTTCCGGTTCCGGCCGTTGGCGGTCAGGCTCAACGGCGCCGACGTCCCGGCGGCGACCCAGCCGTAGCCGCGCGGGTCCGTGTAGGGGTCCCCGGCGTCCCGCACGTAACCGGCCGGCGGTGCGGTCGCCGGGTCCGAGAAGTTGACCTTCAGCGCGTACGCCGGGGAGATCTCCAGGTAGTTGAGCTTCGTATTCGTCCCACCGACCGCGTCGACGGTCAGCCGGCCGTCGCTCACCGGCACTGTCACGGTCGCCGTCCGGAACTCCGTCGTCGCGCTGCCCACGAAGCCCATCACCGCCGGGTAACCCTCGACGCGGACGGCGTGCGAACTGTCGTACGCGGGCTGGTCACCCACGGACACCGTCACCCTGTAGAGGCCGTTGGGCAGGACGTACTCCCAGGCACCGGCGGTGAGTACGCCGCTGGTGCCGCCGACATCGCCGTACTGAAGATGGATCAGCGTGTTGAGCCGGGCGTCGATCCCCGCACGTGCCCGGTCCCGCGTGTTCCGGCTCAGATCGAGCGGCGTCTGCGAACCCTGCACCACCCAGCCCGACCCGCGCGCCGCGGTGAACGCCGCGCCGGAATCAGCGGTGTATCCCGCGGGTACGGCCGAGGTCGCCGGCTGGAAGTTCACCCGCGCGAGCGGTGCGGGCTCGGCGGCAGCGGCCTGACTTGCGGGTGTCAGGACGGCGAACGGCACGAGGAGGACGGCAACGGCCAGTGCGGGGCGAAGTCTCACCCGGTCAAGCAATCACGCGCCCCGGCACGGCGGCCCTGTCAGGAATCCGCCGCAGACGGTATCCGCAGCTCACGGCGTTGATGCGATTCGTCGTAACCAGGACGATCAGCGGGAACGGCTAACGCCACCGCAATCGGGAATGCCGGACGAGTACCCGGTTACGCGGAGATCAGCGGTGGCGGCGGGCGATGGCGTAGAGGTCTCGGGCCGGGCCGATCAGCTGGTCGCCCGAGGGCCAGATCGCGCGCAGCCGCCGCTGCAGCGGCACCGCAGACGGGACCGTGACCAGCGTTCCCGCGGCGAGCTCGGCCGTCACCGCCAGGGAGCTGAGCACCGCGGCGCCCGAGCCCGCCGCCACCGCGTGCTTGATCGCCGTGGTCGACGACAGCTCCAGGAGCGGTGCCGTGGTCCGGCCGCCCAGTGCCTGTTCGAAGGCGCGGCGGGTGCCCGAGCCGGCCTCGCGGGACACCAGGGGCGTTGCGGCCAGCTCCTCGGCGGTGACGCCACGGCGGCGGCGGGACCACGGGTGGCCGGGGGCGACCACGACGGCCAGGCGGTCGGTGGCGACGACCTCGGCGTGCAGGCCGGTGGGGAGGTCCGGGCCTTCGACGAAGCCGAGGTTCACGTCGGCGGCCAGGACGGCGGCGGCCACGTCGGCGGAGTTCGCCGCGCGCAGGGTCACGGTCAGGCCGGGGTGGGCGGTGCGGAGGGCGACCAGCCAGGCCGGGAGGAGGTATTCCGCGACGGTCTGGCTGGCCGCCACGGCGAGGCGGCTCTCGTGGGTCGCGCGCAGGGCCGTGACGCCCGTGGCGAGGGCGTCGGCGGCGTCGACGGCGGTGCGGGCCCAGTCGGCGACCAGTGCTCCCGTCGCGGTCAGCGTGGAGCCGCGCGGGGTGCGGTGGAGCAGGGTCAGGCCGAGGCGGCGTTCGAGCTCGCGCAGGCGGGCGCTGGCGGCGGGCTGGGAGATGGTGTGCGCGGCGGCTGCCCGGCCCACGCTGCCCAGCCGGGCGACGCTCAGCAGCAGTTCAAAGGCGGTGAGGTCGGCGAAGACCGGCGGCAGGGGCATAACCGTAGCCTATGACCTCAGGCGCGCTGTCCGCCTACCGGCCCCGCCGCGATGGCCGCAGGCTGAGAGCATGTTCGGACCCAACTGGTACGCCACCGTCATGGGCACCGGGATCGTCGCCACGGCGGCTGCGACCCTGCCCGTACGCATAGCAGGCCTGCACTCCCTCGCCACGGTCGTGTGGGCGTTGTCCGCCGCTCTGCTCGTCGCGGTCCTGGCCGTGACCCTGCGCAACGGCACCAGCCACTCCGGCGATCCCGTGCTCGTGCAGTTCTGGGGCGCGCCTCCGATGGCGTTGCTGACCGTCGGTGCGGGCACCCTGCTGCTCGGCCGGGACTGGATCGGGCTGCCCGCGGCCGTCACCGTCGACCTGGCGCTCTGGGGCACCGGCACGGTCCTCGGGCTGATCGTCGCGGTCGCCGTCCCGTACCGGATGATGACCGGGCAGCCGGCCGGCCCCGGCGCCGCGTTCGGTGGCTGGCTGATGCCGGTCGTCCCGCCGATGGTCTCGGCGTCGACCGGGGCGCTGCTCGTGCCGCACGTGGACTTCCCCCGCGAACTCCTGCTGGGCTGCTACGCGCTGGCCGGCATCAGCCTGTTCGCCGCGATCATGGTCATCACCCAGATCTGGGCCCGATTGGTACGCCACCCCGATGGCGCAGCACGTATGGTCCCGACGTTGTGGATCGTCCTCGGCCCGCTCGGGCAGTCGGTGACGGCGTTCCATCTGCTCGCGCGGGCGGCTCCCGGGGTGCTCCCCGAGCCTTATGCGACGGGCGCGGGCGTGATCGCGCTGCTGTACGGCGTACCCACCCTGGGCTTCGCTCTGTTCTGGACGGCTCTGGCGGGCGCGATCACCGTGCGCACCGCCCGCGCCGGCCTGCCTTTCTCCCTGACCTGGTGGAGCTTCACCTTCCCGCTCGGCACGGTCGTCACCGCCACCAGCGCCCTGGCGGTCCGCTCCGGCTCCCCGGCCCTCACTGCCCTGGCAATCGTCATGTACGCCGTCCTTGTCATCGCCTGGCTCACCGTCACCGCCCGGACGGCCCGCGGGGTCCGCACCGGCGATCTGTGGAGATCATCTCCATCGCCGTTGCCAGTGCGCGCAGGGCGGCCTTGAGCTCGTCGGCCTCGACTTCGCTCCTCCCACAACTCCAGGAACTGCCTCACCACCCAGGCCCGGCTCCCGAACGAATCACTCAACGTCTCGATCCCGCGGCACAGATTGCCATCAGCCGCAGGCTCTGCTGAACACGCCCAGACCGTGCCGTCCCACTCGAACTTCCACGCCCTCATACCGCAGACCCCACATCCTGTGTCCGAGGATCATCGGCCGATCTCGCGGACAGGCTTTCTGCCATCGAGCTTCGTGACGACGCCACGTTCACGGCCTATGGGCTCACCGACGACGAGATCACTGAGCTCCGCCGATGGTTCCTGGCCTGGGCGGACGACATCCTGGCGCGTTTGGCCGCTGATGTACCTGTTCCCGGAGAACGAAACCGGGCGCCGATCTCCCTGCGGTGATCGGCGCCCTGTGTGCTTCGGGCCGGCAAACTCGGGTTTGCGTCAGCCGTGCGCTTTTGTCAGCCGCCGAGCTTGCCCAGGTCGACGACGTCCTTGGTGGCCGGGGCCTTGATGTCCGTGAACGTCTCGCCGAACTCGGTGAAGTCGACCGTGGACTTGTCCGCGCCGAGCATCTGGATCGGGAAGGGCTCGCCGGTCGTGGCGACGTAGAGGACCGAGCCGGGCTCGCCGGCGTCGTTGAGGCCGATGACCGGGACGCCGTTAATCTGCGTCTCGTCACCCTTGCTGAGGGCGCCGGTGGGCTTGAGCATCTCGTTGACGTTGCCGATGCTGAACATGTCGGCGAAGGACTGGTCGCTGTCGGCGCCGGCGACCCAGCGGCCGTTGACGAGCTGGGCGACGGTCTTGCCCTGGGCGCCGGCGGCCGTCGTCCAGAACTCGTCGTTGGGGCGCATGTACTTCTTGCCGCCGACCGCGAGGAGCTCGACCTTGGCCGTGCCCATGGTCATCGCGCCGATGAAGTCGTCGCCGTTGAGCTTGAGGTCGATGCCGGTCTTCTGGCCGTCCTCGGCGACGTCACCCTTGACGTGGAACGACTTGGCCGTGGCGAGCGCGGCCTTCGCCTTCGTCACGATCTCGTCGGGGCTGAGGGCCGTGACGCCGTTTCCGGCGGGCGCGGAGGACGCGGCCGGAGCGGACGTCTGCGCGGAGTCCGTGTCGTTGCTGCCACAGCCGGCGAGCGGCAGGACCGCCACGGCCAGTGCCACGAACGCAGCCTTCGTCGCCATGCTTCGCAAAATATATTTCCGTCCGTGATGGTGTTTCAGACATCGAGCGACGCGACTCTACATGCCTGTGAAACTCCTGTGTGCCCTGCTACGGGTCGGTGTGACCAGGCTCTACCCGGAGATGACGCGCCGGTGTACGGCACAGGAACGAGGGTTTTCCCCATTACCTGGATTCGCGCTGATAAATAACGTGATGTCCGAGCCTGCCCCTCCCCCGGGGCGGGGAAGGAGTGCGAAATGTTTCGATCCTCCCTCGTCGTCGCGCTCGGGGCCGCCGCCGCGGTCACCGCTGCGATGACCACCGCGCCGGCGAACGCCGGGCCGGTCACCCCGCCGGCGCCGTCCGCCGCGGATTCCGCGAAGGCGGCCGTCACCCTGGCCTCCGGAAAAGCAGCGGCGCTGGTCGCCGGTCGTCCGGCCTACCTGCACGCCGGCGGCAGCGAGACGTTCCAGCAGCGCCAGGTCGTCTCCTCGGCCGGGCACCAGTACGTGTCGTACGAACGCAGCTACAAGGGCGTACCCGTGTCGGGTGGTGACTTTGTGATCGTCACCGACGCCGCCGGGCAGGTCGAGTACACCTCGGTCGCGCAGAGCAGCCCCCTCGGTGACCTGTCGACCACGCCGAAGGTGTCGCAGGCCGCGGCGCTGGCCACCGCGAAGAAGCAGCTCGCCTCGGTCACCGGGGTCGAGGGCACGAAGCTGGTGATCGTCAAGGACGAGGGCAGGGCGGCGACGCTGGCCTGGGAGTCCACGATGACCGGCACGAGCGCGGAGGGCCCGAGCCGGCTCAGCGTCGCGGTCGACGCGGTGACCGGCAAGGTCGTGAAGACCACCGAGCACGTCATGGACGTCAGCGGCACGGGCACGGGCTGGATCAACGGCTCGGTCACGCTCAACACGACGCTGTCCGGGTCGACGTACTCCCTGAAGGACCCGGTCCAGACGACGCTGAGCTGCCAGAACGCCACCGGCAACGCGGTCTTCACCGGGCCCGACAACGTGTGGGGCAACGGCGTCGGCACCAACCGCGAGACCGGCTGCGTCGACGCGTTCTACGTCGCGCAGAAGCAGACCGCGATGCTCTCGTCGTGGCTCGGGCGTAACGGCCAGAACGGCAGCGGCGGTGCGTGGCCGATCCGGGTGGGCCTGAACGACCAGAACGCCTACTACGACGGTACGCAGGTGCAGATCGGCAAGAACACCGCCGGCAAATGGATCGCGTCGGCCGACGTCGTGGGTCACGAACTGGGTCACGGCATCGACGACTACACGCCGGGCGGCATCTCCCGCAGCGGCACGCAGGAGTTCGTCGCCGACACGTTCGGCGCGGCGACCGAGTTCTACGCCAACAACCCGAACGACCCGCCGGACTACCAGGTCGGCGAGGAGGTCAACCTCGTCGGCAGCGGCCCGATCCGCTACATGTACAACCCGTCGCTCGCCGGGCACAGCAACTGCTACTCCAGCAGCACCCCGAGCGCCGAGGTGCACGCCGCGGCCGGGCCGGGCAACCACTGGTTCTACCTGCTCGCCCAGGGCAGCGCCGGCAACGGCCAGCCCGCGAGCCCGACGTGCAACAGCAGCACCGTCACCGGTGTCGGCATCCAGACCGCGATCAAGGTCATGTACAACGCCATGCTGCTGAAGACGTCCAGCTCGTCGTACCTGAAGTACCGGGTGTGGACCCTGCAGGCCGCGAAGAGCCTGACCCCGGGTGTCTGCACCACGTTCAACGCGGTCAAGGCCGCCTGGACGGCCGTCAGCGTCCCCGCCCAGTCCGGGGAACCCACCTGCTGACGTCATCCACAATGCGAGCCTGTCCACAGGCTTGAGAACGGGGACGGCCCTGATCGGGCCGTCCCCGTTACATTCGATCCATGAGCCAGTCCACCCATGACGTTGTGAACCAGCCGCCCCCGCTGGTGGGCCACGACATCGCCGCCGACCCTGCCCTGCTGGGCGCGGTCGAGCGCGAGGGTGCCGGGTGGGCCACCGGCGACCTGCACCGGCTGGGCAAGCTCGGCGGCCAGGAGGAGCCACAGCGCTGCGCCGAGGAGGCCAACCGGCACGAGCCGCGGCTGCTCACCCACGACCGCTACGGTCACCGGGTCGACGAGGTCGACTTCCACCCGTCGTGGCACCGGCTGATGGAGGTCGCCGTCGGCGAGGGCCTGGCCGGCTCGCCGTGGGGTGACGACCGGCCCGGGGCACACGTCGCCCGGGCGGCCGGGCTGTTCGTCTGGAGCCAGGTCGAGGCGGGGCATGCCTGCCCGATCTCCATGACGTATGCCGTGGTGCCCGCGCTGCGCCACAACGCCGAGCTCTCCGCCGTGTACGAGCCCCTGCTCACCAGCCGCGTCTACGATCCCGGGCTGCGCACCCCGGCGGTCAAGCGCGGGCTGCTGGCCGGCATGGGGATGACCGAGAAACAGGGCGGCTCCGACGTCCGCGCCAACTCCACCACCGCGACCCGCGTCGCCGACGGCACCTACCGCCTGCGCGGGCACAAATGGTTCACGAGCGCCCCCATGAGCGACTTGTTCCTGGTGCTCGCCCAGGCACCCGCCGGGTTGTCGTGCTTCCTGCTCCCGCGGGTGCTGCCCGACGGCAGCCGCAACACGTTCCGGATCCAGCGGCTCAAGGACAAGCTCGGCAACCGCAGCAACGCGAGCAGCGAGCCCGAGTTCGACGACACCGTGGCGTGGCTGGTGGGCGACGAGGGTCAGGGCGTGCGCACGATCATCGAGATGGTGGCGATGACCCGGCTCGACTGCGTGACCGGTTCGGCGTCCGGCATGCGGGCCGCGCTGGTCCAGGCGGTGCATCACGCGCGGCACCGCTCGGCGTTCGGCGGCCCGCTGATCGCCAAGCCGCTGATGAGCTCGGTGCTGGCGGACCTTGCGGTGGAGAGCGAGGCGGCGACGGTGCTGGCTCTGCGACTGGCCGGGGCCGTCGATCGAGGTGTGGGCGGTGACGACGCCGAGCGTGCCTTCAGCCGGCTCGCCGTGGCGCTCGGTAAGTACTGGGTGTGCAAACGCCAGCCCGCGGTGGTCGGCGAGGCCCTGGAATGTCTCGGCGGCAACGGCTACGTCGAGGAGTCCGGTCTCCCCCGGCTCTACCGCGACGCCCCGCTCAACTCGATCTGGGAGGGCTCCGGCAACGTCCAGGCCCTCGACGCGCTCCGGGCGCTGCGCCGCGACCCGCGCAGCCTGGAGGCCTACCGCACGGAGATCGGCCTCGCCACGGGCGCCGACCGCCGCCTGGACGAGGCAGCCGCCGGCCTGACCACCCTGCTCGGCACCGCCGACGAGTCCCAGGCCCGGCGGATCGTCGAGCGCCTCGCCCTCGTCCTGCAGGGCGCGCTGCTGGTCCGCCACGCCCCGAACACCATCGCCGACGCCTTCTGCGGCTCCCGGCTGAGCGGCGACGGCGGCCTGACATTCGGCATCCTCCCCACCGGCACGGACACCGCCGCCATCGTCGACCGAGCGCTTCCGGCGTAGGGCAGTTCCACCAGGTGGCAGGCGGGCGCCAGGTCGTAGCAGCCGGCGGCGATGTCCTCGGCCGAGGTGATGTCGTGAGGCGGGTGGGACGGGTGGGATGGGTGGGGTGCCGGTGCACGCTCTGCTTGGTGAGGGCTCCGGAGGCGGGGTTGTCGAGGTAGCCGACGTGGTCGCCCGCGGCGCGGTGCACGGCCGGGTAGCGGTTGCCGTCGTCGCCAACGTAGGCCGGACGCCCTTGGCCCGGGTCGCGGCGATCAGGGTCGCGGGCGCCTTCGCCGTGCACGGTCGGGGCGAGCGGACCACCGACGAATGCGCGCCGTGAGCGCCGAACCCGAGCACCGCGAGCTCGTTCGGGATCCGCACGCGCAACATCCGGGGGGCTCCAGGCCGCCGGCCGCCGCGATCGAGCCGCGATCGAGTCGGGATCGAGCCGGGATCGGCCGCGTCCAGCCCCGAGCCTGCCCGGCGGCAACGCGTGCGTCCCGGACGCGGCCACGAGCGCCTTCCCGGTGCCACCCGGCGGTCACTCTCGACGACTTCGGCGCGGAGTCGCTCGTGCGCTGGAACGATCCGGTCCGCGACGCGTTCTCGCGGATCGACCCCCGGCCCGACGGAACCCGTGCCACCACCGCCTGGGACAAACTCGCGCGGCGTTACCGAACATCGTCACCGACGACGAGCTGTCGGGGTGACCAGGCACTCACCCTCACTCCCAGGCCCGGCCTCGTCGCCGTTCCGGTCCCAGGACATCCCGCAGTGTCGGGTCGTTCCCACGCCCTGCCCCGTCCTCATCGCCCTGGTCGAGGGCATCCCGCAGTGCCGCGTCGTCCTCGCTGTCCGGGCTGCGGACCGGCGGCCGGTCTCCTCGCGCCTGCCTGCCCCAGCCGTAGAGCTGCTGGGACATCACGTCGTGCCGGGAGGCCAGGGGTGGGGTGAAGGTCGAGAGAAGCTCAGTTGGGGGCCGGGGCTGCCGATGGCATGTCGTGCGGAAGGGAACTGCTGACCGGGTGGTCGGGGCGTGGGTGATCGTGGGGCTGCTGGTCAGCGTCGCGTATCCGTTCCTGCGTGACGGGACTCCGGTGGCGGCCTTCTTCTACAACTCGTTCACCGTGGCGACCCTGGCGGCGATCGTGGCCGGGGTGCGGCGGAACCGGCCCGTTCAGCGGGTGGGGTGGTTCGTGTTCGCCGGTGCTGTGGGGCTGCGGCTGTTCGGCGATGTGACGTACGAGGTGTATCGACAGATTTTGCACCTTTCGCCGTTTCCGTCCCTTGCTGATGCGTTCTATTTGGCGGCGTTCCCGCTGCTGGTGGCCGGGACGTTGCTGGTGGCGCGGGGGCGGCTCGCGCGGGACTGGGCGGGGATTCTCGACGCGACCATCATCTCCGGTGGGTTGAGCCTGGTGTGGTGGGTGTTCGTGATCGCGCCGATGGCGGCGGATGCGTCGAGCCCGTTGCTGCAGCGGGTGATCGGGGCGGCGTACCCGGCGCTGGATCTGCTTCTGATCGCTCTGGTCGCGCAGCTGGTGGTCCGGTCGGGGCGGCTGACGGTGAGCCTCGGGCTGCTGACCGTGGGCATGGTGACGTTGCTCGTGTCCGACGTGCTGTTCCAGTTCGTGCCGACGTTCGCACCCGAGTTCGAGGGTGTGGTGGCGGTCGGGTGGCTGCTCTCCAACACGATGTGGGGCGCCGCGGCGCTGGACCGCTCGTCGCGGGCGCCGGCGCCGCGGGCGGTGGTGCAGGCCCGGAGTACCGCGCCCACGCTCGGGCGTACCCGGCTGGCGCTGCTCACCGCCTGCACGCTGCTGGTGCCGGCGGTGCTGTTCGTGCAGGGGCTGGCGAGCGGGCCGGGGAAGCTGAACTGGCTCGCGATCGGCGTCGGGGCCGTCGTGCTGTTCCTGCTGGTCCTCGCCCGGATGTCGGGGTTCGTGGTGCAGGTGCAGCGGCAGGCGGGGCAGCTGGAGGAGCTCGCGTTGTGTGACGCGCTCACCGGGCTGCCCAACCGGCGGGTGTTCGAGGAGCGGCTCGCCGGGTCGGTGGCCGCGGGCAACGCGCAGGTGGCGATCCTCGACCTCGACGGGTTCAAGGACGTGAACGACAGGCTGGGGCACGCGGTCGGTGACCGGCTGCTGGCCGTGGTCGCGAAGCGGCTCGCCGGGGCGTTGCGGGAGGGCGATCTGGTCGCGCGGATGGGCGGCGACGAGTTCGCCGTGCTGCTCGGGAGCGGGAGCCCGGGCGCGATGACCGGGAGCCCGGGCGCGATGACCGGGATCGTCGAGCGGCTGGCCTCCGCGTTGCGCAAGCCGGTCGAGGCCGGTGGGCACGAACTGCTGATCGGTGCCAGCATCGGCAGCGCCGACGGCACCGGGACCCGGGACGCGGGCGAGGTGCTGCGGCGGGCCGACATCGCCATGTACGCGGCGAAGGCGGCCGGTGGCGGGCGGCACCGCGGGTACAGCGACGACCTGGACGCGCGGGCCGGTGAGCAGGCGAAGCTCGGGGCGGAGATCCGCGCCGCGCTGGACCTGGGGCAGTTTCGGGTGGTGTACCAGCCGATCGTGTCGCTGCCGGACGGGCGGATCGTGTCCGTGGAGGCGCTCGTGCGCTGGGAGCACCCGGAGCGCGGGCTCATCAGCCCCGCCGAGTTCATCCCGGTCGCCGAGCAGAACGGGCTCATCGTGGAGCTGGGTGCGTGGATCCTGCGTACGGCATGCTCGCAGGCGGTGGTCTGGCGCAACGAGTTCGGTGAGGCCGGGCCGCAGCGGATGTCGGTCAACGTCTCCGCCCGGCAGCTGGCCGAGCCGGGCTTCACCGCGCTGGTCGCCGAGGTGCTGGCCTGGACCGGGCTCGCCGCGCACCAGCTGATCGTGGAGGTCACCGAGACCGCCGTCTTCGGCGGCGGGCTCGCGGTGCAGGCCGTCAAGGACCTGCACGAGCTCGGGGTGAAGATCGCGCTGGACGACTTCGGCACGGGGCACTCGTCGCTCGGGCTGCTGCAGACCGTGCCGGTGGACATCCTCAAGGTCGACAAGTCGTTCGTCGACACCATCACCATGGCCGGGCGGCACGCCGTCATCGCCACCGCGCTGATCCAGGTCAGCAGCGGGCTCGGGCTGATGGCCGTCGCCGAGGGCGTGGAGACCGCCGAGCAGGCCGCCGAGCTGTACCGGCTCGGCTACCGGCTGGCACAGGGGTACCACTTCGGCCGGCCGGTCGCCGAACCCGACTTCCTCGGCACCCGCGTCGCGGTGGGCTGACCGTGCTCCGTGAACGCCTCTGGCGCTGGTGGCTGATCGCCGGCGCCCTCGCCACCGCCGGCTACTACCTGCTGCCCCGCGACAGCCTGCAGTCCCAGCTCGCGTATGACGCCATCGGCCTGACGTCGTCGGTGCTGATCATCGTGGGGCTGCGCCTGCACCGGGCGAAGCGGCCGGCGCTCTGGTACTGGTTCGCCGCGGGTCAGGTGACGTGGGTCGTCGGGGACCTCACCTTCGAGTACTACCAGTACATCCTGCACGTGGACCCGTACCCGTCGCCTGCTGATTTCTTCTATCTGAGCGCGTACCCGATGCTGGTCGCCGGGATGCTGCTGCTGATGCGCGGCAGGGGGCGGGACGGCCGGGACGTCGCGGCCCTGGCCGACGCGGCGATCGTGGCGGTCGGGCTGGGGATGACGTTCTGGGTCTTCGTGATGCACCCGATCGCGACGAACGCGACCGCGTCGACCGTCGAACGCATCGTCGGGGTGGCCTACCCGGCGGCCGACGCCCTGTTGCTCGCGATGCTGTCCCGCTTCTACACCGCCCCCGGGCGGCGATCGACGAGCGTACGGCTGCTCGGGCTCGCCGTCGTGCTGCTGATGGTCTCCGACGTCACGTACTCGCTGGCCGAGCTCTACGTCGAGACGGCGCCGAGCGTCTTCGACGGGGGGTGGCTGCTCGCGTACGTCTGCTGGGGTGCCGCCGCCCTGCACCCCTCGATGAAGCAGGCCGGAACCCTGCCCCAGGAACGCGCCCAGGCCCGCGTCGGCCGTTCCCGGCTCGCGGTGCTGGCGGTCTGTTCCCTGCTGCCGCTGGGGCTGCTGTTCGTGCCGTCGATCGGCGGCGACATCGTCGACCGGCTCGCCATCGCCGGCGGCGGGGTCATCCTCTTCCTGCTCGTGCTCGGGCGCATGTCGGGCTTCGTCACCCAGGTGCAGCGCCAGGCCGATCAGCTCAAGGATCTCGCGATGGCGGACGACCTCACCGGCCTCGCCAACCGCCGCCGCTTCGAACAGGCGCTGAGCACCGCGATCGGCACCGGGCCGGTCGAGGTGGCGCTGCTCGACCTCGACAACTTCAAGGGCGTCAACGACCGGCTCGGCCACGCCGTCGGGGACCGGCTGCTGAGCGTGGTCGCCACCCGGCTGAGCCGCGCGCTGCCCGGTGACGTGCTCGTGGCCCGCATGGGTGGCGACGAGTTCGCGCTGCTCATGGCGGGTGCGTCGGCGGCGGCCGCGGACCAGACGATGGCCCGGCTCGCCGAGACGCTGCGCGCTCCGATCCTGGCCGACGACCACGAGCTTCTGGTACGCGCGAGCATCGGCGTCGCGGACAGCACCGGCACGATTGATCCGTACGAGGTCCTGCGCCGGGCGGACGTCGCCATGTACGCGGCCAAGGGCACCCTCGACGGGCACCGCCGCTACGACCCCGAGCTCGACGAGTCCGGCGACGAGCAGGCGCGGCTGGGCGCGGAACTGCGTACGGCCATCGACAACGGCCAGTTCCGCGTGCTGTACCAGCCGATCGTCGATCTGCAAACCGGACGCGTCGTCGCCACCGAGGCCCTGGTGCGCTGGCACCACCCGGCGCGCGGCCTCGTCCCGCCGGACCAGTTCATCCCCGCAGCGGAGCGCAACGGCCTCATCGTCGAGCTCGGCGAATGGATCCTGCGCACCGCCTGCACGCAGATGGTCACCTGGATGCGCGACCTCGGCGACCGGGCACCGGCCCGCATGTCGGTCAACGTCTCCGCCCGCCAGCTCGCCGAACCGGGCTTCACCGAGGTCGTCGCCGCGGTTCTCGCATCGACCGGCCTGCCCCCGGAGAACCTCACCGCGGAGGTCACCGAGACCGCCGTCTTCGGCCGCGGCCACGCCGTCCAGGCGGTCAAGAACCTGCACGCACTGGGCGTGGCGATCGCGCTGGACGACTTCGGCACCGGCCACTCGTCGCTGGGCCTGCTGCAGACCATCCCCGTCGACGTCCTGAAGGTCGACAAGTCCTTCGTGGACACCATCACCATGGCGGGCCGGCACGCGGTCATCGCCACCGCCCTCATCCAGGTCAGCGACGGCCTCGGCCTGCACGCGGTCGCGGAGGGCGTGGAAACCGCCGAACAGGCCGCCGAACTGCGCAGGCTCGGCTACCGCTTCGCCCAGGGCTATTACTTCGGCAGGCCCGCCCCGGACCTTCCCCCGGAGAGTACGGTAACCGTGCGGCTCCAGACCCCGGCTGCGCCCTGGTAAGCGAGCATTCCGGAGAGGAAGAGCCATGCGCTCTCGCCGATGGTCCATAGTGGCCGCCGCAACCGTCCTGCTGATCGCCGCCGTCCTGCCCGGCGCATCAGCGAGCGCCGCCCCCCACCGCGTCAAACCGACCGTCGTCCTCGTGCACGGCGCCTGGGCGGACGGCTCGTCGTGGAGCGGCGTCACCCAGCGCCTGCTCGACGAGGGCTATCCGGTCCGCGTCCCGCCGAACCCGCTGCGCAGCCTGCCCGGCGACTCGGCCACGATCGCCGCCTTCCTGGCGACCATCGCCGGCCCGATCGTCCTGGTCGGACACTCCTACGGCGGCGCGGTCATCACGAACGCCGCGACCGGGAACCCGAACGTCAAGGCCCTCGTCTACGTCGACGCGTTCCTGCCCGCCGAGGGAGAGACGATCTTCCCGCTCGCCGGTGCGGACTCCGCCCTCGCGGCGCCCCCGGAGACCCTCTTCGACTTCGTTCCCTACCCCGGCGCCCCCACGGGTGACGTCGACCTCTACCTGAAGCAGGACCTCTTCCTGACAACCTTCGCAAGCCAGGTCAAACGCCCAACCGCGCAGCTTTTGTACGCGGCTCAGCGCCCGCTCGCGTTCAGCGCCGGCAACCAGGCGTCGGGCGTACCGGCCTGGCTCACCATCCCCTCGTGGGACGTCATCGGCGAGCACGACCTGATCATCACCCCGGCGGCCCAGCACTCCATGGCGGACCGCGCCGGCGCGAAGGTCACCAGCGTCAACGGCGGCCACCTGGCCCTGGTCTCCGACCCCGGCGCGGTCACCCGGGTCATCCTGAAAGCAGCCCGCTGACGCACGAGTGTCACCATGGGTGATGGCTTCGATGGAGATCGTCATCGGTGACATCACCGAGCAACGGGTCGACGTGATCGTGACCGCCGCCAACGAGTCCCTCCTCGGTGGCGGCGGAGTGGACGGTGCGATCCACCGCGCGGCCGGTCCGCGGCTGGCGCAGGCCGGAGCGGCCCTGGCGCCGCTGGACCCGGGCCTCGCGGTGGCCACCCCCGCCTTCGACCTGGAGCCGCAGGTCCGGCACGTCATCCACACCGTCGGGCCGGTGTGGGAGGGCGGCGACTACGGCGAAGCCGACATCCTCGCGTCCTGCTACCGGCAAAGCCTTGCTCTCGCGGATGAGCTGGGTGCAACCAGTATCGCTTTTCCCGCCATCGCCACCGGCGTGTACGGGTATCCGGCCGCGCAGGCTGCCCGGATCGCCGTGGAGACGCTGCGGTCGGCGACGACCTCGGTGGGTCGGATCGTGCTCGTGGCGTATGACGAGGATGCTGCCGGGGAGCTCGGGGAGTGGTTGTCCACAGGGGCGGGAAACGGGGCCGCGGAGGCGTAGGGCGTACCGATATGGTGCTCTCGCTCGGTCGGGGTCGCGGGAGGAAATACCGGTGGGTTATTCGTTCAATGTGGATCTTCGGGGCATTGTCGATCTGTTGAGTCACCATCTGTATGCGAGCCCGCGCGTGTATGTGCGGGAGCTGCTGCAGAACGCCGTCGATGCCATCACCGCACGCCGGGTCCTGGATCCTGGGGCGCCCGGGGTCGTGCGCATCGAGACCGGGGGCGGCACCCTGCGCGTGCACGACAGCGGCATCGGGCTGACCGAGCAGCAGGTGCACGAGTTGCTGGCCACCATCGGGCGCAGTTCCAAACGCGACGATCTGGGGTTCGCGCGGCACGAGTTCCTCGGGCAGTTCGGGATCGGGCTGCTCTCGTGCTTCCTGGTCGCCGACGAGATCCGGGTGTCGACACGCTGCGGGGACGCGCCGGCCGTCGAGTGGGTCGGGCATTCCGACGGGCACTACGAGGTGGGCGAGGGCGAGGCACGCGCCGAGCAGGGCACGACGGTGACGCTGGTGCCGCGCCGGGGTGCCGAGCACTGGCTGCGGCGCGAGACGGTCGTCGAGCTGGCCCGGCTGTTCGGGTCGATGCTGCCGATCGCGGTGTCGGTGGACGGCGAGTCCATGACCACGACGCTCGCCCCCTGGCAGCGGGACGGGGACGAGCCGGCGGGCGGGCGGCGGGCGCGGCTCGACGCGTACGCGGAGCAGGTCTTCGGTTTCCGGCCCTTCGACGTGATCGACCTGGACGTGCCGGCGGCCGGGCTGCGCGGGGTGGCCTTCGTGCTGCCGATGCCCGCGAACCCGGCCTCCCGGGTGGCGCACCGGGTCTACCTCAAACAGATGCTGCTGTCGGAGAGCATCGAGGGGCTGCTCCCGGAGTGGGCGTTCTTCGTGCGGTGCGTGGTCGACACGACCGAGCTGCGGCCGACCGCGAGCCGGGAGGCGCTCTATGAGGACGGACTGCTCGACCAGGTGCGCGAGTCGCTCGGCGGGTCGCTGCGGGGCTGGCTGACCGCGCTCGGGCGCACCGATCCGCGCCGGTTGCGGCTCTTCCTCGACGTGCACCATCTCGGGGTGAAGGCGCTCGCCGTGCACGACGACGACATGCTGCGCCTGATCGACCAGTGGTGGCCGTTCGAGACCAACATGGGCCCCCTCACCCTGGCAGAATTTCGCGAACGGTACGGCGTGGTCCGCTACATCCCGTCCGCCGACGAGTTCCGGCAGCTCGCGTCGGTCGCCGCCGCGCAGTCGATCCCGGTCGTCAACGGCGGCTACGTCTACGACGCCGACCTGCTGCGCCGGCTGCCCGGTCTCGGCGACGGCATCACCACCGAGTTGCTGACCGCGAACGAGCTGGCCATGCGGCTCGACCCGCTGGAGCCCGAAGCCGAGCTGGCCGTGCGCCCGTTCCTCACCCAGGCACAGCGCACGCTCGACCCGCTCGGCGTCGAGGTGCTGGTGCGCGTGTTCGAGCCGGCCGGGCTGCCCGCGCTCTACCTGCTCGACAGCGACACCGCCCTGCAGATGGACCTGCGGCACGGCCGGGACGATGCCGACGACCTGTGGTCCTCGATCCTCGGCTCGTTCACGACGAGCGCCGACAGCCGGCCCCAGCTCGTCTTCAACCACCGCAACCCGCTCGTGCGCCGCGCCGCCACCCTCGGCGACGAGCACCTGGTGGCGCTCGCCGTCGAAGGCCTCTACGTGCAGGCGCTCCTGCTCGGCCACCAGCCGCTGCGGCCCGCCGACACCGCGGCGCTCAACCAGTCCTTCCTGGGCCTGCTCGAACGCGCGATGGGAGAGTCCCGATGACGATGTCCGAGCAGCAACTCACCGACCTGCTGCACGAGGTCCACCGCCGCCCGGACGGCCCGGCCCGGTTCACCGCGTGGGACGCGCTGTTCCGGCACGCCGACGCCGCCGGGGCCACGAAGTTCGCGTTCGGCGCCCGGATGTCGGCGATCAGCGAGTTCCACCACGGCGGCGACCCGGCCCGCGCCTTCCTCGCGTTCTCCTGGTGCCTCGCGACAGCCGACCGGCAGCCCGAGCTCGCCACCAGCCATCAGCAGCACTCCCTGCTGTGGCGGTTCAAGTGGATCGTCTGGGCGTTGCCGCAGTTCCCCGACATCCCGCTCGGCCGCACCGTGGCGGTGCTCGACGACATGGAACGCCGCTACCGCCTCGCCGGCCACAGCCTGCACGCGGTCTACCAGCACCGATGGCTCGTCGCCCACCACGTCGGCGACACCGCGGCCGCGCAGGAGTGGTACGACAAGATGCTCACCGCGCCCCAGGACAGCCTCGCCGACTGCCACGCCTGCGTGCCGTCGGCGCAGGTCCGGCAGCTGACGTCGACCGGCGACCACGAAGAGGCCATCCGCATCGGCTCCCCCTGGAAACAGGGCGGCTGCAGCGAGCAGCCCCAGTGGATGCTCGCCGAGCTCCTGCTCCCCTATCTCAGTACCGGCAGGTTCGACGAGGCCGTCGACGCCCACCGCGTCGGCTACCGGTACATCCGCGAGGACCGGCACCACCTCGACAACGTCGCCCTGCACCTGACGTTCCTGGGCCGCAGCGGCAACGAGCCCGCCGGCCTTGACGTCATCGAGCATCACCTGAGCTGGCTCGACCGCCCGTCGTCACCGTTCGCCGAGATGGAGTTCGCGGCCGCTGCCGCCCTGGTGCTCGGCCGGCTCCGCGACGCCGGCCAGGGCGACCTGGCCCTGCGCCGCCGCTCGGACGACGGCACCCGCCGCTGGTCATCCACCGTCGCGGAGACCCACGACGAGCTCGCCGCGCGGGCTTCCGCTCTGGCGGCCCGCTTCGACGCCCGGAACGGCAACACGCACCAGAGTTCCCGGATCGCTGCGCGGATGACGGCTCCGCCGCTCGCTTCGCGGCTACCACTCACCGTTCTGGCGGGGCGCGCCGGTAACCCACGCGCCGGTGACCCCGCCCTGGCTGCGCAGGTCGAGCATGTCGCGGCCCTCACCGCCGCGGGCGACCTCGCCGGGGCGGCGCGCGAACGGCTGCAGGTCGCGTACGCGTTGCGCAACGCTGACCAGTGGCGGGATGCCACCGAGGCAGCGGAGGAAGCCGTCCGCAGCCTCGACCGGGCCGGCCTCGCCGACGACGCGGTCCGGGGGCGCTATCTGTTGTGGGAGCTCTACCAGCGCTCGCGCGGCAGGCGGCAGGCGGAGGCGGTGCTCGACGCGATCGGCGAGGCCGCCCACGTGCCGGACGACCTGCCCGCCTACGCCACCCTCCTGGAACAGGCCGGCGACACCCAGCACCGCGAACCCGCAGCCCAGCGCTTCCTCGCCGCCGCCGACCGCCACCGCACCACCCGCCTCGCCGCAGCCCAGGCCACCGCCCCTGCGGACCAGGCCAGCACCGCTGCGGACCGGCTCGTTGCAGGCGGGGGCGTCACCGTTGCGGACCGGCTCGTCTCCGAGCGGGAGCTCAGTGCCGCGGCGGACGAGTTGCGGACCCTGTGGAAGGCCGCTCGCTGTCTGTCTCCCAGCGAGGAGGCGCGAGAGGTGATCGCGCGGGCGGCGCAGCTGATCGCGGCTTGTCCGGGGGTGCCGGTTGCCGAGATCGGGCGGCTGCACGCGGTCGCGGCCTTCAACGCGGAAAGGCCGGAGATCGCCCTCGTCCGCATCGCCCTGGCCGTCGCGGCGTTCGGGACGGCCGGTGCCGCCGGCGACCTGAGTGCCGCACTCGTCAACCGGGCCGAGTTGCTCCTGGCGGCGGGGCGCCCGGCGGAGGCCGAGGGGCAGGCTCGCGAACTGCTCGCCGGCCCCGATGACGATATCCGCTGGGATGCCGCGGTCGTGCTGGTCAGGACACTGCGCAGGCAGGGACGCGGCGACGAGGCGCGGGCGGTCATGGACGAGTACGACCTCGAAGAGGACTACCTCGAGGACTGAACCACACCAGCCGCCGGCGCGATCCAGCCGCGCCGGGTCCAGCACGATCCGGTCGAAGCCCGATCTGGCCGGGGCGGGTCCAGCCACAGGCCTCCCGTAGCAGCCTCGGACGAGAATCGTTGGGCGAGGTATGGACACAAGCCACGAACGGAGCAGCCGATGAGCCGCGAATTCCAGGTCACGTTTGACGCCCATGACCCGCAGGCGTTGTCGACCTTCTGGCGCGACGCGCTGGGTTACGTCCACCCCGGACCGCCCGGCGTCGAGCTGGCGGACGGCGCCGACCCCCTGGCAGCGTGGGACGAGTTCCTGGAGAAGGTCGGTGTGCCGCAGGAGCAGCGCAACCAGGCGTCGGGCATCGAGGATCCGGACGGGCGCGGGCCGCGGGTCTTCTTCCAGCGGGTTCCCGAGGACAAGGCCGGGAAGAACCGGGTTCACCTGGACGTCCGGGCCGCCCCCGGGTTGCAGGGCGAGGCCCGGATGGCGGCCCTCGAGGCGGAGTGCGAGCGGCTGACCGCGCTGGGGGCGCAGCGCCTCCAGCGTCATGAGCCCGCTCCTCCGATGAGCGCCGGCTTCATCGTGATGGCCGACCCCGAGGGCAACGAGTTCTGCCTGGACTGAGAGGCGGGGAAGATCCCGGGCCGGCTGCTCTCCGCGGATCAGAGCAGCTCGGCGAGCCGGGCGGGGTGGCTGAGCGCGAGCAGGTGGCCGCCCGGCAACAGTTCGGGGGTGATGCCGAGCCGTTCCTCGGCGATCCGGGTCTGGAAGGCCACCGGGAAGATCCGGTCGTCGCGGCCGGTCAGGACGCGGGTCGGGACGTCCGGCCAGGCGGGCAGAGGCCACGGCTCCCCGAACGGCTTGCCGGCCTGCGCCTCCTCGATCTCCAAGGCAGCAGTGGTGATCGGGGCCGGGACGTCGTGGAAGAAGTACGTCACCGGGTCGAAGTCGGCGTCCGGGTCACGGCCTGCGGCGAGGTCGGAGGCGCGGCGGGCCTGTTCCTGGCCCGTGTTGGTCCACCAGGCGCCGGCGGTCTCGCCCGGGGCCGGGATCATGGCGTTGACCAGGACCAGTGCGGTCACCGGCAGGCGGTCGCAGACCAGTGGCGCGCTGAATCCGCCCATCGACATGGCGACGACCACGAGATCCTCGCGCCGGCCCGCGGCGTTCCCGTCGAAAGCTGACCGTCCGACGGTGGTGACGATCGTTTCGGCGTACACGTCGAGGCCTGCGTCCTCGTCGGCGGCGGGAAGGCCGACGGTGACCACGTCGTGGCCTTTTGCCCGTAGGTGGGGGGTGAGCAGGTGCCAGAACCAGGCGCTGCCGCCGGCTCCGGGGACAAGGACGTAGGTGGTCATGGAAAGCCTCCGTAAGCCGTAGTCTTCCGGCTGTGGGAATCCATCAGCTTTCGAGGCAGGAAGCAAGACGGATCGCCGTACGCGCGCAGCTGCTCGACCAGCCTCGCCCCGCGACCCTGCTCGACGTGGTCCGCCATCTGACGTTGCTTCAGCTCGAACCGACCGCGGCGGTGGCGCCGAGCGCGGATGTCGTGGTGTGGAGCCGGCTCGGATCCGCCTACCAGCAGTCGGAGCTGGCGACGGCCCTGGAGCGCGGGACGTTGATCGAGCTGCGCGGGCGGGCGCGGCCGCGGGAGGACCTGGCGCTCTACCGGGCCGAGATGGCCTCCTGGCAGCACCGCACCGATCTGCGGCCCTGGGAGGAGGACGTGCGGGAGTGGGTCGACGCGAACGACGACTGCCGGCGCGAGATTCTGCACCGGATCGAGCGGGAGGGGCCGTTGACGCTGTCCGAGCTGCCGGACACCTGCAACGTGCCGTGGCGCTCGTCGGGCTGGAACAACAACCGTAACGTGGACCGGCTGCTCGACCTGATGGTGCTGCGCGGTGAGGTGGCGATCACCGGCCGGGAGGGGCAGAAGCGGCTGTTCGACCTGGCCGAGCGGGTGTATCCGGAGGAGTCGGTGCCCGAGGAGCAGGCCCGGCTGCTGCGCGCGGAGCGGTTGCTGACCGCGCTGGGGATCGCCCGGCCCGGGGAGGACGACGTCGGTGAGGCCGCCACCATCGAGGGCGTACGCGGGAAGTGGCGGGTCGATCCGGAGCAGCTGGACCGGCCGTTCCAGGGCCGCGTGGCGCTACTCTCGCCGCTCGACCAGCTGATCTTCGACCGCAAGCGGATGGCCGAGCTGTTCGACTTCGACTACACGCTGGAGATGTACAAGCCTGCGGCTAAGCGCCGGTGGGGTTACTGGGCCATGCCGATCCTGCACGGCGACCGCCTGATCGGCAAGGTCGACGCCACCGCCGACCGGGCGGCGGGCCTGCTGCGGGTGGACGCGATCCACGAGGACGAGCCCTTCGCCAGGTCCACGATGGCGGCGGTGCGCCGCGAGCTCGGGGACCTGGCGAAGTGGATCTTCAGAACCCCAGGCCGGATATGCTGGCCGTCAGGTCCTGCTGGCTGATCGGGTCGACCATGCCGCCGGTGTGGGCGTCCTGCATGGCCTTGGCGAGCTGGACGCGGCGCAGGGCTTCCTTGATGTCGGCGCCGGTCATGCCGTGGCTGAGCCGGCCGAGCTCGGCGAGGTCGACGCCATCGGCGAACATCGTGAAGCCGGGGCGTTCGTGGACCGCGGCGAGCTGGGCGATCATCTTGCGGAAGATCTCGGTGCGGCCGTTCTCGTCGGGTTTGGGGACGGAGACCTTGACGTCGAAACGGCCCGAGCGGATCAGGGAGTCGTCGACACGGTGCGGGAAGTTGGTCGTCGCCACGACGATGACGTTGGGGTTCGCCTCGATGAGGTCGTTCATCTCCTGCTTGAAGATGCCCGCCACGGCGTTGATCGCCTGGCTGGCCGCGTCGCCGCCGGAGCCCGCGTAACTGATGATCGAGTCGAACTCGTCGAACAGGATCAGCGTCGGGACCCGGTAGCGGCGGGCGTCGCGGAAGATCTGCTTGATGTTGCGTTCCGAGCCGCCGAGCCACTTGTCGAGGATCTCGGGGGTGCGGATCTCGCGGAAGTCGGCGCCGATCTCGTTGGCGAGGGCGCGGGACAGCATCGTCTTGCCGGTGCCGGGCGGGCCGTACATCAGGATGCCCTGCGGCCGGCGCGCGCCCCAGCGGGCCATCGCCTCCGGGTGCCGGAACGAGACGGCGATCTGGCGCAGCTCGGCCACGATGTCGGTGAGCCCGCCGACCTGGTCGAGCGTGACCTCCTGGGTGGTGGTCGCGACCTTGGGGATGCTCTCGCGGGCCACGACATAGCGCCGCCCGGCGAGCGGCTCGTCGCCCGGCACCAGCGTCCCCACGGCCTGGAGCAGCAGTTTCACCATCGCGGCGAGATGCTCCGGGGTGACGTCGTCGCGCGGGACCTCGGCGCGCAGCCGGATCAGGGTGCCGTCGGCGTCGTAACTCACGGTCGCCTGCAGACCCGCGGCCGCGTCGGCCAGGACGTCCGTCCGCGCCTCACGCGGGACCGCGGGCTCACCCGGACGATCAAGACCCAGCTTTTTGTACGCCGCCACGGCCGCTGTTCCGACGCCGTCCACGATCCGCGTGGTGATCTGGTCACCGGCGGCGATCCGCTTGGCGAGCAGCGTGCCCACCGGGTCGTTGCCGAGCACCACCGCCCGGATCCTGTCCCGGTCGGGCAGATCGTCGGTGGCGGTGCTGATCTCGGCAGCGAAAACGTGCACTGGGCCTCTACCCAAGCCTGGACTATCGGTCGGCGGAGCCCCGGCGGGTGTGTCGGCGCTGGAGACGGTCAGCCCGGCGCGGCGCACGGGGGCTGGAAACGTCGCTCGGCGCAGCAACTCGACCGGGTTGACCCGCGCGGCGGCGAGGATGGTTCCGGGTTCGACGATCTCGACGGTGGCGCCGGCGTACTGGAAGGACTCGGTCATCACGGCCCCCTCTCCAGCCCCAAGAGTGACACGTCCGCGCCGTGACCTTAGGGAAAATTCTTTGGCGAAGATCACTGCAGGGTGACTGAGCAGCGCCGATAGGGCGGACATGTTCCGTCTGAGCACCCTCGGTGTGGCCCGCAGGCTCGTCCTCATCGTGATCGCGGGCGCACTGGCACTCGCCGTGATGGCCGCCATCAGCCTGGCCGGTCAGCGCGACCTCATCCGGCAGTCGGACACCGTCCGCGGGCTCGAGGAGGGCCTGGCCGCCCTGCATCATCTGGACACCCGGCAGAGCGAGCTCAAGGTGGACGCGTACCGGGCCGCCCTGGGTCAGGACGTCACGCAGGACACCGTCGACGACGTGGCCTCCTCGACCGAGGCCGCCGACGCGGTGATGGCCTCGGGCCTGCCGGAGGCGTTCAAGGCGCAGTTCACCGCGAACCGGCCGGACTTCACCTCGTTCAGCGCGTTCATCACCGGCTTTGTGAAGTCCGCGGCGAGCGACAAGGCCGGGGCCCTGGCGAACCTCGACGAGATCGCCACCCGCAACCACGTCACCGACGACGAGCTGGGCACACTGACCGACGCCGTGCAGGCCGCCGCGGAGCAGGAGCGCGCCGACATGGCCGCGACCGAGCGCAACGTACGCCTGTTCGCCCTGCTCACCGGCGCTGCCGGGCTCGCCCTGCTGATCGGCCTGGCGATCCCGCTGGTCCGCTCGATCCTGCGCCCCGTGCGCCGCATCGGCGAGGTCGTCGACGCGCTCGCCCACGGCGACCTGACCCGCCGCAGCGGCATCACCACCCGCGACGAGCTGGGCCGTATGGCAGCCGGCCTGGACGCCGCGCTCGACTCGATCCACGCCTCGATGACCACCATCGGCGGCAACGCGGACGCCCTGTCCCGCTCCGCGACGGGCCTGTCCGGGATCGCCGAGCAGCTCGCGTCGACCACCGGCAACACGAACACGCAGACCAACTCCGCCGCCGCGGAGGCCGACGAGATCTCCCGCAACGTGCAGACCGTGGCCGCGGGCTCCGAGGAGATGGGCCTGAGCATCCGCGAGATCTCCCGCAACACCAGCGAGGCCGTCCAGATCGCCGGGGTCGCCGTGTCGGAGGCCGCACACGCCACCGAGACGATCCGGCAGCTCGGCGAGTCGTCGGCGGAGATCGGCAACGTCATCAACCTGATCACCTCGATCGCCGCCCAGACCAACCTGCTCGCCCTCAACGCCACGATCGAGGCAGCCCGCGCGGGCGACGCCGGCAAGGGCTTCGCCGTGGTCGCCTCCGAGGTCAAGGACCTGGCTCAGGAGACCGCCCGCGCCACCGAGGACATCCACGCCCGGGTCACGGCGATCCAGGCGGGCACCAGCGGCGCGGTCGAGGTGATCAGCCGGATCAGCGAGGTCATCGCGAAGATCAACGACTTCCAGACCACCATCGCCAGCGCGGTCGAGGAACAGACCGCCACCACCGGTGAGATGTCCCGCAGCATCACCGAGGTCGCCTCGGGCAGCAGCCGCATCGCCACCAACATCGCCGACGTCTCCGCCGCAACCGGCCAGGCCTCCTCCGGCGTCCAGCAGACCCGCGACGCCAGCGCCGAGGTCGCCCGCACCGCCGACGAGCTGCGCACCCTGGTCCAGGCCTTCAAGCTCTAAATCTCACCCGACGGGTACGCCGACCTGGCCGGCTTCGAGCGAACGGCGCAGCTTCGACAGGGTGCGTGTGGTCGCGGCGAGTTCCTCCGGGGTGATGTCGAGGAGCTCGGCGAGGCGCTGCTCGCACGTGTGCCTGGCGTCGGCGACGAGTTGCTCGCCCGTCTCGGTCAGGAGCAGCAGGGATGAGCGGCGGTCGGCGGGGTTCGGGAGGCGCCGGACCCAGCCTTTTGCTTCGAGTCGGTCGACGCCCTTGCTGATCGCGCCGACGCCGGCTGCCACCGCCCCGGCGAGGTCGGCGACGCGGCAGCGTGGGGACGTGCGGATGAGGTGCAGGGCCTCGAACTGGGACATGACGATGCCGTGGCGTTCGCGCAGGCGGTCGTTGAGCGCGTTGTAGAGCCGCGTCTCGCACCGGACCAGGTCGTCCAGAAAACCCAGGTGGGCTTGCCCAGTAGATGCCATGGCATGTACTTTACCCGACGTAGTAGATGCTCAGGCATATAGTTCCAGGGCATGTTCCGTAAGGGGGAGATTCATGACCAGGCAGCAACGAGTAGCGCTCGACACGGCACTGCGGGAGCACCCGCCGGCGACGCCGGAGTCGATCGAGGAGATCCGGAGCGGGTTCGCGGCGTTCATGACGACCATGGCCGTGCCCGGCGGCGTGCACAGGGAGGCCACCACTCTGGGTGGCAGGCCGGCATTGTCAGTACGCCCCGAGCGCGACGAGCGTCCCGGCACGATCCTCTATCTCCACGGTGGTTCGTTCGTGTTCGGGTCGCCGGAGACCGCGATCAGTCTCACCGCGAACCTTGTCGTCCGCACCGGGGTGCCGGCGGTGTCGCTGGACTACCGTCTCGCGCCCGGGAACCCGTTCCCTGCGGCTATCGAGGACTGCTTGGCCGCGTACCGTGAGCTGCTGGAACGTGGCACGGACCCGGCAGCGACCGTCCTCGCCGGGGATTCCGCGGGTGGCGGGCTGGCCGTGACGACGTGTCTCGCCGCGCGGGCGGCGGGGTTGCCGATGCCGGCCGGGATCGTGGCGTTCTCGCCAGGACTCGACGCGACGCGGACGGGGGCGAGCATGCGGTCCAAGGAGGGCATCGACCCGTTCTTCACCAAGGACGGGCTCGACGGCACGGGGGCGCTCTACCTCGCCGGGCAGGATCCGCGGCAGGAGCTGCTGAGCCCCGCGATCGTGGGTGACCTCGCCGGGCTGCCGCCGATGCTGCTGCAGGCCGGGACGAACGAGCTGCTGCTGGACGACGCCACCCGCTTCGCCGACCGGGCGCGCGCGGCGGAGGTCGACGTCATCCTCGACGTGGTGGCCGGGGTGCCGCACGTCTTCCAGGCGTACGCGGGCACGCTCGGCGAGGCGGACGACGCTCTCGACCGCGCGGCACTGTTCGTCGGGCAGCGGCTGCGCAACCGGTAGTTTCACGGTGTGGACACTTCAATACCTTCGACGACCCTCGCCGATCTGCTGGGCGTGGAGCAGGTCATGGATCTCGGTGTGCGGGCACTGTGGGGGCCGGTCGCGCTGACCGGGCCGGCGTACACAGTGCAGTGCCCGCCGGGTGACAACCTGATGCTGCACGCGGCCATCTACCGGGCGGCGCCGGGCTCGGTGATCGTCGCCGGGTCCGGGGACACGACGTACGCCCTCGCCGGCGGGAACGTCTGCGCCGTGGCTCAGCGCAACGGGGTCGCCGGGCTCGTGCTCGACGGCGTGATCCGGGACGTCGGGGAGGTGCGCGACGCCGCGTTCCCGGTGTTCGCGCGCGGAGTCGTGCCCATCCCCGGCACGAAGAAGCAGGTCGGCGCGCTGCAGGTGCCGGTGCGGTGCGGCGGGGTGCTCGTGAACCCCGGTGACCTCGTGGTGGCCGACGAGGACGGCATCGTGGTCATGCCCGGCAACCGCCGCGAACAGGTCCTCTCCGATGCGCGCGCGAAGCTGGCGAAGGAGGCCGCGCAGAGCCTGGACGAGTGGGAGACCGATCACCGGTCCCGCATCGAGAAGGCGTTGCGGGATCAGGGCTTCAGCGAGGCGTAGAACTCGAGGTGGCGGCGGGCGGCGGCTTCCCAGGTGTGGGCGGCGGCCAGCTCGCGGCCGGCGGTGGCGGGCAACGGTTCCTTGATCGCCGCACGGAGGGCAGCCGCCAGGGACGCCGGGTCGTGGCCGTAACTGACCGTGTCGCCGAAGACCTCGCGCAGGACGGGCAGGTCACGGACCACGACGGGTACGCCGGCGGCGAGGGCCTCCATCGCGGCGAGCCCGAACCCCTCCTTGGTGGACGGGAACGCGAACGCCGCCGCGCCGGCCACGATCCCGGGCAGCTCGTCGTGGTCGACCGGCCCGAGCACCAGCGGTTCGACTTTCAACGCCGACGCCCGGCGTTCCCATTCTGCGCGGTAGTCGCGATAGTCGAACAGGGTTTCCCCGCCGGCGACGACGAGTTTCAGGCCGGGGAAATCGTCGCGGAGCAGGGCGTACGCGTCCAGCAGATCGAGAGATCCCTTCCGCGGCTCGATACCGCCGACGGACAGCACATACGCGCCGTGCCGGGTGCCGGGGACGGCGTCGGCGAAGCGGGCCGCGTCCACGCCGTTGGGGATCACGGTGGGTGACAGGCCCCAGCCCGCGTGCACCTCGGCTGCCACGGCGGACGAGACACACAGATGGGCGTACGGCCGGACGATGGCCCGCTCGTGACAGGCGGCCAGTTCCGGTGTCGTGAACTGGTCGAGATGGTGGACGGTCCGCACGCAGCGGTCCACGGCGTTGGCGCTGATGCAGTCCTGGGCGTGGACGATGTCGTAGTCACCGGGCGTGAACGCCGTACGCAGCAGGGCGATCGAGCGCAGGATCCGCTCCCCCACGGATTCGCCCGGCTCGTCGGGGAAGGGGACGAGCTCCACGCGTACAGAAGGATGGACGGGCCGGAAGAAACCGCCACCGCGACCGAGGGTCCAGACCGTGACGTCCTGCCCTTGCTCCGCCAGGGCCTCGGCCAGGGCGAGGGTGTGCACGACGCCCCCGCGCGGCCGGGTCGAGTAGGTCAGCAGCGCGATCCTCATGTCGTGGCCGCCGTCCGGTAGCTGTCCGGTTTGAGCTCGTCGAGGTGGCGCAGCACGCGGCGGGCGGTGGCGATCTCGGCGGCGACGTCGAGCTCGGCGACCGCGAGCCCGGCCTTGGCCCAGGTGCGGGCGAGGATGTTGCCCGCCGGGCCGACCACCTTGGCCTGGCCGAGGAAGCGCATGCCGCCGACCGCGCCGGTCTGGTTGGAGGAGACGACGACGATCTGGTTCTCGGCCGCGCGGGCGCAGTCGTAGAGGTCGAACAGCCGCGACTGGCGGTCCTGGGACAGCTTCGGCGCCTGGTTGGTGATGCTGGCCGGCCACGCGGACAGGCACGCGACGATCTGCGCGCCGTCGAGCGCGAGCGTCCGCGCGGACTCGGGGAACGTCTTGTCGTAGTCGATCAGCATGCCCACCCTCCCGACCGGGGTGTCGAAGGCCGCGAACGTGTCACCGGCCGCGTAGACGGTGACCTCCGCGGCCGGCAGGTGGACCTTGCGGTGCCGGCCGAGCACACCGTCGCCGGTGAGGCAGATCGCGGCGTTGTACCGTTCGTCGCCGTCCGCCTCGCAGTAGCCGACGCACACGACCATGTCCCGCGCCATGATCGCGATCCGGTCCAGGATCGGGTCGTCCGGCCCGAACGCGGGCGGCAGCGCACCCGGATCGGGGTGACGCAGGTCCGCGAGGTAGCCGCCGACCGCCGCGTCGGGCAGCACGAGCATCCCGGCCCCGGCGTCGCGGGCGTCGGTGATGAGCTTGCCGATGCGCCCGAGGTCGTACTCGAGGTCGCGCCCGAAATGGGCTGCTGCGGCGGCGATCCGGGTAGTTGCCATGAGTTAGATGGTGGACGATGCGAGCATCGGGTACGCGTCGGGCCTGCGGTCGCGCAGGTGGCCCATCGATCGGCGGGCGGTCGTGAGGGCTTCGGTGACCGCGATGTCCGCAATGGCCATACCGGGGGCGGTGCCGGTGGTCGCGAGGACGTCGCCGCCGGGGTCGACAACCTTGGCGCTGCACACGAAGCGCAGGGAGCCGAACGTGCCGGACTGGTTCGCCGACAGCCAGACGACCTGGTTCTCCAGGGCGCGGGCGCGGTCGAACAGGTCGAAGCGGCGGGTCCAACGGTCGTCGGCGAGGTCGGCGGGGGCGCCGGTGCGGCTGCCGGGCCAGGCCGACACACACACGATGATCTCAGCCCCGTCGAGGGCCAGGGAGCGCGCCGACTCGGGGAAAGCCTTGTCGTAGCAGATCATCAGCCCGATCCGGCCGACCGGCGTGTCGAACGCCGTGAACCCGTCGCCCGAGTCGTAGCTGGCGTTCTCGCGCAGCGGCTGGTGGACCTTGCGGTGGCTGCCGAGCACCCTGCCGCCGCCTACGCAGACCACGCTGTTGTAGCGGCGGTCACCGTCGGCCTCACAGAAACCCGCGCAGACCACCATGTCCCCGGCGAGCGTGATCAGCCGGGCGATCTCCGGCCCGTCGAGGCGCAGCGCGGGTGGCTTCTCGGCGTCGCCCTCCAGATCGGCCAGATACCCGCCGAGGGCCGCCTCGGGCAACGCCAGCAGCTGCACCCCGTCCACGCGGGCCTGAGCGATCAGCTTCTCGACCCGGCCGAAGTCCCCCTCCAGATCCCGATCGAACGCCTCCGCCACCGCCGCCATCCTGATCCTGGTCACGCTCTGCCTTCCTTTGGCATGCCTTCGTGGCCCTCACCGTCACGGCCGTTCCTCGGCGCCGGCAATTGCCGTTCGGTGCAGTCAGTCATGCTCTGCCTTCCTTTGACATGCCTTCGTGGCCCTCACCGTCACGGCCGTCCCTCGGCGCCGGCAATTGCCGTTCGGTGCAGTCAGTCATGCTCTGCCTTCCTTTGACATGCCTTCGTGGCCCTCACCGTCACGGCCGTCCCTCGGCGCCGGCAATTGCCGTTCGGTGCAGTCAGTCATGTCGCTCGCCCCAATCCCGTGACACCGGCGTCGATCGCCGCGGTGGTCTCGCCGTCCGGCCAGCGCAGGCGGACGCCTTGCCCTTCTGTGAGCTCGCCGCATTCGGCGGTGACCGCGACGGTCTCGACAGCGGTCCCGCCGGTGGTGATCATCGCGAAGCCCGGGAAGCAGGTGAGCCAGTCGCCCATGGAGGCCTGCGCAGGCCGGGGAACGCTTGCTACCTCCAGGATGGCGCCGCAGCCGCTGGCCTCGGCGAGCATGCCGAGCGTTCCGGCGATTCCCGCCATCGAGACGTCCTTGGCCGCGGACGGCCGCATCGCCGCGACCAGGCCGGTCATCCGGCGCAGTTCGGCGCCGTCGCGGTGACTGGTCGAGTCCCACTGCCGCCCGTGGTAGCCGGGCCGCCAGCTCCCGCCCAGGTCGGCGGTGATGCGGACGCTCTGGCCGGGGAGACCTCCGCCGCCCGGCACCGGCTGCGCGGTCCTTCCCAGGGCCGTCGCGGAGAGCGCTGCGGGCACGCCGAGCTGGGTGTGACCACCAAGAATCGGGATACCGTACGCCTCAGAGCCCCGTTTCAGTCCCCGGAAAATCCGCCCCGCGAAAGCCGCGTCCCGGGCCGCGACGGCGTTGAGCAGTCCGACCGGTTCGGCGCCCATCGCGGCGAGGTCGTTGACGTTGACGAGGACGGCGCACCAGCCGGCCCATTCCGGATCGCGTTCCACCATGGACGGCAGGATCGCGTCGCAGGCGGCGATCAGGTCGCTGCCCGGCACGGGAGCGCCGTCGTCGCCCGCGAAACCGGCCGGCGCCAGGTCGCGGACCAGGTCGCCGAGGACACTCTTCGTCGCGGTGGCGAGGGCCTGGAGGCGGCCGATCGGCCAGCGCATCAGGGTGTGCGGGTGGCCGGCGACGGTGGTCCCGCGGACGTGCTGCCAGCCGATCCGGCGGAACATGGTCTCCCAGCGGCGCTGCACGGTGGCGTCGAATCGCAGGGCTCCGGCGTTCTCCGCGTAGGCGCAGGCGGCGCGTACCAGGGCGGGGCCGATGCCGCGCGCCCCGCGGACCCGGGGGTCGACGACCAGCCGGCCGCCCGCCCACCAGCCGAGGTCCGGGCCGTCCGTCGCGGGACCGATCCGCACCCCGCCCAGCACGGCGCCGTCGGGGGCGCGGGCCACCAGCACCACCGTGCGGGGGTCGTCGTCGCGGTCGTCCCGGTCGCTGACCGCGAACAGGCCCTGCTCCTCCACGAACACCCGGTGCCGCAGCCGGTGATACTCCCGCAGGTCATCCGCCTGCTCGATGAACCACGTAGGCGGCCCGAGCAGCACAGGCACAAGATCGGTCATCCGCCGGCCGCCTGCAATACTCCGCACGCTCCGCACGCCGCGCAGCCTGCTTTCTGGTCCGCTCCCAGCATTCCGGCCTCTCGCAGCAGGGCGGCTACGCGTTCGCTGACGTCGCGGACGAGGGACGGGGCCGGGGCGGGGATGCCGTCGCGGCGGGCGAGCGTGCCGGCCATCGGGCGGAACGGCACGACGAAGGGGTAGACGCCGCGGTCGATCAGCTTCGCGGCGCCGGCGACCAGATCGTCGGGGTTCTCGCCGAGGCCGATGAGCAGATACGTGGACACCTGGTTGCGGCCGAAGACCTCGACCGCGCGGTCCCAGGCGGCCTCGTACTCCGCCATCGGCACCGAGCCCTTGCCCGGCATCCAGCGCAGGCGGACCTCGTCGTCGAGGGCCTCGACGTGGATGCCGATCGAGCTCGCGCCGGCGGCATACAGGTCGTTGATGACCTGCAGGTCGCCGGGCGGTTCGATCTGCACCTGGATCGGCAGGCCGGGCACGGCTTCCAGGACCGCCCGCACCGAGCGGACCAGGTTGCGGGCGCCGCGGTCCGGGCCCGTCGTGGTCCCGGTTGTCATGACCATCTGGCGTACGCCGTCCAGCCGCACCGCCGCCTCGGCAACCTCGGCGAGCTGGGCCGGTGTCTTGGCCGCCACCGTCGCGCCGGCGTTCAGGGACTCCTCGATGGTGCAGAACCGGCAGCGCTGCTCCTCGGCGTAGCGGATGCAGGTCTGCACGACGGTTGTCGCGAGGACGTCCTTGCCGTGCAGCCGGGCGATCTTCTCGTAGGGGACGCCGTCCGCGGTGGCGAGGTCGTAGAACTGGGGACGACGGACGACCTGCAGGGACAGGCCGGTGTCGGTCTCGCCCAGCCAGATCTTGTCGTCGCGGATCTCGTAGGGGCTCTGCGGGTTGATCGGCAGCGCCGCGTTCGCCCCGTCGATGACGAGGTGACCGTCGTCGCTGGGCCCGGCGCCGGCCGGGCGGCGTACGGGTGTCGCCACCCGTACGCCCTTCACCGCGATGTCGGAGCGGTACCCGAGCGTCATCAGAACATGTAGGTCGAGTTGATGATGGCGCCCTTGCGGGCGTAGTGGATCAGCGCGTCCTGCACGTCCAGGGGGTGTGTCGGGATGACGCCCTCGATGAGGTCCTCCTCGCGAGCGCCGTGCAGCGACAGGCCGAAGCGGCAGCAGTAGACCTTGCCGCCCTCCGCGATGAACGTCTTGAGCGAGTTGTTGATGTTGTGCTCGCCGGGGAACGCCGAGCTGCCCGTCGTCGGGAAGCCACGGGTCGCGAGCGCGTTCAGCGAACCGGGGCCGTAGAAGTAGATGGCCGACTCGAAGCCCTTGCGCAGCGCGCGGGTCGCCTGCAGCACTGCCACGAAGCTGACCGAGGACTCGTGGGCGATGCCGTGGACGAGGGTGAAGTAGCTCTCGCCGTTCTCGGCCTTGTAGTCGGGGAAGACCTTGGTGCCGCCGTAGATGCTGGAGCCCTCGGGCAGTGACGGGTGCGGGATCTCGTTGAGGCTCTGGGTCTCGAGTTCGTTGAGGTCGGTCATGACGCTCTCCTTCTACTATCGATAGAGCTTGTCGAACGTTTCTTCCAGGACGAGCTTGCTGAGCTCACGGCCACCGACGGCGGCCTTCATGCGGGCCAGCTCGCCGGCGTGGTCGCCCCACGGCTCGTCGCTGGCGAACAGCACCCGGTCGTGGCCGAGGCCGCGCCGGTCGATCTCGGTGACGAGCCAGCGCGGGGCGAACCCGATGGCCCAGGAGAGGTCGGTGTAGACCTGTTTGCCGGCGGCGATCCAGTCGAAGAACCGGGAGCCGATGAGCTTGATGTGGCCGCTCATCCCGCCGCCGAAGTGGACGAGGTGGATCTTGACGTGGTCGCCGTACCGGTCGACGAGGGTGCCGACCCGGTCGATGTCGGAGCCGGCGCCGGGCGAGGTGTGCACGTGGACCACTAGGTCGTGCTCGCGGGCCGCGGCGAAGATCTGCTCCACGCCGGGATCCTCGGGCGCGCCGCCGAGCAGGAAACTCATCTTCAGGGCGCGGACGCCCGGCTCTCCGGCGAGTCGCAGCGCTCCGGCCGTACGGTGCGCATCTGTCTCTTGGGCCGAGACCCACAGGCCGCAGCGGATCCGGTCGTCGCGTTGCGCGGCCTCGACCACGAGGTTGTTGAAGCCGAACGCCACGTCCGGGTCGGGGACGCCGTAGTTGGGCAGGATCAGCGCCCGCTCGGTGCCCTCGGCGTCCAGGTCCTTCAGCAGCTCGTCGATGGTCGCGCGGGCGGTCACGTCCGGATTGACCGGCGGACCTCCATAGAAGGGGTACGCGGGGAGTACGCCGAGATGGCGGTGCGCGTCGTTCATGCGGCGTACCACTCGAGGGCCGGGTACGTCTCCGTGGGCGTGCCCGCGAGCCAGCTCACTTCCTCGGTGACGCGCAGGCGCCGGGCCTGGGTGATCTTCGTCGTGAGGTAGTGGGCGTCGCGCGAGATCCCGGCGAAGCGGCCCGATCCCCACGTGTACTGCCAGGGCAGCCCCAGGAAGTAGAGCCCCGGGCAGCTGGTGACGCCGCGTTCGTGGGTCGGATAGCCCCGGCCGTCGAAGATCGGGACCCCTAGCCAGTGATGGTCTCGGTGGTAGCCGGTGGCCCAGATCACGGCGGCCAGGTTGTCGCTTTTCAATTCGGACATTTCTGTTTCATCGGGTTGCCAGGGCGGGTCGTAGCGGGCCTCTGCCGGCGCTTCGATCCCTGTGGCGTCGATGTAGCGGTCGATCGCGTCCTTGATGCCCTCGGCGACGGCGTCCGCGTGGTCCAGGTTGGAGCTCAGTTCATCGCCGAAGCTGATGGTGCTGTCGTCGATCGCGCGCAACCGGCCGTACAGTCGCATGCCTTGTTTTGCGAAGAGCCGCAGGTCGATGTCGCGGCCGCCGTCACGCCCGGTCATGTAGTGGTTGGCACGCAGGCGCACCTCGTCGGCGTCACCGAACTCGTCGATGCCCTTGGCGTAGTGGCCCATCTCGTCCAGCCAGGCCAGGGTGTCGCGCCCTCGGTACCGTCGCGCGGCCCGGGGTGCGCTGCCGGTCGCGAGATGGACGCGGCGGCCGGCGAGGTGCAGGTCCTCGGCGATCTGGCAGCCGGACTGGCCGGTGCCGACGACGAGCACCTCCCCCTCCGGCAGCCGGTCGGCGTTGCGGTACTGCGACGAGTGCAGCTGCGTGATGCCCGCGGGCAGCCGCTCGGCGATCCGCGGGACCGCGGGATTGTGGTACGGCCCGGTCGCGACGACGACCTGGTCCGCGGTGCACCGCCCGGCGCTGGTGGTCAACTCGAAGACACCGGCCGGTGTACGCCGCAACCGGGTCACCGCCACCCCCTCGGCCAGCGGCGGGTCGAACGACGCGGCGTACTTCTCCAGGAACCCGACCACCTCCGAGCCGAGCATGAAGCCGTCCGGGTCGTCGCCGGCATAGGCGAACCCGGGCAGGTCGCACTGCCAGTTCGGCGTGACCAGGCAGAACGAGTCCCACCGCCGCTCCCGCCACTCGTGCCCGACGCTGTTGCGCTCGAGAACCACGTGGTCGACGCCCCGCTCGCGCAGGTACCAGCTCATCGACAGCCCGGCCTGCCCGCCGCCGATCACGGCCACGGTGTGATGCGTGTCCGCGACCTTCACGACTCGATCCCCTCGACCGTGACGTCACCGTCGGCGTACCGGGCGGCGTGCGCCTCGATCGCGGCGAGGGAACGGGCGGCGTTGGAGCACGGGTAGCCGTACAGGGCCTGGACGCGGTCGCTCGCGATCGTCAGCGCCTCGCGGCTCTTCGCGACGAAATCGGCGACCGGCAGGCGCTGCCCGGCCGTGAAATAGTCCTCGACAACCGTCGAGGGAGAATAGATCCGCTGCTCGGGCCCGAGGGGCCAGCGCACCAGCACGTACCGTTCCGGCATGGCTCTCACCTGGCCGTTCTTGTTGGTGGTGAGGCACAGTCAAGGCAGCGCGCGTTTCCGCAAGGTTTCCCCCGGAACAAGCAGCCGTTAGATAGTCCTCACTTCACCCCCGCCACTGCCCCGAGCATCAGGACACTCCCGGCAACCATGGGCACGGTGAGCGGTTCGCCCAGGAGCAGCACGGCAAGGACGGCCGCTGTCAGTGGTTCCAGCAGGGTGAGAACGGTCGCGGCGCTGCCCCGGGTGCTGCGCAGACCGGCATAGAACAGGGTGTACGCGACCGCGGTCGTCGCCACTCCCAGGTAGAGCAGCATCGCGCCCTCTTCTTCATGGAGCGGAAAGCCCAGACCGCCGAGGAGTACGGCCGGGAGCGCGAGGGCCAGCCCACCGACCACCGTGGACGATGCCGTGAGGGTCATCGGGTCGACCCGGTCGCAAAGGTGCCGGCTGAGAACGGTTGTCGCCGCGTAGCCGAACCCTGACGCCAGCGCGGCCAGCAGCCCCGCGGCGTTCGGGGTCGCGTCCCCTCCGGCGATCAGGATCAGTCCCGTCACCGCGGCGGCCATGCTGATCCACAGGCTTCTGCTCCGCGACTTCTCCCACACGGCGATCAGGACGGGCGCCGAGCCGAGGCTGACGACCGTCGCCACCGCGACCCCGCCGAGCTGGACAGCGACAAAATAGAGCGCCTGGTACGCGCCGAGCCCCACCCCGACGGCGAGCAGTCGGAATGGCGCCTGCCGGAGGACCTGCCGGCGTTGGATCAACAGGGGGCCGAGGACGACGGCGGCGATGGCGAGCCGGTAGAAACTGATGGCGACCGCGTCGAGGCCGGTCGCGCGGTGCAGGAAGGGGACGACGATTCCGGTCGTACCCCAGAGGAGGCCGGCGGCGGCGATCTGGGCTGAGGGCAGGAAGGGGTGCGGCATGTGCGCTCCGGGATGTGAGCCGTGGACGGGATCCGGCTACGGAGCGCACGCACGCCGGCCGTCGGGCAACGCTTCCATCGGGTGCGCGGGCACGAAAGGGTGCCGATCAGCTCATGCGCTGTCGGCCGTCGCGCGGCGCTTCCGTCAGGAGTGCGAGCACGATCAGGCTGCCGATCAGCTCAGATGCCGTCGGCCAACGCCGACGCTCCGTCAGGAGCGCGGCGCTCTTCCAGAAGCGCGGCGCTCCGTCAGGAGCGCGGCGGGGGCAGGATGCCCGGGAACGGTGTCACCCTCGGAAGTTAGCAGCTGAGCTTGCCGCGCGGAGCGCCGTGAAGGCCAGGTTGGCGTCGGCGAGGGCCTCGGGGTGGACGTCCTGCGCGCTGCGGCCGTCGGAGATCTTCTGCCAGTTGGCCCGGGCGAGGACCCGCTGGAGGGCGATCACCTGCGCGGCCTGTAACCGGGCGCCGATGCCATCGCCGAGGGCGGCCGCCAGTGCGGTCTCGTCGTCGAGCGTGTACTGCATGAGCCGGCCCGCCAGGCTCGGCGTGCCGAACACCAGCCGGTGGAACGCCACCACGTCGGGGTGGTCGTTGAGGCCGGTGACCGGGTCGAAGCGGTCAAGCCCGGCCTGGAAGTGCTGGTGCAACGCGGCCGTCGGCGCAACGTCGGGCTCGCGGTCGCGTACCACGCGGGCGGCCTCGCCGTTGTGGTCCGCGAACCGGTGCAGGACCAGGTCCTCCTTGGTCGCGAAGTAGCGGAACAGCGTCGGCTTCGAGACCTCGGCCGCCGCCGCGATGTCGGACACCGGCACGCCGTCGAACCCGTACTGCAGGAACAGCGCGATCGCCGCGTCGGCGATCGTGTCGCGGGTTCGTAGTTTCTTGCGGGCGCGCAGCCCGGCCGGCTCGATCACCCACCCAGGGTAACATTTATTACTGGGTTGCCTTTTTAACTGTGTTGCATTTTTTAACTGGGTTGCGTTTTGATCGGCGCCATGGAACCGACAGACACCTGCCTCATCACCGGGGCCACCGGACGCGTCGGGCGCGCGGTGATCGACCTGCTGACCGATGCCGGCGTGCCCGTCCGCGCCCTGGTGCACCGCGCCCAGTCGGCGGCGACGCTTCCGGCGGGCGTCGAGACCGTGAGCGGAGATCTGACCGTCCCCGCATCCCTCGACGGCGCGCTGCGGGGAGTCAGGACGGTCTTTCTCGTCTGGACCGCTCCCCCGGACACCGCGGCGGCCGTTGTCGACCGGCTGGCCGCCCACGCCCGGCGGGTGGTCCTGCTGTCCGCGCCGCACCGGACGCCGCACCCGTTCTTCCAGCAGCCGAACCCGGTGGCCGCCCTGTTCGCCGAGCTCGAGGGGCTCCTGGCGGCGGCCGGGCTCGACGCGACGATCATCCGGCCGGGCATGCTCGCGTCCAATGCCCTGCTCTGGTGGGCCGGCGCGATCCGTGACGCCGACCCGAACCGGGGTGGCTACGCGAACCGTGAGGGCGACGGCGCGAACCGGGGCGACGGGGCGATTCGGGGGGACGGTGTGATTCGGGGGGACGGTGTGATTCGGTGGCCGTACGGTGCGGCTGAGACCGCGCCCGTCGACGACCGGGACGTGGCCGCGGTTGTCGCGCGGGCACTGGTCGACGACGGGCATGTGGGCGGCGACTATGTCCTGACCGGCCCTGAGGCCCTGAGCCAGGCCGAGCAGGTCGAGATCCTCGGGACAGCACTGGGCCGCCGGCTCACGTTCGAGGAACTGTCCCCTGATGAGTTCCGGCGCGGGGCCCCGATCGGCGCCCGGCCGGCCGTGGACATGCTCCTGGCGGCATGGGCGGCCACGCTGGGCCACCCGGCTCACATGACCTCCACAGTGGAGGACATTCTGGGCGCTCCCCCGCGTACGTTCCGGCAGTGGGTCACCGACCATGCCGCCGCTTTCAGGCCATCTGAAACAACGGCCTGAAAGCGACGGCATGAAAGCGGCGACCTCAAAGCGGCGGCCTGAGCAGCCTGGTCAGACGGCGATGCGGCCGCCGTCGGCCGGGAGGACGGCGCCGTGGATGAAGGACGCGGCGTCCGTGGCGAGGAAGGCGATTGCCGCGGCGATCTCGTCGGCGGTGCCCGGCCTTCCGGCGGGGGCGGCTGCCGCGAGCTGGTCGAGGGCGTCACCCATGGGTGCGGTTCCCTCGGTACGCGTGGGGCCCGGGCTGACGGCGTTGACGCGGACGCCGCTGGGTCCGAACTCCGCCGCCCACGACTTCGTCAGCAGCACCAGCGCGGCCTTCGTGGAGCCGTAGAGCCCCATCCCGGCCGCGCCGAGCTCGGCGACCATCGTCGTCACGTTGACCACGACGCCCCGGCCGTGGGCCGCCATGGCCGGGGCCAGCTCGGCGACGAGGAAGTACGGCGCCTTGACGTTCAGTGCGTACACCTCGTCGAACTGGTCCTCGGTGGTCTTGTCCGTCGGGCCGAACGGGAAGATGCCCGCGTTGTTGACCAGGATGCCGACCGGGCCGGCCAACTGCACCGCGCGGGCCGCCAGGGCCCGGGCCGACGCCTCGTCCCGAAGGTCGGCGGCGGCGAAGAACGCGGTGCCACCGGCTGCCCGGATGTCGCGCACGACCTGCTCACCGCGCTCGGCGTCGCGGCCGGACAGCACGACCGTGGCGCCCAGCGCCGCGAGCCGGACCGCGGTGGCCCGGCCGATGCCGCTCGTAGCGCCGGTCACCAGCGCGGCGGTTCCGGAGAGTTCTGTTGTCATGACCGTTCACCCTTTTCGTAGCGGGACCCGGGTGGGTTCCGGCAGGTGCAAGCGGGCGGTGCGGCCCGGAAATCCCGGCCGCGATAAGGCCCGCTTATGGGTCGCTGTCAGGGACGGCGTGGTGCGATGGGCGGATGGAACTGCGTGAGCTCCGGGTCTTTCTGGCCGTCGTCGCCGAGGGCAGCCTGTCGGCGGCCGCCCGGCGGTTGCGGCTGAGCCAGCCCGCCGTCTCGCAGACGCTCACCGCGATCGAGCGGGAGACCGGCCTGGATCTTCTCGTACGCAGCAGCACCGGCGTCCGCCCCACCGAAGCGGGCACCGTCCTCGCCGCCGAGGCCCGGGCGGTGCTCGCCCGCTACGACCAGGCTCTGACGGCCGTCGGCAGGTTCGCCACGGCCGAGGACACCGCCCTGCGCATCGGGATGCCGCTCGAGCTGCCGCCGGACCTGCTCCCCGGCGCGTTGCAGGCGCTCGCCGAGACCCATCCTGGTACGCGTACGGAGGTCCGCCATCTCTCCTCGGCCGCCCAGCTCGACGCCCTGCGCGACGGCGACCTCGACGTCGGCCTGGTCCGCAGCCGCCCCGCCGACCGGGAGCTCGACGCCGCCGTCGTCGTCGAGGAACGGCTCGGCGTGCTGCTGACCGAAGCGAGCCTTCTTGCGGCCCTCAACGCAGGCTCCACTGCAGCCCTCGCTGCAGGCTTCGCGACGGGCCCCGTGTCGGGCGGCGAGGTGCGGCTGGACCGGCTTGCGGGGCTCGAGTGGGCTGGGTTCCCGCGTGCCGACAGCCCGGTCTGGTTCGACGAGATCGCCGCGGTGCTGCGCAGCCATGGCCTGAACCCGGGACCGGCGGCCGGCCCGGGGCAGTCGCTGATCGCGGAGGTGAAGTTCGCGACGGTCAGCTCGGGGCAGGCGTTCGCCTTCGCGCCCGAGAACTGGTCCCAGCCGCTGCCCGGCGGGGTCGTGTGGGCGGCGCTGGCCGGGGCGCCACTTGTGCGGCGTACCTGGGCGGTGTGGGCGGCCGACTCCCGCAGGCGTGACCTGGCCCGGCTGATCTCCCGGCTCGGTGCCTGAGCCCCGCCCACGCGAACAGCTTGTGGCCGCACCCGCCCGGGCAGTTAGGTTGTGCACAATTAAGTTGCACACAACTTAATTGTGCACAACCTAAAACGGTGGAAGAGCCGGGTGGAACGGCTGGGGTAGCGTCGGCGCCGTGACCGTGATGACCGGCAACACCCGCAGGTCGGGCTGGGCGCAGAGCCTCGCCGTCTGGCTGACCGTCTTGGCCGTCTTCTTCGTCGGTGTGCGGCAGGTGACCGGGCCGGCGAGCGTCTGGTTCTTCTGGAGCTGTCTGATCGCCGGGGCCGCGGCGTCGATCGGGCTGGCCCTGGGTCACCGGTTCTCCGGCGGTTACCAGGCATTCGTCGGCGCGATGCGGGGCACGTTCCTGTGGCCGGCGGCCATTGTCGCGGTCGTGATGATCTGCAGCTTCACCGCGATCGCCATCTCCGAGTAGCGAGCGAGTAGCGAGCGAGTAGCGAGCGAGTAGCGAGCGAGTAGCGAGACTGTCATACCCGGATGGCACCCTGACGGTATGGCGCTCGTCCTGGATACCTCGTTGGTGGCACCGGCCGATCGGGCCGAGGCCGTGCGGGCAGCGATGCGTCTTGCCCGGGTGCCGGCGCTGCTCACCCACGAGTCCGAGGAGCGGATCCACGCCCGGCTGAGCTTCTGGCAGCTGGGCGAGGGGGCGGCGCTGATGCATCGCGCCGGTTCCGGGCTGGTGCTGCGGCGCACGCCGGGGATGGTGCGGCGGATCGCGGAGGACAGGCTCGGGTTCGTGCTGCTCGGCCCGGGGCGGTGGAGTTTCGCGCAGGGCGCGGCGGAGCGCCGGGAGCAGTGCGCCGACTGGGGCATCATGATGGTCGACCAGGCGCTGCCCTACGAGTTCGGGCGTTACGGCGACGGCGCGACGGTGTCGTTCAATGTGGACCGTGCGGCGCTCGGTCTCCCCGGGGACCTGATCAGGGCGGCGGCGCCACGGCTGCGGGCCAGCCCGGTCCGGCGGCTGGTCATGGAGCATCTGCTGGGGCTGACCGAGGCCCTCGACCAGCCGGCGCCGGTGCGGTCCCTGCTCGGTTCGGCGACCGTCGATCTGGTGCGCGCCCTGGTGGCGACGACCGCAGACCCCCGGGTGGAACAGCCAGGAGAGGCACTGCTGACCCAGACCAAGCTTTATGTACGCCGTCACTACGGCGATCCCGCGCTGGACGCCGCCCGGATCGCGCGGGTCCATGCCGTCTCGGTGCGCCGACTCTACGCGGTGTGGGCGGGAGACGCGGAGACCCTCGCGGGGCACATCATCCGCGTACGCCTGGAGGAGGCCCGGTCGTTGCTGGCCGTGCGGACGCAGCCGGTCGCCGCGGTGGGGCGGGCGTGTGGTTTCGTGGACATGGCGCACTTCGCCCGGCGGTTCAGGCAGGCGTTCGGGATGTCCCCACGCGAGTGGCGGGCTGTCGGCGGGCTGGGTACGCTTCCCGGCACGACCGACAGAACGGGCATCGACCAGCCATGAGCAAGCCGCTTCGTCCTGGTGATCCCACCCGGCTCGGCAGGTATGACCTCGTCGGCCGGCTCGGGCAGGGCGGCATGGGGACGGTGTTCCTCGGCCGCGCGGCGGACGGGTCGGCGGTCGCGATCAAGATGGTCCGGCCCGAGTTCGCCGACGACCCGGAGTTCCGGGGGCGGTTCCGCAGCGAGGTCAACCGGGCCAAGCAGGTGCCCCCGTTCTCCACCGCCGAGGTGCTCGACGCCGACCCCGACCACGACCCGCCCTATCTCGTGGTGGAGTTCGTCGACGGGCCCAGCCTGCAGGCCGTGATCTCGCAGAAGGGGCCGCTGACCGGCTCCGCGCTGCACGGGGTGGCGGTCGGCATCGCGACGGCGCTGACCGCGATCCACGGCGCCGGCGTGATCCATCGTGATCTCAAACCGGGCAACGTGCTGATCGCGATGGGTGGCATCAAGGTCATCGACTTCGGGATCGCGCGCGCATTCGAGGCGACCAGCGCTCACACGCGTACCGATCAGATGGTCGGCACTGTCGCCTACATGGCGCCGGAACGCCTCGATCCGGAGTTCGGCAAGGATCTGACGTCGGCGGCGGATGTCTTCGCGTGGGGTGTGGTGGTGACCTACGCGGCCTCCGGGCACACGCCGTTCACGGCCGACTCGGCAGCGGGCACCGCGGTCCGCATCCTGACCCGGCCGCCGGACACCGCGGACGTGCCGGAGCCGTTGCGCGACCTCGTGGAACGCGCGCTCGCGAAACGCCCCGAGGAGCGGCCGACCGCGCGGGAACTGCTCGACGCGCTCCTCGGCAGCCAGACTCTGTCGATCCGGCAGGTGGCCGCCGTCGTCCCCCCGCCGGACGACACCTCGGGTGTCAATTCCACGCCACCACCGCGCCCCCGCCGGTGGCGCCGAGCGGTGCTCGCTTCGGCAGCCGCCGTGGCGCTGGTCATCGGCGGCGTCCTCGGGCTGCACCGGGCGAACTCGGGCGGCGGAGAACCGGAGGCCGGCTCCACGACTCCCGCCTCCACCATCCTCGCCGGTGAGCGCGCCTTCTCCATCCAGCTCGCCACCGGCAACCGCTACTTCATGCTGGACACCGGCGGCGCCGAGCTCGAGGTCTCCGACGGCACAGGATCGGCGTCCCAGTTCGTCCTCGAGCCGGTGGGTGTCGACTACCTGATCAGGTCCCTGTCCAACGAGGGCCGGGCCGGCGCGGACATCTGCCTCGGCGTCAAGATCACCCCGGGTGAGAACGCCCGGCCCGTGGTGGGGACGGGCTGCACGCCGACGAAGGGGACGCTGTTCTCCGTCTCGCCGACCGGGGACAAGGACGCGAGGGGCCGGCCCGCCTACCGGATCGGCAACGAGTACGGCTTTCTTCAGTGGGACGCCGACGCCAAGCGCTCCGAGGTCGAGGAGGTCGGCGAGGCCACGTACGCCGACAGCTACAGCCTCATCGACCGCGGCGAGCTCCCGGACGCTCCGCCCTCCACGGCGCCCACGTCCGCCGCCCCGACATCGGCGGCACCTGCCACCAGCGGGCCGAAGCTCGTGGACGCGGACCTCTCCGCCCTGGAGGGCCTCGCGATCGACTTCGGCGTACCCGTCGTCATCGTGACCTCCGGTGATGCCGGCGCCGAGTACCACCTCGACGGGCACCCGGACGGCACCGTGGACTTCTCGGGGACCGCCGTCACCGAGACCACCCGGATGACGATCAAGCCGGCCAAGGTGCGCAAACGTACCGAGGACAACAGCAACCACGTCGTCATCGCCTCCGCCACCGGCACCAAGCTCTGCGTCACCGACACAAGCAAACTGGTCCTGCGCATGGAACAGTGCCGCCCGGGCGACGCCACCCAGTCCTGGAAGATGAGCCCGGCCGGCGACTCCGGCCTCTTCGAGCTGAGCGGCGAGCACACCCCCATCACGGTCGACCAGGGAAAGATCACCGACGACGGGTACGCCGCCCTGTCCACGATCGCCGTCAAGCCCTGATCCTGCACAACCAGCATGGTCGCGTGCACGCAGCGGCAAACCCGGGCGCCTACCGTCGACAAGCGTGCCTGACAAATGTGAGGCCCTGGCTCGCTCTCACGACAGGAGCATCCGTTGTCAGAACTACCCCCTCTGTCCACTTCGGTCGACGACCAGGTGGCCGCGGCCAACACGTCCGGGCTGCGGCCGGTCGTGTTCATCCACGGGCTGTGGCTGCTGCCGTCCAGCTGGGACCGCTGGGCGCAGGTCTTCGCCGACGCCGGGTACGCCCCGGTCTCCCCCGGCTGGCCCGACGACCCGGAAACCGTCGAGGAGGCCAACGCGCACCCCGAGGTCTTCGCCGGTAAGAGCGTCGGCGACGTGGCCGACCACTACTCCGATGTGATCAAGCAGCTGGACCGCAAGCCCGCTGTCATCGGGCACTCGTTCGGCGGGCTGCTCACGATGATCGTCGCCGGGCGGGGGCTGGCCGCCGCGTCGGTCGCCATCGACTCGGCGCCGTTCCGCGGCGTGCTGCCGCTGCCGTTGTCGGCGCTCAAGGCGTCCGCGCCCGTGCTCGGCAACCCGCTCAACCGGCACCGTGCCATCCCGCTGACCTACGACCAGTTCCGGTTCGCGTTCGCCAGCTCGGTCAGCGAGGAGGAGGCGCAGGAGCTCTACCGGACGTACGCCGTCCCCGCCTCCGGCACCCCGCTGTTCCAGGCCGCCGCGGCCAACCTGAACCCGTGGACCGAGGCGAAGGCCGACTACAGAAATCCCGGGCGTGGCCCCCTGCTGATCATCGAGGGCCTGGCCGACAACACGTCACCGCCCGCGATCAACCGGGCCGCGTACAAGCTGCAGTCCGGGAACGAGGGCGTCACCGAGATCGCCTCGATCCCGGAGCGTGGCCACAGCATCACCATCGACAGCGGCTGGCGCGAGGTCTGCGACACCGCACTCTCCTTCATCCGGCGGTACGCGTGAAAAACGCGCCATGGCCACCCGAGCCGGGTCCCACCCGGTTGAGCTCACCACCTCGCACGCCGCGATGGTCAGCCATCCCCGGGGCGTGACGAGCCTGGTCTGAGCGCGGTCAGGGCCACCGGCTGATCCTGGTCAGGCGATCCGGTCGATGAGCAGCTTGACGAGCTCATCGCCGGTCGTCTGCCATTTCTCGGGGGTCAGGTGGCCGCCGTTCTCCATGGCGACGATGCCGTGCACGCTGGACATCAGCAGGCCACCGATCGGGCGGGCACGCTGCGGATCGCCGATGACGTCCGCGATGATCGTGAGGAACTGGTCATGGGTACGCGACACCGCCGCGACCGCCTCGGGGTGCTCGGCGGTCGGGGCGGCGAACATCAACGCATACGCGTGGGGATGCCGGCGGCCCACCTCCATGAGCCCGGTCAGGGCCTGCTCCAGACGCTCGGACGGCGCCCTGCCCCGATCCGTGATCAGCGCGTCGAGCCGCTCGCGGACCGCCTCCCAGCTCTTGGTCGCCACCGCGGCGAGCAGGTGCTCCTTGTCCGGGAAGTGCCCGTAGGGAGCGCCCCGGGACACACCGGCCCGGCCGCCGACCGCACGCAGGGTCACGGCATCCGGGCCGCCCTCGTCGAGCAGCTCAGCCGCGGCCTCGACCAGTGCACGCCGGGTCGCCGCCGCGCTTTCCACTCTGCTGACCATGCTCTCAATCTACCTGACACCGTCATCCGACTCACTTGACAACGTCACATGAACCGCTATCGTCATTCACATGACAACGTCACACGAAGAGCTGATCCTGATCACCGGCGCCTCCACCGGCATGGGCGCCGCCACCGCCCGCGAGCTGGCATCTCGCGGCTACCACGTGCTGGCCGGCGTCCGCCGCGAGTCCGACGCTCCCCGCGGCCCCCACCTCGAGCCGGTGCTCCTCGACATCACCAACCCGGCCCAGATCACCGCCGTCGCCCAGCGCATCGCCACCGACCCGGCCCGCCGCCCCCTGCGCGCCGTGATCAACAACGCCGGCATCGCGGTCAACGCCCCCGTCGAGCTGCTGTCGATGGACGACTGGCGAGAGCAGTTCGAGGTCAACTTCTTCGGCCACGTCGCCGTCACCAAGGCTGTACTACCGGCGTTGCACGCCAGCCACGGCCGGGTGGTCAACATCAGCTCCATCGGGGGCAAGGTCGCCATGCCGACCTACGGGGCGTACGCGGGAGCGAAGTTCGCCATGGAAGCGATGAGCGACTCCCTCCGCCGCGAGCTCGCCCCGCACGGCGTCCAGGTCGTGGTCGTCGAACCCGGCGGCGTCAAGACCGAGATGACCGGCCGCGGCATCAAGCGCATGAACGACACCATCGCCACGATGACCCCCGCCGAACGCAACCGCTACGGCAGCCTCCTCCAAGCAGTCGTCAACCACGCCACCGCATTCACCACCACAGGCCAACCCGCCGACGCCGCCGCCCGAATCATCGCCAACGCCGCCACAACCCGCCGCCCCCACGCCCGCTACACCATCGGCCGCGACGCCGCCATACTCACCCGCCTCTCCCGCCTCCTCCCGGACCAAGTCCTCGACCGCATGCTCGCCGCCAACCTCCGCCCCCACTTCCCGAAACACCAGCCCGCCCCCGTGTCCTGACGTCGGTCGCCTTTGAGAGACCACCGGATCGGCTGATCGTGTCGGCTTCGGGCGGTCACCGGCTTCGGGTGGTCGGGCCGTTGGCAGTCCAGCCTCGGGCGGTCCAGCCTCGGGCGGCCGGCTGGGTAGTTACCGGCCCTGAGCGGTCGCCGCCCCCGGCCAGCCGACCGGGTAGTCACCAGCCCCGAGCGGTCGCCGCCCCCGGCCAGCCGACCGGGTAGTCACCAGCCCCGAGCGGTCGCCGCCCCCGGCCAGCCGACCGGGTAATCACCAGCCCCGAGCGGTCGCCGCCCCCGGCCAGCCGACCGGGTAATCACCAGCCTTGGGTCGTCAGCAGCTTTGGATGGATGGTCCAGCCTTGGCTGGCCGCAGGGTGGTCACCGGCCTTGAGCGGCCGCAAGGCCGTAACGCCGCACATTTCCGCGACCGGCCCATCACCGTTTCTCGATCCTTCCGGCAGAGCTACGACAGTCGCCGGCCTGGGATCAAGTGGTCGAGACGCGCCGACATGCCGAGTTCACCGCCGCCACCAGCATGCCGGTCGATTTATAGGACCCGGCCAGCCCGCGGCAACGCGGCTCCACCGAAAACACTAACGGCCTGCTCAGCCAGCACTTCCCCAAGAGCAGCAACCTCAGCGTGCACACCGCCGAGGACCTGGCCACGGCGGCCGCCGAGCTCAAAAACCGTCCGCGCAAGATCCTCGGTTGTGACACCCCTGCCCAGCGGTTCACCCAATTACTCGCCGGCGCCCCATAATCGCATTCACTGATCTGCCGAAACAACAAGACGGCCAACGAACTCGTGGCGCGGTGAGCACGAGGATCGCCTCCCGGGATCCGTCCGCCACCACTCTACGGCTATCCGAATACTCGCTATCTGCCATTCAAATCTGTGTGATCCCCCTCAACCCGACAATGGCACACCCGCCCTTCCGATCATGAAACTCCCTGAGAACAATAAAGGCATGAAATACGCTCAGTTGGAGATTTTCACGACCGTTGAACTGGCGTGGATGCGTGACCCTACACGGCGCCGGAACTACTCCGCGGCAACCGAAGAGTTCCGGCGCGAGCACAAGGTCCGGCGGGCCTTCGGAAAAGCTCTCGGCCACACCACCCGGCTACGACGCGACTCCCCCGAAGCCCGGACACCGGACGGCAA
>NZ_BOQP01000044.1 GCF_018332715.1 Winogradskya consettensis | reverse complement strand
ACCCCGCCCGGCCCACACCGCCCGGCCCACCCCGCCCGGCTCGGCCCGCATGAAATATCACCGCTACCGGTCCGCGGCGGCGGTCATCGGGCGGCAGCCAGCGTGCAGCCGGTCATCGCGCGGCAGTCGTCGGGCGGCAGTCATTGCGCGGCTGTCATCGGTAGGCACTCAGCGCGCGGCAATCGACGGGCGACGGGCGGTGGACAGCCGGGCGCCGGACAGCCGGGCGCCGGACAGCCGGGCGCCGGACAGCCGGGCGCCGGGCAGCCGGGCGGTGGGCAGTCAGTCTGGCCGGGCGCGGGATGCGGCAAGCGACGGGCGACGGGCGACGGGCGGTGGGCAGCCGGGCGGTGGGCAGTCGGTCTGGCCGGGCGCGGGATGACGACCAGGAACGTTCGGGTCAGCCCCCGCCGCCTGGCCGCCGCCGGAGTCGAAGCCCCGCCGCGAAGCGGTGGCAGCTGGTCTGGCGGGCGCAGGAGGCCAGCCAGGAAGCATCGGGCAGCTGAGCGTCGGGCAGCTGAGCCGGTGAGCAGCTGAGCCGGTGAGCAGCTGAGCCGGTGGGCTGCTGCGCGGTGGGCAGCTGGTCTGGCGGGGGCGGGGCGGCCGGTCAGGAAGGGGCTGGTCCGGAGGAGGTGGGCAGGAGGCTGGCGGCGTGGCGGCCGGCGACGGCGGCGGAGATGAAGTAGACGTGGTCTTCGAGGAGGCCGCGGCCCATGGTTGAGAGCGGGACCGGGCTGGCCTGCAGGGCGGCGTCGAGGCCGTCGGTCGGGATCTCCACGATGCGGTGCAGGGTGGTCAGGGGGGCGAGGGCCTCGGTGACCTCTTTGGCCAGGTCGGCCGGGAGGTCTGCGGGGACGGGGAGGTCGGCGGGGACCAGGGCGACCTTCCCGTAGGCAGTCAGGCTGTGGTGGGACACGCCGCGGTGGCGGGGGCGGGCGTCGCCGTCGGAGATGCGCAGGGAGCCGATCGGGCGGCCGCCGAGGGTGACCGTGGCGTTGACCGCTTCGCCGAGGGCCACGCCGGAGAAGCCCCAGGGTGTGCCGGTGCCGAGGTTGCCGGGGCCCTGGGCGACGATGGTGATGTCGGCGTTCAGGACGTGGCGGGCGGCGAGCAGGCCGGTGTGCACGGTGCTGGCTTCCAGGTCGCCGCCGAAGGCCTGGCCGGTGGTGATCGTGCCGGTCAGGTGGTCTGCGAGGCCGGCGAGGGTGCGGGAGAACCAGGCCGGGAGGGCGCCGCCGTCGGTCATCACGTAGGCGACGCGGGCGTCGGGGCGGTCGGCGTGGATGCCGGCGAGGATCGCGGGGAGCGCCGAGTGCAGGTCGGCCAGGACCACCGGCATGTCGTCGAGGGTGTCGGCGGTGGCCATGACCGCGTGGTGTGGGGAGGCTTCCTCGTCGACGCCGAGCAGGATCGGCTGCAGGGGTGTGTAGCGGGCCTTCACCAGGTGGCCGGAGTCGCGGGTCGTGCCGTCCTGGACGGGGTCCGGGGGCAGGCGGTCGGGCAGGGCCACGACCAGCGCGTAGCCGCCGGTGCCAAGACCCATGACCAGGGCGCCGACGTTCAGCAGGACGCGGTCGCCGGGCACGGGGGTGCCGACCAGCTCCGGGTAGGCCAGCGCCTTGACCATGCCTTCCGGCGTTCCGACGACCAGTTCGATCGCGCCGCGCCACTCACGGCGTACCGATGAAACCATCCCTGACCGCCACCGCATCATGGCCGCGACCCTATATGTCGTCCCCGCCGTCCTTGTGGTTGCGTCCGGCCGTGCCGCGGGTGGGGTCGAGGAAGACGTAACGGATGCCGGGGTAGCGGCTGCGCAGGCGGCGTTCGGCCTCGTCGGAGGCCTCTTCGATCTCCGCGCCGGTGACTGTGTCGTCGAAGTCGACCTTCGCGGCGACCAGGATGTCGCCGGGGCCGAGCTGCATGGTGAGCAGGGTCGGCACCGCGGTGACGACCGGGATGGCGGCGAGGTCCTCGGCGATCTGGTTGTGCATGCGGCGCGGCACCGCGCGGCCGACCAGCAGGGACACGTTGCTGCGGGCCAGGATGAATGCGACCACCAGCAGCAGCAGGCCGATCGCGATCGAGGCCAGGCCGTCCCACAGCTCGTCACCGGTCAGCTGCACGCCGAGGACGCCCAGCGCGGCCAGGATGAGGCCGATCAGGGCCGCGGAGTCCTCGAAGTAGACCGCTTTGACGGTGGTGTCCGGGGTCAGCCGCAGGAACCGGAACGGCGTGATGCCCCAGCGCCTCGACTCGCCCGCGACCTGCTTCTTCGCCCGCAGGAACGAGGTGCCCTCGGCGACGAACGAGACCGCGAGCACGACGTACGACAGCAGGAAGTCGCCGCTGTGCTCGCCCGCCAGGACCGTGGTGACGCCGTGGTAGATGGAGAAGCCGGCGCCGCCGATGAACGTGAACAGCGCGGCGATGAACGCCCAGACGAAGCTCTCCTTGCCGTACCCGAACGGGTGACGTTCGTCGGCCGGTTTCGACCCGCGGCGCAGCGCCACGTAGAGGAAGACCTCGGTGATCGTGTCGGCCAGCGAGTGCGCGGCCTCCGACAGCATCGCGGCCGAACCGGACAGCATGCCCGCGACCAGCTTCGCGGCGGCGATCACCAGGTTGGCGCCGCCCGCGACGATGACCGTACCGACGCTCTCGTTCTCCCCGCCGCCCTCGGGCGTGTCACCCACCGCGAGCGCTTCCGCACCGGCCAGCCCCACCTTGGGCGAGTCGGGGTCGTTCTGCGAGGTGGGGGCGGTTTGGGTGGGGGGTGAGTTCTCGGGCACGGGGTCATCCTTCCCCTTGGTGGTTACAGATAACCGCGTACGGACTGCGCGTAACGCCACATCGCCGCCGGGCTGCTAGCGTTTCGGTCGTGTCGCGCACCCGTACCGAGCGCCTGGTGAACCTGGTCATCTGCCTTCTCTCCACACGACGGTTCCTGACCGCCGCGCAGATCGCCGCGACCGTACCCGGTTACGAGCACGACCCGGAGGACCCGCGCGACCACGACGCGTTCCAGCGCAAGTTCGAGCGCGACAAGGCCGAGCTGCGTGAGCTGGGCGTGCCGCTGGAGACCGGCCTGGCCAGCGCGTTCGACACCGAGCACGGCTACCGCATCGCCCACCGCGAGTACGCCCTGCCCGACATTCCGCTCGAGCCTGACGAGGCGGCCGCCGTCGGCATCGCCGCGCGGCTCTGGCAGCACGCCGGGCTGGCCGCCGCCGCGTCGTCCGGGCTGGCCAAGCTGCGCGCCGCCGGCATCGAGGTCGACCCGCAGGCGACTCTGGGCGTCGAGCCGGTCGTCACCGTCGATCCGGCGTTCGGGCCGCTCACCGCCGCGGCGCGGGCCCGGCGGGCGGTGACGTTCTCCTACCGCGTGCCGGAGGTCGACGAGCCGACGGTCCGCCGCCTGCAACCGTGGGGCGTGGTCTGCTGGCAGGGCAAATGGTACGTCGTCGGGCACGACCGCGACCGTGACGCGACCCGCTGTTTCCGGCTGTCCCGGATCGTCGGGACGGTCCGCGCCGTGGGCCAGTCCGCCGCGTTCACCCCGCCGCAGGACGTCGACCTGATCGGCCAGGTCGCGCACTTCTCCGGGCCGGTCGCGAAGGACCGGCGTGCCACCGTCGTCGTGCGCCCGGGCCGGGCCGCGGGCCTGCGCCGCTGGGCGATCGAGACCGTGCCGGGCCCGGACGGCGACCGGCTCACCATTCCCTACTCCGACTCCGAGTGGCTCGCCTCCCGGCTGGTCGGCTATGGCGCCGACGTGCGCGCCGACGGCCCGCCCGAGCTGCGTGACCTGGTCATCCAGCAGCTCAAAGAGGTCGTCACGCGGTACCAGCCCGTGGCTGCGGGGGTGCTCTCGTGACGCCGCCGCAGCAGCGCACGCCCGTGTCGCGCCCGACGGGCGGTGACCGGCTCGGGCGGCTGCTCAACCTGGTGCCGTACCTCCTGGCCCGTCCGGGGATCGAGGTGGCAGAGGCCGCCGCCGACTTCCACGTCAGCGTCCAGCAGCTGCGCGAGGACCTCGAGCTGCTGTGGGTCTGCGGCCTGCCCGGCTACGGCCCCGGCGACCTGATCGACATGGCGCTGGACGGCGACCGGGTGACGATCACCTACGACGCCGGCATCGACCGCCCGCTGCGGCTCAACCCGGACGAGGCGCTGGCCCTGGTCGTGGCGCTGCGGATGCTCGCCGAGACACCCGGCATCGGCGCCCGCGACGCGATCGAGCGGGCGCTGGCGAAGATCGAGAACGCGACGGGGGACCTGGGTGACGCGCCCGTCGCGGTGCGGCTGCCGGCCGGCACCGAGCGCCTCGACGCGATCCGGGACATCGTCGAGCGCCACCACGCGATGCGGATCACCTACTACACGGCCGCGCGGGACGAGACGAGCTCGCGGATCGTCGACCCGATGCGGGTGCTGATGGTCGGCAACCGCGGATACCTCGAGGCGTGGTGCCGGCGGGCCGAGGCGACGCGGCTGTTCCGGGTGGACCGCATCGACGCGTACGAAGAGCTCGAGGAACCCGCCGCTCCACCGGAGCGGGCCGTGCCGCACGACATGAGCGACGGGGTGTTCCAGCCGTCGGCCGATCTGCCCCTGGTCTCCGTCCGGGTCGGGCGGGGCAGCCGGTGGATCACGGAGTACTACCCGTGCGAAGAGGTGCGGCGGGACGGCGACGAGTGGCTGGTGACCATGCGCGTCACGGATCTCGGCTGGGCGCAGCGGTTGCTGCTCGGGCTCGGCTCCGACGTCACCGTGCTCGGGCCGCCCGAGCTGGTCGCGCAGATCCGCGGCCAGGCCGAGGCGGCGCTCGATCAGTACGCCACCCCGGCACCGTAGGATTCCCGCCATGGTGTTGTGGATCGTTGTCGCGGTGGTGGTTCTCGCCCTGATCATCCTGGGTGCGTCGGTGCTGTCCGTGATGGGCCGGTTGTCCGGCCTGGACCGCGCGTTGCGGCGCCTGCTGCTGCGTCAGGAACAGGCGACGCGGCTCCAGCAGGGTGCCGAGGAGCTCCAGGAGAAGATCGAGGGACTGCAGAAGCGGGCCGAGCTGGCCCAGGAGCAGGTCGCGGTGATCAAGGCCGGGCGCGGCGCCGATAACGGAAAGCACTCTTTACAGAGCGCTCCCGCTGCGTGGTAGCGTGCCGGTCCCGTGCCGTTGTCCGAAAATTCCTCGGCTCGGCCGGCAAACAATGCGGTCCGGCAGGACTCACTCCCAGCAACCGCACGTACGATGGACCCCGCACAGTTTCGATCCACGCTCGTCCCGAACCGACTGGAGTTTCCCATGGGCGCCCTGAAGCCATGGCACATCGCCGTCATTGTCGTCGTGCTCGTGCTGCTCTTCGGCGCGAAGCGTCTGCCTGACGCCGCCCGGTCGCTCGGCCGGTCGTTGCGGATCATCAAGGCCGAGACCAAGGGCCTCGTCGACGGTGACGACAACGTCGCCGAGAAGGCCGAGCCGCAGTATTCGCGCCAGCCGATGCAGGGTGAGGTCACCAACCCCGCCCAGCAGGGGTACGCGCAGCCCGGCTACGCGCCGCAGCCCGGTTACCAGCAGCCCGCGCCCAACGGTTACCAGCAGCCGGTGCAGAACGGCTACCCGCAGGGTCCGCAGCAGCCGCCGGCCCAGCCGTACGTGGACCCGGTGCAGCGCACCAACGACCGCTGACCCACCATGGCCGTCTCCCTGCGCCGCAATCAGGGGCCTAGCAAGTTCGAGCAGGCCTCCGACGGTTCCATGACGCTCATGGAGCACGTGCGGGAGCTGCGTAACCGGCTCTTCTGGGCCGCCATCGGCATCGTCGCCGGCCTGATCGTCGGTTTCTTCGTCTCGCACTGGGTCTTCGACATCCTCAAGGCCCCCTACTGCGACCTGCCCAGCTCGATCGGCGTCAACGGCAACTGCGAGTTCATCACGCTCGGCGTCGCCGACCAGCTGATCCTGCGCCTCAAGATCGCCCTCTGGGTCGGCCTGGTCCTCGGGGCCCCGGTCTGGCTGTTCCAGCTGTGGGCGTTCGTCGCTCCGGGCCTGCACCGCCACGAGCGCAAATGGGCGTACGTCTTCGTCGGCATCGCCGCCCCGCTGTTCGCCGCCGGCGTGACCCTCGCATACGTGATCATCGGTCACAGCCTGGTGTTCATCATGGACGCCGGTGTGCTGGGCGCACCGACCAAGCTCGAGGTCACGTCGTACGTCGGCTTCGTCATGAACATGCTGCTGCTGTTCGGCGCGGCGTTCGAGTTCCCGCTGATCCTGCTCATGCTCAACTTCACCGGCGTGGTCACCGCGAAGCGGCTGCTCAGCTGGTGGCGCGTCGTGGTCTTCCTGTCGTTCGCGTTCGCCGCGATCGCCACCCCCGACCCCGGCCCGTTCGGCATGACGCTGCTCGCCGCCTGCATGGTCTTCCTGTACTTCATCGCGGTCGGCGTCTCGGCGATCAACGACAAGCGCAAGGGTCGCGGCAAGGAGATCTACGCGGACCTCGACGACGACGAGATCTCGCCGCTCGAGGAGGAACGCGTCCCCGTCGGCGTCTCGGACCGGGTCGACGGACTGGCACCGGTCGAAGCCCCGGAACCGGTCGCCAAGCCGCTCCCGATCGAGAGCCGCTACGACGACATGACCTGACGGTCTGTGCATTGACTTGAGGGCCCTCGCGCGAGCGGGGGCCCTCAGTCGTTGAAGGCCTCCCGGCAGTGGCGGAGCAGTTCCCGCAGGGCCGGGCTCACGGTGCGCGGCCAGGTCAGGGCCAGGACGGCCGGCTCGGTGGCATCACCGATCGGCAATGAGCGCAGCTCGGACTCCGCGGCCATGGAGGCGCTGAGCACCGCGACACCCATCCCGCGCCGGGCGAGATCCATGATCGCTGCGGGTGCGCTCGCCTGCAGCGCGATGTCCGGTGTGACCCCGCTTGCCGCGCACGCCCGGTCGAAGACGGTCCGGATGCCCGTGCCCCGGGGCAGGCAGATCACCGGGTACGCCGCGATCTCCGCGAGGGTGCTGTGCTGCCGCGCCGTCAGCGGATGACCGTCGGGGACCAGAGCCACGAGGCCCTCGCTGATGATGGGCATCGCCTGGACCCCTTCCGGCGTAGCGGTCGCCGTGCCCACGAGGGCCAGGTCGATCGCGCCGGTACGGACGCCGCTGAGAAGCTCGTCGGAGTTGTCCTCGCGCAGGACGAGGTCGATCCCGGGGTGCGCACTGTGGAAGCGGGCGAGCGCGTCGAAGAACGGCGTGATCGTGCAGCCCGTCACCATGCCCACCGCCAGCCGCCCCCGGACCAGACCGTTGACGTCGTCCACTCCGCTTCGCAGCTCCTGCACCGCCGTCAGGGCCGCCCGGGCATGGCGGAGGGCAACCTCACCGGCCGCGGTCACGGTGGCACGCCGCCCGGACCGGTCGATGAGGGTGGCACCGAGCTCGTGCTCGAGCTGGCGGATCTGCGCGCTGACCCCGGACTGGCTGATCCGGACCCGCTCGGCCGCGCGGGTGAAGCCGGCCTCCTCGGCCACGGCGATCAGGTATTCGAGCTGCCTTAATTCCATAACTGCAGATTCTAGCTTCCATCAAAATAACATCTTGGACTTCTGGTACGCGCTGCGTCAGGGTGGTCACATGGCAGATCACGAGAAGGCACTCAGGCCCGAGGACCTCACCCGGCTGTTCGTCGAGCGGGCCAACGCCAGGGACGCGGCGGGGATCGCGGCGTTGTACGAGGAGGACGCCGTCATGGCGTACCCGCCGGGACAGCAGACCGTCGGACGGGTCGCCATCCGGGAGTTCTGGGAGAAGGTGCTCACCTCGGCGCCGCGGTTCGAGCAGGAGCCGCCGCTGCCCACGCTGATAAGGGGCGACATCGCGCTCACGTCCACGCCGCCCAGGGACGGGTCCGGTGCTCGCGCCCAGGTCGTACGGCGCCAGAGCGACGGCAGCTGGCTGCGGCTGCTCGACCAGCCCGAGTTCGTCACCCCCGCGAAGGCCTGACGGCTCTAGGCTGCGCCCATGCGTGATGGTGGGATAGCGGTTCTGGTGAATCCGCGGGCCGGGCGGGGACGGCATCGTGGGCTGCTTCCCGGCGTTCTGGAAGCTCTGGGGCGCTCGGGACGGCCCGTGCGGGTATTGACCGCGGACGACGGCGTGGGGGCGGAGGAAGCCTGTCACCGGGCCGTTGCCGAGGGCGCGGGGGCGCTCGTGTCCGTGGGCGGGGACGGCACGGTGCACCGGGCGCTGCAGGCCGTGGCGGGGAGCGAGGTGCCGCTCGGGGTGGTGCCGGCCGGGACGGGTAACGACTTCGCGAGCGCGGTTGGCGTACCCGCAGAGGCCCTGGAGGCTGCGGAGGCGATCTCCCGTGCCCTGCGTGACGGGCGGGACGGGCGTGTTGATCTGGCCAAGGTGGTCACGGGCGACGGGGCGGTGCGGTGGTTCGGGGCGGTGCTGGCTGCCGGGTTCGACGCGATCGTGAACGAGCGGGCCAACGCGATGCGGTGGCCGCGCGGGCCGCGGCGCTACGACCTGGCGATCGCGCTGGAGCTGGCGCGGCTGCGGACCCGTCGTTACGAGCTGGTGCTCGACGGTGTGGAGCACAGCTTCGACGGAGTGCTGGTGGCGATCGGAAACGGTCACAGTTATGGCGGCGGGATGCGGATCTGCCCGGCCGCCGATCCGCGTGACGGGCTGCTCGACGTGGTGATCGGCGGTGCTCTCGGGCGAGCCGCGCTGACCCGGCTCAGACCCCGGCTACGGCGCGGCACCCACGTCAGCGATCCCGAGGTCACGGTGTTTCGCGCGCGGGAGGTGCGGGTCGGGGCCGAGGGCATCGTCGGGTACGCGGACGGCGAGCGGGTCGCCGCGCTGCCGCTGACGGTCAGCTGCGAGAAGGGAGCCGTCCGGTTGCTGATCTGAATCCGCTGTCAGTGCCCGGCGGGGCGGGCCGAAGCATCAGATGAAGCCGTCGTCGGAGTTCGGGAGGCAACATGCAGATCGGTTCTTCCAGCGCCAGCCTGATCTCGAAGTACCTCACGCCCGACGCCGCTACCGCCGACGCCGGCCCGGCGGCAGCCACGGCCACGGCGACCGTCTCCGACCACGTCGCCGCCGTGGACGAGCAGGCGCCCATCCGCAGCGTTTCCACCACCCAGGGCACGCTGGTCGACACGTACCTCTGAGGTTTCAGCCCGCCCCTCCTGAGGTCCTCAGCCGGAACAGCCGGCCAGGGCCAGTGAGGCGCTGAGTCCGTTGCTGCGGCCCGGCTCGGCGGCCGGTAGGACCAGTGCCGCGCATCCCGCCTGGACCGCGCCCGCGTCGGCGGGGGTGTCACCCACCATGAGGGTGTGCTCCGGGTCGACGCCGAGCATGCCGCAGGCGCGCAGGAAGATGGCCGGGTCCGGTTTGGTGCGGCCGATCTCGTAGGACAGGGCGAACGCGTCGATGAGCCCGTCGAGGCCCCACTCGGCGAAGTGCGGGCGGATGTCGAAACCGATGTTGCTCACCACCGCCACCTTGATGCCCGCTTCGTGCAGAGTGCGCAGCGTCGGCTCGGTGTCGGCGTAGGGGAGCCAGCCCGCCGGGCCTATGCCCCGGTCGTAGAGCGCGTCGGCGAGCCCTTCCACATCCGTCATGACCGTTTCGGCCAGACCCGTGTAGGCCGCGCGGTGACTGTGCTCGTAGAGATCCCGGTCGGCCCAGTGCTCGGCGAGGTGGATGGGCACCCGGCGGGGCATCGGACCACCCGCGCGGCCGGCTGTGACCAGGCGGTCCGCGAGGATCGTCGCCTTGACGCGGTCGAGGTCGGCACCGCAGGCGGCCGCTGCCGCGGTGACCCAGGTGACCGGTTCCTCGACCTGGGCGAGGGTGCCGTGGAAGTCGAAGAGGACGGCTTGCACCCGGCGGGGCGATCTTCTGATGGTCGATTCGGCGGCATCCGGCACGCCGTGCACCATACCCAGCGGCCCGGACGCAACTGTCGGCAACCGCCCGGTGAGCCACGACCTTCGTTGTGTCACACCCACGCATTAGCCTTGTGTTCATGACGAGCCCCGCCGAACGCTATGCGGATTCCAAGAGGCGGGCGGCCCGCTTGGCCGAGTTTCCCGCGCTCGAGGATTTCATGCTGGATGTCGGCTTCGACCTGGACGACTTCCAACGGCAGGCCTGCGAGGCCCTGGAGCGTGGCAGCGGTGTGCTGGTCTGCGCTCCCACCGGCGCGGGCAAGACGGTGGTCGGCGAGTTCGCGGTGCACCTCGCGCTGCGTTCCGACGGCTCCGGCCAGCGCCGCAAGTGTTTCTACACCACCCCGATCAAGGCGTTGTCCAACCAGAAGTACCACGACCTCGTCGCCCGTTACGGCGCCGATCAGGTCGGCCTGCTGACCGGTGACAACGTCATCAACGGCGATGCGCCCGTGATCGTGATGACCACCGAGGTGCTGCGCAACATGCTCTACTCGGGCTCGTCGAGCCTGCAGGGGCTGGCCTATGTGGTGATGGACGAGGTGCACTATCTCGCCGACCGGTTCCGGGGCGCGGTCTGGGAAGAGGTGATCATCCATCTGCCCGCTTCGGTGACCTTGGTCTCACTGTCCGCGACGGTCAGTAACTACGAGGAGTTCGCCGACTGGCTCGTGACGGTGCGGGGCGAGACCGAGGTCGTCGTCAGCGAGCACCGGCCCGTCCCGCTGTGGCAGCACATGCTCGTCAGCAAGCGGATGTTCGACCTGTTCCACGACGCCGACGCGGCCCGCAAGCACGACGTGCACCCCGAGCTGCTGCGCTATTCCCGCGAGATGCTGCGCCGCCTCGAGTTCAGCGAGCGCACCACCGGCGGCGGGTGGAACAACCGCGGCGGGCGCCCCAAGCGCTGGCAGCCGCCACCGCGCGCCGAGGTGGTGGACCGGCTCGACCGGGCCGGGCTACTGCCCGCGATCCTGTTCATCTTCAGCCGCGCCGGGTGTGACGCCGCCGTGCGTCAGTGCCTCGACGGCGGCCTGCGCCTCACCGATCCCGAGGAGCGCACCGAGATCCGCCGGATCGCCGAGGCGAAGGTCGCGAGCATCCCCGCCGAGGACCTGTCGGTGCTGGGCTACTGGGAGTGGCTCGACGGCCTGGAGCGCGGGGTCGCCGCGCACCACGCCGGCATGCTGCCCGCGTTCAAGGAGGCCGTCGAGGAGTGCTTCGTGCGCGGGCTCGTCAAGGCGGTCTTCGCCACCGAGACGCTCGCGCTCGGCATCAACATGCCGGCCCGCTGCGTCGTGCTCGAACGCCTCGTCAAGTTCAACGGCGAGGCCCACGTCGACCTGACCCCGGGGGAGTACACCCAGCTCACCGGCCGGGCCGGGCGCCGCGGCATCGACGTCGAGGGCCACGCCGTGGTGCTGTGGAGCCCCGAGGTCGACCCGCGGCACGTGGCCGGGCTCGCCTCGACCCGCACCTACCCGCTGCGCTCCAGTTTCCGCCCGTCCTACAACATGGCGGTCAACCTGGTCGGCACGGTCGGCGCCGACAAGTCCCGCGACCTGCTCGAGTCGTCGTTCGCCCAGTTCCAGGCGGACCGCTCGGTGGTCGGCCTGGCCCGCCAGGTCCAGCGCAACGTCGACACCATGCAGGAGTACGGCTCCGACGGCGCCTGCCACCACGGCGACTTCGACGAGTATTTCGGGCTGCGCATCGCGATCGCCGACCGCGAGCGGTCCATCGCCCGCCAGGGCAACCAGCAGCGCAAGGCCGCCGCGGTGTCGTCGCTGGAGAAGCTGCGCATCGGTGACGTGATCCGCGTGCCGCACGGGCGCCGCGCCGGGCTCGCCGTGGTCCTCGAGCCGCCGGCCGGCGGGTTCGGCGAGCCCCGGCCGCTCGTGCTCACTCAGGACCGCTGGGCCGGGCGGATCGGCCCCGGCGACTTCCCCAGCGGCCCGGTGGAGGTGCTCGACCGGCTGCGCATCCCCAAGCACTTCAACCACCGCTCACCCGGCGCCCGCCGGGACCTCGCCGCGGCCGTCAGCGCCACCGGCCATGACCGGCACGACCGCCCCGGCGGCCGGCGCGGGCGCAACAAGGGCGGGGTCCCCGGGGAGGACGCCGAGATCGCCCTGCTCAAGATGCAGATGCGCCAGCACCCCTGTCACGCCTGCCCCGACCGCGAGGAGCACGCCCGCTTCGCCGAGCGCCGCCACCGCCTCGAGCGGGACACCAGCGCGCTGCGCGACAAGGTGGCCGGCCGCACCGGCTCGCTGGCCCGCACCTTCGACCAGGTCGTCGCGGTGCTCACCGCCCGCGGGTATCTGTCCGCCGACGGCGAGGTCACCGACGCGGGCCGGATGCTCGGCCGGATCTGGACCGAGGCCGACCTGCTCGTCGCCGAATGCCTGCGCAGCGGCGTCTGGGAAGGCCTCGCCCCGGAGGAGCTGGCCGCGGCCGTCTCCATGGTCCTCTACGAGTCCCGCCGCGAGGGTGACGACCGCGCCTCGGTCCCCAAGGGAGCCACCCAGGCCGCGGTCGAGGCCTGCCAGAAGCTGTGGGCGGAGATCGAGGCCCAGGAGGCCGAGCACGAGCTCTCCCTCACCCGCGAGCCCGACCCCGGCTTCGTCTGGCCGATGTACCGCTGGGCCAAGGGCGAACCCCTCGCCCGTGTCCTGGCCAGCGGCAACAACTACGAGACGGACATGCCCGCGGGCGACTTTGTGCGCTGGGCCCGCCAGGTCCTCGACCTGCTCGCCCAGATCCGCGACGGGCGCGCCGCCACCCCCGGCATCCGCGACGCTGCCCGCAAGGCGATCACCGCGGTCAACCGGGGGGTGCTGGCGTACCACTCAGGTCTGTGAATGCCACACGCGTGCCTCGCTCTCGAAGAGGGCGGGGTCGCTGTGGACCGGGACCACGCAGAGCAGATGACCGCCCGGCGCCCGCAGGACGTGACAGTCGAGCCACCGATCAACCTCGACGGCACCGAGCGCGAGCAGCCGGGCGGTCTCCGCGTCCACGTCGTCGGTCTCGATGTCGACGTGATAGCGCGGCTCCGAACCGATCCGCTGAACGTCCAGCTCCAGCTTGGGGAAAGCGCCGACCAGCGCGATGAACTGCGGCTCCGACGGCTCCGGAACGGCCGGCACCCCGAGCGCCGCCGACCAGAAACCAGCCGCGGCATCCGCATCGGGGGTGTCGATGAAAAGCCCGTAAAGACGACTCTTGTGCATGCGACTATCCTCGCGCGATCGACAGCGCAAAGGGCACCGGACCGAGCTGCGCGATCAGCGGGCGGACCATGAGCACAAACGATTCCGGCCACCACGCCTGCTCCACCCCGCCCAGGTCGAGCACCCATTCCCGCGGCCACCCGAGCTCCGCCAGCAACCCCACAACCACGCCTTTCGCCGCCGGGTCGTCCCCACACAGGAATACCGACACGGGTACGCCCAGAGCGCCCGGATCTACCATGAGTGCCGCCGGCCCCACGGTGTTCAACGCCTTCACGACCCGCGTATCAGGCAGTATCCGCTGGAGCTCCGCCGCGAGGTTGCGATAGAGCAGCCGCTCGGCGAACCCGTCCGCCCCCTGCACCACCGCATTGGCGACATCGACGAGCACCTTCCCGGCAAGCACATCTTTCAGCGGCCCGAGCACCTCGACCGCCACCGCCCCGGGCAACGCGTTCACCACGACGTCGGCGCCGGCCAGCGCGGCGACGGTGAGCCGCCCCATCCGCACTTCGTGGCCCGCCGCGGCCAGTTTCGGCTGCAATGCCCGCGCCACGTTGCCGGCGCCGAGGATCCCGATCACGCTCATGCGCCGACGGTAGGGTCGGAATCGTCTGCCGCGACAGTAGGCACTTCAACGTGCTCGGGGGGCTCCATGGGGCGTACGAAATATCTGGCATCGATGGCCGAATGCCCGACCCACCGCCTGCTGCAACGCCTCGGCGGCCGATGGGTGTGCCTGGTCCTGAAAGAACTCGCCGCAGGGCCGTTGCACCGCGGCGAACTCGGCCGCGTCATCGCCGGAGCAACCCCCAAAATGCTCACCGAAACGCTGCGCACCCTGGAACGCGACGACCTGATCTCCCGGACCGTCCACGAAGGCGTGCCACCCCGCGTGGAATACGCCCTGACCCCGCGAGGAGCGAGCCTGATGCCGGTGATCGAGGCGGCGACGGAATGGGCCGAGCGGAACCGTTTGCCGGGCGCATCGTGAAGACCCCGCGGCCCCGGCCCTTCACCGCTTTCGTCAGCTTCTCTTGCCTGTTCGCCCTGCGGCTCGCGGCGCGGCACGGGGTCTGGTGGCTGCTCGCGATTCCCGTGCTGACCGGGTTCGGCTGGTGATTGTCGCGGTACCAGAGAAGCTGGCATGCTGCCGCTGAGCGCTACGTGACATCTGTCAGGGGACATCGATGACAGACGACGGCGGTGGGGGCCGGCGGGGGCCGCGACGATTGGTGCATGCGCCGAATTGGTCCTGCCGTTGCCCTGTTCTTCCTGTCGCCTCTGGTTGCTGAATTTCTGCTCGGCGACTTCACGCTCGTCATGCTGCCGCTGTTGCTGATCCTCGCGCCCCTCTACGGCGGTGCGGCTGTTGTCATTCGCGAGCTTGTGCGGCGTACCGACAGGGGCTGGCCTTCCATTGTTCTGCTCGGTCTTGCCTATGGGGTGCTCGAAGAGGGAGTGATCACCCAATCGCTGTTCGATCCGGGGTATGCCGGGGCGCATCTGCTCGATGAGGGGTTCGTGCCGGCGCTGGGGATCGCGGTCCCGTGGACGTTGTTCGTGCTGACGTTGCACACCGTGTGGAGCATCAGTGTGCCGATCGCGCTCGTCGAAGAGGCGGGCGTTCGGCGTACGGTGCCGTGGTTGCGTACTCCAGGGCTGGTCGTAGTTCTGGTGCTGCTCGTGCTGGGGGCTTTCGGGACCACGATGTTCTCGTATTCGAGTGACCATTTTCTCGCGCCGTGGCCGCAACTGGCCGCCGTGGTCGTGATTGTCGCGCTGCTGGTGACGGTGGCGTTCCGGCTTCCCGCCGGCGGCTCGGTGGGCCGGCCCGGTCGTGGCGTTGCGCCGAGCGCGTGGGTGGTGTTCGGCGTGGTTCTGGTGGCGGGGGCGCTGTTCATGGGGACGAAGTGGCTGCCCGACGCTGCCGGTGTCCCGGCGATGCTGACCGCGTTCGTTCTGGCGGGGGTGACCCTCGCGGCCTGGTCGCGGCGGGCGGGGTGGGACGGGTGGCACCGGCTCGCTGCGGCTGCGGGCGGGCTTCTCACGTACGGATGGAACAGCTTTTTCATGCAGCCGCTCGCCGGCGGCGGGCCGGTCCTCACCCCGCTCAGCCAGGCCGTGTTCGCCGTCGGCGCCCTGGCCCTCGTCCTGGTGGTGGCCAGGCGCCTGCGCCGCTCGCCGGCCGAGCCCGCGATGACACTGGACCGGGCGGCAGTGGACCGGCCGGCAGTGGACCGGCCGGCAGTGGACCGGCCGGCAGTGGACCGGCCGGCAGTGGACCGGCCGGCAGTGGACCGGCCGGCAGTGGACCGGCCGGCACTGGACCGGGCGGCAGTTATCACGCGGCATTGACCGGGGGCGGTGATCACGCGGCACTGGCCGGGGCGGCGGTGATCGTGGCGGCACTGGCCGGGGCGGCGGTGATCGTGGCGGCACTGGCCAGGGCGGCGGGAATCTTGGCGGCACTGGCCGGGGCGGCGGTGATCGTGGCGGCACTGGCCAGGGCGGCGGGAATCTTGGCGGCACTGGCCAGGGCGGCGGTGATCGGGGTGGCTCGGACCGTCGCGGCGGTGAGCGGGGTGGCGTTGACCGGGGCGGTACTGGGCATAGCGGCGGTACTGGGCATAGCGGCGGTGAGGGGGATGGGCGGCGGTGAGGGGGATGGGCGGGGTGCGGCAGGATGGCGGGGTGTCCCTTGATCTTGATTTGGCGCGGCGGGCTGCACTTGCCGGGGCGGCCGTTGCGATGCGTCATTTTGCCGCGTTGTCCGAGTTGTCGCGGGAGTTGAAGGCTGACGGCAGTACCGTCACGGCGGCTGACCGGGAGTCGGAGGAGGCGATCCGGGAGGTTCTGCGGCGGGAACGGCCGGATGACGCGTTGCTCGGGGAGGAAGGCGGCGCCGCGGGTGCCGGGCGGCGGCGGTGGATCATTGATCCGATCGATGGGACGGCGCAGTTCGTGGCCGGGGACGATCGGTGGCTGGTGCTGGTCGCGCTGGAGGAGGACGGTGAGATCCAGGCAGGGGTCGCCGTCACGCCGGCGCAGGACGCGATCTGGTGGGCGCAGCGTGGTGGCGGTGCCTACTGGTCGGCCCTTGACGGTTCGCGGGAACGCCGGGTGTCGGTGGCGGCGGGCGGGACGGATCTGGTCGACGGCAGCCGGCTCGGGGTGATCCCGTGCGCGCCCAACTATCTCGACTCCGACCGGGTCATCGCGGCGCCGCTGGCCGCGCGGGCCGCCGAGTCCGAGTGGGATGTGCATGCCGCGCTGCTCGTGGCGAGCGGGGAGCTGGATCTGGCGGTGCAGACGCGCGGGCAGATCTGGGACTTCGCGGCCACCTCGCTGATCGTGACGGAGGCCGGCGGGGTCTACGGCGGAGCCGACGGTGTGCGGGGGCCACGGGAGGGCACGTCGCTGTTCGCCCGCAGTCCCGAGCTGTGGCAGGCGGCGCACGAATTCCTCTGGGGATAAAGGCGCACGACGCACTCTGGGGATAGGCGCACGACGCACTCTGGGGATAAACCGGCGCCCTGCGGGGGAACCGGTCCGGGTACGGGTCTGGCATGGTGGGACGGTGATCGATACCGATGCCGCGCTCGAGGCCGTGGTTGCGCATGTCGTGGAGTTCGAGGACGAGTTCGAGGTCATCGAGCCGACGTTCCTGAGGCTCGTGGAGTCCGGGGACGTCGCGCTGGTGCCCCGGTTGCATGAGGTGCTCGCCGCCTTTCTCGACGACGGGAACGCCTACGGGCGGGACCTGATCGCGGGGGTGCTGGCGGGGATCCAGGGGGTGTCGGCGCTGCCCGTGCTGCTCGGGGCGTCCACGCGGGACCTCGGGGACGACCAGGACGGATTGCAGGACGAGATCGTCGGGCTGCTCGAAGCCGACCCGGTGGCCGCGCGGGCTGCGGTCCTCGATTTTGCCGGAGCCGGAGCCGGAGCCGGAGCCGGCGCCGGAGCCGGCGCCGGAGCCGGCGCCGCGGCCGGAGCCGAAGCTGCGGCCGGTGCCGGTGCCGGTGCCGGGGCTGGGGCTGGGGCTGGGGCCTGGGCGGGTGGTGCCGGTGCGAGGCCCGTCGAGGTGCGGCGGGCCGGGGTGTGGGCGCTCGGGTACGTGGCGGAGCCGGGGGACATCGCGATGTTCGAGGCCGCGGCGGCGGATGGTGACGCCGAGGTGCGGGCGTTGGCGGTCGGCTCGGTCAACGACCCGGCGGGGGACGAGCGGGCGTTCCAGGTGATCGTGGGGGCGCTGCGCGATGCCGACGAGGGGGTCCGGATGGCGGCGGTGAGTGCGCTCGGGGCGACCGGGCGGGCCGATGCCCTGGCGCATCTGGAAACCGTCGCCGCTGACCCGGTCCCGCGGGTGCGGGATCTGGTGGCCTTCGCGCTGGGACGGATCCGCGACTCCGGAAAGCCGGCGTAACGGCGCGTCTACCGCAGGCTGAGCAGGGCGGCCGCGGCGCCGATCGTCAGGACGATGCTGACGATGCCGAGGACGCGCCCGATCAGGGCCGGGCCGACGCCGTGGGTGCCGCCGGTGCGGGTGCTGAGCACGATGGCGGCGATGCCGAGCAGGCCGCCGAGCAGGCAGAAGGAGAACGGGATCGCGAGGATGCCGAGGACCAGGGCGCTGCGGCCGGCGTTCTTGTCCGGCGGGGTCGGCGGGGCGGCGTTGCGTGGGTCCCACTGCAGGCGGGGTGGCAGATCCTGGACCTGGCCGAGCAGGTCGGAGGCGTAGGTGGCCGAGCTGACGGCCACCACGCGGTTGTCGTACTCGGGCTCGGGCAGGGTGCCTTCGGCGAGCGCCTGGTTGAGCAGGTCGATCACCTGGGTGCGGTGCACCGTCCCGATGCGTTCGTCCCTCATAGCGCGCCGAACGTATCGCATCGGGACAAAAGGGCGGGGCTATATGGGACTGGTTCGATGCAGCGTGATCGTGGTCCAGGCGCCGACGTGCACCCGGTCGCCCTCGGTCAGCGCCCGGCTCTGCCCGGCGGTGAGCGGTTTCTGCTCGTCGTTGAGGTAGGTGCCGTTGGTCGAGCCGAGGTCGGAGAGCAACCACACGCCGTCGACGCTGAGCGTCAGCAGCGCGTGGTTGTGCGAGACGCCCGGGTCGTCGTCCTTGAGGTCGATCTCCGGGGCGGTGCCCTTCGACGAGCTGCCGCGGCCGATGCGGATCTGCGGCGGCACCACGGCGACCGTACGCGGGGAGACCGCGGCCGGGAAGCTCACGCCCTCGATCGCGTTGGCCTCGAAGTATTCGCGGTCGGGCTCGATGCTCGCCGTCCACGTGGCCGGGGCCGGCGTGGCGACCGGCGCCGTGAGCACCGGGATCTTGCCCGTCTGATGATCGAACCCGCAGTCCTCGCAGAACCGCCCCGACCCGGCCCGCGGCGCCCCGCAGTGCGGACAGGGGTTGGCCGCTGTCGCGGGGGCAGCGGGCGCGGCAAGGGGAGCAGCAGGAGAAGACGCGCTGATCTTCGCGCCGCACTCGTCGCAGAAGTCGTCGGTGGACGACGTGTGGCCCTTCGGGCAGGCGTACGTCGTCACTGTGCCCGGCCCACCCGGACCGTCTTGGTGGAGCGGGTGTCGAGGGCCATCTCGTCGGCGGCCTCGACCTTGCGTCGCAGCCGCACCGTGCCGGTGACGGCGTCCTCGATGTCGACGACGGTGGCGAGCAGCTCCTCGGTGGCCTTGTTGCCGCTCTCGTGGGCGAGCTGCGCGGCGCGGCCGAACTTCATCGTGGCGGTGTGGTCGTCGCCGTTCTTGCGGGCCTCGATGCCGGCCTGGATGGCGTCGGCGAGCTCGGCCTGCCCGGTGTAGTGGGCGACCTGACGGTTGATCCGGGTGGACAGGGCGGAATCCTCGGTCCAGACCGCGCGGACCAGCGCCTGCGACAACACGTTCTCACCTTCCACGACGGACACCCGGGCCGCAAGCATCTCGTCGCCGGCCGCGCCCGGGGGCACGTCCACGCAGACGTGGTAGTCGCGAGCCTCGGCGCCCCACGAGCCGAGCGGGTAACGACCGGCGCGTGGCCCGTCCTGGACCCGTTTGCCGCTCAGATCGGCGACCTGCGGCTCGACCTGCTTGACGAAGCGGACCGTGGCGTTGACCGGGGTCCAGACCTTGAGCTGCACGTCGGCGCTGGTCTTGCCCATCGCGGAGGTCATCATCTGGGTGAAGGACGCGGCGAGATCCTCGGGGCGGGCCACGATGTCGACCGTGCCCAGCATGGCGTTCGCGACCTTGCGCAGCTCGGAGACCGTCCAGTTCGTGCCGACGCCGCGGCAGTCACAGGTGAACGAGCCACCGATCTCCGTCAGTACGCTCTCCAGGTACCCCTTGTACTCACCGTTCTCGCCGTCGGTGAGCAGGATCGCGTGCTGGATGTCGCCGGGGCGCTGCGCGAGGAGCTGCCCGGCGAGCTTGAGCCACGCCCCGATCGCGGTGCCGCCGTTGGCCTGCAGCCGGTCGATCGCGGTCACGGCCTGCGCGCGGGTCTCCTGCGTCGACACGGCGAGCTGCCCGGGCGCGGGGTAGAGCTGCTGCGCGGTGCTGACCCCGGCGATGATGGCGAAGTGGACGCCGTCGTCGATGCAGCCCACCGCGGCCTTGGCGGCCTGCCGGGCGGCCTGCATGCGCCCCTCGGCCTGCATCGAGCCGGAGCAGTCCACGATGATGATCTCGCTGGCCCCGGCCGTGCGCAGCCCGCCCTCCGCACCGGACGACGTGACGGTGACGATGGCGTTGACCTCGGTCGCGCCCAGGGCCAGAAACTCGTTCTGGAAGGTCTCCGCGGTGTATCCCATGACTCTCCTAGGGGGTTATCGGAGTGAGTGCGACAGTGATGTTGTCCGCGCCGCCCGCTTCCACGGCCAGGGTGGCCAGGGCGCGGGCTGCAGAGACAAGATCAGGATTGGTGTGTACGGCGGCCAGCACCGCGTTCGCGAAGGCGGCGGGCTCGGTGAGGTAGTTCCACAGCCCGTCGGAGCAGAGGACGAGGAGCCCCGGCGCCGTGACCTGGAGGGTGGCGCTGCGGGGCCGGACGATGCCCGCGTCGGCTCCGAGCCAGGCGGTGATCGCGTGCGCCTTCGGGTCGTTCCAGGCGGCCTGCGGGTCGGCGCCCATCGCGATCGCGTGGGTGGCCCACGAGTCGTCCTCGGTGAGCTGCTCGACGTGGGAACCGTCCAGGGCGATCCAGTAGGCGCGGCTGTCGCCGACCCAGCCGTAGGTGACCTCGCCGTCGCGGACCCGGGCGGCGACGATCGTGCAGGCCGGGTTGGACGCGGCCCGCCGCGGATCCCCGGCGGAGATCAGGTCGGCGACGGCGCGGGCGGCCTCCGAGATGGCGGCCTCCACGGTGGCGTCCAGGGCGAGTGCCTTGCCCGCGGCCTCGGCGGCGGCCTCGGAGGCCACGTCCGGGTCGGCGGAGGAGGAGACGCCGTCGCAGACCACGATGTCGGCGTCGGTGCCCCGCACAGCGAGCCACATGGCGTCCTCGTTGCGGTGGTGCCGGATGCCGCGGTCGGTCACTGCGGCCGCGACGGGCCCGGCGTCGGCCTCGACGTGGTCGCGGGGGCGCCCGGCGAGCATGCCGCAATTCTCGCAGTAGCCGTCGGTGCCCACCGTGCCGGTGGAGGCGCAGGACGCGCAGTCCGCGCCGACGGCTTTCGTGGCACCGGTTGCCAGCGGGCGCCCGCAGCTTTCGCAGAAGGCGGCACCGGCGGCGCGCTCGTCGGCGCAGACGGGACAGGAGTCGCTCATGTGCGGGTCCTCGGGCGGACGGAGTTGGCCTTGTCGACCAGGCTGATCTTCTCGGACCCGCTCACCGCGCGGGCCATCTCGCGGTAGGCGCCCTCCAGGGCGAACCTGACCTCGCGCTCGCGGGCGTTGCCGTCACCCGTGCCGAGCACCGCCTGCGGCACCTGCAGCCCACTGGCGATCGCGGTGAGCGCCCGTTCGAGCAGCTCGGCGCGGAGCGCGGCGATCTGGGCGGCCTCCATCTCGAGCTTCTCGATCAGCGCCGCGGCGGTGGCTAGCGCCGCCACGTCGGACGGGCCGCGGGACTCGGCGCGCACCAGCGCCCGCACGGCGCCGACCTGCGAGCTGCGGTACGCGGAGGACGTACCCGGAACGCGGTTGTAGGCCTCGACCGCGCCGTCGCGGTCGCCCACCTCCAGCCGGCACCGGGCCAGCCCCGCGGCAGCCGTGGTGTACGCCGGGTCGGTCCTGCTGACCACGTCGTAGTACGTGGCGGCCTGCGCATGCCGCCCCGCGAGCTCCAGGCTCAGGCCCAGCGCGAGTTTCGGCGCGAGCTCGCCCGGCAGCACCGAGTAGACCGCGTCGAACCGCTCACGGGCCCTGGCGTGGTCACCGGACGCCAGCGCGAGCAGGCCGTCGTACCACCCGACCCGCCAGTCCTGGCCGTAGGCGGTGACGATCGTGTTGAGCAGCTTGGTGGCGTGCGCGTGCGCGTCGGCACCGATGTCCACATACGCCCGCAGCGCCCGCAACTGCACCTCGATGGTGTGCTCGGGTGCCTTGCCCAGCAGCGCGAGCACCTCGCGCGGGTCGGTCACCGTCACCGAGGCCAGGAACGCGGCCGCCGGATCGGTCAGGTCCACCATCGGCGACGGCAGGTAACGCCACTGCGGCTCGTCGCGGCCCGCCTCGGTGCGCATCTCGCCGGTGAACAGCCGCGACGTCGCCGGCCGCGGGGTGCCGTCGGCGGCGGCGAGCACCTCGCGCAGCACGCCCAGCATCTGCTCGGTCATCTCGGCGGCGTCGACGAACCGCTCCGCCGGGTCGATCCGCGTGGCACGCAGCAGCAGGCGGTAGAACGACTCGTGCCGCTCGTACACCTCGAAGTCGCGGCGTTCGGGGAGGCTGTCCTTGAACGTGCTCTGGTAGCCGCGGAAGTCGGTGGTGAGCACGGCGAGCGTACGCCCGATGGTGAAAAGATCGCTCTGGATCGACGGCCCGGCGGTGGCCATCTCGGGTGCCTGGTAGCCCAGCGTGCCGTAGAGGGCGGCGTCGTGGTCGTCGATGTGCACCACGCCGCCGAGGTCGATGAGCTTGACCTGGTCGCCGGTCTGGATCACGTTGTCCGGCTTGAAGTCGCAGAAGATCAGCCCGCGGTCGTGCAGGTAGCCGAACGCGGGCATGACCTCGAGGGCGTACGCGAGGGCCTGGTCGACCGGCAGCGGATCGGCGTGCCCGGCCTGGGTGCGGCGGGTCTTGAGGATGTCCTTGAGCGACTCCCCGCCGACGTACTCCATGACGATGTAGCCGGCGCCGTCGTGCTCCACGAAGTTGTAGATCTTGACGATGCCGGGGTGCTCGACCTCGGCCAGGAACCGGCGCTCGGCCACCGCGGCGGCCAGGGCGTCCTCGTCACCGGAGTTGAGCAGGCCCTTGAGCACGACCCAGCGGTCCGAGACGTTCTTGTCGATCGCCAGGTGGATCCAGCCGAGCCCGCCGTGGGCGAGGGCGCCGACGACCTCGTACTGCCCGGCCACCAGGTCACCCTTGGTGAGTTTCGGGGTGACGTCGAAGGCCTCACCGCAGGAGGGGCAGAAGCCCGAGGTACGCCCGGGGCGGTCACCGCGGGACCGGCCGACGGCGTTGCCGCACTTCGCGCAGTACCGCTTGTCCTCGGGGACCTCCGCGACGGCCATGATCGCCGACGCGGGGTCACGCGGCTCCAGCGGCGCGACGTCGACCAGGCCACCCCCGAACCGTCGTCTGCTCACGCTGCGGGAGCTGCCGGTCCTGGCGGATCCTCCCGTACGCGTGGACAGCGCGGCCGTCCGCACGGAAGGCGCTGTCGCCGTCCGCGCTATGACCGGGTCGGCGCTGCCGGTCAGCGGTGGGCGCCGCGGCCTCGACCCGGCGGTGACCCCGGTGACCTCGGCGGGGGCCGCCTGCCGGGGAGCCGCGGCCGGAGCCGGGCTCTTCAGCGGCGCCATACCGCAGGTGTCGCAGTAGCCGTCCTCGATCGTCCCCGGGCAGTTCCGGCGGCATTTCATCTCGGGACCTCCCTGGTCAACGCGGCGACCGCGTCCTGATACGCCGCGACGGCGGCCCGTGCCGAGTCGAGGTTGACCGGCGCCTCGGTGAGCGCCGAGCGGGCCCGCTCGGCGAGCGGCACCAGTGTGCCGTGCTCGGCCAGCCCCCGGCTGCCCGCCTTGGCCCGGTAGGCGTCGAACCGGCCCCGCAGCTCGTTGCGCCCCGACAGCATGGCCGAGTTGCGCGTCGTGGCTTCGCTCAGGGCGGCGAGGCGCTCCCTGGCCTGCCGGGTCCACGCGGCGAGGCGGGGACTGATCAGCGCCCAGTGCCCCGCCGCCGCGAGCGCGTCGACGGCGGCCAGGTCGGGGCGCAGGTCGGGGCCGCCGACCCGGGCGATGTCGCCGTCGGCGAACCGGCCGGTCACGGCATCCTCGGCGGCTGCCGCGGTGTGCGCGGCGGCGGCGAGCCGGGTGGCCAGGCCGTGCGCGTCGGCGAGCCGCTGGGTCAGCGTCTCGCGCAGCTCACCGGCGGAGGTGCGCTCGGCGTCGGCGCGGTCCAGCAGCGCGCGGACCCGGTCGAGGATGTTGTCGTCGCAGCCGATCGGGTCGGTGGCGAGGGTGGCGGTGAAGTCGCCGAGCCGGGTGTCGGCCTCGTCGAGCGTCGCGGAGCTGGTGAGCGTACGCAGATGGGTCAGCCGGGCCGTCAGGTCGGCGGTCTCCGGCAGCAGCTTGCTCCACCGTTCACCGGCCCACGTCGCCACCGAGACGGCCGTGCGGAACGCGGCCTCCATCGCCGACAGCAGCTCGGCGGGGGAGCAGGTGGTGCTGACCTGGCCGGCGCCGAGCAGTCCCCGGCGGGCCAGCGGCACGGTCGTCGTGGACAGCGTGATCGAGCGGCCGAGCACCTGGTCGACGTAGACGGAGCGTTCCGCGTCACCGAAGCGCCGCTGCGCCCGGGTCGTGCGGGCCTCGGTGATCAGGGCGGTCAGCATCCCGTAGCCGTCCCACAGCTGGGTCAGCGCCGCGGTGGCGTCCTGCCACTGGGTCGCCGTGCGCCCGGTGAGCGGGCCCCGGTCGAGGTCCTTGCGGGCGCGGTTGTCGTCGAGGTCGACCAGGTTGGCCGCGATGGTGGCGGCGGCGGCCTCGAGGCGGGAGAGCTCATTGTCCGCGCGGGTCAGCAGCGCCGGGAACGGTCCGGTCATCGCCGCCGTCAGTCCTTGTACACCGCGGCGGGCGGCTTCGGCGCGGCGCCGAAGTCCCCGAGCCAGTGCTCGTACGTCTTCTTCCAGGTGCCGTTGGCGCGGTTCTTCTCCAGGACGGCGTTGACGAACCTGGTGAATTCCTTGTGGTCCTGGGAGATCGCCATGGCGTACGGCTCCTTGGACAACGGTGTGCCGACGACCTTGGCATACGGGTCCTGGGCGGCCAGCCCGGCGAGGATGGTGTCGTCCGTGGAGATCGCGTCGACCTGGTTGCGCTGGAACGCGACGAGGCAGTCGCCGAACGTCGGCTTACCGACCGCGACCGGGTGGGACGCGGCGAGCTTGATGTTGTCCAGCGAGGTGGAGCCGGAGGCCGCACAGACCTTCTTGCCGCCCAGGTCGGCGATGCCCTTGACGGCGGAGGTCGAGGAGACGAGGACCCGCTGCCCGGCGTCGTAGTAGACGGTGGAGAAGTCGGTGTCGCCCCAGCGCTCGCACGTGGCGGTCATGGTGTCCGCGACGAGATCGATCTTGCTGTCCTTGGCGGAGACGAGGTCGGAGCGGCCCTCGTACGGGATGACCTGAATCTTGATCTTGTCGGGATCGCCGAAGATGGCCTGCGCGATCTGCCGGCCCTGGTCGACGTCGAAGCCCTCGATCGTGCCGCTGAACGGGTTGCGCGAGCTGAACAGCAGGGTGTCCTGGCTGGTGCCCAGCGTCAGGTAGCCCCGGTCCTGGATCGTCTTCATGAACGTGCCGGCGGGCATGTTCCCCGGCGCCGGCAGCGCGCCCTGGGGCCGCAGGCTGGCCCGCGGGTTGCAGGACGTGTCCGCGGGCTTCTTCGCGCCGCCACCATCAGCGCCGGCGGACGGGGCAGCGGACGCGCGGACGCGGGCGGCGCTGTTGTCGGAGTCACCCGAGCACCCCGCGACGGCGAGCAGGGTGAGGGCCGCGACGGCAGCACAGACACGGTTTCGCATCAGCGGTACTCCTCCAGTCGGGCACGGAGGCCGGCGACGGCCAGGGCGGCGACCGCGAGTGCCAGGGCCGGCCCGAGAACGGTGAGCAGTCCGAGGCCGCGACCGGCGACGCTGCTCTCGTGGGTGAAGACGTCCTTGCGGTCATCGAGGGCCTTGCTGAGGCTGTCCGAGAGGCGCTGGAACGTCCGGGTCGTCTCCGTGCCGATCGCGAGCTTCACCGCGCCGGCGTAGTCGGCCTGGTCGTCCAGCGCGCGCACCTCTTTGTGGGCGGCGAGGTATTCCTGGTGGTACTCCTGCGCGGACTCCAGGGACTCCTCGGCGCGGGTGCCCTGCACGGAGCGCTCGGTCTCGTCGAGCACCCCGGCGAGCTTCTGCACCGTGTCCTTGAACTGCGTCTCGTTGTCGTCGTCACCGGCCCGGCCGACCAGCGTCAGCGCCTCGTAGCTGCGCTCGTTGAGGACGAGGATGCGGGCCTGGGCGAGCAGGGCGACCGGCCGGGAACCGCCCTCGTCGGCGTTGTGCAGGTGGTCGCGCTGGATGGTCAGGATCGTGAGCGTGGTGATCCCGAGCAGCGCGGTGACGACGGTGGCCGCGGCCAGCGGGACGTTGAACGTGCGCCGGGTGCGGGCGCTCAGCTGCACCTGGGTGATGAGGAGCATCGCGAGCAGCACGATCAGCAGCACGGTGAGCAGCGCCGACCAGAGCGAGCTGCGGGCGCTGGAGTAGGAGCCGTCGACCTCGACCTGCGCGGCGTGCAGCAGGGCCTCCGCCCGGGGCTGCAGGGTGACGCGGTTGAGCTCGGAGGCGGACGACAGGTAGGACGCGCCGAGCGGCAGGCCCTGCCGGTTGTTCGCCCGGGCGCTGGCGACCAGCGCGGTGTATTGCGGCAGGCCGATGGAGAGCTCGCGGACGGCCTGGCCGGCCTCGCTGGTCTCCGGGGAGAGCCGCGACGCCGACGCGATGGCCTGCGCCGCGCGGTCCAGGTCGGCCTCGTAGCGCTGGGTGAGGTCGGCGGGCTCCAGGCCACCGGCGAGGAACGCCTGCGTGGCGGTCGTGTCGGCGTCGGCGAGGGCGGTCCAGACGGTCTCGGCCTCGACCAGCAGCGGCTGGGCGCGGTCGCCGAGATCGTCGGTGCCGGAGCCGGCGGAGGCCGCGGTGATGCCCGCGACCAGCCCGGTGAGCAGGGCGACGGTGACCAGCGCGGTCAGCCGCAGCCGCAGCCGCCCGGGCGTGGTCCGGCGCAGGGCGGCCAGCCGCCGGAACGGGCCCGGGCGCTTGACGGTCACGGGTGGCGGCGCGGCGACCACCGTCGCGGGCGCGGGTGCCGGGCCGGCGGGGCGCGCCGGTGCCGTGCGTGCTGGTGCGGTCACACCCGACACTGTGCCGTATCCGCGCAAACGATCTTGTCCCAGGTGGCCTCTTTTTTCATGACGGTTTCTAGGAGAGTGCGCGCTTCAGGAGCTTCCCGGTCGCGGTCATGGGCAGTGTGTCGGCAAAGGTCACGATCCGGGGATATTTGTAGCTCGCCATCTGCTCGCGGCCCCACGCGACGAGCTCCTCCTCGGTGATCGTGGCGCCCTCGTTCAGGATCACGTACGCCTTGACCTCCTCGCCGTGGCTCGGATGCGGGACCCCGATGACAGCGGCCAGCGACACGGCCTCGTGCGTCATCAGGACCTCCTCGATCTCGCGCGGGTACACGTTGAAGCCGCCCCGGATGATCATGTCCTTGGCCCGGTCGACGATGTGGTACCAGCCGTCCTTGTCGCGCCGGCCCAGGTCACCCGAGCGGAACCAGCCGTCCTTCATCACCTCGGCGGTCGCGTCGGGCCGGTTGTAGTAGCCCCGCATGATGTTGTGACCGCGGATGGCGATCTCGCCGATCTCGTCGGTTCCCCCGATCGTGTTCCAGGACTCGTCGATCAGCTTCACCTCGACACCCCAGATCGGGATGCCGATCGACCCGGGACGCGGCTCGGCCGACAGCGGGCTGAACGTGGCGACAGGGGAGGTCTCGGACAGCCCGTACCCCTCGAGGATGGTGAGCCCGAGCCGCTCCCGCACCTGGGTGATGATCTCCACCGGCAGCGCCGACCCGCCGGAGACCGCGACCCGCATGTTCGCCGCGATGCGCTGGACGTCCACGCCCTCGGTGAGCGCGTTGAGCAGCGCCCAGTACATCGTCGGCACGCCCGCGAAGAACGTGACGTTCTCGCTCTCGAGCAGCTTGACCGCGCCGGCGGCCTCGAACCGCGGCATGAGCACGAGGGTGGCGGCGTTCGAGAAGCCGGCGTTCATGTTGACCGTCGAGCCGAACGAGTGGAACAGCGGCAGGACCAGCAGGTGGGTGTCCTGCGCCGGCGCGGACTGGAACAACCGGTTGCAGGTGAGCGCGTTCATCACCAGGTTGGAGTGGCTCAGCTCCGCGCCCTTGGCCTGCCCGGTCGTGCCGCTGGTGTAGAGGATGACGGCCGGGTCGTTCTCGTCGGCCAGCACGGTCTCGAAGACCGGCGACCGCCCGGCGAGCCCCTGCCCGAGCGTCTCGGTCCCCTCCACCGGGGATGCAGCAGCAGGGTCCGCCGTGATCATGAAGAAGTGCTCGCAGTCCGGCGTCTCGCTGAACCCGGCGTACCCCTCGGTGCCCATCGGGAGCTCGGGCGTGCCCTGGAAGCAGAAGTACGCCTTCGTCTGCGAGTCGGCCAGGTGGTAGGCGATCTCCCGCCCCTTGAGCAGCACGTTCAGCGGTACGACCACCGCGCCGGCCTTGAGGATGCCGTAGTAGACGACCGGGAAGTACGGCAGGTTGGGGCAGGAGAGCGCCACCTTGTCACCGGGCCGGATCCCCCGCGCGACCAGCAGGTTCGCCACCTGGTTCGCGGCGGCGTCCACCTGGGCGTAGGTGAGACGCTGCGGCCCGAGCACCACCGCGGCGCGGTCGGGATGGTTGCGGGCGCTGTCCTCCAGGAAGATGGAGAGATTGAGCATGCGAGAGTCCTCCGACGATGCGCTGTGACGACGGTCTCATCCCAACATGCCCCGCCTTCGCTTCAGAACCCACCGTTTCGACTTTGTTTCCTGGTGAACACCGGCGCCCCGGCGGCCAGCACCGCCACGAGCGCGCAGATCAGCACCACCGGCACCGCCTGCCCCCACGGGATGACCAGGTCCACGCTCTGGCGCAGCTCCTCCTCCGTCGCGCGTCTCATCCCCAGCAGTGCTGCGGCCGCCACCCCGCCGCCCAGCAGCGTCCCGGCCGCCACGGCGAGCAGGGCCTCGCCGGTGGTCACCCGCAGCACGTGGCCGGTGCCGCCGCCGGCCAGCCGCAGCGCGCGGAACTCCGTCCGCCGTCCCGCCGTGGCCATCAGCAGCGTGTTCGCCACGGCGAGCCCGGTGTAGCCCACGGTGAGCGAGATCAGCACCACCAGGAAGAGGTCGATGATCTGTCCCTCCTCGTCGACGAGGCCGGTCACGTACTGCCGGGCGGTCAGCACCTTCATCCCCGGTTCCGCGCGCGCGGGGCCGTCCAGCATGACCGCGTCGGCCAGGGCCTGCGGGTCGTGTTCACGCAGGAGGGCGCGGGGGACGTCGGCCAATTCCGCGGGTCCGTCGTGCGTTCCGGTGACCGGCAACGTGGCCGTCGTACCGTCGCGGAACACGACATCGACCCGCTTCGGCCGGTCGGTGAGGTCCCGGGACAGGATCACACCCTTCGCGTCGCTCTTGCCGGTGACCTGGTACGCGCCGGTGGTGCCGCCGATCGTCATGAGCATCTCGCTCCTCAGCGGCGCGTCGCCCGGTTGTCCCGCGACGGCGGCCTCGGACAGCCCGGGAGTGTTGTCCGGCGCGGCGACCTCGACGGCGGGCAGCTTGGCGGTCTCGTCGATCCGGGTGGCCTGCTCGATGGTGGCGATCGTGCCGGTCAGCAACGTCGCGAAACCCACGGTGAGCAGCACCGGGGCGGCTGTCGACGCGACCCGGCGTACCCCCGTGAGGGTGCCCTCCCGGACCAGCATGCCGGTGGCACCGCCGCGCCACGGCCAGGTGACCAGGCGGACCAGCGGCACGATGACGACGGGGGCGAGCAGGGCCGCCGCGACCAGCAGCAGCATCGCCGCGAACAGGGCCGCCGTGGTCTGCGTCGTCGGCGGCAGCGAGGGCAGGGCCACGGTCAGCGCCGCACCGCCGGCCGCCGTCAGCAGCCCGAAGATCCAGCGCGGCACGGTCATCGCCCGGCGCTCCACCGCAGCATCCCGCAACGCGTCCAGTGCCGGGACCCGGCTCGACCTGCGCGCCGACGACCAGACACCCGCGAGCGCCACGATGATGCCGAGCAGGAAAGCCCCCGCCAGGACAGCGGGCTGCAGGGTCACGGCGAAACCCGCGGGCTCGAGACCGGCATTCACCAGGGGCGACGCGAGCAGGGGAGCGGCAAGGGCCCCTATGGGTACGCCCACGGCGCCGCCCAGCACCGCCACGACCAGGGTCTCCGCGTACATCAGGCGCACGACCTGCCCCGGGGTCGCCCCCACCGCTCGCAGCAGGCCGATCTCCCGGCGCCGCTGGGCCGCGCTCAGCGCGCAGGTCGACGCGACCACGAACACCGCGACGAACACCCCCAGCGTCACCATCGCGATGATCAGCTGCGCGCCCAGCCAGCGGATGCGCGTCACGGACTCGTCCTCGAGCTTGTCGCGTTCACTGCCGGCGAAGACCAGGTCGGTGATTGCCGAGGTCTGCGGGTTGCCGGTCAAGCCGATGACGCGTACGCCGCCCGCCTGCTCCATCGCCGCCGAGTCGGACAGGTAGAAGCCCGGACCGTCGACAGTGCCCGTGACCGTCCAGTGCTCGGGGCCCGCGGCGGTCAGGACGTCGATCGTCTCGCCCGGTGCGGCGTCCTGCAGCGCGACCTCGCCCGGTTGCGACGGCGGGGTGCCCGCGGTCAGGTGGTAGCCGCCGAGCTTTGTCGATGACCAGGCGTGTCCGGCCGTACGCGAAGCCTCGGGGTCGCCTGTTGCCCTGTTCTTGATCAGTTTCTGCACGTAGAACGCCGGGTCCGGAACGGCTGCGGTCACGCCCGGCACGGTGCTGAGCTGGTCGGCTTTGTCCCGCGCCTCGGCCGGCGTCCAGGAGCGGTAGTCGGGATAGCCGTCGGTGCCCTTGCCGATGGCCGGGGAGTGCACGAGCACGGGGGCGCTGTCGTAGCGTTCCGGAGCCTGCGGGCGCGACGACGCCCACAGCGTGCACGCGCCGGCGACCAGGGCGACCCCGAGCGCGATCGCGACGAACGTGCCCGCGAACGCCGCGAACCGGTGGCGGACCATCGTCCAGGCGAGGCTCATCGCTCCTCCAGCCCAGTTCGTTCTTCGAGGCGGGTCATGCGTACCGCGATCTCCGCGGCGTCCACGGAGCCCTCGGTCTGGTCGGCTATGCGGCCGTCGGCCAGGAAGATCACCCGGTCGGCGTGGGCGGCCGCGTACGGGTCGTGGGTCACCATCACCACCGTCTGGACGTGGCGGTCCACGGCCAGCCGCAGTAGGCGCAGCACGTCGCGGGACGCCTTCGTGTCGAGCGCGCCGGTCGGCTCGTCCGCGAACAGCACCGCCGGGCGGGACACCAGCGCGCGGGCGATGGCTACCCGCTGCTGCTGACCGCCGGAGAGCTCGCTGGGCCGGTGCTTCGCGCGGTCGGCGAGGCCCACCTCGGCGAGCATGGCTTTCACCTGTCCCGGATCCGGCCTGCGCCCCGCCAGCCGCATCGGCAGGGCGACGTTCTGCTCCGCGCTCAGCGCGGGGATCAGGTTGAAGGACTGGAAGACGAAACCGACCCGCTCGCGGCGCAGCTTCGTGAGATCCCGCTCGGAGAGCCCGCCGAGCGGGACACCGTCGATGATCACGTCGCCGCCGGTCGCCCGGTCGAGGCCGGCCGCGCAGTGCAGCAGGGTGGACTTGCCCGAGCCGGACGGGCCCATGATCGCGGTGAACGCGGCCGGGGCGATCGTCAGGTCCACGGCGTCCAGGGCCGTGACCGCGCCGTACTGTCTCGATACTTTCCGCAGCTCAACCGCGGCCTTGAGGGTCGTGATGGTCATGGCACCAAGACTTTCGGACCGTACGCCCGCGCACATTGGCGCAGGGAATAGTCCGGGACGTATACCTAGGGCTACTGTGCCCGCCCTGGTCGCGGCGCTAGCGTTCCTGTCATGGCGGCCCGCAACGCGCTCGAGGCGCTCACCATGCGCCCGACGAGATTTCTGGTGTCGTCGTGGCCGTGGCGCTCCCTGGCGTACCTGACCGGGGGAGCGCTGTTCGGCTTCGCCACCATCTTCGTCGTCGCGGGGCTGCTCGTCACCGGCGTCGCCCTGTCGATCGTGCTGATCGGGCTCGCCGCGTACCTCGCGACACTGCTCGCCGGGGTCGTCGTGGGCCGGCTCGAACGCTGGCGGATGCGGCTGATCGACCGCGACGTCCTGCCCGACCCGCACCGCCGCCCGCCCCGCCCGGGCCTGCGGGCCTGGCTGCTGTTCCGGCTGCGCGAGCAGTCCACGTGGCGCGAGCTCGGCTACACGATCGTGTCCGCGGCCGCGCTGTGCTGGATGGACGCCGCCGTGGTCACCGTGACGATCTTCGTGCCGACGGCGTTCCTGTTCGCCCCGCTCTACATCGACGACCGGCCGCTCAGCGTGACCCTGCCGATGACCCTGGTGGCGCCGCTCGCCTTCGTCATCGCGGCCTATCCGGTCACCGCGTGGGCCGGCGCCCGTGCGGCGATGGCCCGGGCGATCCTGGCCCCTCGCAGCAACGACACCGACGCCAAACTGGTCGAGGTCACCCGCTCGCGCGCCCGCCTCGTCGACGCCTTCGAGGTCGAACGCCGGCGGATCGAGCGGGACCTCCATGACGGCGCGCAGCAGCGGCTGGTCGCGCTGAGCATGCAGCTCGGGATGGCCCGGCTCGAGGTTCCGCGCGGGTCACCGGCCGATACTGCGCTGACCGGCGCGCAGGCGCTCGCCCGGGAGGCGCTCGCTGAGCTGCGTGAGCTGATCCGCGGCGTACACCCCAAGGTCCTCACCGACCGTGGCCTGGCCGCCGCGGTGACCGACGCGGCCGGGCATGCCCCCGTCCCGGTCGACCTGGATCTGCGGCTGGACGCCCGGCTCCCCGCCACGATCGAGGTCGCGGCGTATTTCGTGGTGGTCGAAGCCCTGGCCAACCTCGCCAAACACAGCGCCGCCACCCGGGCCTCGGTGGCCGCGGCCGTTCATGGTGACCGGCTGCACGTCGACGTTCGCGACAACGGCCGCGGCGGGGCCGACCCCAGCCGCGGGACCGGCCTCATCGGCCTGGCCGATCGCGTTGCTGCCGTCGACGGCACGGTCGCCCTGTCCAGCCCACCCGGTGGCCCTACCCTGGTCCACGTGGAGATTCCGTGTGGGTCGTGATCACTCTGTTCCTCGGGGGGCTTCCGTGCGGGTCGTGATCGCGGAGGACGGGCTGATCGTGCGGGAGGGGATCGCGGGGATGCTGCGGCGCTTCGGGCACGAGGTGGTCGCGGCCGTCGGCGATGCCCCCGCCCTGATGGCGGCGGTCACCGAGCACGAACCCGACGTCGTGGTCACCGACGTGCGCATGCCTCCCGGCTTCAGCGACGAGGGCCTGCAGGCGGCGATCGCCCTGCGCGCGGCCGACCCGTCCCTGCCGGTCCTGGTGCTCAGCCAGTACGTCGAGCAGACCTACGCGGCCGAACTCCTCGACTCGGCACCCGCGGCCGGCGTCGGCTACCTGCTCAAGGACCGCATCGGCGACGTCGAGGAATTCGTCGACGCCCTCGTCCAGGTCGCCTCCGGCCGCACGGTCGTCGACCCGGACGTCGTCCGCCAGCTCCTGGGCCGCCGCCGCGACCCCCTGCAGCGCCTGACCGCACGCGAACGCGAAGTCCTGGGCCTGATGGCCGAGGGTCGCTCCAACGCCGCCATCGCCCGCACCCTCACCGTCTCCGAAGCCGCCGTCGCCAAACACATCGGCAGCCTCCTCGCCAAACTGGACCTCCCACCCGACGCCGACGACCACCGCCGCGTCCGCGCCGTCCTCGCCTACCTCCGCACGGGGTAGGGCCTGCTTTCAAGACAGGCCCTGGCTTCCCTACCGGTAGTCGGCGAAGATCCGGCGTTCCGCACCGTCGACGGTGAGGGCGCCGCCGTGGGGAAGGATCCACTGCGGCCGGGTGTGGCCGAAGGGGACGCCGACGCAGACAACCGCCTCCGGGTTGTAGCGCTGCACCACGGCGGCGACCGTGTCGCGCTGCTGCTCGCGTAGCTGTGCCCGATCCGCAGCGTCAGGCCGGCGCGTGAGGTCGGAGACCGGCGGACGGGCCACCAGGACAGCGTCGACCGCGCTGAGGAGACCACGCTCGCCCAACGCACGGACGATCCAGCCGACATCGCGCGCAGGGAGCAGTTCCTCCGAAGTCTCGATGATCAGCACCCCGCCGTCCAGAACCGCCGCAGGGAACGGGAACCGTCCCGCGGTCAGGATCCACTCGATGACCTCCAGGCAACCACCCCAGGTGGCACCCGTGACCGAGCGGCGTGGCCCGTACCAGCTCCACGGCTGCGTCGGCTCGCGCTCCCCGAAGGACTCCAGCGCCCGCGGATCGGCCCAGTCGACCCCGACATCCTCGGACTCGCCCGGATCGGTGATCTCCAGCCGTTCCCCGGTGAGCAAGGCCGCCCGCAGCGACCGCGCGTGGATGTCGTCCACAGCGGGCCCGGGACCGAGGTGCACCTGGGAGGATCCACCGTAGAAGCTCGCGATGCCGAGGCCCCACAGCCAGTGGTGCAGATTGGTGTTGTCACTGGTGCCCAGGAACGGCTTCGGATCGGCCAGGGCGAGGCCGGCGTCAAGGTGCGGGACGACCGTGATCTGATCCTCACCGCCGATGACAGCGAGGATGCCGCGCACCTGAGGATCCGCGAAAGCGGCGTTGATGTCAGCCGCCCGGGCCGCCGCGCTCGCCCCGACCTCGCGCGTGGTCGGATACTCGACCGGAACGAGCCCGGTCACCTCAGCGAGCCGCCGCATGGCCTGCTCGTGGATCGCGGGAAAGGCACCCGCCGCGGCGAACGACGGCGACAGCACGGCGATCCGGTCCCCGGGCCGCGCCTTGCGAGGCAGAACAAGCTCATGTCTCATGCCGAGATCCAACAGGTACGCCACCCTCCGCGCACCCCATTTCGGTCAGTCGGGCGCTGGCTCGGGCGGCCGGGACCCCCGGGCAGACTGTGCTCGGGCCGCCGCTCGGATCGGGCGACGTCATGCCACCGGAATATCTTCGCCGCTGAGGGTGGGGCCCGGAAAATGTCGTACCCGAGGTTGATACTGACGTTCGAGCGATTGATCGGGGGCCGGGCGCATGGGGCAGAGTCTTCGGGGGGCACGTCTGCGAGGGGCGGACCTGTCCGGTGTGGTGGGTCGGGGGGTCTACGCGAAGACCCTGGATCTGAGTGGGGAGTTCGGGTCGCTGGTCGTCAACGGGGTCGAGGTGATGCCGTTGGTGGAGGCCGAGCTGGACCGGCGTCATCCGGATCGGGTGCGGATGCGGCCGGTCGACGCCGATGGGTTCCGAGTTGCCTGGGAGATCGTCGAAGGGCTCTGGGCGCGGACCGTGGCGCGGGCGCGGTCGCTGCCGGAGGAGCGGCTGCACGAGCGGGTCGACGACGAGTGGTCGTTCATCGAGACGTTGCGGCATCTACTGTTCGCGACGGATTCGTGGGTGCTGCGGGTGATCCTCGGGGACCCGGCGCCGTGGGATCCGCTGGATCTGCCGTTCGACGAGATGAGCGGCGCTGACGACGGGGTGCCCTGGGATCGGGCTGCGCGGCCCTCGCTGGAGGAGGTGCTGGCGCTGCGGGCGGATCGGATGGCGGTCGTGCGGCGGGTGCTGGCGGGGCTCACCGACGCGGAGCTCGACCGGGCGACCGGGCTGACGCCGGGCTGGCCCGAGCCGGTGGGCACGCCGGTGCGGTTATGCCTGCGCATCATCCTGAACGAGGAGTGGGAGCACCGGCTCTTCGCCGAGCGTGACCTCGGCATCCTGCTGGGTTCCTAGGGCCGGTTCCAGGGCTGTGTGGTGGTGGTGATCTCGTGAGCGGTGGTCGCGGCGTCCTCGATGGCGAGGGCGAGGAGCTGGTCCTGCATGCCTTCGGCCAGGGGGTACGGCGGCGGGCCCTCGCCGCGGACCCAGGCGGCCATCGCGTCCAGCAGGGCGGCGGTGGCGATCTCGTCGTCGTTGAAACGGGTGCCGGGGTAGGGATTGCGATAGAGGACCTCGGTGCCGCCGAGGGTGACCGTGGCGGTGTCGAATCCGTTGAGGTCCAGGTCATGACCGCTCTGCCGGCGCAGCAGCGGCACCCGGCTGATCGTTTCGGCGGCCGGCATGTGCACGATTTCGTCGTCGTGCAGTTCGCCGTGCGTGCCGCGGACCAGCAGGCGGCGGAAGCGCAGCAGGTTGCGGGTCTGGCCGGTCGTGAAGTCGTAGACACCGGAACGGCCTCGGCCGAAGTCCACTGTGGCGATGGTTGTGGTTGCCGGTTTCGGCTCCAGGGCGCCGGTCCAGCCGGCGCGGTCGAGCGGGTCGAGCAGCGGGGCCACGGTTCGTGTCGCGCGGACGGCGGCGGGGTCATGGCCCACGCCCAGCAGGCCGCGGATCAGGGACACGGCGTGGTATTGCTGCGTGGAGGAGACCTGCACCTGCGTCGGCGTGCCGATGATCCCGGACCGGACGGCGGCGAGCCGGGCCGCGTGGGTGGGCATCAGCAGATACTGCTCGGCGACCTGCACGAGACCGGACCGCCCGGCCACCTCCCACAACGCGCGCAGCCCCGCCAGGTCGGGCGCCGGCGGCGTCTCGGCCAGCACGGGCACGCCCAGCGCGACCGCCTCGGCGATCAGACCCGGGTTCGCCTCCCGCGGGACGGCGATGACCAGGAAATCCGGTCGCGCTTCCCTAAGACAATCAGAAATCGCACCGTACGAAGGGAGCACGCTCAACGGTTTCCGCACCACAGCCCCGACACAACGGAGGTGTGGCAGCGCCTGCGCCACCCGGTGGAACGTCGCCGCGCGGAATCCGAAGCCCACGAACGCGAAAGTCGTCATCGGTCGCTCCTGCGCTGATTGTTCTGGCCCTGGTCGTTCTTGTCCTGGATGTTCTGGTCCTGATCGCTTTGGCCCTGGTTGCTTCGGTTCTGGTTGCTTCGGTTCTGGTCGCTTCGACGTTGGTTGCTTCGACGTTGGTTGCGTTGACGTTGGTTGCTTTGGCGGCGGGCGAGGTGGACGGTGATGTCGGCGTTGATCTCGATTGCTTCGGGGAGTAGTGCGCCGATGCTTCGGAACGCTTCTTCACGTATGGCGGGCGGGAGGGTGAGTGAGGTAGGCGGAGATCGTCGACAGGTGGCCGATGTAGTCGGAGGCGGTCAAGGTCAGACGGCGCGTGATCACGGACTGGCGAACATCGGTGAACCAGGGGGAATGCTCGAGCTCCGGCCCTGGCCACTGCGTGGCCTGATCCGGGGGTGACGGTGCTGCGGGGCTTGAGGGTGACGGTGCTGCGGGGCTTGAGGGTGACGGTGCTGCGGGGCTTGAGGGCGACGGGATGTCGTCGCTGGGGAGGAACGGGGTGCGGGCGTCGCGGACGGCGTTTTCCAATGCCGGGTCGGCGAGGTGGAGCGGGGCGCCGAATGCGGTGAAGACGCCGCCCGGTTCCAGCAGGCCGGCCATGCGGGGCCAGCGGCGGACCGGGTCGGTCCAGTGGAGCGCCGCGGCAGCGAAGACCAGCTGGTACTTGCCGCGGGGACGTAGATCCTCGAAGGCCGCGCGGTGGGTGGTGACGCCGGCCGGGACGTGTCTGCGCAGCTCGGCGAGCATGGCTGCGTCCGGATCGGTTGCGGTGACGGCGATCCCGTGGGCGGCGAAGAGGCGGGTCGCCTTGCCCGTCCCGGCACCGATTTCGAGGGCGGTCCGGATCGGGTTGCCCGCGTAGGCCGTCACGAGCTCGATCAGTTCCGGCGGGTAACCGGGGCGAAACCGTTCGTAGGCTTCCGCCGACGCTCCGAAGCTCAGCGCGCGATCCGACATGACGCGCATCGTGACACGGGTCTGCGGGGTGCGCTCGTCCATTTCGGGTGAGAGCAAGGCTTCGCGGTGAGATCAGGGCCTCACGGGCGGCCCAGGCCAGGCCAGGCCAGGGCAGGCTGGGGCGGGGCAGGCCGGGGCGGGGCAGGCCAGGCCAGGCCAGGCCTGGCCAGGGTGGGGTGGGGTGAGGCCAGGGCAGGGTGGGGTGAGGCCGGGACGGCCCAGGCCAGACCAGCACGGGGCGGGGCTTGTCAGCGCGGGGCGGGGCATGTCAAGGCAGGGCGGGCCAGGGGCTGGGTGGGGTGAGGCCGGGACGGCAGGTCAGCCCGGGGGTCGCGGCAGATGCTTGGTGGCAGGTGGTCGCGTGGTGGACTCGGTGCGGGGGGCTGGCGTACTTGAAGGGGTGGCCGTGACACCCGCGGCCGGGAGCCACGGCACATGGTCTCTCAGATGGTGGCGGGGGTGGCTTCGGGGTCGACGGCGACCGTGACCGAGGCGATGAGGCCTTTGCTGAAGTCTTTGTGCTGCTGGACGACTTTCAGGAGGCCGGCTGATCCGCCCGCGTTGAACTGCATGTCGATGTCGTTGGTGGTGCGTTCGGTGGTGTTCGTGCGGTAGGGCTTGAGCGTGGCCACGCGGCTGGTGAGTCGTTCGGGGAAGAAGAACTGGCCGGTGTGGGAGACGTGGCCGCTCTTGGCGGTGCCGCCGGTGAGGTAGCTGCCTACGTGGACCTTGGCGTGGAGGTGGACCGTGCGGCCCTGGTACCAGCCGGGGAAGATCGTTGTGAATTCCGCGCGGCCGGTGTGGTCGGTCATCTGGACGCCGCGGAGGAATGTTTCGCTGTTGGTCGGGGTGGCGTGACCGCCGGCCCCGCCTTCCGGTCCGCCAGAAGGGCCGCCAGGAGGGCCGCCCGGGAAGCCGGACGGCGGCATGCCGGGGCCGGGGCCGAGGCCGGGACCACCGCTCGGGCCGCCGCCTCCGGGGCCGCCGGGAGGAGTCGTCGCATCGTAGCCGGAGTAGACGCCGAGTGCGCTGCAGTGCCAGATGTCCAGGACGGCGCCCTGGATGACCTTGCAGGTGGCGTAGTCGATCACCTTGACCCGCAAGGTCAGCGGCAGGCCGGGGCGGCCCTCGGTGATGTTCTTCCGGACGATCTCGAGCGGGAGGTAGTACGGACCCTCGGTGACCTCCGGGGTCAGCGTGCACGCCCCTGCGCGGGCCGTCTCCAGGAAAGCGTCGCCGGAGGAGGCGCCGAATGCGGTGGACACGATCGAGGTGATGCCGACGACGCCGAGGCTGACCGCGCCCGCGGCCGTCAGCGCTGTACGTCTTGTAACATTTGTCATTAAACGGATATATCAGGATCCCCCGCGCAGATGGGCGAGAACCAGCGGATCGATGTGTCCGGGGACGATGCGCTCCTCGAGGTTCTCGATGCCGGCCCACGTCGTCAGGGCCTCGTCGAGGTCGGTGGCGTGGTGGCCGGCGGCGACCAGGCGGCCGCGGACCTCGGCGCCCAGGGAGCCCTCCAGGACCAGCAGCGACGCAGGGTCGGGGCGTTCGAAGTACATGGTGTGCATGTCGAGGAGGCGGGCGAGCTCCGTGACCGGCTGCGGGTGGTCGTCGACGCGCAGGTCGACCACGACGTCGCTGGTGCCGCCGTAGCCCATGCCCTTGGCGACCACGAGGACCGCCGCGCTCTGCCGGCCGCGCCGGTCGCCGCCGGCCTCGTCGCCGGCTTTCAGGGCTGCCAGCAGGCGATATGCCAGGCGTCGGCGGCCGGATTCCGCGAGCCAGGTGTCGCGCATCGCGGCGACCACCTCCGGGCCGGTCAGCATGTTGCCCTGGATCGCATAGCCGTCGCCGGCCGCGCCGCCCGCCCAGTCGTGGCAGTTGTTGCCGGTGAACGTGGCGCCCGGGCCGTCGGGGCCGACCACGCCGACCTGGCGCTGGTCCACCGGGCCGTCGTCGCCCGCGATCAGTGCGGCGACCGCGTGGGTGGCCGTCATTCCCGTGCTGAGCAGGGCCAATGCCTGGGGGCGGTAGGCGAGGTTCGCGTACGACTGGGTCGCCACCGCGCCCACGTCGGCGAGGGCGGCCGGCACCGCCGCGCCGGCCCCGAGGAATTTGCTGGCGAGAGCCACGCCCAGCGCGCTTCCGTCGGCGGAGCGCGCCACGATCGAGAACGTCATGGGGGCACGTTAGCGGAGTCGTAACACGCCGGGATGACACTGCTACCCATGCAGTGGATACCTGTCGCCCGCGATGCCGAGGTCGGGCCGCGCCCGGTCGCCGTGGACGCGGGCGGGACGCCGCTGGTGGTGCTCCGCCCGGTCGCGGACGGGCCGCCCGTGGTCTTCGCCGACCGCTGCCCGCACCGGCTCGTGCCGTTGTCCGCCGCGAGCGGCGTGGACGGGCGGCTGCGGTGCGCGTACCACGGCTGGGAGTTCGACGGGTCCGGTGCCTGCGTGGCGCTGCCGTCGCAGGACGGCCACGTGCCGCCGAGGGCGGATCTGCCCCTGGGCCCCCGGGTACGCGTCAGCGACGGCACCGTCTACATCTCCGCCGACGACCTCGCGGCCACGGCGGCGGACCCGGCCGACCTGCTCACCAACGAGCACCCGGGGCTGCGTCGCGCGTGGCACCCGGTCGCCCTCGGCTCGGAGTTGCCGTGCCGGGTGACGCTGCTCGGCGACGAGTACGACGTGCACACCGGCGACGACGGCATCCTGCACGTCACCCCGGAGCCGTTCGCCGTGACAGAGCGGTGGGGCCTGATCTGGGTCGCCCCGGAGGAGCCGCTGACCGAGCTGTTCCCCGACGCGGACGGCGACGACGCGGCGTACGTGGGGGCCTGGCTGCCGCCGGTCCGCACGCCCGCGTCAGCCGGGGTGGTCGCCGACAACTTCCTCGACGTCGCCCACTTCCCGTTCGTGCACGCCAGGACGTTCGGCGCGGCCGAGGAGAAACTCGTGCCGCGCTACGACATCAGCGTCGAGCCCGACGGCTGCCGCAGCGTCCAGGACCAGTGGTTCGACAACCCCGAGGACCCGGGCGTAGCTGCCGGCCTGAGACCGCTGAAGCAACGCCGGCGCGCCACGTACGTCTACCGCGCCCCGTTCCAGCTGCTGCTCCGACTCGAGGAGCTGGATGCCGGTGCGGTGAAGACGATCCTGTTCTTCGCGCAGCCGGAGACGCTGACCAGTACCCGGATCTACACGAAGATGCTGCTGCACGGGATCGGTGGCGTGCCGGATCCGTCCGCCGAGGTGGTGCGCCGGGAGGTTGCCTTCGAGGAGGCTGTGCTCGCCGAGGATCTTGCGCTGCAGCAGGCCATGCGACTCCCTGGTCTGCCCCTCCGGTTGCGTGATGAGCTGCATGTCCGCGCAGATCTGCTGGGTGTGACACTGCGGCGGACGCTTGCGGCTTTTGTCGGTTTCGCGCCATGATCGACTTGCTCCTGCGGAATTCGTCACGCGGGGATCTGGCGGTGAACGCTGGGCGATTCATCCAATATTCCGGACAAGTCGCCCGGGAAACTATCGACCTTGGCGGCCGCCTCGTCACCCCACCCCTCGTCGAACCCCACATCCACCTCGACGCCGTACTCACCGTAGGTCAGCCCCGCCCCAACATCTCCGGCTCCCTCTTCGAAGGCATCGCGATCTGGGCCGACCGCGTCCGCGACCTGACCGTCGACGACGTGAAGAACCGGGTACGCCAGGTGCTCCGCTGGCAACTCGCCCACGGCGTGCAGCACGTACGCTCCCATGTGGACGTCTGTGACCCGTCCCTGCTCGCCCTGCGCGCCCTGGTCGAACTGCGCGAAGAAGCCCGCGGCCTGATCGACCTGCAGCTCGTGGCGTTCCCGCAGCAGGGCATCCTCAGCTTCGACAACGGCCCCGACCTGATGCGCAAGGCCGTCGAACTCGGCGCGGACGTGATCGGCGCCATCCCGCACTACGAGCTGACCCGCGAGGACGGCGTCGAGTCCGTGAAGTTCGCCATGGCCCTCGCCCAGGAACACGGCCTGCGCGTCGACATCCACTGCGACGAGACCGACGACGAGCACTCCCGCTTCGTCGAGACGATGGCCGCCGAGACGATCCGCCGCGGCATGAGCGGCCGCGTCACCGCCAGCCACACGACGGCGATGCACTCGTACAACGCCGCCTACGCGTCCCGCCTGATCACGAACATCGCCCGCGCCGGAATGCACATGGTGACAAACCCCTTGGACAACGCCGTCCTGCAGGGCAGATTTGACCAGGGCCCCATCCGCCGCGGCCACACCCGCGTCAAACAGCTCCTCGAAGCCGGCGTCAACGTCGCCATCGGCCACGACTCGGTGATGGACCCGTGGTACCCGCTCGGCACGGCGGACCCCCTGCAAGCAGCGTTCGTGCTGGCCCACCTCGGCCACATGAGCGGCGTCACCGAACTCCGCACCCTCATGGACATGATCACGGTCGCCCCCGCCGCCGCCCTCGGCGTGGCCGACTACGGACTTCGCGACAACGGACCGGCCGACCTGGTGGTCTTCGACGCGACGTCCGAGGCCGAGGCGTTGCGCCTGCAGCGACCCCGGTTCCTGGTGCTGCGGGCGGGCCGGGTGCTTGCCGGCACCCGCCCCGCCCGCAGCTTCGTCCGCTGGCACGGCGAGGAGGAAGAGGTCAACTTCCAACCCCTGTAAGTACGCCCAACCTCCCGCCCCGAGTCCACCCCGCGAGCAGTCTGCCGATCCAGGACCTGCCGCGACCGCCGGGCTGACCTGCCGTCCCGGCCCATGCCCCACCGGACAACCGAGCTCCGCTTCGACGACGGCCCCCGCTACCGCCCCAGCGGCGTCGACTACTGGTTCCGCTGGAGTTCTGGGGGCTGACCCCCACACCGGCACTCGGGCTTTCCGGCTGCCCCCGCGTCCGAGCTCTCCGTACGGTCGAAGCACATCAGCTTTCCCGTCAGGAGACCCGACGTGAGCACACAATCCGCAGCGCCCACCCCCACGAGGTTGCGCAGAACCGTGGCAGCCGCAATGACCGGCGCACTACTGGCCCTGACGGTCGGCAGCGGAGCCGCCCGCGCCGCACCGCCGATCGCGGGTCCCCGGCCGCCGGGCGCAGCCGCGGTCCTGCAGCGCGGCCTCGACGATCTGCGCGACCTCGGCGTGTCCGGGGCGCAGGGCCTGGTCCGCGACGGCGACCGCGTGGAGGTGGCCCGCAGCGGCGTGGCCGACCTGGACACCCGCGCCCCGGTCCCGATCGGCGGATATTTCCGGATGGGCAGCACCACGAAGACGTTCGTGTCGGTGGTGCTGCTCCAGCTGGCCGCCGAGGGCCGGATCGGCCTGGACGACTCGATCCAGCGCCACCTCCCCGGCGTGGTCACCGGCTCCGGCAACGACGGCCGTCACATCACCGTGCGCCAGATCCTGCAGCACACCAGCGGCCTCTACGACGCCACCGGCGACCTCCCCGGTCTCCAGTCGCCCGAAGCGTTCCAGGCGCACCGCTTCGACCACTACACCGAGGCACAACTGGTGGCGACAGCGATGCGGCACCCGCCCCTGTTCGCCCCCGGCTCGCACTGGAGCTACTCGAACACCAACTACCTCGTGGCCGGCCTGCTCATCGAGCGCCTCACGGGCAACCCCTGGTCCACCGAGGTCCGCTCCCGGATCCTGACGCCGCTCCACCTGACCCGCACGTTCTACCCCGGCGACCGCCCCACGCTGCCCCGTCCGCACGCCAGGGCGTACCAGCAGTTCGCGCCGGACGACCCCCTGGCCGACACCACGATCATCAACCCGACCGTGGCAGCCGCCGCCGGCGGCCTGGTCACCACCACCGCCGACCTGGCCCGCTTCTGGCAGGCGCTGACCCGCGGCCGCCTCCTGCCACCGGCACAAATGGCGGACCTGCACCGCACCGTGCCGGCCGAGTCGCTCCAGGACCTCCGCCCGGGCATCGCCTACGGCCTCGGCATCATGTGGATCCCCACCCGCTGCGGCGGCTACTGGGCCCACTTCGGCGACATGCCTGGCGTAACCACCCTCAACGCCGTCACCCCCGACGCCCGCCGCTCCGCAGTCCTCTCCATAACCACCCAACTGGCCGACCCCACCCGCGCCCCAGCCCTCATGCAGCGAGAGCTCACCCTGCTGGACGACCTGACCTGCGCATGATCACCGCCCCCCAGGCAGTACGCCGCCCAGAACGTCGCGCCGCCCAGAACGTCGCGCCGCCCAGAACGTCGCGCCGGTCAGCGGCGACAGCACCGGGCCAGGTGCTGCGGCCCGTCCCGGCGGGGCGCTGCACCCAGGGCGCATCTGATGGATCACGATGGCCTGCGCCGGGTCCAGGTTTCGACCACCTGCGACACGAAACCTGGACCTCGCCGCGGACTCGCCGTGATCCATCAGATGCGCACCTAGGGATTGATCGCGGCGCCGAGCGACGCCACCCTGGCCGTCAACCCCTGCAGCAGGGCGGTGAGCTGCAGGAACGCGACCTGGCGCTGGGCCCACGTCCGAATGCCGGAGCCGGATCCCAGGCCCGCGACCGATCCGAGCCTCGCCGTGGGCACACGCTCCGCCGTCTGCACCGCGGCGACCCGGTAGTCACCGGGGGAGATGCACTGCCCCTGCAGGATCGTGGCGGCCTGTGCCCGGCGGACGATGCCGATCCCGACGCCGAGTTTGCGCATCAGTGCCTCGGCCACGGCGGGGGCCAGGGCCGGGTCGTTGCGCAGGCGTGCCCAGTGGTGCGGGGTCTGCCGGAGGGTGTGGATCGCGTCGGTGAGGAGGGTCGCGCCGGCTTCGATGTGGGTGGTGAGCAGGGCGATGTTGACTGCTACGAGGGCGTTGCCCGGTGGGCCGGGCTGATACGACGGGTCGCCTGGTCAAGCCCGGCCAGACGGTAAGGCCGAGCCGGCCGGACGAAGCTGCCCCGGACCTTTCCGCTGCCCGGGACCTGAACGCTCAAGCCCGGCCCGGAAGCGCGGCTAGAGCCCACCCCGGAAGCGCGGCTCGAGCCCGCCCCGGAAGCGCGGCTAGAGCCCGGCCCCGGAGGCACGGCTAGAGCCCGGCTCCGAAGCGCGGCTCGAGACCGGGCCTGGGGCGTGGGTGGTGAAGAGCGGGCCGGCGGGGAAGCGGCTGATCATCTCACCGGCGGCTTCGGGGGGTGGTGGCCAGCCAGGCGGTGGTTCCGGGTGGGCACGGAATGCGGGTCAGCGGGCCCGGCAGGTGCAGGGTCGTGTACGCGGGTGGCGGGTCGGAGCGGAACTCCCAGTCACCTTCAGTCACCGGGTAGACACGGCACGTCAATGACCGAACCGTCAATGGCAGTCGAGTGCGCAACAGCCGCGCAACACTGCCGGAATGGGCCGGGCGTTAACTGCGACCTGTGTGGTCAATACACAGGTAGGGAGCCAGTCATGACAGCGGTGGAAACGCCCGCGGAGGTCTCGGCGGAGGTCCGTGAGGGCCGGTACGGGGCCAAGGTGACCGCCGTGGAGCCGGGTGGCGCCGGTTTCATCCCCCTCGACGAGCGGCACGGCCGGCCGCTCAGCCTGTTCTGGACGTGGATGTCACCGAACCTCGAGTTCGCGACCGTCTACGTCGGTGTCATCGCGATCCTGTTCTTCCACCAGAGCTTCGGTCAGGCGGTGGCGGCCATCGTGCTCGGCACTGCACTCGGTTCCGCCACGCACGGCGTACTTTCGGCGCGCGGGCCCGCCATGGGCGTACCCCAGATGGTCCTGTCCCGGATCGGCTTCGGATATCGCGGCAACATCCTCCCCGCCGGCCTCAACGCGGTGGTCGCGGGTGTCGGCTGGTTCGCGGTCAACAGCGTCAGCGGCGCCCTCGCCCTGGCGACCCTGACCGGCCTGCCGAACGCGTTGTGCCTGGTCGTCGTCGTGATCCTGCAGGTGTCGATCGCGTTCTTCGGCCACAACCTGGTGCAGGCCTTCGAGCGTTACGCCTTCCCCCTGCTCGCGATCATCTTCCTGATCACGAGCATCATCACCCTCACCAAGGCGACACCCTCGTCCGACGTGGTGGTCGGCACCGGCAGCATCGGCGGCTTCCTGCTGACCGTCGGCGCGACCTTCGGCTACGCCGCGGGCTGGAACCCGTACGCCACGGACTACACCCGCTACCTCCCGGCCACCGTCAGCAAACGGCTCACCGGCGTCTGGGCGGGCCTCGGCGTCTTCGTCTCCTGCACCTTCCTGGAAATCGTCGGCGCGGCCTCGGCAACCATCGCGGCCCCGGGAATCACCAACCCGACCGAAGCATTCACCAGCCACCTGCCATCCCTGGTCGCAGACCTGACACTGCTGGCCATCTGCCTCGGCGCCATCAGCGCGAACGCCATCAACATCTACTCCGGCTCGATGTCGTTCCTGGCCCTGGGAATCAACCTCCCCCTGGGCCTGCGCCGCGCCATCGTCGCCGGCGTCTTCGGCATCCTCGGCTTCCTGCTCGCCCTCTCCGGCCTCGACGACGCAGGCCACAAGTACGAGTCGTTCCTGCTGGTCATCTCGTACTGGATCGGCCCCTGGCTCGCGGTCTACCTCACCGACTGGTTCCTGCGCCGGGGCAAACGGGTCGACGGCTACCTCTACGACAAATCCCACAACCCCTGGGGAGGCGCGGTCGCCATGGCCGCCGGCATCGTCGTCTCGGTCTGGCTCTTCTCCAACCAGGAACAATACGTAGGCATCGTCCCGGCGCACGTCGCGGCCTTCGGCGACATCACGTTCGAGGTCGGATTCGTGGTGTCAGCATTGCTCTACGCGGCATTCTTCAGCTTCCAGAAGGACCGCAACAAAGAACAAAAGCCCTCCTCCGGTCCTGAGTTGTCGCAGTCCATGCCGCGTGGCTGAATATTGCGCCGGACACCGGGATGCGTGAACTTTCTGCGGTGTAGCTCCTCAAAACCGGCCAATCACGTCTGACAGAGGAACATGTGTTTCCTGGCCAGACGTGATTGGCCGGTTTTGACAGCTGAAGCCGCAGAAGATTGCGGCATAGCGGGTTTCGGCGCAACTTCGTGTTCCGTGGCTCAGCAAGCCCGCATCCCCGCCGAAGCGGAGTCGTAATGGCCCTGGTCAGGCCATCTCGATCGCCATGGCCGTGATGTCCTCAACCGCCGTGGTGGCGTGCTCCTCACCGGCCCGCCACACAACCGCCTGCCCCGCGCGGACCGGTTCCGCATCACCCTCCCCAGCCTGCACGAACCCATGCCCTGCCATAACCACGAACACCTGATCCACCGCCGCGGCATGCCGGCCGATCTCCCCGCCCGCCGCCACCCGCAGCACGGTGACCGCCACCGCCTCGCCGCGAAACAACGCCTGAGCAGTCACCCCGGCACTGCCGAAAGCCTCCACCGCCCGCCCTACCACGCCATCGAAAGACACGATCTCCACACCGGAATTATCTCCAACCCCTACCCGCCTCTGCGAGTGCCGACATCGCGCCGCTGGCGGGCCTGGCGGGCGTGTTGGCTGGTCCTGACACTCCCAGCGACGCCGGGGTACTGCCTGATTCGTCCCGATAGTCGGACAGCGGGGTTACCACCGACGCAAATGAGGAGTCGTACATGACAGCGAACAACTTGGGCGGGACGTACACGATGACCGACGTGGTGAACCTGCGCGTCGGTGGCGGCGCCGACGGGCATTCCGTGGTCCCCGGTTCGCTCGCGGAGCCGTTCGGGGCGCTGGCCGAGATGCGTAAGCTCACCCTCGAACTCCCCGCGGACGCCCTCGCCGACCTCGACCGCATCGCCGCTTGACCCGCCCGATCGCGCAATCGCCGCCGGCGCCGGTCAGGGCCGAGCCGTCACGGGCGTGCAGCTGCGGCGGCGTCGGCCGCGGCGGTGGCGCCCGTCGCGGTCTGGCCCGCGATCACGCCGTCGATGTCGGCTGCCGGGCGGTTCTGGCTCAGCTTGAACTTGGCCTCGACGCGGGTGATCCGCAGCTCGACACCGACGATGGCGCGGAGCTGCCCGGCGACGTACTTCTCCGGGGCGTCGTCCACCGACCACGGATGCTCGCGACCGGCCTCGTGCCGATCGGACAGCCGCCGGACCAGCCCCGCGAGCCACTGCGGGTCGTCGTGCACCACCAGCTCGCCGTAAAGGTGGGCGGTCACGTAGTTCCAGGTCGGGACGACGCGGCCGTGCTCCGCTTTGGAGGCATACCAGGACGGCGAGACGTACGCGTCCGGCCCGTGCACGATCGCCATCGCCTCGCCGAGCACCGGCGTACACCACTGATCGTTGTTGCGGGCCACATGCGCGAGCAGGGAGCCGTGCGGCCCGGCCGCCGCGTCGTAAAGTATGGGCAGATACGTCGCGATGAGCCCGTTCGCCGTGGCGGAGACCAGGTCGGCAGTGTCCGCCCGGGTCAGCAGATCCTGGACAGCTGATGCGTCGGGCGCGAAGTGAGCGGGAATGTACACGCGCAGCAGCCTAGTTCCGGCCGGCGACGAGGCCGAACGGATTGCCGCGGCGTTCGCGGTGGGCCGGGCAACGGCACCGCTGGCCCGCGTCGACGGAGGCATCTCCCATGCCCTGTTCCGCCTGCGGACGACCACCGGCAGCTATGCCGCCAAACGCCTGACCGTCGTCGCAGACCCCGGGTGGTGGGACGAGTACCACACGGCCGCCGGGATCGAGCATTCCGCGTACGCCGCCGGTGTGCGCATGCCCGACCGCCTGGCACCCGAAGTCGTGGCCCTCGACCAGGATGGCACGCGGCAGTACTGGCAGCTGCATCGCTGGTGCGACGGCCGCCATCCCACCGGGCCCGGCGCCGAGGTCGCCGACTGGGCCGGTACGACCCTCGCCCTGCTGCACGCCCGGCCGGGGGACGACCCGGCACCCCGCCCCGCGCCGTACCCGATCGACTCCTGGCACGAATGGCTCCGGGGTCACGACACCGCATTCGCCCGCGAGGTGCACCGGCATCTGCCGACCGTCGAGGCAGCCCTGGACTACCTCGGCCGCCCCGGCCCACCACTGACTCCGGTGGCCTCCCATCGTGACATCAAGCCCGACAACGTCCTGCTCACCGCGGCCGGCCCGGTCCTGCTCGACTGGGACAGCGCCGGGCCGGACACGGCTGAGCACGAGCTTCTGCGTACGGCGCTCGCCATGGGTTTCGAGGAGCAGTTACCTTTCGCACGCACCATCGGTGCCTATCGCCGGGCCGGTGGCCGCCCGCTTCCCGCGGTCCCCGCACTGTTCCAGGGCATCGTCGAAGCCCAGCTGCGGACCGCCGAATGGCTGCTCTGGCGCGCACTCGGTCACCGTGACGACGACCCCGCCGCGCGGGCTCTGGCAGCGACGGAATGCCTGACCCGCCTGCGGGGCGCGGCAAAATCCCTGCGGCGCGTTCCGGAATGGGCCACCTGGCTCGCCGAGCTGCCGGGCTGACGGCGGCGGCTCAGGCCAGGGTGCTGGTGATGACCAGGGCCGTGTAGGTGACGGTGAAGGTGCCACCGGCCTCGTCGATCACCGCGCCGAGGCCGTCCAGCAGATCCTTCAGCGTGGCCGCCGGGAGGAGGGTCGCGGTCCCCTGGGTGGGGATGAGGTCGAGCCATTCGGCGCGGGTGTAGGTGTGTTCCCAGGTGAAGCGCCAGCGGTCCGGTTCGGTGAATGCGGTGGTGAGGCCGGTTGCTGCTTTGTCGAGCATGAGGGCGTACCCGTCGGCGGCTGACATTCCCGGCGGCATCGCGGGAAGGTCGGGCACGACGCGGGTGTAGACCTCGGCGAAGGCGCCGGCCAGGTGGGGTGCGGGGTCGGCGGCGTTCCAGAACGCGGCGAACCGGCCGCCGGGGCGTAGGGCCCGGGCTGCCTTGGCCGCGCCCGCGGCGGGGTCGACCCAGTGCCAGGACTGGGCGGCGGTCACCAGGTCGAACGTGCGGCCCGCCGGATCCCAGTCCTCGAAGCGGGCGACCTCCACGTCGAGGCCGAAGCCGCGGGCCAGCTCCGCCATCCGCGGGTCGGGGTCCACGCCGAGCACCGTGCAGCCCGCCGCCCGGAACTGGCGGGCGGCGATGCCGGTGCCACATCCGACATCGAGCACCGTACGCCCGGGAGCGGCCGCGACGATTTGGCTGATCATGGCGTCGGGGTAGCGGGGGCGGGTGCGGTCGTAGCGCTCGGCGTCCGTACCGAAGGATTCCGCTGTTTCCCGGTAAGTGGGCATGCGCCCACACTAATGGGCAAGTGCCCACTCGGGCAAGCGATAGGCTCAGAGGGTGCCGACCGGAGTAGCCATGCGTGACGTACGCACGCAGCTCTTCGACGCCGCCGAACGCGTGCTCGTCCGTGCCGGGGTGGGCGCCCTCACCAGCCGGGCCGTCACCGCCGAGGCGGGCTGCGCCAAAGGCGTGCTGCACAAGCACTTCGCCGACTTCGACGAGTTCCTGGTCGAGCTCGTGCTGGACCGCACCACCCGGGTCCGGGCCCGCGACGTGACCCTGCGCGCGGCCGCCGGGACGGGCACGGTCGCCGGCAACCTCGCCGACGCGCTGACGGAGCTGTTCACCTCGGTCGCGGTGGCCCTCGTCGCCCTGATCATCGCCCGGGACGAGCTGCGGGCCCGGCTGTGGCGGGCCTCGCAGCAGTCCCGGGCCGGGTTCCCGCCGGTGAGCTACCCGAAGGGCATCACGCTGCTGGCCGAGGCGACCGCGATGCTGGCCGGCTATCTCGGCGCCGAACGCGACCTCGGCAGGATCGCGCCCGGCGCCGACGTCGAGATGGTCGCGCTCACCCTGATCGGCAGCGGCCATCTCCTCTTCGCCGGTCGCGACGGGACCCCGCCCGATGACGACGAGGTCCTGAAGATGGTCAACTCCGCGATCGCCGCCGCCCGCCCGGCGGGCTAGCCGAAGGGTCAGCCTGCCCCCGGCAGCCTGGAAGGGCAGCCGAGAGCGGGCAGCCGAGTGCAGGCAGCCCGTCGGGTCAGCCGGCTGAGGGCGGGGTGAAGGCGATCCGGGAGCGCAGCCGCCGGAAGCCGGTGCGTTCGAGCTCGGCGGTCGCGGCCACCCGGTGACCGTCCACATCGGCGACGACCTCGCGGGCCCCACCCGCGGTGAGCGCGTTGACCGCATCGATCAGTGTGTCCCCGAGCGCCCCTTCGTCGAACAGCCCGAGGTAGGTGATCTGCGGGAAGCACGCGTCGCCGCTGGTGCCGGCCAGTCCGACGGGTTCGCCATGACGCAGAACGATCCGCCAGCCCGAGGGTCCGTTGCCCATCCAGGGCTGCGGATCGGTGGCCAGCGAGATCCCGGCGACCGCGAGCGCCGTCTCCGAGCCGGTCAGCAGCGTGGGCTCCGCGACCTTGCCGACCAGGTCGTTGATCTCGTCGGCGCCGGCGGCGGGGCGGAACGTGTACCGCCCCGAGGGCTCCGGCAGGGGAGTGCCCGCCCAGGTGCAGCGATGCCGTTCGTCGCCCTCGACGAGCCCGGCCAGCCGGGCCGCCTCCATCGGTGGCTCGACCACGGCACGGGCCTGCGGGACCCGCCGCCAGTACGGGGGCAGCGCCGCGTAGTAGATCTTCGGCCCGCCGAGCGCCTCGTGGGCGGCGCGCAACAGGTCGGCGCCCAGCGCGGGCTCGGCGGCGAGGTCGAAGCGTTCCAGCCACGGCTCGCCGACGGCGCCAGGGGGCTGGACCCAGGCGGCGCGGGCCAGCACGACACCGTCGCGCAGGGCGACCCAGGTGTGCGAGGGGCGGAAGCCACCCAGTTCGAGGCCGTCCGCGTACGACATCTTGCGGATCTGGGGAAGGGGGTCGGGCATGGATTCGAACAGGTTTTCCTCGCCCGCGACGAGCGGGCGGATGACCACAGAAGTCATGGTTCCTCCTGGAAAGGCGTACGCCCCAGGATCAGACCCGCGAGGACGCCGGAACGCGGGCGGGGCGCAGAACATCGGACATTGTTCTGACCTCCTCCCAGCTCGACGGCGTACCGAAGAAGTTATCACGGCGTGTTCTCCTGGACAGCCCCGCCGAACCCCATCATGCTGCCGGTTATGCGATCCCGAAAGCCCGGCATGTGGTGGGGCGCCGCCATCGAAGCCCCGGACCCGGCCGCCCTGGCCCGGTTCTACTCGGACCTGCTCGAATGGCCGCTCGTCCACGAGGAGCCGGGAACGGCGGTCGTCGGCACCCCCGGCGGCAGCTACCTGGTCTTCCAGCAGGCGGACGGCTACCAGCGCCCGGTCTGGCCGCCGGAGCCCGGAGCCCAGCGCCCGATGACCCATCTGGACTTCCAGGTCGGCGATCTCAGTGACGCGGTCGCCGAGGCGGTGGCGCTCGGTGCGGTCGTCGCCCCGGACCAGCCACAGGAGACCGTCCGCGTACTCTTCGATCCGGCAGGTCACCCTTTCTGCCTCTGCCTGGACACCGACTGAGGTACGCATGAAGCGCACAGCCGCCGCCGTTCTGCTGATTCTGCTGGCGGGCTGCGGCGCGTCGACGCCACCGGCCACAGTCGAGTCACCATCGGTCGTGACGACCACGACCCTGGACCGCGCCGGCCTGAAGAAGTCGGTGAAGGATGCGTTGGTCCCCGCCGATGATCTCAAGGCGCTGGGCGTCGGGAAGCCCGAGGCGGATGTCGATGACCAGAATTTCCTCGTCTCCGATGTCTGCCGCAGCAAGCTCATGAACCCGGAGAACTTCACGAGCGTGCATTACGCCGATTCCCGCACCTGGCGGGGCGGCGGGTGGTGGGTCAACGAGGTGGTGCACGTGTGGAACGGCAGCGCGCCGACTTCGGTTGACGCGGTGCGGAAGGCGTACGGAACCTGCAAGTCCTGGAAGGACGACCTCGACACGAAGTTCACGGTGAAGGGGGCCGTCGCGCTCACGGGTGATGCGTTCGGATATTGCGCGGAGGTCGACCGGAGGGACGCCGAGCCCTTCATCGACTGTCATTCCTTCGTCACACGCGGTGCCCTGATGATGGTTGTCAGCACCGCCCACGGTACGACCCTGACAAGCAATCAGGCGGCCCTCGTCACCGTCACCGCGATCGCGGTCGAGTCACTCCGGGGCTGACCGGCGTTCGGAATGCCGCACGATCCGTTCCATCAGCTCGGTCAGGGCGGCGACGTCGATCGGGCTCCCTGACACGTGGGACATGACGCGGTCGCGGGCGCTTCGCAGGTGTTCCGGCCAGGCTTCTTGCAGACGCTGAAGACCGTCGGGGGTCAGGGTCACCAGGAAGCCTCGGCCGTCCTGTGCGGTGGGGGAGCGGCGTACGTATCCCGCGGCCTCCAGTGAGTCGACAACCCGGGTCATCCGGCTCGCGGACAGGGCGGTCAGCCCGGCGAGCTCGTTCATCCGCAGGGTCCGTTCGGGCGCCTCGGACAGGTTGAACAGCACCCCGTAACGCGAGCTGTTCAGGCCGGTCCGGTCCTGCAGGTCCTGGTCCAGGGCCCGGGGCAGTACGAACAGCAACCGCATCACGGCACGCCAGAGCCGCTCCTCCTCAGCCGAGAGCGCTGCGATCAACGAGCTGTACGCGGAGAACGTGACCTTCACCAACCCCGAGGAGGCCGTCACCGGCCGGGCGGCGCTCAACGAGAAGGCGCAGCGCCTGCTCGACAGCGCCCCCGGGTTCGTGTTCAGCGCCGCCGGCGAAGTGCGCGTCGCCGGCAACCTCGCGCTGCTCGCGTGGCACTTCGGCCCCGAGGGTCAGCCGCCGGTCGCGAGCGGCACGGACGTGTCCATCGTGGAGGACGGACGGATCACCGCGCTGTACACAATTCTTGACTAGGAAGGCGTCGACAGAGTGGTGAAGATGTCGGCGAACGCGGTGCGGATCTTCTCGGGATGCCGGGTCGCGTCGAGGGAGACTCCACCCGTACCGTTGGCGATGGCCTTGAGGGCGGCCTGGTCCGCCTCGCCGAAAGCGATGCCGAAGACCTGGACCCGCTGGTCCGGATCGGCCTTCCGCAGGGTGTCACCCAGGTACGCGCCCCTGCCCCGGTCCGAGCGCGACATGCGGCACTGCCCGGTGTCGTAGTCGTCACGCCCGTCGGTCAGCACCACCACCGCGTTGACCGTCAGGTTGGCGGGGTCCTCCGGCGGGAGGCGGTCGAGCAGGGCCCGTTGCGCGTCCCTGATCGTCACGCACAGCGCGGTGTCGTTGTACGGCGGCCTCGCGGGCGTCAGCGCGTCCCTGATCACGGTGTCCAGGTCCATCGTCGCACCCAGCGGCGCCGGGGTGCGCAGCTGCGGGTGCAGGTCGTCGGGGTCGGACGCGAACGACCACATGCCGACCTGGTCGTCCGGGTTCAGCAGGCGCAGGTTCTCCCGCAGGGCCTTCTTCGCGGCCTCCATCCGGGTGCCGCCGCCCGGGATGCCGCTGTCGACCGCCATGGAGCCGGACTTGTCGACGGCGAGCAGGATGTTCGCGCGTTTGCTCAGGGTCTTCCACTGCGCGAGGACGGCGTCCATCACCGCCGCGGACGGCAACGGCATGGTGCTCGACCGCTGGTCGACGGGGAAACCGAGCGAGTCCGCGACCGCGGCCGGCGCCTGGTCGACCGTGTCACGGAAACCGGCGGCGGCGAAGGCGTCGTGCTGATCCCGCAGGTACGCGAGGAAGTCCTCCGCCGCCTCCCGGACCGGCCCGCTGATGCCGGGCATCGTCACGAACGGATGATCCATCACGAGGGTGCCGTCGCTCGGGTGGATCGCGACGAACCGCTGCCCGGGCTCGGCGACGTTCGTGTTGTGCAGGTAGGCCACCTGCTCCTGCAGCACGACGGCGCTGATGTCGGCGCGCGAGCCCTGCAGCTGCCCGAGGTAGTCCACGATGTCCGGCGGGTGGGCGACGACGTTCGCCTCGACCCTGCGTACCGCATGCCGGACCTCGGGCGAGCGCGTGTCCGCCTCGGTGAAACCACCGGTGGTCTTGCCCGCGGCGGCATAGAACGTGGCCACCGTCGCGGCCAGCCCCGAGGTCGACTGCGTCGGGTCGTCCTTCGCGTAGGTGAACCGGCCCCACTCGTCATGGCCCCGCTGCGACCACGCGTCCTTGTCCAGGCTCAGCACGTCACTCCAGGTGAGCGCGCGGTCCGGCCAGCCCAGCGCCTCGGCCGGCTCCCGGCGCATGACGATCACCAGTGGGCTGTGGGCCACCGGCTGGGGAGCGGCAGGCAACCCGGCGTACGCGGGAAGGGCCCGCAGCTTGGTCACCCACATCGACGAGCTGGGCAGCCAGACGTCGGGCCGGCGCGGGTGCCCGGCCGCGGCCTCGCCGGTCCATCCTTGCGCGAGGGCCGTCGCCGCCTGCCCGGAGTTGACGCCGTCGACCGTCACCGACACACAACCCCCGGGCCGGGAAACCTTCTCGAAGCGGGCGGCGAGCTGCGTGATCAGGCCGGCCTTCTCGGTCGAGGACGTGACAGCTACGGGTACGCAGTGAGCACGCCCCCACCGCAGATACGTGGTGCCACCGCCGATCACCAGGACACCGGTGAGCAGCGCGCTCAGATACGACAGCCGGTTACGGGACACGGGCGGACTCCCTGCCGGCGAGCATCGTCCGGACGAGATAGGTGGCGGCGAGCGCGGCGCCACCGAGGATCGCCGCGGGCGGCACCTCGTGCGTGACCTGATAGCCGGCGAGAGCACCGGCCGCGCCCATGACAACGGCGAGCACGATGCCCGCCACATCCCGGTGGTTCCGGGGCTCCTCGCGGGGGACGACCTGCGTGACCAGCTGCACGGATTCGGCCAGCCGCGGGTCCTGCACCGGCCCGCCGCCCTCGACCAGCCGCAGCAACGCCTCGCGAGCCTGCGGGCGGGCCCCCGGATCTTTGCGCAGGCAGTCGCGGAGCAGCTCGTCCAGCGCGGACCCGAGCCCCGGCAACCGCGGCGCCTCGTTCAGCACCCTGTTCATGATCGCGGGCATGGAGTCGGTGCCGAACGGGGGCTCCCCGCTCGCGGCGTACGCGACCGTCGCGGCCCACGCGAAGACGTCGGCGGGCGGGCCCACGCCGGCGTTGGCGTACCGCTCCGGCGACATGTACGACGGCGACCCCACCACCGTCGAATGCCCCGCGTCCCCGGCCGCCCGCGCGATCCCGAAGTCGATCACCCGCGCGCCGTCCGGACCGCAGACCACGTTGCCCGGCTTGAAATCGCAGTGCACCACGCCGGCCTGGTGGATCGCGGCCAGCGCGGTGATCGTACTGATGGCCATCCGCTCCAGCCGGGTCCCGTGCAGCGGCCCGTGCCGCGTGACCTCGTCACCGAGATTGCGCCCCTCGATGAACTCACTCGCCACGTAGGGCGGGTCGCCGTCCACGTCGACGTCGAGGATCTGCGCCGTGCAGAACGACGCCACCTGCCGCGCCGCCGCGATCTCCCGCAGAAACCGTTCCCGCGCCCGCGCATCCAGCCGCACATCGACATTGAGGACCTTCACGGCGGCGAACCCGCCGTCCTCGTCCTCACCCAGATAGACGGTTCCCTGCCCGCCCCGGCCCAGCCGCCCGACCAGCCGGTACCGCCCGGCCCGCCGCGGATCGTAGTTCGTCAGCCGTCCGATCGGCGCGTTCGTCGACATCCGCCCCCCGCCGGCCGGTCCCCCTCAACGCACTATCCAACCCGTCCCGCCCACCCCGGGGAACTCCCCGCCCGGGTGACACCCCGCGGCCCTATCCTGGTGCTCGTGGCCACGCACTGGACGATCTGTTTCGACGCCGCCGAGCCGCAGCGGATCGCCGCTTTCTGGGCCGCCGCCCTCGGCTACACCACCGAGCCGGGTTTCGACGGCCCGGACGCCGCCTCGATCATCGACCCGCGGGGTGCCGGCCCGGCGATCAGCTTCCTGCGCGTCCCCGAACCCAAGGCCGCCAAGAACAGGCTCCACGTCGACATCCGCCCCGGCGGAGACGCCACCGCCCTCCGCGCCAAGGCGGCCGAGCTGGTCACCCTCGGCGCGACGGTCGTCCGCGAGGAGCACTACGGCGAGCACCTGGGCCACATCGTCCTGCTCGACCCCGAGCGCAACGAATTCTGCGTCGCATGACGATCGTGCTCGTGGACGACCTCCGCGACTTCACCGACGGCCGCCCCGCCACGGTCGCCCGCACCAGCGCCGAAGGGGTCGCCCTGCTCACGGCGCTGGGCTCGGCACGGATCGACGAACTCTGGCTCGACCACGACCTCGGCGGCGACGACACGATCTGGCCGGTCGTCGAGATCCTCGAACGAGCCGCCTTCGAAGGAACCCGGCTCGACTTGGGCGCCGTCCACGTCCACTCGGCCAACCCACCCGGCGCCGCCAAGGTGGTCCAGGCTCTCACCCGCTGGGGCTACCCCGCCCGCATCAGCACAGGCTCCCCCGCCCTCGGCTACCAGGGCCCGGACACCCCGTGACCGATTGGCCCACGCTGACCGCCGAGGCGACCGCAGCCGAGGCGCGCGAGGACTGGGCTGCGGCAATTGCCCTGGTCAGTGCGGTCGCCGAGTGCTACAGCGAGGACTACATGCGCCACAACGCGCACCTGTGGCACGTGGATCTGCTGGTCAGGGCCGGGCTCCTGCACGAGCTGACGCGCTTCGCCGGGACCGACAAGCACGCCCGGCGGCGGCTGGCCCGGTTCCTGTACGACGAGGGCCGCGCGGATGATCTCCGTGAGCGGGCCGCGACGGGTGACAAGGCGGCCCTGTATCCGCTGATCAGGCTGCTCCGCGCCCGCGGTGAGCACGAGGCAGCCGAGCAGGTGGCCGCCGAGCTCGCCCCGGCAGATTCCTACGCCCGCGAGCTGGCCGGAGGGTGACGCTCAGAACCAGCGGTTGCCCAGCCACAATCGGGAGAGCCAGCTGTCGTACGGGATGAGCTGACCGACGAACAGTGGGTAGAAGTAGGCGAAGCAGAGGGCGACCAGCGTGACGTAGACGCCCGCGACCACGACGCCGGTCAGCTGGCGGTCGGTGCGGGCGGGGCCGGTGGCCATGCCGTCGGGTGGGGTCATGACGGCGCCCAGGACGTAGACCACGGCGAGGATCAGGAACGGCAGGGCGGGCAGGGCGTAGAACGAGAACATCGTCCGGCCGTCCTTGATCGCGTAGTAGAACCACGGGAGCAGGCCGGCCGCCGCGCCGGTGAGGATGGCGTAGGCGCGCCAGTCGCGGCGGGCGATCCCGAACCAGATCAGTGCGGCCAGCGCCGGCAGGAACGACCACCACAGGATCGGCGTGCCGAGCAGCAGGATCTCCCTGGCGCATCTGGTTTCGCCGCAGCCCGTCACGTTGGGCGGGAAGAAGAAGTTGACCGGACGCCCCAGCAACAGCCACTGCCACGGCCACGATTGGTACGGGTGGTGCGACGTCAGGCCGCTGTGGAACCCGTACGCCTCCTGGTGGTAGTGCCACAGGTTGAGCAGCGTGCCGATCACGGGCGGTTCGCTGAGCCCGTTCGCCTCACGGTAGTGCCGGAACCACCCGTCGTCCGTGACGAACCAGCCGGTCCACGTCGCCAGGTAGGTCACGAAGGTCAGGACGACGCTGAGCACACCCCAGCCCAGGTCGCGGACCAGCCCGGCGAGCAGCGGGCCCTCGATCCCCGCCGAGCGCCGGGCCTGCACGCGCCACACCACGACCAGGGCGCCGAAGAACGGCAGGAAGAACAGCGCACTCCATTTCACGCCGCAGGCCAGCCCGAGCAGCACCCCGGCGGCGAGCAGCCACCACGGCACGATCCGCGGCATCTTAGGCATGCTGTCGCGGTCGTAGGAATCCTCCAGCGCGTGCAGCAGCCGGCGCCGATAATGGTCGCGGTCGAGCACGATCGCGGCGAACGAGGCCAACACGAAAAGGCCCAGGAAAATGTCGAGCAGCGACGTACGCGACAGCACCAGCTGGAAGCCGTCCAGCGTCATCAGCAGCCCGGCCGTCCCGGCTAGCACGATGGAGTGGAACATCCGGTAGGCCACCCGGATCAGGATCGCAATCATCAGCGTCCCGGCGACAGCAACCGGGAAACGCCAACCCAGCTCATTGTTCCCGAACGCTTTCTCACCGAGCGCGATCAGCCATTTCCCCAAAGGCGGATGCACGACGTACGCCGGCCCGTTCGTCTTCTCCGGATCCCATTCGACCCCGTGCGTCAGCATGTCCCACGCATCGGTCGGGTAGTACACCTCGTCGAAGACATACCCCTTCGCGCCGGTGATCCCGTTCAACCGCAACACTGCCGCGATCACCACCACCACAGCGGTGACCACCCACGAATACGGATCGAGCCAGTTCTCCAGCGACGCCAACCGCCGCCGGACAATCTCCGGCACACCCCGCACCCCGGCGGCAGCATCCGGCGCGCCCACCTCCGCTGCAGTCCCGGTCTCCGCCGCCGCCACGTCAGTCACCCCGCGATCGTAGGGGCTCAGCGCTAAAAAAGAAGCCCACCGGCCCCGGCGGGATAATGCCCGATCATGAGTGAGTGGTTTGTTCTGGGCAGACCGGATGCCATGCGGTGGGTCGTCCATCCGCCGCACGACTCCTACGGTGACGGCTACATCTTCTCGGCTGCCATGGAGCTGCACGACGAGGGCCTGACTGCCACGACAGTGGCTCAGATCGACGGGGTCAGCGGCGACATCGCGATGCTGCTGCCCGCCTTTGTGGAGAAGCTCGCGGCCGACTGGCAGGGCTGGGAAGGCGTTCGGCGGTGGCGGGCGCTGGACGGCGCGGCGGCCCTGGACGCCCGCCACGACGGCCGAGCCCTGGTGACGTTGGGCGTGACGTTGCGAGCCGCGGACCCGCGGGGCGCCTCGGGGTGGTCGGCGCGGGTGGAGTTCGGCCTGGAACCGGGGGAGGAGATGCGCCGGTTCGCGCAAGCGGTCAGCTTTCCAGGACCGCCTTCATCTCGATGATGGCCCGGTCCACTCTGGCCTGGACGGCGGGGGCCTGGGAGTGGGGGAGGACGTCGGTGGTCCAGACCAGGCGGCTGCGGTCGGGGGAGTCGGTGGGGAAGACCTGAAAGGCGGCGTGGTGGTAGGTGATGGGCATGTGCTGGCCGTGCTGGACGGCGTAGGCCATGCGGTGGGTGGGGTGGTCGATGGCGAGGATGAGCTCGTGGATCTCGGTGCCGCCGGGCATGGTGAGGATGCGTTTACCGTAATTTGTTGAGATCGCGGGTGGTGCGGGGCCCCTGAGAGCGATCATCTTCGATATGTTCGGGCTGACTACTTCTTCGACGGAAGGAAGCTCGACCGTGCGACGACTACTGGTGGCGGTTACCGCCACGGTGCTGGCTCTCGCCGGGACGGCCGCCCCCGCTGCTGCCGCGCCCGCGCCCGGTGGGGCGGGCCTCGGGGATGAGTATTTTCCCGATTATGGCAACAGCGGCTACGACGTGTCCCATTACGACATCCGGCTGCGGTACTACCCGGATCAGGATCGGCTGACCGGGACGACGACGATCCTGGCGAGTGCCGAGCAGGATCTCAGCTCCTTCAACCTCGACTTCATTCTCGACGTGTCCTCGATCCAGGTGAACAACCGCGCGGCGGCGTTCAAGCGCCAGGGTGACCATGAGCTGGTCGTCACGCCGGCGCGCTCGGTTGCCAAGGGGCAGGCGTTGACGGTGGTGGTCACCTATTCGGGGGTGCCGTCCAACAAGGTCGCCGCGGGATACACGGCGTGGATCCGGACGCCCGACGGCGCCCTGGCGGTCGGTGAGCCGGAGGAGGCCTGGTGGTGGTTCCCGAGCAACGACCACCCGAGTGACAAGGCGACGTTCGACGTGTCCGTCGCGGTGCCCGACGGCGTCGAGGTGATCAGCAACGGGGTGCAGCCGCGCAACCCGACCCCGGAGCTGCTCGGGTGGAGCCGGTGGTACTGGCGGTCCGCGAAGCCGCAGGCCACCTATCTGGCGTTCATCACGATCGGGCAGTACGACATCACCCGGGACGTGACCGCGGACGGGACGCCCGTGATCAACGCGTACTCGCAGCTGTTGCCCGAGGATTATGCGGCCGCGGCGCGGGCGAGCGTGGAGCGGACCGCGGAGATCACCGACTGGGAGTCGACGATCTTCGGGCCGTGGCCGTTCACCGCGCGCGGCGGGGTTGTCGCGCCGCCGGGGACGCTCGGGTTCGCTCTGGAGAACCAGTCACGCCCGAACTACTCGGCCGCGTTCTTCCGGGCCGGCGCCAATCCCTACGTCGTGGTGCACGAGAACGGTCACCAGTGGTTCGGTGACGCGGTGTCGGTGGCGCAGTGGAAGGAGATCTGGCTCAACGAGGGGTTCGCGAGCTACGCCGAGTGGCTCTGGTCGGAGAAGGAGGGCGAGGGCACGACGGACGAGCTCTTCGACTATCTGTACGCCACCGAGTCCGACGACTTCTGGACCGTGGAACCGGGTGACCCGGGGCCCGCGAACGTCTTCGACGGCGCGGTGTACGACCGCGGCGCGATGACCCTGCACCAGCTGCGCAAGGCCGTCGGCGACGACGACTTCTTCGCGATCCTCCGGACGTGGGTCGCCCAGCACCGCTACGACCACGCGACCACCGCGCAGTTCATCGCGCTGTCGGAGCAGATCTCCGGCCTGCAGCTCGACGACCTGTTCCAGACCTGGCTCTACACACCGGCCAAGCCCGTCCTGGACAGCGTCGCCGGGGCGAAAGCCGCAAAAGCCGCAGTGAAGGCCCCGGCGTCACTGGCCAAGATCCGCGCGGCACACGAGCACCGGTAACGCGAAGGCTGGGGGTTCAGCGCAGCGTCGCCGCGTCGGCCGCGATGCGCCCGGACTCCCAGCCTTCCTCGCTGTCCACCCGGAAACCCCGGCCCCGCACCGTACGCGGAAAAGCCTTGTCCCGGGCCTGCTGAACCTGCACGTCGCGCGAGCGCAGCACGGGCAGCAGCGCGGCGGCGTCCCGGCTCTCCTCCAGCGCTGCCCGGTCGGCATCGGCGAGGCGTTCACCGATGCGCACGGCGTACCCGATCAGGAAGGACTGCCGGAACGTCTTGAGCCGGGCCCGGCCGGCCTTTCCGCCCGGCGGCTCGGCGCGCGACATCGCCCGGTGCGCCTGCACCAGCAGCGAGGCGTGCAGCAGGTCGACGGCGTCCAGGTCGGCGTCGAAGCCGAAGACGGTGGCGAAGCCGAACTCGGGCGACCACACCACGTGACACCGGTTCGCCCCGGCGACGGCGTCGAGCAGGGACGCCTTCTCGCTCTCGTAGGGGTGGTCGATGCCGATGCGGCGCGCGTACGGCACGACCTGGGCGTCACCCGACGCCTCCAGCAACGCCTCGTCCAGGCTGTGCCGGGAGATCAGCTCCTGGGCCTTGGCGCTGTAGGCCTCCGCCTCCGCCGGGAACGTGGTCGACTCGGCCTTGGCCAGCAGCGCCCGCACCCGGCTGAGCAGGGCCTCGGAGCCCGGGGACCGCGCCGGACGGGCGACCTGCCCCGGCGGCGGGATCAGGATCTCGATCGGCGGCAGCGTGGCCAGCACCTTCAGCGCCTGCAGCACGGCGTCGATCAGCGTCACGCGGTCGGCGCGCCGATGCTGGACGACCTCGGTCACGTAGCCGTCGTCGGAACCCCACCAGACCTTGGCGCCGAGATCCTCGGCCTGGGCGCGCCAGCGCGGATCGATCGTCCTGGGCTTGAAATCCTTCTGGTACGCGGCCACGGCGTCGACGATCAGGTGCCCGCAGGCCGGATTGCCGCGCCGGGCCGTGACCCTGTGCAGCTCCGCGGGCTGCCATCCGGCTCGCAGCAGCCGGCCGACAGCGTCGAACAGCATCCCGGTCAGCACCGGATCCACCTCACCGGCCGGGGAGACGGTGAGCAGATCGAGCCCGTCCTCGTACCCGATCCGCCCACCGACGACGGCCGCAACCGTCTCTCTCACCGAAGTCACCCCGCAAGTCTGCCCGACCGGGTCAGCCCGCACGTCGTCAGCACTGCCAGGAGCGCGGTCCCACCGGTTCCTTGTCACCCGTCAGCGAGACGGCGCTGCCGACGACCAGGCTGCTGTCGGAGACGGCCATCGCATTGCCGCCCTGCCCGGCCGGGGCGGCGAGCCGGACCTCGTCCTCGCCGTGCCAGACGCTGCCGCCGGCGACCACCCAGCCTTCGCCGTTCACGGTGTCGGCTGGTCCCTCCTTGCCGGGCCTGGTCAGTTCGCCGGTGCGCAGGTTCCAGAGTGCGACCTCCTGCGCCGGCCAGAGCCCGCCCGTCACCCACTCGCCCCGGCCCGCGTACGCGGCGGCGCTCTGCCCGTCAGGCACCTTCAGCTTGGTGCCCTTCCCCTGCTTGTCCCACGCGTAGCCGGCCACCGCGCTGCCGTCCCGGTAGATCGAGCCGATCAGCGTGCCGTCGTCGAGGATGGCGTGCACGTTCGCACCCTCGGGCAGCGGCAGCCTGTCCGCGGTGGTGGCGCCGTCCTTCCAGATCACCGCGAAGCTGTCCTTACCACCCGAATTGCCGAGCGGCTCCAGGTTGATGACGATGTCGCCGGTCGCGTTGATCGCCGGCTCCGGGTAGATCGTCCAGCTCCCTGATGGCGTACGCAACTTGGTCAGCTTGTGGTTCTCGTAGCGGAAGACGGAGTCCCGGTTGTTCTCCGTGAGCAGCCCGACCACCACGCCGTGCTCGTTGACCGCGGAGGCCTGCACCGAGTCGCCGTCCACCGGCAACGCCTCCGCGCGCCCGCCGGTCCACAGCACGCCCCGGAAGTCCTGGCCGATCGTGCCGTTGCCGGCGATGTACTTCCCGGTCGGATCGACGGCCTCGGCGATGACGTCCTTGATCCCCTTCGGCACGGCCAGCTTCGTCATCACGCACGACGCCTTCCCTGTTGTCACCGGCGACGGCGCCGGGGAGGGCACGACGGCGACCGGGGCCGCTTTCGGTGCCGGCTTCGGGGTCAGCAGGGGCACGCCGACCAGCACCCCGGTGACCAGGGCGATGCTGCCGGCCGCCTGCAGGGCCCGCCGCCTGCGCGTACGCCGCCGCCCGGCCCGCAGCAGCCCCGCCACGTCGACCCGGCTCGGCGGCACCGGCACCGCTTCGAGCCGCTCGTGCAACTGGTTCTCGGTCATCGTGTTCCTTCCGCGGTGGCCATCGGCAGAACTTCCCGGAGCGTGGCGAGGCCGCGCGAACATTGACTCTTGACGGTGCCCGCCGTGCAGCCGAGCGCCTCGGCGGTCGCGTCGACCGACAGGTCATGGAAATACCGCAGGACGACGACGGCCCGCTGCCGCTTGGGCAGTGCCCTCAGCGCCGTCAGCACCTCGTCGCGCTGCTCGACATCCGGTGCGGCTGCCCTGCCGTCGTCCGGCAACCGGTCGCCGAGCAGCACCTGCGACCACTTGCGGCGCTTCTCGTCCAGGAACCGCCGCACCATGATCCGGTGCACGTACCCGTCGAGGTTGTCGGCCGCCGAGGCCTTCCTCCAGTTCGTGTAGAGCGACGTCAGCGTCGCCTGCACGATGTCGTCCGCCTGGAACGCGTCGCCGCAGAGCAGATACGCCGTCCGGTGCAGCCGCGGCAGCCGCCCCTGCACGTACTCGACGTACTGCCGCTCCAATTCGGGCCGCATCCCGCTCCTCCCGCTCAGTTCGTCCTGAGTTCTCCCTGACTTGTCGTGGCCGGGGTGGCACCGGGTTGCATCAGGTTCGCGTACTCCCAGAGGCGGTTGTGGTTGACGTCGTTCAGGTCCCGGCCCGGCTCGATCGAGGCCGTGAACGGGCGCGCGGTTGTCGCCGCCGGTGCCCACGGGGCGGTCGTGGTGAAGCCTTCGCCGATGAGGCTGTTGCGAATGACGAGCTGGCCGTTGGGGGTGACTCCGGGAAGGTAACCGGTGGTGCCGGCTCCCTGGTCCCAGGCGCGCCCGAGGAATCCGGTTGGCGCGGCTTTGTACCCCGCGTCGGCGGTGATCAGGGAATGGGTGACCAGGAAACCGTACGGATAAAGGGGTGCTGTGTTCGGGGCGAAGATGACGCCGCCGGAGGGTTTGCGGGTCGAGACGAGATGGAATCGCGTGTGGTCGAAAACGGCGGCGGCGCGGCCGAAGACGAAGTCGGTGTCGCCCTCGATGTAGCTGTTCCGGACCGAGACCCGTGCGATCCGCTCGACGTCGTTGGCGTTCGCCAGGAAGGTGTCCTGCCGGCTGATCAGGTGCATTTCCTCCAGCTGGGTGCGATCGGCATCCGTACGCAAAGCAAGTGCCTGATGCGTCCCACGGTCCACGGTGTCCAGCAGGGTGTTGGTGATCGTCAGCCCCTTGAGCTGCAGGTCCGTGCTCTGCCCCCAGACCACGGTCGCGCAGAGCCCCGCATTCGTGCTGGTCCTCGTCGCGCACGACTGGAACATGTCCCAGGCCGGATCGCCTTGGGCGTACCGCGATCCGCCGGGGTTCACCAATTCCGCCCAGGCTGCCGGGGTGATGATCGCGTCGACGGTGAATGCGAGGCGCGGGTTGCCGATTCCGTAAATGGTCAGCGGGGGAGTGCCCGCCGGAATGAACACGGTCCCGGTGTACGTCCCCGGCCGGATCGCGATGTAGAGCCGTTTGGTGCCGCCCTTGCGGAATGCCGCGTTCACCGCCTCCTGCACCGTGGCGAATCCGCGTCCCCCGACCACGAAGTCAGGCGGTGCCTCCCTGATCGGCGCCGGCCGCCACGGATCTGCCACCGGAGCGGCATAAGGCCCGGAAAATCCAAAATAGTTCGCCGGTACGAACGGAGCGGCCTCGGCGCGCGACAACACCGGCCGCGTCACCGTTCCCGGAGCGGTGAGCCCGGCCGGCCGGCCCGTACCGCCTGCCGCCGTACCGCCTGCCGCCGTACCGCCTGCCGCCGGACCGCCCGCCGCGGCTGCCGGGCTGCTCGCCAGTGCCGTGACCGCTACCGTGGCCGCGGTCGTGATCCATCGTGCGATGCTCATCGGCTCTCCTCAGGAATGCGCTTACCTCAGCACTTTCACGCATCCTAAGATCGAGGAAGATCAATGAAAAGACCGGCCGCTCCATTGCTGGAGCGGCCGGCCCATGTGCCTGTTGTGGCTACCGGGTGGCGCCGACGAGTTCCCGGTCCGGTTCCTCCGCATCCGGGGTGGTACGCAGCTTCTCGCCCTCCACGTCCACGTCCGGCAGGACGCGGTCGAGCCAGCGGGGCAACGCCCACGCCCGCCGCCCGAGCAGCGTCATCACCGCCGGCACGATGGTCATCCGGACCACGAACGCGTCCAGCAGGATCGCCGCGGCCAGCGCGAATCCGATGGACTTGATGATGGACTCGGGGGAGAGGATGAAGCCCGAGAAGACGCTGACCATGATGATGGCTGCGGCCGTGACGACCCGGGCGCCGTGGCTGAACCCGTTGACCACCGCGTCGGTCGGCGCGGCGCCGTGCACGTGCTCCTCGCGCATCCGGCTGACCAGGAACACCTCGTAGTCCATGGCCAGGCCGAAGACGATGCCGATCAGCAGGACCGGGATCAGGCTGACGATCGGGCCGGTCTCGGAGACGCCGAGCAGGTCGGCGCCCCAGCCCCACTGGAAGACCGCGACGACCGCGCCGAACGTCGCGGCGACGCTGAGCAGGAAGCCGCCGATCGCCTTGAGCGGCACCAGGATCGAGCGGAAGAGCAGGGTCAGGAGCAGGAAGGCCAGGACCACGATCGTTGCCAGGTACGGCAGCAGCGCCGCACCCATCTTCGCGGAGATGTCGATGCTGACCGCCGTGGCGCCGGTCACCGCCAGTGTCGCCCCGCCGGACTCGGGCAGGTCACGGATCGCGTGCACCAGGTCGGTCGTCTCCTGGCTGTCCGGGGCGCTGGACGGGATGACCTGGACGATCGCGGTGTTGCCGGCCGGGTTGAGGGTGGCCGGGCTGACCGCGACGACGTCCGCGAGACCCTTGATCGTCTGAGCCGTGGCGTCCGCCGCGCCCTTCGGGTCGGCGCTGCTCGCGGCGTCGACGACCACGATGAGCGGACCGTTGAAACCGGCGCCGAAGCCCGCGCTCAGCAGGTCGTACGCCTTGCGCTGGGTGGTCTCCTCGGCGGCCGTCCCGTCACCCGGCAGGCCGAGCCGCAGGTCGAGCGCGGGGATCGCGATGATCAGCAGGCCGACGACGGCGCCGACCAGGGTGAGCACCGGGCGGCGGGTCACGATCTTCGCCCAACGGCGCCCGGCGGGTTCCTTGGTCCGCACGCGGCGCTTGCCGGACGACTGGACGCGCTTGCCGGCGAAACCGAGCATGGCCGGAAGCAGGGTGAGCGCGATCAGGACGGCGATGACGACCGCACCGGCGGCGGCCAGGCCCATCTGGGTGAGGAACGGGACGTTCGCCACGGTCAGCGCGGCGAGCGCGATCACCACGGTCAGGCCGGCGAACGTGACCGCGGATCCGGCCGTACCCGTCGCCCGTCCTGCTGCTTCTATGCCCGTGCGTCCCTCGGCGAGCTCGTGGCGGTAGCGGGACACGATGAACAGCGCGTAGTCGATGGCCACGGCGAGCCCGAGCATCAACGCCAGCGTGGGCGTGGTGCTGCTGAGGCCGACGAACCCGGTGGCGATCTGGATGCCGGCCATCGCGGCGGCCACCCCGAGGATCGCGGTGAGCAGCGGCAGCCCCGCCGCGACCAGCGAGCCGAACGTGATCACCAGCACGACCGCGGCGACGAGGAACCCGATCGCCTCCCCGGCACCCTGCTCACCTGGCTCCTGGATCGCGTCCCCGCCCGCCTCGACGGTCAGGCCCGCGTCCCGGCCGGTGGTCATGGCCTCCTTCAGCGCGTCCCGGTCGGTGCCGGTCAGATCAATGGCCTGCACCTTGTACGACACCGTGGCGTACGCGACCGTGCCCGCCTTGTTGATCGTGCCCTGCAGCGGGTCGGAGACGTTCGCGACCTGCGCGCCCTTCTTCAGCTCGGCGACGGTGTCCGCGATCGCCGATTTGTTCGCCTTGTCGGTGAGCTTCGCGCCCGCGGGCGCCGCGAAGACGACCCGGGCCTGGGCGCCACCCGCGCCGGCCTGCGGGAACCGCTGCGCGAGCAGGTCCTGCGCCTCCTGGGCCTCGGTGCCCGGGATGGAGAAGCTTTCGGCGGTCGGTCCGTTCAGGGTGAACGCGCCGACGCCCAGGGCCGCGATCATCGCGAGCCACAACGCGAGGATCAGCTTCCGCTTCCGGAAGCTGAACTTGCCGAGCCGGTACAGGTAGGTAGCCACCCCGAAACGGTCCCGTCCCGGGCCCCGGAAAACGTCCTCCCAGCGCAGTCAGCTCCCTACCATGATCGTGGTAGCCGGCCGGGGTGCCGCTTACTACATCGGGATGACGAGGTGCCGGCCGATCGCGCGTACGGTGCTTGGTGATGGATACCTGGGACCTCAAGCGGATCAAGGCGTTCAAGCACGCGGCCGAGAAGCCGCTCCTGCTCGACATCCTGTTCGCCGGCGTGCTCTCGTGGGCGGTGCTGCGCAAGGCCGCCGCCGACGACCACGTCGCCATGGGTGACGTCATCGTCGCGTTCGTGGCCTTCGTCGCCGTGCTGCTGCGCCGGGTCCGCCCCCGCGTCGCGCTGGGCATCGCGGTCGCCTCCACCGTCGGCGCGATCCTGCACGGCGTGAGCAATCCCGGCCTGATCGCCGCGCTCGGCGTCATCACCTACTCGATCGCCGCCCACACCAGCCGCCGCAAGGGCCTCGCCTGCGCCCTGCTGGGGTCAGCCCTCATCTACGTCACCGGTCTGATCGTCGCGCCCGGCGACTGGTGGCGCTTCGAGAGCCTCGCCGTCTTCGCCTGGATCTTCATGGCCGCGGCGGTCGGCGACGCGGTCCGCACCCACAAGGCCTACATCCACGAGGTCGAGGAGCGCGCCCGCCACGCTGAGCAGACCCGCGAGGACGAGGCCCGCCGCCGCGTCATGGACGAACGCGTCCGCATCGCCCGCGAGCTCCACGACGTCGTCGCCCACCACATCGCGGTCATCAGCGTCCAGGCCGGCGCCGCGGCCCACGTCCTCGACCGCAGCCCCGAGCAGGTCGGCCCCGTCCTCGCCCACATCCGCGAAGCCTCCGACACCGTCCTGCGAGAGATCCAGTCCGTGGTCGGCGTCCTCCGCAACGAGGACGAAGCAACCAGCACCGAGCCCGCCCCCGGCCTCGCCCGCCTCCCCGAGCTCCTGACCGCCCTGGAGAGCGCCCACTTCTCCGTCCGCTCCCAGCAGCGCGGCCCGACCCGCGACCTCCCCGCCCTGGTCGACCTCGCCGCCTACCGCATCGTCCAGGAAGCCCTCACCAACGCCCACAAACACGGCACCGGCCCCGTCCGCCTCCTCATCGAATACGCCCCCAGCGGCATCATCCTCGAGGTCACCAACGAAATCCGCCCGGGCTCGCCAGGCGCCACCCGCGCCACCACAGCCTCGGGTGCTGCCACCGGTCCCGCCGCGGCCGGGTCGAGCGCGGCCGGGTCGGTCGCGGGCGGGTTGGGTGCGGCCGGGTTGGGTGCGGCTGGGTTGGGTGCGAACGGGTTGGGTGCGAACGGCGCCGGTGCGGCGGGCTCGGTCCTGGGTGGTTCGGGCTCGAGGGGATCGGTGGAGAACGGATCCGGCTACGGTCTGCTCGGGATGCGCGAGCGAGCAGTCGCGGCGGGCGGCCAGGTCACCGCGGCCCCCCTCGGCGACGGCCGCTTCCGCGTCCACGCCGTCCTCCCCACCGAACACCACGCCCCCGCCACCGCCCCCGACCCGGGGTACAAATCAGGCGTGGAGGATGGTGGCACAGGCCGCGACTGCGTGGGCGTCGCCGGCGTCCTGGGCGCGATCGGCGTGCCCGACGCTCTCCACGTCCGCAACGCAGCACGAGCAGCCCTCGGCGTGCCCCACCTCCTCGACACCCGGAACGCGGCGAGGGCAGCGCTCAGTGTGCCCGGCCTCCTCGACCGGCGGGATACCGCCAGGACCGCGCTCGGCATACCCGATGTGAGGAGTGCGACCAGGGCGGCGCTGGGTGCGTCCGGGGCTGTGGACATCCGAGGAGCTGTCAGGGCGCTCAGCGGCTTCGACGCGTTGAACGCGTTCGGCGGCGCGGGTCTGCTGGCCGGAGTCGGAACCCTTGCCGGGACCACAACGCCCTCACCCGCTCGCCCGCAGAATCAGGCCGACCGCCCCACAAACCCGGACGTCCGGCAGGCCCCGACGTCACAGCAGACCTCGGAGCCGCGGCAGGTCCCGGACTCGCAGCGGACCTCGGAGCCGCGGCAGGTCCCGGACTCGCAGCGGACCTCGGAGCCGCGGCAGGTCCCGGAGCCGCAGCGGACCTCGGAGTCGCAGCGGTTCCCGGCGTCGCCGGGAAGACAGGGATCGCTGCACCACTCGGCGGAGAAGCAGAGTTCGCAACCAGACGGTCCGGAGACTGCGCCATGACCATTCGGGTGCTGCTGGTTGATGATCAGGCGCTGATCCGGGCCGGCTTCAAGATGATCATCGATTCGGAGCCGGGGTTCGCCGTGGTGGGGGAGGCCGGGGACGGCAAGGAGGCCGTGGAGCTGGCGCGGACGGCGCGGGCTGATGTGGTGCTGATGGATATCCGGATGCCCCGGATGGACGGGATCGAGGCGACGCGGCGGATCGGGGCGGATGACAATCTGGCCGGGGTGCGGGTGCTGGTGCTGACGACGTTCGAGAACGATGACAACGTGGTGCTGGCGTTGCAGGCCGGGGCGAGCGGGTTTCTCGGCAAGAGTGTGCCGCCGGAGGATCTGTTGCACGCGATCCGGGTGGTGGCGAGCGGCGAGGCTCTGCTGTCGCCGAAGGCCACGCGGGGGCTGGTGAGCCGGTTCCTGACGAGTCTGCGGCCGCAGCCGTCCGGGGTCGTGCCGGGGCTGGCGCTGCTCACCGATCGTGAGCGGGAGGTGCTGGTGCTGGTGGCACACGGGCTCTCCAACGACGACATCGCGGAGCGGCTGTTCCTGTCGCCGCTGACCGCCAAGACGCACGTGAACCGGGCGATGACGAAGCTCAGTGTGCGGGACCGGGCTCAGCTGGTCGTCCTGGCGTACCAGAACGGCCTGGTCCGTCAGGGTGACGCCCTTCCGGGAGCGTGACGCGGACGGTGGTGCCTTCGCCGGGCGTGGACGTGACGCCGGTGGTACCGCCGTGGGCTGCCACGATGGCCTCGACGATGGCCAGGCCGAGGCCGGAGCCGCCGGGATCGCGGCTGCGGCTCGGGTCCGCGCGGTAGAAGCGTTCGAAGACGTGGGCGAGGTGCTCCGGCGGGATACCGTCGCCCCGGTCGCGTACTTCGATGTCGACGTGCTCCGGGCGTACTGAAACAGTGACCTGGACCGAAGTCCCGGGCCTGGTGTGCTGCACCGCGTTGCCGACCAGGTTGCGCAGGACCTGCTGGAGGCGGGGGCCGTCGGCGTCGAGGAAAGCGTGCGGCACACCGGTGAGGGTGATGTCGCGGTCGGCGGTGACGACAAGGGCGTCCTCGACCACCTCGGCGGCGAGGGCGACGACGTCCACCGGCTCCCGCCGCAGGGGGCGCGCCGCGTCGAGCCGGGCGAGCAGGGACAGTTCGTCGACGAGCAGGCGCATCCGGCCGACCTCGGCCTCGACGCGGACCATCGCGTGGTCGAGCTGGTCGGGGTCGCGCAGGCCGCCCTGCACGTAGAGGTCGATCCAGCCGTGGACGGTGGACAACGGCGTACGCAGCTCGTGGCTGGCGTCCGCGACGAACGTACGCAGGCGGTCCTCGGCCCGGCGCTGCGCGTCGAAGGCCTTGTTGACCGCTGCGGCGAGCAGGTCGGTCTCCGGCCCGGTCCCGCCCGCGGGCAGCCGCAGGTGACGCTCGCCGGCCGCGATGGCGTCGGCGGTGCCGGCCATCCGGGTCAGCGGCCGCAGCCCGATCCGGATGAACAGGGAGGCGAGTAGACCCATCAGGGCGAGGGCGATCAGGGCGCCGACGCCGTTGACGATGCTGATGAGCCGGACCACCTTGCGGTCGTTCGCGATGGGTACGCCCACGACCACGTACTCGGCGCTCACGGCGGTGCCACCCTCACGGAGCAGTATCCGCAGGCCGGGGGTGTGGATGCGGGCCACGACGGCCGGCAGGGGGTCCTCGATCACCCGGGTGTCGCCCGGATCCAGGTCCGCCGCCGCGGCGACCAGGGCGGCCGGGTCGGTGAGGGTGGCCTGCCCGGTGCTCACCAGCACGTGGCCGGCCGCATCGACCGCGACGGCGGTACCGCTCTCCGGGGTGACCAGCGCGAGCTGGCCGAGCGGGAGGGTGAATCCGCCGGCGCTGCGGGCCGAGATCTTGACCGACGCGTTGCTGAGGCCCTCCTCGACCCGGTCGGTGAGGTAGCGGCGGACCAGCAGCACGCTGCCGGTGGCCACGATGACGAGGCCACCGGCGAGCAGCACCACCAGCGCGAGGGTGAGCCGGGCGCGGATCGAGCGGATCATCGGCCGGATCCGCGCAGGCTGTAGCCGAAGCCGCGGACCGTGTGGATCAGCGACGGGCCGCCGAGATCGATCTTGCGGCGGAGGTTGGAGACGAAGCGCTCGACCACGCCCGCGTCGCCGCCGAAGTCGTACTGCCAGACGTGGTCGAGGATCTGCGCCTTGGACACCACCCGGCCGGTGTTGGCGAGCAGGTAGCGCAGCAGCCGGAACTCGGTGGGGGAGAGCTCCACCGGGGTCCCGGCCCGGGTGACCACGTGCCGGGCCTCGTCGAGTTCGAGATCCGCGCAGCGCAGGACGCCGTCGGAGGCCGTGGTCCCGCGCCGCGACCGCCGCAGCAGTGCCTCCAGCCGGGCGGCGACCTCGACCACGTTGAACGGCTTCGTCAGATAGTCGTCGCCGCCGAGCCGCAGGCCTTTCACCCGGTCGTCCAGCTCGTCGCGCGCGGTCAGGAACATCACCGGCACCTCCACGTCCCGGCTGCGCAGCAGGCGAAGCAGGTCGAAGCCGTCCGCGCCGGGCAGCATGACGTCCAGGACCACGGCGTCCGGCGGGCGCGCCCCGATGGCGGCCAGGGCGGCCGGCACGTCGCCGACCGCCTCGACCTCGAAGCCCGCGAACCGTAACGCGGACAGCAGCAGCTCCCGTAACCCCGCGTCGTCGTCCACGACAAGAATGCGATCCACGTGCTCCATCACATCAACTTCGACCCCTCGAGATCCAGATTCGGCAGATACCGGTCGAGCCACCGCGGCAGCCACCAGGCACCCCGCCCGGCGAGCGCCAGGACCGCCGGCACCAGGGTCATCCGGATCAGGAACGCATCCAGGAGTACGCCCACCGCCAGCGAGAACGCGATCGGCTTCAACGTCGGGCTCCCGTTCGGTACGAAGCTCACGAAGACACAGATCATGATCAGCGCCGCCGCGGCGACCACTCGCGAGGAGTCCCGGAAACCGTTGATCACCGAGGGGAGCGGGTCGCCGGTCCGGGCATACTCCTCGTGCATCCGCGAGACCAGGAACACCTCGTAGTCCATGGCCAGCCCGAACAGGACCGCCATCAGGATGATCGGCATGAAGCTGATCACCGGCCCGGTCCGGCTGACCCCGACGGCGTCGGCGAGCCAGCCCCACTGGAAGACCGCGACAACCGCGCCCAGCGTCGCCCCGATGGAGAGCAGGAAACCCAGCGCGGCCTTGACCGGCACCACCAGCGACCGGAACGCGACCATCAGCAGCAGGACCGCGAGACCGACCACCACCAGGGCAAACGGTACGAGGGAGCCCGACAGCCGCTGCGAGATGTCGAGCCCGATCGCGGTGACGCCGGTGACGCCGGCATCCGGGCCGCCGGCGTCGCGGATGTCCTCGACGACCCGCTCGGTCTCCGGGTCCTGCGGGCCGGTCCGCGGGACGACCTGGATGAGCGCGTACCGCCCGTCGGCCGACATCTGCGGCTTGCCGACCGCGGCGATCCCGTCCAGTGTCCCGAGCTTCTGCACGAGCGCCGCGCTGTCCTGCTGTCCTGCCAGGACGAGCAGCGGCCCGTTGAAGCCGGGCCCGAACGCCTCGGCGGTCAGGTCGTACGCCTTGCGTTGCGTACTGTCCACCGGCGCCGATCCGTTGTCGGTCAGCGCGAGCCGCAGCCCCGCGGCCGGCACCGCCATGATCCCGAGCACGATGACCACGGCCAGCGTGGTCACCAGCGGCCGGCGCGTCACCAGCTTCGCCCAGCGGATGCCCGCGCCGGGCTTGTCCGTGGCGTGCTGTTCGCGCCGGTCGGCGCGGGAGCCGGGTTTCGGGCGGAGCCGCTCGCCGGCGAAGCCGAGCATGGCCGGGATGAGGGTGACGGCGACGAGTACGGCGACGATGACCGCGGCCGCGGCGGCGAGCCCCATCGCGCTCAGGAAGGGGATCCGCACCACGGTCAGGCCGGCCAGCGCGATGACCACGGTCATTCCGGCGAAGACGACGGCGCTGCCGGCGGTGCCGATGGCGCGGGCCGCGGACTCGGGCACGGCCATGCCCCGGGCCAGCTGGGAGCGGTGCCGGGCCACGATGAACAACGCGTAGTCGATGCCGACGGCCAGGCCGAGCATGATCGCCAGGGTCGGCGCGGTGGTCGGCAGCTGGAGACCGCCGGCGAGGGCGGTCATCCCGGCGGCGGTGATCGCGACGCCGAGCAGAGCCGTGAGCAGCGGGATCCCGGCGGCGGCGAGCGACGTGAACGTCACCAGCAGCACAATCATGGCGACGACCAGGCCGGAGACCTCGGTGAGATGACTGGTCCCGCCGGGCGTGTCACCGTACGCGGACCCGCCGAACTCCACCTGCAACCCGGCCTCCCGCGCGGGCCGCACCGTGTCCTCGAGCGCGGTCAGCGTCCCGTCCTCGAGCCCGGCCTTGGTGACCTGGTACCCGACCTGCGCCAGCGCCGTGCGCCCGTCCCTGCTCGGCGTGGGACCGGCAACCGCCGCGACCTGGGGCGCCTTCGCCGCGGCGTCCAGCACCTGCTTGATGACAGCGCCCTCGTCGGCGATAGTGCGGCCCGTCGGCGCCACGAAAACGATCTGCGCCGTGGCACCCGAGGAGGACGGGAATTCCTTCCCCACGGTGTCGAGGGTCTGCTGGGCGCTCGACCCCGGGATCGAGAAATCATCCTCGTACGAACCGCCGACCGTGGCTGCGAGCGCCCCGGCGGCGACAAGTATCGCCAGCCAGGCGACCAGGACGGTGCGGCGGCGCCGGTGGGCGAGGGCGCCCAGCCGGTAGAGCAGTGCGGCCATGACAGGGAACTCCTAGGAACTCGGGGTAAACCGGGTGCTAGAAGATCGCGCCCGCCTGACGGCTGGGCGCCCGCGAACCTGACGATCGGCTGACGGTCCAGGAGGAGGCACGTGCACGCCGTACGCGTAGCCCTGTCGGTCTTGCTGGTCCTCGCGACCGTCGTCGTCCCCGCCCCGGACGTGCCGGCCCGGCACCTTGCACCCACGCCGTACCTGGGCTGGAACACGTACTTCGCGCTCGGCGGTGACCCCACCGAGGCCGAGGTACGGTCCATCGCCGACCACCTGGCCACCAGCGGCCTGCGCGACGCCGGCTACCGGATCATCTGGGTCGACGGCAACTGGGCCGCGCCCACGCCGCGCGGCAAGGACGGCGAACTCGTCGCCGACCCGGCCCGCTTCCCGTCGGGCATGCCGGCACTGACCCGCTACCTGCACGAACGCGGCTTCGAGGCAGGCATCTACACCGACGCCGGCCCGTACCTCGAAGGCCACTGCGGCCTCGGCAGCGACGGCCACTACCGCGACGACGTCCGCCAGTTCGCCGCATGGGGCTTCGACGCCCTCAAAGCCGACTGGCTCTGCGGCCGCGCCGCCGGCCTCGACCCGGAAACGTCGTTCCGCCGCCTCGCCGCGCAGGTCAGTGCGTCCCCGCGGCCGATGATTCTCAACATCTGCAACCCGGTCACCAGCGACTGGGGCGGCGGCCCCTATCCGCTCTCGTCGTTGTCGACGTGGACCTACACGTACGCCCCGCAGGTCGCCCAATCCTGGCGCACCTACACCGACGTCGCCATGATCGACCCGCAACCGGACACCGAATGGCCGGCCATGCTCCGCAACCTGGACGCCAACGCCGCCCACCCGTCCGCCACAGGCCCCGGCCACTACAACGACCCCGACTACCTCCTCCCGATGCGCCCCCTGCCGACCGGCGGCACCGAACTAACCTTCGAAGAATCCCGCACCCAGCTCGCCATGTGGTCCATCATGGCCGCCCCGCTCATCATCGGCTCCGACCCGCGCACCCTCCCCACCGAGATGACCGCCGCCCTCACCAACCCGGAAATCCTCGCCGTCGACCAGGACCCCCTCGCCCGCCAAGGCGAGCAGATCGGCACCTCCGAGGTCTGGTTCAAACCCCTCACAGGTACGGGCACCCGAGCCGTCGCCCTCCTCAACCGCACCGACACCGCCCACCCGATCACGGTCACCTTCACCGCCATCGCCCTCGCCGGCCCGATCCACATCCGCAACCTCTGGACCCGCACGAACGAACCCACCGCCACAGGCTCCTACACGGTCACCGTCCCCGCCCACGGCACAGCCATGCTCCGCCTCACCGGCACCGAACTCACCCTGCCCTCCTACTAGGAGCGACGTCAGCGCCGACCATGCCGGGCGTCGTCGAGGGCGACCGCCGCCAGGTCGACGGCGGCTGGTGCTTCCCGGAGTCGGCATGCCTTGGAATGTCCCGATGTCCGGGTCGTGGCCGTCGCGGTCGTCGGTCCCGGGAATTCAGAACCCTCGTCCGAGCCCCGCAACTCCATGAAATACCGATCCGCGTGCCTGGCGAGCCGGCGTTGGCCGGTCGACGAGGGTGCTGTGGCCGCATCGCTGAGCTCGGCTTCGAAGCTGCTCAGGTGGAGTGTTAGGACGACCGCCAGAAAGCAGGGGCGCAGGTATTTCATGGAGTTGCGGGGCGCGGCAGGGTTGCTGCCATTGCCGAGGCGAAATGCGGTATGGGCGGGGCCTCGTGAAGAAGACGCGCAGGATTCCTTCGTTACGCAGGAATACCTGCCTGTGTCCGGCTCGTAGGCGTAGAGCCGCCACATCGCCCATGTCGCGTCTGTTCCCGCCGGACTCGTCACCGGTCGTGGACTGTGGTTGAGTGGTTTCAAGTGTGCGCGTTGATTGTCGTGTCGAGCCCCGCGGGTGTGACGGAGAGTTCGGTGTTCGTGGGTTAGTAGGCGGCGGCATACTTTACTAGCCAGCGGTTGGTGAACCGGCTCCAGTCGAACAGGTCACCGGCGGCGCGTCTGCGGTCACGTTCATGGTCAGCGGTGGCCTGCGCCCGGTGGGTGTTCGCCTCGCGGAACAACGCTCGTGCGGCCTCGATCCA
>NZ_BOQP01000043.1 GCF_018332715.1 Winogradskya consettensis | reverse complement strand
CGGGCTGGCGTTTTGGTCCGGGCTGGCTTTCCTGGCCTGAGCAGTGGCATCCGCCCTGAGCCGGTATCCCCGGCTCGGCCGGTTCGTGACCCGGAGCATTACCCGCGATTGGGCTATCACCCAGCCGGGTCGATGCATGACTGCGTCTGGCGCCGGCCAGTTCTCGCCCCCGGAACCGGAGCCGGAGCCGACCGGCGGGCGGGCGGGCAGAGCCAAGCGGCAGGAAGAGCCAAGCGGCAGGAAGAGCCAAGCGGCAGGAAGAGCCAAGAGCAGGAAGAGCCAAGAGCAGGAAGAGCCCAGAGCAGGAAGAGCCAAGAGCAGGAAGAGCCAAGAGCAGGAAGAGCCAGAGCAGGAAGAGCCAAGGGCAGGGAGAGAGGTGAGTGGTTAGGCGGGGGATTTGCCCTGGAGGAAGTGGGTGATGGCTTTGGCGAGGGGTTCGGGGTGTTCGAGGACCATGGCGTGGGAGGCGTTTTCCAGGGCTAGGTAGTGCATGCGGGGGTTGGTCTCAGCGGCTTGGGTGGCTTGGTTGAGGAGGTAGGTGCGGTGGGCGGTGTAGAGGTCGGAGAAAGGCTCTTGGGCGGGGAGGTTGCGGGTGGCGAGGATGGCGAGGGTGGGGGCTGGGGTGGTGGTGTAGGCGTCGGTTAGGTCCAGGTCTTTCATGAGGGTGCGGAGGGTGCCGGCGGTTTCGGGGGTGGGGCGGATGGTGGTTTCGTCGGCTTTGGTGACGATGTTGCGGCGGAAGGCTTCGAGCCAGAGTTTTTCGTTGGCGCCGGATTCGCGGGCGGCGGCTCGTTGGGCTTCGACCAGGGCCGGGAGGTCGGCGGTGGGGAAGGGCTGGCCCATGGTGAGCTCCATGGAGTCGAAGAGGGCTTCCAGACGGGTGAGCTCGGTGGCGGCTTTTTCCGGGGGGAGGCCGGGCAGCTGGTCGGGGCTGGTCGGGGGTGGGTTGCCGTCCAGGTTGATCACGCCGGGGGTTTCGGGGTGGCGCTGGCCCCAGAGGGTGGCGAGCATGCCGCCCAGGGAGTGGCCGACGACGGCGGGGCGGTCGAGCTCCATCTGGACCGTGACCGCGGCGAGGTCGCCCAGGCCGGCCTTCCAGGTCCAGGGGGCGTCGCCGGAGCGGCCGTGGCCGCGCAGGTCGAGGGCGATCACGCGGTGGTGGGGGCGCAGGGCGCGGGCCAGGGTGGTGAGCTGGGCGAGGTTGCCGCCGGCGCCGTGCAGCAGGAGTAGGGGCGGCTGGTCGCCGCCGAAGTCCCGGACGGCGATGGGCAGGTCGCCGGCGTCGACGAGGCGATCGTTGATCACGATGGGTCTTCCTCTGTGTGAACGGGCTCTGTGTGAACGGGACGGTGGGTGTGTTGCAGGCGCTGGCGGACGGCGGCTGACGGTACGCCGCCGTCGGGGTGGCGGGGGAGTTTGCCCCGGCGGACGAGATCGTGCACACCCTGGCGGCTGATGCCGAGCATGGCGCCGGCGATCGCGTAGGACACCGACTCGGCTGAGGGGTGGCCGACTCGTTCGGCGACCACGCGGCCGAGCGGGGAGAACCACCAGTCGACGGGTGGGTTGAAGGCCCGGTCGCTGGGATAGAGCGTCATGACGAGGCGCATCGTTGCCATCGCCGCGGACTGGTCGTCGGCTTGGCGCATCGAGTCGGCCCAGCGCCCGGCCCGGAGGCGGACGAGGGTGCGCAGCGCGTGCACGGCGTCGTCGCCGTCGAGGAGGATCTCGAGCGGGTCGAGCAGCCGGATGTCGAGCAGTCTGACGATCTGCTCGACGAGCGCATCGTCGGTCACCGGTTCATCTTGGCACTACTTGACGGATGCTGCCAAGTAGTCGTGTGCTGCGCGGTGGGCGTACCGTGTGATGGTGGATGAATTGGCCTCGCGCCCGCTGTCGGAGCCGCACCACAGCCGGTTGGCTCTTGATCATCCGCGTCGTGGCGAGGTGCTCGCCGCCCATGATGACGCGCTCGGTGCCGGTCAGGCGGGCTATCTCGATCCCGGTTCGGGACTCTTCGTGTTGACCGCGGCGTTCCTCGCCAAGCGCGGGACCTGCTGTGGCCGGGGATGTCGTCACTGTCCGTATTTTGATGGTGCCTGAGTTGGACTTCCGTGGACGGCCCGTCGGCCAGTACGGTGTGCCCCGAAATGATCGGGAGGATTCCGGTGCGCACGCGTCTCTTCGCCCTCGGTGCCCTGGCGGTGCTGCTTTCCCTGGCGGGTTGCACGGAGAAAAAGGTCGAGGCTGCGACGACGACGTTGCCGCCGGTGAAAGTCGTCCAGCTGCCCGCGGCCTCGGCCGGCGGCGCCTGCGCTCTCTGGGACTACGCGCTCATCAAGAAGGAGATCGGCGTCGCGTTCACGGCTGCCGCCTCCGATCACGTGGATGACACCTCCACGTGCGTGGTGCAGATGACCAGCAGCCAATGGCCCTACCTGGTGCTTTCGGTGGTCAAGAGCACCAAAGCCGATGCTGATCTCTTCACCGGGGAGCTGATGCCGGCGAAGGCCACCAAGATGAAGGGGCTGGGCAAGGCGGGCTATCGCCTCGTCACCAAGGCGAGCGGCTCTCATGGCCCCGTGGTGGAGATTTCCTGGCTGAGCAAGGCCGGGCAGCTGCAGACGCTGCGTTACACCTTCGCCAAGAGCGCCAAGACCGCCGACGTGAAGGCGCTGCAGGGCAAACTGCTCAACCTCGCCAAGGCCCTCGAAACCTCGGAAGGCTAGCCCGCGGCGACGGCGTCACCGCGGGCTGTCGCAGGTCAGTGGGCGTCGACGAAGACGCGGGAGGCCACCTCGCGAGGGAGGCGGATCTTGTCGCCGGAGCGGTCGATCGTGACGCCGTCGCGCTCCTGGGCGACCGTCACGGTGGCGCCGGGGTCGATGCCGGCGGCGTGCAGCTGACGCAGCACACCCGCGTTGGTCTGGACGCTCTCGCAGATGCGGCGCACGACCACGCTGCCACTCAGGCCGGGGAACGCCAGGTTGCGCTCACTGCCGCCGTTGAGCCCGGCTGTGACGCTCTCCAGCGGCCCGTCGCCGGGCGTGCCCAGAACCTCAAGACCGGGGATCGGATTACCGTACGGCGAGCGCGTCGGACGATTCAGCAGCTCGTAGACCTTCTTCTCCACCGAGTCGCTCATGACGTGCTCCCAGCGGCAGGCCTCCTCGTGGGCCTCCTCGTAGGGCATGCCGATGACGTTGACCAGCAGGAGCTCGGCGAGGCGGTGCTTGCGCATGACGGCGACCGCGGCGACGCGGCCGTCCTCGGTGAGCACCAGGTGCCGGTCGTTCTCCACGGTCAGCAGACCGTCGCGCTCCATCCGGGCAACCGTCTGGCTGACCGTCGGACCGCTCTGATGCAGCCGCTCGGCGATGCGCGCGCGCAGTGGCGGCACACCCTCTTCCTCGAGCTCGAGGATCGTGCGCAGGTACATCTCGGTGGTATCGACGAGATCATTCACGGTGCGGCCCTCCCGACAGCGATATTACCTCGCAGCCGGGGGTTGACTTCGCGCCGACGAGGTGGGTCACCGAACCCTACCGTGCCTGCGGCTTGTTCACGGGCATGCACCGTGTGAGCGGGCGGTGGTAGTGGCGGCATTTGTGTGTTGTCCCAGCTGATGGCGGCCATCGCCGGGGCCCGGCATCGACCGGGCGGAAAGCTGTCGGACCACCGTGGTTAAGTGGCTGACATGGCGGACGGGACGACAGCAGTGGTGTGGGACGAGGCGCTCCTCTCCTATGACATGGGTGATCACCCGCTCAACCCCGTGCGGGTGGAGCTGACCATCGCGCTGGCCCGTGAGCTGGGCGTGCTCGACCGGCCGGGGGTGAGCATGGTGACACCGGTGCCGGCTGACGACGCCGCGCTCACCCGGATCCACCGGCCCGACTACCTGGAGGCGGTCCGGCTCGCGCCCCGCGACCCGTTCTTCCGCGGCTGGGGTCTCAACACCCCGGACAACCCCGTCTTCGATCACATGCACGAGGCCTCGGCGTGGATCTGCGGGGCGAGCATCGCTGCGGCCGAAGCGGTCTGGTCGGGCGCCGCGACCCGGGCGGTGAACGTGGCGGGTGGCCTTCATCACGCCATGGCTGCCCGAGCCTCGGGATTCTGCGTCTACAACGACCCGGCCGTGGCGATCGCCCGCCTGCTCGACCAGGGCGCGGAGCGCATCGCCTACGTCGACATCGATGTGCACCACGGCGACGGCGTGCAGGCGGCCTTCTACGACGATCCCCGCGTCCTCACGATCAGCCTGCACGAGTCGCCCCTGACGCTGTTCCCCGGCACGGGCTACCCCGACGAGACCGGCGGCCCCGGGGCGGAGGGCACGGCGGTCAACATCGCCCTCCCGCCCGCCACCAGCGATGCCGGCTGGCTCCGCGCCTTCCACGCGATCGTGCCCTCGGTGGTGCGGGCCTTCCAGCCACAGCTCCTGTTCACCCAGTGCGGCGCGGATTCCCACCGGCTCGACCCCCTCGCCGACCTGCGGCTGTCGGTCGACGGGCAGCGCGCGGCCTACATCGCGTTGCGTGAGCTGGCCGACGAGCTCTGCGACGGGAAGTGGGTGGCGACCGGTGGCGGGGGATATGCGCTGGTCGAGGTGGTGCCCCGGGCCTGGACCCACCTGCTCGCCGTGGCCACCGGTGACCCCCTCGATCCGCTGACGCCGACCCCGCCGACCTGGCGCAAGCTCGCCGCGCAGCGCAGGCCGGGCAGCATGGTGCCGGAGACCCTGACCGACGGGACGCCGCCGCCGGTCGAGCGCTGGCAGCCCGGCACGGCCCCGGACCCGGTCGACAGGGCGATTCTGGCGACCCGCATGGAGGTTTTTCCGTTGTTCGGGCTCGACCCGCACGACGGTCGCGACTGACGAAGACTGGATGGGGAGCGGGAGGCGGTGGTGGTGATGGCGGGTAAGCGGGAAGCCGATGTGCTTCTCTCCGACGGGAGTGCCGTGCATTTGCGGCCGATTACTCCCGGCGATGCGGCGGCGATCGTCGAATTTCACTCCCGGATGAGCGACCGCACGCGTTATCTACGCTATTTCTCCCCCTATCCACGCATTCCGGAGCGTGACCTGGAGCGATTTGTCAACGTCGACCATCGCGATCGGGAGGCGTTCGTGATTGTTTCCGGACGCCAGATCATGGCGGTCGGGCGTTATGAGCGGTTGGGGCCGGATTCGCCCGAGGCGGAAGTCGCTTTTGTGGTGGAGGATGCGCATCAGGGGCGCGGGATCGGGTCCGTCCTGCTGGAGCATCTCGCCGATGCGGCCCAGGGGAACGGGATTCTGCGGTTCGTGGCCGAGGTGCTCCCGCAGAACAGCGGGATGCTGCGGGTCTTCAGCGACTTCGGCTATCAGGTGCAGCGCAAGTATGCCGACGGGGTGGTGCACCTCAGCTTCCCGATCGCGCCCACCGAGAAGTCGCGCGAGGTGCAGGACAGCCGCGAGCAGCGCACCGAGGCGCGCTCGATCGCCAGGCTGCTGCATCCGCGGGGGGTCGCCGTCTACGGAGCGAGCGCGAGCGGGCAGGGGATCGGGGCGGCGCTGCTGGCCCACCTGCGTGACGGCGGGTTCACCGGGGAGGTCGTTCCGGTGCATCGCAGTGCCGAGCGGGTGGCGGGGCTGCCCGCGTTCCGGTCGGCTGCCGACGCGGGCGTTGCGGTCGATGTGGCGCTCATCGCCGTACCCCCCGATGGGGTCGCGGATGCCGTTGCCGACGCGGCCCTGGCCGGAGCGGGTGGTCTCGTCGTTGTTTCCGCCGGGTTCGCCGAGGCGGGGGTGGGGGGGGCGCTCGCCCAGCGGGCGCTGATCGACGCGGCCCGGTCGGCGGGACTGCGGGTGGTCGGCCCCAACTGCCTGGGGGTGGCCAACACCGATCCTTCGGTACGCCTGAACGCCACGCTGGCACCGCGCTTGCCTGCCGCCGGGCGCGTCGGGTTCTTCAGCCAGTCCGGGGCGCTGGGTGTGGCGTTGCTGGCCGAGGCGGAAAGCCGTGGGCTGGGGCTTTCGAGCTTCGTCTCCGCCGGGAACAGGGCCGACGTCTCCGGCAACGACCTCCTGCAGTATTGGCAGGACGATCCGGGCACCGACGCTGTCCTGCTCTATCTGGAGACGTTCGGCAACCCGCGGAAGTTCGCCCGGCTCGCCCGCCGGATGAGCCGCGTGAAGCCCGTCGTCGCCGTCGCGTCGGCCACCCGGCCGCCGGGGCTCGCCGGTGACCTGCCCGGTCCCGACACCAACGCCGTCACCGCCCTGTTCGCGCGGTCCGGCGTCATCCGCGTCGACACGGTCGCGGAGCTGTTCGACGTCGGCATTCTGCTGGCGCACCAACCGCTGCCGGCGGGGCGACGGGTCGGGGTGGTCGGCAATTCGTCCGCCCTGTCCGGGCTGGCTGTCGCCGCGTGCCGGGCCAACGGTCTGGTCGTCGCCGAGGGATATCCGCACGACGTCAGCCCCGAGGCGAGCGCCCACGACTTCGCCGACGCACTGGCCGACGCCGCGGTCGACGAGCGGGTGGACGCCCTCGTGGTGGTCTTCGCGCCCCCGCTACCAGGGCAGTTGCCCGACGAGGACGCTGACTTCGTTGCCGCCCTCAGCAGCGTCGCGCTCGCGGGGGAGAAGCCGACCGTCGCCATGTTCCTGCTCGGGCAGTTGCCGTCGAAGGTGCCCTCGTACCCGTCGGTTGAGGAGGCCGTTCGGGCTCTGGGGCGCGTCGCCACCTACGCCGAGTGGTTGCGCCGGCCGCCGGGGGTCATGCCCGCGCTGTCCGGGGTGGACCAGGACGCTGCCGAGATCCTGGGGCCGCCGGTCGAGCTGCTCTCCGCGTACGGAATCCGGGTTGAGCCCTCGACCTCGGCCAACGACGTGGCGGAAGCGATCGCAGCGGCCGGTGCACTCGGTTATCCGGTCGCCTTGAAAGCGGCGGGGGGTGCGTTGCGGCACCGCATCGACCTCGGAGCGGTGCGGCTCGCGCTGGCTGATGAGGATGACGTCCGGGCCGCCTACCGTGAGCTGGCCACGGCGTTCGGGCCGCAGGTGCTGGTGCAGTCGATGGTCGCGCCGGGGGTCGCCTGCACGATCGACCTGGTGGAGGATCCCGCGTTCGGGCCGGTGGTCGGGTTCGGGCTCGGCGGGGTGGCCAGTGAACTGCTCGGCGACCGGGCCTGGCGCGCGGCCCCGCTCACCGACCGGGCCGCGGCGGCACTGGTCGACGAGCCTCGGGCGGCACCGCTTCTGCACGGGTACAGAGGGTCCCAGCCGGTGGATCGGGAGGCGTTGATCGACCTGCTGCTGCGGGTCGGGCGGCTCGCTGACGAGCATCCGCGGGTGCGGGCACTGTCGCTCAACCCGGTGCTGGCCCGGCCCGACGGCTACGCGATCCTGCACGCCTCGATAGAGGTCGGCGAGCCCGGCACCCGCCTCGACACCGGCCCGAGAAGGCTACGCAGCGCCTGACCGCGCGGCAGCAGGAGGCATGCAAAAGACCGGTCGCGAACCGCGACCGGTCTTCTGGGATCAGGGGTTGTCAGCTGGCGTAGGCCTCGAGGCGGGAGGCCCGCTGCGGGTCGCGGAGCTTGGACATCGTGACCTTTTCGATCTGGCGGATGCGTTCGCGGCTGAGGCCGAATTCGCGGCCGACCTCGTCGAGGGTGCGCTGGCGGCCGTCATCGAGGCCGAAGCGGAGGCGGATGACCGCGGATTCACGCTCGGAGAGGGTGGCGAGGACGATTTCGACCTCGTTGCGGAGCTCGCCCCGGCTGACCGTGGCGCCGGGCTCGGCGTTGGGGTCGACGGCGGCTACGAAGTCGCCGAGGGCGCTTTCGCCGTCCTCGCCGACGGCCTGGTCGAGGCTGACGGGCTCGCGGTCGTACGAGATGAGCTCGATGATCTGGAACTCCGGGACGCCCATGGCCTTGGCGATCTCGGCGACGTTCGGCTCGCGGCCCAGCGAGGTGGCGAGGTCGCGGCGGGCCCGGACCATGCGGTTGACCTGCTCGACCATGTGGACCGGGATGCGGATGGTGCGGGCCTGGTCGGCCATGGCGCGGGTGATGGCCTGGCGGATCCACCAGGTGGCGTACGTGGAGAACTTGTAGCCCTTGGTGTAGTCGAACTTCTCGACGGCGCGGATGAGGCCGAGGTTGCCTTCCTGGATGAGGTCCAGGAACGCCATGCCGCGTCCCGTGTAGCGCTTCGCGATGCTGACCACGAGCCGTAGGTTGGCCTCGAGCAGGTGGTTCTTGGCGGCGCGCCCCTCGACCATGATGATCTTGAACAGGGGGGCGAGGTCGTCGCCCGCCGTGGGGAGCTTCTCCTCGGCGTAGAGGCCGGCCTCGATGCGCTTGGAGAGCTCCACCTCCTCGACCGCGGTGAGCAGCCGGGTGCGGCCGATGCCGTTCAGGTATGCCCGCACCAGGTCCGCGGAGACGCCGCGCTCGTCGGTGGCGTCGAGGTCGGCCTGCTGCGGCTCGACACCGTCGGCAATGCTGGTCTCAACAGCGACTGCCGCCGTGGACTCCGAAGCCTTCATCTCCAGGACCGCCATTTCAGTCCCCTCCCCGCGTTGACCGATGACGTGCGTTCCCAGCCGCTTTCCGCGTCCGGTGATCAAAAGTTTGGACCTGAGGGCGTTAAGCGGAGGTGAGGCAAGCCTCCACGTGGCATGAATCAGGGAGAACCCTGAGGTCGCCGACCCGACAGAGCGCCCGGATCAGCTGGACATTTCCGTAATCTCGGCAATTACGATTGCCTTGCTCGTCCCCGATAATCTGCACGGATAACAAGGAGGTCCGGTGGTCTTCAAGCGTTTGATGCAGGCAATGGGCGTGGGTGGCCCGTCGGTCGAGACGGTGCTGACGAACCCCAACTGCCGCCCCGGCGGATTCCTGGAGGGTCAGGTCCACGTCATCGGCGGCGAGCACAGCGTCGACGTCGAATACGTCTCCGTGGGGCTGCTGACCCGGGTCGAGGTGGAGAGCGGCGACAGTGAGTACAACACCGATCAGGAATTCCACCGCCAGCGTCTGACGGGGTCGTTCAAGCTCGACGCGGGGGCACGCTACGACGTCCCGTTCCGCTTCGAGGTGCCGTGGGAGACACCCATCACCGAGGTGTACGGGCAGCATCTGCACGGTATGACGATGGGTCTGCGTACGGAGCTCGAAGTGGCTCGCGCCGTCGACAAGGGTGACCTGGACGCCGTGGCGGTGCACCCGCTGCCGGCCCAGGAACGGATCCTCGACGCGTTCCTGCGGCTGGGTTTCCGGTTCAGCCGGGCCGACGTCGAGCGCGGCCGGGTCTACGGCGTGGAGCAGCAGCTGCCGTTCTACCAGGAGATCGAGTTCCACCCCCCGTCGCAGTACGCGGGCGGCATCAACCAGCTCGAGGTGACGTTCATCCCGACGCCGTACCAGCTGCAGGTGGTCCTGGAGATCGACAAGCGCGGCGGGGTCTTCACCGAGGGCCACGACGCCTTCGGCCGCTTCGACGTCGACTATCAGAGCGTCGATCAGGTCGACTGGACCTCGCAGCTGAACAACTGGCTGCAGCAGTCGGCCCAGCGCCGCGGCTTCTTTTAAAAGGCCCTAGAGGTCGAGGATGACGGTTTGCGGGCCCACGTTGATGCTCGACACGAGCATGTGGGCCTGGAACCGCCCGGTCTCGACGTGCGCACCGCGCGCACGCAGTGCGTCGACGAACGCCGTGACCAGTGGCTCGGCCACCGATGCCGGTGCTGCCGCGGACCAGGACGGGCGGCGGCCCTTGCGAGCATCGCCGTAGAGAGTGAACTGGCTGACCACCAGCAGCGCCGCACCGGTCTCCGAGGCGGAGCGGGACCCGTCGAGAATGCGCATCTCGTACACCTTGCGGGCCAGCTCGGCGGCGACCGCGGCGGTGTCGGTGTGCGTGATCCCGACCAGCACCAGCAGGCCGTCCGTGATCTTGCCGATCACCTCGTCGTCAACCGTGACGGATGCTTCGCTGACGGTCTGGATGACGGCCCTCATCCGCGCACCACAGCGACCGCTTCGCCGACGACCTTGATCTCGTCGGGCGTCAGGGTGGTGGTCTGACCCCGGCGCTCAGTGGCCACGTCGGCGACCAGCCGGCGCGGGTCGCCGGGCGCGATCGCCAGGAATTCGTCGAGGGTCGCGCGGGCCAGGGCGCTCATCGGGTGATCCCAGAGCGAGACCTCCGCGAGGATCAGCGCGGTCATCGCGGTGTCGAGATCAGGGTCGTCCGCGCGGGCGTTGCACCAGTCGATCACCACCGGCCCGCGCCCGGTCATCAGCACGTTGTCCGGGTGCAGGTCGAGGTGCACGATGCTGGTGCCGGCGGGGGCGCCCGGCCACACCGGCAGGTCGTGCAGGCGCTGATGCAGATCGGCGAGGATCCGCGCAACCTCGGAGGGTGTGGTGCCGCTCTCGGCCAGCGTGGGCCCGGACAGCCGTTCCAGCACCATGTCACCACCCGAGGCGCTGAACACCTCGGGCACGGGAAAGCCCAGGCCGGCGACATGCCGCATCGCCGCAGCCTCGGCATTCACGTCGGCATCACGCCGGTAACGGCGCAGCACCCGGGCTTGGTCGATCTCGAAGACGTCGGCCTCCCGGCCGGAGGCGAGCAGGCGGCCGGTCATCCGGCGAAGCTATCAGTCGACCGCGCTGCTCGTCGCGTCGCTCGTGGCGCCGTCGGTCGGGGCGTCCATGGAACCCGTGGTGGCGTCGCCGGTCGTGGTCGGGGCGATGCCCTGGCCGTGGCGGGCCTTGGGCCGGAAGCTGTTCGGGCCGGCGTTGCCCCCGGTCGTCGTCATGATGCCGTGCTCGGGGCGCGGGCCGCCGTTCACGAGCTCCTCCGGGTCGGTGCCGGCCGCATACGTGCTCGACAGGCCCGGGTCGGGGTCGCCCTTCTCGGGGCGGTAGGTGGTGGGCTCGTCGAGGACGCCCTCGCCGTACGCGCCGTGGCCGATCTCGTTGATGTCGCTCATGGCAGGACTGGTTGCCCGCCGCTGGGCACGGCAAACCCCTCCAGCTCGGCGGCGGCGCTCGGGCGGGCGTACAGATATCCCTGTCCGGTGTCGCAGCCGAGCGCTCGTAGCTCCTTTGCCTGCGCAGGGGTTTCGATGCCCTCGGCGATCGTGGTGAGGTGCAGCGCCTGGCTCAGCCGCAGCACCGCCTCGGTCACCGCCGCGCCCTCCGCCGTGCCGTTCAGCTCGTTCACGAAGCTGCGGTCGATCTTCAGGATGTCGACCGGCATCCGGGTCAGATAGTGCAAGGACGAATAACCAGTGCCAAAATCATCAATCGCAATCCGGATTCCGTACGACCGGAGCTCCCGCAACGCCGGAATGCCCGCGGCCTCGTCCACGATCACGGACTCGGTCACCTCCAGCACCAGCCGCGACGGGGCCAGCCCGGTACGCCGGAGCACCGCCAGCACGTCGTGCACGATCGCCGGCTCCTGCAGCTGACGCGGCGACATGTTGACGCTCACGTACCGGACGTCCCATTCGCACGCCTGCCGGCACGCCTGCTCCAGCACCCACAGCCCGATCGCGGCGATGGACCCGTTGCGCTCCGCAAGCGGGATGAACCGGTCGGGCGGCACCAGGCCGTGCCGGGGGTGCTGCCAGCGCAGCAGCGTCTCCGCCGCGACCGGAGTGCCGTCGTCGAGGTCCACGATCGGCTGATAGACGGCGAAGAGCTCGCCGCGTTCCAGGGCGACGGAGATGTCGTCACCCAGCGCGGCGTCCGCGGCCCGGCGGTCGATCATCGACGGGTCGTGCACCGCCGCGTTGTGGGAACCGGTGCGCTTGGCGTGGTACATCGCCACGTCGGCGCGGCGCTGCAGCTCCTTGGCGGTGTCGCTGGGGCGGGCGATCGTCACGCCGATGCTCGCGCGGATCGGGAGGGTGTCCTCGCCGATGCGTACGGGGGTGGCCGCGGCCGAGGCCAGGATGCGCTGGGCGACGATCATGGCGTGGGGCTCGTCGGGCACGTCGGCCAGCAGCACCACGAACTCGTCGCCGCCGATCCGGGCGACCACGTCGTCGGTGCGTACGGCGTCGCGCAGCAACCGGCTGAACTCGGTGAGGACCAGGTCGCCGGCGTCGTGGCCGTACACATCGTTGATGGGTTTGAAGCCGTTGAGATCGATGAGCAGCAGGCCGATCCGGTCGTCATGGCCCAGCGCCGCACCCAGCCGGGCCTCCAGCGCGGTCCGGTTGGCCAGCCCGGTGAGCGGGTCGTGCAGGGCGAGACGCCGCAGCTCGTCCTCGCGCTCGCGCAGCTGCCGCTCGACCTCCTGCCGCTGCCGGATGTCGCTGCGCAGCGCCGACGTGGCCTCCTCGACCCGGGTCATGGCGCGGTTCCTGCCGGTGACCAGGACGGCCACCAGGGCCGCCATGAGCAGGGTGACGACCGACCCGACCACGAACGCGATGCTGTCCATCCGCCGGTCCGACGTGCTGAGCAGCCGCTCGGTGGGGTGGATCGTGAGCCGCCACTCGCGCTGCCCGACGAACAGGGTGCGCCGCCGGGCCAGGTCGGACTTGGCATCCGCCTCGCCGACCCGCACGATCGGGATGTCCTGCCCGGCCACCCGCTCGGCGAGATCCGCGCTGACCGCGTTCTGCGCCTGGGCGGCGATGCTGAGCCGGACGAAGTCGTTGAGGTGCACACCCATGACGACCCAGCCGCGCAGCTGACCCTTCAGGCCGTTGCCGCCCTTGGCATAGATCGGCATCGTGATCAGGAAGGCCATCTGCTGCTGTGCCTTGGGCAGACCACGATCCCTGATCAGCACGTACGCCTGACTGATCGCGACCTCCCCACTGCGCCGGGCGGTGGTCATCGCGTCGATGGCCGCCCCGGAAAGTGTCATGTCGAGACCCGGATGGGTGGGCATGCCGTCGAAGGAGTGGCTGAAGATGATGAAGTTGTGCTCGTCGACGGCCGTCTGCGGCTTCAGGACCAGCCCCTCGGCACCCCGCGCCCGCCAATAGCTCTGCACCGCGGGCACCTCGGTCGCGGTGGCGGGCACGACGAGGCCGACATAGCTGGCGCCGGGGAGCCGGACGGGGCTCAGCCCGGCGGTGATCGTACTGAAATCCTCCTGGTTGAAATCGTTCTGGGCGTTGATCCCGCCGGCGACGTCCTCGATCGCGTCGCTGTACGTCTGCACCTCGTCGAGGACCGACCGGCACACCAGGGTCGTGTAGTTGTCCATGGCCTGCGTCGCGTTGTGCTCCTCGGCCCGGTGCACGAGGATCGTCGCCACCGCCGTACCCGAACCCCCGGCCATCAGCACGAGCAGCACGACGGCCAGACCGAACCACCGCCGCCGCCGTACCGATGCACCCGTCACAGAATTGACGATCGGTATCCCGGCCGCCGACCTGACGTTTTCAGCGCGCCCGGACCACGCCTTCCACCCGCCGACCCGACGTTTTCAGCGCGGCCGGACCATGTCGTCCAGCATCGCGACCAACGGGCCGATGTCACCGTGCAGCGCGGCCGCTGACGCCGCATCGTTCTCTGCGGCGTCGAGCTCACTCCACGCGACCCGCCAGCCCGCGTCCTTGGCCAGCTGGCCGAGAAAGGCTCGCTGCGCCCGGCCGTTGCCGTCCCGGAACGGATGGATCGCGTTGATCTCGCCGTAGTAGTGCGCCAGGCGCGCCACCAACGTCTCCCGGCCCAGCCCCCTCAACCGCCCATCAGCGGCGAGAGCACGAAGACGCCTGCGGCGTACGACTCGATGAAGCGCCAGTGGCAGAACAGGTCATGTGGGGTCCGCGCGATGTCCACCGTTCGCAGCTGCCCGGCCCACGGATAGATCGCCCCGAAGATCTGCCGGTGGAACTCCCGCAGGTGATCGAGGTCGTAGCCGCCGGGAAGAGGCTGCACCGACAGGCGCAGCAGCGCGGCGAGGCTCAGGTCAGCTTCGGCCCGGCTGAGCGCCGCCGCGGACGTTATGCCAAGTTTGTTCGCCTCGGTCACCCGACGCGGTGATAGGCCAGCAGCATCGCTTCCATCTGCCCCGCGGTGATCCGCCCCTGCGAGAACAGCCCGGCCAGCTCGGTAGCCACCGAGGACGGCTCCAGCCCTTCGGCCCGCAGCGACCCGACCGAGTCGTCGACAGCCCGGTCGCGCTCGCTGCGCAGCTCCTCGTACACCCGAACCGGCATGAGCACACCGACCGCCTTGCGGTGGGCCCCGAGAAACACGGACTCGGCCGAGCCGCGACTGAACCCGGCCAGGAGGTCGGGCAGCTGCTTACGAGCCTCTGCGACACCGAGAACACTCATGAACCAATGGTACAAGAAGATGTACACCTTTGCCGTGGCTGTTCGTCCAGCTCGGGTAGATGGGACCCGCGCTCCATTGATCGCGGTCTCGGCTCCATCCGGGTGACGGAAAACCGAGGCGGCGCCCGGTGCCGGCCATGCGGAACCCACCGCTCCCGAGCTTGTCCATCCTGACCCGCGACGTAGGAAGATGGCTGGTGTGACGTTTTCATTGCCTATCGCGGCTGAGGCCAACGCGCTGCTGGACCGGGATCCGCTGGCGCTGCTGGTGGGGATGGTGCTCGACCAGCAGATCCCGCTGGAGAAGGCGTTCAGTTCGCCCTACGTGCTGGCACAGCGGTTGGGCCACGCACCCACCGCGGAAGAGCTCGCTGCCTACGACCCCGAGGCGCTGATCGCGATCTTCGCGGAGCCGCCGGCCCTGCACCGTTTTCCCAAGGCGATGGCGGGCCGCGTCCAGGAGGTCTGCCAGGTGCTGGTCGGCACCTATGACGGTGCGGCGGCCAACCTCTGGCAGGACGCCGCGGACGGCAAAGAGCTGGTCAAGCGGATCGCAGCGCTCCCCGGCTTCGGCAAGCAGAAATCGCAGATCTTCGCCGCGCTGCTGGGCAAGCAGTACGGCGTGCAGCCTCCCGGCTGGCGCGAAGCGGCCGGGGCCTACGGCGAGGAAGGCTCCCACCGGTCGGTGGCGGACATCGTCGACGCCGAGTCGCTGGGCAAGGTGCGGGCTTTCAAGAAGGAGATGAAGGCAGTAGCACGCTGAGGACCTCGTCGGCCGGCAGGGGCTTGGCGAACAGGTAGCCCTGGCCGATGACGCAGCCGAGTTCTCGCAGCTCAGCGGCCTGGGCGGTGGTTTCGATGCCCTCGGCGACGGTGGTGAGGTGCAGTGCCTGGCTGAGGCGCAGGATGGCGTCCGCGATGCCGGCGCCCTCCGGGGTGCCGTTGAGCTCGGCGACGAAACTGCGGTCGATCTTCAGGATGTCGATCGGGAGCCGGGTCAGGTAGTGCAGGGATGAGTAGCCGGTGCCGAAGTCGTCGACGGCGATGCGGATGCCGTGGGAGCGGAACGCGGCGAGCATGTCGATGGCGGTCCGATCGTCGACCAGGGCGGATTCGGTGATCTCCAGGACGAGGTTCGCCGGGTCCATGCCCGTACGCGTCAAAACCGCCAGCACCTCCTGCACCAGCGACGGCTCGCTCAGTTGCCTGGGGGAGAGGTTGACGCTCACGTAGAGGCCGGCGTCCCAGGCGACCAGCTGGCGGCAGGCGGTCTCGAGCACCGCCATGCCGATGGCGCCGATCATGCCGGTGCGCTCGGCGATCGGGATGAACCGGGTGGGCGAGACCGTGCCCAGGTAGGGGTGTTCCCAGCGGACCAGCGCCTCGACGCCGAGCGGGCGGCCGTCGGCCAGGTCCACGAGCGGCTGGTAGAGCACGGTCAGTTCGTCGTTCGCCACCGCGTCGGCCAGTTCCTCGCCGAGCTGGGCGTCGGCGCGGCGCTGGTCGACCATCGAGGGGTCGTGCAGGCTGACGCCGTGCGTGCCGAGGTGTTTGGCCTGGCGCATCGCGATGTCGGCGCGGCGCATCAGCTCCTTGCGCCTGTCCGAGTCCCGGGTGGTCGTGACACCGATGCTCGCGCGTACCTGGATGAGGTCGTCACCGACCCGGACCGGCGTGGCGGCCGCGGCGGCCAGGATGCGCCGGCCGGTCGCGCAGGCCTCCTCTGCCTCGGACACGCCGGTGAGCAGCACCACGAACTCGTCCCCGCCGATCCGGGCGGCCACGTCCGACTCCCGGACCGCCCCGCGCAGGATCTCGGCGAAGCCGGTCAGTACGACGTCGCCGACCGCGTGCCCGTACGCGTCGTTGACCAGTTTGAACCCGTCCAGGTCGATGAGCAGCAACGCCAGGTCCGGCCGGGTCCCGACGAGCTCGTCGAGCCGCGCGTCGAGCCCGGCCCGGCTGGCCAGCCCGGTGAGCGGGTCGTGCAGCGCCATCTGCCGCAGCTCCTGCTCGCGCTGCCGCAGCGTCGTCTCGACCTCCTGGCGACGCGCGATGTCGCTGCGCAGCGCCGCGGTGGCCGCGTCGACCTTGCTCATGGCCCGGTTGCGCGCGCTCGCCAGCAGGCCGACCAGGGCGGTGGCGAGCAGGGTGATCAGCATGGCGACCACGAAGGTGGTGCTGACGATCCCGCGATCGGTCTCCTCGAGCAGCCGGTCGGTGGGGTGGACCCGCAGCTGCCAGGTGTGCAGCCCGGCACCGATGTAGGTGAGCCGGTCGAGAGCGGGTGGCGCCGCGACGTCGCGCCCGGCCACCTCCGCGACGATCAGCTCGCCGCCGCCGGAGGGGTCGACGAGCTCGGCGGCGACCGTGTCGTGTGCCTGCGCCCGCAGCGTCGATTCCAGCAGGTCCCGCCCGTGCACGCCCATGGTGAGCCAGCCCCGGAACGTGCCGCCGAGGAAGTAGACGGGCACGGCGAGGGTGAACGAGAGCTGCTGCTCGGCGGCGGGCAGGGTGCGGTCGGCGGCGAGCACGTACGCCCGGCTGACCGCGAGCCCGCCGATGGTGCGTGCGTCGTGCAGTGCCTGGCCGGCCTGCGGCACGGCGCTCATGTCCCAGCCGGTCTCCACCCGCTGGCCGTCGAACGACCGGGCGAACACCATGAACGCGTGTTCCCTGCCGCGGCCGGAGGGCTCGAGGCGCAGACCGGTGGCGCCCTTGTCGCGCCAGTAGTCCTCCAGCGCGGCCACTCCGGAGTCCGGCGCGGTGACCACGAAGCTGAGCGACGTCGCGCCGGGCAGCCGCCGGGTGCTCACCCGCGTGGTGATCCAGGCGAAGTCGTCGGCGTGGAGATCGTTCTGGGCGCCGAGCGCTGTGGCCACGTCGGCGAGCGTGTCGCCGTACCGCTGGATCTCGGTCGAGATGGCCCTGCTCAGGTCGCTGGTGTAGCGGTCCATGAGCTGCGCGGCGTAGCGCTGCTCAGCCCGCCCGGCGTTACGGGTGACCACGCCGGTGGTGACGAGCCCGGCGAGCAGCACGACGACAACGAGGGCGAGATCCGCCCACCGTCGTCGCTTCGAGACCCGCACGCCTCCATGATCGGTCGGGGCGCGCGCGAATGAACCGGTTTACGCTCCATCCGGACCGCTGCGTCGATAGTGGCCGACCTGGTGACCACGGTGCAAGGATGAGGAACGTGAAGAAGCAGCCGGAGCGGCCAGTCCTGATCACCAACGCCGCCCGCAGCCAAGGTGACCAGCTCCGCACCAGGCAGATCCGTTACGTCACGATGATGGGCATCCGTTCGCTCTGCCTGATCCTGGGCGCGGTCCTGATCAGCATCCAGCCCCCACTGCTTCCGGTCTGGTTGATCCTCTGCGCGCTCGGCATGGTCCTGCTGCCCTGGATGGCGGTCCTGATCGCGAACGACCGCCCGCCCAAGAGCCGCGAGAACCCGGCCGCCCCGCAGCCCCAGCACACCACCCAGACCATGATCGCTACGGAAGGTGAGGAAGAGATCCAGCACCGCACCATCGACGTCGAGCCCTAGGGTCGCGCGCCGACCTTCTGCACGGCCGCGGCACCCAGCGCGGCGCCGGCCAGGAGGGCGGCTTCCGGCTCAGAGCCCTTCAGCCAGGCGTTGAGCAGGCCCGCTGCGAAAGCGTCACCCGCCCCGGTCGGATCTTTGGAATGTACGCGCTGGGCGCCGGACAATCGCAGCTCCCCGTCCTGCGTTCGCCACACGGCGCCGTCGGGCCCGAGCTTGATCACGACGTTCCGGGCGAAGGCGGTGAGCACTCTTGCTTGCTCCGCCGCTGATCCCTCCCCGGCCAGCGCCGCTGCCTCGTCGGCGTTGCACAGCAGCAGGTCGGTTCCGCGTACGAGCTCGAGAAAGTCCCCCGCCGACCGCAACGGAGCCGCCGAGGCCGCGTCGACGCTGGTGGTGAGCCCCCGCTCCCGGGCCGCGGCCAGCGCGGCCAGCCCACCCGGCCGCGACCCCGCGTGCAGCAGCGGATAGCCCGACAGATGCAGGTGAACCGCGTCCGGGGCGGCCTCGACCGCGTCCCGCACATCCGTTGGATCCAGCAGCAGCGAAGCGCCCCGATCGGTGATCATGGTGCGTTCCGAGGCGTCGGCGAGCACCACGACACTGCCGGTCGCCGTACCCGCATGATGCCGGACCGCGCACCGCACCCCGGACGCGACCAGCTCGGCGACCCGCTCGCGCCCGGCAGGGTCGTCCCCTACCGCGGCGATGAGCGTGGGGGCAGCGCCGGCGTGGGCCAGCCAGGCAGCGGTGTTCGCCGCCTGACCGCCCCCGCCGATGCTGATCCGCGCGTCCGTGTCCGAGCCCGCGGCGAGCTCCCCGCGCTGCTCCACCAGGATGTCGGTGACCAGATCGCCGACTACGAGGACGTTCATCCCGGCAGGCTGAACCCGAGCGATGCGTGCGCGGGCGTCGCGGCGACCGCGATCTGGGCGGCGAGGGCCGCGTTACGCAGGATGATGCGTACGTTGACCTCGAGGCTCTTGCCCTCGGTGCTGCTGTGGAAGTGCGCGAGCAGGAACGGCGTGACCGCCTTGCCGGTGATCCCGTCGCGGGCCAGCAGCTCCAGCCCCTCGGCCAGCGTCGCGTCGTGCAGCGCCGGGTCGAGCTGCTCGTCGACCGGGAGCGGGTTGCCCAGTACCAGCGCGCCCGCGCCGACGCCGTGATCCGCCCGGGCCGCCATCACGCCGGCGATCTGCGCGGGGGAGTCGAGCTGCCAGTCGACCTCGTGGCCGCCGTCGGTGATGAAGAAGCCCGGGAAGCGCCTGGTGCCGTACCCGGCGACCGCCACGCCCAGCGTCTCCATGCGCTCCAGCGTCGCGCCCACGTCGAGGATCGACTTGACCCCGGCGCAGACCACGACGATGGGCGTACGCGACAGCGTCGTCAGGTCTGCCGACTCGTCGAAGGTGTCGCTGGCCTCACGGTGCACCCCGCCGAGCCCGCCGGTGGCAAAAACGCCGATCCCGGCAGCGGCAGCGACGGCACTCGTCGCGGCGACCGTGGTCGCGCCGTCCGCCCCGGTAGCGGCACCGAGTGCGAGGTCACGTACGGAGAGTTTCGCCACTCCGTCCGCGCCCGCCAGGTGCTCGATCTGGGCGTCCTCGAGGCCGACGATCAGCTCGCCGCCGATCATGCCGATCGTGGCGGGCACCGCGCCGTTGTCGCGAACGGTCTGCTCGATCTCGCGCGCTACCCGCAGGTTGTCCGGCCGGGGAAGGCCGTGCGAGACGATCGTGCTCTCCAGCGCCACCACCGGAAGTCCGTCGCGGCGCGCGCGGGTCACATGCTCGCCGTAACGGATGCTGAAGCGGCCCAACTGCCGCGTGGAATCGGTCACGATGGCAACGGTACGGCCCCGCCGAACGCCCTTGTCGTTGGACCGACCAGGCGTGAGGTGTCAGACTTGCTGGTTGAAGCTTATGCCGCGCAGGCCGGGGGGCACGCGGTGCGATTCTTGCTGAAGACTGACGACGAGAGGCAGATGCCGTGAGCACGCAGATCCTCGAGCGCCCGGAGACGAAGGACGCCGACACCGGGCCGGAGATGTTCCACTATGTGCGCAAGGAGAAGATCGCGGAGAGCGCGGTCATGGGCACCTACGTGGTGGCGCTGTGCGGGGACAAGTTCCCAGTGACCAAAACGCCGAAGCCAGGCTCCCCGGTATGTCCGGCCTGCAAGGAAATCTACGAGGCAATGCAACACTGACCGGGAGAAACGTTCTGTGACGGGAAGTTACAGTCTGCTCGTCGCAGACCTGATCGGTGTGGCGGTCTTCGCGGCCTCCGGCGCCAGCGCCGCGGTCGCGAAGCGCCTCGACCTGTTCGGAGTGGCGTTCGTCGGTTTCGTGGCAGCGCTGGGCGGCGGCATCCTGCGTGATCTCGTGATCGGCGCGGTGCCGCCGCTCGCCTTCGCCGACTGGCGTTACGCGATCACGGCCGTGCTCGCGTCGGTCGCCGTGTTCTGGCTGCACCCGCAGCTCAACCGGCTCCGGCGCACGGTGCTGGTGCTCGACGCGGCCGGTCTCGGCCTGTTCACGGTCACCGGCACCCTCAAGGCCATCGCCGCCGGCGTCCCACCCGCCGGCGCCTGCTTGGTGGGAATGCTCACTGCGATCGGCGGTGGACTGGCCCGGGATCTGCTCACCGGGGAGATCCCGGCGGTGCTGCAGCGTGACATCTACGCGATAGTCGCCCTCGGCGGTGCCATCGCGGTTACCGTCCTGAGCTGGCTGAACGTCGCCGACATGGTCACTCTCGCGGCGGCTGCGGCCGGCATGACATCGGTACGCCTGATCGCGCTCTACCGCCGTTGGTCGGCTCCCGTGGCCGTGCCGTAGCCCCGGGTAGCGGCCCGTTTTGGTTATGCTGGGGGTCGCCTCCGCGCCTTTCCCGCGGGGGTTTTCTGTTGAAGGGGATCGTCGCAGCTTGAGTCCGTCGTTGCCGAACCTGGAAACCTTCCCGCCGCTACGTGACTGGCAGCGCAAGGCCCTGGTCAAGTACCTGCGCCGACGCTCGCCCGACTTCATGGCGGTCGCGACCCCGGGCGCGGGCAAGACCACCTTCGCCCTGCGCATCGCCGCGGAGCTGCTCAACGACGGCACCGTCGAGGCGGTCACGGTGGTCTGCCCGACCGAGCACCTCAAAACGCAGTGGGCGTCCGCGGCGGCCCGCGTGGGCATCCAGCTCGACGCGTCGTTCCGCAACTCCGACGTGCACAGCTCCCGCGACTTCCACGGGGCCGTCCTGACGTACGCGCAGGTCGGCATGGCTCCCGCGGTCCACCGCCGCCGGACGATGACCCGCCCGACCATGGTCATCCTCGACGAGATCCACCACGCGGGCGACTCCCGCAGCTGGGGCGACGGCGTCAAGAACGCGTTCGACGAGGCCGAACGGCGGCTGATGCTGACCGGCACCCCGTTCCGCTCCGACGACAACCCGATCCCCTTCGTCGAGTACGAGCGCGGCCAGGACGGCCTGCAGCGCTCCCGCTCCGACTCGATCTACGGCTACAGCGACGCCCTCAGCGACGGCGTTGTGCGCCCGGTCATTTTCCTGGCCTACTCCGGCGAGACCCGCTGGCGCACCAGTGCGGGCGACGAGCTCGCAGCCCGCCTCGGCGAGCCCATGACCAAGGACCTGATCGCCCAGGCCTGGCGCACCGCCCTCGACCACCGCGGCGACTGGATGCCCCAGGTCCTGCGTGCGGCCGATGCCCGCCTCTCCCGGATCAGATCCCACGGCATGACCGACGCCGGCGGCCTGATCATCGCCAGCGACCAGCAGACCGCCCGGGCGTACGCGAAGCTGATCGGTGAGATCTCCGGCGAGCCGGCCGTCGTGGTCCTCTCCGACGACAACGGATCCTCGTCCCGAATCGCCGAATTCGCACTATCGGAACAACGCTGGATGGTCGCGGTCCGCATGGTGTCGGAGGGCGTCGACATCCCCCGCCTCGCCGTCGGCGTCTACGCCACCAGCGCCTCCACCCCGCTCTACTTCGCCCAGGCCATCGGCCGCTTCGTCCGCGCCCGCCGCACCGGCGAGACCGCCACGGTCTTCGTCCCCAGCGTCCCCCACCTCCTCGGCCTGGCCAGCGAGATGGAAGCCCAGCGCGACCACATCCTCGGCGCCCCGAAGGAGAAGGACGGCCTCGACGACGATCTGCTCGAGCGCGCCCAGCGAGCCGAGGACGCCGAGGGCGAGCTGGAGAAACGCTTCGAGGCCCTCTCCGCGACCGCCGAGCTCGACCAGGTCATCTATGACGGCACCTCCTTCGGCACCGGAGCCCGCACGGGCACCCCGGAGGAGGAGGAATACCTGGGACTCCCCGGCCTGCTGAGCCCCGACCAGGTCACCACGTTGCTCTCGAAGCGCCAGTCCGACCAGATCGCCGCCCAGAAACGGGCCGCGGCCCTGGCTCCGGATCCGGTCCCCGCCCAGCGCGAGCCGGTCGTCCCGATGAGCGCCGGTGAACGCCGTGCGGCGCTGCGCCGTCAGCTCAACACCCTGGTCGCCGCCCACCACCACCGCACCAACCTGCCGCACGGCAAGATCCACGCCGAGCTGCGCCGCCTGTGCGGGGGCCCGCCCTCGGCCCAGGCCACCATCGAACAGCTCGAAGAACGCATCGCCACCGTCCAGACCCTGTGACCCCCTGAGGCCGGCGTTGGTCGCGAAGGCGCCGCACACCTACTGTGTGCCGATGACTCTCGCCGACACGGCCCAGCCCGCCCCCGAACCGGTCTCTGCCCCGCCCCGGCGACGTCGCGGCCGGCGACTGGTCATCGGCATCTCGATAGCCCTGCTGGTGGCGGCCGGCGGCACGATCGCGGGCACCTACTACTACGACAGCGTGCCCCTGATCGAGAGCAACGCCGCGACACCGGCGGCTGCGGTGCCGCCCGCGGTGGAGAAGCCGTTCGTTGCCGCCATCGACCCGGACTTCTACGCCGCCGACAACTCGCTGATCACCCGACGGTACGTGATGCTCGGGTTCGGTGCTGAGAAGGAGTCCGGCCTGCGTACCCGGATCATGGCCCACAAGGCCGAGACCAGCTACACCAAGACGGAAATCCTGGACAGCTACCTCGGCAGGGCCGACTACGGCCGCGGCGCGGTGGGCCTGGACGCCGCCGCGCAGACCTATTTCGCCAAGCCGGTCGCACAACTGAGCGTCGCCGAGGCGGCGTTGCTCGCGGTACAGCTCCACCCGGACCGTCCCGAGCCGAAGGCCGGCTGGAACCAGATCCTGGACACCATGGTCGAGCTCGGCTGGCTGACCCCGGCCGATCGCACCGGGCTCGCCTTCCCCGGCTGACGGCCGCCCCGAGTGGGTCGCGGGGCCGGGCTGTCGGGCCATTTGGGCACAGGGAAAGGGCGTCCCCACACCGGGACGCCCTTTGGTGCCTGTTTAGGGGGTTTTTAGTTAGAGTTGGACATCATGTCCGCGCCACGCCAGGTGAATTCGGGATCGGCCGCATACTGCACCGCGATCTTCACCAGGTCTTCGGCGTAGCGGTTGGCGTGGTGTCCGCAGAACACCAGCTCGCCACCGCCAGCCAAGGTCAGACGGAGCTTCCCTGCTGCATTGCAGCGGTCGCACCGTTCATCGGCTGCTGTTCCGGCCACGCTTCCCGCCGGCGGCGTGAGAGTCGGGGTCATCGCCTTCCTCCTCTGGTCGTCACCGATGAACATGTTCCTCGGCTACCGTTCACCCATCGTGCAACACCCTTGGCCGTTGCAGCCTTCCCACAGTGCCCTGAGGCGACCCAAGTCACACGTGGTCGGCCAGTCTGCCGTCCCTCAAGGGTGCCACGTCAACGATCACTTCTGCACAACGGTCTGATCACCACTCGATGATGTACGGGTAGTGACCAAAAGGGCACGTAATGTTGACGAGCTGGGCGGTCATCCAGTATTGATCAAGGTGTACGTGTCGAGTGCGAAATGGCCCTGGACACGACTGAGCCCCCGCATCGGCAGTCGCCGGCACGGGGGCTTCGGTGTCGCTGTGGATCAGTCCAGGTAGTCGCGCAGGACCTGGGAACGCGACGGGTGGCGCAGCTTGGACATCGTCTTGGACTCGATCTGGCGGATCCGCTCGCGGGTCACGCCGTAGACCTGGCCGATCTCGTCCAGGGTGCGGGGCTGGCCGTCGGTCAGGCCGAAGCGCAGCCGGACCACGCCCGCCTCGCGCTCGGAGAGCGTCTGGAGGACCTGCTGGAGCTGGTCCTGCAGGAGCGAGAACGAGACCGCGTCGACGGCCACGACCGCCTCGGAGTCCTCGATGAAGTCGCCGAGCTGGCTGTCGCCCTCGTCGCCGATGGTCTGGTCGAGTGAGATGGGCTCCCGGGCGTACTGCTGGATCTCCAGCACCTTCTCGGGGGTGATGTCCATCTCCTTGGCGAGCTCCTCCGGGGTGGGCTCGCGGCCCAGGTCCTGGAGCAGCTCACGCTGTATGCGGCCGAGCTTGTTGATGACCTCGACCATGTGCACCGGGATGCGGATGGTGCGGGCCTGGTCGGCCATGGCGCGGGTGATGGCCTGACGGATCCACCAGGTGGCGTACGTGGAGAACTTGTAGCCCTTGGTGTAGTCGAACTTCTCGACCGCGCGGATCAGGCCCAGGTTGCCTTCCTGGATGAGGTCCAGGAACGCCATGCCGCGGCCGGTGTAACGCTTGGCCAGCGAGACCACGAGGCGCAGGTTGGCCTCGAGCAGGTGGTTCTTGGCGCGCTCGCCGTCGCGGCCGATCCAGCGCAGGTCCCGCTCGAAGTTGCGCTCGAGCTTCTCCTCGCCCTCCTCGACGGCGCGGAGGCGCTCGGCGGCGTAGAGGCCGGCCTCGATCCGCTTGGCGAGCTCGACCTCCTGCTCCGCGTTGAGCAGCGGGACCTTGCCGATCTGCTTGAGATAGGCGCGGACCGAGTCGGCGGACGCGGTCAGCTCGGCGTCGCGACGCGCCTGCTTGAGGGCCTCGGACTCCTCGTCGTCCCACTCGAAGTCGCCGTCGGTCGCCGAGCTGGCGGCGTCGGTGGCGGCGGCCTGGACCATGGCGGCCGGCTCCTCGACGACGACATCCTCGATGTCGGCGGCGAGCTCCTCGGGATCGATCTCCTCGCCCTCGGCGGGGGCCTCGCCCGGCTTGGCGGCCTTGGCGGGGCCGGCCTTCTTCGCCGGGCCGGCGGTCTTCTTGGCGACCGCGGCCTTCTTCGCCGGGCCGGCGGCGGTGCCGTCGGCCGGCCTGGGAGCCGCGGGAGCGGCCTTCTTGGCGGCCGGGGCGCGGGTCGCCTTGGCGGTGGTGGCCTTCGAGGCGGGGGTCGCGGCGCGCGCGGCGGAGACCCGGCGGCGCGTGGTGCTCGCCGAGCCGTCGACGATGACCGTGACACCCGCGTCCACGAGGGCGCGCAGGATCTTCTTGGCCTGGGCCGGAGTCACCTCGGCGGCCTCGACCGTCTGCACGACCTGCGCCGACGTGACCTGCCCACCCGCACCCTGCGCGTGGGCGATCAGGGCCTCGGTGAGAGAGCGAACGTCGGCACCGGTCTGGTGGGCTTCTGTCACGAATGACCTTCCGGAGGGCGATGAAACACGGCCATGGGCCCAGCGCAGCACAGGGCTAAACAAGGCTGGCCGGTGTGGTGTGGGAGCCCCCGGAACGCGGACTGGCTTGCAGGCGGTCGTCCGTGAAGCGTGGGCAGGGGTGAATTGTAGCGCCGTCGAGCGAGATCCTCCCGCCGCAGCGCGCCGCGAGGGGTCGCCGACCTCCCTTCGGGCGCCGGTGCGAAAGAATGGTAACTGCTGAGAGGGTGGTGTGTAGTGGCTGAGAACCCCGGGGTACCAACACCGGATGAGCTGCTGATGATCGCGGTGCGAACAGCGCGGGAGGCGGCTGCGACCGCCCGGCGGATGCGCGCCGAGGCGATCACCGATGTGCAGACGAAGAGCACTGATACCGATGTGGTCACGGCTGCGGACAAGGCTGTCGAGCGACAGGTTGTCGAGGCGCTGCGGGTCGAGCGGCCCGGCGACGGCGTGCTCGGCGAGGAATACGGCGACACGACCGCGACGGGTGCGGTCCGCTGGATTCTCGACCCGATCGACGGCACGGTGAACTACCTGTACGGCCTCCCGCAGTACGCCGTCTCGCTGGCCGCCGAGGTCGAGGGCACAGTGGTGGCCGGCGTGGTGCACAACGCGGCCACCGGCGAGGAGTGGACGGCGACGCTGGGCGGTGGCGCCTGGCGCGACGGGCGGCGGCTCGGCGGGTCGGTTCGCACCACGCTGGACCAGGCGCTGGTGGGCACGGGCTTCGGCTATGACGCGGCGCGCCGGGCACATCAGGGCGCGGTGCTGGCCGGGCTCATCACGCAGGTGCGCGACATCCGCCGGTTCGGTGCGGCCTCGCTCGACCTGTGCATGGCGGCCGAGGGCATGCTCGACGCGTACTACGAGAAGGGCCTGAACCCCTGGGACCACGCTGCGGGTGGCCTGGTTGCCACGGAGGCGGGTCTGACCGTGTCCGGACTGGATGGTGCGGCAGCTAGCTCGGAAATGCTCGTAGCGGCGCCGTCAGCCCTGTTCGCGGCCCTGCACGACGCCCTGCACGAGCTGGACGCGGCGGGTGGTCCGTAAAAAGCGGTAAGACCCGCTAGACGACAATGCCCGCCGGTTGAAAAACTCGGCGGGCATTGTCACGGGGTCGTCAGGAGTCCTTGTCGTCCTTCTTGGCCGGTGCCGCACAGGCGCCCGGCGGCAGGACCGGCTCACCGAGCTCGACCAGCGACTGGTTGACCTCGGTGGTCGTGGCGAGCTGCTGGAACTGGCTGCCGATCGCGATGTCGACGACCGTGCCCTTGCGCTTCGCGTCGTACTGCGTGTCGGCCTGGTTCAGGAAGTACGCCCGCAGCAGCCACGCCGAACCGACCGCCTCCGGCCCGTACGTCATGATCGCGACGCCGTCGACCTTCTTCTTCGCCTCGTCGGGCTTCTGGGTCTTGAACCGGCGGTTCTTGAACTCGTTGGTGACGTTGTCGGCGAGGCCCGGCTGGTCGGTGCCGTTCAGGACCTTGACCGTGACGCCCTGGGGGTCGTCGGGCAGGGTCACGTTGGCCATCACGGAGCCGTCGGGGCAGCCACCGGAGGCCACCGCTCCGCCCTGGGTGTCGCGCACCAGCGCGACTACGACGAAGACCACGGCGGCGACGGCCAGGACGCCGACCACCACGAGGGCTCGGACGCGCGCAAAGCTCATGGTGCAGGCACTCCCGGGATTCGTTCGAGGGACGCGGTCTCGGGTGAGGTTAGCGTGAGGCCGCCGGGTGCGCGGAAACAGGGAAAGACTCCGGCGCGCCGACGATGATCCACGGCCATGTGCCCCTACTTTGATGTCGCCTCAGTCACATCGGGAACAATTGGCTGCCACTGGGCGTACAACCCTCCCACGAGGGAGGTAACGTGCCGCGTCTGCCGGGGCAGTTTCACGAGGGGGTGGGGGCGCCTCGGCGGATGATCGTTCCTTGCTGATCGGGCTGGGGAGAAAAGTCCGTCGGAACGGGAACCGAAACGCCGTCGCGGGCGTTACTTACGCCAAGTGACACATCGATACAGGAGAGTGAAAACCGATGGCCACCGACTACGACGCTCCGCGTCGCGATGAGGTCGACCTCGGCGAGGACAGCCTCGAGGAACTCAAGGCCCGCCGCGCCGACTCGCAGTCGGGCGCAGTGGACGTCGACGAGGTAGAGGTGGCGGAGAGCTTCGAGCTCCCCGGTGCCGACCTGGCCGACGAAGAGCTCACCGTCAAGGTCCTGCCGATGCAGACCGATGAATTCCGCTGTGCTCGCTGTTTCCTCGTGCATCACCGCAGCCAGCTGGCCGCGGAACGCAACGGGGAACTGATCTGCCGAGAGTGTGCCTGACCGGCGCGCGTCTCGGCAATGTCCTACCCGGCCGTCGCCGACGGCCGGGCGTCGTGTCAACCCCTGAAAACCTCAGGCCAACCCTTGAGAAGTTCAGGGACGCATGACGGGTGATGTTGTGTGCCCGCCCGCGAGGATGGGTATGTGACCCGCCAACGGCAGACGAACGGGGAGGTCGACCACCATGAGCCGCCCAGAAGAGAACTCGGTACCGACCGCAGAGCCGGGGCCCGAGCTCATCGAGGTCGACCCAGCTCCCCGTGCGGGGAGCACCACGCCAGGTTCTGACCTGGTGCGAACCGACGAGAAGGTGGCTGTCGACGCCGAGATCGGCACCACCGTGGCCGAGCTGACGGCTGACGATCTCGCCCCGGACAAGCGGCGCAGGCTCCTGGGCCGCCTCGTGGGCGACGTGCGCAAGCGTGGGCTCGGGCAGATGTTCCGCCCGAAGTCCGCGATCAAGTGGATGGCCGACGTGGTCTCCGACGTGGCCCCGCACGTTCCCGTGCGGGACCAGGCGACGCTGCGCCGGCACTTCAGCGGTCTCGACGACGACGATCTTGCCGAGCGGCTGGTCCGCAACGCCGCGCGGGCGACCGCCGGCGTGGGTGCGGCCGGCGGCGGTGTGGCCTCCCTGGAGTGGGTCGCCGCTCCGACCCTGCTCTCCGCGCCGGTGCTGCTGGCAGCGGAGACCATCGCGGTGGTCGCCATCGAGCTCAAGCTGATCGGCGAACTGCACGAGGTGTACGCGCAGCCGGTCGAGGGCTCCGGCGGGCAGAAGGCGATGTCGCTGGTGCAGGCCTGGTCCGGGCAGCGTGGGGTCAACCCGCTGGTGCCGGGGGTCGGGGTGGCCTCGGTGCTCGGGACGGCGGCCCGGCAGGAGCTGCAGAAGACACTTTTACGGCGTTTCGGGCGCAACCTGACCACGATGGGCCCGATGCTGACCGGCGCGGCCGTGGCGAGTTACCTGAACCGCCGGGCGACCCGCTCGCTCGGCGAGAAGCTGATCAAGGACCTCAGGAAGAAGCAGCAGCGCGCTTTGCGGTGACCAGGGCGGTGGCGAGCTCGACGGGGTGCCGCGTGCTGATGACCCAGAACGGGGTCGGGTCGGCGGGATCGTCGAGGACCACCTGCACCGCGCCGCCGATCCACGGCCGCTGGATCACGAACGCCAGCGGGTGCGCGCCGACGCCCAGGACCTCGCGCTTGCCGTCCGCGTCCAGTGCCACCACCTCGGCGATGACGCCGATCGGCAGGCGCGCGTCGTCGACCTGGAGCTCGCCTGCGGTGACCGCGACGCGGATGCGACCGAGCCACCACGGGCCCAGCAGGGAGATCGGCAGGAGGATCGCGAAGGGGACCCAGGCGCGCAGCCCGTCGTACCCCATCCAGATCTCGGCCGCGAGCAGCCCGCCGACGCCCAGCGCGGTCGGCCACATCCACCACGGCGCGCGCAGCCGTTCGGCGTACCCGGCCGGGGCCGCCGTGCGTGTCGAAGGCTCGGGTGTCACGCTGGTGAGGGTACGGCGCGCCTCCGCTCCTGCCGACGGCAGGATGGCAGGGTGGGTGCCGCCCGATTCCGATCCGACGTGAGGAAATTCGTCTTGGAGATCCAGGTCCGCCTCCTGGACGCCGGCCTGCCGGTGCCCTCGTACGCGCACCCCGGCGACGCCGGCGCCGACCTGTATGCGGCCGAGTCCGTGCAGATCGCCCCCGGCGAGCGCACGCCCGTCCGCACGGGCCTGGCGATCGCGATCCCGGAGGGGTTCGTGGGCCTCGTGCACCCCCGCTCGGGGCTGGCGGCCAAGCTGGGTGTGACCGTGCTGAACGCGCCCGGTACGGTCGACGCCGGTTACCGGGGAGAGATCCTCGTCGTGCTCATCAACCACGATCTCGCGAACACGGTCAAGATCTCCCGCGGCGATCGCATCGCCCAGCTGGTGTTCCAGCGGGTCGAGCGGGCCGTGTTCCACGTCGTCGATGAGCTGCCCGGCACCGAGCGCGGGGCCGGCGGGCACGGTTCCACGGGCGGTCACGCCGCCCTGACGTCTGAATAGTTCCGGAAGGTGGCAAGCAGATGTTCTCCCGCAAGCGCGGAGTCCCGCGGCACGTACGCCCGGACGACGCGCCCCGACCCGCGGCGCTCGTCCAGAGCATGGGCGGGCTGCCGCCGGCGCCTGATTTCGGGCCGTGGGACAGCCGGCAGGCACCCGAGGGGGTCCAGCGACTGGACCTCGGCAGCCTGCTGATCCCGGCGATCGACGGTGTCGAGGTGCGGGTGCAAGCGAACCCGGACGGCGGCGTCGAGCAGATCGTGCTCGTGCACGAAAACAGCGCCCTGCAGCTGAACGTCTTCGCGGCGCCCCGCAGCGAGGGCATCTGGGACGAGGTGCGCGACGAGATCGCCGCCACGATCAAGACCGACGGGGTGCCGGCGCACGAGTTCGACGGCCCGTGGGGCGTGGAGCTGGCGGCCCGGGTCAACACCCCGGACGGGCCGGCGGACGTGCGGTTCGTGGGTGTGAACGGCCCGCGGTGGCTGCTGCGTGCGCTGTTCCAGGGCCCGGCGGCTGCCGACCCGAGGCACGAGGGCGTGCTGGGCGAGTGCCTGCGCGGCGTCGTGGTGGTCCGTGACGACGAGGCCCGCCCGGTCCGGGAGCCGCTCCCGCTGCGGCTGCCGCAGGAGATGGCGGCTGCCGCCGAGGAGGCCCACGCGGGTCACGACCACTCACACGAGGGGCACGACCACTCACACGAGGGCCACGACCACGGCCCGAACGGCCGGCACATCCACTGATCTGATCGAATTCGCGCCCGGGTGACGTCGATCACCCGGGCGTGCCGGGCGTACGGTGGATGCGCGGGCCCAACCGGCTGCGTATCCAGGCTTGCCGACGATGAGGTGTCACGGGCCATGACTACCGAAGAGCGCACCCACGGACTGCGCCGGTTCTTCGAACGGCTGACCGCCTCCGAGGAGGAGCTGGACGCCGAGGAGCTGCAGCGCGACAGCCGCAAGTGCGGGGCGGTTCCGGCCACCCAGTGCCACCGCGGCCAGGTCGTCTCGGTCTCCGGGCGGCTGCGGACCGTGGCATACACTCCCCGGACCAACCTGCCGACGCTGGAGGCGGATCTCTACGACGGCAGCGACGTGGTCACGCTGGTCTTCCTGGGCCGGCGTTCGATCGTCGGCATCGAGCCGGGCCGCCAGCTCACCGCGCGGGGCCGGATCGCGATCCGCGACGAACGCAAGGTCATCTACAACCCGTACTACGAGCTGGAGGCGCCCCGGTGACACCCGGCCATGAACCCCAACACGCGGCTGCTGAGACGGCCGGCGAGCGGGTAGCCGCGGAAGTTGTCGAGGAAGTCGTCGACGAGCTCGACCTGCACCCGGTGAGCGAGCACCTCGCGAGAGGGCACTCGGAGAGCGGGCCGGCGAAGGCCGACGACGAGCTGCCCTCGATGAGCGAGCAGATCTCCGAGCAGCTGGGCGGGGTGCGCGGGCTCATCGAGTCGAGCGTCCCGGTGCTGGCGTTCGTGCTGCTCAACGTGCTGCTCGGCGACATCGGGCTCGGGCTGGAGAAGAAGACCGCGCTCTACTGGGCGATCGGCGGCAGCGTCGGCTCGGCGCTGGCGATCGGCGCGTACAGGCTCAGCCGCAAACAGCCGGTCCGGCACGCGGTCAACGGCATCTTCGGCATCGCGGTCGGCGCCTACCTCGCCTACCGCACGGGCGACGCCAAGAATTTCTACCTGCCGGGCATTCTGCTCACCCTCGGCCAGGTGGTCCTGCTGATCGGTTCGGTCGTGGTCCGCAGACCGATCATCGGGTACGTCTGGGGCGTACTCGCCAACGGCGGTAAGCACGACTGGTTCCACAACAGCAGGCTGTTCCGTACGTTCCAGTGGCTGACCCTGGTCTGGGCGGTCTCGCTGTTCGTCCGCGCGGGCGTCCAGGGCTGGCTCTACCTCGCCGACGAGGCCAACGCGATCGGCATCGTCCGCATCCTGATCAGCTGGCCCATCTACGCGGCCACCTTCGCCTACACCGCCTGGGCCGTCCACCGCGTGACCGCCGCCCAGGCCCTCGAAGCAGGGGTCAAGGAAAGCTGAGGTCAGCCGAGGTCCGCGGCCTTCCCGAGAACGACCGCCCGGACCTCGTCCTCCACCTCCGCGGTGCAGATGAAGATGAGTTCGTCGGCGGCTTCGAGCGGGTCGTCCGGGGTGGGTACCAGTACCCGCTTGCCGCGCAGGATCGCCACCAGGGCGGAGTCGTGGGGCAGCGGGACTGACCGCACCGGCTCGCCCACGTAGGGGGCGTCGGACGGCAGGGTGATCTCGACGAGGTTGGCCTGGCCCTGGCGGAACGTCATCAGCCGGACCAGGTCGCCGACCGTCACGGCCTCCTCGACCAGCGCGGCCATCAGGCGTGGCTTGCTGACCGAGACGTCGACGCCCCACTGCTCGGTGAAGAGCCATTCGTTCTCGGCGCGGTTGACGCGGGCGACGACCCGGTTGACCGCGAACTCGGTCTTCGCCAGCAGCGAGCAGACCAGGTTGGCCTTGTCGTCGCCGGTGGCCGCGATGACCACGTCGCAGCCGGCCACGTCGGCCTCTTCGAGACTGCTGACCTCGCAGGCGTCGGCGAGGATCCACTCGGCCTCGGGGACGCGCTCGGGGCGCAGCTGGGCGGGGGCACGCTCGATGAGCATGACCTGGTGGCCGTTGCCGATGAGCTCCTGGGCGATGGACCGGCCCACGTTGCCGGCGCCCGCGATGGCGATCCGCATGGTCAGTGACCTCCGAGCCCGGCGCTGCCGGCGGCCGCCAGCACACCCTCGACGATGTCGTCGGTGACCACGAAGAAGACCTGGTCACCGTCCTGCAGCACGGTGTTCGGGGTGGCGAGCGAGCCGATGCCGAAGCGTACGAGGTAGGCGACCCGGGCGCCGGTGCTGTCCTCCAGCGACTTGGTGGTCTGGCCGACCCAGTCGCGGTGCAGCGGGGCCTCGACGATGGAGACGGCGCTGGTCGGGTCGCGGAAGACCTCGACCGTTCCCTCCGGGATCAGGTGGCGCACCATCCGGTCGGCGGCCCAGCGGATCGTCGCCACGGTGGGGATGCCGAGCCGCTCGTAGACCTGGGCGCGGCGGGCGTCGTAGATGCGGGCCACCACGCGGGCCACGCCGAAATTCTCCCGGGCCAGCCGGGCAGAGATGATGTTGGAGTTGTCGCCGCTGGACACCGCGGCGAAGGCGTCGGCGCGCTCGATGCCGGCCTCGCGCAGCACGTCGCGGTCGAAGCCGATACCGGTGATCGTCGCGCCGCCGAACTCGGCGCCGAGCCGGCGGAAGGCGTCGGCATTGCGGTCGATGATCGCGACCGAATGGCCGCGAGCGTCGAGCTTGTGCGCGAGCGTCGAGCCGAGCCGCCCGCAGCCCATGATCACCACGTGCACTTTTACGCGCCTCTCCGAAACGGGGCTGACACGCAGAGCGTGCCATGCCCGCGCGACCGCCGCTGGCCGGGGCGCCCGGCGGCGTGGCGCGGGCAGCCGTACGCTTTGGCCTTGTGGCGAGTTCGACGTCCTTAGCCAAGCGGCTGTTACTCGGCCGGCCCTTCCGCTCCGACAAGCTGGCGCACACGCTCCTGCCGAAGCGGATCGCGCTGCCCGTGTTCGCCTCCGATGCGCTGTCGAGCGTGGCCTACGCCCCTGACGAGATCCTCCTGACCCTCTCGATCGCCGGCGCGACGGCGTTCACCATCTCGCCGTGGATCACGCTGGCGGTCGCCGTCGTGATGGTCACGGTGGTCGCGAGCTACCGGCAGAACGTGCACGCCTATCCCTCCGGCGGCGGCGACTACGAGGTGGCGACGGTCAACCTCGGGCCGCGGTTCGGGGTGGCGGTGGCCAGCGCGCTGCTGGTCGACTACATCCTGACCGTGGCGGTATCGGTCAGCGCGGGGGTCAGCAACCTCGGGTCCGTGGTGCCGTTCGTCGCCGAGCACAAGATCGGTATCGCGATCGCCGCGGTTGCCATCCTGACCGCACTCAACCTACGGGGGCTGCGGGAGTCGGGCACGGCGTTCGCGATCCCGACGTACGCCTTCATCATCGTCATCGTCGGCATGATCGTCACCGGTCTGATCCGGGTCTTCGTGCTCGGCCAGGATCTCCGCGCACCCAGCGCCGGGCTGGTGATCAGCGCCGAGGAACACCATCTGACCAGCTTCGCGTTCGTCTTCCTGATGCTGCGCACGTTCTCGTCCGGCTGCGCGGCGCTGACCGGTGTCGAGGCCATCTCCAACGGCGTCCCGGCGTTCAAGCCGCCGAAGAGCAAGAACGCCGCCACCACGTTGCTGCTGCTCGGCAGTCTCGCGATCACGATGCTGGTCGGCATGGTGCTGCTGGCCCGGGTCACGCACCTGCAGTTCGTCGAGGACGCGTCGCAGATCATCGGCGGGCCGCCCGACTACGTGCAGAAGACGGTCACCGCGCAGCTCGGTGAGACGGTCTTCGGCCAGGGCTCGGCGCTCGTCTACCTGGTCGGTGCGGTCACCGCCCTGATCCTTTTCCTGGCCGCGAACACCGCGTTCAACGGCTTCCCGGTGCTCGGCTCGATCCTCGCCCAGGACCGTTACCTGCCGCGCCAGCTGCACACCCGCGGTGACCGGCTCGCGTTCAGCAACGGCATCCTGTTCCTCGCCGTCGCCGCGATCGTGCTGATCGTCGCGTTCGACGCCCAGGTCACCCGGCTGATCCAGCTCTACATCGTGGGCGTCTTCGTCTCCTTCACGCTGTCGCAGGCGGGCATGATCCGGCACTGGAACAGGCTCCTGCGCACCCAGCGAGATCCGCTCAAACGTCGGCAGATGTACCGCTCCCGCACGATCAACACGGTGGGCATGGCGCTGACGGGTGCGGTGCTGGTCGTCGTACTCATCACGAAGTTCCTGCTCGGTGCCTGGATCGCGATCGCCGCGATGATCTTCATCTACCTGCTCATGCTGGGCATCCGCAAGCACTACACGCGGGTCGCCGAGGAGCTGGAGCCCACCGAGGAACGGTTCGTGCTGCCGTCGCGCAACCACGCCGTGGTGCTGGTCAGCAAGGTCCACCAGCCGACGCTGCGGGCGCTCGCATACGCGCAGGCCACCCGTCCGGACTCGCTCACCGCCGTAACGGTGAACGTGGACGACAAGGACACCCGCAAGATCCAGGCGGAGTGGGAGCGCCGGCAGATCCCGGTGCAGCTCACCGTCGTCGACTCGCCCTACCGTGAGATCTCCCGCCCGATCATCGACTTCGTGAAGGGCGTGCGCCGCGGCTCACCCCGCGACGTGGTGACGGTCTTCGTCCCCGAGTACGTCGTCGGCCGCTGGTGGGAGAACCTCCTGCACAACCAGAGCGCGCTGCGGATCAAGGCCCGGCTGCTCTTCGAGCCCGGCGTCATGGTCACCAGCGTCCCGTGGCAGCTGCGCTCCAGCCAGGACCGCGACCTCGACCGCTACGACCGCGGCCTGAGCTCGGCCCCCCGCCGCGGCCCCCGCACCCGCCTGCCCGCACCCGCCACCACCGCCGCGCCCGATTCGGCCGCGGAACCCGAGGAGCCCCAAAAGTGACCGTAGAGACCGTGGAACTCGTCGAGGGCGACCTGGTGGAGCTGACCGTGGGCGCGCCCGCGCACGGCGGTCACTGCGTCGCTCGGCTCGGTGGCGAGCACGGCCGGGTCGTTTTCGTGCGGCACGCGCTGCCCGGTGAGAAGGTCACGGCCGAGATCACCGAGCTGCACAAGAGTTGGGTACGAGCCGACGCGATCACGGTGCACGAGGCCTCCGCCGACCGGGTCGAGCCGCCCTGCCCGTGGTCCGGCCCCGGCAAGTGCGGCGGCTGCGACCTGCAGCATGTCGCCCCCGCGGCGCAGCTCGGCTGGAAGACCGAGGTGGTGCACAACCTGCTCGCCCGGATGGCCGGCCTGAGCGAGATCGAGATCAAGGATCTAGGTGTACGCGTGGAGCCGCTGCCCGGTGGCCCGCTCGGCTGGCGCTCCCGCGTGCGGTACGCCGTCGACGCCGCCGACCGCCCCGGCCTGCTCAAACACCGCTCCCACGAGGTCGTGCCGGTGGACCGCTGCCGGATCGCCCACCCCGGCATCCAGGCCCTGGACATCACCACGCGTACCTGGCCGGAGGCGTCGTCGATCGAGACCGTCGCCTCCACCGGGGGCGACGTGGTCGTCATCCCGCGCGCGACCGTCGGCAGCGCCGGTGACCTGCTCGACGAGGTGAACAGCGCGCCCGAGGCGGGCTCCGTCGAGGTGCGCGAGCTGGCCGCCGGCCGCGAATGGCACGTCCCCGCCGACGGCTTCTGGCAGATCCACCCGTCCGCCGCCGACACCCTCGTCGGTGCCGTGCTGGAGCTGCTCGACCCGCAGCCGGGCGAGACGTCCTGGGACCTCTACGGCGGCGCCGGGCTGTTCGCAGCCGCGCTGAACGCCCGCACCGGTGCACGCACCACCGTCGTGGAATCGAGCCCGATCGGCGTCGTCGCCGCACGGCGCAACCTCGCCGACCTGGTCGGCACGGAGGTCATCGCGGCCAAGGTCGAGATCGCGCTCGCCCGCCGCCGCCCCGCCGGCCCGGTCGACCTGATCGTCCTCGACCCGCCCCGCACGGGCGCCGGGGCGAAGGTCGTCCGCGCGATGGTGGACGCCTCGCCGCGCGCGATCGCATATGTCGCGTGCGACCCGGCGGCGCTGGCCCGGGATCTCAAGACGTTCGCGGGGCTGGGCTGGAAGGTCGTGCAGCTGCGGGCGTACGACTGCTTCCCCATGACCCAGCACGTGGAGTGCGTGGCCCTGCTGACCCCCGTCACCTCATGAGGCGGGCACGCCTGCGGGCATAGGCGCCGGTGCCGGCCACGCCCAGCACGCCGACGTCAGCGCCGTGGCCAGGATCGCGCTGGCAGATACGGTTCGGATGCCCGTTTTGCTGTGGAGGTTTTGTGGAGGACCCCGGTATGGCCGGTCGTGCCGGATGCGGGCGAGCTTCGCGCCGATAGACTGTGCCCCTATGAGCGAGCGCAGTGATCAGACGACGACCGGCATCCTCGGCGGCATCAGGACGCCCGGCGACCTCAAGCGTTTGAGCTCTGAGCAGCTCACCCTGCTTGCCGCGGAGATCCGTGACTTCCTGGTCGCGAAGGTCTCCCGCACCGGCGGGCACCTCGGCCCCAACCTGGGCGTGGTCGAGACGACCCTCGCGCTGCACCGGGTCTTCGACTCGCCGCGCGACCGGGTGCTGTTCGACACCGGCCACCAGGCTTACGTGCACAAGATCGTGACCGGCCGGCAGGACGGCTTCGACCAGCTCCGCCAGCGCGGGGGGCTGTCGGGCTACCCGAGCCGGGCCGAGAGCGAGCACGACCTGGTCGAGAATTCGCACGCCTCCACCGCCCTGTCGTATGCCGACGGCCTCTCGAAGGCGTTCACGCTGCGCCGCGAGGACCGGCACGTGGTCGCGGTCGTCGGTGACGGCGCGCTGACCGGTGGCATGTGCTGGGAGGCGCTCAACAACATCGCCGCGGCGAAGAACAAGCTCGTCATCGTCGTGAACGACAACGGCCGGTCCTACGCGCCGACCATCGGCGGGCTCGCCGACCACCTCTCCACGCTGCGCCTCAACCCGGGCTACGAGCGGGTGCTCGACCTGGTGAAGAACGCGCTCGGCTCGACCCCGGTGGTGGGCAAGCCGGCGTTCGAGGTGCTGCACGCGGTCAAGAAGGGCATCAAGGACGCGGTCAGCCCGCAGCCGATGTTCGAGGACCTCGGCATCAAGTACATCGGCCCGATCGACGGGCACGACATCGAGGCCATGGAGTCGGCGCTGCGCCGGGCCAAGGGCTTCAACGCGCCGGTCATCGTGCACGCGGTGACCCGCAAGGGCTTCGGTTACCGGCCCGCGGAGGACGACGAGGCCGACAACTTCCACGGTCCGGGCGCGTTCGACCCCGAGACCGGGGCGCTGACCGCCAAGCCGTCCGTCAAGTGGACCAACGTCTTCGCCGAGGAGCTCGTCAAGCTGGCGGGGGAGCGCCCCGACATCGTGGGCATCACCGCCGCGATGGCCGAGCCGACCGGCATCGCCGCGCTGGCCAAGAAGTATCCCGAGCGGGTCTACGACGTGGGCATCGCCGAGCAGCACGCCGCGACCTCGGCGGCCGGGCTGGCCATGGGTGGGCTGCACCCGATCGTCGCCGTCTACGCGACCTTCCTCAACCGCGCTTTCGACCAGGTGCTCCTCGACGTCGCCATGCACGAGCTGCCGGTGACATTCGTGCTCGACCGGGCGGGCATCACCGGCCCCGACGGTCCGAGCCACTACGGCATCTGGGACATGAGCGTCTTCGGGGTCGTGCCGGGTCTGCGCATCGCCGCCCCGCGCGACGCCGCCACGCTGCGCGAAGAATTGCGCGAGGCTGTCGCCGTGGACAACGGCCCGACGATCGTGCGGTTCCCGACCGGCTCGGTCAACGCCGACCTCCCGGCGCTGCGCCGCGTCGGCCCGGTCGACGTGCTGCGCGAGGACGACCGCAAGGACGTGCTGATCGTCGCGGTGGGTGCGTTCGGCAAGCTGGGCATGGAGGTCGCCGAGCGGGTCGCCGAGCAGGGTTACGGCGTGACCGTTGTCGACCCGCGCTGGGTGCGCCCGGCCCCGGTCGAGCTCGCCGCGCTGGCCGCCGGGCACCGCCTCGTGGTCACCGTCGAGGACGGCGTCCGGGCCGGTGGCGTGGGCGAGGCCGTGGCGAGCATGCTGCGTGACAACGGCGTCGACGTGCCGCTGCGTGACCTGGGCGTGCCGGCCGGCTTCCACCCGCACGGCTCCCGCGCGGAGATCCTGGCCGCGCTCGGGCTGACCGCCCAGGACGTCGCCCGGGATGTCACCGAATGGGTCTCGCGCATCCAGGCGTCCGATTCGGAGCCCCAGCCCGCGAAATAACCGGCTCGCCAACCAACTGGGCCCGCGAAATAACTGGCCCCCGCTCGCCGGGCGTTTTCGTTATCCAGCCGTTACCTTTGAGGGTATGGCGGCGGAGACGTTCGGCGGCGCGACGGTGGTCATCGATCTGGGCACTGCCCGCGGCGAGCCGGCGGAATACGTGTCGCCGACCCGCTCGACCATGCCCCGCTGGCTGTGGCCGGTCGCGGCCGCGGTGCTGGTCCTGCTCGCCGCCACCGCCTCGGCCGGTCCGCCCCGGCCCGCCCTGACGGCGCTGCTCACGATCCAGGTCGGGCCCGCGGATCCGTATGCGATGACCGACGACGGCACCCTGCTCGCCCAGACCCAGGGCACCCTGGCCTCGTTCGACCTGGCCGACGGCGCCAAGCTCTGGCAGGCCGGCACCGAGACGCCCACCTACCGGCTCACCATCGGCGGCGGCCTGCTGCTGCTCCGCTCGCTGACCAGCGCCACCCGGGCCGTCTCGCTGCAGGACGGCAGCGTGCGCTGGCGCCGCGCGGACAGCGTCACCACCGTGGCGGGCTCGCCCACGCTGCTCGCCGTCACCCCGGTCAAGAGCTTCACCTCGGTCGGCCGGCGGGTGCAGCGCGCGATCGACGCGGTTGATCCCGCCACCGGGCAGACCCGCTGGGAGGTCCCGGTGCCCTCCACCGCCGTGCTGCTCGGCGTGCCCGGGCCGGCCGACGACGGCGCCCGCATGCTCCTGGTGCACGACGACCGCACCGCCACGCTGCACGACCTGGTCACCGGCGAGAAGCTCGCCGCCGGCCCGCTGCCGCCCGCCGACTACGGTCCGGACAACCCCGTCGTCTCCGGGGGCCTGATCCTGCTGCGCCACCCCACCCCGGCCGGGCGCATGGTCTCGGCCTTCGACCCCCTCACCCTGCAGCTCCGCTGGACCCGCCCGGCCGGCTTCGCCTTCGAGATCACCACCTGCGGCCGGTACTCGTGCCTGACCGGCCCCGACGGCGTCCGCGCGATCGACCCGCGGGACGGCACGGAGCAGTGGTTCCAGCCGGAGTGGCGCGGCGTCGACCAGCGCGGCAGCCTGCTCGTCGCGTTCGGGACGCCCGCCGGCGAGAACGATCCGATCGGGCTCGTCGACCCGGCGACCGGCAAGGTTCTCACCGGTCTGCACGGGTGGCGGCTGGTCGGCGGGGACGGCGGCGACCACCTGCTGGTGACCCGTCCCGCTGAGGCCGGTCGTACCATGGTCGCGGTCGCCGCCCCCGGCGACGCGCAACCCCGGATCCTCGCGGCACTTCCGGCCGGCACCGCGGACTGTCAGTCGGCCCCGGGCCGGCTCGCGTGCCGGTCCACCTCGGGCGATCTGGCGGTGTGGGCGTACCAGCGGAAAGGCTGACCGTGGCGCTGATCGAGCTGAGCACCGAAGCCCCCGCTCAGCCCGTCGGCGGCCCGCCCCCGGCGTACGTTTATCGTCGCCTCGGCCTGTTTCTGAGCGTCCTGCTCGTCCTCGCCCTCGGCGGTGCGGCCCGTCCCGAGTCGATGCTGCTGCGGCACACCGGGCACATCCCGCTCGGCGACGCCGACTTCGTGATCGGCGACGGCCGGCTCTACGCCGCGGACTTCGCCGTCGACCCACCCGTGATCACCGCCTGGTCCGCCGCGACCGGCCGCCGGCTGTGGCGGGTCCAGGGTCCTGCGGGCAGCACCGAGGGCTACTACTCGCTCTCCGCCGGGGTGCCGGGGCTGCTCATGGTCAACGTGGCCCGCTCGACCACGGTGCTCGACGGCGGCACCGGAGCCCTGCGCTGGCGGTCACCGACCCCGCTGCAGGCGCTTGCCGCCGGCCAGGGGCTGGTCACCAGCGAGAGTTTCCGGGCCGGCACCGAGTACGACCCCGAGTCCGGCGAACCGGGCCGGCTCTACGGCACGACGAGCCAGACCCTGCACACCGAACCCGCCCTGAGCACCTCGCTCGAGGGCGTCGAGCTCGCCACCGGCCGGCACCTGTGGTCGGTCACGGTGCCCGGCTCGGTCGCCACCGTCTGGACCGGCACCGCCGTGGTGGTCTTCTCGGCCGACCGGGTCACCGTGCGCTCGCCGTCGACCGGGGAGGTGCTGCGGGAACGGGCCGTCGCGGACAGCGGGGCGTGGCCGATGTGGGGTGAGGTCGCCGGGGACACCGTGCTGGTGCATCACGGTGCGTTCGGGGAGGGGGGAGAGGTCGTCGCGTACGCCCTCGACACGCTCGACGAACGCTGGCAGCAGAATCAGCCCGACTCGCAGGGCAGCTCGTCGACCTGCGTGGGGCTGCCCTGCCGCAAGACGCGTACCGACCTGACAGTGCTGGACCCGCGCACCGGCACCGCGCTGTGGAGCGCGGGCAACGACCTCGACCTGGTCGCGTTCGGCAACGACGCGATCCTCGAACTGCGCTCGCTCTCGACGCCGCAGCGGGTCGTCGACCGTGGCACCGGCCGGGTCCGGGTCGAGCTCGGCACCTGGTCGAGCTTCGTCGACCTCGCGGACTCCCGCGGATATCTGCTCATGCGGCCCGAGCCCGGCGCGGGTCTGGTGCTCGGCCTGCTCCGGCGCGGCGCACCCGCGATCCAGCTGCTCGGACGGATCCCCCGGGCAGCCGCCGCGTGCGAGCGCGACGAGAAGTACCTGGCCTGCCGCGTCGGGGGCAGCGCCGAGGTCTATCAATACCTAGGGTAAGGGCGTGAGCGACGCTCTGATCGATCTCGGTACCGTTCGCGAACCCCCTACGGACAAGCGCCTCCGACTGCCCCGGGCAACGTTCGTCGTCGCCGTGGTGGCGCTGGCCGGCCTGCTCGGCGGCGCGGCGCCCAGCTTCGGCGAGCCGGCGGTCACGAACGTGCCGGCCCGGCTCGGCGACAGTACGTTCATCGATCGCAGTCTTCCCCGGTTGTATGCCGTCGACCCGTCCGAACAGCAGTACCGCTGGGTCAGCACGTACGGGCTGCCCGGCGGCGAGCTGATCACGCGGACCCGGATGGTCGCCTCCGGCACGGTCCAGTCGGTGGCCACCGCGGGCGAGCTCCTGCTGGTGTCCTACCGGGAGAACGACTCTCAAGTGGTGTCCACCGTCGCCACCCGGCTGGGCGCGCAGACGGAATCCTGGCGGGTCCCCGCCCAGGTCTTCTCATTCTCCGCCGCAGCCGGGACCGCGCTGACGCGTGCCGAGGACGGCACCTGGTCCGGCCTGGACCTGGCCACCGGGCAGCGCCGGTGGACGGTCGCCGAGCCGCCCCAGGGATTCACGTTCCTGGCCGGGGAGTACCGGCTGATCCAGGCCACGACCGACGGCAAGGTCAAGATCATCGATACAGCCGACGGTACGGTCGTCACGAGCGCGAACCTGCCGGATACGCAGAGCTGGCCGAGCCTCGGGATCTCGCTCATGCCCGTCGGCGATCTTCTGCTGGCGGGTGGCCCGGATTCCGTCACCGCGTACGCGATGCGAGACCTGACCCAGCGCTGGACCGCCGCCTTCGACCTGCAGCAGCGTTTCGTGCTGCCCGATTGCGCCGGTGGTCTCTGCGTCGTCGGCTTCGAGGGCGGCCTGGAGGTCCACAACGCCGCGACCGGCGCACCGCGCTGGCGCCAGCCGGGCTGGGCCACCGTCACCCCGGCCGGGTCCGCGCTGATCGTCAGCGGCAACGACGGCTCCGGTGCCTACAACGCGACGTACCCGCTCGCCATCCTCGACGGCGCGACCGGCAAGCGGCTCGCGGACTTCGGCCGGTGGCGACTGACCGGGGCGATCCGGGCCGACGGCACCGCGATCGTGACGCACCTGACCGGTGACGTGCTCAACATCGGCCTGCTCGAGCCGGCGTCGCGCGCCCTTCGCGTGCTCGGCGCGGCCGGCGGCATCTCCGGGGACTGCGACGCCACCGCGGACGTCCTGATCTGCCGCCGCGTCGACGCCTCGATCGCGATCTGGTCAGTGCCTAAGCTGACCCGGTGACCGACGCGGTGATCGATCTCGACCGGCTGCACGATCCCTCCGACGAACACCCTGAACCCGGGATCCGCCGCTTCCGGAAACCCCGCTTGCCGTTCCTCGCGGTCTCGATCCTGTTGCTCGTGCTGCTCGGCGGGTCAGCACGCCTCCCGGCCGAGCGGGTCCCGACGATCGTGGCGGTACGGGTCGGCGAGTCCATCTATCTCGACCCCCACCGGCTGCACGTGGTCAGCCCGCCCAGCGCCGCCAGCCGGGTGGTCACCACGTACTCGCTGCCCGGCGGTGAACTGCTCGCGCGGACCCCGATCGGCGACATCGGCCAGCTCGGCATAGTCAGCCTGGTCGCCTCGGCCGGTGACACGCTGCTGGTGTCGTACCAGCCGGTCTACCCCGACCCGCCGACCACCGTGGGGATCCGGCTGGGCGCCGCGCAGCCGTCGTGGGAGGTGCCGGCCCAGCTCGTGAGCGCTTCCGCGGACGCCGGGCTCGGGCTGCTCGGCTCCGGCGACTACCGGGACTGGTCCGCCGTCGACCTGGCCACCGGCAAACTCCGATGGTCGCTGGGGACGCCGGAGGACGGGGATCTGACGAGGTTGGGGAACGGCTTCCCGCGCCGGATGGTGACGGCAGCCCCCGACGGGCACGTCGAGCTGCACGACGGGGTCAGCGGTGCGCTGCTGCGCGCCGTCGACCTGCCCGCGGACCCGGCCTGGAACCAGCAGGGGATCACCGTCTGGGCCGGCGACGAGGCGATGCTGATCGAGGGGGAGGGCGGGCTCACTGCGTACGGTATGAACGATCTGACCGCGCGCTGGACCGTCCCGATCGATCTCACCGACGACAGCTACGTGGAGCCCGACTGTGCGGGCAGCATCTGCGTGTTCGGCCTCGCCGACGGCCTGAAGGCCCTCGACCCCGCCACCGGTGCGGTCCGCTGGAGCAGCGACCGATGGAGCACAGCGACAGCGATCGGATCCGCCCTGATGGTCCGGGGCACCGAGGTCGGCGATGCCGTCCCCGGCCGGTTCCCACTCGCTGTCGTCGACCCCGCCACCGGCAAGGTGCTGGCCGACTACGGCAGATGGCAGCCGTACGGTCCGGTGCGCCCCGACGGCACGGTGGTCGTGCTACGCCAGGTGGGGACCGTCGTCAACTATGGCCTCCTGGACCCCGCCGTACCGGCCCTGCGCCTGCTCGGCACCGCCACCGGCATCTCCGGCGACTGCAACGCCACCATCGACTTCCTGGTGTGCCGCCGCCTGGATGCCTCCGTCGCCATCTGGGACATTCGGTGACCGGCCGGTAGCCTGCACTTACAGCCCCTTTACGCGATGCCGGGGAAGCTGGTGCGCGGGGGCTGAACAACTCGGAAGGACCCGCGGGTGCGCGTGCTGGTTGTGGAAGACGAGCGGAACATGTGCGACGCGATCGCTCGGGGGCTGCGTCGCAAGGGCATGGCGGTCGACGTCGCCTATGACGGGCTGACCGGCCACGAGATGGCTTATGTCACGAGGTACGACGTTGTCGTGCTGGACCGCGACCTGCCGGGCATGCACGGGGACGAGATCTGCGCCGCCCTGGTCGAGTCGGGTGCGCTCACCCGGGTTCTGATGCTCACCGCCAGCGTCACGGTCGCCGACCGCGTCGAGGGCCTGCAGCTCGGCGCCGACGACTACCTGCCCAAGCCGTTCGCGTTCGAGGAGCTGGTGGCGCGGGTCCAGGCGCTCGGCCGGCGCGCGACCCCGGTGGCCCCGCCGGTGCTCACCGTCGGTGACCTGGTCCTCGACCAGACCCGCCGGGTGGTGACCCGCGGCGGCACCCCGATCGATCTGACGAACAAGGAGTTCGGCGTCCTCGAGGAGCTGCTCAAGGCCCGCGGCGGCGTGGTGTCGAGCGAGGAGCTGCTCGAACGCGTCTGGGACGCCAACACCGACCCGTTCACGACGACGGTCCGCGTGACGGTGATGACCCTGCGCAAGAAGGTCGGCGACCCGCCCCTCATCGAGACGGTTGTCGGCTCCGGCTACCGGGTTCCCGAGCCGGTCGTGGTCACCCCGTCATGACCGTCTACGCGTCCAAGCGGGAACGGCTGCGGTTGCGGCCGACCCTGCGGCTCCGGCTGACCCTGCTCAACGGCATCCTGCTCGTCGGCGCCGGGGCGATCCTGGTGCTGCTGGCGTGGCTGCTGGTCGGCGACGCGCTGCGCCCCGGCGACGAGCTTGCCGCCGGCACCCAGGTGGTGCTCTCCGACGGCACCCGCCTCGACGCGCTGACCTGGCAGCAGAACCTCGTCGGCTCCGCCTCCCAGGAACTGCTGGTCAAGGGTCTGATCGCGCTCGTCGCCATCGGCATCATCGGCATCGCCGGCGCCTACGCGGTGGCCGGCCGCGCCCTGCGCCCCCTGCACAACGTCACCGCCACCGCCCGCCGCCTCGGCGAGGAAACCCTCGACGAGCGCATCCGCTACTCCGGCGCCGATGACGAGGTCGCCGAGCTGGCCCGCACCTTCGACGCCATGCTCGACCGGCTCGCGGGCGCCTTCGAATCCCAGAAACGCTTCGTCGCCAACGCGTCCCACGAGCTGCGAACCCCGCTGGCGGTCATGCGTACCGAAATCGACGTCACCCTGAGCGACGACGAAGCCGACGTCGCCGAATACCGCCGCATGGCCAAGGTCGTCCGCAACGCCTCCGAACGAGCCAACGGCCTGGTCGACGCCCTCCTCGTCCTGGCCCGCAGCGAAGCCCAGTCCGGCCGCCGCCTGGTCCGCAAAATGCCCGCCGACCTCGCCACCAGCGTCTACAACGCCCTCTCCGCGGTCAAAGCCGAGGCCGAACGGATGAAACTCGACGTCACCACCGACCTCGAAGCCGCCAACGTCGTGGGCGACCCCAGCCTCCTCGACCGCCTCGCCGGCAACCTCATCGAGAACGCGATCCGCTACAACCACCTGATGGGCAAACTCTGGCTACGCACCTCCAGCGTGAACGGCCGGGCCATGCTGGTGGTCGGCAACACCGGCTTCGAGGTCGACCAGGTGGACGTCCCCGGCCTGTTCGAGCCCTTCCGCCGCGGCGGCTGGGAGCGAACCGGCTCGCGCGGCTCGGGCCTCGGCCTCTCCATCGTCCGCGCCGTCTGCGACGCCCACGGCGGCACGGTCTCAGCAGTCGCCCAGCCAGGCGGCGGCCTCGAAGTAACCGTCAGCCTGCCCGCCGCGGACACCACCCCGGTGGTCGCTGCCACCGCAACAGTGCCCCGCGCCAAGGGCCTCGGCGTGGCGCCCAGCTAGAAGGTCTGGGGGGTCTGCGGGCCACCCTCGGCGCCCAGGACCGGAGGATCGGTCGGAGCCCAAGTCAGCAGCGTCACGATCGGTCACCTCAGCCCAAGGGCATGTGTCCTGCGCTGAACAATATTTGCCCCGCCCTTGACGGAAGACGCCAGCACACATTGTGGTGTTAGGTCATTCGACGCAATATTCGGTGGACTTCACGCCTCTGATGGACCACGTCCAGCCGGTTGCTCCGATAGGCAACACGTGCTGAAACCGACTGCATGCCTACCAGAACCGCGACGTCGACGCGGTCGCCGACGACGCTGCGTGTTGTCCGCGGTGTGGACCACGCGCCGATGATCCTTCTGAGCATGAAAGCCCGCCGTATGTTGCGCTGGAGGCTGAGGTGCCGCAACTTGTGATGGCGGCGGCTGTCAAATGCGGGGAATCGTTGTTCAGCGCAGGACACATACCTTGTGGCTGAGGTGACCTACCGTGACGGTCGCGGCTATCGGGAAGAAAACGGGGCGCCGCCTCCGTGTGGAGGAGCGGCGCCCCGGAATCGTGGTTCGGGTTACTTCTTCTTTTCGACCTGGGCCCGGAGCTTCGGGAATTCGGCCTTGGCGGAGCTCATGGACTTGAAGTACCAGATGACCCAGCCGATGCTGCCGTCGTCGGCCCAGCCGCACATGATGAGGTCGGCGCCGCCGGCGTCGCCCTTGCCGCATTTTGCGGAGCCGCCGAGGGCGCCGGGGGAGGCGTCGACGATGCCGGTGAGCTTGAGGCCGCCGATGCCGGCGCCGAGGAAGGTGTTGTCGAGTTCCTTCTCGGGGTCGGCGATCGGGGCTGCTGCTGCCGCGACGATGACGATGTCCTGCTTGGTGGGGGTGCCGTAGAGCGCGCCGACCGTGTCCGTGGCGTCCGGGACCTCTTTGAGGCCCTGTTCCAGCTGGTCGGCGGCGCCGGCGAACTGGGGGTCGGTCAGCTTGGGACGGCCGCCGAGGGTTTTGGGCTCGGTCACGGTGATGTTGGAATCCGCGGCGGGCTCGGTGGTGGGGGTCGTCTCGCCGGGGGTGGCACCCGGTTCGGTGGTCGGGGCCGCCGAGGCGATCGCGTCGACGACGTCCTGGCCCTTGTCACGCAGGAGCAGGAAGCCGGCGGTGCCGCCGCCCACGCAGAGGACGAGGACCACGGCGATCGAGATCAGGACGATCGGGAGCGCCTTGGACTTCTTCTTCGGCGGGGTCTGGAACGGCTGGCCGGGCTGCGGGAACCCGGGCTGCTGCTGGGTGTAGTCCGCGGCCGGCGGGTAGCCGGGCGGCACCGAACCGGGCTGGTCCGGGTTGGGCTGCCCGTAGGACGGCTGCTGAGCGCCATAAGGCGGCTGAGCCCCAGTGGGCTGGGCACCGTAAGGCGGCTGAGCCCCATAGGGCTGCTGCGACTCGCTATACGGCGGCTGAGCACCGTAAGGCCCGCCAGAGGACGGCGGCTGAGCGCCATAGGGCCCGCCGGAGGACGGCGGCTGAGCGCCATAGGGCCCGCCCGAGGACGGGGGCTGAGCGCCATAGGGGCCGCCCGAGGTCGGCGGCTGGGAACCGTAAGGTCCGCCCGAGCCGGGCTGGTTGTAGGGCTCGCCCGGGTAAGGCGGCTGGTTGGGCGGCTGGGACATCCACGCTCCATCGGGTCAGGCTGCGGCCCTGGCGAGCTTAGCCGTCCTGAGCGGCCCGTGTGATCCCCTGTTACGCGATCATGACAGTCCGAACGGATGGGACAACGATGCCCCCGCGCCGTGGGGACGCGAGGGCATCGATGGTCTTCAGCGCCGCGAAGCAGGATTCGCCGGCGACGCGGGGATCAGGAGGGCAGGCTGGCCACGCCCTGCGGCAGGAAGCGCTTGCCGGTGACCCGCTCGGCGGTGCCGCTGCGGTCGAGGTACGGCGTGACGCCGCCCAGGTGGAACGGCCAGCCCGCGCCGAGGATCATGCACAGGTCGATGTCCTGCGCCTCGGCGACGACGCCCTCGTCGAGCATCAGGCGGATCTCCTGGGCGAGTGCGTCCAGCGCCTTCTGGCGTACCTCATCGGCTGTCAGGGGAGCGGAACCGCCGTCGACGAGCTTGACCACCTCGGGGTTGATCTCGTCGTCGACCATCAGGGGCAGGCCGGCGTCGACGATCTTGCGCAGGTTGGGGCTGTCGCCGAAGCGGTCCGGGAACGCCTCGTGCAGCGACTCGCCCACGTGCAGGGCCACGGCAGGGCCGACGAGCTGGAGCAGGGCGATCGGGCGCATGGGCAGGCCCAGCGGGTCGAGCGCGATGTCGACGACCTCGAGCGGGGTGCCGGCGTCGATCGCGTTGAAGACCTCGCTGGTGAAGCGGGTCAGCAGACGGTTGACCACGAACGCCGGGGCGTCCTTGACCAGCACCGACGACTTGCGCAGGTCCTTGCCGACCGCGAACGCCGTGGCAAGGGTCACGTCATCGGTCCGCTCGCCCTTGATGATCTCCAGCAGCGGGAGGACGGCGACCGGGTTGAAGAAGTGGAAGCCGACGACGCGTTCGGGGTGTTCGAGGCCGGCTGCCATCTCGGTCACCGACAGCGAGGAGGTGTTCGTCGCCAGGATCGCCTCGGGGGTGACGATCTTCTCCAGCTCGGCCCAGATCTGCTTCTTGAGCTCGAGGTTCTCGAAGACCGCCTCGATCACGAAGTCGGCGTCGGCGAAGACGGACTTGTCGACCGAACCGCTGACCAGGCCGCGCAGCTTGGCTGCGGTGCCCTCGTCCATCCGGCCCTTGGACTGCATCTTGGCGATCTGGCCGTGGACGTACTCGACGCCCTTGTCGACGCGGGTCTGGTCGAGGTCGGTGAGGACCACCGGCACCTCGAGCCGCCGGGCGAAGAGCAACGCGAGCTGGGAGGCCATGAGACCGGCACCGACGATGCCGACCTTGGTGACCTTCCGGGCCAACCCCTTGTCGGGTACGCCCACCGGGCGCTTCGCCCGCCGCTGCACGAGATCGAACGCGTACAGGCTGGCGCGGGACTCGTCACCCATGATCAGGTCGGCGAGCGCCTCGGTCTCGGCCGCGGTGCCGTCCTCGAACGTCGCGTCCTTGGCGAGAGCGAGCAGCTCGAGCGCCTTGTTGGCCGAGGGGACAGCGCCGTGCAGCCGCTCGTCGAGCTGCTGCTTCGCGAAGAAGAGCACGCCGTCCCACATGTCCCGGTCAACCTCGGGACGCTCGACCGTCACGGTGCCCTGGACCACGCCGGCCGCCCATTCGAGCGAGCGCTCCAGGAAGTCGGCCGGCTCGAACAGCACGTCGGCGACGCCCAGCTCGGCGGCCTGCTTCGGGCGGAGGACCTTCTGGGTGAGCGGGTTCTGCAGGATGATCTGCGCTGCTCCGGGCGTACCGATCAGGTTGGGAAGCAGTTGACTGCCGCCCCAGCCAGGCACCAGACCGATCGCGACCTCGGGGAGGCCGAGTGCCGCCGCGCCGGCGGAGACCGTGCGGTAGTGGCAGTGCAGAGAGACCTCGAGGCCACCGCCGAGAGCCGCGCCGTTGATGAACGCGAACGTCGGGATGCTCGAGTTCTTGAGCCGGGCGAAGACTCGGTGGCCCAGCTCGCCGAGGGCGAGGGCCTGCTCCTTCTCGGTGATGAACGGCATGCCCGTGATGTCGGCGCCGACACAGAAGATGTACGGCTTACCGGTCAGCGCGATGAACGCCGGCTCCGCCTCGGTGGCCTTGGTGATCGCCTCGTCGAGCGACGCCAGCCCGGCCGGCCCGAAGCTGTTGGGCTTCTTGTGGTCGAAGCCGTTGTCGAGGGTGATCAACGCGGCGGGCTTGTCCAGCCCGGGCACCTTGACCAGGCGTACGAGCGCCTTGGTCACGACCTCGTTGGGGTAGTCCGGGAGCGCCGTCACTTGTCGTTTCCTTCCCAGTGGGGGTTCTCCCAGATGACCGTTCCGCCCATGCCGATGCCGATGCACATGGCGTTGATGCCGTAGCGGACCTCGGGGTGCTCCTCGAAGTGCCGCGCCAGCTGCGTCATCAGCCGCACGCCCGAGGACGCGAGCGGGTGACCGATGGCGATCGCGCCGCCCCACGGGTTGACGCGGGGGTCGTCGTCGGCGATGCCGTAGTGGTCGAGGAACGCGAGCACCTGCACGGCGAACGCCTCGTTCAGCTCGAACAGGCCGATGTCGTCGATGGTGAGCCCGGCCAGGCGCAGCGCCTTCTCCGTCGACGGGATCGGGCCGTAACCCATGATCTCCGGCTCGACGCCGACGAAGCCGTACGACACGAGCCGCATCGCGATGGGCAGGCCCAGCTCGCGAGCGGTCTCCTCGTCGGCCAGCAGCGCCGCGGTCGCACCGTCGTTGAGGCCGGCCGCGTTGCCCGCGGTGACCTTGCCGTGCGGGCGGAACGGAGTCTTGAGGGTGGCGAGCTTCTCCAGGGAGGTCTCGCGGGGCGCCTCGTCGGTCGTGGCGAGACCCCAGCCCTGCTCGGCGCTGCGGATCGCGACGGGCACCAGGTCGGGCTGGAGCTTGCCGTTCGCGTACGCCTTGGCCGTCTTCTCCTGCGAGGCCAGACCGTACGCGTCGACGCGCTCCTTGGTGATCCCGGGGAGCCGGTCGTGCAGGTTCTCGGCGGTGCTGCCCATGACCAGCGCGGACGGGTCGACGAGCTTCTCCGCGAGGATCCGCGGGTTGGGGTCGACGCCCTCGCCCATCGGGTGGCGGCCCATGTGCTCGACACCGCCGGCGATGGCGACGTCGTACGCCCCCATCGCGATGCCGCCGGCGACGTTGGTCACCGCGGTCATGGCACCGGCGCACATGCGGTCGATGGAATAGCCGGGCACGGTCTTGGGCAGGCCGGACAGCAGAGCGGCGGTACGGCCGATGGTCAGGCCCTGGTCGCCGATCTGGGTCGTGGCCGCGATCGCGACCTCGTCGACCTTCTCGGGCGGGAGCTGCGGGTTGCGGCGCATCAGCTCACGGATGCATCGGATCACCAGATCGTCGGCGCGGGTCTCGGCATACATGCCGCCCGCCTTGCCGAACGGGGTGCGGACGCCGTCTACGAAGACGACCTCGCGGCTTACTCGGGGCACAACAAGCCTCCTTGCAGGCGTGAACCCAGGGCTCTAGACACGGTTATGTTACTCGCCGGTAAGTAGCTCGACCAGTCAGTGTGGGAAGGCGCGTGGAGTGTGGGGCGAGATCTCCTCGCGGAACTCCTCGATCCGTAGGCTGACGTGTCCCGTGTTCGTCGTGCCCTCGAGCCGGTCCAGATAGAGGTTACGCCTGGCCAGGGCGTCCAGACGGACAGTGAAATAGATCAACATCAGGGGTTGATGAAGAGCTCGCTGCCGGCCGTACGGGTGGTGAATTGCACGTCACCGAAAGCCCCACGGGTCAGCACCGACCCTGCTCCCTCGAGCGCGGCAGCAGGGGCGGTCTGATCACTCCGCGGCGGGCGGGGCGTCGGGCAGGACCGCCGCGATCTGCTCCGCGAGCAGGACGACCTGCCAGTTGCGGGCGCCGAAGCCGAGCAGGACCTCGCCGACCGCCTCCGGGGTGACCTCGTTCGGCGGGGCCCAGGCCAGCCGGCGGATGAAGTCCGGGCTGATCAGGTTCTCCGGGGGCAGGGTGTGCGACTCGGCGATGGCGATCACGACCTGCCGGCAGCGCTGCAGCCGGGCGGCGGCGACCGGGTCGCGTTCGGCCCAGCGGTGCGGTGGGGGCGGGCCCTCGACCGGCTGGTTCACGGGCAGCTCGTCGTCGCCCAGGGCGCGGGCGGTGTCCAGGGCGTCGAGCCAGACGCGGGCCAGGCGGCGTACCGATCGGCCGCCGAAGCCCGGCAGGGTGAGCAGCGTGCGCTCGTCCTTGGGGTCCAGCTCGGCGGCGGCGATGATCGCGGAGTCCGGCAGAACGCGGCCCGGGGCCGAGTCGCGGCGGGAGGCGACGCCGTCACGGGCGTACCAGAGGGCACGGACCCGGGACTGGGCGCGGGCGCCGCGGACTCGGTGTATTCCCGACGTGCGTCGCCACGGGTCCGGGCGGCTGCGCGGCGGGCGGTCGGCGCTCGCGACCAGCGCGGCGAACTCCTCGGCCGCCCACTCCGCCTTGCCCTGCCGCTCCAGCTCGGCGGCGAGCAGGTCGCGCAGGTCGGTCAGAAGTTCGACATCGAGCGCGGCGTACGTCAGCCACGACTCGGGCAGCGGCCGGGTCGACCAGTCCGCGGCCGAGTGGTGCTTCTCCAGCGAGAAGCCCAGCAGCTGCTCGGTGAGCGCGGCGAGCCCGACCCGCTCGAACCCGGCCAGGCGCGCGGCCAGTTCGGTGTCGAAGAGCCGGCGCGGCTTCATGCCGATCTCCGCCAGGCAGGCCAGGTCCTGGCTCGCGGCGTGCAGCACCCACTCGGTGTCGGCCAGAGCCTCGTCGAGGGTGCTGAGGTCGCTCAGCGGCATCGGGTCGACGAGCACCGTGCCCGAACCCTCGCGGCGTAGTTGTACGAGGTACGCGCGCTGGGTGTAGCGGTAGCCGGACGCCCGTTCGGCGTCGACGGCAACGGGGCCGGAGCCGGCGGCCATCCTGGCCACGACCTCGGCCAACTCGGCGCTGGACTCCACCGGACGGGGCGTTCCGTCGCGGGGCGCGGTCAGCGGGACAGCGGTGCGGGCAGGCTCGGGACCGCCAGACGTTAGGTCGGGCGGCACGTCGTGCGGTCCGTCTTGTGCAAGGTCCGGCGTGTCCCGACGGTGCAGGGGTGCGTCGTCGGTCACTCCGTAACCGTACGGGGGTACCCACCCCCGCGTGTGCAGCCGGGTACCGGCGCGTCGGCGCTCGATCCACTTGTTGCCTGAATCCGCGCCGAAAAAGGCCCGTCCGGACCCGTCCGGACGAGGGTTTTTTCTCGTACTACCCCCCGAAGCCTCTAGTACTCGGGAGTTTCATGACCACCGCCTATGACCCCTACGGGGTGCCGGGTCAGCGCCGGGCGCCGCACGATCCGTTGCTGAGCTTGCCCGACCACCCGTCGGGCGAGTGGGCGGCGACCTCCTATCCGCCGCAGCCGATGCCGGACATCGACATGGGTCCGCCGCGGGTGGGTCATCCACGCCCGGCGCGTCGCGACTCCGGGCCGTACCTCGTGTCGCCGTCGGGTGGGGCGCCGTTCCCGGTCGTCTCCGAGCCGATCGAGGGCCGCCGCCGCAGCCGGGTGATCCCGGTCCTGCTGGCGCTGCTGCTGCTCGGTGGCGGGGGATTCCTGGCGTGGCGGATGGAGCAGGCCGACGCCCGGCTGGGTGACCAGCTGTCCGCCTCGCAGGTACGCCAGACCGAGCTCGCGGACCGCGCCGAGAAGCTGGAGACCCAGCTCGCCGGCGTCTTCGACCCCGAGGCCATCTCGTCGTCGGTGCTGCCGAGCGTCTTCCGGGTCCGGGCCGGCAACTTCACGGGTACGGCGTTCGCGGTCGGCGATCCCGCGGACAAGCAGACCAACCTGCTGACGAACTATCACGTGGTCGAGTCGGTGTGGGAGGCCGGAACCAAGAAGGTCTTCCTCGAACGCGGCAAGGACGAGCTCACCGCCACGATCGTCAAGGTCTCCAAGGCCAAGGACATCGCGTTGCTGCGGACGGACAAGGAGATCGCCGGGCTGGCGGTCGCCAAGGAAACCGTGAAGCCGGGCCAGCAGGTCGTGGTCGTCGGCACGCCGCTCGGGCTCGAGGACACGGTCACCACGGGCGTGGTCAGCGCCTACCGGCCGGACGACTCGGACGGGCCCTCGATCCAGTTCGACGCCCCGATCAACCCGGGTAACTCGGGCGGGCCGGTCGTGAACAGCGCGGACCAGGTCATCGGGCTCGCCACGGCGAAAGCACGCGATGCCGAGGGCATCGGCCTGGCCGTACCGATAAAAACAGCTTGTGACACTTTCAAGGTCTGCTGATCAACTGAACACGCTGGCCGGGTTTCTCGGCCGGCGCGACGTCCCCGCGCTCACCGAGCGCGCCGACATCCTGATCCTGTTCGGGGGCTGCCCGCCGGAGGGCTGGGATCTCGCTGCCCGGGCCTGGCTCGACGGGATCGCCGGGAAGTTCCTGCTGGTCGGGGGCGCGGGGCACACGACGCCGATGCTCCAGCGCTTTCCGCGGCTCGCCGGGTTCGACATCGAGGCCGACATGATGGCCGCCTACCTCGCGGCCGAGCACGGCATCACGGACGTGCTGCTGGAGCGGGAGTCGACGAACTCCGGCAACAACATCACGTTCGCCGAGCGGACGATCCGGGCCTGGGCCGGCGGGCCGCCGGAATCCATGATCCTGATCCAGGACGCGTCCATGCAGCAGCGGATGGACGCGGTCGTGCGCGCGAAATGGACCTACGGCACGCCCCAGGTGATCAACTTCGCCGGCACCAGCCCGAGGGTCGAGGTCCGCGACGGCAAGCTCGCCTACTCGGGTACGCCGCACTGGGGCGCCTGGGACGTCGACCACTGGATCACCCTGCTGATGGGCGAGATCCCACGCCTGGCGGACACCCCGGACGGCTACGGCCCCCGGGGCCGCGACTTCCTCGCCCACGTCGACATCCCCGCCGACGTCCTCGCGGCCTTCGAGGAACTCCGCAAGACCTACGACGTGCGCCCGGCCCTGGGGGCGTAGGGGCACGAAGTTGCGCTGAAACCGGCGCTGCCGCAACATCCTGCCTGGAGGCGGGGCCTGAAGGCGGAGCGCTAGGCGGTTGAGGCTCGCTGGCGGTTCAGGGATGTCACGCCGGGCGGGGGCAGGCCCGCGGTGGAGGCGAGCATCGTGCACCAGCCCTGGAGGTGGGCGCCGAGGTCGTCGGAGGTGGGCGTCCAGGAGGCGCGGATCTCCAGGTCGGCGGTGGGCAGGGGGCCTGCCAGCTCACCGAAGCGGGTCGACGCGGTCTGGGTGATTGTGCCACCGATCGCTGTGTACGCGGCCGCGTGCTGATCGAGCCCGTCGGTGAGCCAGGTCCAGGCGACGGCGGGCAGCAGGGGATCGCCGGCCAGGTCGGACTCCAGCTCGGCGGTGATGAGCGTCACGAGCCGCAGATTGCCCCGCCAGGCCTCGTGGCCGTCCGGGTCGTGCAGCAGGATCAGCCGGCCGCTCGCGACCTCTTCGCCGTCGCGCAGGACGGTGGCGCTGAGCGCGAAACCGTACGGTGCGAGCCGTTGAGGTGCGGCGATCTCTTCGAGGAGGATCTCCTCGCGCGGGGCAGCGGCCCGCAACCCTGCCACAGCGCGGGTGAACGCCTCGGGTGCAGCGGACGTAGGCGCCATGCAAGGAAGGGTATGCCGATCACTGCCTCGTGTCCGCGCGCGGCGCGCCGCATGCTCCCGTTCACTCACGTGGCACGATGTCGCGGGTGAGCAACTCTCCCGCCGACTCCGCCCTCGTCCGCGCCGCACGCGGGCTGGAAGTGCCCCGCACCCCCGTCTGGTTCATGCGTCAGGCCGGCCGTTCGCTGCCGGAGTACCGCAAGATCCGGCAGGGCGTCGCCATGCTGGAGTCCTGCCGCCGGCCGGAGCTGGTCACCGAGATCACCCTGCAGCCGGTCCGCCGCCACGGCGTCGACGCTGCCATCCTGTTCAGCGACATCGTGGTCCCGCTCGCGGCGGCCGGCGTCGACCTCGACATCGTCCCCGGCACCGGCCCGGTCATCGCCGAGCCGATCCGCACGGCGGCCGCGGTCGAGGCTCTGCGCCCGCTCGAAGCCACCGATGTGAGCTACGTCGCCGAGTCGATCCGGCTGCTGCTGCCCGAGCTGGGCGCCACGCCGCTGATCGGGTTCGCCGGCGCGCCCTTCACGCTGGCGAGTTATCTCATCGAGGGTGGGCCCTCACGCACGTACCTCAGGACCAAAGCCATGATGTACGGCGACCCGGAGCTCTGGCACCGGCTCTGCTCCCGTCTGGCCGACATCACGCTGACGTTCCTGCGGGTCCAGATCGAGGCGGGCGTCAGCGCCGTCCAGCTCTTCGACTCGTGGGCGGGTGCGCTCTCCGAGGCGGACTACCGCGAGTACGTCATGCCGCACTCCGCCCGGGTCCTGAGCGGCCTCGCCGAGGCGGGCGTCCCGCGTATCCACTTCGGCGTCGGCACGGGTGTCCTGCTCGAGGCGATGGGCGAGGCGGGCGCGGACGTCGTCGGCGTCGACTGGCGTACCCCGCTGGACCGTGCCGTGAGCGTCGTCGGCCCGGCCCGGTCCCTGCAGGGCAACCTGGACCCGGCGATCCTGTTCGCGCCGTGGGAGGTCGTCGAGCGCGAGACCCGGCGGGTGCTGGCACAGGGGAAAGCGGCTCGCGGTCACATCTTCAACCTGGGTCACGGCGTCATGCCGGAGACCGACCCGGACGTGCTCACGCGCCTGGTCGAGCTGGTCCACTCCGTCTGAGGTCCTCGACCACGTAGGCATCCGTCTGCTCGGCCTTCTCCAGCTGCCACTCGGGGCCGAGCTCGGGCGCCCAGGTGTCACCGTCGACAGCCAGATCGATCCTGGTACGCACGATGTGGTCGGCGTGCGGCAGCAGGGCGGCGTAGATCTCCGCGCCGCCCATCACCCAGAATTCGTCCTGCTCGCCCAGCAGCTCGTCGATCGAGGACAGCACTTCGGCGCCGGGCGCGGACCAGCCCGGGCGGCGGCTGAGAACGACGTTGCGGCGCCCGGGAAGGGGCCGGACCCTCTCGGGCAGCGACTCCCACGTGCCGCGGCCCATCACGACCGTGGCGCCCATCGTGCGCTCACGGAAGACCTTCTGCTCACCGGGGATCCGCCACGGAATCTCGCCCGCGTTCCCGATGACCCTGTTCTGCGCCTCGGCCCAGATCATATGAATGGTCATGCAGGCACCGTCGCCCGGAGTGGAAGACGGCGCGGTCCGCCAAGTTCGGTGTGGTCGGTCATACCGCGACCGGCGCCCGCAGAGCCGGGTGGTGCTGGTAGCCCTCGAGCGCGAAGTCTTCGTACTTGTAGTCGAAGAGCGAGGGCGCCGGGGCGAGCTTGAGGGCCGGGAAGTCGTACGCCTCCCGGCTGAGCTGCTCGCGGACCTGCTCGACGTGGTTGGAGTAGACGTGGCAGTCGCCGCCGACCCAGATGAAATCGCCGGGGATCAGCCCGGTCTGTGCGGCGATCATGTGCGTGAGCAGCGCATAGCTGGCGATGTTGAACGGCACGCCGAGGAACATGTCGGCGCTGCGCTGATAGAGCTGGCAGCTCAGCCGGCCGTCGGCCACGTAGAACTGGAACATGGCGTGGCACGGGGCGAGGGCCATCTCGCTCAGCTGGGCGACGTTCCAGGCGGAGACGATCATGCGCCGGGAGTCCGGGTCGCGCTTCAGCGTGGCCAGCAGGTCGGTGATCTGGTCGGCGTGACCGCCGTCCGGGGTGGGCCAGGAGCGCCACTGCTTGCCGTAGACCGGGCCGAGCTCGCCGTTGTCGTCGGCCCACTCGTCCCAGATGGAGACGCCCTGTTCGCGCAGCCAGGCGACGTTGCTGTCGCCGCGCAGGAACCAGAGCAGCTCGACCGCGACCGACTTGAAGTGCACGCGCTTGGTCGTGACCAGCGGGAAGCCCTGGGACAGGTCGTAGCGCAGCCGCTCGCCGAAGAGGCTGACCGTTCCCGTGCCGGTGCGGTCCGCTTTGGGGACCCCGGTCTCAAGGACCCGGCGTAGCAACTCTTCGTACTGGGTGTCGGCCATGGCCGACACGTTAACGCGCCGCGCCGTGCCGCCCGTGGTTGTTACCGGTCGGCGCGGCGCGGGTCACACGTCATCGGGACCAGGCGTCGCTCATCGCCGAGATCTGTTGGTTGAGCTGTGCCAGGTCGCGGTTGGGCTCTTCCTTCTCCGCCGGTTCGGCGTGAAAGCCGAGCTGTGTGCCGAGCTGCTGCCATCGGTCGAACAGGATGGCTTCGATCAGTACGTTCTTGACCTCGTCGTGGGCCTCCTGAAGCTCCTTGACGGCAGCCTCGTAGCGCTCCACCTTCTTCAGCAGCTCAGAACCCTCGTAATTGCTCATGTCCCAACCGTAACGGGAGATGAAGGTTGTTCGGGTTGATATCGCTACAGGTCGAACTCGCCGTCTTTGGCCCCACCCACGAAGGCATCCCATTCGGCGGGCGTGAAGAAGAGCACATCGCCCTCCGGGCGCCGTGAATCACGCACGGCCACCCCATTGTCCAGCAGGGCGACCTCGACGGCCGCTTCCTCGGACTTTGCACTGCGGCGCCACACTGCGCCGCTCAGATCTGCCTCGAACTTCTTCACCACGGCGCACAGTCTGCCATCAGCTGCGGAATACGTCCCCGAAAGGATGACGTACTCTGGCGTGTGCTCGTTTCTACCGATCTTCGACTAAAAGCTTGGACCAAGTCTCTCCGTAGGCCTTTGTCGCTTTTCGGGGCCGCGGCGTTACTGCTCGCCTCGGGGGCGGCTGCTCCGGCGGCCCCGAGGAGACCGGCAGCGAAAGCGACGGTGCAGGCCGCGAGAACGTATGGTCCGGCGGTTCCGAAGCAGCAGCATCGCGCGACAAGGACGGTGGCGCTGACGTTCGACGACGGGCCGTCCCGCTACACCCCGCAGATCCTCGCCGTGCTGCGCCGCCACCACGTGCACGCCACGTTCTGCATGCTTGGTGACGAGGCCCGGCGCTACCCCGAGCTCGCCCGCCAGGTCGTTGCCGAGGGGCATCAGCTCTGCAACCACAGCCGCGATCACGCCAACCTGCAGAAGGCGTCGCCCGCCAAGGTCCGCGCGGAGGTCACCAAGGCGCAGAAACAGATCAAGAAGACCACCGGGGTGACGCCCAAGATCTTCCGCTTTCCCTACGGCGCGTCGGACAGCCAGGCCCGAAAGATCGTCCATGGGTACGGGCTCCGCGCACTCGGCTGGGATGTCGACCCCGAGGACTGGACCCGCCCGTCGGCCAGGAAGATCACCACCCGGATCACCGCGCACGTCAAGAACGGTTCCGTGGTCCTGATGCACGACGGCGGCGGGGACCGGAGTCACACCGCCGCCTCGCTCGAAGCCACCATCACCCGGCTCCAAGCCCGTGGATACACGTTCGTCCTCGCCTGATCAGGCGGCGAGCTTGGCACCGATCGTGACGATGCGCTGGGCCAGGTGGTCCAGCGCCGCTGTCGTGGCGTCGCTCAGCGGGTCGTCGTTGGTGGCGCCCGTGACGTGCGAGACGCCGTAGGGGTTGCCGTCGGCGAACTTCAGCGGGTCGGTGTAGCCGGGCGGCACGATGACGCCGCCGAAGTGGTAGATCGAGTTGTAGAGCGCCAGCAGGGTCGACTCCTGGCCGCCGTGCGCGGTCTGGCTGGCGGTGAAGCCGGCGTAGGCCTTGTTCGCGAGCAGGCCCTGGCCCCACTGGGCGCCGAGCGTGTCGAGGAACTGCTTGAGCTGGCTCGCCACGTTGCCGTAGCGGGTCGGGGTGCCGAGCAGCACCGCGTTCGCCCACACGATGTCGTCCGCGGTCGCCTTGGGCTCGTTCTTGGTGCGATCGAAGTGCTGGCTCCAGGCCGTGTTGGAGGCGATGGCCTCCTCGGGCGCGAGCTCGGCGACCTGGCGCAGCCTTACCTCGGCACCGGCCTTCTCGCCGGCCTGCTGGAGTCGCTCCGCCATGCCGTGGATCGTTCCGGTGGACGAGTAGTAGATGATCGCCAGTTTCACGTTCGCCACGAGAGCCCCTTCCGTAGTTGTTTGCACCGTCAACTAACGGTAGTTCGTTCCCGGGGAGGGCGAGGTGAAACTCTAGAGAAGCAACTCACTGCCGTGCGGCCCGACACCGTCGGCCTGCTCGTCGTCCAGCCAGACGCCGTCCGAGGCCAGGTAGCGGAACTTGTGGTGGCCCGGTGCGAGGTGCAACGTGATGGTGCGGGTGCCGTCCCGGCGCACCTTCAGCTCGTGCAGCCCCGGCTTCCAGTCGTTGAACGTGCCCACCACGCTCACCGTCCCGGCGGGTGCGTCTCTGGGCAGGCAGAACGTCACCCGGGTCTTGTTGCCGAACAGCTTGCTTCGCTTGATCATCTTCGCTCCCAAGGCTCCGGCCTCCGGTCAGAACAACGCCCGAGGATACGGGAAGTCACGCCCTTTAGAATTTTGAGATGCACCCCGAGCCCCATGACGAGATCCGTGCGGCGTCCTTTCGCGATCTCGGTGTCGTCACCCTCTACGCGATCCTGAAGCTGCGCGTCGACGTGTTCGTCGTCGAGCAGAAGTGCGCCTATCCCGATCTGGACGGCCGCGACGCCGAGCCGGGCACCCGGCACGTGTGGATCGAGCGCGGCGGCGAGATCCTGGCCTGCCTGCGGATCCTGGACGACGGCGAGGTCGAGCGGATCGGGCGTGTCGTGACGGCGCCGTCCGCGCGCGGGGGCGGGTATGCGAGTCGGCTCATCGAGCACGCGCTCGAGATCATCGGCAGCCGGCCCGGTGTCCTGGAGGCGCAAGCGCATCTGGCCGGCTTCTACGCGCGGTTCGGCTTCGAGACCGTGGGCGCTGAGTACCTCGAGGACGGCATTCCGCACGTACCCATGAAGCGCTCTTAAAGCTCTTCCGCCAGGCCCGTGCAGATCGGCTCGATCCGCTGGTAGGTGGCGCGGATCCGGTCCAGGGTGGATTGCGGGTCCGGCAGGTCGCCGGCCCGGGCGGTGTCCTCCAGGTCGGCGAGGAGCGTGCTCATGGCCTGGATGCCGAGGTTGGCCGCCGAGCCCTTGAGAGCGTGCGCCTGATCCCGCACCTGCTGGGTGTCGCCCGCGTCCAGCGCTTCGGCAAGGCCGTCGATGGCCGCCGGCGTCTTCGCAACGTACGAGGTGAGCAGCCGGACCATCAGCTTCCGTTCCGGTTCCGACGGCGCGGGTCCGCAGATCTCGTCGAGCCGCGCCTGGATACCGGCGCGGTCGGCCGCGGCGTCTACCAATCGTCCGGGGCGTCGACGGGACGCGGGAGCAGGCTCTGCACGGTGCTCGCCAGGACGTCCGGGCTGACCGGCTTCTCCAGGTACGGCGCGCCGCCCTGGACGATGCCGGAGCTGAGCGCCACGTGCCGGGGAATGCCGCTCACGTAGACGATCTTCATCCGCGGGTAGACCGTACTGACCCAGCGGGCCAGGCCGCCGGTGGTGTCGCCGGGCAGCGAGAGGTCGGCGATGAGTACGTCGATCTTGCCGGCCCGCTGCTTGCAGATGTCGGTGGCGGCGTCGGTGCCGGCCGCGGACAGCACCTCGAAACCCCGGCGCTCCAGCGAGTAGGACATGACGTCACGCACGTCGGCGTCGTCCTCGACGATCAGGACGACGGGCAGTGAACCGCTTGATGGCTTAGTCATCGCGGGCCCGACGCTAATCGGGCCCGCGGCTGCCGGGGCTCAAACCATGACTTTGTAGCCCTTTAAGGTGATTAGGGCAGGGCCTCTCTCAGGGCCGGGCCTTTCTCAGGGCGGGGCTTTTCTCAGGGCAGAGCTGCCACGATCTCGGTGACCGAGCGGCGGCGTCCGGTGTAGAACGGCACCTCCTCGCGGACGTGCCGGCGGGCGGTCGAGGCGCGCAGGTCACGCATCAGGTCGACGATGCGGTGCAGCTCGTCCGCCTCGAACGCCAGGATCCACTCGTAGTCGCCGAGCGCGAAAGACGCGACCGTGTTGGCCCGGACGTCGGGGTAGCCGCGCGCCATCTTGCCGTGCTCGGCGAGCATGAAGCGGCGCTCCTCGTCGGGCAGGATGTACCACTCGTAGGAGCGGACGAACGGGTACACGCTGATGTAGGGCCGCGGGGTCTCGTCGGCGAGGAATGCCGGCAGGTGGCTCCGGTTGAACTCGGCCGGGCGGTGCAGCGCCATCTGCGACCAGACAGGGGTGAGGTGCCGGCCCAGCGCCGTGCGGCGGAACAATCCGTAGGCGTCCTGCAGCGCGTCGGAGGTGCTCGCGTGCCACCAGATCATGATGTCGGCGTCGGCGCGCAGCCCGGACACGTCGTAGGTCCCGCGGACCGTGACGTCCTTGCCGCCGAGCTGCTCGAACAGCGCGTCGACCTCGCCTGCGAGCTCGTCGCGCAACGCGGGCAGCGGCGTCGTGGCGCGGAAGACCGACCACATGGTGTAGCGGATCGTGGCGTTGAGCTCGTTGATCCGGGCGGCATTGCTTTGGGGCTCGCTCATCGCTTCTCCAGGTATTTCAGGACGTCGTCGGCGGCCTTCTCGCCGCTGGCCACGCAGGCCGGCACCCCGACGCCGTCGAAGGCGGCGCCGGCCAGCGCGAGGCCGGGGTGGTCGTTGAGGGCCGCGCGGGCGAGGGCGACCCGGTCGAGGTGGCCGGGTGCGTACTGGGGGAGTCCGCCGCCCCAGCGCTGCACCCACGAGGCCGTCGGCTGCGGGAGCTCCGTGTCGAGGAGGTTGCCCAGCTCGGCGTGCGCGGTGGCGGCGAGCACGGAGTCGTCGTACCGGAGCCGCTCCTGCTCGCCGTCGCGGCCCAGCGAGACCCGGACGATCACCGGACCGTCCCCGGTGGCCAGATGCGACCACTTGCGAGTGAAGAACGTGGCTGCCTTGACCAGCGTGCCCTCTTCCGGCGGCACCAGAAAGCCGGAGAGCTCGGGCAGCTCGGTGCCGGGCGGCAGCGCGAACGCGGCCAGAGCGACACTGGCGTAGCCGAGCACCTCGATCTCGGCGGCCGCGGAGAGATCGACCCCGGCCAGCATGCGCGCGGCGGGGCTCGCGGGCACGGCCAGCACCACGGCGTCGACGTCGTCGGTCTGCGACATCGGCACCGGGCCCAGCAGCAGCCGCCAGCCGTGCGCGGTGCGCTGCAGCTCGCGGACCGGCAGGCCCAGGCTGATCCGGGCGCCACTGGCCGCGGCGGCAGCGCCGATCAGGCTGCTCATGCCGCCGGCGAGCGAGGCGAAGATCGGGCGGCCCGGCGCCCTGACGGACGCTGCCTGAGCGGCGCGGACGGCGCCGGCCAGGGTGTGCTCGGTACGCGCGGTGCGAGCCAGCGCGGGCATGGTGGTGGCGAGCGACAACCGGTCGGCGCGTCCCGCGTAGACACCGCCGAGCATGGGGTCGACGAGCCGGTCGGCGACCTCGGCGCCGTAACGGGTCCGGACCAGCTCGCCGACGGCGATGTCCTCACCCTCGGCGAGCAGTGGGTGGCCCTCGTCGCGGTCGGCATCGGCGGTCGGTGTCGCCACCGCGCCCAGGGTGCTCAGGTCGCCGGGGACGCCGACGAGCGTGCCGGCGGGGACCCGCTCCAGCTTGCCGCCGATCGCCAGCGCCGCCGGGATGGCCGCGGGGTGCACGAGGGAGTCGCCGAGCCCGAGGCGGCGGGCGAACCGGATCGCGGCGGACTCACCGCCGTCGGGGGAACTCATCAGCATCGACTCGGCGCCGCGCTCGACCTGGGTGCCCGCGATGTCGCCGGTGCGCAGTTTCCCGCCGAGCCGGCCGGACTGCTCGTACACGATGATCTCGGTGCCGGCGGGCGCCCGGTCGCGGATCCGCACCGCGGCAGCCAAACCTGCAACGCCGCCGCCGATGACAGCAACTCGCTTGCGAACACCGTGCAATTGCCCCACCGCCTTCAACCGAACTGAAGCGTTCTCCACACTGTCAGGTTGGCTCGTGCCCCGGTGACCGGGGTCCTTCGATGTGAGCGGCACAGCACTCACCTTGCCCGGCGAAACGATCGGCGGGGCAGGGCCGAAGGTCCCGGGTGTGCGATTACGCTGAGGTTATGGACTATCAGGTTTCCGTGACAGTCGAGCAGCTGGCCGAGTGGTACGTGCGTCTCAAGGGCATCGCGGACGCCCACCACGGGCATCCGACGGGGGAACACCTCAAGGACCTCGCGCAGGAGGTCTACGAGATGGTCCCCTCGGAGTGGTGGGCCACCCAGCCCGACGCGGTCAGATCCTGACCGTCGCCTATTTGGCGTCCAGCTTGATCGACAGGCTGTTCACGCAGTGCCGCGTGTTCTTCGGCGTCATCATCTCGCCCTTGAACACGTGGCCCAGGTGGCTGTCGCAGCGGGCGCAGCGAATCTCCGTGCGCACCATGCCGCCGCTGTGGTCGTCGATCTCCTTGACGGCTCCCGGGATGGCGTCGTCGAACGACGGCCAGCCGCAGTGGGAGTCGAACTTCGTGTCGCTCGGGTAGAGGTCGGCGCCGCACGCGCGGCACTCGTACATTCCCTCGGTCTTGGTGTTCACATACTCGCCGGACCAGGGCCGCTCCGTGCCCGCGAGGCGCAGGACGCGGAACTCGTCAGGAGTCAGGCGGACCCGCCACTCGTCGTCGGTGGTAGGGATCGTTGTCTTGTCAGTCGCCATGCATCAAAGGTACTTCGCGCCGCACTGGTAGTGCGCCGTCGCGCGTACCCACCGCCGTTGAATCCTCTGTCCGCTCTTCCCCGTGGGTCCAATGCGTGCAAAACGGACCTCAAGCGCTAAACTTCACCGGACCAATGGCACAAAACGCGACAGAACGGATTCTTCTGATGAGTTTCACGCGCCGGTTGGCCGCGGGTCTCCCCGTGGCCGGCGTCACCGCCTTCGCCGCCCTGGCTCTCACCGGAGCGCCCGCCGTTGCGGGCGACCAGGCCGCCGTCCGGGCCGCCCAGCCGGCGGTCATGCAGACGCCGTGCGCCGCCGGCGACCGGGACGACGACTGTGGGTACGCCAGCACCGCACCGGGTGCCACCGAGCCCACCCGCGGCGGCGCGGGCTACGGCAGCACCGCGCCGACCACGGCACCGACGCCGACCGCCAGCGTGGACACCGTCCCGCCGGGCGGCGAGCTCCCGACGACGTCCCCCGCGGCGACCCCGAGCTCACCCACCCCGGGTGGCGTCAGCCCGGCCGGCACCCTGCCGCTCACCGGTGCGCCGATGGGCCTCACCGTCGCCGTCGGCGCAGTCCTGATCGCCGGTGGCGTGGGCGCGGTCTACGCCAGCCGTCGCCGCCGGTCCGCCTGATCATCCGTAGCAGTACGACACGGCCGCTCTTCTGTCATGGAAGGGCGGCCGTCGTTATGGTCAGCGGATGGCAGCTTCCCGATCGCCCGCCGAAGAGATCGAGGTCGCGGGGCGCACCGTGCGCCTCAGCAGCCCCGACAAGGTCTGCTTCCCCGCCATGGGCTACACCAAGCGGGACGTCTTCGAGTACTACCTCGCCGTCGGCGACGGCATCATGCGGGCCCTGAAGGACCGGCCCACCACGCTGCAACGGTTCCCCGACGGGCTCGCGGGGGAGACGTTCTTCCAGAAACGCATCCCCACCCGCGGGGTACCACCCTGGGTGCGGACGGCGACGATCGCGTTCCCGAGCGGGCGTACGGCCGACGAGCTGTGCCCGGCCGACCTGGCGCACGTGGCCTGGGCCGCGCAGATGGGCACGATCGTCTTCCACCCCTGGCCGGTCCGGGGAGCAGCCCCCGACAACCCCGACGAGCTGCGCATCGACATCGACCCGCAGCCGGGCAACACGTTCGCCGACGTCGTCAGCACCGCCGGGGTGATCAACGAGGTGCTCGGCGACCTCGGCTGGGCCGGCTACCCGAAGACGTCCGGCGGTCGCGGCGTACACGTGTATGTGCGGATCCGGCCCGACTGGTCGTTCGTGCAGGTGCGCCGGGCGGCCATCGCGCTGGCCCGGGAGGTCGAGCGGCGCAGCCCCGACAGGATCACCACGTCCTGGTGGAAGGAGGAGCGCGGCGAGCGGGTGTTCCTCGACTACAACCAGATGGCCCGGGACCGGACGATCGCCTGCGCGTACTCGCTGCGGGCCAACGAGCGGGCCACGGTGTCGACGCCGGTCACGTGGGCCGAGCTGACCGAGGTGGAACCGGACGACTTCGATCTGCGTACGGTGCCGAAGCGGTTCGCCGAGGTGGGTGACCCGCACGCCGGCATCGACGACGTGGCGCACGACATCACGCCACTGCTGGAGTGGTCCGACCGTGACGCGGCGGCGGGCCAGGGTGACCTGCCCTACCCGCCCGACCACCCCAAGATGCCCGGCGAGCCGAAACGCGTCCAGCCCTCCAAGGACCGGGATCTCAGGAAAGACTGATTTTGAAGCCTTCGTGGGTCGCCCGGAAGCCCAGCCCGGCGTAGAAACGGTGCGCGTCCGTGCGGAGCTTGTCGGTGGTCAGCTGGGCTATGCCGCAACCGCGCTCCCGGCCGCGATCGAGCGACCACCGCATCATCGCCCGGCCCACGCCCCGCCCGCGCTGGTCGCCGCGGACCCGGACGGACTCGATCGTCATCCGCTCGGCGCCGCGGCGGCTCAGCGACGGGGTGAACGTCAGCTGGCAGGTGCCCACGATCTCGCCGCCGGACTCCACCACGATCAGGTCGTTGCGCGGGTCGGCGTCGATCGCCTCGAACGCCGCCCAGTAGGCCGCGTCGCTCTGCTCGGTTTCCCGGGCGCTGCCGATCACATCGTCGGCCAGCAGCGTCAAGATGGCCGGGAGGTCTGCTCGGGTAGCCGTCCGGAAGGTCAGTTCATCCACAAGGCCAGGATCCCAGAGCCCCTGCCCGGTGCACGATGACCCCATGCGGATAGTGCTCGCGCCGTTCCGCGGCGTCTACCGGGGACTGGTCTGGCTGGCGAACTCGCCTAGGACGCTGATCCTGTCGTACCTGCTGCTCATCATGATCTGTGGTGTTCTGTACCACTTCTTCGAGGACGACGCCTCGTTCGGCGACGCGATGTGGTGGGCCGTCGTCACCGCCTCGACGGTCGGTTACGGCGACATATCGCCGGAGACGTGGCAGGGCCGCGTGATGGCGGCCCTGCTCATCTCGATCATGGTGCTCATCGTGGTGCCGCTGATCACTGCGCACTTCGCCAGCAAGCTCATCGTCGATACGGACGCGTTCCAGCACGACGAGCAGGAGGAGCTGAAGAACAACCTGCGCCGGGTCCGTCAGCTGCTGGAGGAGCTGGCGGAGCGCGAGGGGATCACTTCGCCGGGCAGCGCAGACCCTCCTGCGGCACCTGGAGATCGATGAGGTAGCTATCGACCGCCTGGACGATGCACTTGGTGCTCGGGTACGCGGTGTGGCCCTCGCCCTCCCAGGTCAGCACGTGCCCGGTGCCCAGCATCGAGGCCAGATGGGCGGTGTTCTCGTAGGGCGTTGCCGGGTCGCCGGTGGTGCCCACGACCACGATCGGCGGGGCGCCGTTGGCTGCACCCGTCGGGTAGGGGTCGTGCTTGCCGGGCCAGAACGCGCAGCCCATCATGCCGATCGCCATGGACGCGCCGAAGAGCGGATATTTCGTACGCCACTCGCCCTGCAGCTGGCGGATCTTGTCGACGGTGAGGTTCTCGGAGGTGTCCGCGCAGTTCACCGCGTAGTTGGCGTCGAACAGGTTGGAGTAGCTGCCGTTCGTCTTGCGGTCCGCATATTGATCGGCGAGGTCGAAGACGCCGTCCGGGTCGCCGCCCTGCAGGCTCTCGATCGCGCGGGCGAGCTGGAGCCAGCCGGTCTCGGTGTAGAGCGACGAGATCACCGACAGGAACACCCAGCCCGAGGTGGCCTTGCGGCCGTCGCTGCCCGTGAGTGGTGACGCCTGCGCCTTGGCCAGCGCGTCGGTGACCGCCTTACGCGGGTCGGCCGAGATCGGGCAGCGCGCCGCGTTGGCCTTGCACCACGCGGTGAAGTTGGTGAACGCCCGCTCGAAGCCCTTGGCCTGGGTCTCGGCGGAGGCGATCCCGTCCTGCTCCGGGTCGATCGCGCCGTCCAGCACCAGGGCGCGGATCTTGTCGGGGTAGAGCTGGGCGTAGGTCGCGCCGAGCAGCGTGCCGTACGAGAAGCCGAGATAGGTCATCTTCGCGTCGCCGACGGCGGTGCGCAGTGCGTCCATGTCGTGCGCGGCCTGTTCGGTGCTGAAATTCGCGAGCTGGTCGCCGTACTTCTGACCGCAGGCGGCGCCGATCTTCTTGTTCAGATCGACGGCCTGCTGGAAAGCCGCGGCCGACTTCGGGTCGGGCTCCATCGCGAACGAGGCGTCCTGATCGGCGTCGCTGATGCACTTGACCGGGCTGGAGCGCCCGACGCCGCGCGGGTCGAAACCGATGATGTCGAACTTGTCCGTGATCTCGGTGGGCAGGCCGCCGAGGGTCTGGCCGTACGACAGGTAGACGGCCGTGTCGATGCCGGAACCGCCGGGGCCACCGGGGTTGATCAGCAGTGACCCGACGCGGGCGGTCTGCGTGTCGGACCGAATCCGGATCATGGCGACGTCGTACGTCTTCCCGCTCTGCGGGTTGTTCCAGTCCTGGGGAACGGCGACCGAGGCGCAGTCGTACGTCATGCCGCTGGCACCGCGGCCGACGAGCTCCTGCGGCACCTCGGGGCACGAGGTCCACTGGGCCTGCGTGCCGGGCACCGCGGCGGGCGCGCTGCCTCCGGGGGTGGCGGGGGCGGCACTGTCATCCTCGGGCGCGAAGACCGGCAGCGTGCAGCCGGCAGTCGCGATGACCGCGGCGGCCAGGGCAGCCAGAACCAGGCGGGGGGTACGCGGCATTTTTCCTCGCATCTCGGCGGTGTCCGCTCACGAGGCTACGCGGTGGTCGCCGCAAGCCCGGTCATCGGCTTGTCAGAACGTCCGCCAGCTGGAACCGCACCGGACGTTCGAGCTGCTCGTACGTGCAGGAGGCCGGCTCGCGATCGGGCCGCCAGCGCTCGAACTGGGCGGTGTGCCGGAACCGGAGGCCCTCCATGTAGTCGTAGCGCACCTCCACCACCCGTTCCGGGCGTAACGGCGTGAAGGAGAGGTCTTTGCCGTTGTTCCACCGGCTCACTTCATTCTTGCGCGGCGTACGCTCACCCGACTCGTGCGCCGCCCAGTTCCACGGGTGCCCCTCGAACGGCGTGACCAGGTGCTGGAGCTCCTCGAACAGCTCCTCGCGTACCTTCATCGGGAAGGCGCCGATCACCCCGACCGAGACCAGCACATCGCGCTCGTCGTAGAGCCCGAGCAGCAGCGACCCGATCCGGTTCTCCGCCGACTTGTGCACGCGGTATCCGGCGACCACGCAGTCCGCCGTACGTTTGTGCTTGATCTTGGCCATGACCCGCTTGTCCGGCTCGTAGCCGAGATCCTTGCCCTTGGCGATCAGCCCGTCCAGCCCGGCACCCTCGAACTCCTCGAACCACCGCCGCGCGGTCGCCAGATCATCGGTAGCGGGCGTGACGTAGACCGGCGGTTTCGCGTCGGCCAGCGCCGCCTCCAGCCGGGCCCGCCGCTCGGCGAACGGCCGCGTGGTCAGGTCCTCGTCGCCGAGCGCCAGCAGATCGAAGGCGACGAACCCGGCGGGCGTCTGCTCCGACAGCAGCTTGACCCGGCTCGCCGCGGGATGGATCCGCTGCTGCAGCGCCTCGAAGTCGAGCATGTTGCGCTCGGTGTCGGCCACGATCACCTCGCCGTCGATCACCGCCCGCTCCGGGAAGTTCGCCAGCACGGCCTGGACGACCTCGGGGAAATACCGGGTCATCGGCTTCTCGTTGCGGCTTCCGATCTCCACCTCGTCGCCGTCGCGGAAGATGATCGACCGGAAACCGTCCCATTTCGGCTCGTAGAGCTGCCCCGCCGGGATGTCGGTGACCGGCTTCGCGAGCATCGGCTTGACAGGCGGGTTGATCGGCAGGTCCATGCCGACAGTCTCCCTTTTTGTTCTCGAAAAGAAAGCGTTCATCGGCCACCACGCCGGGTAACCGTGGTCCATGACGTCACGTGTGGTGGTTCTGACCGGTGGTTCGAGCGGGATCGGCCGGGCCGCCGCGCTGGCGTTCGCTGCCCGCGGTGACAAGGTGGTGCTCGCCGCGCGCGGCCTCGCCGACCTGGAGAAAGTTGCGGCTGCCTGCGGCGGCGCGGCGCTGGTCGTGCCCACGGACATAGCCGTGCGCGCGGAGGTCGAGGACCTCGCCGACGCGGCGGTCGACCAGTTCGGCCGGATCGACGTCTGGGTCGACACCGCGGCCGTCATGGCGTACGGACGCTTCGAAGACCTCCCACCGCACGTCTTCGACCGGACCGTGACCACCGACCTGCTCGGCTCGGCCAACGTCGCCCGGGCCGCCCTGCGCATCTTCCGCGCCCAGGGCCGCGGCACCCTCATCCTGACGGGCTCGCTGCTCGGCCACGTGACCGTCCCCAACATGTCCGCCTACGTGACGTCGAAATGGGGCCAGCGCGGCCTGGCCCGCACCCTGCACCAGGAAACGATGGACGCCCCGGACATCCACGTCTGCCAGCTGGCCCCGGGCAGCGTCGACACACCCATCTACACCAGCGCGGCCAACTACGCGGGCTTCGTGGGCCGCCCGCCCCCGCCCGTCGACACCGCCACCCGCATGGGCGCCGCCATCGTCAGCCTCGCCGACCGCCCACGGCGCTCCATCTCCGTCGGCGCCACGAACAGGCTCATCGAATTCGGCTTCACCGCCCTCCCGCCGGTCTACGACAGGCTGGTCGGGCCCCTGATGACCCGGGTCGCCCTGTCCCGCCGCACCACACCCCCGACCGCGGGCAACGTCCTGGGCCCGGCCACCCGCACCGAAGGCGGCCCCCTGCGCCTCGGCCGGGTCGCGGTGGGCGCGGCCGCTGCCGTCGGCGCCTCGGCCGTAGTTCTTCTGGGCCGCCGCGTTTTCCGGGCCTGACTCCTCCCTTTCCTGGGCTTGACTCCTCTCTTTTCCGGGCTTGACTCTTCCCTTGGGGGAGGGTTAAGACTCGGTTCATGACCAGCGACCTGCGGGGGTTGACGATCTCGGAGTTCGGCCGGCGGGCTGGGCTCTCCGTCAAGGCACTGCGTCTCTACGAGGCCTCCGGACTGTTGCCGCCGGCTGAGATCGACCCCCAAACCGGCTATCGACGGTACGCGTTGAGCCAGCTCGACCGGGCCCGCCGCATCAGCCTGTTACGCCGCAACGACATGCCCCTGTCCATCGTGGCGGAGGTGCTCGTCGGCACGCCCACGGAAGCCGCCGACCGCCTCGACCGCTGGTGGGCGGCACAGGAGCAGGCGATCGCGGCCCGCCGCAGCAGTGTCGGGTGGCTCCGGGCACAGCTGCTCGCCACGGACCAGCTCGCCACGGATCCGCTGCTCGCCACTGACCAGGTGGAGCCGGGCTATCCGGTCCGCCTCCGCGAGGTCACCGCCGTGAAGCTGGCCTCGGTGCGCTACGAGACCGACCAGGCGGGCCTGATGGAGACGATCGAGCGGGGCGAGGCCGAGGTCCGCGCGGTGCTCGACGCCGCGGGTGCCGCAACAACGACCGAGCACTGGGTGATCTACCACAGCTTCGTCACCCCGGAGACCGCTGCACCGGTCGAGATCTGTGTGCCGTTCCGGGGCACGGCCGAGCCCGCCGACGACGTGGTGATCCGGATCGAACCGGCCCACACGCAGGCGTATGCGACGGTCGCCCGGGACGACTGCTTCTACCCGCGGATCATGCGGGCCTACGCGGCGGTCGAGTCGTTCGTCGTGGAGGCGAGTGCACCGCCTCGCGAGATCTACCTCGGTGCCTGGCACGAGATCGCCGGCACGGATCCCTTCGTCCACGTCGCCCAGCCGATCGAGGTGCCCTGATGGACTACACCCGCCAGACCGCCTACTCCGACCCGCGCGAGTTCACCGCCCTGCTCGCCGAGCTGCCGTCCGACGTGCCGTCCCTGGCCGCCGCGATCCGCAACCTCGTCGTGCACTATCGGGCGTCCGAGATCGCGTTCTCCGACGAGCGGCTCCGGGAGATCGACAGCCGCTGGGTCGACCGGCTCCTCGCCCACGACCAGGAGCGGTTCCCCGGCTCCCTGCTCGCACCCCGCCCCGAGCAGGACCGCATCGCCGGCTGTTGCCGCGACTTCACCCTGCTCAGCGTCGCCGCCCTACGCGTGCACGGCGTCCCCGCCCGCAGCCGGGTGGGCTTTGCCGACTATCTCGAGCCCGGCTTCCACAGCGACCATGTGATCACCGAGTGGTGGGACGGCACCCGCTGGCACGCCGTGGACGTCGAGTTCGATCCGGAGTGGGGGATGCCGGTCGATCCGCTCGACGTGCCGCTCGGACCCGGTGGCCTCAGGCCGGCCTCGCAGGTCTGGACGGCATACCGCCGGGGCGACATCGACGTGAACAAGTGCGGGGTGGGCGGCGCGGAGAACCCGTTACGGGGTGCCTGGTTCGTCCGCAACTATGTGCTCAACGAGATCGCCCACCGCTATGGCGACGAGTTGCTGCTGTGGGACACGTTCGGCGTGCAGTCCCTGGAGCTGGACGGCGACCTCACCCTGATCGACGAGGTCGCGGCCCTGGTGACCGCCGCCGACGCGGGGGATGCCTCGGCCGAACAGCGTCTCGAGCACCGCTACCGCAACGACCCCCGGCTCCACCCCGGCCCGACGGTCACCAGCTACTCGCCCCGGACCGAGGAGGCGGCCGAGCTGGTCCTCGCACGTTGATGGTGGCTTTGCTGGCCCGGCTCTTCTCGCCCGGCTTTGCTGGCCTGGCCTTCCTCGACCGCCGGCGTCTTTCGCCGGCAGGGTGGGCCGGCGGGCCGCCCGCCACCTGCGTGCGGTGACGGGCGGCGCCTTTCTACAGTTTGGCGGCGTCGGCGACGGCCAGTTCGAGGACCCGCGTGTAGGCGGATTCCGTCCAGCCCTGCTCGTCGAATTCCAGCCAGATGAGCTTGTCGCTCGTGACGGCCAGGAATGCCGTGATGGGGGTGTTGATGTCCTGGCTGTCGATCTCGGTGCGGTAGGCCGTGAACGGAAGGCCCCGCACCGGCTTGGCGCATTGGGCGGCGGCCTGGACGACCGGGTGCTTGGCCGCCTGGTTGTTGCCCTCGAGGGTCAGCGCGAGTTCGCGGACCTCCAGGGGGGTGACGACCTGGCCGGCCGGTTTGGCGTCCGAACCGCGGACCGTGGCCGTGTAGGAGCGCTCGACGCCCGTCGTACCGAAGATGGCGTCGGACTGCTCCGGTTTGGCGGAGATCCAGGGGAACGAGCCGGTGCAGTCGACCGGCTGCGGGGTGGTCAGCGGCGGGCCCAGCGCCGCGCAGGCGGCGGCGTCGTAGGACGCGGCGGCGTAGCCGTTGACGATGCTGGTGGTGGTCGGCCAGATCTGCTCGACCGTCAACAGCCCCGTTTTCGGCTCGTCGAGATCAGTGCGGCAGGTGGCCTTGCCGCCGGCCGCCGATCCTCCCGTCGAAGCTGACGATGCCGCCGTCGGCTTGTCCGCGATCGGATCCGAGTCGCTGGTGCAGGCCGTCAAACCTGTCAGCAGCCCGGCGACCAGCAGCCCGCGGGCGAGAGTGTCCTTTAACAAGCGATGGCCTTTGCCTTGTACTCGAACGTGCTCGAAGCGTAGGTCGTCGAGCAGGAGGCAGCGCCCTCGGCGGGGACGGCGAACGAGATCGCGGTTCCCTTGACGGGCGTGATGACCGTGCCGTTGCTGTTGCACTTGTTGCCGGTCCAGCCGCCGTTGAACTTCTTCTCGCCGTGGAAGAACGCGTACTTGCCGGCACTGACGGTCACCGTGACCGACTCGGTGCTGCTCTTGGTGGCCTCACCGGAGAGGGCCAGCTCGACGCCGACCGCCTCGCTGAACTCACCCATCACGGCGTTCGCGCTGACCGTCGTGGTCGAGCTGTAGCTGACCGACGCCTTGATGGTGGCCACCTTGCTGACGGACTTGGTCTGCGAGCCGGAACCGCCGGCGGGAATCGAGAAGTACTGGGCGTGCGTGATCGTCCGGGTCGACGACTTGCTCGTGATTTTGAGGTCCGTGGTGTTCGGCTCGCAGATGACAACAGCCTGCGGGGAGAGGTCGGAAGCCTGGGCGGGAGCGGCCGCGATGGCGCTGCCGGCAACCGAGAGGAAGACGGCCGCGAGCCCGAAGGCGCTGCGGCGGTGGTTGAGCTGCATGTGTAGTGCTCCAGTCCTGTCATGAGAGGCAGGAAAGCCCCGTGATCGCTGTTGATGATCAACAGTCACCGGGCGCATGGCAATCGTTACAGTGAACAAACCTTACCGATTGGCCCTGGCCGACTATTCCCGCTGCCCGCCAACGCTGATTTCCCAGCTCAGGCAGGGTTCGGGACAACGCCGGCCGGATTCCTGTGCTACTGCGGCAGGGGGTCGGAGTGGGTGGCGCGGAGGCCGTCCAGGGAGATGCGGACCAGGCGGTTCCAGGCGGTGCGATCGCGGGGGCGGCCGCTCTGCTGGGTGACGCGGACGGCGCAGCTGAGGGATTGGAGCATCAGGAGCAGGTCGTCGCGGGTGACGCCGGGGCGCAGCAGGCCGGCGGCGCGGGCGAGGAGTTCGTCGATGATTTCGCCGAGCACCACCGCCTCGGCCGATGGGCGCGACCAGCCGGCGGCGACGGAATCCATGATGGCGTGCTGTTTCGCGCAGCCACGGAGGGCCTGGTCGAAGAAGTCGGTGAGCGCTGTCCACGGGTCGGCGGTGGCCGCGGCGGTGCGGATCGTGGCTGACCAGATGGTGAACTGCTCGTGCAGCACCTCGGCGATCAGGTCTTCCTTCGCCGGGAAGTGGCGGTAGAGCGTGCCCATGCCCACTCCGGCCCGGCGGGCGATCTCGCGGACGTCGACCGTGCCCCCGTGCTCGTCGAGCGCACCCCGGGCCGCCTCGACGATCGCCGCCCGGTTGCGAACCGCATCCCGCCGCAACGGCCGCACCTCACCTCGCGGCGAAACCCCGCTCGGGGCATCGACGGGCCGCATCGAGGCCTCCCCCCGGGGCATCGGCAGGTCGCGTCGAGACCTCGGCCGGGGCGCCGGCGGGTCGCGTCGAGACCTCGGCAGGGGCATCGGCGGGTCGCGTCGAGACCTCGGCAGGGGCATCGGCGGGCCGCGGTGAGGCCGAGGTGGGTGCGTCGGCCTGGGCGGTCATGGGGGCGAGTCTATCGCCACATATCCGGCGGGCCGGGTGCGTGCTACGTTTTTTCGGAGCACGTGCTCCGCTTCCGTTATGCCGTGAAAGGGATCGCCCGTGAACCCGCTCTTCCGCCCGTATGACCTGGCCGGCCTGGCCCTCGCCAACCGGATCGTCATGGCTCCGATGACGCGGCAGTTCTCGCCGGGCGGGGTGCCCGGTCAGGACGTCGTCGACTACTACACCCGGCGGGCCGCGGGTGGGGTCGGGCTGATCGTCACCGAGGGCACCTACGTCGAGCACCCGTCGGCCGGCACCAGCACGAGAGTGCCGCGTTTCTACGGCGAGGACGCACTGGCCGGGTGGAAGCGGGTGGTCGACGGGGTGCACGCCGCGGGTGGTCGCATCATGCCGCAGCTCTGGCACGTCGGCGCCACGCGCAAGGCGGGTCGCGGGCCCGTCCCGGAGGCGCCGGTGACCGGTCCGTCGGGGCTCGACCTGGACGGCGCCGAGCTGCCCGGGCCCGATGCCGTGCTCAGCCTCTCCGACGTCGACGACATCATCGGCGCCTTCGCCGGCGCGGCCAAGGCTGCACGGGCGGCCGGCTTCGACGGCGTCGAGCTGCACGGCGCGCACGGCTACCTGATCGACCAGTTCCTGTGGGAGCGCACCAACCGCCGCACGGACGAGTACGGCGGCGACCCCGTCTCGCGGGCCAAGTTCGCGGCCGAGGTGACCGCCGCCGTGCGGGCAGCCGTCGGGCCGGACTTCCCGATCGTCTTCCGGATGTCGCAGTGGAAGAGCGGGGCCTACGACGCCCAGCTCGCCGAGGACCCGGAGACGCTCGAGCGGGTGCTCACCCCGTTGATCGAGGCGGGCGCTGACGCGTTCCACGCCTCGCAGCGCCGGTTCTGGCAGCCCGAGTTCGAGGGCTCGGAGCTCAACCTCGCCGGCTGGATCAAGAAGCTCACCGGCCACCCCGTGATCACGGTCGGCTCGGTCGGCCTCGACGTCGTTTTCACCGACTCGCTCGCCGGCCATGGCCAGCCCTCCCGCACCGAGATCCAGCCGCTGCTGGAGCGGCTCGAGCGCGACGAGTTCGACCTGGTCGCCATCGGGCGTTCACTGATCGCCGACCCCGAGTGGTCCAACAAGGTGCGCGACGGCCGCTTCGACGAGATCAAGGCGTACGAGAACGGGATGTTGAAAGAGCTGTACTGAGGGCGCGTTCCACAGCGGGGCGTGATCGCGGACGAGGCGCAGGGTGAGGCTGCCACGAGTGGCCTCCCCGCGCGGTATTGAATATTGCGCTGCCCGCCAGCGCCGCGCAGCTTTGTGCGGTGACTCCTGTCAAACGCGCATTTTTACGTCTCCGCCCAAGACATATAAGGCTTTCTGGCCTCACACCGCGTCGCTACGCGGCTGCCCAAAGTGAGTTGCTGCGGTCGCGCAAGCGCGCCTTGCGGAGGACCCCACTCGCGGGAGGCGCGCCAGTGGAAGCGCGATTGCGGGAGGCGCCTGCGGAGAGCCGCACCCGCTGGAGGCGCGCTCGTGGGGGAGGCGCGCTCGTGGGGGAGGCGCGCTCGTGGGGGAGGCGCGCTCGCGGGGGAGGCGCGGTTAGCGGACGAGGAGCTCGACCAGGCGGTCGAGCTCCGCGGCGGGGTTTTCGGCGAGGCCCATGTGGACCGGGCCGGCCTGCAGGATGGTGCTGCGGGGGGCGACCATCCAGCGGAAGCGTTCGCCCTGTTTCATCTGGCGGGCTGCGCCGCTGTCGGTGCCGCCCGCGCAGGTGATCTCCCAGGAGTTGAGCGCTGCCCGGATGCTGTCCAGGTCGGCGTTGGGGTCGAGGGCGAGCAGGCGGGGCTCGTGCAGGTGGGTGCGGGCGGCGAGGAAGTCGAGGCGGTGGCTGTAGAGGACGACGCCGACGTTGATCAGTTCGCCGCGCTCGACGCGGGGGACGGCGCGGATGATCGCGTACTCGTAGGGGGCCTTCACGCGGGCACCCAGGCGTCGGGGGCGGCGGCGCGGGCGAGAAGGTGTTCCCGGTAGGCCGAACGGGCCGCGGACGGGGAGTCGAAGTCGAACTCGGCCAGCCACTCGTCAGGCACCAGGGCGAGCACGTCGTCGAGCACTTCCCCGGTCAGCTGCGGGACGACAAAATCACGAGCTGAGGGCAGGGCCGTCGCGTACGGCTTGAGCACATGGTCGTCCCACTTGTAGGGCCGGTGGACGACAGCCGCGGCGCGGGGCCAGTTGTGGTGGAAGTACAGCGTGGCGCCGTGGTCGATGAGCCAGAGGTCGCCGTGCCAGATGAGCAGGTTAGGGTTTCGCCAGCTACGGTCGACGTTCTCGACGAAGGCGTCGAAGACCAGCACCCGGGAGGCCAGCTCGGCGTCGACCGGGTGCGCGACCGGGTCGTACCCGAGGGAGCCCGGCAGGTAGTCCATGCCGAGGTTGGCGCCGGCGCTGGCCTTGATCAGCTCCTGGACCTCCTCGTCGGGCTCGGCCCGGGCGACGACCGGGTCGAGCTCGACGACGACGAGCTCGGGGACGGGCAGGCCGAGACGGCGGGCCAGCTCCCCGGAGATGACCTCGGCGACCAGGGCTTTGGGGCCCTGGCCCGCGCCGCGGAACTTCACGACGTAGGTGCCGAGGTTCTCCGCTTCGACGATGCCGGGCAGCGACCCGCCCTCGCGCAGGGGCGTGACATAGCGGGTGGCAACGACATCGGGTAGCACGGGGACAACCCTACTGAGGACCCTTTCGGCGCAGATCCTCGACCTTGGTCATGGCGTCCCGCAGCTCCGTGAGCCACTCGTCGGTGTGCTCGCCGACGAGGCGGACACACCAGGCCAGGGCCTCGGAGCGGCTGCGGGCCACCCCGGCGTCGACCAGCGTGTCGAGCACCTGCCGCTCCGGCTGGCGCAGGCGGGTCATCACCGGCGCCGACAGGTGCGTGAAGAGCTCCTGGCTGTCGCCGCAGCGCACACCCCAGCTCACCTTGCGCTGGTAGCGGTGCTCGACCTGGAGCGCGACCTTGATCCGGTCCTCGCGGGTGTCCTCGCGGAACTGGTGGATCCGGCCGGCCTGGGCGGCCGCCTTGTCGGCGTCGGTGGCGTCGGCGCCGAGCTCGGGGGTGGGCACGCGGCCCCAGATCAGGATCTCGTCGCGGTCGACGATGACCTCGGCGGGCTCGGTGAACCACCCGTCGGGGGCGGCGCCGGTGATCCAGGCGGCGGCGTCATCGGCGGGTGGCGGTTCGGTCCGGGTTCCGGACGGTGGGCGGAAACGCATGGTTGTACCTCCCGGTGCTGTAGCTGATTACATGCTTACACCGTTGCAGGCGTTGCACCACCACATCCGCTCAGAGCACAAAAGCATCGGTCCAGAGCTGACGGGTACGCCCGGAGAGCGCCTCCATCAACGCCACCGCCTGGCTGTCCGTCAGCGCTGCCACGTAATCGATCACCGCTCGCCCGCGAGCCCGCGAGATCCGGTCCGGTGTCCCCTCGGGCAGCTCGTCCTCGGCCAGCTCCACGAGGTCCCGGATGCGCCGTGGGAGCCGCTCGACCTCGTCAGGGTCGGCGAGCCACGCCAGCAACGCCTCAACCAGCGACGCGAGCAGCCGCGCCTGACCACGCTGGTGCAGCGCCAGGTCGGGGCGGGCCAGCACGAAGCGGTTCTGCACGAACTTGAGCACCTGCACCTCGTGCCACTGCGCCGGGGCGAGCAGCACGTGACCCGAGCGCACCGCCGGCGTCCCGGTCACCTCGATCGAGTCGACCAGCCGCTTCGTCCACGTCGCCGAGAACGCCGCGACCTGGGATTCCGCCTCGAACGAGCCGTCGAAGGGTGCGCTGAGGAGACCGTCGACGAGCTCAGCTCGTACCTGCTCGATTGCCGCCGCGAAGGCATCGTCATCGGCCACCCACCCGTCCTTGCGGTGCAGCTGGCGGCGGAGCATCTCGATCGCCGTGCCGGAGCGGCGCTGGTCGAGGTCCTCGTCGGCGAGGCCCGAGTAGGAGGTGCGCTGCCAGGCCATCAGCTCGGCGGCGACCGCGCCCTGCTGCAGGACGCCGACCCGGTGCACGTCCTCGAGGTCGTGGATCGCGTACGCGATGTCGTCGGCCGTGTCCATCACCGAGGCCTCGGGGGTCTGCTGCCAGTCCGCGACCCTGCCGCCGAACGGGAGCCGGGCCTCGACCATGTCGCCGACCTCGGTCGTGTACGCGCCGAACTTCAGCGAACCGCCGTCCGGATCGTCGGCCGGCGCGGCGGCTCCCCGCGGCGGCGGGTCCATGAGGCGCGGGTGCGGCGCGGGGTGCGTACGCCTGGTCCAGGGGTATTTGAGGATCGCGGCGCGGGTGGCGGCAGTGAGATTGAGCCCGATGGTGGCCTGGCCGCGGATCTCCGTGCTGGTCACGATGCGATACGACTGGGCGTTGCCCTCGAACCCGTCGCGCAGCCGCAGCCGCTGGCGGGCCAGGTTGTCCAGCACCCGCTCGCCGAGATGGCCGAACGGCGGGTGGCCCAGGTCGTGCGCGAGCGCGGCGGCCTCCACGACGTCCGGGTCGCAGCCGCCGAGCTTTTCGAGCTCGTCGGCGTACCGGCGCAGCAGGTTTTCCGCGATCGCCCGCGCGACCGACGCGACCTTGAGACTGTGGGTGAGGCGGTTGTGCACCAGCAGTCCGGCGCCGCCGGGGCTGATCACCTGGGTGACCCCGCCGAGCCGGGCGAAGAACGGCGAGCTCACGATCCGGTCCCGGTCGACGCGGAACGGGCTGGTGGCGAGGTCGCCGGGGGCGACGAGACCATCACCGAAGAGGCGCCGGGCGCGCGGATCATCCATGCGCCCGACGCTATTACATGAACTCAGCGGGAGGTCATCGAGACTGGAGAGCGTCCAGGGCGACGGCCATCGCGGCGACCAGCCGGCGGTCCAGCGCGGGGTCGTGGATGGTCACGACGTAACGGTCGCGCAGGCCCCACTTCTTGACCACGCTGAACGCCGGGCGGTCACCCAGCAGGAAGTCGAAGTGGTACGGCAGCCACGACAGCGAGTCGACAAAACGGCGCAGGATCGCGACCGTGAGGTTCGTCTCCCGGCCGACCATCTCGCCATGCCCGGGCTGCTCCAGGTGCCACGTGGAGCGCAGCAGCGATTCCTTGAAGTTCTTGCGGAACAGACCGATAGGTGTCCCCGCGGCGTCGGTGACGTCGTAGGTCGCACCCAGATCCATGACCTGGCGTGCCTTGAAGCCCAGGACGGGAGTGGTCTTCTTGTCGTCGGTGTAGAGGGTGACCTGCTCCTTGAAGGCCATCCGCTTCTGCTGGGCGAAGGCCAGGATGCCGGCCTCCGAACCGTCCGGAGCGACGGCGTGGACCTCATATTGGTTGACCATCAGGCGCACACGCTGGCGCACGATGAGTTGCTGCTGGGTCTGAAGGGTGTCGACAGTCACGGGGCGCAGTGTGACATACCTCCCGTTGCTGAGATGTCCCACAGCAGCGCGGTGGCGCAGTGCCGCCGGGGCGGACAGACTTGAAACCCGGGACAGAATTGACACGGAGGAACCGCGCATGACGAAAGAGGCAAACGGCCGTCGGCGGCGGGCAGGTGGATGGGTCGCCCTCGCGCTGGGCGCCGCGGCGGTGTGGGCCGCCCACGACATCCCGCTCCAGATGGGCTCCCGCAAGATCGGCAAGCGTGCCGACGGACAGCGTGGCGAGCGTTACCGCAGCTCCCCGCAGTTCTCCGAGGGCAAGTTCCGCAACACGCTGCCCGCGACCGAGATGGCGCCGGCATCGATGTCGCGGGTGCTCGCCGCGACCCTGACGAACCGCGACCGGCGCCACCCCGGCTCCCCGATCCCGGTGATCACCCCGGAGACAGGTGGCGACGGCCTCTACGTCACCTGGTACGGCCACTCGTCCGCACTGATCGAGATCGAGGGTCGCCGCGTCCTGATCGACCCGGTGTGGAGTGAGCGCTGCTCGCCGTCGCGCCTGCAGGGCCCCAAGCGCCTGCACGAGCCGCCGGTCGCGCTGCGGGAGCTGCCCCCGATCGACGCCGTGGTGATCTCCCACGACCACTACGACCACCTCGACATGGAGAGCATCCGCAACCTGGTCGACCTGCAGGCCGCGCCGTTCCTGGTGCCGCTGGGCATCGGTGCGCACCTGGAGCGCTGGGGCGTGCCCGCCACCCGGATCATCGAGCTGGACTGGGACGAGCGCGCCACCGTCGCCGGCATCGAGTTCATCGCAACGGCAGCCCGGCACTTCTCCGGCCGCGGCTTCACCCGCGACGAGACGCTGTGGGCGTCCTGGGTGATCAAGGGCCCGAACCGCAGCGCCTTCTACTCCGGTGACACCGGCTACTTCCCGGGCTTCGCCGAGATCGGCGAGCAGCACGGCCCGTTCGACGTGACCCTGGTGCAGGTCGGGGCGTACGGCGACGCGTGGCCCGACATCCACATGCAGCCCGAGGACGGCGTCGCGACCCACGTCGACGTCCAGGGTGGCCTGATGATCCCGGTGCACTGGGCGACCTTCAACCTCGCCCTGCACGACTGGCCCGAGCCGGCCGACCGCGCCTGGGCCGAGGCGAAGGCGCGCGGCGTCAACCTCGCGATCCCGCGCCCGGGGGAACGCGTCGACGTCGACAACCCGCCAGCGGTCGACGGCTGGTGGCAGCAGCTCTAGGTTTAGCGGTATGCCGCCTTTCGATGAACTGCTCTACGCCGGAAGCGCGGTGCACTACCCGAGCGGCCGCATGCCGTACCCGTCCGCCCTGGCCGACGCCCTCCGGGGCGAGCTGGGGCTGGACGGGAGCGGCCGGCTGCTCGACGTCGGCTGCGGCCCCGGGCCCCTGACCACCCTGCTGGCGCCGCTGTTCGCGGAGGCGACAGGAATCGACGCCGACGCCGACATGATCGGGGTGGCTCGTGCCGCGGCGCCCGCAATCTCCTGGCGTCGCCTGCACGCGGAGGAGTTGCCGGCCGATCTGGGAACGTTCCGGGTGGTCACCTTCGCCCAGTCGTTCCATTGGATGGACCGCGAGCTGGTGGCCAGGCGGGTCCGCCCGATGATCGAGCCGGGCGGCGCCTGGGTGCACGTCTCCGCCGCCACCCATCGCGGGCTGCCGGGCTCCGCAGTGCCCTGGGACCGGATGGACGCGCTGGTCGCGGCGTATCTCGGGCCGGTGCGCCGGGCCGGGCGGGGTCTGCTGCCGGACGGAACCCCGGGCGGCGAGGAAGAGATCATGCGGGCTGCTGGTTACCGGGGGCCCGCGCGGTTGCCGATCACCGGTGGCGACGTGTTCAACCGGACCGCTGACGACATCGTCTCGTCGGTCTTCTCGCTGTCCTCGTCGGCGCCGCATCTGTTCGCCGAGCGGCTCGGCGACTTCGAGGCCGAGCTGCGTGGCATCCTGCGGCAGGCCTCGCCGTCCGGCCTCTTTGCCGAACGGCGAGGTGCAGTTGAAGCGGTGGTGTGGCGGCCTTGAAGCTCGGGCCTGTGTCTGACCGGCCCTAGCTCGCGGCGTCCAGGGCGGCCACTACGAAGATGGCGAGGAAGAAGAGCCCGCCGAGCAGCATCGGCCGGACGTGGCCCAGGTAGATCTTGTGCTTCGCGTGCACGCTGCGCCTCGTTGCGCCTGCGTGGGTGCGACTCACCCGATAGCCGATCACGATCACTGCGGCCGCGGTCAGAACCGTGGCGCTCACTGCGGCATTCTGGTGGTACGGCATTGCGAACCCCCTGGAGATGCGGAGCGGTGTGCCGGACGCTCTCAGTGTGGAGGCCCGGTACGCCAGCTGACCAGGTGATTTAAGTGCATTTAAGAGGACTTATCGCCCGTACGCTGGCGGGGCACACAAACTTTTACCGCCCCGGGAGCCACGGAGACCCGGATTTTCTTCACCGCGTCACGGGCGCCGCCGTCCAGCTCGTACGTCAGCGGCTCCCGCAGTTTGACGTCGATCCTCCGGGCCCGCGTCATGTGCACGAACGGCGACTCGTCCGAGCGCCCGACCGCCATCTGCCCCATCGTGCGCGCCCACTGAGCGGCACCCCGCGCGGTCGCCACCCCGACGTCCAGCCAGCCGTCGTCCGGCTTAGCGTCGTCGAAAGCGTGGATGCCGCCGGTCACCGTGCCCACGTTGCCGACCAGCACGCAGCTGGCCTCCTCGTCGAACCAGGCGGTGCCGTCCACCTTGATCTTCGCCCGCGGGGACTCGCCGTTGACGTTGCGCAGGCCGGTCCAGACGTACGCCAGCTTGCCCATCCGGTCCTTCAGCTTCCCGTCCGCGTCGTGGATCATGGCCCCGTCGAAGCCGATGCCCGCCATCACCGCGAAGTGCTCGCCGTTGAGAACACCCAGGTCGAGCTTGTGCCGCTCGCCGTGGAACGCGTTGTCGACCGCACCCGGCAGATCCGCCGGCACGTGCAGGTTGGTGGCGAGCAAATTCGCGGTGCCGGCGGGGATGATGCCGACCGGGATCTTCGCCTTGGCGCCCGCGATCGCGTCGAGGCTGCGCTGGACCATCCCGTCCCCGCCCCACACGATCAGCAGGTCGGGCTCCTTCTTGATCGCCTTGCGCACCTGCTTCGGGGCGTACTTGCTCTTCGGCACCTCGTACCAGAACAGGTCCTCGACGCCCTGGTCAGTGATGAGCCGGCGCAGCTCGTCGAGGCCGCCGCCGAGGGTCTTGCGCTGATGGGCGATCACAGCCACTTTCCGGGGGGTCCGCATGGGACGCCGACTTACCCGTTAGTTGACGCTCTCACGCATGCGCTGCTCGGCGGCGGCGCTGCGAATGACCATCAGCCGCAGCTCCAGCTCGTCGGAGACCATCGATGCGAGATGCTCCAGGGCGGTGAGCTGGCGCTTCGTCGCCTCGCGGGGCTTGTTGTCGATCACGTTGACCGTGCCGAGCCGATAGCCGTCGTGCGTGCGGATCGGGGCGGCGGCGTAGAAGCGCAGGCCCAGCTCGCCGCGGACCAGGGGATGCTCCAGCGTGCGCGGGTCCACCGCCGCGTTGTTGATCACGTAGACGTCGTCCTGGGCGATCACCGACGCGCACAACCCGGGCTCCTTGCCGACCTGGCGGATGCCGTCGAGCCCCTGACACGCGGCCAGCCAGACCCGGTCCTGTTCGACCAGCGACACGGTGGAGATGGGAGTGTCGAAGATGGCGCCGGCGACGAAGGCGATCCGGTCGTACGCGTCCTCGCCGGGCTGGTCCACCAGCCGGTAGCGCCGCACGGCGTCCAGGCGCCGCCGCTCCTCGGGGCTGACGTTGTCGAGGTACTCGTAGGCCCCGCCGGACACCGGGTTGCTGTTGGTCATATTTAGACCCTAGTGAAACTTCCGGGGGTCTCCGCAATGGTGCGACGCGCCAATCTCGCTCCGGGGGTGTCCCGGCGCGGGAATGTCGCACAAGCTGTGCTCATTCCGAGGGTTCCCGCTCGCCGGCCAGCGCCCGTAGCCGTACCCGTGTGATCGCCCGGCCGGTCACCTCGACCACCTCCGCGGTGAACTCCGGCAGCGTCACCACCTCACCCGGAGCCGTCGGGATGTGCCCCAGCGACGCCAGCACCTTCCCGGCGATCGTGGTGTAGTCGCCGTCGTCGTGCCCGTTGCCGTCGAACCCGATGTCCGGCAGGTCATGGATCGGGAACGAACCCGGCATCAGCAGCGCGCCGTCCGGCTCGTGCACCACGGACTGCACGTCCCGGTCGGTCTCGTCGTAGATCTCCCCGACGATCTCCTCGACCAGATCCTCCATCGTGACGATGCCGTCGATCGCGCCGCGCTCATCCACGACCAGGGCCAGCTGCGCGCGTTCCAGCCGCAGCTGGCGCATCGCGTCGGAGACCCGCAGCGTCTCGGGCAGGAACAACCCCGGCCGGGCGAACCCGTCCACCGGTCCCTGCGCGTTGACCAGCTCCCGCAGATGGACCACGCCGACCACGTCGTCCAGCCCGGCCGGCCCGACAACCGGCGCCCGTGAGTGGCCGCCCGCGATCAGCTGGGTCAGTGCCTCGCTCGCCGGCAACCCCGTCGCCAGCGTCAACACGTCCCGGCGCGGCACCAGGATCTCCCGCAGGATCCGGTCGGCGATCTCGAATGCCCCGGAGATGATGGTGCGCTGCTCCGCCGAGAAGTCCTGCTGCGCGGCGACCATGTCGCGGATCTCCTCGGTGGAGACCTCCTCACGCTGTGCTTTCGGATCCACCCCGGCGAGCCGCACCACCATGTCGGTGGACTTGCTCAACAGCCAGATCGCCGGGCGCGAGATAGTCGAGAGCAGGTCCAGCGGGCGGGCCACGAGCAGGGCCCATCCCTCCGTACGCTGCATGGCGATCCGTTTCGGCGCCAGCTCACCGATCACCAGCGTGATGAACGTCAGCGCGATCGTCACCAGCACGATCGAGACCGGCTCCGCGGCTGCCCCCAGAAACCCGAGCGGCTCGACCAGCGGCTTCGACAACGACACGGCGGCCGCGGCGGAAGCCAGGAACCCGGCCAGCGTGATGCCGATCTGGATCGTGGCGAGAAACCTGTTCGGGTCCCTCGTCAGCCGGCCCAGCACCGGACCCGCCCTCGTGCTGCGCTCCAGCTTGTGCACCTGGCTGTCCCGCAACGAGACCAGCGCCATCTCACTGCCGGAAAAGGCCGCGTTCACCAGCACCAGGACCAGCACGAGCACAATTTGCCCGCCTATGCCATCCACGCCCAGCCTCGCTCCGTGATGTCAGCCGGCCTCTTCGGCCCAGACCCGCCAATCATCCAGTACGCCGTAGAGCGCGGGCGTGAGCCACCCCGGCGCCGACCGGTGAAATACCCCCGGATCCATCCGGCCGGCATCAGCGGGCAGCGCCCCGATCAGATTCGGCACCAGCTCGGTCAGGTTCGCCCAGTGCACGAGCTGCGGCTCGGCCGGCCACGCCCCGAGCACCACCTTCGTCGCGACACCCCGGCGGGCCAGCGCCTCCAGGGTCAGCGCGGTGTGATTCAACGTCCCCTGCCCGGCGTGGGTCACCACGATCGTCGGCGCCCCCAGGCTCGTCGCGAGATCCGCCATCGTCCAGGCATCACCCGACGGCCGTACGCCCATCGGCACCAGCAACCCGCCGGCCCCCTCGACCAGCACCAGGTCGTGCTTCTCCGCCTCGGCCCGGACGGCGTCAACCACCTCGTAGAGCTCCAACGGCTCCACCCCGGCGATCCGCGCCGCGGTCAACGGCGCCAGCGACTCCGGATAGGACGCCATCGTCCGGCAGGTGTGCGGAGCCGCCAGCCGGGTGATCAGCTCGGTATCGGTGAGGCCGCCCTGAGCCGTACCCGTCTGACCCGGCTTGACCACCGCCACCCGCAGCCCGGCCGCCTGCGCCGCCACCACGATGGCCGACGTCACCACCGACTTGCCGACCTCGACATCGGTCCCGGTGATCAGCACGATCCCGCGCCACTCCCCGGCTTCCGCGGGCCGGGCCGTCGGACGCGCCGCCGGGGTGGCTCCAGCTTCTGCCGCCGACGCGGGCTTGCCAGTCGTCTCAGCCGCTGTGGAGCCGGGCCTGTCGGGCATCTCGGCCGGTGTTGCGCCGGGCCTGTCGGGCGTCTCGCCCGGTGTTGCGCCGGGCTTGCCGGGCATCTCGGCCGGTGTGGAGCCGGGCTTGTCGGGCATGGAGCCGGGCTCGCTGGGTGCAGGGTCTGGTTCGTTCGGCGTCGGGTTGGGGTCGGTCCGCCAAGGTTCGCTCGGCGTCGGGTTGGGGTTGGCCGGCCAAGGTTCGTCCGGCGAGGGGGAGACCGGGATGGGGCCGCCCGGGCCGGAGGGTGTGGGTTCTTCCACCGGGTCTGGCTCCGGTTCGCCCAGCGACCACGCCGGGGTCTGTGCGTGGGAGTGCGGGCGGGGTTCCGGTCGCGGCCAGTCGGTGTCAGCTCGGGACCAGGCGGCTTCGGCCCTGGCCCGCGCGGTTCCGGCCCGAAGCGGTGCGGTGCCGGTCCTGGGCAGGGCGGTGCCGGTCCTGGGCAGGGCGGTGCCGGTCCTGGGCGGGGCGATATCGGTCCGGGGTGGCGCGGTATCGGCTTTCGGGCGGGGAGGTGGGGAGAGGAGCTGGAAGGTGGGGTCGGGCTGGGCTTCTGGTTGGAACCAGACGTCGGGCCGGGCGGGGGTGGTCCGGTCGGTTGTCACGGTGCGTACTCCACGATCACGTTCGAGGCGCGCCCGAGGCCGCGGGCCGGGGTGCCCGGGCTCGAGAGTTGGGGATGGTCCGGCCGGTTGCGGGCGTGGGGCCCGGGCGTCGCGTGCCAGCCCGTCACCGCACCCTCGCAATCAAGACACCGAACCGTTTCGCGGGCGAAACTACCACTCCCCGATGAGTAGGGTACGGGTACGGCGGCGCTGCCCCTCGGCGCCCGGATCGACCTCGCCGGGGCGCGACCACGATGGAGCGACATGCCGGAAATCTCACCGACCGGGCTGCTGCGCGGAGCCCAGGTAATGCTGCGTCCCGCTACGCAGAGCGACGTCCCGGCTCTCGCCGCCATCCGCGCTACCCCCGAGGTCCGCGCCCGGTGGCGTGGCGACGATGACACCGCGCCGGAGATCCACGCCGCGATCGGGGACGCCGGGCTGCAGCTCCTGACCATCCTGCTCGGCGAGCGGGTGGTCGGCGCGATCCAGTGGTCCGCCGAGGAGGATCCGGAATACCGGCACGCGAGCATCGACATCTTTGTGGACCCCGGTGTGCACGGTCGTGGGGTCGGCACGGATGCGGTGCGGGCGCTCACGGCGTACCTGACAGAGGTTGAAGGTTTTCATCGTCTGGTGATCGACCCGGCGGCGGACAACGCTGCCGCGATCCGGTGTTACACCAAGGTCGGCTTCCGGCCGGTCGGCATCATGCGCCAGTACGAACGGTCCGCCGACGGCACCTGGCACGACGGCCTGCTGATGGACCTGCTCGCCACCGAATTCGTCAGCCTGCCGCCGGATGGTCATTCACCCGTCTGACCGGCAGCCAACCGGTCAGCATCGGCACCAGGACGGGCATCAGCCGCGCGCCGAAAACGCACAGCGTCTGCTCCCAGGGATGGCCGAACGTGCCCTCTCAGTCCAGGACGAGCAGGCGCTCGCTGGGTGGGAAGGTCTGGGTCATCGCGTAGAGGGCGATGGCGTTGACCGCTGAGTGCCCGGCGGCGAACCTCGGGCCCGGGTTGGTGAAGAGCGGGCTGAGATCGATCGTGACCGAGGGCGTGGGTTCGATGATGGCCCGGCGCACTGCGGCGAATGGGCCGGATACCCATCGGCGACGGTGGACCCGGGCGGGGTCCACCGTCGCCGCTCTCACCCGTCACCCGAAGGTGGCAGGAGCGTGTCGCCGTCGCCCTCAGAGCGACGGCAGTCTGTCACCGCCGCCCAAGGAGGCGGCGGAAGTTTGTGGTCGTCAGCCGGACGTGGCGCGGGTTGTTCTGGTCGCCGGGTGGCGTTCGGTGACGGGGAGGGTGACGCTCAGCAGGTTGCCGTCGCGGTCGCCCTGGGCGGCGCCGAAGCGGCGCAGGGTGCGTAGGGCGGCGACGTTGTCGGCGGCGATGTGGGCGACGATGGCTTCGAGGTCGGCGCGGCGGGCCCAGGCCAGGACGCGGCGGAGCAGGGCCGTGCCGATGCCGCGGCGTTGCCAGTCGTCGCCGACGAGGAGGGCTGTCTCGCCGAGGTCGCCTTCGGTGAGGAGGTTGGCCATGGCGGCGACTCGTTCCTCGCCGGTGGCCGGGTCGAGGTGCATGGCCAGCAGGGTGAGGCCGGTGGCGGGCTCGAGGAGGCGGCGCAGGCGGGCGTCGGCCGGGACCGTGAGGCCGGTGAGGTAGCGGCGCTGGCGGGACTGGTCGGAGCTGTCGGCGTGGAGGCGGCGGACGCCGTCGAGGTCGTCGGCGGTGGCCTCGCGGATGAGGAGCTCGCTGCCGTCGGGGAGCAGCAGGGTGGCCTGCTCGGCGCCGCGGCGCAGGACCGCGCTGCCGACCTCGACCAGGGCCTGGGCGCGGGCGTATTCGGCCGGGGTGAAGGCGGGGGCCGGGCGGATGACCTCGTAGGTGCCGCCGGCCGGGTCGATCAGCGTCATGTGCTGCTCGTCGTAGCCGTGCAGCACCACCGTGCCGGCCGGGCGCCAGCGGACCTCGGCCGCGTCGAGCAGGGCGACCAGGGTCTCGCCGAGCGAATCCGGGTCGTGGACCAGGCGGCCGGCCAGCGCGAGTGCGCGCGTGGGCTGGTCGGCCAGGCCCTGGGCCTCGGCGCGGGTGACGAAGGCCTCGCGGCCGCGGCCGCGGGCGATGGCGGCCTGCAGCTCGTGCTCCGACATGGTGTCGGGGGCGTCGACGAGGAAGTCGTCGACGGCACCCTCCTCGGTGGTGTGCACCTGGACGGCAAGGATGTTGACCGATCGCAGGGCGAGGCTCGCTGTCAGCACCGACAGGTAGCCCGGCCGGTCATCGACTGTTGCCCTGATCCGCCACAACGCCATGCGTGGGCACTCCCCTCCGGATCGAGACGCTCCCTTGAATCGAACTTAAGCGTCTCTCGCCGGTGTTACCTGCACATTGCCTGAGCTGCGGGAACTATGAGGGGTCAATCACAGCCGATGCGACCGGAGGCACACCGGCCCGGTCGAGGCGGTCGCCGAGGATCACGGCGGCGGCACGGACCAGCTGCGCGACCCGGTCGACCTCGGTGATGTGGAACGCCGCGGCGGGCAGTCCGTCGTCGTCCGAGCGGGCGAGCACCAGGACCAGGCCGGCCCGGCCGAACGGCGCCACGGCGTACTTGGTGGTGTCGGGGCCGAGCATCGGGCGGGCGCGCAGCGGGGTGACCTCGGGCAGGTGCAGCGGGGACGGGGCGCGCCAGCTCGCATACGCCACCGCGGGCTCGCTGTCCATGTGCATCCGCAGCGACGGCTCGTCGGCGGGCGGCCGGGGCGCGGCGGAGCGTGCGGCCCAGTCGGCCGGGACCACGGCGGCCGCGGCCCAGTCGGCTGCCAGCAGACCCGGGACGGCGTCGATCAGGGTGGCCAGGCCGTCCGCGGGGTTCGCGGCGACCTGGGCGAGCAGTTCGGCGTCGTGGCCGCCGGAGACCGGGGCGCCGATCGCCTTCCAGACGCCGTCGACCTGGACGCCGGGGATCGCCGCGAGGCCGGCGAGGAGCCGCTCGACGCGGGACGCCCCCGGCCAGACGACGGTGAAGTCGTCGACGGCCCGGCCGCCGAGCCGCTCCAGCACCACGACCTGGACGATGTCGGCTCCGGCGACGCCAAGCGTGCGCGCCACCTGGCCGAGCGCGCCAGGACGGTCCGGCAGAGTGACCCGTACCCGCAGCAACATGCAGCTCCTCCCGTCTGGAAGACGGCACGGCGGTGCCGTCCGAGATGCGCCCAGCTTGCCGGGGTGGCATTTCGCGCCGGTTGCGCCGCCATGTCTCGGCCGTCAAGACGCATAGATATGCGCTGAATCACATTCAGCCTAAGACAGTCAGGCAGTGCCGCGACGCACCAGGTGGGTGTCGAGCAGAACGTGAGAATTCTCCACCGGCTCGCGGCGGATGCGGCTGACCAGGAGCTCTGCCATGCGCCGGCCCATGTCCTCGACGGGCTGGTGCACCGTGGTGAGCGGGGGCTGGGTCTGGCGGGCGACGGGCGCGTCCTCGAAACCGACGACCTGCACGTCCTGCGGCACCAGCCGGCCGGCGTCACGCAGAGCGCGCATGGCACCGCTGGCCATGAGGTCGGAGGCGGCGAAGACCGCGTCGAGGCCCGGCTCGCGATCGAGCAGGGCCCGCATCGCGCTCGCGCCGCCCTCCTCGCTGAAGTCGCCGACCTCGATCAGCTCGCCGCCGCGCACGGCCGCGCGGTATCCGGCGAGCCTGCCCCGGCCGACCTCCATGTCCTGCGGACCGGCCACCGTGGCGATCCGCGAGGCGCCGTTCGCCTGCAGAAACTCGACCGCCTGGCGGGCGCCGGAGACGTTGTCGACGTCGACGAAGAAGTCCTCGGGGTGCGGGTCCACGGGCCGCCCGCCGAGCACGAAGGGCATGCCGCGGTCGCGCAGGATCCCCGGCAGCGGGTCCTCGTCGTGCAGCGACAGCAGCAGTACGCCGTCCACGTGGTGACCCGTCAAGTGATTCACGACACGTTCACGCTGCTCGGGCGAGGCGGCCATCGCGAGCCACAGCTGCAATGGCGTCTCCATCAGGGCGGAGTTGATGCCACGGAGCACGCCGGCGAAGAAGGGCTCGCCGAAGAGCCGCTCCTGAGACTCCGAGACGACGAGCGCCACCGAGTCGGTGCGCTGGGTCACGAGGGAGCGGGCGGCGCGGTTGGGCACGTAGCCCAGCTCCACGATGGCGGCCTCCACAGCGGCCTTCGCCTGCGGGCTGACCTGCGAAGAGCCGTTGAGGACGCGGGAGGCTGTGCCCCGGCCCACCCCGGCTCGAGCCGCGACGGCGTCGAGCGTCGGGCGTCCCGCGGAGCGGACAGGCTGCCTGGTCATGGGCGCATTATTCTCCAGCCGAACGTCGTGTGTCTGCCCGGTCCGCGTACGTACCGAATAGGGTTGGTCCATGATCTGTCCTGCCTGCCGGGAGCTGCGGCACGAGGACTGCCGGGGTGGTTCCTGGTGCGACTGTCAGCACCGGACCGGCCTCGCCATGATCCCTGATCACCTCGCGGACCGCTACCCACGGATGGCGTCCCCGACACTGCGGGTCAACTTCATCAGCAGCGTGGACGGGGCGGCGACGGTCGACGGCAAGTCCGGCGCGCTGGGTGGCCCGGGGGACAAGAAGATCTTCGACACGCTGCGGATGGTCTGCGACGCGCTGGTCGTCGCGGCCGGCACGGTGCGCGCGGAGAACTACGACGGGCTGCGCCTGAACGAGCACAGCCGTACCTGGCGCAAGGGCCAAGGTCTGCCCGAGTTCCCCCTCATGGTGATCGTCTCGGGCAGCCTCGATCTCGATCCGAAGCAGTTGGTCTTCGCCGACGCGCCGGTCCGCCCCCTCGTTTTCACCCGCGCGGGCGCCGAGCCACCGCCGGGCCTCGCCGAGGCCGCCGAGATCATCGTGCTGACCGATCTCGCCGGGATGATCGCCGAGCTGCACAAACGTGGGGCCACGCAGATTCTGTGCGAGGGCGGGCCGCACCTGTTCGGGGCCCTTCTCGCGGAGGACCTGGTCGACGAGCTCTGCCTGACAATCGCTCCGATGCTCGCCGGCGGCAGCGCAGGCCGCATAGCAACGGGAGAAGACGGCCCGCCGCGCAAGATGTCACTGCTCAGCTCGCTCTCCGAGGACGACTATCTTTTTCTTCGGTACGCCCGGAGCCGCTAGAAGTTGTGGATAAGTCTGTGGATGACCCCCATAACTTGTGGACAACGCATGCCAACCGACGTGCCGTCCGTCAACTTGTCAGACCCCTGGTGCAACATGATCGGCGTGTCTGACGAAGTTGAACTGGCAAATGACCCCGTGGGCCGCGTCCTGGGCACCGCCGACGCGACCCCGTTGCAGTTCTGGACGGCCGTGACACCTGGCAGCTACCTGCAGCTCGACGACGTGGTCGTGACCAAGCGTGACCTGCCCGACCGCGAGCCGGTGACGATCGCCGGCGTGGTCACCCAGGTCCGGGCCCGCCACGAGGGCGCCCAGTTCGACTCGGACGTGTTCGCCATCGCCGAGGGCACCCTGCCCGCGCTGGTGCAGGAGGCAGCCGAGATCACCACCACCCGCGTCGACCCGGAGCTCTACGTGCCGCCGGCCCCGGGCGCCGTGGTGCACCGCGCGACCGGTGCGGCCCGCGACGCCGCGCTGCACTTCGACCGGATGGAGCGCCGGGTGCCGATGGGCACCGGCCGCGACGGCGTGCCCGTCTTCCTCAACGCCGACTTCCTCGACGGCACCCGCGGCGCGCACGTGTCGATCTCCGGCATCTCCGGGGTGGCGACCAAGACGAGCTTCGCGACGTTCCTGCTCTACTCGGTGTTCCGTTCCGGGCAGCTCGGCGCCGACGGCACCAACGCGCGGGCGCTGATCTTCAACGTCAAGGGCGAGGACCTGCTCTTCCTCGATCACCCCAACACCAAACTCGACGATCGGACGCGGGCCGCGTACAAACTGCTCGATCTGCCTGCGACGCCCTTCCCGGACGTCCGGGTCTATGCGCCGCCGCGGGCCAACGACTCCTCGGGTGCGCCCGACGTCGCGAGCCGGCTGACCGGGGTCGACAGCTTCTACTGGACGATCGAGGAGTTCTGCGAGAAGCGGCTGCTGCCGTATGTCTTCGCGGACGCCGACGACGAGCGCCAGCAGTACACGATGGTCGTCCACTCCGTCACCGCCCACCTGGCCCGGCACGCGGTCCCCGCCGAGGGCGGCATCAGCATCGACGGGCGCCGTCTCGGGTCCTACGGCGACATGGTCGACCACATCGTCGATCAGCTCACCGACGACGAGACCCGCTCCACCTGGGCCGGCAGCGCGGTCAACATGGGCACGGTCAACGCGTTCGCGCGCCGGCTGATCGGCAGCAAGCGCGACCTCTCCCGGCTGATCCGCGGTGACCTCGCCGCCCGCCGCCCGCACCAGATCAAGACCGCGGAGAGCGCCCAGGTCACCGTCGTCGACCTGCACAACCTGCCCGACCGGGCGCAGCGCTTCGTGGTCGGTGTCACCCTCAAGACGGAATTCGAGGACAAGGAGAAGGCGGGCACCGGTCGCCCGCTGCTCTTCGTGGTGCTCGACGAGCTCAACAAGTACGCCCCTCGCGAGGGCTCCTCGCCGATCAAGGAGGTGCTGCTCGACATCGCCGAGCGGGGCCGCTCCCTCGGCGTGATCCTGATCGGCGCCCAGCAGACCGCCAGCGAGGTCGAGCGCCGCATCGTCACCAACTCGGCGATCCGCGTGGTGGGCCGGCTCGACCCGGCGGAGGCCTCCCGCCCCGAATACGGCTTCCTGCCACCGGCGATGCGCCAGCGCGCCCTGCTGGCCCGGCCCGGCACGATGTTCGTCAACCAGCCCGACATCCCGGTGCCGCTGTGCGTGGAATTCCCGTTCCCGGCCTGGGCCACCCGAAAGTCCGAGTCCGGGCCGCCGCCGGCCGAAACGATGCGCTCGATCGTGCAGGGCGTCGACCCGTTCGCGGTCGTGGGCGGCCGCAGCGGCTCCTCGGACGACGACATTCCGTTCTAAGGTTCTGCGATGCGCATCCTGCACACCTCCGACTGGCACGTCGGGAAGGTCCTCAAGGGACGCACCCGGCACGAGGAACACATCCGGGTCCTGGGCCAGGTCGTCGACGTCGCCCGCGCCGAGCGGCCCGACCTCGTCATCGTGGCCGGTGACCTCTACGACACCGCCGCGCCCTCGCCCGACGCGACCCGCGTGGTCACCCGGGCGCTGTCGGCGCTGCGCCAGACCGGGGCCCGGGTCGTGGCCATCGGCGGCAACCACGACAACGGCCAGGCCCTCGACGCGCTGCGGCCCTGGGCCGACGCTGCCGGCATCGAGCTGCGCGGTTCCGTCCGCGACAAGCCCGAGGACCTGATCCTCAAGGGCGAGACCGAGGGCGGCGAGAAGTGGCAGCTCGCTGCCCTGCCGTTCCTCTCCCAGCGGTACGCGATCCGCGCCGTCGAGATGTACGACCTGACCGCCGCCGAGGCCAACCAGACGTATGCGGATCACATCGCGCGCCTGATCGCGCGGCTGAGCGAGGGCTTCTCCGAGCCCGGCGTGGTCAACCTGCTCACGGCCCACCTGACCGTGGTCGGGGCCAGCGCGGGCGGCGGCGAGCGCGAGGCGCACACCATCATGGGGTACGCCGTCCCGCCGACCGTCTTCCCGCAGAACGCGCACTATGTCGCCCTCGGTCACCTGCACCGTTCCCAGCGGGTCATCGGCCCGGGCCCGGTGCGTTACAGCGGCAGCCCGCTCGCGATCGACTTCGGCGAGGAGGAGAACGTCTGCTCCGTGGCGATCGTGGACGTCGGCGTCGACAAGGCGGCCCAGACCCGCGACGTGCCCATCACCTCGGCAAAGTCGCTCCGCACGGTGCGCGGCACCATCGAACAGCTCGCCACGGTGAACCTTCCGGATGCCTGGCTCCGTGTCTTCGTCCGTGAGACGCCCCGGGTCGGCCTGCGCGAGGACGTGCAGGAGTTGCTGCCCAACGCGCTCGAGGTGCGGATCGATCCCGACATGATCCCCGACAAGTCCGGCGAGCGGATGGCCCAGCGCGCCGGGCGGTCCCCCCGTGAGCTCTTCGGCGACTACCTCGACAACAAGGGCACCGCCGAGGAAGGCGTCCGGGAACTCTTCGACGAGCTCTACGACGAGGTGAGCAGCACCAAATGAGGCCTTTGCGGCTCGACATGGCCGGGTTCACCGTCTTCCGGGACGAGACCACCGTCGACTTCACCGACGCCGACTACTTCGCGCTGGTCGGGCCGACCGGCTCGGGCAAGTCGACCGTGCTCGACGCGATCATCTTCGCCCTCTACGGCACCGTCCCGCGCTGGGGCGGCAGCCGGGGGATCGTCAACGCACTCGCGCCCTCGTCCACCGAGGCGCGGGTCCGGCTCGTCTTCGAGTCCGCCGGCTCGCGTTACGTCGCCACCCGGGTGGTGCGCCGCGACGGCCGGGGCAACGTCAAGACCGCCGGCGCCGGCCTGCAGCTGATGCCGCCCGGCTTCGACGTGACCCGGCTCGACACCGGGATGAGCCTGGACGACCTCGGCGACGTGCTGGCCGGCACCCCCGCCGAGATGGACTCCGCCGTCGTCGAGGCGGTCGGCCTGCCCTACGAGCAGTTCACCAGCTGCGTGGTGCTCCCGCAGGGCCAGTTCGCCGACTTCCTGCACGCCAAGCCGGCCACTCGCCAGCAGATCCTGGTCAACCTCCTCGGGCTGCACGTCTACGAGGAGGTGCAGGCGCGGTCGACGGCGCGGGCGAGCAAGGCCGAGGCGCAGCTGCAGGTCGTCGACGGGGCGCTCGCCAACCTCGCCGACGCCGACGACGAGGCAGTCGAGGTGGCTGCGACGAGGCTGGCCGCCATGCGGGAGCTGACCGCCGCGGTGGAGCAGGCCGTGCCGCGGCTCAAGGCGGTCCGCGATCGGGAGGCCGAGCTCGCGGCCGCCCGGGATGCCGTCGCTCAGGAGCTCGCTCTCCTGGGCCGCGTGCGTACCCCGGAAGGAAGCGCACAGATCTCACGAGCCGCAGCCGAGGCGCGGGTTGCTGCCGAGAAGGCGGTCGCCGGCGTGCGGTCGGCCGAAGAGCTCGAGGAGAAAGTACGCGGTGAGCTCGCGGCCGCGGGTGACGCGGGCTCGCTCGGGCTGATGCTCGACCGGCACATCGAGTTCGACCGCCTCACCGACCAGGCCGAATGGTTCGCGGGGCAGGTCTCCGTCGCCGAGGTCGAGTGCAAGGACGCCGTGGCCTCCGCCGAGCTGGCCCACCACGCCAAGCTCGGCGCCGAGCAGCTGCTGGAGCAGGCGCGCCTCGACTACGCCGAGGCGCAGGCGCTCGACCGGGCCGCCGCGCTGCGCGCCCACCTCACCGCCGGCCATGAATGCCCGGTCTGCGAGCAGCAGGTGACCACCGTGCCGCCGATGCCGGCCGGTTCCGCGGTCCAGACCGCCGAGCAGCAGGGCAAGGCCGCCCGATCGGCCTCCGACGTCGCCGCCAACGCCTGGAAACAGCGCGACGCCGTGGCCCGCGAGCTGGAGCGCGGCCTCGACCGCAAGCGCGCCCAGTTCGAGCATCACAAGTCGCGCCTCGCCGAGGTCAAGGTCGCGCTGGCCGACTCGCCGGGCCAGGACGCGCTCAAGACCCGGCTCGCGGAGCTGACCAAGCTCCAGCGCAAGCTCGACAACGCCGGCGCGGACGTGCGTACGACCCGGGAGGCCCAGCGCCGCGCCCAGGCCGCGGTCGCCGCAGCCGAGGAGCAGCAGCGCACGGCCTGGCGGTCCTTCGACGCGGTCCGCGACGCGGTCGCCCGGTTCGCGCCCCCGCCGGCCGACCGCGACGACCTGGCCGCCGCCTGGGCGACGCTGGTCGAGTGGGCCCGGCAGTCCGCCAAGGAGCGCGAGGTGGCCCGGGGCGAGGCCGCCACCGCGGTCGAGGCAGCCAACGCCGAGACCCGGCGCGCCCGCACCGAGGTGGTCGCCCTCTTCACCGACGCGGAGCTCCCGGCGCCCGCCGGTGGCGCCGACGCGGACCTGATCCGGGCAGCGGCGGTTGCGGCGGAGCGGGCAGAAGCCGCGTGGCAGCGGCTCAGCGACCGGCGCGAGGAAGCCCAGGCCTACGCCGAGCAGCGCGCCGGTCTGGTCCGCGACAACCGGGTCGCCAAGGCCCTCGCCGGTCACCTGCGCGCCAACAACTTCGAGCGCTGGCTGCTCGAAGAAGCGCTGGACCTGCTCGTCGACGGCGCCTCGCGGATCCTGCGCGAGCTCACCGGTGGCCAGTACGACCTCATGCACGACAAGGGCGAGTTCTACGTCGTCGACCATCACGACGCGGGCCTGCGCCGGGCCGTGCGCACGCTGTCCGGCGGCGAGACGTTCCAGGCCTCCCTCGCGCTCGCCCTGGCCCTCTCCGAGCAGCTCGCCGGCATGTCGACCACGGCGGCCAGCCTGGAGTCGATCGTGCTGGACGAGGGCTTCGGCACCCTGGACGCCGCCACGCTCGACGTGGTCGCGGCCACCCTGGAGAACCTGGCGGCCCGCGGTGACCGCATGGTCGGCGTGGTCACCCACGTGCACGCCCTCGCGGAACGGGTCCCGGTCCGCTTCGAGGTGCACAAGGACGCCCGTACGGCACACGTGGAGAGGCTTGGCCTTTGACCAGAATGTTCGTCGACGCGTGGGACCCGTCCTACGGAGCCTCCTTCGAAGGCGGCGACGCAGCGGACGGCCCCGGCTCACCCAGCAGCGCCCAGGTCAACACCGACGTCGAGGTCCCCGCCGACCAGTGGGCCCCCGTCGACGTCCCGGCCCGCCTGAAACCCCCGGACGTCGTCTTCCTGGTCGACGGTGTGCGCCGCAACGACGCGGGCCTCTGGACAGCCGAGGAGGACGGCCAGTCCTACGCGGGCCTGGCCGCCTCCTACGCCGCCGGCGTGGTCCGCTGCGACCTCCACAACGGCCGCGCCGAGCTGGCCGGCGCCCGCGTCGCCCGCGGCCTCTTCACCGCCAGCCCCTCAGCGGAGGACGTCACCGCGGGCTCGGTCCGCTACGAGGTCCACCGCGTCAGCGGCACGGGCGAGGCCAGCAAACTCCCCGCGGCCGTCCAGCCCCCGCTGACCGCCCTGGAGATCGACATCTCCAGCGAAGCCCGCAACCACGGCTCCGACGGCGCGGACCTCCTGGTGGTCGACGGCCCGCTGCGCAACCGGCGCCAGCTGCCCCGCACGATCGGCTACATCAAGACCCAGCAGAAGCAGTACCTCTCGGCGGCCCTGACCACGGTCGTCACCTCCCTCAAACCGGCCCAGCGCACCCCGGTCTTCGGCATGGGCACGGTCTGGGGCGGCTGGTCCTGGTACCTCCGCCTCCCCGGAGCCTCGGGCGCACCCTGGGCCGGCATCGTCCGCATCGAATGCTCCCCGGACCTCACCCCGGACCAGGCCATCGAGCTGGCAGAGCTCTCGGCAGCCACCCTGCCCCGCTTCGCCTCCTCGGCCTACAAGGACCCCCGCGCCCCGCAGAACCTCGTCCCCATCGCCGGCCTCGAACGCCGCCTCCGCGGCATGCTCGGCGACTCCCGCGTCCTCCACCGAGCCCTCACAACAGCCACCTCGCGCCTCCGATAGCGCCCGGCTTGTCACCGCTTTGGTAGCGCCGTCGCTAGCCGCTTGCCTTTGGTAGCTCTGGGCAAGCGGTCTGGGCCGTCGGCCGCTGCCTTTCCTCGCCCTCTGGTCAGCTCGTGCCGAGGGTGGCTGTCCGGAGGATGGTGAGGGTGGACTGGTCGGGGCGGTCGAGGGCGGCCTGGGATTCGTCGGCGATGGCGGTCAGCTGGGTGACCTCGGCGTCGGTCAGGTCGGCGGCGATGTCGGCTGCGGTGAGGTTGGCGCGCAGGTGGGCCGGGTCGGCTGTGCCGGGGATGAGGACGATGGCGGGGGAGCGGCGCAGGAGCCAGGCCAGGGCGATCTGGGCCGGTGTCGCGCCGAGGCGCTGGGCGGGGGCGGTCAGCGCGGCGTGATCGGTGAGCTGACCGGAGGCCAGCGGGTAGTACGGCACGAACATGATGTCCTGGGCCTCGCAGTCGGCGAGGACCTGGACGCCGCTGCGGTCGAGCAGGTTGAAGCGGTTCTGCACTGCGGCGATCGGGGTCAGCTTCTGCGCTCGGGCGAGCATCTCCGGGGACGCGCCGGACAGTCCGATCCGGCGGATGAGGCCCTGGTCGCGCAGCTCGACGAGGACGCCGAGTGACTCCTCCAGCGGCACGTCGCTTTCGAGGCCGCCGTAGTCGCCGCTCAGCCGCAGGTAGGTCAGGTCGCTCACGTCCGTACCCAGATCGGTCAGGGACTCGTGGACCTGCTGCCGGATCGTGTCCGGGTGATCGGTGACGATCCACGATCCGCCGGGGCCGCGGCCCGCGCCGACCTTGTTGCCGATGATGACGTCCTCGGGGAAGGGGCGCAGAGCCTCCCCGATCAGCTGGTTCACGGTCCGGGGCCCGTAGGCGTTCGCGGTGTCGAAGAACGTGACTCCCAGCTCGACCGCCAGGCGCAGCACCCGCCGCGCCGAACCGGGGTCCTCCGGCAGGCCCAGGACGTTGGGGCCGGCGAGCTGCATGGCGCCGTATCCGACTCGGTTCATCGTTCACTCCCTGCTCGTATCAGTGCCACGCCGAATCGCGTATCACTGTCTGAGTCAGTGATACGCCAACTGGCGTAGCATTGCAACGTGGATGACGCGAAGACCCGTACCCGGCGGCAGATCCTCGAGGTGGCGGCCGGGATCCTGGAGCGGGAGGGGGCCCAGGCGGTCTCGACCCGCTCGGTCGCCGCCGCGGCCGGCATCCGGGCCGCGTCGCTCTACCAGCTGTTCGGCGACAAGGACGGGCTGCTGGCGGCCCTGGCGATCCACGCCTTCGACCTCTACCTGGCCGAGAAGAGCACGCTGGCGCCCAGCGGCGATCCGGTTGACGACATGCGCCGCGGCTGGGACAGCCACGTCGATTTCGGGCTGCGCCACCCGGCGTTCTACCTGCTGATGTTCGGCACCGACCGGCCCGGTCGCCGCCCGCCCGCCGGCGAGGAGGCCAACCGCCTCCTCCTGAGGTTCATCGGCCGGATCGCCGACGCGGGCCGGCTCCGGGTCCCGGTCCCGCTGGCCGCGAGCCTCTCCCAGGCGGCCGTCATCGGCGTGACGCTGTCCCTGATCGGTGCCCCGGCCGGCGAGCGTGACCCGGACGTCTCCATCCGGATGCGCGACACTCTCATCGACTCCCTCATCACCGACCCGTCCCCGATCGTGGACGCCACCGTCGCCGCGCGAGCCCTTGCCCTCGACGCGGCCCTTGCCGCCGCGGGCGACCCGGCCCTTCCCCTCCGCCCGACCGAGGCAGCCCTCCTGCGCGACTGGCTCCAGCAACTCGCTCGATAACGGCGCACCGCCCCGCCGTGCCTGGATGGGGCGGCGCGGTCCCCTGGCCGTGTCTGCACTTGGGTGGTGCGGTGCCCTGGCTGAGTCTGGATGGGCGGCGCGGTGGCTCTGGCTGTGCCCGGATCGGGGCTGTGAGGCGTCCCCCTCATGCCCGGATCGCCGCTGTGAGGCCTCCCCCTCATGCCCGAATTGGGGCTGTGGACCTCCCCGTTATGACCGGATTGGGTGGCGTGGTGCCCTTGTCATGCCCGGGCTGAGTGGTGCGGCGCGCTCGCTGATCCGGATCGGGTGACGGTGCGGTCGGATTGGGCCGCGCGGCGTGCCCGGTGGGGCTTACAGGGGGGTGGTGCGGCGCGCCGTGGGATCGATCGGAAGGCGCGGCGCGCCCGGGATGACCGCGCTGGGCTGCTTGTGTTGATGACTATCCAGATTGCGCGGTGCGGGGGTTAGCGGATCGGATGGTGGTGACTCTCCGAAACGGATCATCTCGGGGATTGTGGCTTTCGCACCTTTTGGCGGTGGGTGGGGGGACCTGCTCAGGGTGGCTTTTGGATTACTCAGTGATGACGCCGGAGGGGCTTTTGCGACGCACTGTAAAGAGTGCGTAACGGGCTGCTGATGCGGCATCGTCCGAGCGTGTGGGATGCGCACTGCGCGTCTGTCGTTGCAGCCGTTTCGCTGAGTATTATTCGCGTGCCCCGGGGGTCGTATCGGCTCCCATGGATGTAGCGCCCCCTGTTGCGCGTCCTGGACAGCCCGTGTTCGGCGGGTTGACCGGTCGTGCCCATACGCGCTTTGAACCGGAGGAATCTCTTGCGACTGCGCGTCCATGCTCCCGCGCCTCCGCACTGCCCGGAAATTTTCCCGATCGCTTTGATCCCGGCGGGCCCGCTGGCCCGTACTAGGGGCGACGGGGAAAGCACCGGCAGGAGGAATCGATGCATGCGACGGTCATGGAGCGGCTCGCGCCGGAACGGGTGGGCGTCATGACACAGCAGCGTTCCGGAGGCCGGTGGCAGGCTCTCGACGGAGGCCGTAGTGCTGGCAATGATGACGGCGTGATGCCGCGGCAGGCCCGCCATGAGGCCGGGTCCGCGACCGCGAGTCACGAGGACACGCTTGTCCGGATGCTCTACGAGGAGCACGCGGGACCGCTGTTGATGTTTGTTCTGCGCCTCACCGGCGGGGACAGGCAGCGGGCCGAGGACATCGTTCAGGAGACGCTGCTGCGGGCGTGGCGCAATGCCCACCGGCTCGGCGCCCAGGGGCAGCAGTCGCTGCGGCCCTGGCTGGTGACGGTGGCCCGGCGGATCGCGATCGACGACCACCGCAGCGTCAGTGCCCGCCCGCCGGAGACGTACGACCGCGAGCTGGAGAGTTTCCCCAGCACGGCCGACGACACCGACCGGGTGCTGCAGTTGATGACGGTGACCGACGCGCTCAAGACGCTCAGCCAGTCGCACCGCGAGATCCTTGTTGAAACGTACTTCCGGGGCAAGACGGTCCCGGAGGCCGCGGATGTGCTCGGCCTGCCTCTCGGCACGGCCAAGTCGCGGGTGTACTACGCCCTGCGGGCCCTGCGTACGGCTCTGCAGCAGCGGGGGGTGACCGAGTAATGACGCAGGAACAGCACTTCGACGTCGCCGCGTACGCCTTGGGCGTGCTCGACGAGCGTGACGCGGAACGGTTCGAGGATCATCTGATCGACTGCCCGGCCTGTGCGATCGAGCTGGAGTCGCTGCTGCCGGTGGTGGACATCCTCAGCGATGTCGACGCCGACGCACTGGTGGCCACCGAGCAGTCGCGCAAGGACGGCCTGGTCCTCAAGCAGATGATCGGCGAGGTCCGCACGGAGCGGCGCAGGGCGAACAGCCGGCGGCTCTACACGCTGGCCGCCGCGGTTGTCGTCTTCGCGATGCTGTCGGTCGGCGCGCTCTTCGCCGGTGGCCAGTGGTTCGCCCCCGAGAAGTCGAGCGGTACGACGGTGGCGGAGGGGTCGAGCAAGACGCTGGACCCGCTGCCCGATCCCGGAGACGGCATCGGTGTCGGTGGCCCGGACCTCAAGGGTGAACTGGTCGGTGGCCAGGATCCCCGCACCGGCGTGAAGCTCCAGGTGGCGTATGAGGAGAAGGACTGGGGCACCCAGGTCTCCTTCGCGGTCGCCAACATCTCCGGGCCGAAGGCGTGCCGGCTCGTCGCCGTGCGCCAGGACGGCACCACCGAGGTCCTCTCCACCTGGACCGTGGGGGAGAAGGGCTGGGGCACCGCCGCGCAGAAGGAGCCCCTGCTCCTGCAGGCTGCCACGGCTCTGCCGAAGAGCGACATCGCGCATGTCCAGGTGCAGGAAGTCGACTCGAAGGGCGATGCGGAGACACTGGTCCGCGTTCCCTGATCCAGCACTGAAACAAGCCCAGCACTGCAACAGGCCCGGTCACCCGAAAAGGTGGCCGGGCTTTTGTGTTCCCCCGAATGGGACGCAGCGAAATCAGGCAATTACAGCCCGCGACGAAAGCTGTGGAAGTCCAATCAATTACGGATCGCGGCGGCGAAGGGTTCAAAGAAAAAACTGGGAAATTGATCGGTGGATTTCTTCAACCATGGCGGCACCGGCGCCGTACTACAGCGCGGACACGGAGATGAATGATCACAGTGGAGGGCTCTCGTGGTACCGGTGAAGCGAAAGTTGATCGTCGTCAGCGCTGCGATCGCGGCGGCGTTCGCGCTGCCCGGTTGTGCCCCGGCCGGATATGGCGGCGGGGACACCGCCGCCGCTGACTATGGCGCGGAGCCCGCGGCGAACGCCGTGGCTGCCACCCCCGGCGCGACCGAGGGGGCCACCCCCGGCGCCACCGCCTCACCCGGTGCGGAGACGGAGGAAGGCGCGGACGAGTCCGGCGCCCCCGAGCTCAGCGACGACGAGGTCACCTCCACGCTCAAGGCCACGTCGGTCAAGCGGATGGGCGAGACGGTCCAGAACCAGGACGGCTTCGTTCTCTACCGCTTCGACAAGGACAAGGCGAAGCCCGAGGCGGTCTCCAATTGCAAGGGTGACTGCGAAAAGGTGTGGCCGGCCGCCGTGATCAACAAGGGCGAGACGCCCAAACTGGAGGGTGTGGACGCGAAGCTCGTCGGCACCGTCGAGCGCGAGGACGGCACGCTGCAGCTGACCCTGGACAACTGGCCCCTCTACACCTACATCGGTGACAAGGAGCCGGGCCAGTGGAAGGGCCAGAACGTCGCGGCCGCCTGGTTCGTCATCACCCCCGAAGGCAAGAAGAACCTGACCTGTCTGCCGGCCGTCTCGAAGGCCGTTGCGCCGCCGAAGGAAGAGGCCGCGGACACCAGCGGTGACGCCGGTTCTGACAGCGGGTCCGACTACAGCTACTGAGTGCTCGCGCACTCGTGAGTGCATCGAATCAGCGCTCATAAGTCTTCTTTAAATCGGCTCGGCACCAGCCTTGTTCCATTGCGACACAGCACTGATTGCTCCTAGCGTTTCCAGCGTTCCGCACGTTCGCCGGAATCGTTTCCCCATCCGTTGTCGGAGGTGTAAAAGATGATTGCCGCCCGCTCCTCACGCCGGCTTCGCCGCTCGTCTGTGGGCGTACTGGCAATGGCCCTGGCGTTCGTGCTGGCTCCCGCCGGCGTCGCCCGGGCTGCCGACGGTGTCCCGGTCCCGCCCAACACCGGGCTGACCGACGACGGTGCGGGAACGGTCTCCGCGGCCGACAAGGACTTCGTCATCAAGGTCCGGCTCGCCGGGCTCTGGGAGATCCCCGCCGGGAACATGGCCCAGGAGAAGTCGGACGACGAGAATCTCCGGAAGTTCAGCAAGTCGATCTCCGAACAGCACGTGATTCTCGACAAGTTCGACATCGCGGTCGCCAAGAAGCTCGGGATCGAGCTTCCGAACGTGCCGAACAATGACCAGCAGGGCTGGCTCGACGAGATGGCAGCGGCGAAGACCAGCAAGCAGTTCGACCAGATCTACGTCGATCGGCTGCGCGCTGCTCACGGCAAGATCTTCCCTGCCATCGGAACGATCCGGGCAAGTACCCGCAACGACTCGGTCCGCAAGCTGGCGCAGCAGGCCAACCAGTTCGTCATGACGCACATGACGCTGCTGGAGAGCAGCGGGATCGTCGACTACGGCGCACTGCCGACGGCGGCCGCCCCGGCCGTCACGGGCAAGGGCCCGGTCCCGGTCGACAACGCGATGCTGGCGGCGGCGAGCAGCTCGGGCGGCGTACCCGGAGTGAGCACCTCGGTCATTCTCCTTGTCCTCGCCGGAGCTCTCGTGGCCGGCGTAGTGACCACGATGCGCATCTTCCGGCGCGGCAGCTAGAGCAGCTGGAGCAACGAGCAAGTCGCAGTTCCCGATCCGGTCAACACAGACCTGGTCAAAGGCATAACCCCCGGCGGCTCCACCGTCCGCCACCTGTGGACACAGAAAGGTGTCAGCAATGCGAAGGTCGCACTACCGGAGCGAATCCAGGTTCCCCGCATGGTTCACCGGTCGGCGCCGGATCATCGCCGCCGTTGCCACCGTGGTTGCTTTCGGCAGCATCGTCACCGTCACGCAGGTGTCGGACGCGAGCACCAAGAGCCGTAACCAGCAGCGCGCTCTCGCCGCCTGTAACAACATTCAGGCGCCGAAGAAGTCGAAGCTGTCGACGGAGACGAAGACCGGCACGTACACCACCGGAAACGGCAAGGTGACCCAGCACGCCGACGATGGTGCGGGCGACGTGCCCACCACCGAGACGCTGCGCAAGCGTTGCCGCGACTGGATGAACGGCAACACGGGCGGCAACAACGGCGGCAACAACGGCGGCGCTGCGAGCCCCGCCCCCTCCGGCAGCACGGCAGCCGGTGGCGGCAACAACGGTGGCGGCAACAACAACGGCGGTGGCAACAACGGCGGTGGCGCGACCACGGCCCCGACCACCCCGGCCACCCCGCCGCCCGGTGCCGGCCTCGGCATCCTGACCAACAGCTGCGACACGAGCAACCTCGACGCGCACACCGGTTTCCAGGACGGCAACCGCTGTGTCTCCACCGAGTTCGGTGAGGTCGGCGTCGCCGCGAACAACCCGTCGCTGCTGATCACCGAGATTCCGACCAACGTCGCCGTCGGTCAGGCGTTCACCATCAAGGTGAGCACCCGCAACCTGATCCGTGACCGCTTCCTCGCGGCCGGCCAGGGTGGCTACTACGTCGAGTCGTCGGTGCTGCAGAACGGTCTCGTCCGCGGTCACTTCCACACCGCCTGCCGCGTGCTGGACAGCACCGACGAGGCTCCGGACCCGGAGCCCGTGCCCGCGTTCTTCGTCGCCACCGAGGACAGCAAGGGTGGTGCCGCCCCCGACGTGGTGAACATCCAGGTTCCCGGCCTGCCGACCGAGGGCACCTTCCAGTGCTCCTCGTGGGCCGGTGACGGCTCGCACCGTATCCCGATGATGCAGCGCGCCAACGAGACCCCGGCCTTCGACTCCGCCCGGGTCCAGGTCGGCGGCAACGGCGGCGGCGACAACGCTGACGGCGGGAACAACAACAACTGAGTACGGAGCCCTTCCGCTATCCGGGTAACCGACCCCCTCGGGGCGCGCCAGTTCTGACATGGCGCAGCCCCGGCGGGGACCCCCCATCGGGAACCGGGCGTCGTCCATCCCCCTGAGGACGGCACCAGCGGCAGGCGATCCGAGTGCGGAAACGGCTGACGAAAGGAGGCGCGGGACCGGCTCGGATCGAGATTCCAGCTCCAACACTGGGTGATGCGCGGACCGACTCGGGTGTCCGTGTCCACCCACCCCGATGGCCCTGACCGGGAGCGCGGTCAGGGCCATCGGCATTTCCGCGTCCCGGTCGTATAGTGGCGCAGGTGAAGACGGTGGTCAGGCGGCTGAGAGCGCCGGAGCACTACCACTTCACCCGAACCCTGCGAACGCTGCTCGTCGTGTCGTACGACCCCTGCGGGAAGCTGGCCGACGGCGAATTCCGGCTCTCCGCGCGTACCCCACAGGGCCCTGGATCTCTGCACCTCAGCAGAGCGGGCGCGGAGCTGACCGCGACCACGCACGGCCCCGGCGCCGACTGGCTGGCCGAACACGCCGACGCGATCGCCGGGCTCCGGGACGACCTGGGTGACTTCCCCGGGCTGGCCGCCGCCCATCCGCTGGTCGCCAGGCTGGCCCGCACGTTCTCCGGGCTGCGGTTCCCGGCGACGTTCCAGGTGTTTCCCCGGCTGATCCGGGCGGTGCTGGAGCAGAAGGTCACCGGCATCGAGGCGCACCGCGCCTACCGGGCCATGGTCAAGCATTTCGGCGAGCCCGCACCCGGCCCGGGCGGGCTGCTGCTCCCGCCGGACCCCGCGGCGGTCGCGGCCACCGCCTACTGGGTCTTCCACCCGTTCGGCGTCGAGCAGCGCCGCACCCAGGCCCTGCTGCGTTGCGCTGCCGAGGCGGCCCGGCTGGAACGCTGCACCGACAGCGCCGAGGCGACCCGCAGACTCGTCGCCATCCCCGGGATCGGCCCCTGGACGGCGGCCGAGACGGTCCGCACGGCCTACGGCGACGCGGACGCCGTCAGCGTCGGCGATTTTCACATCCCCAACACGGTGGCGTGGGCGCTGGCGGGGGAGGCCCGCGGCACCGACGCGCGGATGCTCGAGCTGCTGGCGCCGTTCGCCGGGCATCGTGGCCGGGTCTGCGAGCTGCTCGCCGCCGGCGGCATCATGGCACCTAAATTCGGTCCGCGGATGCCCATCCGGAGCTTTGCCCGCTTCTGAGAAAAAAGGCAGACTGCTAGGCGTGGCTTTCACGTTGACGATCGACTGCGGTGGCGGCGGCATCAAAGGCTCGGTTCTGGATGACGCCGGCACGATGCGCGCGCAGCCGCTACGCGTGCCTACGCCGTACCCGTTGCATCCCGATCTTTTTGTCAAGACGCTCCTCGCGCTCGGGGAGCAGCTCCCCACTGCCGACCGGGTGACCGTGGGCATGCCGGGGATGCTGCGGCACGGGGTGGTGGTGGCGACCCCGCACTACATCACGCGCAGCGGGCCGCGTACCAAAATCGATCCTGACCTGCAGGAAGCGTGGTTCGGCTTCGACGCGCGCACCGCCCTGGCCGAGGCTTTCGGCCTGCCCACCCTGGTCCTCAACGACGCCGAGGTGCACGGCGCCGGGGTGGTCGCCGGCACCGGCTGCGAGCTGGTCCTGACGCTGGGCACGGGCCTGGGCTGCGCGTTGTTCGACGGCGGTCAGCTGGCACCGCACCTGGAGATGTCGCAGGCGCCGGTCCGCTGGGGGATGAGCTACGACACCTACATCGGCGAGCACGAGCGGCGCCGGCTGGGTGACGCGCTCTGGTCCCGCCGGGTCCGCAACGTGATCGAGGGACTGCGCCCGGTCTTCCTCTGGGACCGCGTGTATCTCGGCGGCGGCAACTCCCGGCTGATCACCCCGGCCCAGCTCGCCCGGATGGGTGACGACGTCGTGGTCGTCCCGAACACCGCCGGCATCGTCGGCGGCGTCCGGGCCTGGACCCTCAACGCCAAGTGATCACGCCCGCCGCGTTGCTGCTCGACTTCGGTGGGGTGCTGGCCGACTCGCCGTCACCGGGTGCCGCCCCGCCGGAGCTGGTGCTGCGGCTCTACAACCTGACCGAGGGCAGGCTCACCCCGGGTGAGATCAGCCGGGCGCTGACGGCGGGCTCCGACGCGTACGCTGCCTGGCGCGACCTCGACGAGCCGGCAGAGCTCGGCCATGAGGAGGTCTGGTCCCGCTTCGTCACACCGTCATGGCCGCTCGCCGCGCAGGAAGCCGTCCGGCTCAACGCCACCCGGCTGAGCTACGACTGGACCTGGCGCTCGACGTGGGCGCTGCGCCCCGGCATCCCCGAGGCGTTACACGCGGCCCGGGCGATCGGCCTGCCCCTGGCGGTCGTGAGCAACACCCTCTGCGGCGCCGCCCACCGCGACTTCCTCGCCAACGCCGGCGTCGGCAGCCTCTTCACCACGCAGATCTACAGCGACGAGGCCGGCGTCCGCAAACCCAACCCCGAGATGATCTGGCACGCGGTCCGCACTCTCTCCGTCCCGACCGAAGCCTGCTGGTACGTCGGCGACAGCTACCGCCGCGACATCGCCTGCGCCCGCCGCGCGGGAGCGGGCGCCGCCATCCTCTTCCGCTCACCCCGCACCGCCAAGGAGATCCCCGCCGACCACCCCGAACCGGACGCCATCGTCGACGACGGGTTCGGCCTGCGCGACCTGCTCCCGGTCTGACAAGGCCACCTCACCACCACCGGCGTGCGCTCCGGCCGAGGTCACCCATACCGACCTCCGGGACACCGGCGGCGGCTGGGCGGCTGGGCCGCTGGGCCGCTGGGGCAACTGGGTGGCTGGGTGGCTGGGCTAGATGTTGCGCTGGGTGCCGGGATGCCGCAATTTCATGCGGTGTTGTTGGTCAGGTCTGGGCAATCGTTTCTGAGCACAGAACCGTATGTTCTCTGGCCAGACGTGATCGGCCCACGCTTGACAACCAACGCCGCAGAAGGTTTCGCCATCGCGGGTTTCCGCGCAACTTCGTGCCATCAGTGAACTGCCGACGGACATTGGTGACAGCGCACTCCACACGGATGATCTTGCGGGTTGGCACGGAACGAGGTGAGGCCCTCGGGCTCGATGTGGATTGCGACGTCCCACCGACCTGCCCGGGCGCCCTCATGACCCACCGTAATGTCCCGTGTCCGATACCGGCGGGCTGCGGCCGGCTCAGGGGTGCCGTCGAGCGGGGCCGGCCGTTACACCGGGCCGCGGATCGTTTCCAGGTATCGGTCACCACAGCGCAGCTACCTCACCCGGCGCAGGACCCGGACCTTGACGATCCGGTGTTCGGGGCGGGTCGGAGTCCGGGCCGGGCTGTGCAGTGGGCGCGAGGATGGATCGGTCATACCTGCTTCGCCGTCGGTGCGGTGACGGCCGGCCCATCGCGGTCCCGCACGCATTGCGTCCCTGCTCGGGTTGACCCCCCTGCCACCGTCCACCGCGTCCTGACCCGCTACCAACTCGCGAAGCTGACCCACCGCACCCGCCGCCCGCGTTCCCAGCCTCACGGGACAGGACACCTAGGGAAGGTTCCCGAGGACAACGCGTTCGGAGGTCAGCAGGTAGTCGCGGAGCATGTCGGCGGCCCGGTTCGCGTCGCCGGCCTCGTACGTGCTGGTGATGGCGTCGTTCATTGCGACGAACGGGCGGTGGAGCGCTTCCGGGTCCGGTGCGGCGACGAAGGCGAGCCGTAGCTCGGCGGTCAGCTGGCGCATCCAGGAGTCGAGGCGGGGGCTGCCGGCCAGCGCGACGATCTGCTCGTGGAAGTGCATGTTGGCCGTGCCCACGGCGCGCCAGTCACCCGCGGATGCCGCCCGGCCTGCGTCGTCGACCGCGGTGCGCAGGCCCGCTGCCCGCGGCGGGTCGGTGGGTGCCTGGCTGAGGGCAGAACATTCCAGCAGCACCCGTACGCGATAGATGTCCGCGATCTGCGCCGGGCTCAGCGACGCCACGAACACCCCGCGATGCGGCTGCCGGACTAGCAGCCCCTCCTCGATCAGCGTGGAGAAGGCCTCGCGGAGTGTGTTGCGGGAAACCTTCAGGGGGCCGGTCAGCGAGGTCTCCGAGAGCCGCGTGCCGGGCGCCAGCTCGCCGTTGATCATCGCGTTGCGCAGCTGCTCCACGGCCCGTGCGGCGGACCCCGGCTTCTCCACGGTCGTCACGCACCCCAGTCAACCAGTCCGGCCCGCGGGCGGGTCAGGCGGGAGCGCGGACGAATCGGACGCGGGCGCCGGGCCGGGCCTGGGCAGCGCGGTCGGCGGATTCCGGGGTGAGTACGGCGATGACCGGGTAGCCGCCGGTCACCGGGTGGTCCGCCTGGAAGATGATCGGTCTGCCGTCCGGCGGGACCTGCACCGAGCCGCGTACGACGCCTTCGCTGGGCAGCTCGTCGGTGATCGCGCGGGTCAGGGCGGGACCGTCGAGACGCAGGCCGACCGAGTCGCTCGCCGGGGTGATCACGAACTCGCTGCTCAGGAACGCCTCGATCGCCTCGGCCGTGAACCAGTCATCCCGCGGCCCGAGATCAACCTCGAGCGGCCCCTCGGAAAGCCGCGACAACGAGGAGTCGAGCGAGGCGGTGTCCGGCTCGTGATCAGAACCCGGTGAGCCGATGGGTAGGACAGCGTCGACGCTCACCGCGAACCCGATTCCGGCGAGCCGATCCGTCGACCGTGACCCCAGCACGGGCGGCACGTCGAAGCCACCCCGCACGGCGAGGTAGCTTCGCAGCCCCCGCTTGGGCATGCCGACCGAGACGACCGCCCCGGCGGCGACAGACACGATCTCCTCCGGCGAGGCCCTGACGCCGTCCACGGTGAGCACCGCGTCCGTCCCGGTCAGGACGATCATCGCGGGCGAATCGAAGCTCACCCGCAGCCCACCGAGCGTGCACTCCAGCACCGCGGCCCCCGGCGGGTTACTGACCAGCGCATTCGCCCGTGCGTACGCCCCCCGGTCGACAGCCCCGGAAGGCGCCACCCCCAGATGGGTGTGCCCGAACCGCCCCTCGTCCTTGATTACCGTCAGCGGCCCGGTCCGCACGATCCGCATGCTCACGACTCCACCGCCGTGAAGGTCACCTGCACGCCCGGGACGAGCAGTGCCGGCTCCGGCCGGTCGAGGTCCCACATGCGGATGGTCGTGGTGCCGATCAACTGCCAGCCTCCCGGGCTGTCGTGCGGGTAGACGCCGGAGAAGCGCCCGGCGAGGCCCACCGAGCCGGCCGGGATCCGGGTCCGCGGCGAGTCGCGCCGGGGCACGTCGAGATCCGGCCCGGTGAGGTAGCCGAAGCCGGGTGCGAAGCCCGAGAATGCCACTGTCCATTGGGCGGACGTGTGCAGCTTGATCACCTCGGCGGGCGTGACACCGAGGTGGGCGGCCACGTCGGGCAGGTCGGGGCCGTTGTAGGTGACGGGGATCTCGACACTTCCCGCGTACCCGCGGCTTGGTCCTCTGAGTGGCAGCGCCGAGGCCGCCTCCCGCACCTCGGCGGGTGAGGTGATCGCGGGATCGAGCCGGATGAGCACGGTCCGGGCCGCCGGGACGAGATCGATCACCCCCGGCAGCCGCGCCTCGCGCAACGCCGCGTACAACCCGAGCGCCGCGTCGAGATCATCAACCTCGACAAGCAAGGCCTCCCGCCCACAGCTGAGAAATCTGGTCACTGTCCGCTTCCCGCAAAAGCATTGATAGATACGCCCGAAGCAGCCAATTTCTCAGCGACAGCGCGCGCCATGGCCACTGCCCCGGGCGAGTCGCCGTGCACACAGAGCGAGTCCGCCTCGATCTTGATGACGGACCCGTCGACGGCCACCAGGGTGTGCTCGGTGACCAGCCTCAGCATCCGCTCGGCGACCTCGTCGGGGTCGTGCAGCAGCGCCCCGGGCAGCCGCCGCGGGACGAGCGTGCCGTCCGCGTGGTAACCCCGGTCGGCGAACGCCTCACGCACGGTGCGCAGTCCCGCGTCCTCGGCCAGCTCCAGGAACACCGAGCCGGGCAGCCCGAGCACCGGCAGATCCGGGTCGTAGCGCCGGACAGCGTCGACGACGGCCGCCGCCTGCTGCTCATGGTGCACGATCGTGTTGTAGAGCGCGCCGTGCGGCTTGACGTAGAGCACCCGGTCACCGGCCGCCCGGGCCAGCCCGTCGAGCGCCCCGAGCTGATAGATCAGATCGGCGACGAGGTCATCGGTCTCGTAGTCGATGAACCGCCGCCCGAACCCGGCCAGGTCCCGGTACCCGACCTGAGCACCGATCACCACACCCCGCTCGACCGCCCGTTCACAGGTGGCCAGCAGACTCCGCGGATCACCGGCATGAAATCCACAGGCGACGTTGGCACTACTGACGACGTCGAGCATCGCTTCGTCGTCCCCGAGCGTCCAGGCCCCGAACCCCTCACCCAGATCACTGTTGAGATCCACCCCGTCACCCCGCCAGATAGTCGAAGATCGTCCGCGCCGAAACAACGCCCATATACCAGGTCAACGCCGCCACGACCCCACCCAGCACCAGCAACCACACCGGATACTTGTACCCCCGCAGCAGCTCCCGCCTGCGCCAGGCGGCGTACAGCAAGATGGTGAACCCGATCGGCAGGATGAGGCCGTTGAAGCCCCCCGCGAAGACCAGCAGAGCCGACGGCGCGGTCCCGATCAGCAGATAGATGACCGTAGACAAGGCGATAAACCCAACGGTTGCCCAGGACATGAACCGATCCTCTGAGCGAACGGCCCGCCGAGCGAAGCGAGGCCAGAAACACAGCAAGAATGAGACCGAGGTGTACGCGGCCCCGATGACCGACGTGATCGCAGCGGCCCAGAGCACCACCCCGAACGCCCGCATCCCGAACTCACCCGCCGCAGACTCGAACGCCTGCGCCGTGGAGTTGCCGCTGGTGTCGAGCACGACGCCGCCCGCGACCACGCCCAGGATGGCGAGGAAGAGCAGATACCGCATCAACCCGGTGACCGCGATGCCGGTCAGCGCGCCCCGGGTGACCTCGCGGATGTGCTCAGGACCCGTGGTGCCGCTGTCGAGCAGCCGGTGTGCGCCGGAGTAGGTGATGTAGCCGCCGACCGTGCCGCCGATGATCGTGGTGATCGCGGCGAAGTCGATGTCGTCGGGCAGGACCGTCTGGGTGAGCGCGTCACCGACCGGCGGCCCCGACACGATCGCGACGTAGAGCGTGAGCGCGATCATCAGCAGGCCGAGCACGATCAGCAGCCGGTCCATCGCCAGCCCGGCCCGTTTGATGACGAAGATCGAGATGGCGAGGACCGCGCTGATCAGCCCGCCGAGCTTGGGGTTGAGCCCGAGCGCGGCGTTGAGGCCGAGCCCCGAGCCGGCGACGTTACCGATGTTGAAGACCAGGCCGCCGATGATGACCAGCGCGGCCAGCAGGTAGCCGGCGCCCGGGACCACCGCGTTGGCGATCTCGTGGGCCCGTTTCCCGCTGACCGAGATGATCCGCCAGATGTTCATCTGGACGACGAAGTCCACGAGGATCGACATCAGGATGCCGAAGGCGAACGCCGCGCCCAGCTTCGCGGTGAACGTGGTGGTCTGGGTGATGAAACCGGGGCCGATGGCGCTGGTGGCCATCAGGAAAATTGCCCCGATCAGGGCGGTACGGCGGCTCCGGGCAGCTGTCGGCTGAGTGGTCTCGGTCTTCGACATGGGCTCTCCTGAATCGTGAACGTTCGATGGGAGGCGCACGTCTGACGCTAGGGATTGTTCAACGATTACACAAGAGTTGTTGAACAATCTGCGGTTACCGGTATGTAAAAACCACCTGCCACACGCTCGTGCGGCGCATGGGAACGCTTTCCAGTGCCTCGACCACGGGTACGTCGTACGTGTGCCGCAGCACCATCCCCTCGCCCGGCAGGTACGCCCGGCCCGGATCGCCGACCAGCACCAACGCGCCCCGGCCCGCTGCCTGTCGCAGGAACGGCAGCACCTGAGCGGCCATCTCGCGGCTGTAGAAGACATCTCCGGCCAGGATCACGCCGGCTTCGGCGTACCCCTCGGAAAGAAGGTCTCCCTCGTAGAGCTGGATCTTGACGTCGTTGGCCTCGGCGTTGGCCCGGGTGGCAGCCAGCGAGAACGGGTCGATGTCGTTGGCGAGCACGGACCGCGCCCCGGCCTTGGCCGCCGCGACCGCGACCAGACCGCTGCCGGTCGCCAGGTCGAGCACGTCACGACCGGCCACCAGCTCCGGCTCGTCGAGCACGCAGCGGGCGAGCGCCTGACCGCCCGCCCAGGCGAAGGCCCAGAACGGCGGCGGCTGCTCACCACCGGCCGCCTCGGTGCGCTCCCAGAGCTCGATCGGCTCCTCGGCCTGGTGCAGTACCAGTTCGGGGAGGAAGGGTACGGGCGCGACGCGGGTGTTCGCGCGGACGAAGTCGGTTGCAGTGTCGGACACAGTGCGATTCTGCTCAGTTGACCCGGCAAGTAACCGATCAGGGGGGCGTCGCCTGCACGAGCCCGGAAAGGGGGCACCATGCCGACACGGCTGGTTGCTGCCCTTTTCGGGGGCTGGATGGTCGTTCTCGGCATCCTCTTCGCGTCGGTGGACGCCCTGCAGATGCCCGTCCGCGTGCTCGCCGGCGGGTCCGCGCTCGCCGTCATCATCCTCGCCCTGCGCCGCTACACCCCGGACCGCCGTGGCCCGTGGCAGCTGCTCGCCGCGACCGTCGTGGTCTCCTCGGTCGGCGCGATCAGCTACAACGCGGAGAGCGACTCGGTTCCCGCACTGACCGTGATCGCCACGGTGCTGCTGATCGCGGTCTACCCGATGCTGGCCGCCGCGCTGGCCCTCTTCGCGCGGCACCGCACCAGCGGGCGCCGGGACCGCGGCGGGCTGCTCGACGCGCTCACCCTGACCTCCGGCGTGGCCCTGCTCGCCTGGACGTTCGTGATCGGCCCGCACATCCGCGACCCCGGCATGTCGACCGGCGACATCTGGCTGGCGATCGTGTTCCCGATCTGCGACCTGGTCTGCCTGGCCGTGCTCGCCCGGCTGCTCATCGCGTCCGGCCGGCCACCGTTCGCCGCGGCCTGGCTCGCCGCCGGCATCCTCGCCATGCTCGCCGCGGACATGGTCAACAGCGTGGTCGCCTCGCACAGCACACCCACGTTCCTCGCCAGCTTCGGGCGCATCCCGTTCTACGCCGCACTGGGCCTCGCCGCGCTCGACCCCACGATGACGGCGATGACCCGCCCGACGCTGGTCGGCCCGAGTGAGCTCGGCCGGGTGCGGCTCGCCCTGCTCACCCTCGCCTCCCTGGTCGCCCCGGCCGTGCTGGTCTTCCAGGTGGGCCTCAACGGCGAAGTACCCGACATCTACGTCATCGCGGCGCTGAGCGCGCTGACGTTCCTGCTCGTGCTGGCCCGGATGGCCGGCGTGATGGCGAGCAACCGGCTCGCCGTCACCCGCGAGCGGGGCCTGCGTGAGGCCTCCGCGGCGCTGGTCTCGGCCGCCGACTCGGACGAGGTGGCCGACGCCGTACGCCGATCCGTCGCCGCACTGCTGCCCGCGGAGACCCCGCACCGGGTGGTCCTCGCGATGGCGTTCACGGGCCCCGACGCCCAGGTCTCGCAGGAAGCCGCCGTGCAGAACGCCGCCGACCGGATGGCCGGCACCGCGGCCCGGCTCGTGGCTGTCCGTGACGTCGACTGGGCGGTGGCGACGCGGCTCAACCAGTTCGCCATGGTGCTGCGCTGCCCCCTGGTGCTCGCCGACCGCCCCGGTGGTGACCCGCTCGTCGGTGTCCTGCACGTCGGCGCCCCCACCTGGGCGCTGCTCGACCTGCAGCAGGCGCTCGAGGTGCTCGCCACCCAGGTCGCCCTCGCGCTGGAACGGATCGTGCTCAGCCAGGAGGTCATCCGGCGCAACAGCGAGGCGTACTTCCGGACCCTCGTGATGAACACGTCCGACGTCATCCTCATCGTCGACGACGAGAACAAGGTCCGGTACGCGAGCCCGTCCGCCGTCCACGTGCTCGGCACCGACCCGGCGGGCCTGCTCCTGCCCGAGCTCATCCACCCCGGCGACCGGCAGCGGCTCGACGAGGTGCTCGCGACCGTACGCGTCGGCGACTCCCCGGCCGAGGGGCTCGACTTCCGGGCGCTGGGCCGGCGGCGTACCGAGGTCCTGCTCGAAATGCACTGCCGTGACCTGCGTACCGACCCGACCGTCGCCGGCATGGTCGTGACCCTGCGCGACGTCACCGAGCGCCGCCGCCTGGAACGCGAACTGATCCACCAGGCGTTCCACGACTCGCTCACCGGTCTGGCCAACCGCACCCTCTTCGCCGACCGCCTCCAGCACGCCCTGGCCCGCGGCGCCCGGGACGGCTCGGTCGTCGGTGTCCTCTTCATCGACCTCGACGATTTCAAGATCGTCAACGACACCCTCGGCCACGCCGTCGGCGACCAGCTGCTCATCGCGGTCGCCGAACGCATCTCCGCGGCCCTGCGCGCCGACGACACCGCGGCCCGGCTCGGCGGTGACGAGTTCGCCGCGCTCGTCGAGAACGTCCAGGACCCGGGCGCTGTCGAGGAGACCGCGACCCGCATCCTCGCCGCCCTGGCCGAACCGATCATCGTCGACGGCGCGACCCTGCAGGCCAACGCGAGCGTCGGCATCACCACCACCCCCGAGGCGGACAACGCCGACGAACTGCTGCGCCAGGCCGACCTCGCGCTCTACGTCGCCAAGGGGGCCGGAAAGAACCGCTGGCGCCGATACCAGAACCACCTGCACAGCGCGATGGTCGAACGCCTCGAGCTGCGTTCCGCCCTGGACCACGCGGTCAACGAGGGCCATTTCATCCTGCACTACCAGCCTATCGTCAAACTGGCCGGCGACGACGTGGTCGGCTTCGAGGCCCTCGTCCGCTGGCACCACCCGACCCGCGGCATCATCGCCCCCGACCAGTTCATCGAGGTCGCCGAGGAGAGCGGCCTGATCGTCCCGATGGGCCGCTGGGTCCTCGACCAGGCCCTGCACACGGTCGCCCAGTGGTGGCGGATCCTGCCCCGCGTGCGCCGCCCGTACGTCAGCGTGAACGTCTCCGTCCGGCAGTTCCGCCAGCAGGGCTTCGTCGACCAGGTGCGCACGTCGCTCGAATTCGCGGGCGTCCCCCCGCACGCCCTGATGCTCGAGATCACCGAGACCCTGCTCATGGGTGACGACGAGAAGATCTGGACCGACCTGGCCACCCTCCGCGAGCTGGGCGTCAAGATCGCCATCGACGATTTCGGTACGGGCTACAGCTCCCTCGGCTACCTGCGCCAGCGCCCCATCGACGTCCTGAAGATCGACAAGATGTTCATCGACGACATGCTCGGCGACACCCAGCAGCTCGCCCTCGTCAGCGGCATCGTCAGCCTCGCCCAGTCCCTCGGCCTGACCGTCGTCGCCGAGGGCATCGAGGACGCCCGGCACAAACGCATCCTCACCCGTCTGGGCTGCCCCCTCGGTCAGGGCTACTTCTACTCCGAACCCATGGAAGCCACTGAAGCCCTCTCCTGGCTCCGCAACCCCATCCCCGTGGCGGCCTGACCCGGCCTGGAGATGTCGCAGTCCGGGTCCCGTGTTCTCTGATACGACCTCAGGAGGACTTTTTGGGCGGTGCTGGGGGCGGCGCCTCGCCTGTGGTCAGTGGCGGCTTCTCGTCCTGATCGAGTAGCACTTGACCGCGAAAAATGTCTGGCGGGTCCTCGTCGGACGGCACCCGGTCATCGGTCTCGTCGCCCTTGGTCATCGCGACCGCCTTCTGCGCTCCGTGTTGCTGATATGACGCAAATGCCTACTGTCGTTGACAATATCTCGCCGTGGAGGTCGCGCCCTTGAGTGTGCCGGTCACTTTTCTCGGTTTGCTGTTGTTCGTAGTGCTGCTATGGCCTGGCTTTCTCTACTCGTCCATCCAGGCCAGGGTCCGTCCGGAACGCCAGCTCACACCGCTGCGCGAGGTAGTCGGCATCGTCTCCGTCAGTTTGACGGCCGATGCGATCGCCCTGCTGGTCTTCCTTCTGGCGAGGGTCCTGCTTCCGGGTGACACACCAGTCATCGGGGACATGATCAAAACCCCTGCACAATACGCGTCCGAGCACTACCGCTTGCTCATCGCTTGGGGTCTGGGGTTGCTCGTGTTCGCCCTCCTGGTCGCCGCTGTGATGGCGGCCCCGCGGTTGCGCCGCCGGTTGGCCCGGACATCCCACCTCGGCCGAATGGTCAAAACACGGCCGCACCCGTCGGCAATGTCCGCGTGGTGGTTGGCATTCACCGAGTACCCACCGGAGGTAGCCCGGTGTCACCTTGGCGCGGTGCTGACTGATGGCTCCTTCTACTCCGGCTGGCTGCACTCCTTCTCGCAAGCGGGTGGCGACGGCCCGGACCGGGAACTCACCCTTCGGGCGCCGATCGGTTACCGGGCGCCGGGCACCGACACTGTCGAGGTCCTCGACGGTGTCGGTATGGTCGTCCTCAGTGCCCGGCAGATGAGCAGCCTTCTGGTCAGTTATCGCGCACGTGAACCGCGGCCGTCCCCGGCTGCGGTGAGCCAATCGGCCGACCCGGCTGAGGTCGTTGCACCGTGACCGGCGATCCGCTCGAGCGATTGAGCGATGCCGCTGCCGACCTGTACGAGCAATACCGTGCGACCCGCGACGAAGCGCCACTGTGGCAGGCAGTGGATCTGCTGCGCCACGTCACCACTGCGGAGCCGGATCCCGAGGTGGCGCGGCCCTACCTGTCGAATCTTGGCGCGGTTCTGATTGAGGCTTACGTCCTTTCAGGCAGGGGCGCTCTGCAGGACGAAGCCGCGACGGCATTGCGTGCAGCCGTTGCCGGCGCGACCACGCCGAGTGGGCCGGCTCTGGTCAACCTGGCTTCTCTGCTGCTCAACGTCGGACGACGCACCGGCGCCCTGGAGTCGTTACTCGAGGCGGTGACAGTGGCTCGGCGCGCGGCCGAGGTGCCCGGTGACGACCGGCGAGCCGGACTCGACACCCTTGCTAACTGCCTGATGGAGATCTACCAGCAGACAGGCGATGAGAATTCTCTGCGCGAATCGGTTGGCCTGTCCCGAGCTGTGATTGCGTTGCTGCGCAATACCGATCCTTCCTATGTCATCGCTCGGCTGTTGAACAATCTGGCGGTATCGCTCGGAATGCTGGCTCAGCACGACGTGGGCCATGCCGCGCTGGACGAAGCCGAGAGTTTGATGCGCAGGGCCGTGGCAATCGAGCCGGTGTCGCACGTCGACATGGCAGCTCGGCAGGGCCAGCTAGCGCTGCTGTTGATGCAGCGTCACGATCAGACGGGTGATGTGGCGGCCCTGGCCGAGGCAGTCCAGCTGTACAGGGAATGCGAGCGGCGCAGCGGCGACCACGAGCGTCTCCAGGCGACCGTTGATCTGGCTCTGGCACTCCTGACCGACTACCGGAGAACCAGCACTCTCGCCACCCTTGATGAGGCGATCGCGCTGCTGGAGGCCGCGGACGATACTGTTTCCGGCGGGCGCAGTCGGGCTGGACGAGCCCTGGGTACTCTGCTTGCAGTGCGCTACCAGCACACGGGGGAATCGGAAACGCTGCAGCGTGCACTTGCGATGTTCCGCGCCAGCGAGCCGGATAAAAGCACGGCTGGCACCGGTGACGCCGCAGTGATGGATTTCAATACCCATGGCGCGGCTCTGATCGAGGCATACGAACGCACCGGCGATACCTTTTTGCTTGATCAGGCGGTCGACTTGCTGGCACATGCGGTAGCGATCGCAGGCAGCCGAAGAACGACCGTCGTCCAGCATGCGATGGCGAACCTCGGTGCGGCCGACCTCGCCCACCACCACCGCCTAGCTGATCAGGAATCGCTGGACCGTGCAATACGAATGTTCGAATCCGTCTTGGGGATCTCCGCAGCAGGCGATCCCTCCCGCCCGGGACGGTTGCTGAACGGTGCTGTCGCCTACGTGGCCCGGTACGAGCTGCTCAGGCAGAATGCCGATCTTGTCAAGGCCGAACAGTTGTCCCGGGAAGCCATTGTCTCCGGTCATGATGCATACATTTCAAATGCGGCCCGGTCGGCCCTGGGCGAAGTCCTTCGCCTGCGCTCCGAGGAGCCGGCCCTCAACACCGGCGTTCGGCTCGGTCTACTGAACGAGGCAATAGCACAGTGGCGGGAGGCTCTGCTTCTGGTCGTTGACGAGCCGCTGACCACAGCCCGCTACCTGAACAATCTCGGCAGCGGGCTCCTGGACCGCTACGGTTTCGACGGCATGCCGCCGACGCTGCAGGAAGCCCTGACCGCCCTGCGGGAAGCGGTCGAACTGCTTCCTTCCGACCATCCCAGCCGAGTGGTCTACCTGTCCAACCTGGCGTCGGCGTTGTTCACCACTGCGGATTCTCCTGAGTCGCCAGTCATCGTCGACGCGATTGATCGATTGCGCGCCGCAGAAGCCATTTCTTCGGGGGCGCCGCAGCACCGGCTGTGGGCTGCTTACACCTGGGCGAAGCTTGCCGCTCGCTACGGTGATCTGAACTTGGCCCTCGACGGATTTGACGCTGGATTCGCAGTTCTCCCAAGGCTGACCGGTAGCGATCTCGACCGCCGTGACCGCGAGCAGCGTTTGGCCGAGCTCTCCGACCTGGCACGAGACGCCGCAGCTTGCGCCCTGCAGCGCGGCACGCCGGGCGACGCCCGACGTGCTCTCGACTACCTGGAACAGGGTCGCGGCGTACTGCTCCGGGAGGCACTGGCCGGACAGATCGAGCGCGGATTGCTGGAGCGGCACCGTCCCGACATGGCGACTCGGTTCGATGAGCTGTTCGGCTCACCGGACGTCGCCGATCGAGGTCGGCTGGCATTACCGACTCCCGGCGAATCGGCTCTTAGGCGAGCCCGCGTTCGACAACGGGAAGCTTTGGTTCGCGAGATCCGCGACAGCGGCGTCCCGGAACTGGCATCTTTACTTACTCCCCCGCGACCGGATGATCTGGCGACGTCCTTGAATCATGAAGCGGTCGTCTTCATCAACGTCAGCGGATACCGCTGCGACGCGTTGGTGGTCACCATGCACGGTGTACGAGCGGTGTACTGCCCGAAACTAGATGCTACCGACATACACGATCGGACTACTACATTTCGCAAGGCAATGTCGCAGTACCTGGTCCTGGCGGCAACCGCTTCACCACATCTGCGGGATGCCTGGCGGGAGCTCCGCCGCCAGTTCACCGAGATCGCCAAATGGCTGTGGGATGCAGGGATCGGCAAGATTCTCGACGTTGTCGACGGCCGGGTGCCTGGTTGCGAACGCATCACCTGGATTCCGACCGGACCGCTGGCGGGCTTTCCGCTGCATGCCGCCGGTCGCCACGGGAGTGGCGACACTGTCTTCGACCGGGTGATTTCGTCCTACGCTCCTACCCTCGATGCACTGGCCCGGTCGCGGTTGGCGAGAGGTCGGCCTCTAGCGGCACCCAGTCTCGTGGTTGCCGTGCCTCAAGGCCATCACATTGACCAGGCGCACATGCTGCCGCAAGCGCTCGTCGAAGCCGAGTTCGCTGCCGAACACCTGCCGCAGGCTCTGCCGCTCAACGGATCTAACGCGACGGTCGCGGATGTTGCCGGCAAGCTGGCCGTCAGCGAGGCCGTCCACTTGGCCTGTCACGCTGTCGATGTGCCGGCGGATCCATCCGCCAGCCACCTGGTGCTTCACGACGGAGTGCTCACCGTCGCCCAACTCGGCCAGCTGTCCGCCCGCAGCCGTCGGCTTGCGTTCCTGTCGGCTTGTGGAACGGCCGCAGCCTCGGAACACGTCCCGGACGAATCGATCAACCTGGCGGCTGCCTTCCACGCCCTCGGATATGAACACGTCATCGCCAGTATCTGGCCAGTGCCTGACGCGACCGCCGTGATGGTCACCCGCGGCTGGTACGAGCATCTCAGTCGATCTGACCAGGGAGCCGGCCCGGATCCGGATGCCGCTGCCCACTGCCTGCACGAAGCAGTACGCAGCCTTGTTGAGCGTGACCCCACTAACCCGTTCCCTTGGTCCTTCATACACACCGGCCGCTGAGTGGAGTTGTGCTGGAGCGGCCGGGTGACGATGCGGTGGATTTCTTGAGCGGGGGCGGGGGATGCCGATACATGCGGTATGTCGTCGCAGACGCTTGTGAGCTTGCCGGATCGGGTGGCCGGGGCCAGGCCGCACGGCTTTGAGCTGTGGGATGTTTCCGGGTTGCATTCGATCGCGCATCTGGTGCCGAGGTCGAAGGGGCGATGCGGGATCTATGTGGCCGGGTTCCGCAACGGGGACCGGTACGTAGGACAGGCGCTGGATGTCGCCGCGCGGTTCCGGGCGCTGCGGCTGCGGTTCGGGGATGAGCTGGCGTCGCTGGCTTTCCGGCGGGTGGCGGCTGACGAGCTCGACGGTGTGCAGCGGGAGGCCGTCAGGCGCCTGGAGTCGCTCGGGGTGGTGTTGCGGAACGTCGTGCATGCGGGTGGGCGGCTGGATGCCGGTGATTTCGAGCTGCTGGTGAGCCCGGCTGAGCAGCGGCTGTTTCTCGCGGCGCCGCGGGGCGGGGTGCGGACCGCTGACCGGCGGGTGGAGCAGTCCGAGCAGCGGGAGCGGTTCGCGGAGAGATTCCGGCGGCTGAGCGCCGATCCACGGTTCGCGGCTTATCAGGAGACGCTGCGGCGCTACGTCAACGGCGCGGTGCCTTTCCCGGTGCGGACGGAGTTGGCGTACTGGTCGCTCAGTGCGATGCCGTCGACGAACGCGGCGTCGTACCCGCGGCTCTTCACCCTTTCCGTCAACTCGCTCGAGACGCTTTTCCTCTACGCGCCGAAGGGCGAGCCGGAGCGGCCGGAGCTCTGCCTCAACGTGGATCTGGGGACCCTGCTGGAGAAGTGGGGCAGCCTGGAACAGTTGATGGCACGCCTGCCGGGAGTCGACGCCGGCGAGGCGGACTACGCGACGCGGCCGCAGGTCGCCACGCTCACCGCCTTCGGTGCCCGGTCGGCTGCGCGCCTGCTCGGCAGCCGGGGTGTGCTCGCCGCGGCCCGGAAGCTGAACCTGGATCTGATGCGTAAGGGCCCAACCATGCACTGGCGCAGTCACTGTTTCGACCTCGCCGATCTGGCCGTTGCCTGAGCGGTCGTTTAGGTTGCAGGGATGGACTACGACGTGGTGGTCGTGGGCAGCGGGTTCGGTGGGAGTGTGACCGCGCTGCGGCTGACCGAGAAGGGTTACCGGGTCGGCGTGCTCGAGGCGGGCCGGCGCTGGGATGCGGCGAGCCTGCCGAAGACCTCGTGGGATCTGCGCGGATTCCTGTGGGCACCCGCGTTGGGGCTGCGCGGCATTCAGCGGATCACCCTACTCAAGGATGTCGTTGTGCTCTCGGCCGCGGGGGTCGGCGGCGGGTCGCTGGTCTACGCGAACACGCTGTACCGGCCGCCCGCCGCATTCTTCGCCGACGAGCGCTGGGCCGGGATCACCGACTGGGGCGCCGAATTGGCGCCGCACTACGACCAGGCCTCGCGGATGCTCGGGGTCACCGTCCAGCCGACCATGACGCCGTCGGACCGGGTCATCAAGGCGGTCGCGGACGAGATGGGCGTGGGCGGCACGTTCCGGCGTACCCCGGTGGGAGTTTTCTTCGGTGAGCCCGGCAGGACCGTGCCCGATCCGTATTTCGGGGGTGCCGGGCCGGAACGGACGGGGTGCACCGAGTGCGGCAACTGCATGATCGGGTGCCGGGTCGGCGCCAAGAACCGCCTCGACCTCAACTATCTGTACCTCGCGGAGAAGAACGGCGCGGTCGTGCATCCCGACACCGAGGTGACCGGGCTGCGGCCGGTGCACGGCGGCTGGCGGGTGGAGACACCACGCCGGGTTTTCACCGCCGAGCAGGTGGTGCTGTCGGCCGGGGCGCTCGGCACGCAACGATTGCTGCACGCCATGAAAGGGACTCTGCCGGCGCTTTCCGATCGGCTCGGGGCGCTGACCCGGACCAATTCGGAGGCTCTGCTCGGCGCGCAGACCAAAGGGGTTCCCGGGGAACCGTTCTCCCGCGGCGTCGCGATCACGTCGTCGTTCCATCCTGACGCCGACACCCACATCGAGCCGGTGCGTTACGGGCCGGGCAGTAACGCGATGGGCCTGCTGACCACGCTCCTGGTCGACGGCGGCGGCCGGTTGCCGCGACCGCTGCGCTTTCTCGCTCAGGCGCTGCGCCATCCCGGGCTGCTGGCCCGGTCGCTGTCGAACCGGCGCTGGAGCGATCGCACGATCATCGCGCTGGTCATGCAGACCCGGGACAATTCTCTTACCGTACGCAGAAAGCGCAGTGGACGCCTCACCACCGGCCCCGGACACGGCCCCGCCAATCCGACCTGGATCCCGGTCGGCCACGACGCCGTACGCCGGATGGCGAACCGGATCGGCGGGCATCCGGGCGGCTCCATCGGGGACGTGTTCGACATTCCGATGACCGCGCACATTCTCGGCGGCGCGACCGTCGGGGACAGCCCGGCAACCGGCGTGGTCGACGCCTATCAACGCGTTTTCGGGTATCCGGGGCTGCATGTCGCGGACGGCTCGGTGATCCCGGCGAATCTCGGTGTCAATCCGGCGCTGACGATCACCGCGCTCGCCGAACGGGCGATGTCCCTATGGCCCAACAGGGGCGATGCCGATCCGCGTCCGGCGCTCGGCGCCGATTACGAAAGGCTCGCACCCGTGGCCCCACGGTCACCCGCCGTTCCCGCCCATGCACCCGGAGCACTGCATGGCCAGTCGAGGTAGTGCTCAAGAACACATTGATAAGGACCCGTTGTGTTGCGGGTACGTTTCCGGGCATTGTCCCGGCCGCGAACCCATTTTGCCGGGCAGCGCGGCCTGCGGCTAATACCATGGATCGAAACGCGACATGCGCGCCCGACAATTTGCAACGACCGCGGTACACGTACAGTATGAAAGCACTGAAATATCCGACGACAATGGCACCGCCATAGGAGCGACCTCATCATGGCCAAGCAGGTAATCACCCTTCTCACCGACGACCTCGACGGCGGCGAGGCCGACCGCACAGTCGAGTTCGGACTGGACGGGGTGAACTACACGATCGACCTGTCGGAGAAGAACTCCGGCAAACTGCGCAAGGCCCTGGACCCGTACCTGTCGGTGGCGACCCGTGTCGGCCGCAGCACCGTCGAGGCCCGGGCGGCCCGTCGTGGTGCCCCGGTGAGCACGGGCCGGGCCACCCGTGACCAGAATCAGGCCATTCGTGAGTGGGCCGGCAAGAACGGTTACGAGGTCTCCGAGCGCGGCCGCATCCCGAGCTCGATCGTCGAGGCGTACCACAGCAAGCGCTGATTTTCCGGCAGTAATTCGGCGCCGCTCGGCCGGGCGGCGCCGAAAACGCTTTCAGAGCCCGGCAGTGAGTAGTTTGTCCAGGCGTACGGGCAGGTCGCGAACGCGGATCCCGGTCGCGTGCCAGACCGCGTTGACAATGGCCGCCGGGGAACCCACGATCCCGATCTCACCGATGCCCTTGCTCCCCATCGGGTTGAGGTCGTCGTCCCGCTCGTCGAGCCACGCCGCCTCGACGGATTCGATGTCGGCGTGCACCGGGATGTGATATTCGGCCAGGTCGTGGTTGACCCAGTCGCCGGTCGCCGGGTCGAGGACGCCCTCCTCGTGCAACGCCATGCCCATGCCCATCGTCATGGCGCCGATGAACTGGCTGCGGGCGGTGCGCGGGTTCAGGATGCGGCCGGCGGCGTACATGCCGAACAGCCGCGTCACCCGGACCTCACCCGTGTCGGCGTCGACCCGGACCTCGGCGAAGTGGGCGCCGTACGCGTGCTTCCCGTCCGTCTCCTGCTTCTTCACCAGGTCGGTGCTGTCGAAGACCGCCTCGTCCTTGCCGGACCTGCGCAGCTCCCGGCACGCGCCGGTGACCGCCCAGCCCCACGATGCGCTGCCCGACGAACCGCCGGCGACCGACGCCTTCGGCAGGGTGCTGTCACCGAGGCGGACCCGGACGCGTTCCACGGGGAGGTCCAGCTCGTCGGCGGCGATCTGGGTGAGGATCGTGCGGGCGCCCGTACCTATGTCGGAAGCGCCGATGGCCACCTCGGCCGAGCCGTCCGGGGTGATCCGCACGCGGGCGACCGACGGCTGGACCATCGCCGGGTAGGTCGCTCCCGCCATCCCGGTGCCGATCAGCCAGTTGCCCTCGCGGCGCAGGCGCGGCTTGTGCTCACGCCCCGCCCAGCCGAACCGCTCGGCCCCCTCGCGCAGGCAGGCGACATAGTGCCGGCTGCTGAACGGCACACCGCTCTCCGGCTCAGCCGCGGGCTCGTTGCGGATACGCAGCTCGATCGGGTCGAGGCCCAGCTGCTCGGCCAGCTCGTCCATCGCGCATTCCAGGCCGACCATGCCCGGGGCCTCTCCCGGCGCGCGCATCCAGCGCGGGGTCGGCATGTCGAGGCGTACGAGCTCATGTCCGGTGTAACGGTTGGCCGCCGCATACATGTGCCGGGTGACCACCGTGGTCTGCTCCGCGAACTCGAAGATCCGGGAGGACTGCTCCACCGCCTCGTGCCCGATCGCCGTCAGCGTGCCGTCCCGTTCGGCGCCGAGCCGGATGCGCTGCAACGTTGGGGTGCGATAGCCGACCATGCTGAACATCGCCTGCCGCGGCAGGGCCAGCTTGACCGGGCGGCCGACCACCTTCGCGGCCATCGCGGCCAGCACGGCGTTGGGCCGGGCCGTGCCCTTGGACCCGAAACCACCGCCGACATGCTCCGCGATCACGTGTACGCGTTCCGCCGGCAACCCGAAGACCTCCCCGAGCGTGGCGGCGACGCCAGGCGGGTGCTGGTTCGAGTCGTACAGGACGAGGTCGTCGCCCTCCCACAGCGCGATCGTCGCGTGCGGCTCCATCGGGTTGTTGTGCAACGCCGGCGTCTCGTAGCGCACGTCCACGGTGACCGGCGCGGCAGCGTACGCGGCGTCGAAGTCACCCTTGCGGCTCACCGGAGGAAAGGCCGGGTTGACCGTCTCGGGGGTGTAGCGCCCCGGGTGGTCCGCGGTGAGGAGCGCGTCGTGCGGTTCCTCGTCGATCTCCAGGCTGATCACCTGGGCGGCGCGACGCGCGGCTTCGAGCGTCGTGGCCACCACCAGCGCGATCGCCTGCCCGCGATAGCCGATCCGGTCGGACTGCAGCACGGCGAGCTCGGGGTCGTCCACCTTCTCGATCGCGGGCGCGTTGCCGTGCCACAGGACTGCCAGCGTGCCGTCGGCCGTTCCCACGCTCTTCAAGGTGCCACGGGCGACGGGCGACTGGACGACCCACGCGTACACGACATCTTTGACCGGATATTCCGCCGCGTAGGTCGCTTCGCCGGAGACCTTCGCGGGCCCCTCGATCCGCCCGATCGGCTGCCCGACAGCCCGGTGCGCCGTGCTCGTCATGCCGTCACCAGCCGTTCCAGCGTCGAAGCCACCAGATTGCGGATCAGCGTCACCTTGTACGCGTTGTCCCGCAACGGTTCCGCCTCCGTCAGCTCAGCATCGGCCGCAGCCAGGAAGGATTCCCTGGTTGCCCTACCGTTGCGCAATGCTTCCTCGGCTCGGTAGGCCCGCCAGGGTTTGGCGGCCACCGCCCCGAAGGCCAGCCGTACGTCGCGCACCACGCCGTCCTCGACATCCAGCGCCGCCGCCACCGAACCAACGGCAAAGGCATAAGAAGCACGATCCCGAGCCTTCCGGTACGCGGAAACGCGCGCGAACGCCAACGCCGGCACCTCGACGGCGGTGATGAGCTCCCCGTGCCGCAGCACCGAGTCGAGCTGAGGGGCGTCCCCGGGCAGCCTGTGCAGCTCGGTCACCGGCACCTCCCGATCCCCGTCCGGCCCGGTGATGAGCACGACGGCGTCCAGGGCGGCGAGCGCGACGGCCATGTCCGAAGGATGCGTGGCGACACAATGCTCAGAGGCGCCGAGGATCGCCAGATTGCGGTGATCACCCTCGCGCGCCGGGCACCCCGACCCGGGCTCGTGCTTGTTGCACGGCTTCGTCATGTCGGTGAAGTAGCGGCACCGGGTGCGCTGCAGGAGATTCCCGCCGGTGGTGGCCATGTTGCGCAGCTGCCCGGAAGCGCCGTTGAGCAGAGCCTCGCTCAGCACAGGGAAGTCGCTGCGCACCCGCGGATGGGCGGCCAGGTCGCTGTTGCGCACCCCGGCCCCGATCCGCAGCCCGCCACCGGGCAGCTCCTCGATCTCGTGCAGCGGCAGCTTGTTGATGTCGACCAGCACGTCCGGGGTGGCGACGCCGAGCTTCATCAGGTCGACGAGGTTCGTGCCCCCGGCCAGGAACGCGGCGCCCTCGGGGAACGCGCCGACCGCGGACCGGACATCCGTGACGGCGGTGTACTCGAAGGTCTTCATCGCGCGTCCACGATTGCCGGAACGATATTGGCGTACGCCCCGCACCGGCACAGGTTCCCGCTCATCCGCTCCCGGATCTGGGCCTCCAGGTCGTCGTCCGCGACCGCGCTCGGCCAGCCCTGCTTCAGCTCGTCGAGCATCCCGACCGCGGAACAGATCTGACCCGGTGTGCAGTAGCCGCACTGGTATCCGTCGTGCTCCAGGAACGCCCGCTGCACCGGGTGCGGCTGCCCGCCCTCGGCGAGCCCCTCGACGGTGGTGACCTCCGCGTCCTGCTGACTGATCGCCAGCACCAGGCAGCTGTTCACGCGGCGCCCGTCCAGCAGCACCGTGCAGGCGCCGCACTGGCCGTGATCGCAGCCCTTCTTGGCGCCGGTCAGATGCAGATGCTCGCGGAGCGCGTCCAGCAGCGTGGTCCGCGGATCGATGTCGAGCGCCTGCCCGACCCCGTTGACGACCAGGTTCATGCCCGATTCGTACCCCCTCCCGAAGGGTTCAATCCCGAACCCGGGGGTAACGCGTGAGCATGCGAGTGGTGATCATCGGAGCGACCGGTAACGCCGGCACAGCCCTGCTGCGCCGGCTGCGCAACGAGCCCGGCATCGACCTGGCCGGTGTGGTGCGGCGGGTGCCACCGGGGACGTCCCAGCCGTACGACACGGTTGAATGGCATTCCTGCGACATAGCCGCACCGGGCGCACAGACCCGGCTCACCGAGATCTTCCGCGGCGCCGACGCCGTGGTGCACCTCGGGTGGCAGATCCAGCCGAGCCACGACCAGCGCCGTCTCTTCGAGGCCAACGTGCTCGGCAGCAGCGCGGTCGTCGAGGGGGTCCTGCGCGCCGGGGTCCCCACGCTGGTCTTCGCCTCGTCGGTGGGCGTCTACGCGCCGGGGCCCAAGAACGCGTACGTGACGGAAGCCTTCCCCCGCACCGGAGTGCCCGGATCGTCGTACAGCCGGCACAAGGTCCTCGTCGAGAATCTCCTCGACCGCGTCGAATCCGACCACCCGACCCTCCGCGTCGTCCGCCTGCGCCCGGGGCTGATCTTCCAGCGCGACGTCGGCGCTGAGCTCGCCCGCTACTTCGCCGGCCCGCTGCTCCCCGCCCGCCTCCTGCGCTACGGCCGCATCCCCGTCATCCCCACCCACCCCGGCCTGCGCATGCAGGCGGTCCACGCGGACGATCTCGCTGACGCGTACGCCCGGGTGCTCACCTCCGACGTCCGCGGCGCCTTCAACGTGGCGGCCGGCCCGGTCCTGGACCCGTCGGTAGCGGCCAGGACCTTCCACGGCGTCGAGGTCCCGATCCCCGGAGCCGTCCTGCGCGGAGCGGCCGACGCGACGTGGCGGCTCAGACTGCAGCCGGTCGACGTGGGGTGGGTGAAACTCGCGCTCAAGGCGCCGCTGATGTCGTGCGACCGGATCGCCGAGGAGCTGGGCTGGCGTCCGATGACCAACTCCGTCCACGCCCTCAAGGAGGTCATCACCGGCATGGCCTACCGGGCCCACACCGACGCCCCGCCGCTCTCGGACGACAAGGATCTGCCGGGCCGGCTCGGCGGCGTCCTCCGCGGCCGCCTCCCCGGCACCGGCAACCCCTACTGACTCAGAGTCCGGGCGGGTGGGTTGGCGGGGGAGTAGGCCTGGAGGGTCCAGCGCAGGGAGCTGGCCCGGTCGATCTGGACGACCCGGTCGATGGTGAATTCGACGACCCGCAGGGCGCCCGGGTACGCCTCGGCGCTCGCCGGATCCCAGTCGATCTTCGCCGTGCCGGTCAGTTGCAGCGTGTGCCCGTGCTCCCAGTCGAGGAACAGCAGGCCGGCGGCGGGGTTGAGGTGCAGGTTGCCCAGGGTCATGTAGAACTGGTTGCCGGTGTAGTCGGGCCAGCGCAGCGTGCGCGGCCCTGTGACCGTGACGAAGCCCGGCATGCCGCCGCGGTGGGACGAGTCGGCGCCGTGTTCCGGGGAGCGGCTGGCGATGAAGAACGTGTCGGACTCCTCGATCCAGCGTTGCTGGGTGCCGGTGAGCTCGTTGCCGGTGACGGCTTCCCCGGCCGTTTCCTCGTCGGCGATTCCGGTGACGACGCGGGTCTGCAGGTATTTGGGGCAGTTGCCGAGGACCTGTTGGGTACGCATCAGCAGGCCGTCGCCGTCGCGTTTGGCGATCCCGTTGGCCCTGATCCGGCGGCGGCTCTGCGGTTGCAGGGCGAGCACGCCGATGTCGCGCTCCTCCTCGAAGGCCCGGCGTAGTGGGTCACCGGGGGCGGGCAGCCCGGCGATGGCGATGGTCCGGTCGTCGAGCGGGCGGGTGAAGCCGGGCCACCCGGAGACGATCGTCGACCAGACCGCGCCTGCGTCGTCGGCCGCGCCGACTATCAGCATGGGCTGGGCGCGCAGGAACGGGTAGTAGCCTTTCGGGATCTCCGGGCCGAACATCGGTGATCCCCAGCCGGGGCCACCCTCGTGCGCCCGCTGCTGGATCGCCTGTTCACCGGCGTGGTCGAGGGACATGTCAGGCTCCCAGCAGGTCGGGCAGCTCGGCGAGGGTCTGCGCGAAAACGGACGGATCATCGAGGACGCGGGCCACAACCAGGGCGCCCTCGATGCGTACGAGCGCCGCGCGCGCCCGGCCGGCCGCGTCGGATTCGGTGGCCCCCGCCCGGACTGCCGCGGCGGTCATGGCCTGGAGCCAGGTCCGGGCGAGCCGGGCGGCGTGGGCCTTGATGTCGTCGGGCGCGCCCATCAGGGTCATCGTGTCCAGCACGCAGGACATGCGGCCGTCGCGGTAGCCGATCGCGAGCCGCCGGGCCATCTCCGCGACACCGGCGGCGACGTCGGGCTCCGACACGAGCGGCTCGAGGGTTGCGGCGAGGTCAGCCTCCAGGCTGGTGAGGACGGCTGTCGCCATGCCCGGTTTCCCGTCGGGAAAGCGGTGATAGAGGCTCGCCCGTTGCAGTCCCACCGCTTCCGACAGTGCGGACAGCGACGCGCCCGCGTAGCCGCTGGTCCGGAACACCGCGGCCAGCCGGGTGTGGATCGCGTGGTCGTCGACGCTCGAGGTACGGCCCATGCGAATACTTTACCGAACGTTCGGCAAAATACTAGACGCAATCCCAGCAGAACCGGCCCTCGAGCCCGTCGTCGCTCAGGAACGCGAAGCCGGTGCCACCACCGAAATTCAGGGCGTACGCCTCGTCCGGCGCCCCGTCAGCCCCGTCGAGCTGGAAGAAGAAGCGTCCGAGGGGTCGTGTCGACGGCTGCCAGAAGTGCGGTTCGCCGCCGAAGTAGCTGTCGCCTCCACCCGGCGGGACGGTGTCTATGCGCAGCTCGACGGGAACGCGGTCTGTCCATGACTCCCCGCGCCGCCACAGGGTCGGACCCGTGCGCGCGGACGTGCCGGTGAGGAACGGCGGCACGCGGCCGCCCGGCTGGACGATCAGGGCGTTGTCCCCGTCCTCCGGCTCGTAGGTCGAGCCGGTGCCGTACCCGTCCTCGGCCATGAAGAGAAAGGCCAGGCGCGAGTGCGGGCCCGGCATCGGGAACTGGCCGATGAACATCATCGGGGTGCCGAAGCCCGCCGAGGTCGGCCAGAACGGTTCGTCCAGCCAGAACGGCTGACCGCCGAGCTTGGCCACCGGCGCCTCGATCGGCCCGTTAGCGGTCCGCCACACCATGTCCCGCCGCGTCTGGATGTCGGTCATGCACCACCGTCTTCATCGTGCCCAGCCGCTATTTCAGCACGCTGCCGCTGTCGACGAGCACGACCGTGCCGGTGGTGGAGTTCTGGTCCATGAGGTGCAGGTAGGTCTTGGCTACGTCGTCCAGCTCCGCGATCCGGCCGAGCAGCGTGTGCGTCCCGGCCGTGGCGAAGAGGGCTTCCTGCTCCTGTTCCGGCATGCCTGCCCAGAGCGCGGTGCGGACCACGCCAGGAGCGACAACATTGACGCGTACGGGTGAGAGCTCCGCGGCCAGCGACCGCCCCGCCGAGATCATCGCGCCGGACACCGTGGCGCCGAGCAGCATGCCCGCGCCGCCGCGGAAGGCAGCTGCGCCGCTCGTCAACGTGATCGAGCCGGTGGTGCGGAGCGTGGGCAGCGCCGCGCGTACCGAATCGAGGGCCCGGAAGAGCCGGATGTCGAAGAACCGCTGGGCCTGGTCCGGGGTGTAGTCGCTGATCGGCATGCGGACCAGGTCGTCGCCGGCGGTGTAGACGAGATGGTCGAACTCGCCGGCCCGGGCGAAGAACGACGTCAGCGACTCGGGGGACGTGACGTCGACCGTGTGGCCCTTGGTGTTGCCGGGCAGCTGGGCGAGTGCCCGCTCGACGGACTGTGCCGAGCGGGAACCGATGACGACGTCGGCGCCGGTGGCGGCGGCCGCCGTGGCTACTGCCAGGCCGATACCGCTGGTGCCACCGACGATGACGACGCGGGAGTTCGGGGCGAGGGACATGGGATCTTCCTTCCGGAGGGAACATCCCCAGCCTGCGTGCGCGGCCGTGTCGCCGTCCAAGACCGATCAGGTAGCAACTGATGCCGCATCGGCATCAGCGACCTGCCCGCCCTCGGCGGCCTGCCCGGAAAAGTTGCCGGGCGGCACGGTGCGGGCGATACGCACCAGATCGCGCAGCACCGGTGACTCGCGCCGGGTCTCGATCGCGAGGCAGACCGTGGTGTCCGCGAGATCGATCACCCGCGCGTACGTGACGTCTGGCCGGTGGTAGTAGCGCGTGGTCGACGCGGGCAGGATGACGATCCCGCGCCCGGCGGCGATGAGCTCCAGCTTCTCCTCCACGGTCGGCGAGGTCGTGGGAGGCTCGGACGCCCCGCGCCATTCCGGGATGAACCCGGGCGGCTGCAGCAGCAGGTCGCCGGCCAGGTCGGCCAGCAGCACCCCGCCCGCACCGGCCCGGGGATGATCGATCGGCAGCACGGCGACGCGTGGCTCGGCGTACAGGTCGATGACGGTCAGGCCCTCGTCGTCGAAGGGGCGCCGGGCGAAGCTCGCGTCGAAACGGCCGTCGCGCAGGGCCTCGATCTGCTCGGTCCACGACGTGCGCAGGACGTCCACCCGCAACCCCGGCCACCGCTCCTCCAGCCGGCGCACCACCGGCGTCACGATCAGGCCGGGCATGAAACCGACCCGGAGGCTGCGGCCCTCCCGGTCGGCGAGCCGGACCCGCCGTTGCAGCGTCTCGGCCGCGTGCAGCAGCTCCCGCGCATCATCACGCAGCAGCTCACCCGCGGCGGCCAGGCGCGTCCCCGACCGGGACCGTTCGAACAGCGTGACGCCGAGCTCCCGTTCGAGGGCGGCGATCGAGCGGCTCAGCGCCGGTTGCGCGATCCGCAGGGCATCCGCGGCCCGGCCGTAGTTCAGCTCCTCGGCGAGCACCAGGAAATACCGCAGCCGCCGCAGATCGAGGTCCCCCATGCCCCCATCAAACCACCGGCGCCGGCCGGGAGACCGGGCCGGATCAAACGGCTGGCGTCGGCTGGGAGATCGGGCCGGATCAAACGGCTGGCGTCGGCTGGGAGATCGGGCCGGATCAAACGGCTGGCGTCGGCTGGGAGACTGGGCCGGTGAATCGGCGGATGCGGAAGAAGCTGCAGGCGAAGCTGGCCGACGCGCTCTACTGCGATGACCCGGAGCGACTAGCGGCGCTGTTGCGCGCCGGCGCCGACCCGCTCGTGCACAGGGACGGTGAGACGGCGCTGTACCGGGCCAGTGTCCAGGGTGCCGCCGGTAACGTCCGGGTGCTGCTGGAGGCGGGCGCGCCACCGAACGAGGAGTGCGACGCGGGCCTGCCGCTGTGTGGCGCCGCCTGCTGGGGTCACGATGACGCGGTGCGGGAGCTGCTGGCCGCCGGCGCGGATCCGCTGCTGAAGGAGCACGGCACCCTGAGCGCCCTCGAATGGGCCGAACGTGGCGGCTACGACTCGACCGTCGCGTTGTTGCGGGGCTGACCTCCGAGGATCTCCACGGCCTGCGTGCGCATCTCCACCTTGCGGACCTTGCCCGTCACCGTCATCGGGAAGCCGTCCACCACGTGCACGTAACGCGGCACCTTGAAGTGCGCGAGCCGGCCCGTGCAGAAGTCCCGCACCGCCGCCGCGGTCAACGGCGTGGCGCCCGGGCGCATCACCACCCAGGCCATCAGCTCCTCGCCGTACCTGTCGTCGGGGACACCGATCACCTGCACATCCGCTATGTCCGGGTGGGCATAGAGGAATTCCTCGACCTCGCGCGGATAGATGTTCTCGCCGCCCCGGATCACCAGGTCCTTGATGCGCCCGACGATGCTCACGTAGCCGTCGCTGTCCATCGTGGCCAGGTCGCCGGTGTGCATCCATCGGGCGGCATCGATCGCCTCGGCGGTCGCCGCGGGCTGGTTCCAGTAGCCGAGCATGACCGAGTAGCCGCGCGTGCAGAGCTCACCAGGCTCGCCGGGCGGCACCACCAGCCCGGTCGCCGGATCCACGACCTTCGACTCCAGGTGCGGCAACACCCGGCCGACCGTCTCGGTACGCCGGGCAAGGCTGTCGTCCCGCCGCGTCATCGTGGACACCGGCGAGGTCTCCGTCATCCCGTAACAGATGGCGACCTCGTTCATGTTCATCTCCGCGACCACCCGTTTCATCACCTCGACCGGGCACGGGGAGCCGGCCATGATGCCCGTACGCAGCGACGTCAGGTCGTACGCCGCGAAGTCGGCCAGCCCCAGCTCGGCGATGAACATCGTCGGGACGCCGTAGAGGGACGTGCACTTCTCCGCGGCGACAGCGCGCAGCGACGCCGCCGGGTCGAAGCCGGGCGCCGGCAGCACGATGGTCGCGCCGTGCGTGGTCGCCGCGAGGTTGCCCATCACCATGCCGAAGCAGTGGTAGAGCGGCACCGGGATGCAGATCCGGTCCTCCGGCGTGTAGCCGAGCAGCTCGCCGATGAAGTAGCCGTTGTTGAGGATGTTGTGGTGCGAGAGCGTGGCGCCCTTGGGGAACCCTGTGGTCCCGGACGTGTACTGGATGTTGATCGGGTCGTCGAACGAGAGCTCGGGGAACGGCAGATCGGTGTGCGCTGAGGTGAGAGCGGACCAGTCCTGCGTACCGATGAAAATGGTCTGTTCGAAGCCGATCTCGGCGATCATCGCCCGGTAGTCGCTGGTCTTGAACGCGACCGCGCTGATCAGCAGGCGGAGCCCGGACTGCTCGACCACGTAGGCGAGCTCGTGGGTGCGGTAGGCGGGGTTGACGTTGACCAGGATCGCGCCGGCCTTCGCCGTGGCGTACTGGACGATCACCCATTCGGCGCAGTTCGGGGCCCAGATGCCGACCCGGTCGCCCTTGGCGATGCCGCGGGCCAGCAGACCCCGCGCGACCTCGTCGATGGCGGCGTTGAACTCCGCATACGTCCACCGACGGCCGGAGGCGACGTCGACCAGTGCTTCCCGATCGCCGTGCGCGGCGGCGGTGCGGTCTAGGTTCGCGCCGATCGTCTCACCCAGCAGTGCCACGCCGGATGTCCCGCTCGCGTAGGAGGCCATCTTCGCAGCATGAACCAGGTCGCCGATTTTTCCCATAGTCTCGCGGGATGCGCAGGGTGATCGTCGAACAGGATTCCGTCCGGGTCGAGCAGGCCGCGGAGCCGGTGCCGGGCCCCGGTGAGGTGCTGGTCCGCACGTCGGTCTCCGGCATCTGCGGCTCCGACACGCACGCCCTGCGCGGCCTGCACCCCCACGTGCACCCGCCGTACGCCCCCGGCCACGAGGTGGTCGGCGTGGTCGAGCAGGTCGCGCCCGACGTGACCGGTGTGCGACCCGGCACCCGGGTGACCGTGGAACCGGACCTACCGTGCTGGTCGTGCAAACAGTGCCTGTCGGGTCGGCAGAACCTGTGTGAGAACTTGGGATTCTTCGGCTGCGGCTCCGAGCAGGGCGGCATGGCCGACCTCTTCACGATCGACGCGCGCCGCCTGCACGAGGTCCCCGCGGACTTCGACGACCGCACCGCCGCGCTGATCGAGCCGCTGTCCACTCCCGTGCACGCACTGCGCCTGGCCGGCCCGGTCGAGGGTAAGGCGGTGGCCATCCTGGGCGCCGGCACGATCGGCCTGCTCACGCTCCGGCTCGCCCAGGCCCAGGGCGCGAAACGCGTGGTGATGACGGCCCGCTCGGCGCGGAGCAGAGAAAGGGCCAAGGCCTTCGGTGCGGACGCTGTGGTCGACGCGTCAGCTCCGGACGCCATCGATTCAGTACGCGCAGAGCTCGGCGAAAGCGCGGACTACGTCTTCGACTGCGTAGCCGAGGAATCGACGCTGCTCCAGGCGCTGGCGATCGCGAACAAGGGCGGCACGGTCATGGTGGTCGGCGTGCCGCCGGGCGACGTACGCCTGCCGCTCGCTCTCGTCCAGGACAGCCAGCTCCGCATCCAGGGCAGCGCGACCTACCTCCCCGAGGACTACGCCGTCGCCATGTCCCTGCTGCGCGCCGGCGTGGTGAGCGCCGAGGACTTCGTCACGGCCGTCCACTCCCTGGACGACGCCGCCGCGGCGTTCGCCGACGCCGAGAGCGGCGCTCACCTCAAGGTCCTGCTCAGCCCACTCTGATGTACGACATCACATCGTTCGGGAGCTCGAACTTCTGTTCCCGTCCCTTGAAGTTCATCTGCGAATGCGCCTTGATGGTGGCGTTGTAATAGCCTTTTCCGTCGAAGTCCTCGCTGACGAAAACGCCCCGGCCGGTGTTGTTGATGATGGACGACGCGTTGTCGTTGACGGCCAGGCCGTTGAAGAAATGCCAGTTGCTGGTGAAGTTGTGCGCCCCGCTGTAGACGACCAGCACGGTTCCCCTGAGGTCGTAGTCCGAGAAGATGCAGACCTCGTTGTTCTGGCAGGTGTACGCGGCCTGGGCGGCCGTCGGCATCACCGCCATGCTTCCGGCGATCGCCAGAACCGCACCGAGGGCACTGCCGAGAATCGTGCGCTTCTTCATTTTTTCTCCTGTTTCCGAACGCTTGCTCCGCTACCAACGTAGGGCGCCGGACTGAACAGGGAGTTCCCATTTACTGGAGCGGTTCAGCCGCTCATTCCCGGCGCCGTTCCGGGGCTGGCGAGGCGCCGGGCGGCCTCGACCACGAAGGCGCGGCGGCGGGCGCGTTCGGCGAGGTCGTCACCACCGGCGCCGGTGATCATCTCGGCGAGCTGCGGGACGGTCTGCCACCACGCGGCGAGGGCGATGAGGGCGAAGCACAGGTGGCCGGGGTCCAGGCCGGGGGCGAGCAGCCCGTCGCGCTGGGCCTGGGCGAAGCGTTCGACCTTCTCCCGGTAGTGCGCGGATCGGCGGGCCGCGTCTGCGGCGGGGGAGCGGGTCAGGCCCTCCCACTGCAGCAGCCGGCCGAGCTCGGGGTGGGCGGCGTGGTAATCGTAGGTGGCGCCGGCGAAGTCGCCGATGTCGTCGAGGCCCGCGCCGGTCAGGGCGACGGCGGAGGCCAGCTTGTCCAGCTCGTCGGTGAGGACCACGGCCCACAGCGCATTCTTGTCGCCGTAGTAGCTGTAGAGCCGCTCCTTGTTGATCCCCGCGCGGGTGGCGATGCGGGTCATCGTCGTGCCGTCGAGCCCGCGCTCGGCGAACTCGGCCGTCGCGGCCTCCCTGAGCCGTCGCCGCGTTCCTTCGGTGTCCCACGCCATACGCCCACGGTAACCAATTCCAACGCCATCGTTGCAGTTCGGTCGGCGGCCTCCTATCGTGGAAACTCCAACGGATGCGTTGGAATTTGAGGAGGCAGTCATGTACGCACTGGTCACCGGCGCCAACAGTGGCATCGGCAAGGAGATCGCCCGTCAGCTGCTGGCCGCCGGTCACACGGTCCACGTCGGCGCCCGCGACGCGGCACGGGGTCGGGCCGCCGTCGACGAGCTCGGCGGTGACGCGCGGCTGCTCGTGCTCGACGTGACCGACGAGCAGTCGATCGCGGCCGCCGCTGCGCAGGTCACCGAGCTCGACGTGCTCGTCAACAACGCGGGCATCAACAACGGCGGCGCGCCCGTCAGCGAGATCGACCTCGGTGCGATGCGGTTGGCGTACGAAACAAATGTCTTCGGTGTTGTTGCGGTGACGAACGCGTTCCTGCCGGCGCTGCGCCGCTCCGCCGGCCCGCGCATCGTCAACATCTCCAGCGGCACCGCATCGCTGGGGTGGAGCACCGGGCCCAACCCGCAGTTCGACCATCGGCGGGGCAGCTACGCCGCGGCCTACCGTTCGTCGAAGACGGCATTGAACGCGCTCACGGTCTTCTACGCCCAGGATCTGGCCGGCGCCGGCTTCAAGGTCAATGCCCTGGCCCCGGGGTTGCGTGCCACGAACCTGGTTCCCGCGATGGCCGGCATGAGCCCCGAGGCGCGGGCGGCCGCGGGAATCGGCGATCCCGCGGAGGCTGCCGCTGAAGCTGTGCGGCTCGCCCTGCTCGACAAGGACGGCCCGACCGGCGGCTTCTTCTCCTACGACGGCAGCATCGCGCCGTGGTGAAGCTCTACGACGACAGCATTGCGCTCTGGCGGGCGATGTCCGGTTCGACGTCGATGTCATAGTGCCGGGCTGCGGTGATCCGCGCGGCGGCTCGGTGCCAGGGGCTGACACCGAGCCAGTTTCCGCGAGGGGTGCGGAGGATCGTGCCGCGGAAGCGGTGCCCGTTGACCGTGGCCACAACCCGCGGCCGCCCGCCGCCGAGCTGGGTCAGCACGTCGTCGGGCACGTCGAACCCGGCCGCGAATCCGGCGCCGCGGCATAGTTCGGCGCGGAATCGCGTACCCGCCTGGAAGGGGTTCATGATCGGATCATGGCCCGCCCGCCCCGCCCGGCGGGATGTTTCGGGGGTGCCGCAGAGCGGACATGGCATCAAGTGGACAGCCGCGGGTGTGCCGCCGCCTCCACAGTGGCCCACTGCGGGCATCATGTCGCTGATCGAACCATGGAAACTGGTTGTTGACCAGAGCTCCAAGTGGTCGTAATTTTCATCGCTAAGCGACATTATGAAAAGGAAGTTCGCCGTGACGGGTGAGAGTGGTGGGCTGCTGGGGCGGCTGCGCATCGAGGGGCCGACCATGCCGGAGGCACTGGCGAAGATCGCCGAGGCGATCCTCGACGACCCGGAGACGGCCGCGCACGCCAGCATCATCGACCTGGCCGAGCGGTCCGGGACCTCGACGGCGACGGTCACCCGCTTCTCGCGGGCACTGGGCTTCAAGGGATACGCGAACCTGCGCGTAGCCGTCGCCACCGAGACCGGGCGGGCCGAGCAGGCACGCTGGGAGACCGACATCAGCGGCGACATCAACCCCGAGGACCAGCTCGACAAGGTGCTCGACATCATCACCGCCGCCGACAGCCGGGCGATCCAGGCCACCGCGTCCGGGTTGGACACCGACGCGGTCGAGCGGGTCGCCACGGCCATCGCGACGGCCGGCCGGGTGGAGATCTTCGGGCTGGGCAGCAGCGGGACGGCGGGCAGCGAGATGGCGTTCCGGCTGGAGCGGATCCGGGTCCCGGTGCGTTACCGGGCGGACACGCACACCGCGCTGACCAACGCCGCGCTGCTCGGGCCGGGCGACGTCGCGATCGCGCTGTCCCATTCGGGGCGGACGCGGGAGGCGATCGAGACGCTGGCCGAGGCCTCCGACCACGGCGCGCTGACCGTCGCGGTGACCTCGTTCGGCCGGTCCCCGCTGGCCGAGGTCGCGGATGTCGTCTTCACCACCTCGGTGCACGAGACCACGTTCCGGCTCGCCGCGCTGTCCGCTCTGCACTCCCAGCTGCTCATCCTCGACCTGATCTACGTCGCCGTCGCGCAGCGCACGTTCGAGCGCACCGCCGAGGCGCTCGAGCTCACCGTCCGCGCGGTCGACGCCCACCGCGTTCCGGACCCTTCGGCCACCCGCAAACGAGGACGGAAGGACAAGCCCCAATGACGATCTCCAGCGCCGCGTACGTTGCCGCGATCCAGGAAGCGATCGACCGGGTCGGCACCGAGCAGGGTGACCTCGTGGCGGGCGCCGCCGACCTGCTGACCGCGACGCTGCAGGCCGGCGGGGTGATCCAGGCCTTCGGCTGCGGGCACTCCGAGGCGCTGGCCATGGAGATCGCGGGGCGCGCCGGCGGCCTGGTGCCGACGAGCAAAATCGCACTACGAGACATCGTTCTGTACGGAGGGGAGCCCACCAGCGCCCTCACCGACCCGGAGCTCGAGCGGACCCCGAGCGTCGCCCACCGCCTCTACGAGCTCGCCCCCGTCCAGCCCGGCGACGCGTTCGTGATCGCCAGCAACTCCGGGGTCAACGGCGCGATCGTCGAGATGGCCCAGCTCGTCAAGCAGCGCGGGCACGCACTCATCGCGATCACCTCGCTCACCCACTCGGCGCGCGTGCCGTCGCGGCACCCGAGCGGGCTCAAACTCACCGACCTCGCCGACGTCGTCCTCGACAACGGCGCACCGTACGGCGACGCCACCCTCCCCTACGACGGTGGCGCGACCGGCGCGGTCTCGTCGATCACCGCCGCGTTGCTGGCGCAGCAGATCGTCGCCGAAGTGGTGGCGCGGCTGCTGGCGCTCGGGGTGACCCCACCGGTCTACCTGTCCGACAACGTGCCGGGCGGCCGTGAGCACAACCACGAGCTCGAAGCGCGCTACGCCGGCCGGATCCGCCGCGGCGCGTAGGCCGTGTCCGGCCGGTCACGACGGTCGGACGCAGCCCGGATCCACCCAGACGGCGGTACGTCCCGGCGCAGGGCCTGGCCTCCCTGTCGGTCAGCCGGGGTCACCGCAGCGCAAATGCCATATCCGTGCCGGGATGACCACCGGCGCGGCCAAGTAACCCCCAACTTGGAGGATCCATGCGCCAATCCCTGGCTCTGGCAGGGGCGGTCACACTGCTCGGCACGCTGGCGGTCTTCGCCGGAGCACCGAGTGCCTCGGCCGCGGACTGCGGTCAGCTCTTCGACGACTTCTCCTACAACTCGTCCTCGGACGCCGCCCTGACCGCCCACGGCTGGACTCCCCGCAGCTACTCCGGCGGCCCCGGCGTTCCCGGTGCCACCTGGTCCCCGAACAACATCACCTTCCCCACCGCCGACGGCCAGAAGGTCATGCAGCTCACCGTATCGACCGACGGCACCGGCGCCGGCACCAACCACGCGGAGCTCTACAGCACCCAGAAACGGTACTTCGAGGGAACGTACGCAAGCCGCGTCCGCTTCACCGACACCCCGACCGGCGGCGCGGACGGCGACCACATCAACGAGACGTTCTTCACGATCAGCCCGCTGAACGGCGACCTGGACCCGACGTACAGCGAACTGGACATCTCCGAGTACCTGCCCAACGGCGGCTGGGGCGAGACCGGCCCGATCAACTACCAGACCACCTGGTACACCTACCGCAACGAGCCGTGGTACGCCGACAACACGCACTCCGAGCAGCGCAGCTCGCTGAACGGGTGGCACGACCTGGTCGCCACCGTGGCGAACGGGCACGTCATCTACTACATCGACGGCGTCCGGGTGGGCGACCACTCGGGCCACGTCTACCCGCGCCAGACGATGACCATCAACTGGAACCTGTGGTTCATCGACACCGCGGCGCACAGCGGCGGGCTCTCGACGTACGTCCAGCAGGTCGACTGGGTGCTGTTCGCCAAGAACCGCGTCCTGACACCCGCGCAGGTGAGCTCCTCGGCGGCGGCGTACCGGTCGGGTGGCACCACCTTCACCGACACGGTCGACGCCACCGGCGGCTGCACCAGCCCCCCGACCACACCACCTACCACGACGCCACCGACATCACCGTCCACGACGCCGCCGGCGAACCCCGGAAACTGCTCGTCCGCGGCGGAGTGGGCGTTCGCGACGGCGTACACGGGTGGCCAGACGGTCATCCACGAGAAGAGCAGGTACGGCGACCCCAGCGGCCCGCCGTTGGGTGACGGCAAGCACCTCTGGAAGGCGAAGTACTGGACGCAGGGCTCCGAGCCCGGCTGGACCCAGCAGTGGGAGGACCTCGGCCGCTGCTGACCCGGATGTCCCGTCTCCACCTACGGGTGGAGGCGGGAACTCCATCCCTGCGCGGATTCGGATCAGCGCGAAGTTCGCGATCGTTGACGCATGACGAACTACGTGATCAGCCTCAGCATCCTCGCTCTCATGCTCTTCACGGGTCTCGGCACCCACGAGCTCACCCGGTCGCGGATCATCCGGCCGCTGATCATCGTGGCGGTGGTCGCGGCCATCTACCTCAAGTCCTTCCCGACCGAGGGCAACGACGTCCCGCTGGTGGTGATCGGCGGCGCTGCGGGCGTACTCCTCGGGGTGTTCTCGGGGTTGCTCGTCAAGGTCCACCGTGACCCGTCCACCGGGAAGATCCTGACCACCGCGGGGTTCGGTTTCGCCGCCCTCTGGATCGCGGTCACCGCCGCCCGGCTCGCGTTCATCTACGGCGCCGACCACTGGTTCACCGCCGGGCTCGTCACGTTCTCCCGCACCCACCTGATCACCGGAGCGGACGCCTGGACCGCCGCCTTCATCGTGATGTCGCTGGCCATGGTCGGCGCCCGGCTCGCCATGACCAGCATCTTCGCCTCCCGTGCCCCGCGCCCGGTCGCTTCCTGGACAATGGCCGGGTGAACGCTCGCACCGGATTGCGGATCATGGTCTGGGCCAGCACCGCGGTCATCGCGATCGACAGTGTGCTGGCCGGATTCCCCGCCTCGCAGGCCGCGCGGATCGCCGTCCCGATCATCACCGCCGCCGGGCTCGCGCTCTGGCTGGCCGGCACCGCCTCGAAGATCACCGACATCCGGATCGTGACTCTCTGCTTCACCGCCGCCGGGCTCTGCGGGGCGGTGCTCGACCGGATCCAGATCGCCGGGCCCGGCTACATCCTCGGCTTCATGGCGCTGGCGGGCATGGGTCTGCGGCTTCCCCGGCGGATCGCCCTGATCAGTGGCGGGATCGTGGTGGTGAGCCTCGCGGTCGCTGAGGCGTACACATCGCAGCAGGGTTTGCAGGCTTTTCTGAACCTCGGCATCGGTGGCTGTTTCCTCTTCCTGTCCTCGGCCTTCGCCGGCGCCAACCGCCTGGCCCGGGAGGCCGCGGAAGCCCAGCTCGCCGAGGAGGCCGCGGCCCGCGAGGCCCGGGAGGAGGCAGCCCGGCTCGCCGAACGCGGCCGGATGGCCCGCGAGCTGCACGACGTCCTCGCCCACACGCTGTCCGGCCTCGCCGTGCATCTCGAAGGCGCGCGGCTGCTCGCGGAGAAGACATCAGCCGACCCGCGCCTGGTGGCCCAGCTGACCGACGCCCACGGGCTCGCCCGCGACGGGCTGGCCGGGGCCCGGCGGGTGGTGGAAACCCTGCGCGGTGACCCGTTGCCCGGCCCGGCACACATTCCGGAGCTGGCCGGTAAGGCGGGGGCCACGTTCGCCGTCACCGGCGTTCCGCAGCCGCTGCCGGGGGAGGCGGGGCTGGCGCTCTACCGTACGGTTCAGGAAGCCCTGACCAACACCGCCAAGCACGCCGGCCCGCTCGCCCGCGCCGACGTCGTGCTCGCCTGGACCCCCACGGAGGTGGCAGTGACAGTCACCGACAGCGGGGGAGTGCCCGACCCGGACTCGGTGCTGCCCTCCGGCGGTTTCGGGCTGACCGGCCTGGCCGAGCGGGCAGCGCTCGCCGGCGGCCATCTCGAAGCCGGCCCGTCCGGCGCCGGCTGGCGCGTCAACCTCACCCTGCCCCTGGGAAGCCGATGACCACCGTCACCGTCCTGATCGCCGACGACCAGAAAGTGGTCCGCGACGGGCTCGCCATGATGCTCGGCCTGCTCGACGGCATCGAGGTCGTCGGCACCGCCATCGACGGCGCCGACGCGCTACGTCAGGCCGCCGGCGCCGATCCGGACGTCATCCTGATGGACCTGAACATGCCGACCGTGGACGGCATCGCCGCGACGGCCAAGCTCACGGCGTCCGGCAGCCGGGCACGCGTCGTGGTGCTCACGACGTACGCGGATGACAGCTCGGTCTTTCGTGCCCTGCAGGCCGGTGCCCGGGGCTACCTGACCAAGGACGCCGGCGCCGAAGAGATCCGCCAGGCGATCACCACGGTCGCCGCAGGCGAGGCCCTGCTCGACCCGAGCGTCCAGCGCCGCCTGCTGGAAGCCCTCGCCGCCGGCTCACCGTTCGCGGTGCCCACCCAGGCCGAGGCCGACGGCCTCACCGCCCGCGAGGACGAAGTCCTGCGAGAGATCGCCCAGGGCCGCACCAACCCGGAGATCGCCACCCGCCTCCACGTCTCCGAGGCCACGGTGAAAACCCACGTCAACCACCTGCTCGCCAAAACCGGCTGCCGCGACCGCGCTGCCCTGGTCGCCCACGCCTTCCGAACCGGCCGCGCCGCTTAGGACCTGTTCATGACTGAGGCCGGGCTGCGGCGGGCCCAGTCATGAACAGACCCTAAAAAGCTGAACGCGTCGGCGGCAGCGGCACGAGGGGATAGCCGTGCTCCTCGGCGTATTGGTTGAGCCACCTCTCGAGGGGTGCGGCGGAACCCGCCACCCAGATGTCGCTGCCGTCCTTGTTGACGACGATCGGGCCGCTCGGGGCGCTGTCGCTGAACTGCCGGGTCTCGAAGTAGCGGGCCGTGTTGAACGGGAAGTACCACGCCCAGGGGATCTCGGTCGCGTACTGATCGTTGAGCTGCAGCGGGGCGTCGGGGGTCTCGAGCTCGCGCAGCTTCGCCTCGGCCAGCGTCCGTGCCTCGGTCAGATCCATGGGGCTGTCCTCGCTGATCATTTGAGAGTGGTGAAGTGCAGCTCGTCGAGTTTCGGGTCCAGCCAGGGCAGGTCACCCAGCTTGCCGCTCTGGGCATCGACGAACGCGACCCGGCCGTCGACCTTGATCACGTTCATGACGTGGCCGCCGCCCGAGCCGTTCTTGAGGTAGCCGATGATACCGACCGTGTTGTCGGGCATGGCCGCCATCTTGTCCACGACGGTCGCGTAGTCGGCGTTGGGGATCTGCTGGAACGTGACGCTCTTGGCGGCCTCGATGTCGCTCAACGGCCGGATGGTCGGGATCTTCTGCGCCACCGTGACGGTGTCGGTCTTGATGTAGTCGTCGAAGCGCTGCACACAGACCGTGCAGTTGACGTCGGAGGCGAGGTTCTTGTTCGGGTTGATGTCGTCGAGCTTGGCCCAGTTCTTGTCGACCACCGTGCCCAGGTCGGCGACGTCCGCGCCGTTGTTGCCGAACAGCACCTTGACGTTCCCGCTCGACGTCTTGATGTCGATACCGGTGCTGTCGAGCATTTCGCCGCGCAGGTTGTGGTCGAGGTTGACGAAGTGGCTGTCGATGTTGCCCTGGGCGTGGGCGATGTCGACGTTGGCCAGCCCGTCGAACTTGGCCTGGGCGGTGGAGATGTCGGCGAGTTCGAGCTTGTTGAAGTCGGCGGTGGCGACGTTGACGTCAGCGGTCATGTCGCCGGTGAGCTTGGCGTCCAGGTTGTTGAGCTCGTTGGTCTTGATCTCGGTGAGCTTGACGTCGGCCTTCTCGATGTCGACCTTGGCCAGGTCGGTGAAGTTCGTCTCGGCGGCCTTGATGTCGGCGGCCTTGAGGTTGTCCAGGTCGCCGAGGTTCTTCGCCAGGTCCGCGTCGTAGAGCTTCTGGGATTGGCCCGGCAGATCGGCGACGCCCTTGTCGAAGTCCGCCTTGAACTCCGCCGTCAGCTCCTGCTCCTTCGCCGGGCGCAGGTTGGTGAAGTACTCGGTGTTGAAGTTCTGCGCGGAGACAGGGTCCAGGGTGTCGAAGTGCGCCTTCGCAGCCTGGTCGAACTGGTCCATCTGCGCGGGCAACCCGTTCTGCTTACCGGCGTGGATCTGGGTCAGATCGTTGAGCTTCACGTTGTGGTCGGCCAGGTGCAGCTGCTGCAGCTCAGTGGTCTTGGTGGCCTTGAGCTGGTCGTACTTGACGTCGAGCTTGCCCTTCTCGAGGTCGAGCTGCTTGCCGTAGTCCAGCTTGATCTCGTTGGTCTTGCTCGCGAGATCGTCGGTGTACTTCTTCTCGATCGGTAGCTTCCCGGCGTCGAACTTGGCCTGGTAATCGACCTTGAGCTGGTCGGTCTTGACCTTCAGCTGGTCGGCGTAGTTCTTCTGGATCGAGGTCTTCTCGGTCTGGAACTTGGCGTCGAAGTCGGCCTTGATCTTGCTGAACTCGGTGCTCTCCGTGCTGCTCTTCAGCGTCGTGAGGTCGTTGAAGCGCTGCGCGAACTTCTGCCCGCCCGCGGCAGCCGGCAGCGTCGGCAGGGTGAGCACACCGAACCCGTCCTCCCCGCCCCGCGGCGGCGGGATGTCGCGGATCGCTTTCGGGGAGCCGCCCGGGAACAGGTCACCGAGCTTGGCGGCGCCGACGCTGACGGCATCGCCGACGATCTCACCCGCGGACTTGACCGAGCTGAGGACGGAGGCGGAGCTGTCGCCGAGCTTCTTGACGATGGTCAGCGCGCCGGTCCCGGCCGCCTTGACCAGCCCGACCATGTCCTTGGCCATGGTCTTCATGCCGGTCAGGGCCGCCTTGGCGATCTCCTTGAGGCCGCCGGCCTTGTAGAGCGCGGACAGCTTCGACAGCGAGGTCAGGCCCTTGACGCCCGGGATGATGCCGAGGACGCCCATGACGAGGTCGAGTACGGAGCCCTTGCCCTGGGCGAAGTCCACAATGGCTTTGACGAGCAGGATCGCTCCGGCGGCGAGGGCGATCCAGGCGAGGGGGCCGCCGAGGATCATGCCGATGATGCCCGCGACGAGGGCCACCCATTTGGCGACCTCGCAGATGATGTTCCAGAGCTCTTTGAGGGCGTCGCCGAGTTTCTGCCAGAACGACCGTGGCTGGATGCCGGCGTCGGAGGCGTCCTCGATCTCCCGCTTGCAGACCTGGGCGGCGCCGTCGCGCATCTGTTTCGCCTGGTCGGCGAGTTGTTTGGCGAGGTCGAGCTCCTGCTGGGCGCCGTTGACCGCGCTCTGGGCGCCGCTGACCTTGGCTTTCGCGGCGTCGGCGTCCTTGACGGCCTGCTTGACCTGGTCGGGGTCCGGTGCCTGGGTTTCTGCCTGGGCTTTTTCGGCTGCCTGGGATGCGCCGGTGAAGTCGGTTTGGGCGGTGGACAGGGCGCCCTGCAACGATTTCAGCTTCTCGGCGGCGACCCGGCCGTCGGCGAGGGCGCGGTCGGCCTGGGCCTGCGCGGTCTCCAGGGTCGGGGCGTACACGTCGAGGGCGTCGCCGACCATGAGGTGTGACTGGTAGAGCTTGTTGACCTGATTGGGGAAGTCGCCGAACTGCTCGCGGAACGCGTCGCCGGACAGACCCACCCAGGTCAGGACGGCGCCGTCGCCCTGCAGTGATTCGACCGCGACCTTCGCGCGGTGCGCGGTCTCGGCGAAGTCGTGGAACCGTGACGCGAGCTGCCGCACCCGGGTGGGATCACCGGGGGTGGGGTCGCCGCCGAGATCGAGGACGTCCCAGTCCATCGGTCGTGACATCGGCGTTCCCTTTCCTGGTGAAATCGACTTACGTAAGGGTCCCGAGACTAGCCGCCGGAAGCTTCGCTTCCATGTCGGTGCCCGGATTGAGCAACAATGCCCGATCATTCAGTACGCCGGCCAGGTCGGCCACCGGGGCCCGCTCCCAGTCCCGGCGCACCTCGGGGCCGGGCAGATACCGGTCGGACGTCCACGCCCGTAGCTCGGGCCCCTCCGGCGCTCCCGGCTCCACGAAGAGCGTGGCGGCGCCGAGCGCGACGCGGACGTCCTCGTCGGTGCCGTACCCGGTGGCCGCCCGCTGGATCGCGTCCTCCAGGTCGTTGGCAGGGGCGGGCAGTCCGAGCACCCGCGGCGACGGCCGGTAGTTCGGGTTCGGGATCAGCTCGTCGCCGACCACGCCGTTCTCGTCGACGGCGTACGCCCCGGAGATCGCGAACGGTGGCACGTCCTCGGTGCCGCCGTATGCGGGGTCGATGGCGTACACCCAGGTGCCGGGTGGATAGGGCTGCATCTCAGGCTCCTCAGGGTACGTAGTGCGGGTTGTCGATGAATTCCTTGATCGGTACGCCCACGGGGAACTTCACCTTGCCGCCCTGCGCCGCGACGTCGTACGGACCGTCGATCTTCCAGGCCTGGATGATGTCCTTGCCCGGGATGTGGTCCAGCGCCGCCCATTCCTTCTGCGACACCTTGGAGATGTCCTGGTTCACCTGCGTGGTCAGGTCGATGAACGGCTGCCGGTCCGACTTCACGAGGTAGATGTAGCCGAAGTGGAAGTCGTAGTTGAACTTCCCGATCTTCTGCGTCGTCTGCACGCCGTCGAGCGACAGATTCTGCAAGCGGAACGCGATGTCCTTGGAGCGCACGAAGTTCAGCGCCACCTCGGTGTCGGACGTGGTGGAGATGAAACCGCTGTACGCGCCGCCGTCCCGGATCTTCGAGCTGCTCTGCTGGTGCAGCTTGATGTCGTAGTGCGACGGGGCGCCCTTGAACTCGGCGAACGACTTTAGGCCCTGCTCGAAGATGACGTTCGGGGGCACATCCGAACCGTGGTAGAGCACGTCGGGCAGCTTGCCGTTCTCGCTGAGCGTCTGCGTGACGCTGACCGGGTGACCGTCGAACGCGCCGGGCTTGATGTCGTTCGCCTCGTCGAGCGCCTTCACGATGCCCGGGTTGTCAGCGGCGCCGGGGGTGACGGGCGGGACCTTCGAGCCGCTGGGACCGCTGCACATCAGGCCGAGCGGGTCGGCGACGAGCAGCGGGTTGGCGGCGTACCCGCCGGGGTCCGCAGCCGGTGCCAGACCCAGCGGGTCCTGGCTGAGGTAGCGGCCGGTCATCGGGTCGTAGTAGCGGTAGACGTTGTAGTGCAGGCCGGTCTCGTCATCCCTGTACTGCCCCGGGAAACCCAGCGCGACTCCGGACGGGCCGGCGTCGCCCCAGAGCGTCGACTCGTTGCGCCACAGCAGGGAGCCGTCGGCGGCGAGCAGCTCGGTCGCGGTGCCGATGCGGTCGGTGACCACGGTGGCGAAGTCGACGCCGGATCCGGTGTGGACGGTCTGCGCGATCGGGCGGCCGTCGACCGGGTCGTGCTCCCAGGTCGTCAACCGCAGCGTGCCGTCCGCCGCGGTGTGCGCCTGCTCGATCAGCGAACTGCCGGACCAGGCGAACTCGTAGCGCTCCGCGATCTCGGTGCCGGTCATGCGGTGTTTCGCCACGCGCCGGCCGAGCGGGTCGTAGACGTACGTCCAGACCTCGCCGCGCGGTGTGCGTACCGAGCTGAGCTGATCCTCGGTGTTCCATGTGAAGTGCCAGGTGCCGGAGCCCGCGACGGTACGGGTGGTCATCCGCCCGTGCGCGTCGTAGGTGCAGGACACGGCACCCGAGGCGGTCAGGAGCGTGCCTTCGTACGCCGCGGCGAGGCGCCCGTCCGCGTACCCGTAGGTCTCGTCGCGGCCCGGACCCTCGACCCGGGTGACCCGACCGGCCGCGTCCAGGGTGAACGCGCTGCGCCCGGTCCAGTCCTCGATGCCGACCACGCCGCCGTCGGCCCGGTGCTCGAACAGCCGTCGTCCCACGCCGGGAAGGTGCTGCTCTACCAGCTCGTCACCGGTGCCGTGCCGCTGCTCCAGCACCAGCTCGCCGTCGAGGAACCGGCGCTGCTCGCGGCCCCGCTCGTCGTGGCGGACCAGCATCTCGTGACCACCGGCCGACAGGGAATACGGCATGCCGAACGGGTCGCTGGTCCACTCGCTGGTCACGCCGCCCGGGGTACGCCGGCGCCGGGTGCCCCGCTCGTCGTCGTACTCGAAACCGACGGTCCGCCCGTCGACGGTCTCCGAGAGGACGCGGCCGAAACCGTCGTACTCGACGGCCAGGCTCGTCGTACCGGTGTCCGCCGTGAGGATGCGGCCCTGCTTGTCGTACGAGTACCGCGTGCTGCCCGTAGCCGTCCGGCGCTCCACGACGTTGCCGAGCGCGTCCCGCACGTACTCCGTGACCTCGCCCAGCCCGTTCGTCGACGTGGCGAGCCGCCCGGCCGCGTCGTACCCGTAGGCCCGGACCCGCCCGTTGAAGTCCGACTCCTCGACCATGTTCCCGGTCGCGTCGTACGTGTAGCGCCAGACGAGCCCGGCCGGATCGGTGACCGAGGTGATCCGCAACTCGGTGTCATGGGTGTACGCGGTTCGCAGCCCGTCCGCGTCGAAGCTCGCCAGCACGATCCCGAACGGCCCGTACTCGGTGCGCCGGACCGTGCCGAGCGCGTCGATCCGTTCGGCGGGGTAGCCCTCGTCGTCGTACCGGATGATCTCCCGGTCCTGCAGCACCTGCCAACCGGCCAGCGCCGAAACGCGCTCGCCCCGCGGCCCGCGCATCTTCTCCACATCGAACGGCTTCGCGAGACCCGACCCCGCCTCGTCCCCGGTGACCCGGTTACCGAGCGGGTCGATGGTCTCGAGCAGTTCGTTGTAGCGGCCCCACACGTAGCGGGTCGTGTTGCCGAGCGGGTCGGTGGTGCTGGTCCGGTGGTGCCACTCGTCGAACGTGTAGACGCTGGTGTTGCCGAGCGAGTCGGTGAACGTCGTGCGCTCCGGCTCGTACGTCAGGGTTGCGCTGAGGTATCCGTCCTCGCCGACCGTGCCGACGCAGCGGCCCTGCTCGTCGTAGGTGTAGCGGTAGCCGAAGTTGTTCCGGTCGATCCACTGCACGATCCGCCCGGCGTCGTCGTAGCGGAACGTCGCCGGCCGCTCCGACGCGTTCGCCGCCCGGACCAGGTGGCCGTCCTCGTACTCGAACGCGGCGATCCGGGTCTCGGGGCCGCCCGTGGCACCGGTCAGCGCGATCTCGGTGATCCGGCCGTCGGTGGTGCCGAAGCGGACCCGGCGCCCGGAGGGGTGCTGCAATCCGGTCGGCGCTCCGGTGGCGTCGCGCTCGACCCGCAGGCGGTTGCCATCGTGGTCCTCGACCGTGCCGAGCCGGCCCTCGCGGTCGAAGCCGAGCACCTGCGTGCCGGTGTCGAGCCGCGCGGTGCCGTCCTCGGCGATCGTCAACGGCCAGCGGGGTCCCTCGTACGGCAGGACCGCAGTGCCGGGCTTGCCGATCGGGTAGGCCAGCACCATCGCGTCGGGGGCGAAGTACAGCGACGCCCGCCCGTCGGTCTCGATCCGCTGGTCCAGCGTCGACGCCCAGGTCGCCCCGAACCAGCCGCCACCGCGGTACGACGAGAGGTGCGTGCGCTCGAGCTTGAACGGCAACGGCGCGGGCAGCTCCAGGTCGAGCTCGGGGAGCACCATCTCGCCGGTCGCGACGTCGATGGGGTCGGTGACGCAGTCGCGGATGTCGAACGTGCGCGAGACGTCCTTGGGGACGATGGGTGCCTTGCCGTGGAACAGGTCACCGAGCTTGTCGAGACCGGTCTTGCCCGCGCCGCCGAGGTTCTTGAGGATCGTCAGCGCGCTGGAGCCGGCGTTCTTGATCAGGTCGACCATGCCCTTGGCCATGTCCTTCATGCCGGTCAGGGCCGCCTTGGCGATCTCCTTCACGCCGCCGGCCTTGTAGAGCGCCGACAATTTCGACAGCGAAGTCAGCCCTTTCACGCCAGGAATGATGCCCAGAACACCCATGACGAGGTCGAGTACGGAGCCCTTGCCCTGCGCGAAGTCGACGATCGCCTTCACCAGCAGGATCGCTCCGGCGGCCAGCGCGATCCAGGCGAGCGGGCCGCCGAGGATCATGCCGATGATGCCCGCGACCAGGGCCACCCACTTGGCGACCTCGCAGATGATGTTCCACAGCTCTTTGAGGGCGTCGCCCAGTTTCTGCCAGAACGACCGTGGCTGGATGCCCGCGTCGGAGGCGTCCTCGATCTCCCGCTTGCAGACCTGGGCGGCGCCGTCGCGCATCTGCCTGGCCTGCTCGGCGAGCTGTTTGGCGAGGTCGAGCTCCTGCTGGGCGCCGTTCACCGCGCTCTGAGCGCCACTGACCTTGGCCTTCGCGGCGTCGGCGTCCTTGACGGCCTGCTTGACCTGATCGGGGTCCGGTGCCTGGGTTTCCGCCTGCGCCTTTTCGGCTGCCTGGGACGCGCCGGTGAAGTCGGTCTGAGCCGTGGAAAGGGCGCCCTGCAACGACTTCAGCTTCTCCGCGGCGACCCGACCGTCGGCGAGGGCGCGGTCCGCTTGCGACTGCGCGGTCTCCAACGTCGGGGCGTACGTCTCCAGTGCGTCGCCCACCATCAGGTGTGACTGGTAGAGCTTGTTGACCTGGTTGGGGAAGTCGCCGAACTGCTCGCGGAACGCGTCGCCGGAGAGCCCGACCCAGGTCAGGACGGCGCCGTCGCCCTGCAGCGAGTCCACGGCCAGTTTCGCGCGGTGGGCGGTCTCGGCGAAGTCGTGGAACCGCGACGCGAGTTGCCGGACCCGGGAAGGGTCACCAGGAGTGGGGTCGCCGTCCATGTCGAGGACGTCCCAGTCAGTCGGCCGAGCCATCACCACTCCTGTCTATGCATGTGCCCGACGGAGTCTACGCAGGTAGTTACAGAGGGTTTTGATCCGTCGTAGTACTCTCCAATCGACGGTGGGCGTACGCAGAGGCGGGTATGAATGGCTTCCGACCGGTTAACGGTGAATTTGGACGGCTTGGCGGACTTCGCCACGCAGTTGGAGACCATTCGTAGTGGTATGGACTCCGCCAGGTCCTGGATGAACGAGTTCTCCGGTGACCTGGGCGGGCCCGATGTCGACGGCGCGATCAGTCACTTTGAGTCACATTGGCGCGACGGTCGCGGACAGGTCGACAAGAACTGTGACGCCCTGATCAAGATGGCGAAGCAAGCGGTCGAGAGTCTGCGCAAGGCCGACGACGACCTCACCAAGCAGCTACGTGAGAGCGCCGAGGCCTGATCCGATGACCGCACCGACCACCGCCACCGGATTTTCGATCACCGTTCCGGATTCCTGGTTCGAGATCGAGCTGCACCCCGACGCCCGCAACGCCGCCATCAACACCCTGGTCTCCGAGCGGCTCAAGGAGGTTCCGGAGCTCTATGAGCACCGGGCCGACCTCGCCCGGGTGCTGCGGGAGACGGCGCGGCGGGCGTACGACAGCGGGGCCCGGTTCTGCGGGACCCTGGTCGCCGGTCTCGGCGGGGCCGTGATGACCGCCACAGTGACCGTGACCATAGTCGACGCGCCCAATGAGGAGGGTGCGGCCGACGCGATCGCGTCCTTCCTCACCACGGTGCCGAAACGAGGCGCCGACTCCATCTGGCGTCAGGTCGAGTCGGTGGAGATCCCGGAGGCCGGCCGCGTGCCGCGCACCCGGGGCATCGACGACGTCACGCTGCCGGACGGCGCCGGCTGGATCCGGTCGCTGATCATGCAGACCTTTGTGCCTTTCCCCGGGCCCAACCCCACGCGGGTGGCCCTGATCACCGGTAGTTCCCCGTTGCTGGCGCTGGAGTCGGAATTCTTCGACGTCTTCGACGCCATCACCGGCACGTTCCGATTCATCGGCTGACCGGCCGACTTCTCAACACCGTGCCGTGCTTCGATTCCAAGCCGGCAGTAACCAGGGAGGCAAGACATGGCTAACGTCAATGTGACGTACCAGGAGATGCGTGACGCGGCCAACCGCCTCACGCGTGGCAAGGAAGACATCCTCAGCAAGCTCCACGAGCTGCAGAGCATGGTCAGCAACCTGGTCAACGGTGGCTACGTCACCGACTCGTCCAGCAAGCAGTTCGACGAGTCGTACCGTGAGTTCAACGACGGTGCCAGCAAGATGGCCGAGGGCCTCGAGGGCATGGGCAAGTACCTGACGGCTGCCGCGGACACGTTCCAGCAGGCCGACGAGGAGCTCGCCAAGGCTCTCAACAAGTAAGGCTTCAAAAAAGGGCGACCCCGCGGGGTCGCCCTTTTTCATGTCCGACTACTCGGGGACCTGCACGGTCAGCGGTTCGCCGTCGCCGAGGTGCAGCATGGCGCGGCCCGGTCGCACCGGCTGGCCCACCGCCGTGCGCTGCAGCCGCAGGCCGACCAGGTCGCCGTCGGTGCGGTTCTGCGGCGAGAGCAGCGCACCCCGCCGGCTGCGCCGCGCGTCGACCAGCCAGCCGCTGAAGCCGACGCTGAGGTCCTCCGGCTCGCCGGCGAAGATCACGGCGAGCTGGCGGGCCTCACCGTTGCGGATGACGTCGCGCAGCTCGCTCGACGCGGCGACGTCCCGCAGCGCCGACGCGTCGTCGACCACGATCAGCGCCCGGCCGGTCACCTGGGCCAGCGCCTCGTTCAGCTCCTCCGGCGTCACGTCGGTGCCGGTGAAGACCGTGATGACACCCGGGCGCCCGGCGAGATCCCGCAGCGGCGACGTACGCGGTGCCATCGCGATGACCTGCTGGCCGTTGTCCAATGCGGACCGTGCCATGGCGACCAGCATGGTGCTGCGCCCCGACTTGGCCGGGCCGCCGATGCCGAAGGACGGCACCCCGGCGGACAGATCCGGACCGTACGCGGTGAGCTGGTCCCCGCCCACGCCGGCCAGCACCCAGCCCTTGCCCACGCCCGCGCGGGGCAGCGTGGCCGCCTGGTCGTACGAGATCTGGCTGGGCAGCTCGCCCAGCCGGAACGGCCGCAGCTGCGCGGGCACCCCGGCGTCGCGCTGTGCGGACCAGCGCCCGATCTCAGCGAGCGCGGCCGCCTGCGCCGCACCGCTCGCGTCCGGCACGAGCAGGGCGACCTGCAGCTCGATGCCGCTCTCGGCCCGGAACGCGCGGCCGGGGGCGATCTCCTCCGGCAGGTTGCGCGGGTGCAGGCCGATCATCGACATGTCGCCGCGGTCGGCCAGCCGGAACGAGATCTTGTCCTCGGTGAGGGTGGCGACCCGGCCGCTGAGCACCGAACGGTCGCCGGTGATGATCACGTGGACGCCGACGCTGGCGCCCTCCCGCAGGAACGTGAAGATCTGGTCGGTGAGCGTGCCGGCGTCCAGCTCGCCCAATGTGGACAGGAAGCCTTCCCAGCGGTCGAGCAGCAGGAAGATGTGCGACAGCTTGTTCTCCGGCGCGGACGCCGTGCGCTGCTCGGTGACGTCGGCGAACCCGCCCGCGGCGAGCACGGCCTGCCGGCGGCGGATCTCCTCGCCGAGCTTCGTGATCATGCGGACGGCCCGGTCGACCTCAGTGCGGGTGACGACCGCGCCGCAGTGCGGCAGCCCGTTGAGCGGCAGCAGCGCGCCGTTGCCGCAGTCCAGGCCGTAGAGGTGCACGTCGGCGCTGGAGTGCACGCGGGCCAGCGAACCGGCGATCGTGCGCAGCAGCTGGGACCGGCCGGTGCGGGGCGCGCCCGCGGCGATCAGGTGACCGAACCGCTCCAGCTCCAGCACCGCCGTACGTTGCGCCTGCTGCGCCGGGAGGTCCTCGATGCCGAACGGCACCGTGGCCAGCTTGTGCGGCACCACCGGCGTCGCGGCCAGGTCATCGATGATCACCGTGTCGGGCAGCGCCGCGAGCCATGGGCTGTGCTGAGCCGGCACCTGGGCGATCTCGGCGGCCTTGCGCAGCGCCTCGACCAGCACCTGCAGGTCGGTGATCTCCTCCTGGTCGACCGTACGGGCCACCTTGGCGACCTCGATCGGGCGGGCCAGATCGGCCCAGTCCAGGATCCGCAGGTCCGGCGGGGCGGCCTCGCCACCGCCGCTGCCCGGGCGGCGGCCACCGACCCGGCCGGCCTGGAACGGCACCAGAGAGGCATGCCCGAGCCGCACGTACGCACGACCCGGCGTGCTCTTCGAGATGCGTGCCGAGTCGGGGGCGTTGAGCACGTCCTGGCTCTCCGCCGCGTCGGTGACCCGCAGCGCGATCCGCAGGTTGGTGTTGGCCCGGATCTCGGGGGAGACCACGCCGCTCGGGCGCTGGGTGGCGAGCAGCAGGTGGATGCCGAGCGACCGGCCCCGCTGCGCGATGTTGACCAGGCCGGTGACGAAGTCGGGCAGCTCCCGGGCCATCGACGCGAACTCGTCGATGACGATCAGCAGCCGGGGGAGCTTGAGGCTGCCCGGCTGCCGGTCGGCGACCCGGGTGTAGTCCTCGATGTCCTTGGCGCCCGCCGCGGCCAGCACGTGCTCGCGCCGCCGGAGCTCCGCGGAGAGCGACTCCAGGGCTCGGCGCACGAGGTGCTCGTCGAGGTCGGTGACCATGCCGACGGTGTGCGGCAGGCGCACACAGTCGCCGAACGCGCTGCCGCCCTTGTAGTCGACCAGCACGAACGTCATGGCGTCCGGCCGGTTGGCGGCCGCGAGCGAGGCCACGATGGTCTGCAGCAGCTCGGACTTGCCGGAGCCGGTGGTGCCGGCGATCAGGCCGTGCGGCCCGTCGCGGCGCAGGTCGATCTCGAACGGGCCGTCGAACGACTCGCCGACCACCGCGGTCGTGGTGGCGCCCCGGACCGCCCAGCGCGACACGATCGTCTCGGCCTGCGGGGGCTCCAGCGACAGCACGTCCAGCAGCCGGCTCGAGCCGGGCAGCGCGGCGTCCTCCTCGTCATCGCTGACGTCGCGGATCGGGGCCAGCGACCGGGCCACCCGCGCGCACCACGCGGGGGACAGGACGTCGGGGCGGATCCCGGTCAGCTCGTCGGCGCCGGTGCGCGAGATCCGCAGGGAGCCGCCCTCGGCCACGGCCACCGCCTGGCACTCGGCCGGCAGCAGGCGCTCGTCGGCGTCGAGGCAGATGGCGTAGACGCCGACGGACGGGCCGTCACGCAGCAGCTGGAGGACGCCGGGCAGCGACCGCAGCCGCCGTGAGCCGTCCAGGACCACGATCATGTCGGGCTCGCGGAAGCCGGCCGAGCCGGTCTCCTGGCGCACGGCGAGCCGCGCGTCGATCATCTCGAGCAGCGCGGCCACCCGGCGGCCCACCGACTCGGCGTCGACACCGATCATCACGGCCGGGGCGTTCGGGTTGTTCGACCGGGAGTGCGGCAGCCAGCGAACCCAGTTCCAGCTCTCCTTGCCGGCCGGTTCGGTCAGCACGCTGATCTGGACGTCGTTGGGGCTCTGCAGCACCGCGGCCTGGATCACCGCCCACCGGCCCAGCGCGCGGGCGCTGTCACCGGGCCCGGCGAAGCCGATGACGCCGTGGTCCTTCAGCGGCAGGGTGACCGGAACGTCCGGGATGCTCCAGTGCACCGTACGCCGGTGCTCGTCCTGCTCCGGGTCGTCCAGCGCGACCTCGGCGGGCAACTCGCCGCTGCCGACCCGCAGCAGCAGGTGGTCCTCGTCGCGGCGGCGGCGCTCCCACAACCGCCGGCGCGGCCCGGTGGCGATCACCGAGATCAGCGCGGGGTCGGGGCAGCCCGCCCGGCGCTCGACCTTCTCGACCTCGAGCGCGTCCTGCGCGTCCTTCTCGATCCGTGCCTTGCGCTCCTGGTACTCCCGGCGCAGCTCGGCGTAGGAACGTTTGCCCTGGCGGCGCTGCATCACGTAGTTGCCCATCACGGACAGCGGCGAGAGCAGGGCCAGGAACAGCATCGTCTTGTTGCCGGTCAGGAACATCAGCGCCAGTGCGCCGACCAGCGGCAGCAGCGCCACCAGCCAGGGCAGCGGGTTGCGCTGCGGCTCCTTCGGCGGCGCGGGCAGCCGGAAACGGGTCTGGTGCCGGGGCGCCCGGATCCGCGGCGGCCGGTTGTAGTCCAGCCCCGTGCCGTCCGAGGACGGCTCCAGCGCCGCGTCGGGGCGGGTGTATTCGGCGAGTTCCAGTAACGAGTCGCCGACCTTGAGTAGTTGACCGGGGAGCCACATGAACCGCTCGGTCACGGTTTCGCCATCAATTTCCAGCGGCACCCCGCCCTCGGGCTCCACGAAGCACCGGGCCTGGACGTCGACACTGATCACCGCGGCGACGGGTGGGACGGCCGGATCGCCGACCGGCACCCAGCAGTGCTGGTCGTTACCGAGGTCGCCGATGCCGGCACCGAGCCGGGCAACGGCACCCGTCGAGGCGCCCGCGATCGTGCGTACCTCGAGTAACCCGGACTGTTCCGGAACGGGCCAGCCGGCGGGGCCGTCGAGGCCGATGACGGAGCCGTCCCGCACGGCCGAACCGTCGAGCGTAAGCGCCGGGTGCAGCGGTTTGCCATTGATATAGAGGGTGGCCGCGCCGGTCGCGCCGCCGGTACGCCGATTCGCATCGCGAAGAAGTCGTTGCGCTGTGTAGCCGAGCGCATCCACAGTGGTGTGTCCCGCGGCGGTGAGCGCCACGTCAGCGGAGTCGCCCGTTCTGGGATCGACGATTGTCAGTAAGAGCTGCACCATGCCTCCGGGCCGAGGTGTTCCGCACGATCGCGGTCCTTCATCGGAGAGGGGCGAGGCGTGGCGACAGCGCGCGGACAGTGGGCCCAACGCTATCGCACCCCGTAAATGTAGGGTGGCCGCGTATCGGTGATCTGTATGCGAGGAAGTTGGCCATGGCCCGTCGAACATTCCGTCGAGCCAGCACCCTGGTGCTGGGTCTGATGCTCGCCGTGACGGTGGGTGCCGGGTCACCGGCTCTGGCGTCACCGTCGTCGTCACTCCCAGGTCTGCACGGCTCTTCTCTGGCCGAAAAAAGGGCAGACCCCAAGTGGTACGTCGTGCAGTCCAGCTACAAGGGCCAGCCCGAGTTCCTGTTCGAGATCGCCGAGCGCTTCCTCGGTGACGGCAACCGCAACCTGGAGATCTTCGAGCTCAACAAGGGCCGGCTCCAGTTCGACGGCAAGCGCGTCCAGACGGCCGAGGCGATCGAGCCCGGCTGGATCCTCGTGCTGCCCGACGACGCGAAGGGCGACGGCGTCAACATCGGCCCACTGCCGCCGCTCCCCGAGGATCCCGACGCCTCGGGCGCACCCAGCGCGGCAGCCTCGGAGTCCCCGGACACCGACCCCACGGCCGCCGCTCCCGGCGCCGCCGACTCGACGAGCAACGGATCGCCGCTGCTGGTGATCCTGCTGATCGTCGGCGTCGTCCTGATCCTCGCCGGCCTGGTGATCGGCTTCCTGCTGATCCGCCGTCGCCGCAACGCCGCCGACAAATCCGCGCCTGCCGCCACCCCCGGCTTGCCCTACGCGTCCCCGGCCCCGAAGGCACCCAAGCCCCCGAAGACGACAAAGCCGCGCCGCAAGGGCAAATCCGCCCCCGGGATGTCGGCCCGCACGTTCGACACCGCCGCGGCCTGGACCGTCGACCGCGCCCTGCGCGTCCTGGTCACCGGCAGCGAGGCAGCCGGCCGCCCGGTCCCGCCGGTCTACGGCGTCTCCCTCGACGACACCCGCATCTCGCTGCGCCTCGCCGTCCCCGGCGGCGACCCCACCGAGCCGTGGGAAGCCGTCGAGAGCGGCCGCGTCTGGCAGTCCTCCCTGCGCGACCTGCAGGCCCTGCCCGCCCGCAACGACGTGGTCAGCCCGACCCCGCGCCTCGTCACCCTCGGCACCACCGGCGTCACCCGCGAGCTCGTCGACCTCGGCCAGGCCACCGGCGTGATCAGCATCGAAGGCGACGGCTCCGTCGCCCGCGAGCTCGTCGGCGCCTGGGTCGAGGAGCTCATCCGCAGCCCCTGGGCCGACGACGTCCGCGTCATCGCCGGCGACGTCCGCCCCCACCTGCCGGAAATGGAACGCCTCTCCTCCCTCGGCAGCATCCGCGACGCCCTCACCACCGCCGAGGGCGACGTCGCCGAAGGCGCCTACGCCCTGCGCAACGGCGGCAGCGGCGCCGGCCTCGGCGTCCTGATCCTCGGCTCACCCCCCGGCGCCCGAGACATGGAACGCGTCCAGAACCTCGTCAACCGCCCCGACGCCGCCTGGGTCGTCATCGTCGTCGGCCAGACCCGCCAGGGCCGCTGGCGCTTCACCGTCCACCCCGACGGCCGCCTCGACACCGGCGCCCTCGGCCTCAACGTCTACACCGGCCGCGTCCCCGCCGGCCAGGGCAACTAACGATTGTTCGACCTGGTCTTCCGCGACTTCCAGCCCGGCCGGAAGCCGTTCCCGCTGTCACCTTCGGGACGCGCCTGGTTCCTGCTCGACGGAACGGCGTTCCCGGAGGTGGGCTGGTCGGACCTCCCACTCTCCATGCTCGGCGCCGCCGCCACGGCGTACAAGGAGCTGCGGCACGGAGCCGGCGAAGCGCGCTCTTTCTGCTTCGACGGCAGCTTTGATCTGGTTTATCAGAGGGCCGCTGAGCGGGACCTGATCCTGATCAGGGGGATGCAGGACGGGGACGAGTGCCTGGGTACGACGTCGGTGCCGCTGGCCGTGCTGCGCACTGCGCTGCTCGGGGCGGCGGAGAAGATGCTGGCCGCGCTCTCCGATGTGGAGGAGAGCGGCGGCCGGAATTCCATGATCCTCAGGAAAATCCTGGTCGACCTGGCGTCCTGAGTCTTCGATTCATTGGCAGCAGATGGCAGGGCTCTGGTCGCGGGGCACGAAGTTGCGTCGAAACCCGCGCTACCGCAACATTCTGCGGCGTCAGTCGTCAAGCGTGGGCCATTCATGTCTGGCCAGGAAACATATGATTTGTGCCGAGGCATTATTGTCCGGATTTGACGAGCTACACCGCATGAAGTTGTCGCATCCTGATGCTCAGCGCAACATCTAACCGTTCTGACCACGGACGTTTGGTAACAGCGCGGATTGCCTGGCACGGATGAGGACCTCTGGGTGAAGCGGAGCTGGCCGCTACGCAGAGCCGTGGAACGCTTCCAGGCCAGCCCCCACCACCGCGAAACGCTGGGCCGACCGGACGCAAGTCCCTGCACGACCTTCCAGGCGATCTGATCCACGTCGACACCAGGAAACTCGGCAACATCCCACCGGCGGCGGGCATCGCACCCGAGGCCGCCACCAAGGCCAGCTGCGGGGGCCGAGGGCACTGTCCCCCTGACTGCAAGCGCATCAGGGGCTCGGGACGCCGGCTGGTCAGGGGGTCCAGGGGTCGGCGGGTAGGCAGGCGGGGCCGGGGGTGCCGTAGATGACGGTGCCGGTCGGGTCGGTGTAGCAGTGTGGGTAGTTCTGCGAGTAGGTGAAGAGGGGCCGGCGGTCGATCTCGGTGCCTGTGGCGTCGTAGCTGACCAGTTGGGCGTTCTTGCGGACGTCTTCGGTGAGGGAGATGAGGCCGAAGGCGCCGTTGTTGATCCGGGCGGTGGTGGTGCGGCCGTTGCCGTGTTCGAGGATCAGGCGGTCGACCCGGGCGCTGACCCGGCCGAGGACCGACACCGAGCCGCCGTCGGCTTCTGTCGAGGTGAGGCTGAGGCGCTGGACGGGGCCGGGGAGGTAGTCGCGGTGGGGCCAGGCTTCGCCGCCCACGCTGCTCGACTGGAGTTTGCCGAATTTCATGTGCATGTCGCAGGCCATGTAGCCGTCCTGGGTGAGGAACAGCACGGCGATCCAGGGGCCGCGCCGGGACGCGATGGTGACGTCTGCCGGCGCGACGGGCACGAACTCCAGCGGCGGGCCTCCGTCGTCGCGCGGTTTCATCTGTTCCAGGCAGTCGCGGACTGCGCGACGCAGCGACGGGTCAAGTTCCGCGCTGCTCATCGCGAGGATCTGGGTGCGGCCGGTGTCCAGCTTGACCACGGCGACCCCCGCGATCAGGGCGAGCACCGCCGCCGTCGCGACCAGCAGCCGCCGCCGGTGAACTCGCGGGCCCCGGGCGACGGTCATCAGCTCCGTACGCATCCGGGCGGCGCGGGCCGGCGGCAGGTGCCGGTCGGCGGGGGGCTTGAGCACGTCGTTCATCGCTGTTCCTCCGTGAGAGTGGCGCCGAGCAGGGTGCTGAGCCGGGCCCGGGCCCGGCTCACGCGGGAGCGGACCGCGACCTCGGTGATGCCCAGAGCGGCAGCGGCCTCCGGGTAGCCGACACCCGACCACAGGCACAGCGCGACGGCTTCCCGTTCAGCGCGAGGCAGCCGGCGTACGGCTGCAAGGACCGTGCCCATCGAGCGTTCGTCGTCGAGGCGACCGGCGACGTCGTCGGCGGGGTCGGGGTCGTGCTCGGCGGGCAGCCGGCCGAGCAGGGCCCGCAACCGCCGCGCCGACCGCCATTCCGTCCGCGCACAGTTGCCCGCCACCACCAGCAGCCACGGCAGCGCCGTGTCGAGCGCGAGCTGCACCGTCCCGCGCTTGCGCCACGCGGCCAGGAACGTCGCCTGGGTGATGTCCTCGGCGACGCTCCACGAGCCGCAGAGCCGGAAGGCATGGTTGTAGACCGCCCGCGAATGCCGGTCGAACAGCGTGCCGAAGGCGGCCTCGTCCCCGGCGGCCACCGCGGTCCAGAGGTCCTGGTCGGTCGGCCCCGTCTGCGTCATCACATCCAGCTATGGCCGCCAGGCCCGGAGATGTTGCGGATTTCTCAACGCGGGATGTTGCGGATGTTGGTGCGGGCCAGGTGGAGCATCGAGCCGACCCCGCCGCCCAGCACCGTCTTGCCGATGGAGAGCGCGAAGCCCTTCGCCTCCTCGGCGGTGATGTGCGACGGGACCGACAACGCGTCCGGGTCGGTCACCACGTCGAGCAGGGCAGGGCCGTCGTGGTCGAGGACCGAGCGCAGGGCGCTGCGGAGTTCGTCCGGCTTTTCGACGCGTACGGCGTGGAAGCCCGCGGCCCGGGCGATCGCGGCGAAGTCGACGGCGTCGTGGTCGGTCTCGAAGGGTGGCTCGCCGTCGACCATCATCTCCAGGCGGACCATGCCGAGGCTGGAGTTGTTGAAGACGACGACCTTGACCGGCAGGGCGTGCGTCTTCGCGGTCAGCAGCTCGCCCAGGAGCATCGCCAGGCCGCCGTCGCCGGACATCGAGATGACCTGCCGGCCGCGGTCGACCATCTGGGCGCCGATCGCCTGCGGCAGCGCGTTGGCCATCGTGCCGTGCACCCAGGAGCCCATCAGCCGTCGGCGGCCGTTCGGGTTGATGTAGCGGGCGATCCAGGTGCAGCACATGCCGGTGTCCGCGGTGAATACGGCGTCGTCCGCGGCTTCCTCGTCGAGGACCGTGGCGACGTACTCGGGGTGCAGCGGCGTCAGGTGCTCGATGTCGTGCGTGTACGCCTCGACGGTCTGCTCCAGCTTCTCGCCGTGCTTCTTCAGCATCTTGTGCAGGAAGTCGGCGTCCTCGCGCGGGTTCAGCAGCGGCAGCAGCGCCCGGATCGTGGCGCCGACGTCACCCGCGATGCCCATGTCCAGCACCGTTCGCCGGCCCAGCCGGGACGGGTCGATGTCGACCTGGATCGTGTTCTGCTGCGGCAGGAAGGCGCGGTACGGGAAGTCGGTGCCCAGCAGCAGCAACACATCCGCTTCGTTGCACGCCTCGTAGCAGGACCCATAACCGAGCAGACCGGACATGCCGACGTCGTACGGGTTGTCGTACTGAAGAATCTCCTTGCCCCTGAGGCTGTGCCCGACGGGCGCGTTCAACGCGGCAGCCAGGGCGAGCACCTCCTCGCGCGCGCCGGCGCAGCCGATCCCCCCGAAGATCGCGACCTTGGGGGAGCCGTTGAGCCGGTCGGCGAGCTCCTGCAGCACCTCGGCCGGCGGCGTCGGCAGCGCGCGCCCCACCGCGGCGGCGGTCTCCCCGGTCGCGTTCACGGCCTCGCCCTGCAGCACGTCACCCGGCACGACGATCACCGCGGCGCCCTGCTTGCCGACCGCCTCCTGGATGCCCACCCGGAGCATCCGTGGCATCTGCGCCGGGCTGGAGAGCACCTCGGTCCAGTGGCTGGCCTGCTCGAACAGTCGCTTCGGGTCGGTCTCCTGGAAGAAGCCCGTGCCGATCTCGCCCGAGGCGATCTGCGAGGCGATGGCGAGCACGGGTACGCCCGACCGGTGCGCATCGAACACGCCCTGGATCAGATGCGTGTTACCCGGCCCGCAACTGCCCGCACACACCGCGAGCTTCCCGGTGAGCTGAGCCTCCGCCGAAGCCGCGAACGCCGCGGCCTCCTCGTTGCGCACATGCACCCACTGGATCTCACCGCTGCGCCGGATGGCATCGCTGAGCGCGTTCAAACTGTCCCCGACGATGCCGTAGATCCGTGTGACACCCGCTTGGACCAACACCTCGACGAACTGGTCGGCGACTGTCTGCTTGTTCCCGAACACATTGACTCCCCGGGGCCGGTGCGACTGTGCCCTATTCGTTACCCCGTACGCGGGACTACGAACAGAGGCTCACTGGATCTTCAGGTCACAGACAGTGTGTCGGCTGTCACGAGCAGCAGTGGCGGAATCGTGGGGCCGGTGGCGTGGCCGGGGTGGGAGCTCGAGCTCTGGGACGACGATCCCGCCCAGCAGATCGCCCGCGCCGGGATCCTCAGCCTGCCGCCGGTCGACCTCGACGATCCGCTGCGCACCCCTCGCCGACCGGGTGGACAGTTTCACCCCGGTCGAGGAGACGCTGCGGAGTCGCCGGGTCGACTTCGAGAACTTCTACGCGAACAACTACGGCATCACCCGCGCGATCCTCGACATCCACCTCACCCCGGCGGACGTCGCGTCGGTGACCACGGCGATCCTGAGCAGCCCGGAAAGAATCAGCGGCCCTGGAAGAAGGTGACGGCTTCGGTGAGGGCGAGGTCGGTCAGGACCGGGTCGTGGCGTACGCCGATGTCGCGCATGAAGGCGTGCTCGCCTCCGCGGTAGATGTGCAGTTCGAGATCGTCGAGGCCGGCGGCGTACAACTCGGAGATGATCTGGATCCTGGCATCGGCCGGGACGTGCGGGTCCTGCGAGCCGAAGACGATGAGCAGCGGGCCCCGGATGTCGGCGGCCCGGGCGAGTGAGCCCGCGTCGGCGTCGGCTCCGAGCGCGCCGTTGTGCAGGCCGGTCGGGTAGAAACACACCGTCGCCGCGACCCGGGGGTCGAACGCCGCGCGGAAGGCGAGGTGGCCGCCGATGCAGAAGCCCGTCGCGAGCAGGGTTGTCGTGTCGCTGCGGTTCTCCAGGTAGTCCAGGACCGCGACCCGGTCGGCGTCGAAGTCGGCAATGGAGGTGGCGGCGGCGCCGGCCATCCCGGCCTGCTTGCCGGCGTCGTCGAACTCCAGGGCTACGCCGGCCAGGTCGCCGTGCGGGTAGATCTCGGGGACGCACACGATGAAGCCGTACGACGCGAGCCGCCGCGCGGTCCGCAGGGTCGACTCGGTGAGCTGGAAGATGTCGGTGTAGAGCAGCACGCCCGGCCAGGGCCCCTGCCCGACCGGGGTGATCACCACCGACCGGATCTCGTCCGCGGCCGACGGCACCATGACTACGTTTTCAAGCAACTTCATGCCGAGTGACATTACTGGCGCCATTGCAACCAACCGTTGAGTACCACTACTCACGATTGTGTGACGGGGTTCGCGCAGGCTGTGCCTATCAGTTCCTACCCCCGTTCGGAGAGTCCCGTGGTCAACCAGCCTTCTTCCGCCAGCAAGCCCACCGCCGCGTTCGTCGGTGCCTCGTGGGCCGTTCTCTTCATCGGTTTCCTGTCGTTCGCGGTGGGGCTGTGGAACGCCACGATGACCAAGAGCGAGAAGGGTTTCTACGCCGCGGTTCTGGTGCTGGGTGTGTTCGCCGCCGTGTCGCTGCAGAAGTCGGTGCGCGATCGGGCGGACGGGCTGCCGGTCTCCGCGTTGTATCTGGGGCTGTCGTGGGCTGTGGTGGCTCTGGGCGTACTGATGCTGGTGGTGGGTCTGTGGAACAGCGGGATGGCGCTCAGCGAGAAGGGTTTCTACGGTCTCGCGTTCGCCATGACGCTGTTCGCCGCGGTGGCGGTGCAGAAGAACGTTCGCGACACCCTGCAGTTCAAGGCTCCGGCCCCCGTTCCGGCGCACGCTCCGATCGTCAACTACTAGGCGGGTGCGCCAAGGTCGTCGAGGGCCTTGGTGGCGCCGCGGTGCAGGCCGATCGGGTCGGTGCGGCGGGCGGTGGACAGGTCGATCTCCTTGGCCGCCGCGTTGGCCTGCTGCAGCTCGGCCTTACGGTCGAAAAGAGCCTTTGTCAGTACGCACGCCACGTCCGCGTCGAGGTCCTGACGCACGAGCAGCAAATTGGGCACCACGACGGTCTTGATGTCCGCCGCGGTCCGGTAGGTGGCCGCGGGGATGGTGCCCTGTTCGTAGACCGGATTGATCGTCTTGAGGGCCGCGAGCTGCGGCGTGATGTCGAGGAACTGGACCTGGTCGCCCGACGTGGTCAGCAGGTCGGTGATGCCGGGGGTGGGCAGCCCGCCCGACCAGAAGAGCGCGTCGATCGAGCCGTCCTTCATCCCGTCGACCGTCTTCGTGAGGTCGAGACGCTGAGCCTTGATGTCCTTGGCCGGGTCCAGGCCCGCCGCGGTGAGAACGCGGTTGGCGATGACCTCGGTGCCCGACTTCGGGGAGCCGGTGGAGACGCGCTTGCCGGTCATCGACTTCACGTCGGTGATGCCGGCCGCCTTGCGGACGATGACCTGGGTGTAGTTGGTGTGGATGCGGGCCAGTGCCGACACCGGCTGGCGGGCCGTGAAGCTGCCGGACCCGTTGACCGCGTCGGCGGCGCTGTCCGCGAGGGAGAACGCGACGTCGAACTTCCCGGCCACGAGCTGCTGGATGTTCTGCACGGAGGCGCCGGTCTCGGAGGCCGTCGCCTTGACCTTCCCGCCGGCGGTGGTGCCGATCTGCTGCGCGTACGCGTTCCCGAGCGCGAAGTAGACCCCGGTCGCGTTGCCGGTGGCGATGCCGATCCGGGTCTCCTCGGCGACCTCGCACGTGACGGTGTCGCCGGTGTCGGTCCGGACGGCGTCCTGTTTCCCGCCGCACCCGGTCAGTATGAGTGCGCTAGTCGCCGTTAGTGCCAACACTTTCCGCATGGTTCTTCCTCCTGAGGATGAGAGCGAGCCCGAGCGCGACCACGCCGAGTGCGATCGTCACCGGGGCGAGGTAGAGCAGGAGTACGCCGGCGAGGCCACCCAGGACTCGGCTCGGCACGCCGGCCGCTCCGATGCCGGGCACCCAGCCGCCGGTGGCGATCGCGAGCCCGCCGACGGCGAGTGCGGCCACCGCGGTGGTCCAGAGGATGTCGATGAACGAGCCGCGGCCGAGCAGGTGCTCGCCCGGGCCGGTCAGCACGAACGCGATCGGGGCGAGGAATGCCGGGAGGGCGTACTTGAGGGCCTGCCACATGGTCGGGACGGTCCTGCCGCCGGTGATCGCGCTGGCCCCGACGGCGGCCAGTGCGGTCGGCGGTGTCACCTCGGAGAGCACCGAGTAGTAGAAGACGAACATCGCGGCGGCCGGCGCGGAGACGCCGAGCCCGAGCAGCGCCGGGCCGATGATCACCCAGCCGATGATGAAGCTCGCGGTCACCGGGACCGCCAGCCCGAGGACCGCCAGCGCCACCGCGGCCAGGACGACGGTCAGCGCGAGCACCGCCGTCGGGTTGTCGGTGACCGCCCGCGCACCGCTGACCAGCAGCGACGCGAGTTGCGCGCCGAGGCCGGTCTTCGTCGTGGTCGCGGTGATGATGCCCGCCGCGGTGCAGACCGCCACCACGGCGAGCACACCTCGTACGCCGGCGGCGAGCGCGGTGAACAGGCGCCGGGGCGTCAGCCACGAGCGCCGGTCGAGAAAGGACAGCGCGACGGCGGCCAGCGTCGCGTACACCACCGCGCGGGTGGCGCTCTGGCCCACGGCGAGCAGCACGACGATGAGCACCAGGGACGAGAAGTGGTAGCCGGAGCGGAGCAGCAGGTGCCGCGCGCTGGTGTCGGGGGCCTCGACCGGGCGTACGCCGAACCGCCGCGAATCGATCTCGACCGCGAGCACGATCCCCAGGTAGTAGAGCAGCGTGGGGATCATCGCCCAGCCGAGCACCGTGAGGTAGGAGACGTCGAGGTACTCGGCGACGATGAACGCGGCCGCGCCGAGCGTGGGCGGGGAGAGGATCGCGCCGACCCCCGCCGCCGCGAGCATCCCGCCCGCCTGTTCCGGTGGGTATCCGGCGCGGCGCAGCAACGGCCACGTGACGGCGCCGACGCTGACCGCCGTCGCCGTGCCCGAGCCGGAGACCGTGCCCAGCAGGAAACCGGCGGCGACGGCGGTGCGCCCGGCCGCGCTACGGGACCTGCGGAACGCCGCCACCGACAGGTCGACGAAGAACCGGCTCGCACCGGAGAGGTCGAGCACCGCGCCGTAGATGGTGAACAGCACGATGTAGCTGGCGGCGACGTCGAGCGGGGTGCCGTAGAAGCCGCTGCCCGAGTTGTAGAGCGCGTCGACGATCTGGGCGAAGTCGAGACCGGAGTGGGCGATGCTCCAGTTCTGGGGGAGCAGGCCGCCGTAGTACGCGTACCCGAGAAAGGCCAGACAGACGATCGGAAGCGCGAGGCCCGTGGTTCTCCGGCAGGCCTCCACGACCAGGAGCAGCATGACCGACCCGGCGATGACGTCCGGGGTGTCGAGCAGTCCCTGCCGGTCGAGGAACCCGTCGTACCCCCCGGTGAAGGGATCGACCGGGTAGAGGCAGACCAGCAGCGTGAGAACGGCCAGCCCCCAGTCGGCGGGCGTGGGCCGGTCGCGGGCCGAACCGGGCAGACCGCTGCGGTAGCCGAGGAACACCAGCGGGAGGGTGCCCGCCAGGAAAATGATCAGGTAGAACTGGCTCCCCTGGGCGAGCGGCCGGAAGACCTGGAACAGCACCAGCAGGGCGACGACGAAGGCGACGATCGACACACCGAGACCGATCGGGCCGGTGAGCGTACGCGAGGGCAGCTCTTCGTCGTCGTAATGGACCGGGGCCGGGTCTGGGTCAAGAGATCGACCGACATCCATCAACGGACTTTACTATGCCCGGTGCTCGTTGCGGCCTGACAAATTCAGGACTACCGGTAACCTGACAAAAGGTACATCACGCGCGTTGAGAGGGCTATGGTGCGACGATCATCGCTGCGGGAGATCCGTGAGCAGACCTACAAGGTCCGGGATGCCTGGTGGACGGTCCTGCTCGTGGACCCGGTGGCTGCGCGGCTCGTGTGGCTCGTCGCCCCTTACCGGTGGATCACGCCGAACGTGCTCACCGCCGTGGCCACGCTGCTCGGGCTCGGGTCCGCGGCGTGCTTCCTGCTGCAGGACCGCTGGTGGGTCGTGGCGGGGGCGCTGCTGTTCCACGTCAGCTTCATCGTCGACTGCATGGACGGCAAGATCGCCCGGTTGAACGGGACGGGGTCGATGTTCGGGACCTGGCTCGACTTCATGTTCGACCGGGTGCGCGTCTTCATCTGCGCGTGCGCGCTGTTCGGCGGGCAGTACGCGAGAACGGGCTCGGTCGCGTACCTGTGGGTCATGCTCGGGGTCATCTTCCTTGATCTCTTCCGCTACCTGAACGGCCAGCAGATGGCCAAGGTGCGCACCACGATGCGCGAGCAGATCCTCGAGGCTCGTGGCGGGCCTGTTCCAACAGTGGCCACAGTCCCGCGTGGGCCTCGTGCGCGGGTGAGGCAGTTTCTCGCTGAACGTCGGATCCGCACCCATTTGTTCAGCGGCATCGAGTACGAGATGACGGTCTTCATCATCGGCCCGCTCACCGGATGGATCCTGCAGTTCGCGGTGGTGGCCGGCGTGCTGCTGCTGATCTTCGAGCTCCGGCTCATCCACGGGCTGTGGAGGTCGACCCGGGCGTTCCCGGTCGCCCTGGCCCGCGCGCAGGCGGAGGGTGCGGTGCTCCCGCAGCGGGAGTCGCCGTCCCGCGAGATGAACGCGCCGGTGACCGCCGATTGAGTAAACGATTTCACAGTTAGGCTGCTGAGCAGGCACCGGCTGAGGAGACGAACATGGCGGCTGAGGGTACGACGGCGTTCCGCGCCGCCCGCGACTTCCTGGTCGAGCACCGCGAGAACTACGCCGACGCGTACGAGCGGTTCCGCTGGCCGGAGCTCGGCGATTTCAACTGGGCGCTCGACTGGTTCGACGTCATCGCCGAGGGCAACGACAACCCGGCGCTCTGGATCGTCGAGGAGGACGGCTCCGAGCAGAAGTTCTCCTTCGCCGAGCTGTCCCGGCGTTCCGACCAGGTCGCCAACTGGCTGCGCGGACAGGGCGTGGCGCGTGGCGACCGGGTCGTGCTCATGCTCGGCAACCAGGTCGAGCTCTGGGAGACCATCCTCGCCGTCATGAAGCTCGGCGCCGTCCTGATCCCCGCGACCCCGCTGCTGGCCGAGGCCGACGTGCGCAACCGGGTCACCCGCGGCGGAGCCCAGCACGTGGTCGCGCTCGCGTCGGCCGCTCCCCGCTTCGCGGGCGTTGACCCGGCCGTCACGCGGATCAGCGTGGGGGAGCCGGTTCCGGGTTGGCAGACCTATTCCGACGCGTACGCGCAGAGCACGCACTTTGCTCCCGACGCCGCCACCCACTCCACGGACACCCTGCTGCTCTACTTCACGTCGGGCACCACCGCGCGCCCGAAACTGGTCGAGCACACGCACGCCTCGTACCCCGTGGGTCACCTGTCGACCATGTACTGGATCGGTCTGCGGCCCGGCGACGTACACCTCAACATCTCCTCGCCGGGCTGGGCCAAGCACGCCTGGAGCAACGTCTTCGCCCCCTGGAACGCCCAGGCCTGCGTCTTCATCCACAACTACACGCGCTTCGACGCCGCCCGGCTGCTGCGCGAGATGCAGCGCTGCGGCGTGACCAGTTTCTGCGCGCCGCCGACCGTGTGGCGGATGCTGATCCAGTCCGACCTGAGCGCGCTGAGCACCCCGCCGCGGGTGGTCGTCGGCGCCGGTGAACCGCTCAACCCCGAGGTCATCGATCGGGTGCACAAGGCCTGGGGCGTGACCATCCGGGACGGCTTCGGCCAGACCGAGACCACCGTGCAGATCGCCAACACGCCAGGCCAGCCGGTGCGCCCGGGTTCGATGGGCCGGCCGGTCCCCGGGTACAGGGTCGCGCTGATCGACCCGAACTCCGGCGAGCCGGCCGACGAGGGCGAGATCTGCCTGGAGCTCGACCCCCGGCCGCTGGGGCTCATGGTCGGCTATCACGGCGACGAGGAGCTGACGGCCACGGCGATGGCAGGCGGTTACTACCACACCGGCGATATCGGTTCCCGGGACGAGGACGGCTACATCACGTACGTCGGGCGTACCGATGACGTGTTCAAGGCATCCGACTACCGCATCTCGCCGTTCGAGTTGGAGAGCGTGCTGATCGAGCACGAGGCGGTGGTCGAGGCCGCGGTCGTGCCGTCGCCCGATCCGTTACGGCTCAACGTGCCCAAGGCGTACGTCGTGCTCGCCGAGGGGTGGGCCGCCGACGCCGAGACCGCGCAGGCGATCTTCGCGCACTCCCGGGCGCAGTTGTCGCCCTACCAGCGGATCCGCCGCCTCGAGTTCGCCGACCTGCCCAAGACGATCTCCGGCAAGATCCGCCGGGTCGAGCTGCGCGCGGCTGAGCAGGCAAAACAGACCTCTACGGGTACGCCGTCCGGAGAGTTCCGCGACTGATTTCCGCTGCGGCCTTGCCGGCCGACGAACATGTTCGTTACGATCGTGTTCATGGCAGCTCGCAGAGAACCCGTCAGCCGGCGTGACCGGCCCGCGAAGGACCCGCTCAGCCGGGCCGTCGTGGTCGCCGCCGCGGTGCGGGTGATGCGGGCCGAGGGGCTCGAGCGCGTCACCATGCGCCGGCTCGCCGGCGAGCTGGACACCGGCCCGGCATCGCTCTACGTCTACGTCGACAACATGGCCGAGCTGCACGGTGCTGTGCTCGATGAGCTGCTCGCGGAGCTCGACTTCTCGGGGACCGACCTCGTCGAGCTGCTCAGCCGGTACACGCAGGTGCTGTTCGAGTATCCGAGTCTGGCCCGGTCCGTGCTCACGTTGCGGCCGTCGGGGGCCAACTATCTTCGGCTGATCGATGCGGTGCTGGGATTGCTGGACGCTTCGGGTGTACCCGTGTCCCGGGCTGCCTGGGGTGTTGATCTGTTGTTGCAGCATGCGACGGCGACGGCCGCGGAGCACGGGACCCGCTCGGAGTCGGGTCTGCATGACGCCTCGGTGCAGGAGGCCGCGCTCGTCGCCATGGACGCCGATCGCTATCCGCACGTTGCCGGGGTCGGCGATCTGCTCTGGTCCGGGTCCGGTGAGCAGCGGTTGCGCTGGGGATTCGCCGTCCTGATCGCCGGGATCGCGGCTACGGCTGTCCCGTAGTCCGCTTTTTGTATAGTTGACGAACATGTTCGCTACGAACACGTTTTATCTAAGGGGTTTCATATGACTTCCATCGTCATCGTGGGCGCCGGACTGGGTGGGCTCACCCTCGCGCGCGTCCTGCACATCAACGGCATCGCCGCCACCATCTACGAGGCCGAGGCGTCCGCGACCGCTCGCACCCAGGGCGGCATGCTCGACATCCACGCCAACAACGGACAAATTGCTCTGCGTACGGCGCACCTGTACGACGAATTCCGAAAGATCATCCACGAGGGTGGCGAAGCCATGCGCATCCTCGACAAACACGGCACGGTGTTCGCCGACGAGACCGACGACGGCGACGGCGACCGCCCGGAAGTCGACCGCGGCCAGCTCCGCGATCTCCTGCTCCACTCCCTGCCGCCGGACACCGTCCGCTGGGGCGCCAAGGTCGTCGAAGCCCGCCCCCTGCCCGGCGGCCGCCACGAAGTCGTCTTCGCCGACGGCACCGCGGTCACCGCGGACGTCCTCGTCGGCGCCGACGGTGCCTGGTCCCGCATCCGCCCCCTGCTGTCCCCGGCCACCCCCACCTACACCGGCATGTCGTTCGTAGAGATCGACCTCCACGACGCGGACGTACGCCACCCGCGAGCCGCCCAGGTCGTCGGCGCGGGCATGCTCTTCGCCCTCGGCGCCGGCAAAGGCTTCCTGGCCCACCGCGAAACCGACGGCAGCCTGCACATCTACTGCGCCCTGCGCACCCCGCAGGACTGGATCTCCACAGTCGACTTCACCGACCCGCCCGCCGCCAAGCAGGCCCTGCTCGCCCACTTCCCCGACTGGTCCCCCGACCTCCGCGCCCTCATCGAGGACGCCGACGGCCCCCTGATCCCCCGCACCCTCAACACCCTCCCCACCGACCACCGCTGGCCCCGGACCCCGGGTGTCACCCTGCTCGGCGACGCCGCCCACCTCATGTCCCCCTTCGCCGGCGAAGGCGCCAACCTGGCCATGCTCGACGGCGCACTGCTCGGCCAGGCCCTCGCCGAGCACTCCGGGGACATCGAGGGGGCGCTCACTGCGTACGAAAAAGCCCTCTTCCCGCGAAGCGAGGAATCCTCCTCCGAAGCGGCCGCCAACCTGATCCTCTGCTTCGACGACCAAGCCCCGCAGAGCCTCATCGACCAGTTCGCCGCCCACTGACCGTGGCTCGACCCTTCCCGGTAGCAGGTTCCGAAAAAGTGCGTCATAATCGGTAGCCAGGGAAGGGGGCATGATGACCATCGCAGTCGAGGAACAGCGGGTCCGCAATCTTTTCGAGCGAGTCGAAGCGGTCGAAGACGTCGCCAACAGTCTCCCCGAGACCGACGGGCGCCGCCGCAGACTGCTCGATGTGTCGAACGCCGCGCTTGCCGAAGAGGCCACCATTCGGCCGGTAATTGCCGCCAAGTTGCTCGGTCTCAGCGAGAAGTCCGTGCGAACCTGGGCCGGCGAGGGCGTCCTGGTCGTGAGTCAACGAGCGCCCCGGCTCCTGCTGGACGTCATCAGTGTGCACGAAGTCAGCCACGTGATCCGTGAGTTGCGGGCGCTGGGCAGAGACCGGGATCTGCTCGACGCGGTATGGCACCGCATCAACGACCGCGCACTGGCTGACCGCGACGACTTCCGCGAAAGTCTCCGCCAAATGCGTCGTGGCCAGGGACGGGTACTTCGGCCCCTCCCCGAGCCCGACGCCGATGGGCGGTAATTCCGTTTCGTGCCCACCGAGGTATTAGCGACCCCTCGCGCCGACCAGCAGATCGCGGCACTCAGTCGCAGGGAGAGCACACTCTTCAACGCATTCGTCGATGATCTGGCAGCGCGAGGTTGCGCGGCGCTCTCCTATCGGCTCAGTGGCCCGGTGCCCGTCGACCACGTCTGCGTCAAACACCTACGCGGGGAGCAACGAGTTGTGGTCGGCTTCGAGTCCCCGCAAAGGGCGTGGATTCTGCTTGTCGGCCCGCACCACGACGACGACCAGGAGTTCAATATCTACACCGAGTTGTATCGCCTGCTCGGCGTGGAGCCACCGGCAGCGGCGGGACGCACCAAACCTCCATGTTGTGACGTGGAGGACCAGGCGGCCCCCGTCCTCGGCCCGCAGCTCGACGATGTCATCGCCCGCGCCCAACAGCTACGCCGGTCAAGGCGTCGAGGCTGAGCTCGGTCGCGAGGCCGCTCCTGACCTTCCGGCCTGTCAGCGGCGGCTGCGTAATTGCGTTGATCGCGGCCGTCGCCGTCTTCTACTGTGGTGAGCGTTCCCGGCAAGCGGCCGGGAGCGCTGACCGGAGGGAGGCTTCACATGACGATGAAGGTGAAGATGAAGCGCCCGGGGCCGGGCCGGCGACGCGGCTGATCACCGCGTTTCGCTCGCCGCCGCCCCCGCAGTTCGGGACGGCGGTTTTTTGTTGCACCGCATCACGCGCCACTAGCTCAACAGGTAGAGCAACTGACTCTTAATCAGTGTGTTCGGGGTTCGATTCCCCGGTGGCGCACCCATCATCGGGTACGCAGGCGGAGCGCTGGCTGCTCAGCTGCCCCTCATAAGGGCGGAAAGCCCGGTTCGACACCGGGGCCTGCGACGTGGATCCTCAATGGCTGGCGGCATGGCGGGACGATCTCGACGGTCGGCTGCGGCCGTTCGTCGCGGGCTTCGAACGCGCTCACGGCTATGCGCCGGGTGACAACCGGATCGTGGCGGCGACGTCCGGAGAATCCGGCGCCGCGCTGCCGGATTCCCTGGCCGGCTTCTACCGCGTGATCGAGGAAGTGTCGTTGCCGGATGTCGGTAACGGGTACTTCATCCACTCGGCCGACCACGACTTCTCCGGCGGGGTATTCGCCAGCGACGGCGGTGGGATTCTCTTCGCCGTTCGAGCGGACGGCACTGTCTGGCGATCGGTCACGGCATCACAGGACGGCGATTTCGAGCCCGTGGCCGAGGACCTGGAGGACTTCCTCGACCAGCTGCGCCGTGCCGTGATCCGGTTCATCGAGACGGGGGAGCCGGGGTCACTCTGAGTGGGGCGCCCACGTCGTGCAGGTGGCGCAGGGCGATGGCGTAGGAGTCGATCAAGCCCGTGACCTCGTACGACACGCCTATTTCCCGGCAGTAGGCCTGGACGATCGGCTGGGCCCTGCGCAGGTTCGGGGTGGGCATCGACGGGAACAGGTGATGCTCGATCTGGTAGTTCAGGCCGCCAAGGGCGATGTCGGTGAGCCACCCACCGCGTACGTTCCGGGAAGTCAGCACCTGCTTGCGCAGGAAATCCTCGTCGCCGGTCGGGTGGGGCATGCCCTTGTGGTTCGGGGCGAACGTCATGCCGAGATAGAGGCCGAAGACCGCCTGGTGCACGGCGAAGAACGCGAGAGCCTGCAGCGGGCTGAGCACCAGGAGCAGCGCGGCGAGGTAGCCGATGACGTGCAGCGACAGCAGGGTCGCTTCCCGGGCGCGGTGCTTCACCGGGCCGTTGAACAGGGCGCGGATGCTGTCCTTGCGCAGACTCAGGCTCAGCAGAGTGGTCAGCGGGAAGAACAGCCAGGCCTGGTTGCGGGTCAGCCAGCGGGCGAAGGCGCCCTTCCGCTCGGCGGCCGCGTCCTGGGTCCAGACCAGAACGGCGGGGGTCACATCGGGGTCGAGGTCGTCGTGGTTCGGGTTGGCGTGGTGTTTGGTGTGTTTGTCCTGCCAGTAGCCGTAGCTCATACCGATCAGCAGGTTCGCGGCGATGACGCCGGCGCGGGCACTCGGGGTGCTGGTGCGGAAGACCTGGCGATGCGCGAGATCATGAGTGACCAGCGCCACCTGGGCGAAAACGATGCCCAGGAAGACGGCGATCGCCAGGGTCCACCAGGAGGACCCGAGCACGAAGAACGCCGCCCACCCACCGGCGAGCGTCAGAGCCACGAGGCTGATGCGCAACGCGTAATAGGCGGGTTTGCGGTTCAGCAGGCCCGCCCGGGTGATTCGCCGGCCAAGCTCGGCGAAGTCGCTGCCGGCCGCCGTGTGCGGCCGTTCCGTCGTCGTTGTCATACCGTTCAGGCTCCCGCGCGCGAAAGCCATCGACAGGAGTGTGAGGTCCCCACCCCTGGTAGGGCTAGCACCCCTGTTTCCGCAGGCCCCGGTGGCCGACAATAAGGACATGGAGACGAGATCGTGGGTACGCCAGGGGCTGCGAGCCGTCGCCGTCGGCGTCCTCGAGATCGTGCTGTCCGTCTTCAACGTGCCGCTTCTCGTCTTCTGGCTGGTCGCTCTCGCGCTCACCCCCGCCGCCGGCATCGGCATGTTCGCGCTGCCCCTCATGACCAAGGTCCTGCGGGCCCGCACCGACCTCGTCCGGCGGCTGGCAACCGGCGCCGGCGTGGTCATCGCCCGCCCGTACGCGCCGCAACCGCAGCCGGCGCTGACCGGCGGCTGGCGGCGCTTCAAGTGGATCCTCACCGACCCGGCGACGTGGCGTGACGTGGCGTGGCTGCTGCCCGGCGGGATCATCGGGGCCGCTCTCGGCGTACTCATCCTGCTGCTGCCGGCCTACGGTCTGCAGGGCATCATCCTGCTCCCGCTGTGGCTGCACCTCGGTGATGTCTGGTACGGCTACGGCGTCTACTGGCCGATCGAGAACTTCAGCGAGGGCCTGCTCTCGCTGCCGCAGGGCGCGCTGTTCCTCGCCGCCGGCCTCATCGTCGCCCCGCAGCTGCGCAAGGTCGACGCGCTGTTCGCGAAGCTGTTCCTGGCCCCGACCCGCGCCGCCGAACTGCGCCTCCGGGTCGCCCATCTCACCGTCACCCGCGCCGACACCGTCGACGCCCAGGCCGCCGAGCTGCGCCGCATCGAACGCGACCTGCACGACGGCGCCCAGGCCCGGCTGGTTTCGCTCGGCATGACCATCGGCCTCGCCGAGGAACTGCTCGACCGCGACCCGGCCGCCGCCCGCAAACTGCTCGCCGAGGCCCGCGAGGCCAGCGGCATCGCCCTGGTCGAACTGCGCCACCTGGTCCGCGGCATACATCCACCGGTCCTCGCCGAACGCGGCCTCGACGGCGCCGTGCGAGCCCTCGCGATCAGCATGTCCATGCCCGTCGAGGTCGACATCGACCTCCCGGGCCGCCCCCAGACCCCCGTCGAATCGGCCGCCTACTTCGTCATCGCCGAAGCACTGACCAACGTGGTCCGCCACAGCGGCGCCCAGACCGCCGCCGTCACCATCGTCTACCACGACGGCACCCTCGCCGTCGTCGTCCTGGACGACGGCCACGGCGGCGCCGACCCCGGCAAGGGAACCGGCCTGCGAGGGATGGAACGCAGGCTTGCAGCGTTCGATGGGACGATGACCCTGTCCTCCCCACCGGGAGGCCCGACCGTCGTCACCCTGGAGTTACCGTGCGTGTTGTCCTCGCCGAAGACCTCGCCCTCCTCCGCGACGGACTGACCCGTCTCCTGGAGGCCTTCGACTTCGAGGTCGTCGAAGCGGTCGACAACGGCCCCGCCCTGCTCCCCGCCCTGCTGAAGTACCGCCCGGACGTCGCCGTCGTCGACGTCCGCCTCCCCCCGACCTTCACCGACGAGGGCCTCCAGGCCGCCCTGGCCGCCCGCATCGAAGTCCCCGGCCTCCCCATCCTGGTCCTCTCCCAGCACGTCGAGCCCCTCTACGCCCGCGAACTCCTGAGTGGCTCCGGCGGCGGAGTCGGCTACCTCCTGAAGGACCGAGTCTCCAACGTCGGCCAATTCGTCGACGCCGTCCGCCGAGTAGCCGCCGGCGGCACCGCCATGGACCCCGAAGTCGTCTCCCAACTCCTGGCCCGCCGCGAACCCCTCGCCATCCTCACCGGCCGCGAACGCGAAGTCCTAGCCCAAATGGCCGAAGGCCGCTCCAACGCCGCCATCGCCGCCAAGCTCTACATCACCGAAAAAGCCATCAGCAAGCACATCAACAACATCTTCACCAAACTAGCCATGCCCCCCTCCGACGACGACAACCGCCGAGTCCTCGCCGTCCTCACCTACCTGAACTCCTAACCCCCGAGCTCCCGGCCCCTGTCGTTCCCGGCTCCCGGCCCCTGGCGTTCCCGGCTCCCGGCCCCTGTCGTTCCGGCTCCCGGCCCCGGCCCCTGGCGCTCCCGGCTCCCGGCCCCCGCCCTGGCGCTGCTGGCCTTGGCGCTCTCGGCTCCCGGCCCCGTGCTGCCTGGCCTGGCGTTGCCGGCCCCGGCCCCGGCCCTCGCGCTCCGAGCCCCGGCCCTCGCGCTCCAGGGCCCGGGCCATGCTCGCTTACGTGGGTCGCTCGTGGCCCGCGTCTTTGGGTCCTAGCCTGTGTTTCCCGCTCCCGGTTCGCGTGCTGAACTCCCACCTGGCGTGGTGACCTCTTCAATTGCGAGCTGTGCGGCCCACGCCGCGCGCCGGGCGATGTCCTGGATGTGGCGTGGGCGGACTGGCTCGGCGACCGGGACGATGACGAAGAGCTCCTCGCCGGTGATCGTCCACGGTGGAACCGTGTTGTCGACGTGCACGATCCGCTGGACGTCCCCGATTGTTCCCTTGACCTGGAAGCGCTCGTCGAACGTCTTACCCGTCGCGTCGGGGCGCAGGTGCACTGCCGCCAGGGGCAGCGGCCGGGGCAGACGGACACATGCGAACACCCCGGTCCCGTCGAACTTCCCGGTCAGGTCCCGCAGGCCCATCCCCGACCAGGTGATCACGCCGGCCTTGACCGGGAAACCGTCGGCCCAGCCGGACCACGCAGCGGTCGGCGTGGCCACCGATGTCCGGGCCAGGACCATCGCCCATGGCCACGGCCCGTCCGTGCCGACGTCCTCCCAATCCGTCCATGCCTCCAGCTCACGTTTCGCGCGCCCGGCCTGGACCTTCTGGTACGCCAGAGCCGCTCCCAGTGCGACGACGACCGACGCCCCGATCGCAGGCCAGATGTACGGCGTCTGGTCGAATATCTCCCCGATCGAGGAGAGCACACCGGCCGCACAGCAGATGGCCACCACCGCTGCGGCAATGCCACCGACTGTCTTCGCGGTTTTACCCATGAAGCCTCGCCACACGACCCTGCTCGCCGGACGCCCAGCACGACCCGCCGGCGCAGAGCACCGCGTCGAAGCTGCCCGAGTCGAACTCGTTCCAGCTACGGCCGCCGTCGTAGCTGATATCGCTGCCAGTCGGCCCGACCGCGAGCGCGGTGGTCACGCCGCGCCATGCCGCCCCCGATCGGTACTCACCTGGCTCTGCCCGGGCCGGGGTCCACGTGCGGCCGCCGTCGCGAGTGGTCGCGGCCGCGTCCGGCGCGGTCTCCGGCACCGCATAGTCGCCACCGACTGCGATGCCGTGCCACGGGTCGCGGAACGCCAGGCTGTAGACCCCGGCGCTCGGCCCGCTCGGAATGCCACTGTCGGTCACGCGCCAGGTGCGGCCGCCGTTCGTGGTGGCGAAGATGCGCGCCCGCTCGCCACCCCCGGTCGCGAACCAGGCCCGGCCCGAGCCGAAGTGGTCAGCGGTTACCAGGCAGGTACCACTCGCCGCGAACGCGAACTCGCCGGTCAGCGCGTCGGGCATGCCGGTGCTCGGCTGCACGGCCCAGCTCTTGCCGCCGTCCGACGTGGCGAGGATGCGGAACTTCCCGTTCACCGGGTCGGACAGTGCCAAACCGTGACGCCGGTCGGTGAACGTCACGCAGTCGTAGAACGCCGCCGGGTCGTCGTTGCGGAAGCTCTCCTTCCAGCTACGCCCGCCATCCGCCGTCGCGTACAACCGCGACTGGTCGCCCTCGCCGATCGTCAGCGCGACGGCGTGGTCGGCGTCGAATGCCTCGATGTCCCGGAACTGAAGCTCGGCAGTGCCCGGCGGATCCACCCGCTGCCAGCTCCGAGCGCCGTCCACCGTACGCAGAATGGTCCCGCCGGAACCCGCCACCCACGCCACTTTGTCACTGACCGGAGCAAGCCCCCTGAAGCGTGCCGTGACGCCCGTGTCGGAGAGCCGCCACGACGGTTTCGGGGCGGTCGCGGTGAAGCCACTGGTCGCGGTCAGGGTGACCAGACCGATAGCGGCCATTGAAATCTTTCGAAGCGCCGTCATGGTCGGGAACCTACCTCAGCCACGGAAACGTCGCGGGATGGGAGACACCGGAACCGCTCCGGACGGCACCTCCACCAGGGACTCGATCCAATCCTGGCGATTGGCCGACGAGCACGGGGACGCGCAGGCTGCCGCGGGGTGCCTTGCCCCAGGCGTAGTCCTGATCTCGCCGCTGACTGCCGCGTTCCGATTCGAAGGCGTCGCCCAAGTGACCGACGTGCTGGCGAGCGCCTTCGAGGTCATCCATGACATTCGCTATCACACACAGACCGGCGGCGGGGACACCTGGGCGCTTTTCTACCACGGCCGCACCAGGCGCGAGGCGATCGAGGAAGCCCAGCTGATTCGGCTGGACGACGACGGGCTCATCCGTGAGATCACCCTCTTCGGCCGTCCGCTGCCCGCACTGACCGACGTGTTGGCCGGAATCGGCCCACCACTGCTGCGCCGGCAACGCCAGCCCGCTCTGGCCCGCCTCGTGGGCTTCGCAACCGCCCCACTGAACGCCCTGACCCGGCTGGGCGAACGCACGATTCTGCCCCGTACCAAACCCAACGTTCACAAGGACTGACCTTCCTGCTCGCACCGGCCTGCTCGCACCGGATGTATTGGATGTCTCGGTTCAGGAGGTTGCCGCACGCCAGAAACACTGGCGTCGCACTATGTGGGAATGGAGACCGCACCGCACGAGCTCGCCGTCACCGTGGCGATCACCCGCAAGGCCGATCCGTCCAGAAATGCGGAGATGCTCGCGTGGGTCCGCGCCGGAACGACGCTGGCTGAGGACTTCCCCGGATTTCTCGGGGTCGGCTGGGTCCGTCCGGCGCAGGGCTCCACGGAGTGGCACATGCTGTACCGGTTCTCCGACGCGGCTGCCCTGCACGGCTGGGAGGAATCGCCCCAGCGCCAGTGGTGGCTCAGCTCCGCCCAAGGCATGGTTGAACACACCCGGGTCGAGAAGCGCACCGGAATCGAAGGCTGGTTCGATCCACCGCAGGAACATTCGATCGACGACCTGACCCCGGCCCCGACGCCACCGCCTCGCTGGAAGCAGGCGGTGACGATCTGGGTGGGCTTCTTCCCGCTGAGCCTGCTGGCCGCCGTGACCATCGGACACCTCCTCGCGGACATCAATGTTGTTCTCCGAACGCTGGTTTCCACGCTCTGCCTGACCCCTCTGATGACGTACTTCGTGCTGCCCCGCGTCACCCAGTCACTGCAGTGGTGGCTCCAAGGCCAACGCGCGCCCTGGCGCCGCTGACCGATCACCGCCTCACCGCCTCACCGCCTCACCGCCTCACCGCCTCACCGCCTCACCGTGATCCCAGCTCCTATGCGGCGGGTTCACGGATGCGGAGGGCCTGGATGAACCAGTTGAGCGACGGAGCGAGGTCTTCCGGCGGAGCCCAGCCGTTGATGACGGAGAGGTGCTGGATGTATCGCTCGCGACGAGGGTCGTTGGCGGCTTCCAGCCGGGTGAGCAGGCGCCGCCGCAGGTCTGCGTCGTCCGGATGTCCGCAGGCGAACGAGTAGTGCTGCGTTACCGCCCTGATGACGCTGTCGGCACGGGGGGACGCCGGGTCGAGACCGGCCTCCACAGCCGGGCCGGCGAGATCGCGGACCGTGGCCACGGGATCTCGGTGAACACCGGGTGCTCCGCCGGCGCGGTCGGCGGCGTGGTGCTCGGCCATGCGGCGCACCCCCGCTCGAAAATCTGGGTCCTGAGCCAGCTCCGCGAGCTCGACCCATGCTTCGACCTGGTCCGCGTCGGGATTGTCCGGAAGCTCAGCCGGGGTCATCGTGCGGGCTATGCCCTCCAGCTCGGGGTGGGCTTCCATGTCCCCGAACGCGGCATCGATGAATTCGTTGATCATGCGTTGACGCTCGGTCTCGGAGAGTTTGATCAGTTTCTGCATGACGTCCAGCTCCTCTGGCGTGGATCCTCGTCGGGCAACCGCGGTGAACACTGCACGGCGTAGCCTCAGCGTCTTGATCTGGACGGCCAGCGCGTCGGCGTGGGCTCTGGCTACGTCGGGCAGCGCGATCTCCCGGTCCACGACCTTCTTGACGGTGTGAAGGTCCAGGCCGAGGTCACGAAGAGTGCGCACGAGATCCAGACGTGCGACAGCGTCCACGCTGTAGCGCCGATAGCCTCGTGGGTTGCGTTCCGTGGGCGGCACGATGCCGTTGTCGGAATAGAACCTGATGGTTTTGATCGACAGGCCTGTGCGCCGGGCCAGGTCTCCGATCGAGTAGTGCGTCTCGCCGTCCATGCGTCCACCATGGCGTCTCCCCTTAGGGGAGATGCAAGTGTGGCGTGGCTGACAGTTGACTCTCCACCAAGTGGAGACGGCACGGTCATGTCGTGAGCAGATACGGAGCATGGCTGGCGGCGACCACGTTGTCGCTGGTGGGGACCCAGGTGATGGGCTTCGCCATGGCATGGACGGCGGCGGGCCACGGAGCAACATGGGCGGGTCTCGTCCTGACCGCGATAAATCTCCCTCGTGCTTTGTTTCTCCTGTTCGGTGGTGCGGTGGCTGATCGGGTCGGCGCTTGGCGGGTGATGATCTCCGCAGATGTCGCCATGACCGCGGTGACGCTCACCCTCGCCGCCCTCACCCGGCAGATGTCCGACAGGCCTCTTCTGCTCGTCATGGTGGCGTTTGCCATCGGCTTTGCGGATGCCTTCTACCTCCCGAGCTCCGGCTCGATGCCGCGCCTGCTCGTGCCGACCGCCTCCCTTGCGCGGGCAACCTCCGCCCGCCAGATCGCGGGCCAATCGGCCGCTTTCACCGGCCCTGCCCTCGGTGGTTTGCTCCTCGCCACCTTCGGTTTGGCAGTTACTGCCATAGCGAACGCTGCGACCTTCGCCATCATGGCGGCAGTGCTCATCGCCCTTCGCCCACGACCGGCCCGGCTGATCCATCGACCACCCGCGCATGCCGGCGTCTCAGCCGCGGCGGGTTCGGGCTCCGACGACCGGCGATGGCCGATGTCGGGGTGGGGCAGGCAGACGTTCGACGGGTTGCGCGTTGGGTTCACCAACCCGGTGCTACGGCCGCATTTGTTGATGACGGCTACCGCGGCGGGACTGCTGCTTCCATGCGCAGGATTGCTGGTTCCCGTGCTCGCTCGCCAGCTGGGATGGCCTCCCGCATCGGCGGGGGCGGTGGCGGCAACGATCGCATTGGGGTCCGGGGCGGTCGCGGCCGTGGTTCTGGTCCGCGGTGCCCTGCCCAACCCGCGGCGAATGGCGTCAAGGGGCCTTTTCGTCGCCTCTGGGGGAGTAGCTTTCCTCGCTTTGGTCGGCTTGGCAGATCGGTCCACCTCGTTTGGCCCGGGGCAGTTGCCGTTACCTGCGGCGTTGACTGCGGCTGCTCTGATCGGGGTCGGGATGGGGATGTTCGGCACGAGCGTCGCACCGCTGGTGCTGGGAGCTACGCCTGAGACTCATCTGGCCCGTGTGCAGGCGGTTCTCGTCTTCGCGCAGAGTGTCCCGCTGCTCGTCACGAACAATCTGCTGGGAGCTTTCGCCGACGTGGTGCCTGCCGGGTTCGTGCTTCTGACCTGCGCGGGCTTGCTCGCTGCAAGTGTCGGTGTCATCGGACTCCACGAGTCCGGGAATGGCAGCCGAGCGACGGTTCGTGGAGCGGTCCCGTGAGCGCCACCGAGCTGACGCCGTGCTTGATGGTGCAGCTACTGGTGGGACTACTGCTCACTGCGGGGCGGATGTGACGGGAACCGTTTTCTTCAGATCCGGCGGATTCTGCCCGATGGGACCGGTGAGGAGGCAATCGATGCGGCTGCGCAACTGGATCGCCGTGGTCGTCAGCGTTCTGCTGCTGGTGGCCGTCGGCATCGTCGGTGTGCTGGTGAACAGGTCGGCGCTGCGGGCGGCCGACACCGTGCACCGCGCCGATACACAGGCGCTCGCCGTCAACAACGCCACGCTTGCGGGGCAGATGCAGCTGCTTTCTGCCAAGGATCTTGCCGCGTTCGCGGACAGCTATCCGTTCAATCTCGGCGCCGGGGTCTCGAGCGACAGGGATGCCCTCAAGGAGTACGTCCGCAAGTCGTCACTGTTCTCATATGGTGCGGCGATCACCACGCTGACCGGCGCGGTGCTCAACGCCACCACGAGCAACGCGCTGCCTGTCGCGTCCGATCCCGGGTATGCGGCCATGCGTAAGCTGCTGCTCGCCGGTCAGGCCGGGTTCTCGCCCGTGATGCTGGTGCCGAGCAGCGACAACAAGCCGATCGCGGTGCAGGCCGTTGCCGTCCCCATCAAGGTTTCCGGTGCTGCGACGGCCGTGCTCATCGGGTTCAGTGAGTTGGCCCGGACCACGCTCCAGGCGTACACAGCGAAGCTCAAGAGTTCTGCGCACGTCACCTTGATCCTCGACAGCGCCGGAGTGGTCGGCTACAGCAGCGAGGCCGGCACGATCGGCACCGCAGTCGACGCGTCGATCATCGCGGCGATCAAGGCGAACCCCGACGGGCCCAGCTTCACGGAGTATTCCTCCGGCGGCGCCGACCGGATCGCCTCCGTCGTGACCGGCGACGTCCTTCCGGGCGGATGGGCATATGTGCGGACCCAGACGCTGGCTTCGTTCGACGGCGCGGTGCACAGCCGCAGCCAGACCATCAACATCACGCTGCTCGCCATGCTGCTCATCGGCGCGGTCGGCATCTCGATCCTGGGCTACCGCACACAGATCCAGCGGCGCCGCGCGGACGAGAAGTTCCAGGCATTGTTCCAGCACGCGCCCGACATGGTGGCTGTGCTCGACGCTGAGGGCCGCGTGGAGTATTCGAGCCCCAGCGCTGCGTCCGTGCTTCACTTCGCCGCCGGATCCAAGCAGGGCAGCAGTGTCTTCGATCTGGTCCACCCCGACGACCGGCAGAACATGATGGGTGCGTTCGCCAGTCTGATGCAGCAGCGCGATGGGGTGCTGCGCTTGCAGACCCGCATCCTCAACGCTGAGGGAGCGGCGACGTGGTTCGAGTTCACCGCCTCCAACCAGATGCACAACCCGGCCCTGAACGGCATCGTCATCAACGCACGTGACGTCTCCGAGAACAGGGCTTTCCAAGAACGGCTCACGTACGAGGCACAACACGATGCGCTGACGGGACTGCCGAACCGGCGCAGGCTGCAGGACGCACTCGACTCGTCGCTGCGGAGCGATTCGGTGGCGGTGCTCTTCGTCGACCTGGACGGCTTCAAACCCGTCAACGACGCCTACGGCCACGAAGCCGGCGACGAATTGTTGCGGCAGGTGGCTGACCGCCTTTCCGCATGCGTACGCGAAGAGGACGTCCTCGCCCGGGTCGGCGGCGACGAGTTCGTGGTCCTGATGCCCGGCATCGTGGCCGGACCGGACGCCGAGGCGATGAGTAGCCGGGTGCGCGCCGAGGTGGAGCATCCCTTCCTGGTCCTGGGCCACGAGGTCCGGATCACCGCAAGCGTCGGCGTCCACCTCGCCGATCCTTCGGACGACCCGGACCAGGCCCTGCGCGCGGCCGACCACGCGATGTACACGGTGAAACGCCACACCAGCGGGGGCCGCAGCGGCGTCGTCCCGATGACACCCGCGACTCCTCCGTCAGAGCCGCAGACAGGCCCACGTCAAGCTGCTCTGACAGAACCAGCGTGGTCCACGATGCCCGAGCCGTACCCGACGATGCTGGTAGACCCGCTCGGATATTCGGTGTCAGGCACGCCCCGTGCGACCGGAATCGGTTCGGTGGAGCCACAGTTGCCCACCGAGGTGGACCCGTTCGCAGCTACGGCTCCGCAGCCGAACCTGTCGCTCATGACGGAACCGTTCATGACGGAATCGCGCATGCCGGACGTCATGGAGACTTACGAACCCGTAACGCCGGACCTGGGTCTGTACCAGGAGACTCAGCCCGACCCGAAGTCGAAGTCCCGGTGGTTCGCGGTGTCTTCGACCGCACAGGGCCGGGCCTCGGTGCCGGTGGTCGACGCTCCTTGGGAAGCAAAGGTCGGCTCGGAATTATCGACGGATTCGCAGTGGAGCGCGCCGCCGGCGTCCGAAGGCTCCCCTTGGGAAACGCTGCCCGGGGCCGGTAGCTCCAGCGAGTCGCAGTGGAATGCTGTCTCGGGGCCGGTGGCGACGCCGGATGCACCGCGGTGGGCTGTCGCACCGCCCACGAACCCGCAAAGATTCGTGCCGCCGCCGCCCGATCCGGGACGGTCCAACGCCCCGAGAGTGGAGCAGTGGGCAGGAGGTTCGACGGATGAGCCGCGTCGGGCCAATGAGACAAGATTCGACCCGCAGCAGGCCGGCCACTTTGACGTTGGATATCAGCTGCCCGGCGCGCCGTCTACCGGCCAGCAGTGGTCGGGCAGCGCGAATGCTGGTCAGCAGTGGTCGGGCAGCGCGAATGCTGGTCAGCGATGGGGTGGCGATTCGAACGCCTGGCAACAGCGGCCTACCGGGGCGAACGGTGGGCAGCAGTTGGCTGGCGGGGCGAATGCTGCGCAGCAGTGGCCGGGTGGCGCGAATGCCGGACAGGGATGGGTGAGTGGATCGGGCGCTGGTCAGGAGCGTGCAAGGGCGTCCAGCACCGATCAGTCGTGGACCGGCGGGTACCCGCCGGAGCAGCAATGGACTGCCACGCCGGGCAGTGGGCAGTCAGGGGTTGTTACGTCACGCGGCGGCCAGCAGTGGCCTGGCGGGGCGAACGCTGGGCAGCAGTGGGCCGGCGAGCCGAACGCCGGCCAGCAGTGGGCTGGCGGGTCGGGCGGTGCGCGGCGGGGTGCTGTTGCGTCGGGCGGTGGGCAGCAGGGGGTTGTTGCTCCGGACGGTGGGCAGGGGCGGGTGGTCACGCCGAGCAATGAGCAGCAGCGGGTGAATGCCCTGCAGGCTGGGCAGCAGTGGGGTGGGGGGACACCGCATGCCGAGCATCGGTGGGCTGAGTACAGCGAGGCGGAACAGTCCGGGCGGCATCGTGCTCGGTGAGGAGCAGGGTGGGGCGGGCGTGGGAAGGGCGCGGGCTTGGCTGGGCAGGGCGTGGCAGGGACGGCCGGGGCAAGCAGTCCAGGACAACGCAGGCCGGGGCAAGGGGGCCAGGAAACGCAGGCCGGGGCAAGGGGGGCCGGGGCAAGGCGGGGCAAGGCGGGTCGGGGCGGGTAAAGGTGTGAGGGGGAGCGGGAGGTGGGCTGAGCAGCTACGTTGTGATTCATGGCTACTAAGTCGCCTGCTGTTGAGGTTGAGGCGGGGGAGCACACTGTTCGGATCTCGAATCCGGATCGGGTGTATTTTCCTGAGCTCGGGCTGACCAAGATTGACCTTGCCAACTACTACCTGAGCGTTGGCGACGGGATTGTGCGGGCTTTGCGGGAGCGGCCCTGCATGTTGCACCGGTTCCCGGAGGGGTTGGCGGGGGACAAGGTCCATCAGAAGCGGGTGCCTCATGGGGCTCCGCCCTGGTTGCAGACCGTGCGGGTTACTTTTCCCCGGTACAACCGGCATGCCGATGAGCTTTGTGTGGGTGGGCTCGGGGAGGTTGTCTGGGCTGTGCAGATGTCGACCGTTGAGTTTCATCCGTGGAACTCGCGGCGGGCTGATGTGGAGAAGCCGGACGAGTGGCGGATCGATCTTGATCCGATGCCTGAGTGTGGCTTCGGGACCGTGCGGCGGGTGGCGAATGTTGCCCATGAGGTGCTCGACGAGTTGGGGATTGCCGGTTATCCGAAGACGTCGGGTGGGCGGGGGCTGCACATCTACGTGCGGATCAAGCCTGACCACGGGTTCGGTGACGTGCGGCGGGCGGCGCTGGCCTTTGCCCGGGAAGTCGAGCGGCGGGCGCCCGATGAGGTGACGACGACGTGGTGGCGCAAGGACCGGGACCCGCGAGCGTTGTTCGTCGACTACAACCAGAACGCGCGGGACCACACCATCGCGAGCGCCTACTCGGTGCGCGGCAACCAGCGGGGCACGGTGTCCACGCCGATCCGGTGGGACGAGGTCGACACCGTGGAACCGGACGACTTCACCCTGCTCACCGTGCCGGCGCGGTTCGCGGAGCTCGGCGATCTGCATGCGGGCATCGACGACGTAGCGCACGATCTGCGGCCGCTGCTCGAATGGGCCGAACGCGACGAGAGGACCGGCCTCGAAGGACCCGCCGACCCCGACGCCGGCACATAGATTTAGGAGGAGATCACCGCTGAGACGGGGGCACCTGCTGCGAACTGCCCATCGAGCGTGAGATGGAGCGTCGGGCGCGAGGCGGAGCGGTGGCGTGAGATGGAGCGTCGGGCGCGAGGCGGAGCGGTGGCGTGAGGTCGGGCGTCGGGCGTCGGGCGTCGGGCGTGGGGCGTGGGGCGTGGGTTGAGCGGTGGCGGGGGTCGAGCGTCGGGCACGAGGTGGAACGCCAGGGCGTGAGGTGGAACGCCAGGGTGAGAGGACGCCCGGGTGAGAGGTGGGACGCCGGGGTGGGAGGTGGAACGCCAGGGTGAGAGGACGCCCGGGTGAGAGGTGGGACGCCGGGGTGGGAGGTGGGACGCCGGGGTGGGAGGCGTGCGACGCGGGGGACGGGCTGCGCATGGGGGCTGGGTGCGGCTGGGGTGGAGGCAAAAGGGTGGGAAGTGGTGGTGAGGGCAGGAAAGTTGTTTGGGGTGGGTGCGGTGGGCGGGAGATAAGGCTGGGTATGGCGCCGGGGGCAGGAAAGGCCGGGGTCAGGGGTGGGGCGGTGGGCTGGTGTCCACTTGGTGCCATGTCGACTGTGCGGCAGGGGTTGGAAACATTCTCGTGAATATAGGGATCCGATGATGCGTGGAGTGAACAACGCATTAAGGAGTTCCCATGCTCGGTCGACTGCTAGCCGGCGTCCTGATCGGAGCCGCGGCGATACCTGTGCCTGCGGTCGCGGCTGGACCATCAGCTGCCGTAGGGAAAGAGAAAGGTAGCGAGCAAGCGCAGAGCATCACCCTGATCACCGGGGATGTTGTGCGGCTGGCGCCCGTCGAGGGCGGGAAGTTTGCTGCCTCGGTGACGCCTGCGGCCGGGCGGGAGCGGGTCAGCTTTCATACGTTCGAGGGTGATGGCGGGATCCGGGTTGTTCCGTCGGACGCGGTGCCGTTGATTGCGGATGGCCGGGTTGATGCGGAGCTGTTCGATGTTGAGCATCTGGTTGCTGAGGGGTATGGCGATGCTGACTCGGCGAGTTTGCCGCTGATCGTCAAGGGTGGCACCGCGGGGTTGCGGACAGCGGGGGCCGCGCTGGCGATGACCAGTATCGGGGCGACCGCGGTCAGGCCGGCGAAGAGCAGTTTGGCCGAGTTCTGGAAGAGCCAGGGTGGGCAGGCGCGGTTGAGCGGCGCCACCCAGATTTTCCTGGACGGCAAGGTGAAGGCGGCGCTCGACAAGAGCACCGCGCAGATCGGTGCGCCGACGGCGTGGCAGCAAGGGCTTGACGGGCGGGGCGTGAAGGTGGCCATCTTGGACACCGGGATTGACGCGACCCACCCTGACCTGGCCGGGAAGATTGCCGGGACTGCCAACTTCAGCAGCAGCCCGGATGTGGTTGACCGGTTCGGGCACGGGACGCATGTGGCGTCGACGATTGCAGGGTCCGGGGCTGCTTCCGGGGGGAGTCGCAAGGGTGTCGCGTACGGGTCGGATCTGCTGATCGGCAAGGTGCTCGGTGATGACGGGACGGGGTACGAGTCCGAGATCATCGCCGGGATGCAGTGGGCCGTCGACTCGGGGGCGAAGGTTGTCAACATGAGCCTCGGGGGCGGGGCTACCGACGGGCTCGACCCGATGAGTCTGGCCGTCGACGAGATCAGTGCGGCCAGCGGCGCGCTGTTCGTGGTTGCTGCCGGTAACGAGGGCGCCGATTCGAGTGTCGGGACGCCGGGCGCGGCGACCGATGCGCTGACCGTTGGCGCGGTCGACCGTACCGATCAGATCGCCAGTTTTTCCAGCCGTGGGCCGCGGCTCGGTGACCTGGGGTTGAAGCCGGAGATCACGGCTCCGGGGGTGGACATCGTGGCGGCCCGGGCGGCCGGGACGACCATGGGTGAGCCGGTGGACGAGTTCTACACGGCGGCTTCCGGGACGTCGATGGCGACGCCGCACGTGGCGGGGGCGGCCGCGATCGTGGCTCAGCAGCACCCGGACTGGTCCGGCGCGAAGATCAAGGAAGCCCTGGTCAGCACGGCCAAGACAACAACCGGACCCGATGTGTACGCGCAGGGCGCCGGCCGCGTCGACCTCGCTCGCGTGACGACCCAGGCGGTGACCGGCACCCCGATCGCCGACTACGGCGTGCACACCAAGGGGACGTCGCCGGCCACCGAGTCGAAGACGATCACGTACACCAACTCCGCCGCGACTCCGGTGACCCTGAAGCTCACCGCTCCCACGGCCGTGAAGCTGAGCGCCGCGACGGTGACGGTGCCCGCGAAAGCCACGGCGACGGTGACCGCCACGATCGACTTCGCCGCGCAGAAGCCCGGCAAGATCAGCGGCTGGATCAGCGCCACCGCCACCGGGATCACCGTCACCACCGCGGTCGGTGCGGTGCTGGACGGCCCGAGCCACAAGGTCACCGTCAAGGCGGTGAACCGGTCCGGTCAGCCGACCACCGTTCCCGTGCTGGACCTGCGCGGCGACGACAGCCGGTTCGACACGCTGGGCTGGCTCACCCCGGCCGGCAACACGTACGAGCTGCAGGAAGGCACGTACCTGCTGGACGCGCTCATCGAGGACGGCGCGCCGCTGGACGAGCAGGTCACGTTTGTCACGATCCCCGAGCTGAAGGTCGACAAGGACATCACGGTGCTGGTCGACGCGCGTAAGGGCACGCCGATCACGATCGAGACGCCGAAGCCGGCCGAGCAGCAGACGGTGCTCAGCTACTACATCCACCGCACCACTGGGACGGGCCGCAGCATCGCCCACGGCGTCATGCATTTCAGTACGGTCCAGAAGGTCAACGTGGTGCCGACGAAGAAGGTCGTCGAGGGCAGTTTCGAGTTCTCGTCGCGCTGGCAGCTGGTCGCGCCGCGGGTCCAGACGAAGGTGCCCGGGGTCAGCGAGCCGATCGACGCGAACCTCGTCGGCGAGTCGCCGTGGTTCGACGGCACGAGGAAGTACCAGCTGGTCAAGTGGGGCACCAAGGACGTACGCGGAAAAGCCGTCCTGATCCCGGGCAGCTGGGAGACCGACGAGAACGAGCAGGTCATCGCCGCGGCCAAGGCCGGCGCGGCAGTCGCCCTGGTGGTGCGGCCTGCGGACCATAGCGCGTGGACGGTTTTCAACCCGACGATCGTCGAGCGGTTGCCGATCGTCGCGCTGGCTGTCGCGTACGACGATGGTCAGAGGTTGGTGAAGAAGGCGCCCTCGACACTCGACCTGACTTTGACCACTTCCAGCCCGTACCTCTATGACGTTCTTCAGGTTTCCAAGGACCGGATCCCGGAGAAGGTCGTCTACAAGGTCACCGCGGCCAACAGCATGCGGATCACGTCCAGCTATGCGGACAACGGCGGCTTCGACTGGGTACGCGAGCAGCGCTTCGGCTGGCGCCCCTGGCAGACCGTCGCGTGGAACGACACCTCGCGCCCGGTCAGCACCCCGTCCACCCGCGAGGAGTGGGTCTCGGCCGGCGACTCGGTCTGGCGGCACGCGGTGGCGCACGAATACCCGTGGAACACCGAGGGCCCGCTGCTCGGCGGTTTCCAGGGCGCGACCACGAGCTACAAGGCCGGCGCCAAGTCGGAGAAGTGGGGCGCCGCGGTCGTGCGGCCCGCGAACGTCGGCTCGTACCGCTCCGGCGACGTGCTGCACCTGCAGGTTCCGGAGTTCGTCGACAGCGACGGCCACTACGAGCTCGCCGAGTACGGCGACAACGCCACAGGAACGTTGTCGCGTGACGGCAAGCAGATCGCCGACCTGGCCGGCGGCATCGGGGACGTCACCACCACGGCCGGGCAGGCGACGTACAAGCTGAAGGTCGGCACGGCTCGCAGCAACGAGGACTGGGTGTACGGCACGCGTACCGAATCCGAATGGACCTTCAAATCGAAGTCCGAGGGTGACCTGCCGCTGCTCGGGGTGAACTACACGCCGCAGGCGCTCGGGGTGAACCTCGCCTTCTCCGCGAAGTTGAAGTCGCTCAAGGTCGAGGTGTCCACCAACGACGGCGCCAGCTGGAGTCGCGCTGTTGTCATCGGCACCACCGCGGTTGTTCTGCCGGGGCGGACGCCGGTCTCGCTGCGGGTCACCGCTGAGGACACTGCCGGTAACGCGCTCACCCAGACCGTCATCCGGGCCTACGGGCGCAGCTGAGCGAGAAAGGTTGTGTGCAATTTGGTTGTGCACAATTAAGTTGTGCGCAACTAAATTGCACACAACCTATGCGCCCTGGCGCAAGCGCTGTGCGCCGCAGCGAAAGACCGCGCGCGTCCTGACCGCGAGTGTTGACCGGGCACGGGGTAGGCGCGGATTTCACAAGGGGTGAGTGGCTCGTGGGCGAGAAGATTCTGTCGGACAAGGTGGCGCTGGTGACCGGGGGCAGCCGGGGGATCGGCGCGGCGTCGGCCCGGCGGCTGGCTGCGCTGGGCGCGGATGTGGTCATCACCTATGTCGCACAGGCGGCGAAGGCGAAGACGGTGGTCGAGGAACTGCGGTCGCTGGGCGTGCGCGCCGAGGGCATCCAGGCCGACCAGGCCGACCGGGCACAGGTGACGGCCATGGTGGACGCGGTCGCTCAGCGGTTCGGCGGGATCGACATCCTGGTCAACAGCGCCGGTGTCTTCCGGCCCGGGGAGCTGACCGACGCCGGACGCGATGAGCAGGTCGCGATCAACCTGACCGGTGTCGCCGACACGACCTACCGGGCCGTGCGGCACATGCGCGAGGGCGGCCGGATCGTGAACCTGTCGTCCAGCCTTGCCAGCAAGACCTTCGCAGCCGGCATGTCCGACTATGCGGCGACCAAGGCCGCGGTCACGGCGTACACGCGTGGGTGGGCCCAGGATTTCGCCGCCCGTGGGATCAACGTGAACGTGATCGAGTGCGGCATCATCGACACCGACATGGCCATGTCGAAGGATTCCGAGGGTGGCCAGTTCATGCTTCAGGCGGTCATCCCGATGCACCGGTACGCCGAGGCTGACGAGGTTGCCGGTGTGGTGGCGTTCCTGGCCGGGCCGGACGCCGCGTACATCACCGGCAGCACCGTTCGTGTCGACGGCGGCGCCCTTGCCTGAGGCCTGGCTTCAGGACTCACCGCGGTGGTCGCCGGGGGTTTCGCGGCGCGTGACGTCGAACTCGCGGCGGTCGCCGCGGGTCTCGCGGGGCGTGCCGCCGTACTCGCGGCGGTAGGCGGTGGCGAACGAGGCGTGGCTGGCGAACCCGGACGCGTGCGCGACCTGCGCGATTGACCGGTTGTCCCACGTTGAACTGGCCAACCGGGTCCGGGCCAGCCGCAGCCGCTCCGAGCGGATCAGGTCGCGGGAGGTGGTGCCCGAGGCCTGCAGCACGTCCTGCAGATAGCGCGCCGACCAGCCCAGCGCCCGGGCGATGTCGGTGATGGAGAGGTCGGGGTCGGCAGCGTGACGGCGGACGTACTGCCTCACCTGCGCCTCGACCTCTTTTCGCTGGGCGGCCGGTGCTGAGTCGCCGGCGCCCTCGGCGACCAGGCAGAGCAGGTCCAGCAGCTGGTCGCAGGCGATGTCGAAGGTTGCCTCGGAGAGGTGTTCCCGCTCCTGTTGAAGGGTGAGCACCGTCTGCCGGATCAGCCGGCCGAGTCCCGCGGTGCCGTCGAAGACCTGCGAATCCCGGGCCCCGGCGGGATTGCGGCGGTGGATCGCCTCGCGGGGGAAGATCAGCGCGACCGACTGGAATTCCTCGCCGTGGGCGAAGGTCACCGGGCGGTCCACGTCGCACAACGCGAGAGTGCCCGGCCGGATCTCGCCCGCGGCTGCGGCCTGCTCCACCTGAGCGCTCCCGGCGGTCGGCACCAGCAGCTCGAACATGCCGCGCGGGTCTGTCCGGATGTGCCGCCGCTCCCGTACGAACTCCTCGCGGACGTTGCCGCAGAGCGCGATGCCGTACGACCGGGACCGCTGCCACTCCAGCCGCCCCGCCCAGGGGCCGGCCTCCGTCAGGGTGACCCGGCTCTTCCCGTGCAAGTCGATGAACGCTTCCCGCCAGGCATCGGGCGTCGGTGTCAGACCACGCTCGTTCCAGCGATACATGCCAGAACAGTAGCCAACCTCGATCAGGCCGGCCGCTGGGAGATCGGGGCTGAGAGCCAGCCCCTGCGGGCGGCCTGGAAGGCGAGGCCGGTGCGGGTGTCGACGCCGGCGAGGTCCATGAGGCGGTCGAGGCGGCGCTGGACGGTTCGTTTGCTGACACCGAGGTGGGTGGCGATGGACTTGTCCGGCATTCCGGATACGAAAAGTGACAGCAGCAGGACCTCGGATTGTTGCAGCTCGGCGCGCGGCGTTTCTCCGACGAGGGGCGTCGCGCGTTCCCAGTAGCTTTCGAAGAGGGCGACCAGGGCGTCGAGGAGTTCGCTGGAGCGGATCAGTGCGGCGGTGGGTTCGCCGAAGCCGCGGGACTCGTCGGGCACGAGCGGGCAGATCGCGAGGGAGCGGTCGGCGATTGCCAGGCGTACGGGGAGGGTGGGGAGCGTGCGGGACTCCTCGCCGGCGGCCATTGATTCGAGGATGCTCTGCAGCTCGCCGGGTTTTTCGAGGAGCTCGCGTTCGTAGATCGCGCGGTATTTCACGCCGCGGCCGAGGGCCGAATTTTCCTCGGCGTTCTCGGGTCCGGCCATCGCCAGCGGGTTGGCGCGGCAGAACCAGAGGATCTCCTCCCGCGCGCCGTCCTGCATCGCGCGCAGTCGCTGACGCAGGACCTGCGCGCCGACCACGATCTCGACGAGATGTTCTGAGCTGCGCCGGCGGGTGTGGTTGCGGTAGTCCTCGCTGAGGGCGGCCACGGTCTGGCGCGCGTTCTCGAGCGACTGTTGCCGGCGCAGGAGCACGTCACCGAGGGCGACGTCCGGCGGCAGCGGGTGGTAGATCGGCCCCGCGCCGGCGAGCCCCTTGGAGCGCAGGCCTTCCAGGGCCGCCGCGGCCTCGGCGGGTGACATCGCGTCGTGCGCGGCGAGGTCGTCGGCGCCGGCTCCACCGAGCCGCACGAGCAAGCGGTACGCGTGCTGCTCCGCTGCCGTCAGCACGCCGAGATCGGGCTCCATGCGGCAACTCTACGAACACACCCGCCCGACGATCACATTCTGGTGGCCGATCAAGCTGCTACCTTCACTTTGAGTAACCGTGATCTAACTGGAGGAGGCTCAGATGCCGACATCCGTACGGATAACGGTCGCGGCCGCCGTAGCCGTGGCCCTGAGCGCCGTGGCGGTGCCGACGAGCGCGGGCGCGGCGCCTGTCGGGCGGGCCGTGGTTGCCGTCGCGCCGGACGCCGACGTCGTGCCCGACAGCTACGTGATCCTGCTGGAGCAGGCCGGCACCGCGGTCAAGACCCAGGCCACGGCACTCGTGAAGAAGCACGGCGGCAAGGTCCGGCAGACCTATTCGCATGCCGTACGCGGATTCGCGGCGACGATGACCGCCGAGCAGGCCGCGAAGCTGGCCGCCGACCCCGCGGTCACCGCCGTCCAGCCGAACATCGTGCACCACGCGAGCACCACGCAGACCGATCCGCCGTCGTACGGACTCGACCGCATCGATCAGCGCACCCGGCCGCTCAGCGCCACGTACACGTACACGACATCCGCGTCGAACGTGCACGCGTACATCATCGACACAGGCATCCGCGCCACGCACGCGGACTTCGGCGGCCGCGCGACCAGCGGGTTCGACGCGATCGACGGCGATGCGGCGGACGACTGCAACGGTCACGGCACACATGTCGCGGGTACGGTCGGCGGCAGCGCGTTCGGGGTCGCCAAGGGCGTACAACTGGTGGCGGTCCGGGTATTGGATTGTGAAGGCAGCGGCACGACCGCGCAGGTCGTCGCGGGGATCGACTGGGTGTCGGCGAACGCTGTCACGCCCGCGGTGGCCAACATGAGCCTCGGCGGCGGACCGGACCCGGCCCTCGACGCCGCGGTCAGCCGCTCCATCGCCGGCGGCGTGAGTTACGCGATCGCGGCCGGCAACGGCGGACCGCTCGGCATCCTTCCCCTGGACGCCTGCATTCAGTCGCCGGCTCGGGTCCCGGCCGCCCTCACCGTCTCCGCCGTCGACAGCACCGACCACAAACCGAGCTGGGCCAACCGCGGCACCTGCGTCGACGTCTTCGCGCCCGGCGTCAACATCACGTCGGCGTGGATCACCGACAACAACGCGACCACCACTATCAGCGGTACGTCCATGGCCGCCCCGCACGTGGCCGGCGCGGCGGCGCTCTACCTGGCGACGCACACCGCGGCGACCCCGGCGGAAGTGCACGCGGCGATCGTGTCCGCCGCGACCCCCGACGTCGTCACCGGCCCGGGCCTCGGAACCCCGAACCGACTGCTCTACACAGGAACGTTCTGACCCCCGCCGTCACCCGAACGAAGGACCCCACGCCGCGGCCGGACCATCAGATCATGCAGCTCACAGGCAATCTGACGGCTCCGGCCCGGTCGCGTTCAGGTGGCCGGGGTAGGTACCCGGTGACAGCATGTGTCTATGCGTGACGTCCACCGGAAGGAACCCCGCGACACCCACCGGAAGGAACCCCGCGACACCCACCGGGAAGACCCTCGGGAGCGGCCGTCCTGGTTCGAGCCCCGCGCCCGGATTCCCGCCCCGCGCCGCCGTCCCCAGCTGTCTGACGGTCCCTCGCTGTCTGACGGTCCCCCTGACCGTCCCCAACCGCTTGACCGTCCCCAGGTGCCTGACGGTCCCTCGCTGCCCGACCGTTCCTCGCTGACTGGCCGTTCCTCGCTTCTTGACCGTCCGCAGGAGCGCAGGGTCTCCGAATGGGCGGCTGCCCGCTGCGATGAGATAGCCGGCGATGTGGCCCGCGGTGGGCTGTGGCGTTTCACCGAAGTGGTCGCGGACGTGCTCTACCCGGGGGTCGGGGTGGCGGTCGCCGCCGCGCAGCGGGCAACCAAGTGGGGGCCGGAACTGGTCGGCCTCACCGACGAGCGCGGCTCCGACGTGAAGATCGGACTGGTCGGTTCCGAGCAGCTCGGCCTCTGGACGATCTTCCGCACCAGGCTCGGTCAGTCCGACCCCGGCCCGCGCCCGGCCTGGTGCACCGACCTTCCGATCGGCCCGGTCGGCGCCGAGGGGGTGCGCCGCGAATCCACGATCATCTCCGGCATCGAGGACGCCAAGCCCGCCGACGTGGCCGGCCTGCTCCTGAGCCCGCCGACGGCCGCCGCCGGCACCCGGCTCCTCGCCCGCGTCGACGTCCGCCTGCGCTCCGGCGTCCTCGCGGTCGACGCCGGCGACGGCCGCTGGCAACGCCGGATGTACTTCACCGTCGTCTTCCCACCGAGCCGTGGCAACACCCACCACGAGCGCTACCGCGTCGTCTGCCCGGCCTGCGGCGGCCGCCGCCTCGCCCAGCTCCGCGGCTTCGACGTCTGCTCCGACTGCGGCTGGCTGGCCCACCAGACCTGACCGCCAGCGCCCGCCGAGACCTGCCCGCCTGCGCCCGCCGAGACCTGCCCGCCCGTCTGCCTGACCGCCCGTCTGACCGCCCACCTGTCTGCCAAGGCCTGACCACCCGCCAAGACCTGGCCCGTCGCGGATGCCGAGACCTGACCCGCCGCGGATGCCGAGACCTGGCCCGCCGCGGATGCCGAGACCTGGCCCGTCGCGGATGCCGAGACCTGGCCCGCCGCGGATGCCGAGACCTGGCCCGTCGCGGATGCCGAGACCTGGCCCGTCGCGGATGCCGAGACCTGGCCCGCCGCGGATGCCGAGACCTGGCCCGTCGCGGATGCCGAGACCTGGCCCGTCGCGGATGCCGAGACCTGGCCCGTCGCGGATGCAGCTACCTGGTGGGGCGGCTGAGTGCCGCGAGCGGTTAGACGCCCAGGCCGGACTTGACCGCGTCGGCGTAGCGCATCTGCAGGGGGCGTGGGTCGAGGCCGAGCAGGTGGAGGAGTTCGTGGTGCTGGGAGTTGGCCATGGACTGCTCGGATGTCAGGTTGGCCTGCACGGCGGGCAGATCCAGGTCGCCGAGGGCGAAGGGTGCGAAGACCGCGGGGTCGGCGCCGTATGCACCGGACGGGGGAGTGGCGTCGAGGGGGTAGATGCGGCCGAGATGGTCGACCTGGATCTCGTTGTCGTCGTCGTCCCAGTCCGGCTCGACGAGTTGCTGTTTGTTCAGGTAGTCGTGGAAGGCGCGGCCTTCGCGGAACAGGCCGGCCACCAGGACGTCGGAGTCGAAGACGCTGAAGGCGGCGGCCAGTGCGCCGGCCGGGCGGCTCAGCAGGCGGGCGAGATCATCGGTGGGGGCCCAGCCGTTCTCGTCCTCCGGCACGACGGCCCAGCGCTGCTCGCCGACCGGGATCACGACCGCCCGCTGCCCCGACCCGGCGACCGCGGCGCGCACGTCGTCGAGCGCGCCGGTAGCGAGAATCGTCTGATAAGTGCTGCCCATGGTCCCGGATACTACGGGCCGGGTCCGACAGGAAAGCACGGCGAGAAGCCCGGCCCGGTCCGACAGAAAAGCGCAGCGAGGAGACCGGGCCCGGTCCGTCAGAAAAGCGCGGCGAGTGGACCAGGCCCGGCCCCGAGTGTTATGCCGCTGCGCGATAGCCCGCCGCCCGCGAGGTGAACGTCCCGCGCCCACTCGTGCGGCTGCGTAGCTGGGTCGCGTACCCGAACAGCTCGGCGAGCGGAACGAGCGCGGTCACCGTACGCCCCGATGTGGTGGTGATCTGGCCATGCCGCGCGGCAAGATCACCGAGCACCGCACCGAGCGCGTCCTCCGGCGCGCTGACCGTGACCTCCGCGACCGGCTCGAGCACCACCATCTCGCAGGCCTGCAGCGCCGCACGCAGCCCGAACCGCCCGGCCGCCCGGAACGCCATCTCCGACGAGTCCTTGGAATGCGTGGCACCGTCGGTGAGGGTGACCCGCAGCCCGGTCACCCGATGCCCGCCCACCGGACCTGCCGCGAGGGCTTCCCGGCAGCCGGCCTCGACCGCGCGCACATACTCGCGTGGCACCCGCCCGCCGGTCACCGTGGACTCGAACTCGAAGTCACCGTCCGGCAGGGGAGCGACATCGAGGACGATGTGGGCGAACTGGCCCGCGCCGCCGTCCTGCTTGACGTGGCGGTGAACGAATCCGGTCACCCCACGCACGATGGTTTCGCGGTAGGAGACCTGCGGCCGGCCGACGGTGACGGCCAGCCCGCTGTCGGTGCGTATCCGCTCCACGGCAACCTCGAGGTGCAGTTCGCCGAGGCCGGACAGCAGGATCTGCCCGGTTTCCGGATCGGTGCGCACGACCAGCGACGGATCCTGCTCAGCGAGGTACGCGAGCACGGTCGACAGTCGCTGCGCGTCGATGGTGCTGCGCGCCTCGACCGCTACCGAGACGAGGGGCTCGGCCGTGCGGGGTTCCTCGAGCAGCACCGGGCGCTCGCGGGTGCAGAGGGTGGTTCCGGCCGTCGCGGCCTTCACCCCGGTCAGGGCGACGATGTCGCCGGCTTCCGCCTGCTCCACCGCGGTGTGCCGGTCGGCCTGGATGCGCAGGATCCTGGCAATTCGTTCGGTACGCCCACCGCGCGCGTCCCACACCACGTCCCCCTTCCGAACAGTCCCGTCGTAGATCCGCACGTACGTCAGCCGCCCGAGCCTGCTCGCCTGCACCTTGAACACCAGGGCAGCCAGGTCACCGCCCGCGTCGCCGCCGGGCCCGGGGCGGGAGAGATAGTCGACCGCGGCGTCCAGCAGCGGCTCGATGCCCTTGTTCCGGTACGCCGAGCCGCACAGCACCACCACGATCCCGCCGCCGTGCGTCAACTCCTGCAACGCCAGTCGCAGGGTGCCGTCGGAGACGTTCCCGAGCTCCCGCAGCGCGCCTTCGTGCCGTTCCGCGACGGCTTCCTCGAGCGCCTTACGCGCTGTCAGTGCTTCGGCGGAGCGGGCCGGCCGATTGCGCAGGACACCGTCGGCCCACGTCAGCTCGCGCATGGCGACCAGATCGATGACGCCTTCGAAGCCGTCCTCGCGCCCGATCGGCAGTTGCACCGCGAGCGGGGTGACACCGAGCCGGTCCCGGATCGAGGTGAGCACCGCGTCGAGGTCGGCACCGGCCCGGTCGAGCTTGTTGACGAAGGCGATTCTCGGTACGCCGTACCGGTCGGCGGCCCGCCACACGGACTCGCTCTGCGGTTCGACGCCGGCCACCCCGTCGAAGACGACGACGGCGCCGTCGAGCACCCGCAGGGAACGTTCGACCTCGTCGGAGAAGTCGACGTGCCCGGGGGTGTCGATCAGGTTGATCCAGTCACCGTCCCACTCGAACGTGACCGCGGCCGCGGAGATGGTGATGCCACGGTCACGTTCCTGCGGGTCGAAGTCGGTGACGGTGGTTCCGTCGTGCACCTCGCCGCGTTTGTGGGTGGCGCCGGTGGCGTACAGGATGCGTTCGGTCAGGGTTGTCTTGCCGGCGTCGACGTGGGCGAGGATGCCGAGGTTGCGGACACGCATGATGGTGATCTTTCGAGCTTGATCCGATGGTGGACAGCGCCCGCCCGCCCGTTCCCCGATGCGGGGTAACGGTCAGGAACGTCCAGCTCCGGTGGCGCACCCGGAGCCGGGCACGCGGGACACGAGGATCAGCTCGAAACGCGACGCGGGAATGACGAGGTCGATGCGGTAACGCATGGCCTGCCCCCTTCGATCGCGGTGATGGTCAGAGGGTAGGCCGCAGGGGCCGGCGGCCGCACGGCATTTACGCCTGGAGGCATGAAAAAACCGGCTCCGGGACCTTGCGGGTCACCGGAGCCGGTCTAGAGGTTCGCTTGAACTTGGCCCTGCACTATTAGTCCTGTGAGAGAGACAGGGACACGCGGAGGGGGTCAGGAGATGGAAACGCTCGAGACGCCAGAAAAATCGCCGCTGTCAGCACGGTAGGACACAACAGAGTAAGAAGAGCCCGCGACAACAGAAGAAGAGGACAGCGAGAGCTGTTCGGTCGCGGTGCCGGTGACAAGGCCGAGACGGTCCAGGAAGTGGGTCTCCCCCGCGGAGGCGCCCTCGACCATGATGAAGGCCTGAACAGAGACCGATCCCGCCGGCGCGACAACCGAGTACGAGCTGGTTACCCAGCCGGAAGCGGAATCCACGGCAGCCTTGTTGGACGTCGCGAGACGCGTGACCTTGCCATTGGCATCGGTAAATGTGAGACCCGCGCGGACGACCCGGCCGGTCGACGAGGCCTGGAAAGACGCCACCGAGGTGTACGTCGTGCCGGCGGTGACCGTCGACTTGCGACCCGTCACGTTGATCTGGCCCGCGGAAGTGGCGGTCAGCGCCAGCGAAGAGCCGCCGATCGCACCCGACGACGTGTTACGGGCGATCTTCGTGGTGGAACCCGCCGTCCAGGCGGAAACGCCGGAAGCCGACTCCAGGCTCGCCGCGTCGTCGTCCAGCAGGTTCGCGGGGACCGCCGAGCTGCCGACCGGAAGGTCAGCGATCTGCTTGCCGTCACGGAAAACCTTGTAACCCGCGACGGTGTTGACGCCGGCGTAGGACTCGGTCCAGGTCAGCGAGTTGCTGTCGGCTGCGAGACCGGTCGCCCCTTCCGGAGCCAGCGTCGCCGTACGCACGGCAGCGCCGACGATCCCGGAAGTCGTGTTCTTCTCCCCGTTCGGCCCGGTCAGCACCGTGCCGGACGGCGCGGACGACTTGCGGGCGCCGAGGTGCACGCCGTACCACGTGGTCGGCTTGTCCTGGTCGTCGACGATCGTGTTGGCGTAGATCGCGTCGCCGGTGCCCACCGACAGCGCGATCCCCGAGGTGTCGATGCGGCCCGCACCGGTGTTGTATTCCGTCGACCCGCCGAAGCCGGCGTCGACGACCCGGTTGCCCGTGATCGAGTCGGCGGCGGTCTTCACATCCGGGTTGCCGTACACGATGATGCCGGACTGCCGCGACCGCTCGATGACGTTGTCCCGGACGACGTTGTTGCCGTCGGCCCGGACGTAGTGGTCGGCGCTGTCCCCGCTGTCGTCGCTCAGGCTGCCCGGCGTGCCCGAGGTCCCGTCGGCGTCGAGGTAGTCGCTGTAACCGATGGCCACCCCGGCGGTGTACGAGTCGAGGATCCGGTTACCCGCGATCAGGTTGTCCCGCGGGTTCGTGATGTCCTTGTTCGGCGCGACGTGCGTGTAGTTCGCGTTGGAGGTCAGCACGATGTGCGCGCCCTCCAGCGTGTTACCGGTCGCCTGCGCCTGCGTGAGCCCCTCGAAGTACATGTTGCCGTACTCGTTGACGCCCCGGGCCGCCGCGACGGCCGGCGTGGTGTGCACGACGTTGTTCTTCACCGTCGTCCGGATCGAGTTGACGAAGTCGAAGCTGTTGCCCCGGATCGTCGCGTCGAACTGGTTGTTCTGGATGACGACACCGTCGTTGCGGCCACCGCCGATGTTGTCCTCGTCGCCCGACTCGGCGCCACCCCAGTTGTCGAACCGGTTGTCGACGATGGTGACGTTCTTGACCTGCGACACCCACAGCTTGAAGTACTCGAGGTTCGTGAACCGCACCTGGCGTACGGTCCAGTTGTCCCCGGCCTTGATCCCGCCGCCGGTGTTCGTGCTCGCACCCAGCGTCGACCGGAAGTCACAGTCGACACCCGGCTGCCCCGGCAGATCGGCAGCGGTCGCCGAACCCGCGTCGGTCCGGCAGTTCCCGTTGACGGTCAGGTCGGCGACGAGGTTCGTGCTGCCGGCCTCCTTCGCGTCGGCGGGACGCACCAGGAACCCGTAGCTGAAGTTCTTCCAGTTCACCGTCGGATCCATGACCAGGCTCGTGGCCGTGATCCCGGCACCGCGCAGGTTCACGTTCACCGGCAGCGCCAGACCCTTGGTCAGCCGGTAGGACCCGGCCCGCAGCAACACCGTCGCAGTAACCGGAGCCGACGTCACCGAGCCGTCAGCCGCGACCACCGCGGAGCGCGTACGAGAAGCAGCCGAAGCCACCGCCTGCGAAAGCGACGTGTAATCGTCAGCGGTCCCGCCCTTGGGCGCGGCAGCCACGACACAGGTCGAATCGGCCGCACAGTCCGCGAGCGTCATCGCGGCCGGGCTCACGCTGGAAGTCAGCGAGTAAGCCGGCGCAGCAGACGACACCGCGGCGGACGCGGCATATGCCGGGGCAGCTGCCATGGCTGCGAACGCAGCCGGCAACGCCACCGCGGCGGCGGTAACGGCCACCCTCAGGCGGACGGTGTGGGACAGGCGCATCAGTTCTCCGGGGGTTGCGGTCTCGGTGCGATTCGGGGTGCGAATCGGGTGCAACCGTAAGAGAAGCCGCCTTCCGCCGGCCTCCACCAAAGGGTCGAATAGAGACTTGCCCGATCGGCGGCCCACGCTCAATCCGCAGCATTTGTGACAGATACCACTTGCCCGACATGCCCTGGTTACGGAGTCACGCTGTGGGCTCGGGCGCGGATTCCGGAAAGACCGCTTTCGGCACTGCGCCGCAGATTTGGTCGCGCGTGACCCGATTCTCTATGCCGTCAGTAGAGACTGCGGCGGACCAGCAACGCTCCGCACCCTAGAACGAAAACCGCCGCGATCGCGCCGCGCCCCTACCCAGAGAGCGCGGTGGTGTCGACAGCCCAGTAGGCCCAGATGCCGATCGCGGTCGCCCCCACAAAGAGCAACGACATCAGCGCCAGCGGAATCGCAAGCCCCCAGCGGTGCATGCGGAGCTCGGTCACAGGGGTGTTCCGTTCGTGAGGCGGGGCGGGGGAGGTGGAAGCATGGTGGGGTGACTCGTCGTTTTGCGCTTTGGCAGGCTGATCTTGATGGTGGGCTCTGTGCTGTGCCCGAGGAGAGTCTGGAGGCTCTGGCCGGGCGGGAGCGGATCTCGTTCGTGCTGGAGCATCAGGAGCCGGGCGGAGGCAGGACCCGGAAGGTCTTCGAGACCGTGCTCCGGGAGGACGTCGAGTGGCAGTTCACCGAGATCGAGTGGCCCGGTGATGTGCGGGCCGGGGTGCTGGTGAGTGTGTCGTGGCATGCGCAGAAGCAGGAAGTCGTCGCGCGGACGACGCCCCTCGAGGAGCCGGTCCGGGTCGACGGGGTCGACTTTTTTCACGAGTATGACCCGAAGGTGGTCACCCGCGAGTTCGAGGCGGGGAAGTCGAACCGGGGTCAGGTGATGTTCGCCGTACGGCGGCTGGGTCGGATCTTTCCCGATGGGAGCGCCGTGCTCGACGAGGCGACGTTGCCGGCGCAGACGAAGTCGCTGGGCCGGGGGGCGAAGGGGACGTTCTTCCGGGATCAGGCTGTTGAGCAGCTGATTCGCGAGGGTTACCTCACTCGCGTGCCGGGCAGTGTCGACGCGCACGGCTATCCGTCGTATCCGGCTGTCGAGGGGCAGAAGGAGGCGGAGATGCTGTTCTACGCGCCGATGCTGGAGGAGGTTCCCGATCCGGAGGACCCGGATGCGCAGGAGCGGCGGGACCACTGGGTGAACGGGTTTGTGCGGAAGCTGCCGCCGGGGGCGCAGCCTTCGGAGAAGCAGCTGGAACTGCACGAGCGGGCTGTCGAGAGCGCTCAGCTCGACGACAGCCCGCTCGCACCGGGATACACCTTTGTGAAGAAGCACCACCGGACCTGAGGTCAGGCGAAGGTGAACGTCACCCCGACGCTGGTGCCGCCGGGGGTGGTCACCGTCATGGGCGCCGACGTGCCGGCCGCGCGGGCCGGGATCGAGACCTTGAGCTGGGTGTCGGAGATCTTGGTGAAGCCCAGCGTGGCCGTGCCCAGCATGACCTTCGTGACGCCGGCGAAGCCCGTGCCGGTGATGGTCACCGGGGTCGCGGTCTTGGCCGAGCCGGTGGTCACGCTGAGCGAGGTGATGGCCGGCAGCGGCGGGGCGTTGTAGGTGAAGGCGGTGCCGGCGGCGGAGGTTCCGCCCGGCGTCGTGACCTGGATGTCCACCGGGCCCGCGGCGTGGATGGGCAGGGTCAGCTTGAGCTGGGTGTCGGAAACCTTCGTGTACGGGGTGACCACGCCGCCGACCGTGACCTTCGTGGAGTCGGTGAAGGCGGAGCCCGTGACGACGAGCGGGGTGCGGGCGTTGGTCAGGCCGTTGTCCGGGGCGAGGGTGCTGATCACCGGGGTCGGCGGGGCGGCGTAGGTGAAGGAGCCGCCCGTGCTGACGCCGCCCGGGGTGGTGATCACGACGTCGACGGGGCCGGCCGCGTGGACCGGGAGGATCAGCTTGAGCTGCGTACCGGAGACCTTCGTGAAGGAGATCTGCTTACCGTCGGCGGTGACCTTGGTGGCACCCCCGAAGTCGGTTCCGGTGAGTACTACCGGAGTCGTCTTGTAGGTCGGGCCCGTGGCCGGGGTCACGGCGGTGACGACGGGGGCGGGCGGGAGCGCGTACGTCAGCTGGCCCGCGGGGTTGCTCGTGCCGTAGGTGTTCGTCACGGTGACCGGGTAGGTGCCGGCCGGGCGGACCGGGGTGGTGAACGTCAGCGACGTCGGGCTGAGCACCTTGGCGGGCGCGGTCATCGTGCCGATCTTGACGCTGGTGACGCCGGTCAGGTCCGTGCCGGTCAGTGTGACCGTCTGGCCGCCGATCGTGGTGACCGCGGCCGGGTCGAGCGTGCCGACCCCGGGAGCAGGGGGGACGTAGGTGAACTTGCTCGCCGTCGACACCGCGCTGGTGCCGGTCGAGTTGGTGACGGTGACGTCGACCGGGCCGGTCGCGTGTGCCGGGGCGGTCGCGATGAGCTTGGTGACGCCGCCGACGACCGTCGGGGTGAAGGAGGCTTCCGTGTCACCGAACTTCACCGAGGTCGCGCTGGACAGGCCGGAGCCGGTGATGGTGACCGCGGTGCCCCGGGCCGCCTTGTTCACCGACAGCGCCGCCACCGTCGGGGGGAGTGCGAGCGGCGTCGACGGGGTGGTGATGCCGCCGACCGCGAACGCGCTGGTCGCCTGTTTGGTCACGAAGGCCCAGGAGATCTTGGCGTCGCCGCCGTTGCCCCAGTACGGGCCCCACGAGTTGCGGATGTAGATGCCCTGCGCGTCGTAGCCGTACACGGCGACCATGTGCCCGCCGAGGTTCGAGCCGGTGGTGGTCGAGTAGAGGCTGTGCGTACGCAGGTACATGAAGTCCTGGTAGACCGGCATGCCCATCGCGACCGGGGTGCCCGAGGCGAGCGCCTGCATGATCGCGGACTGCGCGCCGGCGCCCTGGTTGTTGCCGTTGAACAGCCGGGTGAAGGTGCTGACCTTGTAGTTCTTGGCGTTGTCCATCTCCGCCTGGGTCGGCGCCGACTGCCAGTTCGTGGTGCCCTGCCAGTAGTCGTCCTGGGTGTCGATGCCGGTGCTCTTCGCGTTGGCCAGCACGTAGTCGGCGATCAGCCCGGACTTGGGGGCGCCGCCCTTCGCGACGTTGGTCATGTACATGTACAGCGGCGCGTACGGGGCGCCGGAACCGTTCGTCCGGTTCGACCAGTAGCCCATGATGCTGTAGCCGATGCTCCACGCGACACACGCGCCGATCTGGCCCTGATCGCCGACGGCGGGGGCGTATTCGCGCAGGTCCACGCTGGCCGGCAGCACCTCCTGGGCGCGCAGCCCGACGCGGGCCACCGTCCGGCCGGGGCCGGGCAGCAGGTCACCGACGGCGTGCGGGTAGGTCCTCGTGCGGGTGGCAGCCTCGGCGGGCAGGGCCGGGAGCAGCGCGGGGAGGGCGGTCAGAACGGCCGCGGCCAGCACCAGCCGGCTCCGATTCAGCGCATGGGGCGTCAGGCGCATCCGTGGTCCTCCTCAGGATCATGACAAGGCCCGCCTCATCGGCACGGTGACCGGCGGGTTGAGGAAAACGTGACCGGTGGGGATAGCGTTGCGGCCGTGTGGAGCAGCCGGGCATCAGCAGCGACCGTGGTTCTGGCACTGACCGGCGGTCTGGCGGCGTGCTCGACCCGCCCTCCGGCAGCGCCGATCGCGGCCCCGTCCCCATCCGCGTCGACCACGAGCGCTTCTCCTGCTCCGAGTGCGTCTCCGACCAGGGCAGACTGCGTCTCCAAGACCTTGACGGGCCTGTCTCTGGAGGAGCGGGCCGGTCAGCTGCTGATGATCGGTACGCCCGTAGATGCGCCCGGCCCCCTCGCGCGCGACATCGACACCCTGCACCTCGGCGGCGTGTTCCTGGCCGGGCGCAGCACCCGGTCGGCGTCCGCCCTGCGTGCCGACATCACGGCGCTGACCAGGGCCGGTGACATCCCCGCGCTGGTCTCGCTCGATCAGGAGGGCGGCAGCGTGCAGACACTCAAGGGCCCGGACTTCCCGCTCCTGCCCTCGGCGCAGCGGCTCGGGACAAAATCACAGACAGAGCTGCGCAGCACCGTACGCGAGAGCGCGCGTCGCCTGGACGCGATCGGCATCACGCTCAACCTGGCACCGGTGGCCGACACCGTCCCGGACGACGTCGGCGCGGCGAACCCGCCGATCGGGGCGTTCCGCCGGCAGTACGGCTCGGACCCCGCGAAGGTGGCCGCCGACATCGCCACGGTGGTCCCGGCGTCGCAGGACCAGGGCGTACTCACCGTGTTGAAGCACTTCCCCGGGCTCGGCCGGGTCCGCGCGAACACCGACGTGTCCAAGGATGTCGTCGACGCGCAGGCGGACGCCACCGACCCGTACCTCGAGCCTTTCGTCGCCGGGATCAAGGCGGGCTCGGCCGCGGTCATGATCTCCTCGGCCCGCTACCCGAAACTGGACCGCTCGAACATCGCCGCCTACTCCAAGCCGATCGTCACCGGCCTGCTTCGGGAACGGCTCGGCTTCCAGGGAATGGTGGTCTCCGACGACCTCGGCGCGGCGGACGCGGCCGCGATCGTACCGGTCGGCGAACGCGCGGTGAAGTTCGTCGCGGCCGGCGGTGACCTGGCGCTGACGATCCGCCCGCAGGACGCCGAGCCCATGGCGGCGGGCCTGATCGCCGAGGCGCGCAGGTCACCCGAGTTCAACGCCCGGGTGACCGACGCCGCGCGGCACATCCTGACGGTCAAGGATCGCGCCGGTCTGCTGCACTGCTGAGACTGTTCACATCGGTCTGCTAGACATCGATGATCATCCCTCGTCGATGGAGACCCCCCATGTCTCGAAAAGATCTGTCCCGGCGTTCCCTGCTGCTCTCCGGCGGCGCTGCCGCCCTAGGCGCGGCAGGCCTGCTCGCCGGTGGTACTCCTGCCGGTGCGAGCCCTGCTGGTGCGACTCCTGCTGGTGCGACTCCTGTCGGCACGAGCCCTCTCGGCACGAGCTCTCTCGGCGCCGTCGTCGCCGAGGAGCCGGCGGTCACCCCGACGGCGGCGCTCGGCCGCCTGCTGGCCGGTAACCGGCGCTTCGTCGCCGGGCACGCCCGCCACCCGCACCAGGGTCTGCAGGACCTGCACGACCTCGCCACGGGCCAGCACCCGTTCGCCATCACCATCGGGTGCGCCGACTCGCGGGTCTCCCCGGAAGTACTGTTCGACCAGGGGCTCGGCGACATCTTCGACAACCGCGTCGCCGGCAACATCGTCGACGACCTGCTGCTGGGCAGCATCGAGTTCGCCGTCGAAGAATTCGCCAGCCCACTGATCGTGGTGCTCGGCCACGAACGCTGCGGCGCGATCAACGCCACCATCAACGCCATCACCTCCGGCAGCACCGCCCCCGGCCACATCGCAACAATCGTCGACGCCCTGCGCCCAATCATCGAGCCGGTCCTGACCCGCCCAGGCGACCCCGTCGACAACGCCGTCCGCGCCAACATCGAAGCCCAGACCGCCGAACTGGTCCAGCGAAGCAACCTGATCGCCGACCACATCGCCGCAGGCAAAGTACGCGTCGTCGGCGCCCGCTACGACCTCGACAACGGCCACGTCACCCTGCTCTGACGGGTCTTGCTCTGACGGGTCTTGCTCTGACGGGTCTTGCTCTGACCGGTCTTGCTCTGACCGGCCTCGCTTTGCCCGGGCCCGGCCCGCCGACCTGCCGACTCACGACCCGGCTTGCTGCCGACCTACCGAGCCCCGACCCGGCCTCCTACCGACCTACCGACTCCCCGACTCGGCTTCCTACCGACTCACCGGCCTACCGACTCACCGATCCGGCTTCCCACCAGCTTCCCCACTCCCCGAGTCGCCGACTCCCCGACTCGCCGACTCGCCGAGCCGCCGGGTCGGGGAGTGGGGAAGGGTGGGCTCACCAGCCGACCGGGCCGCTGACGTCGAAGAAGGTGCCGGTGGGGCCGTCGGCGGGGATCGTGGCGGCTCGGACGACGACTTTTGCGCCCTCGGACGGGTGCTGGCCGGCGCCGGTGCTGCCGTTCATGTCGGTGTCGTTGTAGCCGGGGCATACGGAGTTGACCTTGATCGGTGTATCGCTGAGCTCGACGGCGAGCTGACCGGTCAGCGCGTTCACGATGGTCTTGGACGTGGAGTAGGCGTAGCTGGTCCCGTACTGTCCGAGCGGGTTGCCCGGGGACACCAGCGTGGAGACCGACCCCATGGTGCTGCTGACGTTCACGATGCGCCCCGCCGGCGCCTTCTGCACGAGCGGCAGGAATGCCTGGGTGACCCGGAGTGTGCCGTAGAAGTTCACGTCCAGGGTGCGCCGGATCGTGTCGGTGCTGATGGTGCTGGCCGGTCCCTCCTCTTTGCCCAACGCCACGGCCGCGTTGTTGACCAGCACATCGAGTGCGCCGGTCGTGTCGCTGACGTGTGCCGCGGCTGCCTGAACGCTGTCCGGGTCGGTCAGGTCGAGGCTGACGAATCGAACATCGCCCTCCCCAGCCAGTTTCTGCGCCGCGGCCTCGCCACGTGCGCGGTCGCGGGCTCCCAGCCAGACGGTGAAACCCTGCTGCGCGAGCTGGCGTGCGGTCTCGAATCCGATGCCCTTGTTGGCGCCTGTGACGAGTGCCGTCTTCTTCGTAGTGGTCATGGAATCGATCGTCGCCCGCAGGAGCGGTACGATCCATAACGTGGAATCCGGAATAACTTACGCATCGTCCAGTGCCGCATCGTCCAAAGCCGGATTGTCCAGGGCCGCATCGTCCAAAGCCGGATTGTCCAGAGCCGTGTCATCCAAAGCCGGATTGTCCCGCGCTGAATCGTCCAGTGCTGGGGTGGCGCCGCTCGGGCACGATGACCCGATCGCGGCGGCCATCGGACTGCTCCGGCCGCGCACCGTGGTCGAGGCCGGGCTCCATGCCGCCGGGTCGTGGGCGGTGCGGTACGACGCGTTTCCGCACGTGAAGATCGGGGGTGTCGTGCGGGGTGAGTGCTGGCTGGCCATCGACGGGCACGAGCCCGTGCTGCTGCGTGAGGGTGACATCTTCCTGCTGACCAACCCGTCGGCGTACCTCATGGCCAGCAGCCTCACCGCGACGTCGTACGCCGCGGAGCAGTTGTGGGAGACCGCCTCGAACGGCGTGGTGCGGATCGGGCCCGAGGCGGACGAGGACACGTACCTGTGCGGGGGTTATTTCTGGTTCGACGAGTCCAACGCGTCGATGCTGATCGACGTGCTGCCGCAGCTCGTGCACGTCCCGGCAGCCGATCCGCGTAACAAGCAGCTCGCGTATGTGACCGAACTGCTGACCGCCGAGGTCGAGCACAATGCCGCCGGTAGTTCCCTGGTCCTGGACCACCTCGTGCAGATTCTGTTCGTGCACGCGCTGCGCGCCCACGCCGAGCGGACCGACCGGCCCACCGGCTGGCTCGGAGCCCTCAACGACGACGGTATCGGCGCCGCGCTCCGCGCCATGCACGCGGATGTCGCGCACCGCTGGACCCTCAAGGAGCTCGCCGGCGTCGGCCGGATGTCCCGCTCGGCGTTCGCCGCGACCTTCAAGGACCAGATCGGGTCCGCACCCCTGGAGTACCTGATCGAGTGGCGGATGAAGCTCGCCCGCGACGCCCTGTGCCGCAACACCCGGTCGATTTCCGAGTTGGCCGCCGCGACGGGCTACGAATCCGAGAGCGCCTTCAGCACCGCGTTTCGCCGGGTGGTCGGCTACTCACCCAAACACTTCCGCGACGGCTGCGCGGCCACGGTTGCGGACGGCGGGGTTGCGAACGGCGGGGTTGCGAACGGCAGGGTTGCGAACGGCAGGGTTGCAGATGGGTAGTGCGTTTCACTCAAGCATGGGCCGGCGCGGGCGATAGTCCGCGACGTGACCGCCACGAGTATCGCCAAGCCCCCCGTCATGGCCGCGGCCGTGCAGGTGGCGGCGCTGCTCGATCAGGCCGAGGAGGCCCGGCTGCGCGGTGACTACCGGGCCGGGTCGGAGCTCGCGCGGCAGGCGGCGAAGCTCGCCGGGGTCTGTGGTGACGCTGCCGGCGAGGCCGCCGCGCTGCGCTCGATGGCCAATCAGCTGATCCGGCTCGGCGAGCAGGAGGCCGCGGTCACCGCGTGCCGGGAGGCCGTCGCCGTGCTGGAGACGCTGCGCGACGACGCCGGGATCTGCGAGGTCCTCACCGTGCAGGCGATGCCGCTCAACGGGCTCGGCATGCACGAGGAGGCGCTCGAGGCGCTGGCGCGCGGCCGGGAGATCGCCCAGCGGCTCGGTGACCGGGACCTGCTCTACTGGGTGCACAACCGCACCGGCGTCGTGCACGGCAGCATGGGTAACCGCGAGCAGAGCACCGACTACCTGATGCGGGCCCTGAGCATGGCCGAGGGCATGGATGTCGAGGCGCGGTTCTGCATCCTCAACAACCTCGGCGACAACGCGGTCTACCAGGTTCCGCGGCAGCGGGCCAACGGCGACGCGGACGGCGCGCGGGAGACATTGCGCAACGCCCTCGGATACGTCGACGAGGCGCTGCGGCTGGCCCGCGAGGCGCGGCACCCGTTCCGGGAGTCGATCTGCCTGGACAACTACGGGATGCTGCGGGCGCTCGACTACGACTTCGAAGCCGCGGACCGGATGATCGAGGACTCGCGGGCGATCGCGGCGATCCACGGATACCGGTCGCTGGAGTCGGCGGCGCTGCAGCACCAGGCACACGTACGCCTCATGCGCGGCGAGTGCGCGAAGGCGATCGAGGGGCTGCTGGAGGCGCTGGACCGGGCCGTGGAGGCGGGCGAGACGCCGATGGCGATGGAGATCCACCGGGAGCTGTCCGAGGCGTACGAGCAGGTCGGCAACTTCGCGGCGGCGCTCGGGCACTACAAGGCGTACCACCTGCTGGAACGGACCGCGCACAACGACGTGGCCGCCGCTCGCGCCCGGATGGCCGTGCACCAGTTCGAGCTGGACAACGCGCGGCTGGAGGCCGAGCTGGCCCGGGTCCGCAGCGCCGAGCTCGAGGTGGCGACGCTGAGCTGGCAGCGCCAGGCGACCGAGGACTCGCTGACCGGGCTGCCGAACCGTCGTTTCGCCGAGCTACGCCTGCCGGAAATGGTGGCCTCGGGTGGCCCGCTCTGTGTGGCGATCGCCGACGTGGACCTGTTCAAGGGGGTCAACGACCGCTTCGGCCACTTCGTCGGTGACGAGGTGCTGCGCCAGATCGCCGCTGTGCTGCGCGACAACGTGCGTGACCTCGACCTGGTGGCCCGACTCGGCGGCGAGGAGTTCCTGATCGGTCTGGACGGCGTGGACTTCGAGGACGCCCGGGCGCGGTGCGAACTGCTGCGGGCGCAAGTGGCCGCGTACCCGTGGGAGGGTCTGCAGCCGGGTCTGAGCGTGACCATCAGTCTCGGCCTGGCCATCGTCCGCGCCGAGGAGGACCTGCCGGCGGCGATGATCCTGGCGGACCGCCACCTCTACGAGGCGAAGCGCGCCGGCCGCAACCAGGTCGGGTCCTAGAGCGGGCCGGTCAGGAAGCCGACAACAGGCATCACAGGGCTGCGGCCTGGCCTCTTGTCCTTGGACGCGCCGAGGGGGACGCGTCCCGCCGCCCGCCCGGATGCCGGGCGGGCGGTGGATCGCCGCGGCGAAGGGTACTCATCGTGAAGCGTCATACGCGCGATAACTATTACGTGGTCGGCGAGGGAATTCTGACCACGGACGGCAAGAACGGCATCTGCGAGCGACCGTCCACCGAGGCGTCGCTCCGCAAGTTCCGGTTCTCCCGGATCGGGCCCAAGGGGGACACTCTCGATCCAGCACTGCTGGAGAAGATCGCAAGAGCAATGACCGCAGTGCCGACGGGTACGCCGCCCGTGCAGCCGGTCGCCGACCCGGTCGTCCCGGCCGGGTTCACCTATCTGGGGCAGTTCGTCGATCACGACCTGACCCTGGACAACACCGCGACGGCGCTGGGGGAGCACGTCACGGTGAACGACCTGCTGCAGGGCCGCTCGCCGGCGCTCGACCTCGACTCGCTCTACGGGCGTGGCCCGGACGACCGTGACGACGACCGTTTCTACGCGCCGGACAAGGTCAAGCTGCGGGTCGGGCAGACCGCCGCGATCGCCGGTGAGGGCACCAACGTCAACCTGAACGGCTACGACCTGCCCCGGGTGACCCAGGGCTCGACGAAGGCCGAGCGGCAGCGGGCCCTGATCCCGGACCCGCGCAACGACGAGAATCTCGTCGTGGCCCAGACCCACCTGGCGTTCATCCGCTTCCACAACCAGGTGGTCAACCAGCTCGCCGATCAGGGTGTGCCCAGCCAGGTGCTGTTCCGCCGGGCCAGGGGGCTGGTCGTGCGGCACTACCAGTGGATGCTGCGCACGGACTTCCTGCCACGCATCGTCGACCCGGCCATCGTGGACGACGTCTTCGCCAACGGGCGCAGGATCTTCGAGATCCCGGCGCACGGCAGCACGGAGAACGGCATCCGGCATCTCAAGGCGGGCGACCACCCGACGATGCCGATCGAGTTCTCCATCGCCGCGTACCGGCTGGGTCACAGCATGGTCCGGGCCGCGTACGACTGGAACAGGATCTTCGCCGGTGGGGCCGGGAGCCTGCTGCTGCTGTTCACGTTCAGTGGCACGAGCGGCAACTTCGACCCGTTCGGCCCGGACGTCAGTGACCCGGAGACCGGGCTGTTCGAGCGGCTGCCCACCAACTGGGCGGTCGACTGGCGCCGTTTCTACGACTTCACCGAGGCCGGTCGGGACGACCTGACCGGCCCGAACGGCGTCAACAAGGCCCAGCGGATCGACACGCTGCTGGTCAACCCGCTCGCCTCGCTGCCCAAGGGCTCGTTCGGCGGGGTGGGTACCAACCCGCCGCCGGTCCAGCTCAACCTGGCTTTCCGCAACCTCGTCCGGGCCGGGATGGTCAACCTGGCGACCGGTCAGCAGCTCGCCGACGTGCTGGACATCCCGGAGCTCACCCGCGAGCAGATCCTCGGCGGCGCGGGCGGGGCGGTGCTCGACACGCTGACCGACGGGGAGCGGGAAATCTTCGCCACGCGTACGCCACTGTGGTTCTACGTCCTGCGCGAGGCGGAGCTCAACGGCGGCCGGCTCACGGGGGTCGGCGGCCGGATCGTGGCGGAGGTGTTCCACCGGGCCATGGAGGGCAGCCGCGTCTCGATCGTCGGGGACCCCGCATGGAAGCCGACGCTGGGCCCTGACGACCGTACGTTCCGGATGGTCGATCTGCTCCTGTTCGCTTTCGAGGGGCGTAAGGAGTTGCTGGCGCCGCTCGGCGACTGAGGCCCTTCGAGGGCTATGGATGCACGGCTCGTAACCGTCGCGGCACACTGTGGTGGTTACGATCGGTTACGGCCGTGCGTCTGCCATCATGGCCGCATGCTTCAGGTTGGCCGGGTGCTTCGCAGTGTTGTCACCGTCCTTGCCGTCGCCGCCTTCGCGGGCTGCTCCTCGGACGACACACCGGAGCCCGACAAGAACGTCATCAGCGTCGACACCATGCGTGCCGCCCTGCTCAAAGCCGCCGACATCGGCCCGACCTGGAAAGACCCGGGCGAGTCGGCGGCACCCGCCGAGCTGGTCAGCGTCTGCGGCGCCGACACCGCGGCGGCCGCGGTGCCCGGCAAACCGTCGGTGGTCTCCGCGACACTGTCCGACGAGGGCACCGGCGGCGTGCAGAGCCTGACTCAGCACGCCCTGGTCTACGACGACGCCATCTCGTCCGCCACGGCCCTCGCGACCCTGCGCGCGGTGGCCGACGCCTGCCCGCCGAGCGTGCAGAAACCCGCCAAGACCGGCGACCGCGACGAACCCGCGTACATCGAGACGGCGAAGACCACCACGCTCGGGCAGGGCGCCTGGAACGGCTTCGTCACCCTCCGCAACAAGCAGTACGACAAGGCCCACGCCGCCACCGCGGACATCGCCGTCGTCGCCCTGACCCGCGACAACGTCCTGCTCGTCGACCAGTACGCCATCTACCGCCTGGGCAAGTCCGCCGCCAGCGCCAACCCGGACTTCTCCAACGACTGGCAGAAACTGGTCGGCTCCACCCTCAGCCGCGTGAAGTAGTCAGCGGGCCCTCCCGGCCCTGAGCATGGTGACCGACTTCTCGATGCGCCGGGCGCGGGTCTCCGCGGTCTTCGCCCCGGTCACCTGCAGCACATGCCAGCTCTTGTTGCTCGCGGACAGGCCGTCCCAGAACGCCTTCGCCTCCGGGACGGCCGCCAGCGCCGCCGCGAGCTCGGCCGGCACCTCGACCTCCCGCGGCGCGGCATCGAGCACGACGTCCACGTCATGCACCTCCCCGGCGGCGATCCCCGCCGCACCCCGGCGCTCGGCACTCACCCCGAGCCAGTAGGCGCCGCCCATCTTCGCGATCGAGCCCCGCCACTCGTACCCGTTGACCGTCACCACGACCTTGGGACGACCCCCGCCACCCAGCTCCGCCACGACGTCGTCGCCGACCTGGAATCCGGTGGTCGTCCCGCCGGTCGCCTGCAGTTCCCCTCGAAACCTCATCCCGCGATCTTCCCGCAGACCCGGCCGCGGCACGCCCGGGCCGCCCGCTGACTACCGGATCAGAGGACACCGGCGAAACGCAGGAAGTCAGCGATCGAATTGACCGGGCTGCCGTCCGGGAACCGGACGCCGTCGACCGGGGACCAGCTGGTCTGGTTCAGGTAGGAGGTCCGGTCGAAGTCAGGGGTCAGCGACGTGACGCCCAGTTCCTCGGCGACGGCCTGGCCGGTCGGTAGCCCGAGCCGGTACATGAGGACGATTTTCGACCCGGGGTTCGACACTTTCCGGCCCGCAACGGCCGTCCGAAGATCCACTTCCATAAATGTGGGGCAGGCCACTCGGTCGTCGGGATGCGTTGGGGGAGGGGGATAGCATCGGGCCGGTGGATGACGTGGAGCTGGTCAGGGCTGCTCAGGCGGGTGATGCGGGTGCGCTCGGGGTGCTGCTGGGCAGGCACGAGGCTGGGATGCGGGCGGTTGCGCTGAGTCTGCTCGGGTTCGGGCCTGATGCTCAGGACGCTGTTCAGGACGCGATGCTGGTTGCGCTGCGCCGCATCGGCGAGGTGCGGGACCCGGGTGCGGTGGGCGGCTGGCTCAAGGCCGTTGTGCGCAACAATTGCCGGACGAGGCTGCGTGCCAATGGTGCGCTTCCCGTCGCTGATCCGGAGTGGATGCTGCCGCCGGACGACCTCGCTGACCCGGCTGAGACGATCGAGCGTGGGGCGCTGAGGGACTGGGTGTGGCACGCGATCGGGACGTTGTCCGCGGCTGATCGGCTTGTGACGATGTTGCGGTATTTCAGCGGAGTCACGGCGTACGAACAGATTGCGGTTGTCTGTGATCTGCCGGTCGGGACCGTGCGCAGCAGGCTGAGCCATGCCCGTCGCAAACTGACCGAGTGCCTGCGGGCCACCGCGGAGGCCGCCCATCCGGACGCCGGGGCCCGCACGCGCTCGCGCCGGCGGGAAGCCGAAGATGCGCTGGCAGCGGCGATGCGCGGAAATTTCCACCGGGTCGTCGATGAGCTGTGGCACCCCGACGCCGAGATGATCGCGCCGGGTGGGCTGCGCGGCGACCGCGACTTCGCCGTTCGAGGGATGGCTGGTGACCTGTCCGCGGGGGTGGGGCAGCGGCTGCTGAACGTCGCTGCTGCTGACGACCTGCTCATCTGGGAGGTCGAGCTGATCAGCCCGCCGGACGATCCTGCGCACTGCCCGCCGGGCGCGGTGTGGCTGCAGACGTTGCGGGGTGGCCGGGTGAGCCGGTTGAAACTTTTTCATCCCGCCGTCGAACTTCCGGTGGGGTAGCCGCGTCCGGTCCGGTCACATCGTCTACCGATCGGAACATCATGCGCACGTCCCACTTCGAGTTCGAAGGCGTCCGGCAGGTCTACCACGTCGCCGGTCACGGCCCGGTCTGTGTCGCGCACTCGGGCGGCCCCGGCATCGACTACGCCTACCTGCGCTCACCCGAGCTCGAACAGCACTTCACGATGGTCTACCTCGAACCCGTCGGCACGGGCGGTTCCGGTCGGCTGCCGGCCTACACCCTTGACACGTACGCCCGATTCCTCGCCGCCGTGGTCGACCATCTCGGCGAACCCCGCGTGTACGTGCTCGGCCACTCCCACGGCGGGTTCGTCGCCCAGCGTTACGCCCTCGACCACCCGTCGCGCGTCGCGGGCCTCGCCCTCTACGACACGTCACCGGTGACCGGCGCGGAGTTCTGGGCCGCCGCGATGGAGGGGCTGGCCGCGTACCCTGCCCGGTATCCGTCCGAGCCGGAGGCCGCGGAGGTGCCCGCCGCCCTGCAACGGGCGACGGGCGCGATCGATGACGACGAGTTCAGCGCGGGGTTGCAGGCCGCACTACCGGTCTACTTCGCCGACTTCTGGAACCGGCGCAAGGAGTTCGAGCCGTTCCGTCTGGCCGTGCGGGCGTGGGCCCGGCCGACAGATCCGGACGACCCGTTCGATGTCCGGGACCGGCTCGGCGAGATCACCGTCCCGACCGTGGTGATCGTCGGCGCGCACGACTTCATCTGCGGGCCACAATGGGCTTCCATGCTGCACGAGGGCATTGCCGGCTCGCGCCTGGTGACGCTCGAGGACAGCGGCCACTTCGGCCACCTCGAACAGCCCGCGGAGTTCGTACGCGCTATGACGTCGCTGGGTGCGCCATCGTGAGCGTCGCGTACACCACGATGTTGTCCTCGTAGTGACCCGCCGTGCTGTCGAAGTCACCACCGCAGGTGATCAGGCGTAGCCCGGCATAGTTGATGGCTCCGTAGACGGCATCCGAGGGAAACTTGTCCTTCGGATACCGCTCCACCTTCGTCACGGCGAACATCGCCATGCTGCCGTCCTCGCGCTCCACGGTCACCGTGTCATGGGACTTCAGGGTGGACAGCCGGGCGAACGTACCCGGCCGCTTCTTGAAGTCGACATGCCCGGCCAGCACCGCGGGGCCGAGGGCGCCGGGCGTCGGCGCCTTCGTGTACCACCCGACCGTCTTCGCGTCCCCCGGCACCGCCATGCTGCCATCCGCCTGCTGACCCAGCCCGATCACCGACACGGACACGTTCAGCGCCGGAATCGACACCCGCGTCGGCGCCGCCGTACTCATCAACGGCCCGGTGGTCAGCACGCCGGTCCCTGCCGCCCCGCCCGTCGTCGCGGCGGCAGCTGCCGAGCCGCCCGGCTGTGCCGTTGCCGTGCCGCTCACTGTGGGGGCGGCGGCGATCCGTGGCTCGGCCGGCCGCGCTTCCGACCTGCCGCGGACGATCGCGGTCACGCCGGCGATGGTGCAGAGCAGGACCAGGGCCGAGAGCAGATAGCGCCGCACCATGATCAGCGCTCGTCGTTGATTCGGTTGCGTGCGCTGGAGTTGTGTGCAATTAAATTGCGCACAACTTTGTTGTGCACAACAAAATTGTGCACAACCGAATCGGCGAAGATCCGCCGGCGGCCGAGGAACGCGGCGCCGAGCAGGGCAGCGCCGAGCAGCGCGATGCCGAGGGCATACATCCCACTGCCGTCGTTGCGGGTGCTGCCGTCACCGGTGGCGACCCCGCCGACCGGGACCGACCCGGCCGCGGCGCCGGAGACCATGCCGCAGGTGGCGGGGTCGGTGGCTTCCTCGGGGATGCCGGTCAGGCCGGCGGACTTGGCGAGCGTGGATTCGCCGAGGCCGTCCATGTCGTACTTGGCGTTGTTGTTCGCGTCGATGCCGTGCTCGACGATGTGCAGGTCCTTGAGGTGGGCGATGGTGCCGTCGGGCAGATCGGCGGCGGGGATGGTGCGGTTGTAGGCGAGGTTGCCCTTGGCGTCCGAGAGCGGCATCCGGTCGACCGCGAGGCCGCTGGCCTTGGAGGTGTCGCCCTTGGTGGTCAGCGAGACGAAGATGTCGCCGTAGACGGGCATGCCCTCCTCGGTGCTGACGTAGCCGTTGCCGTCGGTGTCGGCGGACATGTCGGGGCAGTGGAAGTCCATGCCGCCGGTGGAGCCGTGCAGGTGCTGGGCGTGCGGGGAGTTCGGGACCAGGCCCTGGGAGCGGATGGATATCTTCAGGTCGCCGCGGTCGGTGGCGGTCAGAGTGGCCGTGCCCGACGCGCCGGAGTTGTTCAGCGGGTCGAGCTGGACGTGCACGCTCTCGTCGGCGTGGGCCGCGGTCGGGACGGCGAACAGCAGTGCCATCGCTGCGGGCACGGCCAGCAGGGTCCGGGACGGTTTCACGGGGGTTCTCCTTATTGTTTGCGAGGGCCGGGGCCGGGGACGGCCCACGGTGACGCGGAGTTGGTGGGGTCGCGGAAGCCGTCCAGGAAGGTGCGCTGGGTGCTGAGGCCGGCATTCCAGTCCTGGTCGCGGGTGGTCCAGGTCAGTTCGAACTTCCGCGCGACCAGCACTTTGTGGCTGTGCAGGCGAGGCCCGCCCGGTGGTTGCCACGAGAACTCCCAGTCGGCTCCGCCGCCGGTCACGAGCAACACACCCATAGAGATCCTTTGGTACGCCGTGAGCGCACTCGCCGCTTCCGCCGTCTCCCAGTACCGCAACGGGTCGCCGGTCACGGGCGGGATGCTGCGTACGGTGAAGGTGCGGGCGCCGTCCGGGTCGCTGAAGCAGACGGTGCCGTCGGGCGTGCTGGTGCGGGTCCAGCCCTGGGGGATCGGGACCTGGAAACCGGTGGTGGACGCGGGTCTCCCGGTTGCCGTCATCGCCGCGCAGCTCACGAGCGCGACGCTCGGGGCGCCGGCCGCTGCTTCGGCGGAGGTGGAGGCGGAGGCGGAGATGGAGGTGGAAGCGGAGTCGGGGGCGGGATCGGCGGGCTCCGTGCGTACCGAGAAAGTGATTGCGGCGGCGACGGCCAGGACCGAACCGACCGCCGCGACGACGACCTTGGTCCGCTTGGGGGTGGCGCGTTTTTCCACAGCGACCGCGGGGAGCGGGAGCGGGACGGCGACGATGCCGATTGCCCGCTCGCTCAGCTTCTGCAGGGCGGCCCGGGTCGCCTTGGTGCCGGGACGCTTCGCGGAGTCGCGGGTGAGCAGGCCGGCGATGACCGGGTGCAGGGGACCGGGGCGGGTCGTGGGGTCGGGGTCGTCGGTGAGCAGCGCCGCGAGGGCTTCCTTGACGCTCGGCCGGCTGAACGGCGGCCGGCCCTCGACCGCGGCGTAGAGCGTCGCGCCCAGCGACCACAGATCCGATTTCACGCCCGCCCTGCCGTTACGGACCCGTTCCGGCGCGACGTAGTTGGGGGAGCCGAGCATCGGCCCCTTCTCCTGGGTCGCGTCCATGGCCAGCCCGAAGTCGGTGAGCACCACCCGGTCGTCATCGGCGATCAGGACGTTGTGCGGCTTCACGTCGAGGTGCAGCAGCCCGGCGTCGTGCGCCGCGGTGAGCGCGTCGAGCACGGCGAGGCCGACGCGGGCCGCCTCGCGATGGGTCAGCGGGCCGTCGCGGGTCACGACCTCGTGCAGCGAGCGCGACGGCACGTACTCCATGACGATCCACGACCGCCCGGTCGCCCGGACCACGTCGAAGACGCGTACGACGTTCGGATGGTCGAGCCGGGCAGCGGCCGCCGCCTCCTGCTCGACCTGGACCCGGGCCTCCTGCCGGTCGCCACCCGCGAACAGCTCCTTCACGGCCACCACGCGGTCGAGCAGCTCGTCGTGCGCCCGCCAGATCCGTCCCATCCCGCCCGTGCCCACCACCGCGATCAGCCGATAGCGCCCGGCCACGGTCATCGGCCCGGGCCCGAACGCCACCCCGATCTCGCTCCTGGTCGCCACCGTCTCCGCACCGCCCCATCCGTCACCCGGACACCAACGGAAGCGATTCGAACCAGATTCACCATCGGCTTGGTACGGATCGAAAGTGGTGGCTTTCCTGCTGCTCTATCTGCCGTTTAGGGCAAATACAGTCTTTAGTCCTATATTTTGGACAAACCTGCCGTGCGGTAACGGCGTGATCTTTCTCGGGGGATGTCCGAATGGTGAGGTTCAAACGACCGCGCTCCACGCTGAGCACCAGAATCCCGGCCTGGTCGGGCGTCCTGGCCGCCGCGGTCCTGGCGGTAGGCATCGGCGCGGGCACCCCGGCCGCTGCCGCCCCCGCATCCGGCGCGGCCTCTCCCACCGCTGCCAAGCCGGCCGCTGTCACCAAGCCGGCCGCTGTCACCAAGCCGGTCGCCGCTGCTAAGCCGGTTGCCGCTGCTAAGCCGGCCGTCACCGCCAAGTCGGTGCGGGCGCAGAAGTTCGCCAAGGCGACCGCGCTGTGCCTGGTGGCCCGGTCGACGTGTGGCGACACGCCGACGCTGACGTTCGCCGTCTTCGACACCGAGATCGAGGATCACCGGGCGACCGTCTTCACGTTCTACCTGAACCGTTCCTTGACGCAGGATGCCGCGACCGATCTGGGCTTCGTGTTCGCCCTGCCGACCGGCCTGGAGATCGAGGACTACAACAACACCCTCACCTGCGACGGCACGGTGAGCGCCGGCCGGGGTGACTCCACGATCGAGCTGAGCGCGGCGACGATCATCGCGGGCAACACGGGATGCCACTTCTCGGTGCTGGTGACCGGTACGCAGTCGGGGACCTACCCGCTCGACGGGGACAACATCACCGTGACCACCAATGTCCACAACGTCGCCGGTTCGGCCACGTTGAAGGTCGTGCCGACGTTGCCGACGCTGTTCGCGATCTTCTCGCAGTCCTCGATCGATGTGCTCTCCACCTCGACGCTGAAGCTGTACCTCGAGCGGACCGATGACAATCCCACCGCGACGGCCACCGGCCTCGGCTACACGGTCAACCTGCCGTCGGGCCTGGAGGTCGGCCCGGACAGCGTGGTCTCGAATTCCTGCGACGGGACGGCCACGGCCGCCCCGGGTGCCACTTCCGTCGTGTTGTCCGGTGCGACGCTGGGGGCCGGCAACGACGGCTGCCGGCTGAGCGTCTCGATCAAGGCCACCACGAGCGGCGACCATGTCCTCGACGGCTCGAACGTCATCCCGCTGCCCACCGTCGACCTGGCACTCGGCAACGGATGTCTCGATTCCGTCGGTGGCATCGCCGGTGAACCCGCCTGTCTGCCCACCCTGACCGCCGCCAAGCTCGAGCAGACCGTGACGTTCGCGCAGCCGGCCGACCTGACCGTCGGCGGCCCCGCCACCCTGACCGCGTCGGCGAGCTCCGAGCTGCCCGTCACGTTCACGTCCGGCACGACAGGCGTGTGCACCGTCAGCGGCACCACGGTGACCCCGGTCGCCGCAGGCACCTGCACGGTCACCGCGGCCCAGGCCGGCAGCACCGTCTACCTTGCCGCCACTCCCGTGCCGAGGTCGTTCGGCGTCACCGCGGCCAACCCGCCCGTGCTGCAGAACCAGACGGTCTCGTTCACACCGCCCACGTCGGTCGCGCTCAGCGCTGGCACGCTGGCCGTCTCCGCGACCGCCACCTCGGGCCTCACGGTCACCTTCCAGACCGCGACCCCCTCGGTGTGCGCGGTCACCGGCACGACGGTCACGCTGCTCACCGCCGGGACCTGCACGATCCAGGCCAATCAGTACGGCAACGGCACGTACGCCTCCGCGACCCCGGTCCTGCGCGACATCGCCGTCGCCACGGCCGCGCAGACGATCACCTTCGCCCAGCCCGCGGCCGCGGAGCTGGCGGACGGGAAGGTGTCCCTGAAGGCGACCGCCTCCTCGGGGCTGCCGGTCGCCTTCCAGAGCAGCACTCCCACGGTCTGCACGGCTGACGGCGCCGCGGCGACACTGCTCACGGCGGGCACCTGCACGATCGCGGCGACCCAGCCCGGCAACACCCAGTACGCCGCCGCCGCGACCGTGACCCGCTCGTTCACGGTCGTCGCCACGATCCCGCCGCCCGCTGCCCCGCGCCGGGTGACGGCAACGGCCGGCGTCTCGTCGATCACGGCCTCCTGGGACGCGCCGGCGGACAGCATCGGTATCACCGGCTACCGCGCGACTGCTTCGCCCGGCCCGGCGACCTGCACGACAACCGGCGAGACCACCTGCGTTCTGGGGGCAACGGCAGGCGTGGCGTACACGATCACGGTCGTGGCCATCAGCACGAGCGGTCCCGGCAACGCGTCCGGCGCCTCCAACGAGGCGACCCCCACCGCCCCGCAGCCGCCGGCGGCCCCGCCGGTCACCAACCTCGACCTGACCACCGACAAGGGCCTGATCAGTACGGCTGAGCCCGGCCAGGTCGTCGTCTTCATCGGTACGGGCTTCGCGCGCTACTCCACCGTCACGATCAGCATCTACTCCGAACCCACGGTCCTCGGCACCGTGGTGACCGACGGCAGGGGCGACTTCCGCAAGCCCGTCACCGTCCCGCCGGGTCTCGAAGCGGGCGCCCACACGGCGGTCGCCCAGGGTGTCGCCCCGGACGGCTCCCCGCGCGCGATGAACCTGGCCATCAAGGTCGCCGCAGCGTCGTCCGGCGATGACGACGACCCGGACACCGGTTCCGACCCGGACGCCGGAGATGGTGGCGAGCTCCCGACGACAGGTTCGGACGTCAGCGCCGTGCTGTTGACCGGTCTCGCCAGCCTGGTGACGGGCGCCGGCCTGTTCATGGCGGGCCGGCCGCGTCGGCGTACCCACATCTGATCGGTCTGTGAGGGCGGCGCCGGAAGCTTCCGGCGCCGCTTTCGCCTATCCGGGCTGTGACGGGGTAGTCGCGGGCATGCGACTGTCACGGACGGCCCGGATGAGCCCCGCCGAGGAGCGCCTGACGCGCGCCGCTCCCCGCCCGTCCGACGGGTTCACCAGCGAGACGGTGACTGCCCGTGGCCTGCGTCTGCACATCCGTCGCCGCGGCGTCCCGCCCCCCACCGAACCGGCCTGGGTGCTGCTGCACGGCCTGGCGGTGTCGCACCGCTATCTGATGCCGACCGCGGTTGCGCTGCCCGGCGCGGTGTTCGTCCCCGACCTGCCCGGCTTCGGTCTCTCCGAGAAGACCCCGCGGGTCCTCACCACCGGCCAGCACGCCGACGTGCTCGCCGCCTGGATGGACACCACCGGCATCACCACCGCGAAAATCATCGCCAACTCGTACGGCTGCCAGATCGCCGTCGAACTCGCGATCCGCCGCCCTGACCTGACCGCTGCCCTCATCCTCGTCGGCCCCACCGTCGACCCGGCCGCGCCCACGTCAGCCGCCCAGATCCGCCGCTGGTCACGCGATCTGCTCAGCGAGGACCCGAAGCAGATCCCCGCGATGCTGACCGATTTCCGCGAGGCCGGAATGCGGCGCGTCCTGCGTACCCTCAAAGATGCCGTCACCCACCGCATGGCCCGCCGGATTCCCCTGGTTTCCGCGCCGATCCTGGTCCTGCGCGGTCAGCATGACCCCATCGCCCCGGCCTCCTGGGTCGAGCAGGCGGCGGCGCTGGCACGCTGCGGAAGCGCCGGCGAGATCCCCGGCTCGGCCCACAACGCGGTGACCACCGGTGGCACCCGGGTCGCCGCGCTCGCTGTCGCTTTCGCCGGCAGTGGTTTCAGTTCACCGCGCGTAGTCCGTGGTCCTGGAAGATGAGGGAGCGCAAGGCGTTCTCGGCGGCCGAGTCCGCGGGGGTGATGACGGACAGGCGCTGGTCGGAGCCGTCCTGGACGGCCAGGACGTCGTAGCGCACGGTCATCACTCCGGCGGTCGGGTGCAGGACGCGTTTGGTGCCGTTCGTACGTTCCTGCACGGTCTGGTCGTCCCACCAGGCGGCGAAATCGGTACTCGACCGGCGGAGATCGCTGACCAGGGCCTTGAGCCGGGGATCGTCGGGGTGCCTGGTCAGGTTGGCGCGCAGGTTACCGACGTGCTCGCGGGCGATGCGGGTCCAGTCAAGCTGGAAGTCGCGGGCGCCGGGGTCGAGGAAGAGGGGTTCCGCCGTGTTGGTCCCGACGGCGAAGCCGGGTCCGAACAGGGCCACCGCGCCCGCGTTGTGCGCGAGGACGTCGAACCGGAAGTCCAGGATCCAGGCCGGGGTCGTCGGCATGCTGTGCAGCATCGTCCGCAACGACTCGCTCGCCGGCGCGGGCACATGCCGGGGTGGTGGGGCCTCGCCCCGGGCGATCAGGTGCAGATGGTGCCGTTCGGCCTCCGACAGCTTCAGGGCCTGGGCCACCGCATCCAGGACAGCGGTTCCGGGTACGCCGACCCGGCCCTGTTCCAGCCGGATGTACCAGTCGATGCTGACAGCGGCGAGCTGCGCGACCTCCTGGCGCCGCAGGCCGGGCGTCCGGCGCCGGCTCAGCTCCGGCAGCCCGACGTCTTCCGGGTGCACGCGGGCGCGCATCGCCCGCAGGAACGCGGACAGCTCGGGCCGGTTCATGGCTCTGGGCGCTGGCACCGTCCCAGTTTGCTACGGCGGCGCGCCGTGCGTCGACCGTTGAGGGTGGCACTCCGGGCACCAGGATGCGGAGGATCTCCCTGCCCGTCGTCGCAGGTCGCAGGCTGTTGACCATGACTACTGCCACCAACGACCCGTTCGCCCGTCTCCCGCAGGTCCCGGCCTTCGAGGTCACGAGCGCCGCGGCCACCGACGGCCACCCGCTGCCCCTCGCCCAGATGTCCGGCGCGTTCGGCATCCCCGGCGGCCAGGACATCTCCCCCGACCTGACCTGGTCCGGCGCACCCGAGGGCACCAGGAGCTACGCGGTGACGGTCTACGACCCCGACGCCCCCACGATGTCGGGCTTCTGGCACTGGGCCGTCGCCGACATCCCGGCCACCGTGACCACCCTGCCCGCAGGAGCCGAGCTTCCGGCCGGCGCCATCCAGCTGAAGAACGACGCCGGCCTGCCGCAGTTCATCGGCGCCGCCCCGCCCGCCGGTCACGGCCCGCACCGCTACTTCATCACCGTGCACGCCCTCGACGTCGAGAACATCGGCGTCCCGGCCGAGGGCACCCCGGCCTTCCTCGGCTTCACCATCGCCGGCCACATCCTCGCCCGCGCCACCATCGTGGCCACCGCCGAAACCCCGGCCGCCTGATCTCGGGCCGGTCCGGTTCCCGCGCGGACCGGACCGGCCTCCGTGACCCGAGGGTGGGGATCTCGGGGTCGGATGCGGTCGGACGACGGATGACGGGGGGTTGATCGTCGGGGACGATGGGGCGGTGACCGGGGAAGCGGCGAATCCTGTTTTTTCTGATGGCCAACTTGCTGCTCTGCAGGGGTACGGGCGGCGACGGACGGTGGCGGCGGGGGAGGTTGTCTACTCGCCGGATGACGCTCACAACGATCTCGTCGTGGTGCTGGACGGCGAGGTGGACGTCCGGGATGAGTCGCAGGGGCATGATGTCGAGTTCGCGCGGTTCGGGGCGCGGATGTTCGTCGGGGAGCTCAACCTGCTGACCGGGCAGCGGCCTTTTGTGACTGCGCGGGCCGCGGTTGACGGGACGGTGCTGGCGATCACGGTCAGCCGGTTGCGGGAGTTGCTGGAGCGGGAGACCGACCTGGCCGATCTGCTCGTTGCCGCGATGATCGCGCGGCGGCGGTTGCGGTTGGCGGATGGGCCGCAGCGGGCGCCGATCGAGGTCATCGGTGCGGGGATGTCGGAGCGGACGCTGGCTCTGCGCACGTTTCTGAACCGGAATTCCGTGCCCTATCGGTATCTTCCTTTTGACGGGCGGGCGGAACCGGTTGATCTGCCGGTGGTGATCACGCCGGACCGGGTTCTGAAGAATGCGACTCCGGGCCAGTTGGCCGAGGCGCTCGGGTTGGCGCATGAGGCGGGCGATGACCGGCTCTACGACGTTGCTGTGGTCGGGGCGGGGCCGGCGGGCCTGGCTTGCGCGGTGTACGGCGCTTCCGAGGGTCTGCAGGTCGCCGTTTTTGACGAGACCGCGCCGGGCGGGCAGGCCGGGTCCAGCTCGCGTATCGAGAACTATCTCGGGTTTCCGGACGGCATTTCCGGAGCGGAGCTGACGACACGGGCGACGTTTCAGGCGCAGCGGTTCGGGGCTCGGCTGAACAGCCCTTGCCGGATTGACGGGATTGCCCGGTCGGATGCGGGGTTCACCGTTCGGCTTGCTGACGGGACTGAGCTTTCCACGCGTACGGTTGTCGTGGCCGGGGGTGCCCAATATCGGCGCCTGCCGTTGCCGGAATGGCCTCGGCTCGAAGGGGCGGGGATCTATTTCTCGGCGACCGAGCTGGAGGCGGGTCTCTGCGCGGACGCGCCGGCCCTGGTGCTCGGTGGCGGCAATTCGGCCGGTCAGGCCGCGCTTTACCTGGCCCGGCACTGCACCCGCGTCACCATTGTCATCCGCCGCGGCGACCTGGCCGAGACGATGTCGCAGTATCTGATCTCCCGGATCGAGGCCCATCCGCTCATCGACGTCGTGACGTCCACAGTGATCGAAGCAGTTTCCGGGGGCGATCATCTGGAGACGGTGACGCTTCGTGACAACAACACCCGGCAAAGTGTTGATGTGCCGGCCCGCGGGCTGTTCTGTTTCATCGGTGCGCGGCCCGCGACGGATTGGCTGCCCGCGGAGGTTCAGCGGGACAAAGACGGATTTCTCATCACTGATGTCGGCGTCGAAGCGGAACGGGTGCGGCTGCCGTACGAGACGTCGATGGACGGATTGTTCGCGGCGGGTGACGTGCGGCTCGGGTCGATGAAACGGGTCGCCGCCGCGGTCGGGGAGGGTCGTCGGTGATCCGGTCGGTGCATCAATATCTGGCCACCCGGACCGACCGGCCACCGCTGCCACCTGCATGAGTAGTATTCAGGCCGTTTGCCGTGGCACGTGCGTCCGGCTCCGGATCCTGAGAGGCGGCACCGTACGGTGGCTCAGCTGCACTATCGGCACGCGGCGATGAACAGTGGCAAGAGCACGATGGTGCTGCAGTACCGGCACACGTACGCCGCCTGCGGACGTAACGGGCTGCTGATGACCCGGCTGGACCGCGCGGGCACGGGGATAGTGTCGTCGCGGATCGGGCTGGCGGCGGACGCGCTGGAGATCGGCGCCGAGACCGACCTCACCGACCTGGTGCTGGACCGGCCCGGCAAGCGGGTCGACCACGTGATCGTCGACGAGGCGCAGTTCCTCTCCCCGGAGCAGGTCGACCAGCTTGCCGCGCTGGTGGACAACTACGACATCGACGTTTTCACGTTCGGGCTGCTGTCGGACTTCCGGGGGCTGCAGTTCCCCGGATCGGCGCGGCTGGTGGTGCTCGCCGACATCGTCGAGGCGCTGCAGGTCTATCCGATGTGCTGGTGCGGGCAGCCGGCCCGGATGAACGCCCGCGTCGTCGACGGGGAGATGGTCCGGGACGGCGACACCGTCGTGGTGGGCGACACCGACACGGGCGTGGGCTACGTCGTGCTGTGCCGGCGTCATCACCGGGCCGGTCAGCCGTACTCTCCGGCGCTGGCCAAGGCCGCCTGACGGCAGCGGAAGTCAGACCTTGCGGTAACGCGACTGCACGATCGAGAACAATCCGTACGCCGCGAAGCCCAGCGCGACAAGTGCCAGCAGCCACGGACCGTACGCCTGCCCGGCCAGCGCGTTCAGCGCGGCGTCCAGCCCGCGCGCCTTGTCCGGGTCGTACCGGATCGCGGCCACCACGAAGAGCAGTCCGGCTATCGCGTAGGCACCGCCCTTGGCGGCGTACCCGATGATGCCGAGACGCTGCGTGAGCCTGCGAATGTGGGCGCTCATCTCCCGCAGCTTCAGGTGTTTCTCGAATTTTCTCGTAATCCCGAAAACGACCAGCCCGATCCCGATGGCGGCGATCGCGACCCCGGCCAGCGCCACGACGAAACGGCCGCCACCCGAGGTCATCAGATCCTCGCTGGCCTGCTGCTGCATGTCGGCGCTGGACTTGTCCTTGCCGCGCAGCACCTTGATCCCGGACCAGCTCAGATAGCTGTAGAAAGCCGCCCGGCCCACTGAGATGATCCGTTCCTGACCGACCACTGCCTCGAGCAGCTGCCAGATCACCATGGCGATCAGCCCGACCACGATCAGCCCGATCAGAACCGTCCCGAACGGTTTCCCGGCAAGCCGGTGCAGGGCCCCGGACTGATCACCATCGGTGCCCGCGCCACTGAACGCGATCCGCACGATCAGCCACGCGAAAAGCAGATGGATCACGCCGTACCCCACGAGCCCGCCGCGGGTCAGATGTTCCAGCCAGGTGCTGTCAGCACCACGGGAAACCGCACCGCGGGCCCGAGAGGGAAAAGAAGCCATACCCCTGTTTTGACCGTACGCCACCCGCGCGAAACCTCACAGGAAGTCTGCCCGGTGCGCGACAACCTCCGACCTGACCAGCTCGAGAAGCCGCCCGAGCCAGTTGCGCCCATTGGCGCCACCGCTCCAATACGCGGACCCGGAGTTGTAGTCGATCCGGGCGTCGCCGGTGGACAGCAGGATCTCCGCAAACGCGGGGTTCTGCGTGAACTTGGCGAGCAGGACAGTGTGCATGGCGGCGGCCCGCAGCTTTGGCCAGTCCGGCCTGATCGGCGCTTTCCCCGCCGCCTGTTCGGCCTGAAAAGCAGTGCCTGCGGCGGCGATGGCGGCTCGCGCGGGCTCATCCGTGGTGGCGAGCGACCAGTACGCGTGCACCGCGCTGGCGTACACCTTGTCGCCGATCGTGATCGTCACCGGGCACTCGTTGCGCAGCCCCTGGATTCCGGGTGACGCGGGAAAATTCACCAGGGTCGACGCGAGCATGACCGTGGGGCTCTGCGCTTGCTCGGGCCCGTCCAGCGGCCGGTTCTCCCGCCATTTCCGGACCGACCGGTCGCGGTCGGCGAAATACTCGAACGCCTGGTCGCGCATCTGTTCGGTGACGACCTCGTCCCACGTGGTGCGTTCCCCGACCGGGGTGCACAGCACCCGCAGCGGCCCGTCCTTCGCGTCCATGTCACCGAGCGCATAGCGGCGAATGTGTGCCGGCATACCCAGATAGGCCACCCGGAGCGCCTCCCGATCGGCCTCCGCCCGGCTCGCCAGATAGGTGTCCAGCGCCATCGTGCAACGCTGCGTGGAATCGGGCCGCCCGTTCAGCTCGTCGATCTCATCAGCGACCTCCCCGAGCAACTCCTCGGCGTCGACGTACATCTGCGGCTCCTCGAACCGCCAGCCCGCCAGATGATGAGCAGACGCCTCAGCACCGGCCTCCAGGCTCGTGGCAACCCACCCGCTCGCCAGCTTCTCGCGAAGCCCGTCCAGATCCACCCACTCCCAGCAGGAGATCGCCCCGTCCGCAAAGACAAGCAGATCACTCAGAAAATACGTCCCACCATTGCGAATGAAGACATGCCGCCACGTCCCTTCGATCCGCTCCCCATCAACCACCCGATACGTTCTCTTCCCCAATGCCACCGGCGCATCGTAGGGGAGTCCGGATACTGGTCGCATGCGACTGATCGCCGCCGTTCTCGCTCCGGTGCTGGTGCTTGTCACGTACGCCACCCCGGCCGCGGCGTCCTCGATGGCACTTCCTCTCGGTGATCCGGACCTGCCGGAGCAGCGCACCATCGAGACTTTGGCCTCCGGAGTGACACTGACCCGGATCGTGCGCGGCGACACCCCCGCGCCCGCCGACCAGATCGGCTCCACCACGCGCGGCCCCTGGCGGATCAACGTGCTGACGATCGATCCGTACCTGTCCCGGATCCACCTGCGGGCCACTTACGGCCCGGACCTGGCCAGGACCGAGACCACCACCGATCTCGTACGCGCAGCCGGAGCACTCGCAGGGGTCAACGCCTCGTTCTTCACCTACACCGCCAGCGCCGATTACCCCGGTGACCCGGTGGGCCTCGGCCTCTACGACGGAAACCTGCTGAGCGAGCCGACGGGCGCCCCAGCCGAGACCGACATGCTCGTGGATTCGCGTCGCAACAAGGTGCTCATCGGCCGGCTGCTCTGGACCGGCGCCGTCCAGAACCGCCGCAGCCACGCGGCCCTGCCGATCGAGTTTCTCAACCACCCACCGGTGGTGCCCCAGGCCTGCCAGAACCTGACCGATCAGACCACATGTACGGCACCGGGTGACACGGTCCGCTTCACGCCCGAGTTCGCGGCGTCAACCCCGTCCGGCGCCGGCGTCGAGGTCGTGCTCGACGCCCACGGCTGCGTAGTGCGAACCGCCGCCACCCGGGGCACGACCCTCGACCGACGCCAATCGTCGCTGCAGGCCACCGGCGCTGACACGGCGGCGCTGCTCGCCCTGGCCCAGGGCTGCCTGCGGCAGACGTCGACCCTGACGGACGAGAACGGCACCCGCGTCCCGGTGACCCCGGACCTCCAGGGTGTCAACGGCCGTTACCGCCTGGTCGCCGACGGCGAGATCGCGGTCCCGGCGGGCTCCGACAGTTTCTTCGCCCGCAACCCCCGGACCATCGCGGGCACCACCCGCACCGGCGACATCATCCTGGCCACCATCGACGGCCGCCTCACCACCAGCGTTGGCACCACTCTCGACGAAACAGCAGCGGTCGCCAAGGCACTCGGCCTCCACGACGCCATCAACCTCGACGGCGGCGGCTCCACCGCCATGTCGGTCCGCGGAACTCTCATCAACCAACCCAGCAGCGGCCCCGAACGAGCGGTGGGCGACGCCCTCATCCTCACCGAGTGACACCACCGGCCGGTACGCTGCTCCCAGGCCGCTACTGGCGAAGGTGGAGCACCACCGGGGAACGGCCGTGTCATTCGTGTTGGCGCCGACCGCCTGGGCGCTTCCGGAGCAGACGTTTCTGCGATCGGAGGCACCATGGAACTGCGCTACGGCCTGAATCCACATCAGGAACCATCGACAGCAACGCCGATTGACCCGGCCCGCGTGCCCTTCCGCTTTGTGCACGGCAATCCGTCCTACATCAACGTTCTGGACGCCGCAGCGGCCTGGCAGCTGGTGAAGGAAGCCGCGAATGCCCTGGGCCGCCCCGCTGCGGCTTCCTTCAAGCACGTCTCACCGGCCGGGGCAGCGACGGCCGGCCCGATCGACACTGTCATGGCTGCCACCCACGGGCTGGATCCGGCGGCGACCGGCGCGGTGACCAGCGCTTACGTCCGGGCCCGGGACGCTGACCCGAAGAGTTCGTACGGTGACTTCATCGCTGTTTCCGAGCCTGTCGACGCGGAGCTCGCCGATCTGCTGCGCCGGGTGGTCTCGGACGGCATCGTCGCCCCGGGCTACGAGCCGGGGGTGATGGCCACGTTGTCGAGGAAAAAGGGCGGCCGCTTCCTCGTCGTGCAGGCGGATCCGGACTTCCAACCCCCACAGACAGAGACCCGCGAGGTGTACGGCCTGAGCCTCACCCAACCCCGCGACGACCTCCCGCTGACCCGCGATCTGGTGTCCGATCCCCGGCTCCCGGCCGGCGCCGTGGACGATCTGCTCCTCGGACTCATCGTCGTCAAGCACACCCAGTCGAACTCCGTGGCGTACCTGCGCGATGGGATGACCCTGGGGATCGGCGCCGGTCAGCAGTCACGGGTGGACTGCACCCAGGTTGCCGGGGCGAAAGTTGACACCTGGTGGCGTCGGCGCGATCCGGGCGTGCTGGACGGCGTTGCCTTTGTCTCCGACGGCGCGTTGCCGTTCGCCGACAATGTCGAGGAGGCGGCACGGCACGGTGTCCGGTATATCGCTGAGCCCGGCGGCTCGATCCGGTCCGCTGACGTGCTTGCCGAGTGTCAGCGGACCGGCATTACCTTGGTACGTACGGGAGTTCGTCTGTTCCGGCATTGATCCGTGGGGTCAGCGGCGGACCTTTACCGCGGCGCTGGTGGAGCGGCCGTCGACGTGGCCGTGCCGCACAGCGATCACCGTGACCGTGAGTTTCTTGTCGCGCATCGTGGACTTCAACTTCAGCGATTTGCCGGTTGCGCCCTTGATGAGTTTGCCGTTGAGGCGCCATTCGTACTTGTAGGTCGTGGGTTTCGGGGACCACGTGCCGGGCGTTGCGGTGACCGTTCGGGCTGCTTTGGGCGTACCCGTAATCTTGGGCTTTGTGGTGGCCTTGGCGGCAGGACCTTTGACCACGGCAGGGGTCGCGGCCGAAACGGTGCTGGTGGTGGTGTTGCCGGATCGGGAGGCGGTCACCGTGACGGTGAGCCGCTTGCCGACCTGCGAAGCAGGGATCGTGTACGACGAGCCGGTCGCGCCCGCGATGGCAGAGCCGTTGGACTTCCACTGGTACTTCACCGACGTCGCCGCCGGTGTCCAGGTGCCGGCCGTGGCGGTGAGTTTGGCGCCTACCTTGGCGCTGCCGGTGATCGCGGGTGCCTTGGTGACGCGCAGGGCGGGCGCCGGGTCGATGATGATCGTGTATCGGCCGGCGAGCTCGCCCGTGGCGGCGGAGTGGAGGACGATGTCGGCCAGGCCGGGCTTCGCGGTGGTCAGGTCGGCGGTGAAGGTCAGCGTGGTCAGGTCCGCGGAGACCGACTTGATCGTTGTGGGTGTCGATGAACCGCCGGGCAGCTGGACGGTGATCTTGTCCTGCGCGGTCAGTTCGGTGCCGGTCAGGGTGATCGTCCGGGGCGCGCCGGCCTGCACCGCGTGGGGGCTGAACGAGGTGAGTGTGCCGGTGCGCGGCGCCACGGTGAACGTGTGGCCGGCGGTGAGTTCCGAGCGGGTGCCGTTCGCGGTGAGGCTGCGGACCGACAATGTGTACGCGCCCATGGCGGGCGGCGTCCAGTGGAGCGTTCCCGTGCCGTCCGGGTTCGCGGCCAGGGTGGTTGTCGCGCCGCCGAAGCTGTACTCGTACGCGGTCGTGCCGCCGAGGCGTGGGGTGAAGGTGAACGTTCCGGGGGCAGAGCGGGCGGCGCTGTCCAGCGGGAATTCCGCGGAGGTGACGATCGGGCGGTCCGAGGCCGTCCAGGTGCGGACGCGGCTCCCGGTGCGTGCCCCGCTCGCGTTGACGGCGTGGATGACGACGCTGTGCTGGCCGCGCTTGGACACCGTGTACTGGAACGAGGCGCTGCCGTCCGGGCCGGCGCTCACGACCTGCTGGGTCGACGGGGTGTTGTCGAGGACCGCCGTGTATTGCGTGACGCCCGGCATCGGCGACAGGGCCCGGAACGTCATCGCCATGTTGAGGCCGTAGCCGCCGCTCTGGGTGATGACGGGGTCGGCGCCGTTGACCGAGAGGTAGGGGTAACGGGGCTCGGACAGCGTGCCGTCGGCGGTGCGGCTCCGGATGGACAGGGTGCGGATGTCCGGGTGCGGGATCATCCACGCGTGGTCGGCGGTGCCGTCGGCGCGGGCGGGGACGGTGAACTCGGTCAGACCCTCGGCCTGGAACACGTACGCCGTGACGCCCGGCCGCCGGGGCGCCAGGTGATAGGTCAGCGTCGCACCGACGAGCACCGGGTCGTCCTCCGCGGTCATGCCGCCGGTGACGAGGGGGCCGTTGTCGACGCGGAACTCGTACTCGGTCGTCCCGGAACGGGTGCCGTCGTGCTCGACGCCGAGCACGGACAGGGTCTGCCAGCCGGGTCGGGCCGGGGCGATCATCGTCGTTCCCCAGCCGGTCGCGTCGGCCGGCGTCGTCCCGGACGGGCCGTCGCCGTCGATCGACCAGACGAACGATTCCGTGTCGTCGTCCCGGGACGAGAACCTGAATTCGCCGGGTACGCCGACATTGAACTCGAGGTCCGTCTCGCCCCGCCCGTAGTCGGCGAAAACCGATGGGCCCACGACATCCGCGTCGGCGACACCCGGCGCGGAGTAGATACCCAAACTGACGATCGCTGCCGTTATCAGCCCTATTACCCGCGTACGCCGCACGAATTGCCCCCGCAACTTGATCTACAGTCGCAAAAGGATCGCACACGCCGAATCGCCCGCGCGGAGTGCGCGGGCGATCGAACAGCGGGGGCGTCAGCGGTTCTTGGTGCCGACCTTGGCGTCGATCCCGGAGACGGTGGCACCGACGGTGGTCTCGGTGCCGGTGAGGCCGACGGTCGCGCCGATCGGCAGCTTCGACAGCGAGGCGTTCACGCCGTTGACCTTGACGCTGACCTTCGGGTCGACGTTCAGCTTCACCGCGGTGGCCGGCGAGCCGGTGTTCACCGTGACCGTGCCGTTCGCGGCGTCGACGGCGGCGACGGTGCCGGAGAGGTTCAGCGCCCAGCGGGACAGGGCGGTCAGGGACCTGGCGGAGTACGTGCCGGTGGTGACCGTACCGACGACCAGGATCGGAGCCTTGGCCGGCAACGCGGAGAGCGCGACCGTCCTGCCGTCGAGGGTGATCGTGGACTTGGCGGCGACCGGGATGACGTCGGTGGCGCCCTTGCCGTCCAGCGAGACCCGCTTGACCGAGACGGTGCCGGCGGTGGCGTCCACCGAGACGACGGTGCCGGCGGCGGCGAACGGCCAGGCGGTGGTCGCGTCGACCTTCGTGGCCACGGTGGTGCCGTTGGTGGTGTTGCCGGACAGCTTGACCTGAGCGCCGACCGGCAGCTTCGCCAGCTTGGCGGTGTTTCCGTCGACGGCCACGGTCGCGGTGGGCGCCACGGTGACGGTGGTGTTGCTGCCGCTCACGCCGGCGACCGTGACGGTGCCCTTCGCGGCGTTCAGGGCGGCGACCGTACCCGCGAGGTTGAAGGTACTGGCCGGAGCACTGGCCGCCGCCTTCACGGCGGTGCTGGTCGCCGCCATGGCGGGGCCGGCGGTGGCCAGCCCGGTCAGGGCGATTCCGGCAACGGCGGTGATCACGGCGGCACGGTGACGCAGGCGCATGGGTCGAGCTCCTCAGGGGGTCTTCGTCGGGGGTAACCCTGGCAATCGGTAGTCAATTGACTACTGAGAGTGGTCCTGAGGTGCGATCCGGTTCCGATCCGGTTGTCAAACTTCCGAAACGCGCCGCACCGCCGCCATGAGCAACCGCCAGAACGCCTCCACCTCGATCCCCACGGCGACGTCCGCGTTCGCGACGGCCCCGCTCCTTCCATGAAGATCAACAACAGTGGCACCCCTGGTGTACGCCCCGACGAGCTCAACGGTGACCGGCACCGCGACGGTCGCGATGATCGACGGGTCGATGACACACGCGACGGCGATCGGATCGTGCACCGGGGGATGCTCGAACCCGAACACCCGCCGGTACGTGCTCGCGAAGAACGTCATCAGATCCGCGCAGATGACGCCCAGCCGGGTGCCCATCCCGCGGAACTCCTCGATGATCTGCGTCGTCGCCAGCGCCTGATGCGTGACGTTCAGCCCGATCATCGTGACCGGCAGCCCCGACCGCAGCACGATGTCGGCCGCCTCGGGATCGGTGACGATGTTGAACTCGCCGTACGGCGTGGTGTTGCCCCGATCGGTCGAGCCACCCATGAAGACGACGCGGCGAACGTACGGTGCGACCTCGGGGTGCCTGCGCAGCAGCAGAGCGACATTCGTCAACGGCCCGGTGGCGATCAGCGTGACCGGCTCGCCGCAGCCCAGGATGAGCCGCCGCATCAGCTCGACCCCGTGCACGTCCGCGACCCCGCCCACCGGCACCTCGAGATCGGGCCCGTCCAGCCCGGACTCACCATGGATGTCCCCGGCGACGGTGAGCTCCCCGACCAGCGGCCGATCGCAGCCGGCAGCCACCGGAACATCGACTGCACCGGCGAGTGCGAGAATCTTCAGCGCGTTCGAGGTGGTCTTGGCGAGCGTCTGATTACCCGCCACGGTGGTGACCCCGAGCAGCCGCAACCGCGGATCACCCACAGCGAGCAGCAACGCCAGCGCATCATCATGCCCCGGGTCGCAGTCGATGATCACCGGCACCGCAGCGACGTCTCCCATCCCCCGACGATAGATGCCAGTTCCTCTTCGGAGCTGCTAACGTCGGAACCGGCGTGGCCCACGCCGAACCTCCTGTGACCGTCCCCGGCGCGGCGCCCGCACCTGAGTCTCTACGTCATCTCGGACGGCGGCGAGATCGTCACGCGCTACGACGAGCGGATGCTGTCGAACACCAAGGTCAGCCATCTCTACACGCCGGGCTCGGACCCCGTCACGTTCAGCGTCGACGGCGTACGTTTCGGCTGTGCTCTGGGTATGGAGGTCGTTTACCCCGAAGTCTTTCTGGAGTACGAACGCCTCGACGTCGACTGCGTCCTGTTCTCCACGCACGGGCCGGGAGTCCCCACCGACAACGACCCGTTCGCGCTGCAGTCACAGGCCCTCGCCGCGGCCAACAGCTACTGGGTCAGCTACGCGGGCGTGGCGCCTTCCGGCATCGTCGGACCTGACGGCGACTGGCTGACCCGCTGCCCGTCCGACCCGGCGCCCGCGATCGCCACCACCGACCTGGACCTGACCGCCGAGAACTACGCCCGGCCCTGGCGCAGGGTCGCCCGCAGCGGCCTGTACACCCAATACCAGGCCCCCGACGATCCTCGCAGCCTCAACCGGGCCGAGCTCTGATGCCCCACGCCGTCGCCAGCATCAGGGCCGGCAGGCGTAGCGGTCAGGGTTGCTCGTCTTGACCTGGAGCCGGCCGGCCAGGCGTTTGGCCGCGATCCACCGGAACAACCACCCGGCTGCCACCGCCTCGCGAACCCCAACTGTCGATCAGCCCTCGTACGCCCGAATTTCCGCGAGCCATTCCATCCCGAGCCGCCGCCCGTCCGGAAACTGATCGTCCCGATCCCAGCGCCACGTCGTGATCATCGCCAGCACCAGAATCCGGCACTCGTTCAGCAACCCCTGATCGACACCCGGATAACGATCGCCGACATCCTCGGGCGCGTGGGCCAGATCAAATTCGACAGGCCCACGGCAACACGTCTCAAGATCTATGAACAGCAGCCCACCCTTCGTTTTCAGTACGTTGCCCGGGTGCGGTTCGCCGTGCAACAGCTGATCCGTTCCGTGGACTGGTCGCCGCAGCACGGAGTCGAGGAGCTCACGGTCGGCTTCGGCGAGTTCCGGCGTACGGTCCCGGGTTGCCACGAGGTGCTGGGCCTGCGCGATGCGATCGGTGACGTGCGGTGCGCGTACCTCAATCGTGCGCATTGCTCTGTGCAGTTCGTGCAGCGCATCGGCGTAATCGGCTGGTGCGATCTCGTCACCGGTGGCGGTTTCGTGGAAGGTCCAGAACGTGACCGCGTACCCGGCACGCTCGTAGACCCGTGGCTCGACCCGGGGATCAAGGCCCGCAATCGGGCTCCCGGCCGCGGTCAGCCGTTGCGCGATGTCAATTTCGAACTGCGCGATCTGGTCCTGTACGGGTGCCACCCGGGCCATGACGTCACAGGGCAGCAGCCGCAGACTCACCTTGTTCGAATTCTGAAGTACGACCGCGTCGTCGGCAGCCAGACCGAGATCCGCAGCGATCGACACAGCCGCGCCAATTGCCCGTGGAAGCTCTGATGCTCGCATCTGCTCTACGCAGCCAGCCCGGCAGCGATCAGGAGACGCCGCCAACTGTCCACGTGGTCGCCGGTCTTTCGATGGCGCTGCTCCGCGGCCTGCGAGCCGATGACGACCTCCACGAGCCGGGGGTACTGGTCGCCGAGTACGTACCGGTCGAAGAACGTCATGAGATCGGGGGCGAGAACCTCGATCTCCACGTTGTCGGCGTCGGGATTCTTGTACAGGAAAATGTAGTTCTCGGGGTCGATGTAATAGACATGGCCGTCGGCGAGGCTCATCCTGATGGGCGCGCCGCCGTACCCCATGCCGTCCTCGCCGGATTCATTCTCGCCGGACCGGAATTCGGGGGTGCTGAAGATTTCGGCGCCGATCACCAGTGCCTCACCCAGGGCGAAATTGTCGGAGGTGTGCTCCCGCCAGGCGGTCGGCGTGCGGATCGAGCTCGGCGGCTTGAACAGCAGATAGTTTCCCTCCAACCGGCCGAACAGGCTGAACACCTCGGTGGTGCCCGCCGGCAGCGCCGGGATCGGAGCGAGCTCGGCGCCGGGCCCGATGACGGTGCCGAACCGTTGTTGTGCCTCGACCGCCCGAAGCAGATCGATCTTTTCCCGCAGCGTCGCGATGCTCGTCACCTGATCACCCTAGAACGGCGACAGGGCGGCACAGCTGAATGCCGTACCACCCTGGTCTGCCGGTCTTGCGGCCTGGTCCTGCGACCTGGTCTTGCGACTTTTTTCTGCGGCAGCGCGCCGCGGACGGAAGGTCGATCAGGCGGTGAAGCGGGCGCGGCGGCGGGTGGCGACGAGGCCGAGGATGCCGATGAGCAGGGCACTCACGCCGATCGTGGCGATCAGGCCGATCGGGGATCCGGTGATCGGCAGGGTGCCGCCGCCACCCTCACCGCCGGTGTCGCCGCCTGCGACGGGCGGGGTGGTCGTGGGAGTGGCGGTGGGAGTGGCGGTGGGAGCGGGCGATGAGGGCGTCGGCGACGGGCCGGCCAGGATGGTGACCTTGCCCTTGGCGAGGTCGTCGCTGGAGTCCGGGTCTGAGGCCGGCACCCGCGCGGCCGCGGCCACGCCGGGCAGCTCGACGAGCTTGAGCGGGGCGCCGCTGTCGTGCGGGTAGTCGCTCATGATGCCGAGATGATCGATGTCGTCCAGGGTCCAGACCGCGGCACCGTACGAGTCCTGGCCGGGCTTGGCGTCCTTGCGAACCCCCAGGACCGTGCCGTCGACCACGTACGTCTTACCGGGCTCGAGCGTCGTCTCGAAGCGGCAGAACGTCTCGAAGTCGTCGTTCAGGTGGTAGCAGTTGTCGAAGCTGCTCCGCCGGGTGAGGGGATCCCCGCCGGCGATGCGCAGGGCAACGCCGGGAATGGCGTTGGTGCCCCGATTGGTGATCCGGACGCCGAGCGGCACCAGCTCACCGGGTTTCGCCTCGACGGTCTCCGGGGCATCGCTGATCGCCAGGTCGACCTGCTCCGCGACCGTGACCGTCGGCGTGACGACGAGGGGCTCGATCCCCTTCGCGGTGAGGGTGACCTTGAGCTTGCCCGTGGTGCCGGGTGCCGCACCCGGCTTCGCGGTCACCATCATGGTGGGCTGGGCGTCATCGTCCGCGCTGCCGATCGAGCCCAGATCACACGTGGTGATCGTGGCCGCCGTGGTGCACTTCGGGGTGGCGCCCGGCGCAATGGTGGCCAGCGCGGTCACGGAAGTGATGTCCGTGGTGTCGATCGCGACCCGGACATCCTCGATGAAGAATCCCTCCTGCATGTCCGGCACACGGAGATAGATCGGGAACTCCTTGCCGCCCTCGTTGGTGATGCCGTTCTTGACGGTCAGCGTCAAATCCTGCGGAGCGGCCTGGGCGGCGGTCGGTATTGCAACAGCCGCACCAATGATCATTACGCCTAACAGAACATTACGAACTCGGGACACGTACATGAAATCCTCCCCCGGGATCAATGGACGCCGGAGAATATCCTTCCTGCCGCCGTATGTCCACGGTGTCCGGTCGAGACTGTGGCCTGCCGATGGGTGACGTTATCCAGGTTCACGCGCCATTCAACGAGCCTCTCCGCAGCGCAACCATCGCGATCACGGCGAGGCCTGATGGGCGTCTTCCCGGGGCGGTGGGCTCGGCGGCGGGGTGATCTAATGCGCCGGTGCTGACATCGACGGGGGTTTGCCCCAAGTGTTCTGCGGTGCTGGTCACGGTGGGTGAGCGGCCCTCGTGGTGTGGTGCCTGTGAGTGGAATTTGGACGCTTTCGTGGGTGGCGGGGGCGGGTGGTTCGCACGGCGGATGGTGCTGCTCGACCGGCGCGCCGGGTTTCGGGCGGACAGGGTGCTGGCGGGACGCGATGAGCGGGCTGTCGGGCGGCGCGTCACGGCTGGGCGGGTGGTTCTGCTTGCCGTCTCGGTGCTGCTCGGGGCCGGGGTGCTCGCGCTGGTGGCGGCGGGTGTCTGGCTGATCGTCACCGGGCGGTTGTTGCCGCCGATCGCCGCCGGGGCCGCACTGCTCGGGTTGGCCTGGGTGTTGCGGCCCCGGCTCGGCAGTCGTAAGGACGCGGTGGCCGGTGGGTGGGTGCTCGATGCCGGCAGTGCGCCGGTGCTGCGGGGGCTCGTCGACCGGGCCGCCGAGAAGACCGGGGCTCCCCGGCCGGATCTGCTGGTTGTGGACACCGAGTTCAACGCCTGGGCCGCCGTGGTGGGGTTTCGGCGGACGAAGGTGTTGGCGATCGGGTTGCCGATGATCCTCGCCCTCAGCGAGCAGCAGTTGGTCGCGTTGATCGGGCATGAGCTCGGGCATCTGGCGTATCAGGACGGGTTCCGGCGGCTTCTCGAGCAGCCAGCGCGGACGGTGTTCGGCGCGCTTTCGCGGATCGTCGCGCCGCCGCGGGGTGACGGCGTCGACAAAGATCTTTCCGGCTTGTTGCTGATGGCGTTCACGGTCTGGCAGGTGATCGCCGGGATGGTGTCGTTCGTGCTGTTCAGCGCCCATCTGGGAATGTTCCTGCTGGCTGCCGGGGAGGATCGCCGGGCGGAGGTCCGGGCCGATTCGATGGCGGTCCGGGCGGGCGGGTCACGTGCCACGCTCGAGATGCTCGACGCGTTGGTGCTGATGCCGGGGCTCACCGATCTGCTGCACCCGAGGGTCGCGGAAGGGGAGGCCGCGCAGCGGTGGCGGGCGTTGCTCGCCGACACGCAGGGCCGCCGGGCGGAGTTCCTGCCGGTGCTGCGCCAGCTGTCCATGCGGGAGGACGCGTCGTTGCTGGCCCGGCATCCGTCGTCGGGGCGTCGTCGGCAGTGGGTGAGCAACCGGCCGTACGTGGATCCCGCTGTTGTTGTCACCCCGGTGGAGGCCGAACGCCTGCGGGCGGAGCTGGCGCCACTCGCCGAGCAGCTCGCCCAGCAGATGCGCCGCGACTGACCCGAGACCGTGCTGGTTACGCGGCGGTGCGCAGGGAGCGCAGGGTCCTGACGGCGTGGGTGGTGGCCAGGGCCCAGAGGATAAACAGGGCCAGGCCGAGGGCGATCTCGACGACTCCGGACGCGATGACCACGAAGCCGGGGTCGAGGGGAAGCCACGGTGGCACCTGGGCCTGGAACTCGTGGCGGGCGACCGTCAGGTGGGTCGTGCCCGCGACGAGCAGGAAAGCGCCCAGGGCTACTTGACCGATTCTGCGCAGCATCCGGGGAATTGTTCCACGTTCCTCACCCGGCGTAGGTCTCGTACTCGGCGATCTTGGGGGTGGCGCTCGCGGTGAGGATGCGGAACGTGAGCTTGGTCAGGGACGTCGCGGGGAACGTGATGGTGCCCGCTCCGGTGCCGGAGGCGAGAACGGCTCCGGTGCCGTAGTTGATGACCTGCCACGATCCGATGGTGCCCGCGGAGCCGGATGCCTCGCGGATGACGGCCCTCGAAACCGTGGTGGCCGTTCCCCATTTGATCGAGATGTCCCCGGTCGTGCCCACCGGTGACCAGTAGGTGGTGAGGCTGGCGTCGCGGACGTCGCCGTAACCCGTACCCGTGGCCTTGCTGGAACCATCGGAGCCGGCGCCGATGCTCAGGTTTGTCCCCGACGACGGCGGTGGGGTGGTGGGTGCGGGGGTGGTGGGCGTGGGTGCGGAGGTTGTCGGCTGCGTTGTCGAGCAACTGCCGTTGGAGACCTGCAGGCCGTTGTTGGCGCCGGCTGTCAGGCTGACGATCGAGGGTACGCAGCTCGCGGCGTCCAGCGTGTACGCGTACGGAATGCTGACCGTGGTGTTGGAAACCGGATCGGGTCCCGCGGGATTGTTGTCCGTCCCCGGGCTCGACCACGTCACGTTGTCGAAGATGTTGCCGCTGACCTGCCAGAACCCCGCCTCGGACGTGTAGAACGTGCCCAGGACGTCCTTGGAGTCCTTGAAATAGTTGTTGTCCACTTTCGCGCTCGCGCCGGCCCGGGAGTTGATGCCGGACTCGTTGAGGTTCACATAGTAATTGTTGTAGATATGCGCGATTCCGCCTCGCAACAACGGCGTACGGGAATCGATGTTCTGATAGAGGTTGTGGTGGAACGTGACGTAGCCGTTGGTGCGGTCGCTCTCGCTGGAGCCGATCAGGCCGCCGCGTCCGGAATTGCGCAGAGTGCTGTAGGACAACGTCACGTACTGCACGTTGGCCTTCATGTCGAACAGGCCGTCGTAGCCTTCCGACTCGCCGCCCGACGCCTCCAGGTTGACGTGGTCGACCCAGACGTTGCGCACGTCGGACTCCATGCCGATGGCGTCGCCGCCGTTCGACGTGGGGGAGCCCGACTTCTTGACGTTCCGTACGGTCACGTTCTGGATGATGATGTTGCTGGATTCCCGGATGTGGATGCCGAGCTGGTCGAAGATCGCGCCACTGCCGACCCCGATGATCGTGACGTTGCTGATCTGCTTGAGCTCGATGACGTCGGCCGCGGTGTTGCAGCTGGCGCCCGAGACCTTCGTGGTGTTGCCGTGGTTGATGGTGCCGCTGACCTCGATGATGATCGGGGTGCTGCTGCTGGCCCGGCCGCACAGCGCGGTGTGGATCGCGGTGCCGGTGGTGGCCCGCACGGTGGCGCCGCCCGCGCCGCCGGTCGTGCCGCCGTTGCGCGTCGCGAAGCCGGTGACGGTGCCGGTCGCGGCGTCCGCCCCGGACATCGGAAGGGCGACGCCGATTGCCGCCGTGGCGATGGCGGCGAACCCCGCCAAAAGCGCTGATCTTCTCATTATCGTCCCACCTTCAAATGCGACACCAATAGACGAAGTTAAATGTGAGTACGCCCCGAGTGTCAACGATCTGGATGTGCAGGAAGTTTGCAGCGGTCGCCGTTCCCGCCGGTGGTCGGCCGTCGGCGCCCGTCCGCCGGCGTCCGTCCGCGACCGTGCGGGCGGCCGGAAATACGTTTCTCAAATGGCGTGCGCTCCCTAGGATCTCCGGTGATCAAGGAGGTTGACACGGTGGGCGATTTTCAGCAGTTCGTGGCGGATGTGACTACCCGTCTGTCCGCGATGTCCAAGGGCGAGTTGTACGTCGCCGGCGACGGTCTCGACCGGGACTCGCTCTGGCTGACCTTTCTCGAGTCCTTCCCCGCCGGCACCAATCCTCGGTTCCGTGAGCGGTCCGAGTACGACTGCTCGACCTGCCGCGGGTTCATCAAGAACTTCGGTAACGTCGTAGAGATCGACAACGGACAGGTGCGCACCGTCTGGTCCGGCGTGTCCGCGTCCGACCCGGTCTTCTCCGTCGTCGCCGCCGCAATGGACGAATTCGTCGGCACGCTGCCGTTGTCCGGCGTTTTCCGTTCCACCGAGGCGCAGTACGGGACGAGGACGACCCGGACGCTGCGCGACGGACAGGTCGAGGTGTGGCACCACCTGCACGGCCGGGTGGAGAAGCAGCATCGCACCAGCGACGCCGGCGCGGCACGGGGCATCTTCGACGCCGCGGTGCAGGTGTTCCAGCGTGGCCTGACCGAGCTGACCCAGCACGCTCTGGACACCGTTGTCGACCTGATCGACGACAACGCCCTCTACCGCGGCACGGAGCATCACCGTGCGGTGACCGAATTCCGGTCGCTGCAGAACCGGTGGACGCAGGCTGCGGACCGACGGGCCTTCGTGTTCGCCAACGCCATGAACCCCGCGGCCCGGTTCCGCAACACGGTGATCGGCACTCTCGTCCAGGATCTTTCCGCGGGCGTCGACCTGGAGCAGGCGGTCCGGTCGTTCGAGGCGAAGGTGGCGCCGCAGAACTACCAGCGTCCCACGGCGTTGATCACCCCGGCGATGGTCAAGGCCGCCATGAGGACCATCGACGAGCTGGGCATCGAGGAATCGTTGCAGCGACGGTTCGCCCGCCTGTCCGACGTGTCGGTCAACAACGTGTTGTGGGTCGACAACGACACCCAGTCACGGATGAAGGACGGCATCGAAGGGTTGCTCATGCAGGCGGCCACCACCGGGTCCGCGGGTGCGCGCCTTCGTGACGCGAAGCCGGAGGAGACCCCCGTGGTCACCTTCATGAAGGACATCCTGCCCGGCGCCGCGAGCATCGACCTGTGGGTCGCCAACAGCCACGAACCGCACTTCGTCAGTCTCACCACCGGGCGGCACCCGGCCGCCCCGCGGCTGTTCGCGTGGGACAACGATTTCGGCTGGTCCTACGGCGGCAACGTCACCGACTCGATCAAGGAGAAGGTCAAGCGGGCCGGCGGCAACGTCACCGGCAAGCTGCGGGTGAGCCTGTCCTGGTTCAACCACGACGACCTCGACCTGCACGTGTTCGAACCCGACGGCGAGCACATCTGGTACCAGGAAAAGCGCAACAAACTCGACGTCGACATGAACGCGGGCGGACCGTTCTCCCGCGAGCCCGTGGAGAACGTCACCTGGGTCGCCAACATCCCCGACGGGGAGTACCGGATCGAGGTGAACCAGTTCCACAAGCGGGAGAGCGCCGCGGCCGGCTTCGTGATCGAGACCGAGAGCAACGGGAAGATCGAGCACTACAGCCACGAACAGGCGGTCGGCCACAAGAAGACCGTCGAGGTGGGCCGGATGACGGTCGCCGGCGAGAGGATCACCGCTTTCCGGCCGGGTAGGGACATGCAGCGGGGCAGCGCCGGCAAGGACCTGTGGGGCATCACCACCGAACAGTTCGTGCCGGTGTCCACCGTCATGTACTCGCCGAACTACTTCGACGACAGTGAGATCGGCAACCGCCACTACTTCTTCATGCTGAAAGGGTGCATGAACGACCAGCCGACCCGGGGGATCTACAACGAGTTCCTGCGCCGCGACCTGCAACCGCACCGCAAGGTGTTCGAGGTTCTCGGCGACCGCACCAAGTGCGAGCCGTCCCCGGACCAGCTGTCCGGCCTCGGCTTCAGCTCCACGGTCCGCAGCTCTGTGGTCGCCAAGGTCACCATGACCGGCGGCCGGCGTCACCTCATCAGCATCCAGTTCTGAATCTGCCCAGACATCCGAGAGAGGCCACCGTGACCATTTTCGAGAAGGCCACGCGGGAGAAGTTCCGCTACCCGTCGGCCAAGGGTCTGCTGACCACGGAACAGCTGTGGGAGCTTCCGCTGACCGCCAAGTCCGCCTTCAGCCTCGATGACGTGGCCAAGGCCGTCAACGCCGAGCTCAAGGCCATCGCCACCGAGTCGTTCGTGGCCACCGAGGCCAATCCGGCCAAGGCAACCTTGGAGACCAAGTTGGAGGTCGTCAAGCACGTCATCGCCATCCGCCTCGCGGAGGACCAGGTGGCGAAGGCGGCGGCGGCCAAGAAGCTGGAGAAGGAGAAGCTGCTGGCCGTCCTGGGCCGCAAGCAGGACGCGGTCCTGGAAAACCTGACCGAGGCAGAGCTGCTGGCCCGGATCAACAACCTGTAACCCGATGATGGGGCCTGTCCTGTCGATCTTCGGCAGGCCAGGCCCCTCGTTGCACCGGCAGTTCTACTTCGTGACCGTGACGGTGGTGCTGGTCGCCTTGCCGTCTTCGTAACCGGCCTGGATCGCGATCGCCGTCACAGCGATCTTCTTGCCCTGCATCGCGGTGGTGAGCTTCAGCGACGCCGTGGTGCCGAGCAGCGTGCTGCCTGCCCGCCACTCGTAGCGGTACGAGGTGGGCGCCGGCTTCCACGTTCCGGCCGACGAATTCAGCGTGCTGCCGACCTTCGCCGTACCGGTGATCTTCGGCAGAACAGTGTTCACCGCGGCGGGCCCCTTGGCGACCACAGCCGTGGCGGCGGACTTCTCCGTCGCCGGAAGGTAGCCGTTCTTGGTCGCGGTGACCGAGACCGAGATCTTCTTGCCGAGGTCGGCCGGCTTGACCACGTAGGACGAGCCGGTCGCCCCGCTGATCGCCGTGCCGCCGGCCGCCCACTGGTACGTGTAGGCCGAGGCGGCCGGCGTGAACGTGCCGGTCGAGGACTTCAGGGTCGAGCCGACCGCCGCCGTGCCGGTGATCACGGGCGCGGTCACCACCTTGAGCGGCGTCGACTGGTTGGCGATGGTGAACGCGTTCGCCAGCGTGACCGGCGAGTTGTAGCCGTCGGGCTGCACGTCCAGCGAGGCCGCTCCGAGGGCTGCCCCGGTCAGGTCGTACTCGGCGGTCAGCGTCTTACGGTCGGCCGAGATCCCGGTGATCGTGCCGCTCACGTAACTGCCGTCGGACGTGTGCAACGCGGTGTAGTTGGCCTTCTGGAAGCCGGAGCCGGTGACGGTGAGCGTGCGTACCCCACCGGGTGCGACCGTGCCGGGCGACACCGACGTCACGGTCACCGGGTCGGCCGCGACGGTGAAGCTGTAGTAGGTCTCCGACGATCTGGTGCCGTTCGAGGTCCTGCTCGTCACGTGCAGCGAGTAGGACCCTGAGGTCTCCGGCGTCCACGCCGCGGTGGTGGCGGTGCCGTCCGCGCCGACCGGCACCTCGACCTGGAACTGGTCGGTGCCGTCGATCGAATAGACGAATGTGGTCGCTCCGGCCTGCTGCGCCTTGAAGGTGAAGGTGCCCGCCGTCATCTTGCCCGAGCCGCTCGCCGGGAAGTCGGCCGAGGTGACCGCCGGCCCGTCGGTGACGGACCAACCCGTGCTGCCCTCGTCGGTGTGCACGCCGGCGGCGTTGCGGGCGACGACCGTGACGAACGTGTACTGCGCCTTGGTGGGCGTGAACTTGAACGTCGCGGTGCCGTCCGCCGCCGCGGGCACGATCTGCCTGGTCGCGTCGTCGTGGTTGAGGACCGCCTCGTACTCCTTGACGTTCGCCATCTCGGTGCGCACGCTGATCGTCGCGGTGCTGCCGACGACCGTGCCGCCGGTGCGATTCACCGTGGGTGCGGCACCCCAGACGCTGATCGGCAGCCAGCGCGCCTCCGACAGCGTGCCGTCGGCGCTGCGGGCCTGCACCCGGACCCCGTTCGTGTTCTCGGTGGTGTTGTCGGCCACCCAGGTCAGGTCGGCTGCCCCGGCCCCGTCGGCGGGGATCGTGATCTTCGCGGACTCGTGCGAGCTGCTGTCCTCGTTCCAGTAGACGTACGCCGTGACGTCGCCGGTCCGCGGCGCGAGGTGGAACTTCAGCGAGGAGCCGATGGTGACGCTCTTGTTGATGTCACCCGTGACCTGCGGCGCGTTGTCCACGTAGAACCGGTATGCCCGCTCCGGGTGGGGCGCGCCGTCACGGGCGACGCTGCGTACATAGAGCGTCTGATAGCCGGCCTTGGCCGGGGCGATCATCACCGCGGCGTTGCCCTCGGAATCGGCGTCGGCCGTGCCGGAGGGACCATCCTGGTCGATGTGCCACACGAACGACGTCGTGTCCGGGACGTTCGAGTCGAAGTCGAACTCGCCGGGCACCCCGACGTTGTACTTCAGGTCGCCGTAGCCGGCACTCTCCTGGTAGGCCGCGGAGAAGACCGAGGGCCGGGTCTCGCGTACGTAGAACGTGTAGTCCTGCCGCTCCGAGTAGTTCCCGGCGCGATCGATCGCATAGACCGTCAACGAGTTGTAGTCGGCGGCGCGCGGCGCCCAGTTGATTGTCACCGGCCCACCGAGCCGGGGCGCCGGGATGGTCTGCTCCGGCTCGGAGACGTTGTCGGCGTAGAAGCCGTACTTGTAGCTGACCGCGTCGTCGTCGGCCGGGGTGAACGTGAACGAGCCCGGCGTGCCGATCTCGCCGTGTGCGTTATCCCAGTCGCCCGGCGGATACTCCGCGGAGGTGACGGCTGGCGCCGCGCCGCCACTGCGGTCGACGGTGTAATAGCAGGTGTCGCTCCACGGTGACGACGCCGCGCCGTCCACCAGCCGCACCTTCCAGCCATACGTGACGCCGTCCAGCTGCCGCGACGGATCCTCGAGCTGAACGAGCAGGTGCCCGTCGGACGCCCCACCCCGGTCGCTCCAGTCCTGCGGCTGGTCCGGCTCGGTCACGTCCCACACCTGGAAGTCCGCTGTGGAGTCGTCGCTCCAGACCGAGGCGTCGTACTCGCCGCGGAGCAGGACGGCTTGGGCGTCGTTGAGTCGGCCGGGGCTCAGGAAAGGCCCGGGCGCCGTGGTGACGCAGGCCTGACCTGCCGTGGTGAGACCGGTCGGGCTGCCCTCGGCGGCGAGCGCCGGCGTGCCGCCGAGGCCCACCACCGCTCCACACCCGAGCATCGAAGCCACTATCAGCGAAGATATTCGCATATGGACACGCATGCGTTCCCCCGTGATGTCTCTGGGCCCCAGACGGGCCCGAACGCGGAGCAGTTTCGCATAGACCTGTGACAAAAACTTCAGGAGATCGCGCTCGTAGCCGTGAACCCGGCGCATCGATCAAACGCGCCGCCCGCCTGCACGCCGTTCGGCTACCGGCAATCGGTGCCACCGTGCTCACCGGTCCCGCCCGGCGCTGGCCATTCCCGATCCGGACGCCTTGACGCTGTCAATCGTGGCCGGCAACGGAGTGTTCGGGGTGCCGGTGCCCGGTCCGGTGTTGTCGTCACCGCTCGGCTATGCCATCTCCGGGTCGCGACGGACGGCACACTTTCCGTGGTGGCCGGCACCGGTCAACGTAATGCGGCAATACCCGGTCCCGCGACAGCCTCGCCGGTGAAGGCGGTCAGCGGTCTCACTTTCTACGACGGGAATCTTGTACGCCTCGGACTCCCAGGCGCACGGTATCTACCGGATCGACGCGAACGGCACCCTGTCGATCTTCGCCGGCACCGGCACCCTGCAGGGCAACGGCAACGCCCTCGGCAAACGCCGCGCCCGCAACACCTGCGCCACCCTCGCGGGCGGTCACAGCATCCGGACGTACGCGATCACCCAGGGCGAAGCCAACCCGGACGCCAGCAACAAAACAGCAGCCGGCCGCGCCCAGAACCGGCGCGCGGACATCGCCCTGGCCTACTGAACACCGATGCTGGGACCTGCGCTCACCACGAGACCCGCAGATCCCAGCCGGCGCAGCCCGGATCATCATTGCGCACAAGGGCCGGGGTGAGCCGGTCCGCGGCCGGTCGTCCGGCCCGTTCCCACAGCTCGAGCCACGTCCGGAGGATGGTCAACGACGGCGAGCCTTCGGCGTCGGCGACGATTGTGCCGTCGACCTGGAGCATGGCAGCGCTGTCGGGGGTGCTGTGGCCGATCGCCCGCATCCGGCCACGCAGGTCAGCGGTGGACAGTGCCGGGTCGTTCAACGTGGCGGAGAACGCGTTCCACGAGTTCCAGTCCACATCCCCGCGCCCGTACGTCACGGTGTGTCCCGGATGCAGGAGACGGTCCAGGACCGTACGGGCGCCGATGCCATCGGAGGTGTCTCGATCGCGCCAGGCGATCGACACCCATGACGGGCGGGGCCCGTCGGTCATGGCGTCCACCCAGCGGTGCGGCACGACGACCTCGTCCGACGGCGTGGTCCGGCTCTGTACGTATCCGCCGGACGTGATTGCCTGCACCGCCGGCTGCCCTCCCGCCAAGGTGATCGTCGCGACCACGGTCAGGAACGGCAGCTCCGCGATCGGCAGGCACACGACCATCCGCCCACCGTCGACGACCTGCCCGACGAGAGCATCAGGGACCCGCGGCGGCGTACACCAGACCACGACCCGATCCAGCAAACCGGCTTCGCTGAACCCCGCCAGGCCGTCACCGACGTGACAGGAAACGTTCTCCACGCCGCGGTCCCGGTGAATACGCTCGGCTCTGCCGGCCAGCTCCTCGCTGATGTCCACGCTGATGACCCGGCCGTCCGGGCCGGCCAGGCCGGCGAGCAGGGCACCGGTCCAGCCGGAGCCCGTGCCGACCTCCAGCACCCTGTCCCCGGGGCGCACCTGCAGAGCGGTGAGCTCCCGGGCGACTGCCTCCGGCAATGAGTAATGCACGGTGTCGCCGTGCCGTTCGTGGCGGATGTAGACGTCGCGCGGCAGGCCGCGCATGACCTCGGTGACCGACGTCGACACTGGCCTGCCTCCTTCTCATCGATAATGGGCTCGAGGTCGGGGTCGTCGCCTCGTCGATCAGGACAAGCAGCCGATGCACGACCTGCACCGCGGCGAAGGCACTCGGATGGGTGGTAGTGCCGATGCGCTGCTCAATCATCGTCCCCAGCCGGGCCGCATCGCAGCCCTCCGCTGCGATGTCCAGCTGCTCACAGACCCCGGCAAGCCGTTCCCGGTCGCCGCGGGCCACATATTTCCCGGCCAGCTGCACCAGCATCAGGACCGTCGCCGGGTCGCCGGGATCCGACCCGCGAGAGTCAGCCGTGCGATACGCGTCTGCAACGGCTCGGCCGGGTCGGCTGACAACAGTACAGATTGGACCTTCCGGGCCTGTACTGAGGCGCGGGCCCGGATCGTGCTGTCGGCCCCGACGGCGCCGGTAAGACCACAACGCATCTGGTGGCGCGGACACCGGGACGGCCTCGGGCGTGCCGACGGGTGGTGGCGCCGCGATGGCTGAGGTGCTGGTCACGGTGTTCGGGCCGACGCTGTCCGGCTGGCAGACCGAGTTGCTCGGGAGTCGCGTTAAAGAAACTTTAAAGAACGCTTGCTCAGCGTCGTGAACTGCTGCCACATCATTGCTCGTATATCTCGGTACAAGCAGTACCGAGACGAAGAGGAGCCGTGCATGTATCGACGCGGAGTCAGCAGCCGGACGCGCAAGCTGTTGGTTGGAGGTGCCGCCGCAGCGCTGCTCGGCTCGGCGCTCGCGGTCGGCACGGGGATGAGCCAAGCCGCCGAGACCGGAGCCAGCTCCGGTGACATCAACGCTTTGGTGCCGGCGCTGGGTTTCAGTCCGGGCGATCCGAACGCGACCGCCGACCGCGTGGGACCTACCGGGGTGAAGGTTCCCGGTCGCTGCCCACCCACTCAAGCCCAGGTGAACGCGCAGGTAGCGCTCAAGAATGCGAACTTGCCGAGTGGGGCGGACCTTGAAAGCCGCATCCAGCGTTTTGAGAAGACCTTGTCGGCGATTCAGGACTTGAAATGCCCTGCGTCTTCCACGACTTTGCTGGGTCGCTTGAATTCCTTGACCGCGCTGCGCGGGAACGCGAACCGCGATGACGTCCTGCGTGGTTTGGGTTTGAATGAAACGCCGGCGGATAAAGCCGCCGCAGGATCCGGTGACGCGGGCGCGAGTGGAGCGACGGGGAATGCCGGAGCCGGCTCCGGTAATGTTGACGCTTTGGTGCCGGCGCTGGGTTTCAGTCCGGGCGATCCGAACGCGACCGCCGACCGCGTGGGACCTACCGGGGTGAAGGTTCCCGGTCGCTGCCCACCCACTCAAGCCCAGGTGAACGCGCAGGTAGCGCTCAAGAATGCGAACTTGCCGAGTGGGGCGGACCTTGAAAGCCGCATCCAGCGTTTTGAGAAGACCTTGTCGGCGATTCAGGACTTGAAATGCCCTGCGTCTTCCACGACTTTGCTGGGTCGCTTGAATTCCTTGACCGCGCTGCGCGGGAACGCAAACCGCGATGACGTCCTGCGTGGCTTGGGTTTGAACGAAACGCCAGCCGGATAAAGCCGCGGGGAA
>NZ_BOQP01000042.1 GCF_018332715.1 Winogradskya consettensis | reverse complement strand
GCAATCCCCGCCCCCGAAGCCGACGTGGTGTCGCTACGTCGTTCGGTCGCTCCGGGCAGCAGCCCTGGCCTGGGGAAGCTTCGCACGCTGGACGGTTCTCGAAGGTGAACCGTGCACGCCGCAGGTGGGGGGTCAGACGTAGAGGGACGTGAAGGGGGCCCAGGGGAGGTTTCGGGCGATGCTGAAGAGGCCCCAGGCGGCGATGAAGATGCCCAGGACCGTGGGCGTGAGGGTCAGCTGGGGGATCTTCCAGCCGAAGACCCGTTTCGCGGCCCAGGCTACGTACATGTAGATCAGGAACGGGACGGCGAAGACGAACAGGGCGTGGTGGCGGGCTGCCGCCGGGATGTCGCCGTGGAGCAGGAACCAGGCCGCGCGGGTGCCGCCGCAGCCGGGGCAGACGAAGCCGGTGGTGTATTTCAGCAGGCAGGTGGGGGCTGAGCCCGCGTCGGCCGCTGCCGGATTCGAGGCGAGGGTGTAGCCGACCGCGCCTGCCATGCAGACCAACATCGCCGTGGGCGCCACCCAGAGCGGGGAGGACTGCCATTTCGACTGGATGAAGCGGGAGACCCGGTCCTGCTTCGGCGGCGGGTACGGCGGGTAGCCCGCGTAACCCGGATAGCCCGCCCACTCCGCGCTGGGGGGTGCGGGGGGCTGCGGGGTGGCCGTGCTGCTCATGGCGGCCACGGTACACCCGGCGCAACAGCGCAGCTGTCCACCGATCAGGCCTGGAGAGGGGCCGGGTCAGGCTTTGAGGGCGGCGGTGAGCGGGCCGGCCAGGTCGCCTCGTTCGGGTGGGCTGATCGCGGAGAGGCCGAGCCAGGACGCCAGGCGGCGGAGCTCGACCGCCAGGGCAGCGGCGGTCTCGCCGGGATCAGCGGCGGGTTCCTGCCAGGCTGCGGGGATCTGCAGGACGCCGGCCTTGCGATCGGCCTTGAGGTCGAGGCGGGCGGCAAAGGTGTCGCCGAGCAGGAACGGCAGGACGTAGTAGCCGTAGAGGCGCTGGGCCGCGGGGACATAGATCTCGATGCGGTAGTTCATGTCGAAGAGTCGCTCGGTGCGGGCCCGCTCCCAGATGAGCGGGTCGAACGGGCTGACCAGGGTGGCGGCCTGGACGCGGCGGGGCAGTTTCGCCTCGTGATGCAGGTAGGTGGGGGCTTTCCAGCCTTTGACCGTGACCGGGAGCAGGACCTTGTCCTCGACCAGCTCGGCGACGGCCTGCTTGAAGCCGAGGACCGGGAGGCGGAAGTAGTCGCGGAGCTCCCCCTCGGCGGCGACGCCCAGGGAGCGGGCCGCGAGCTCGACCAGCGCGCGGAAGGCGTCCTGCGGGTGCGGCGTCGGGGTGTCGAGGACCTTCCGGGGCAGAACGCGCTCGGTCAGGTCGTAGCTGCGGGCGAAGGAGCTCGTACGCGTGGCAGCGGTGATCTCGCCCGAGTAGAAGAGCCACTCGAGAGCCTGCTTGACCACCGACCAGTTCCAGCCCCAGTTGTCCTTGGCGCGCGGGACGTCGTGCTCGATCTCGGCGGCGGTGATCGGGCCCCGGTCGCGGACCTCCCCGAGGACGCGGGCGACCAGCTCGGGCTGCTGGGTGGCGATCCGGACCATGTTGCCCCAGGCGTAGTCCTTGGCGCGGGCCATCCGCCAGCGGAACAGCGGCTGGAGGTCGACGGTGATCAGCGATGCCTCGTGACCCCAGAACTCGAACAGCTCGCGCGGGTTGCGGTAGGCGGCACGCTCCAGCAGCGCCGGGTCGTACGGCCCCAGGCGGCTGTAGAGCGGCATGTAGTGCGCGCGCTGGAGAACGTTGACCGAGTCCATCTGGATCAGGTGGAGCCGGCGCAGGACGCGGCGCAGGTGGCGCAGGTCGGTGGCGCCGCCGGGTGCGCGGTCGGTGAAGCCCTGTGCCGCCAGCGTGATGCGGCGGGCCTGGGCGACGCTGAGGGATTCAGGAACGGCCATCGTCGCAGGAGATTAGCCCACGGGTACGACAAGACGCCCCGTAACCCGGTGGTGACACTGCCGCGGCGGGCGTACATCGTGGATCTGTAGGCTGCCGGGCATGGCTCTCGGCTTCGTCCGTCCCGCCCGTCCCGAGGACGCCGCGGAGATCGCCCGCATCCAGCTCACGACCTGGCGTACGGCATATCGGCGGATGTTCCCCGCCCACGTGCTCGCGAACCTCGACGAGGCCTACCTGGCCCGGGGCTGGGCCGAGGCGATCGACGCGACCCCGTCACCCCGCCACCGGGTCCTGATCGCCGTCGAGCAGAGCGAGAGCGCGCAGACCGTGATCGGTTTCGCCGCCTCCGGGCCCGCCGACGAGCAGGCGCTGGCGCCCGAGGAGCCGGCCCTCCCGGACAACGTCGCCGCGATCACCGATCTGCTGGTGGAGCCGCGGTGGGGACGCCGCGGCCATGGCAGCCGGCTGCTGCAGGCCACCGTGGACCTGTGGCGGGAGGACGGCTTCGTCTCGGCGGTGGCGTGGGCCTACGAGGCGGACGACGCGATGCGGAAATTCCTCGTGTCGGCCGGCTGGGAGCCCGACGGTGTCGGCCGGGCCCTCGACGTCGACGACATGCTCGTCAACCAGCTGCGGCTGCACGTCTCCCTGGAACAGGGGAGCTAGAGCAGGGGGTCCAGCCCGACGGTGAGACCGGGCCGGCTCTGGATGGTCCGGACGCCGAGCAGCACGCCGGGCATGAACGATGACCGGTCGAGGCTGTCGTGGCGGATCGTGAGCGTCTCCCCGGTGGTGCCGAAGAGCACCTCCTGATGGGCGACCAGGCCGGCGGCACGGATCGAGTGGACGCGTACGCCGTCGATCTCGGTGCCCCGCGCCCCCGACATCTCCTCCTTGGTGGCATCCGGCATGGGCCCCAGGCCGGCCTCGGCCCGGGCGGCGCCGATCAGCCGGGCCGTGTGCGAGGCGGTGCCGCTGGGGGCGTCGAGCTTGCGCGGGTGATGCTGCTCGATGATCTCGGCGGACTCGAAATACTTCGCCGCGCGGGCCGCGAACTGCATCATCAGCACCGCGCCGATGCCGAAGTTGGGGGCGATCAGCACGCCGACCTCCGGACGGTCCGCGAGCCACGCGCGGACCTGGCCGAGGCGCTGCTCGTCGAAGCCGCTGACCCCGACGACCGCGTGGATGCCCCGGTCGATGGCCCAGCGCAGGTTGTCCATGACAGCGTCCGGCGTGGTGAGGTCGACCAGGACGTCGGCGTCCGTGGTGTCTTCGAGCTTGTCGCCACGGACGACGGTGGCCACCAGCTCGAGATCGCCGGCCGCCTCGATCGCCTTGCACGCCTCGGAGCCCATCCGGCCCCGAGCTCCCAGAACACCCACTCGGATCGTCACGCGGACACCTTATCGGCAGCGCGACGGCGGGCCCACCACCGCTCGGCGAAGCCCACGAGCAGGAAGATGCCCGCTACGTACGCCCACCCGACCAGCACGTCGATGACGTAGTGCTCGCCGGAATACACCAGGGTGAAGGTCATCGCGAGCGGATAGGCGAGCAGCAGCGGCCACCACTTCTTCGCCACCATCGGCAGGAAGAACGAGACGGCCATCATGGCGTACGCCGTGTGCAGCGAAGGCATCGCAGCGACCGGGTTGGCAGCGTCGACCTGCAGCGCGTTGAGCGAGTTGCCGGCGCTGTGCAGCCCGATGGCGTTCCACCCGTTCGTCGAGATGCGCTCGACGTGCTGCGGGAGCTGGCCGTAGAGGGATGCCCACCACGGCGGCGCGGCCGGGTAGAGGAAGTACGTGATCAGGCCGAACAGGCTGAGCGTGAACCACCGGCGCATGAACCGGGCCCACAGCTCGCGCTGGCGCAGCCACAGCAGCACACCGATCGTGGGCACCGCGAGGAAGTGCGAGACGTAGACGAGCGAGACCACGACCTCCCACCACTGCACCACGTCGGGCCGGTAGAGGTGTTCCTGGAGCCACACCGTGGGGACCAGATCGCCGGTCGCCCAGCCGAACATCGCCTCGTCGGCGTGGATCAGCGGGTAGACGTGCGGCGCGAACAGGTCGTCGGCGTACGCGCGGGAGACGTTGTAGAGCACCAGCAGCAGCGCGATCGGCAGCCAGTCACGCAGGAAGAGCAGGTGCTGGCGCCAGGGCAGGTCGCTGCGCCACGCGATGGTGGCGAGCCACAGCCAGCCGAAGGCGATGAGCGGGTCGCTGGTCGGCACGCCGATGAAGTACGTGCCGACCGCGAAGAGCACCGCCCAGATGGACATGCCGATGATGCGGCGCTTGCGGCGAGCCGCAGGGGCCGCCGTTTCCTCGACGGGGGGCGGGGGGCTGACGACGGTCACGGGGTCCCAGGTTAGCTGGCGGCCGCGAAGGCGTCGTCGTCGAACGGCCCGACCACCGCAAGGGACATCGGCTGGGTGAACAGGTCGGCGGCGAGCTCGTTGCATTCCTGGAGGGTGACCTCGTCGACCCGGGCCAGCAGCTCATCGACGCCCATCAGGTCGCCGTAGAGCAGCTCGGACTTCGCGAGGCGGCTCATCCGCGAGCCGGTGTCCTCCAGGCCGAGGACGTACGAGCCCTTGACCATGCCCTTGCCCCGCGCCAGCTCGGCCTCGGTGATGCCGTCGGCTGCCACCGCGGCCAACTCGGCGCGGATCAGTTTCAGCACCTCGTCGGCCTTGCCCGGCGCGCAGCCCGCATAGACGCCGAAGAGGCCGGCGTCGGCGTACTGGCTGCCGTAGGAGTAGACCGAATACGCGAGCCCGCGCTTCTCCCGGATCTCCTGGAACAACCGGCTCGACATGCCCCCGCCGAGGACGTTGTTGAGCACGCCCAGCGCGAAACGCCGTTCGTCGTCGCGGGTGATGCCGATCCCGCCGAGGACGAGGTGGGCCTGCTCGGTGTCCCGGTTACGGACCACCGTCGCCGGGCGCTGCGTCTTGTGGCGGGTCGTCGAGCGCGGTTTCGCCTGCTCGGGCTCGTGATCGAGCGGACTGCCCGCAAGTGCTGCCCGGACGAGCTTGACGACCTTGGCGTGCTCGAGGTTGCCGGCCGCGGTGATGACGATCTCGGACGCTTTGTACCGGCTGCGGTAGAACCGGTTGATCTGCGTACGCGTCATCGGCGTGATGGTCTCCTCGGTGCCGGAGATCAACCGGCCCAGCGCCGTGCCCGGACCGAAGATCGCCTCGCTGAAGACGTCGTGCACCTCGTCACCGGGCTCGTCGTCGTGCATGGCGATCTCCTCGAGGATCACGCCACGCTCGGTCTCCACGTCGGCCGGGGCGAGCACCGAGTTGGCGACGGCGTCACAGAGCACGTCGATGGCGAGCGGCAGATCGGCGTCGAGCACCCGCGCGTAGTAGCAGGTGTATTCCTTCGTGGTGAAGGCGTTGGTCTCGCCGCCGACGGCCTCGATCTCCGCGGAGATGTCGAGGGCCGAGCGCTTCTCCGTGCCCTTGAACAGCAGGTGTTCGAGGAAGTGCGAGGCGCCGGACATCGCGGGCGTCTCATCGCGGGAGCCGATCCGGACCCACACGCCGAGTGCGGCGCTGCGGGTCGTCGGGATCGCCTCGGTGAGGATGCGCAGGCCGGACGGGAGAGTTGTCCGGCGTACACCGTCTTGCAGGGAATCGGTCCTCATCCGTTTGAGGGCGGCGGCGGGCCGGCCGGATGGGGTAGTAACGCGGGCAGGCCTTTCGGCCTGCCCGCGGTTAGTGCTCGTTGTCATGTGGTGATTAGCCGCGGTCTCCGCCGCGGTCACCGGCGGGACGGGCACGGCGGCGGCGAGGCTCGCCACCCTCGGCCCGGTCGCCACCACGCTCGGCGCGCGGGGCGCGCTCCTCGCGGGGCTTGTCACCATCCGCAGCGGCGGCGGGGGCGGCCGGAGCCTCCTCGCCCTCGGGGCGGACCTTGTCCAGGTAGATCTTGCCGCGGTTGTCGATGTCCGCGATCGAGACCTCGACCTTGTCGCCGACGTTGAGGAAGTCCTCAACCTTGTCGACGCGCTTGCCGTCGCCCACCTTGGAGATGTGCAGCAGGCCGTCGCGGCCCGGGAGCAGCGAGATGAACGCGCCGAACGCGGCCGTCTTCACGACCGTGCCGAGGAACTTGTCGCCCATCTTCGGCAGCGTCGGGTTGGCGATGGCGTTGATCCGCTCCACCGCGGCGTCGGCCGAGGGGCCGTTCGTCGCGCCGACGTAGATCGTGCCGTCGTCCTCGATCGAGATGTCGGCGCCGGTCTCGTCCTGGATGGCGTTGATCGTCTGGCCCTTCGGGCCGATGACCATGCCGATCTTGTCGACCGGGATCTTCACCGTGGTGACCCGCGGGGCGTAGTCACTCATCGTGGCCGGGCCCTCGATCGCCGCGGTCATCACACCGAGGATCGTGGCGCGGGCCTCGTGGGCCTGCTGCAGCGCACCGGCGAGCACGTCCGACGGGATGCCGTCGAGCTTGGTGTCGAGCTGCAGCGCCGTGACGAACTCGCTCGTGCCGGCGACCTTGAAGTCCATGTCACCGAACGCGTCCTCGGCACCGAGGATGTCGGTCAGCGCGATGTACTGGGTCTTGCCGTCGACCTCGTCGGAGATGAGGCCCATGGCGATGCCGGCGACCGGCGCCTTCAGCGGCACACCGGCGCTGAGCAGGGCCAGCGTCGAGGCGCAGACCGAACCCATCGAGGTGGAGCCGTTGGAGCCGAGGGCCTCGGAGACCTGACGGATCGCGTAGGGGAACTCCTCGCGCGACGGCAGCACGGGCACCAGTGCCCGCTCGGCCAGCGCGCCGTGACCGATCTCGCGGCGCTTCGGCGAACCGACCCGGCCGGTCTCACCGGTGGAGTACGGCGGGAAGTTGTAGTTGTGCATGTAGCGCTTGGACTTCTCCGGGGAGAGGGTGTCCAGGGCCTGCTCCATGCGCAGCATGTTCAGCGTGGTGACGCCCATGATCTGGGTCTCGCCACGCTCGAACAGCGCCGAGCCGTGCACGCGCGGGAGGATGCCGACCTCGGCACTCAGCGGGCGGATGTCACGCGGGCCACGGCCGTCGATGCGGACCTGCTCGCGTAGCACGCGCTGGCGCACCTCGGACTTGGTGACCGAGCGGAACGCCGCGCTGATCTCCTTCTCGCGACCCTCGAACTGGGCGTCGAGCAGCTCGTGCGCCTTGTCCTTGACCCGGTCGAGGGCCTCTTCGCGCTCCTGCTTGGCGGCGATCTTGAGGGCCTCGGCGGTCTCCTCGCGAACGGCCTCGACGACCGCGGAGTAGACGTCGTCCTGGTAGTCGAGGAAGACCGGGAACTCCTGGACCGGCTTCGCGGCGATCTCGGCCAGCTCGCTCTGCGCGCGGCACAGCTCGCGGATCGCGGGCTTGGCGGCCTCAAGACCGCTCGCCACGACCTCTTCGGTCGGCGCGGTGGCACCGGCGGCGATCAGCTTGACCGCGTGCGGGGTGGCCTCGGCCTCGACCATCATGATCGCGACGTCGTCACCGACGACCCGACCGGCGACGACCATGTCGAAGGTGGCCCGCTCGAGCTCCTCGATGGTCGGGAACGCGACCCACTGGCCTTCGATGTGCGCCACGCGGGTCGAGCCGACCGGGCCGCTGAACGGCAGGCCGGAGAGCTTGGTCGACATCGAGGCGCCGTTCATGGCGACGACGTCGTAGGGGTGCGCCGGGTCGAGCGTGAGGACGGTCTCGACGACCTGAACCTCGTTGCGCAGGCCCTTGGTGAACGACGGGCGCAGCGGCCGGTCGATCAGGCGGCAGGTGAGGATCGCGTCCTCGCTGGGACGACCCTCCCGGCGGAAGAACGAGCCGGGGATGCGGCCCGCGGCGTACATCCGCTCCTCGACGTCGACCGTCAGCGGGAAGAAGTCGAAGTGCTCCTTCGGGTGCTTACCGGCCGTGGTGGTCGAAAGAACGGTGGTCTCGCCCAGCTGGACGATGACCGAGCCGCCGGCCTGCTTCGCGAGCTTGCCGGTGGAGAAAGTGATCTCACGGGTGCCGAACGCCCCGTTGTCGATCACTGCGGTGCGAGATTCGGTGCCGAGAGCTTTCTGCTCTGTCATGTGGTGCGGTACTCCTTCGTCGAGGACCCGGCGGTCTCTACAGCGCGGTTGCAGCGTGGCCGGTCTTCGATCGAAGTGCCCGGGATTCTGGCCCGGGAACCACTACCGAGGACCGGTGCCGTCAGAAGAACTGTGGCCGCGCGGGTCCGTGGGTTGAAGCTCGGGGGAGCAGCCCCGTTGGGCTACTCCCCCGATCAAGCTATCGGCGCAGGCCGAGACGCTCGATGAGCGTCCGGTAGCGCGCGATGTCCTTCTTCTGAACGTAGTTCAGCAGGCGGCGGCGACGACCCACCAGAAGCAGCAGACCACGACGGCTGTGGTGGTCGTGCTTGTGCACCTTGAGGTGCTCGGTGAGGTCGGCGATCCGCTTGGTGAGCATCGCGACCTGAACCTCGGGAGAGCCGGTGTCGCCCTCCAGGGTCGCGTACTCAGTCATGATCTTGGTCTTGGTCTCTTGATCGAGCGCCATGTTCTCCGTGATTCTGTGTTGCCGATTGACTCGGGCGGCCGAGTGACTCGAATTGCACGAGTGACCCGGTTTCCTCGCGGCCCGCGGCGTCGGGCAGGCGGGCGAGACCCTGGATCGGATAAGCCGATCCGGTGTCAACCTTACCAGCCGATTAAGGCAGCAGCTCGCGGGTACGTTGCACGTCCTCGTTGATCTGGGTGATCAAGGGCTCGATGCCGGTATATGTCCGCTGCTCACGCAGGTGCGCCACGAAGTCGAGCTCGACCCGCTCGCCGTAAAGGTCACCGTCGAAGTCGAGAACATAGGCCTCGACCCGACGCTCAGTGCCGGAGAACGTCGGATTTGTCCCGATGGAAACCGAGGCCCGGTGCGACTCGGCACCCCGCCGCATCCAGGCCGCATAGACGCCGTCCGCGGGGATCGCCGCGTAGCGATGGCACATCAGGTTGGCCGTCGGGAAGCCCAGCTCCCTGCCACGCTGATCGCCCCGGACCACGACGCCGGCCAGATTGTGCGGGCGGCCGAGCGCGGCAGCGGCGGCGGCGACATCACCGGCGGCGATGCAGCTGCGGATGTAGGTGGAGGAGAAGACCAGCCCGTCAACGGTGACGAGCGGCGCCTCCTCGACGGTGTAGCCGAACGTGTTGCCGAGCTTCGCCAGCATCGCCAGGTCGCCGGCAGCCCTGTGCCCGAAGCGGAAGTTGTCCCCCTCGACGACCACCGCGGCATGCAGGGCCTCGACCAGGACGTCGTGCACGAACTCCTCGGGGCTCAGCCGCGAGAACTCCGGCGTGAACGGCACCACGCACAACGCGTCGACGCCCAGCTGCTCGATCAGCTCGGCATGCCGTGCCGGCTCGGTGAGCACCGCCGGGTGCGAACCCGGGCGCACCACCTCGGCCGGGTGCGGATCGAACGTGACCACGACGGACTGCAGGCCGAGATCGCGGGCCCGTTTCACGGCGTGCCCGATGATCGCCTGGTGCCCGCGGTGCACGCCGTCGTAGACGCCGATCGTCACCACGGACCGCCCGAAACCGCCCGGCACCGCCTCGTAGCCGCGCCACCGCTGCATCTCCGCGCCCTCCCCTGTGTGCCGACCGATTTCACCTGCGTCGACCAGGCGTAAGAGTATCGGTCTCCCGGAGTGCCTGAAACGCTACAGTTGATCCCGATATGAGAGTGGGCTTGAGCTATCTCGTCCCGATCGCTGCGGAGTGCATGTTCGCGGCTCTGTTCCTGCGGGCCGGACTCGGCTACCTGCGGCGACGCGACCCGTTGCAACGCGACGTCACTCTGATCTTCCTGCCGTGCACCCTCTGGTTCGCGGTCATCCTGCTCCAGCCGCTGGACATCGTGCCGCCACTGTGGGTGACCAGCATCACACTGGCCGTGCTGTTTGCGCAGTCCTACCTGACCGTACGGCTGGCGGCCCGGCTACGCGCTGTTCCGCGCTGGATGAACTGGGCGGCGCTGGCGGTTTTCGTCGGCACAGCGGCTCCGATCGTCGCCGTCTCAGGCGCGGTCGTCTACTGGCGCTGGACCCTTGCGTCCGCCGGCTTCGTGCTGATCGAGGTGGCCGCCGCCTGGTTGCTGTTCGGCAAGGCCCGGACCAGGACCGGCGCGAACCGGGCACGTCTGACCGCAGCCGCGGCGACCACGCTGCTGTTCGCCGCGATGATCTCCCTGCTCGGCGCGACTGCCATCATCCAGAAAGAGGACCAGTTCCTCGCGCCCTATCGCGCGCTCGGACTGATCTGCAGCATCGGTTACCTGATCGCCTTCGCCCCACCCCGCTGGCTGCGCCGGGCCTTCTCGGCCACCACCGCCCAGTCCGTCAGCGAACGTATGTTGCGGGCCCAGGTCGACTCCGCCGAGGAGGTCTGGCAGACCTACGCGGACATCATGCGCGTGCAGACCGGAGCGGACGCGGTTGCCGTACTGATGCCGCGCTCCGACGGTCTTCTCGCTCCGATCGCGTACGCGGGGCCCAGCATCCGTACCCCGGAAGAGCTCGGTTTTGACGATCTGACGCAGCTGATCCGCGCGGGTCAGCCCGCTCGGCTGCGTGAGGGCGGCGACGCGCTGGTCGAACACTACGGCGACGATCTGGGCGATGACTTCGTGACGTTGCTGAGCATGCCGGTGCCGCCGGACGCGGAAGGGGCGGTGCTGCTGTTCAACCGGCACCGGAGCCTGTTCAGCGACGACGACCTGCGGCTGTTCGCACTGCTCGGCGGGCAGGCCGGGATTCTCGCGGAGCGGATGTCCGTGGTGACCGCGCAGCGCCGGCTCGCGAACGAGCTGAGCAGTTCCGTGGAGGCGCTGACCCGGGCCAGCCAGGCGAAGAGCGCGTTCCTGGCGAACATGAGCCACGAGCTGCGTACACCTCTGAATGCGATCATCGGTTTCAGCGATCTGATGCGTCAGGAGGAGCCGGACGGTGACCGCCGCCTGGTCCCCGCGGACTGGGTCGAGCACATCCACACCAGCGGGCGGCACCTGCTCGGGCTGATCAACGACATTCTCGATCTGGCGAAGGTCGAGGCCGGGCGCCTGGAGCTGCGGCTGGCGCCGTTGCGCATCGACACGGCGGTGCAGGAGCTGCTCACCGGCCTGTCGCCGCTGCTCATCACGAAGTCGCTGACGGTGGTGACCGAGCTGTCGCCGGCCACCGCGAGTGCCGACCGGGTGCGGTTCCGGCAGATCGTGGAGAACCTGCTCTCGAACGCGATCAAGTTCACGCCGGAGGGCGGCCAGCTGACCGTCTCGACGGTTCGCGACGGCGAGAACGTCATCGTGACGGTCGCGGACGACGGTGTGGGCATCGCCGCCGAGGATCAGGAACGGGTCTTCGAGGAATTCCAGCAGGTCGGCGATCCGGACCGGCAGCGGGCGGGCACCGGGCTCGGGCTGGCACTGACAAAACGGCTGGTGGAGGCGCACGGCGGGGAGATCTCGCTGCGATCCGAGCTCGGCTACGGCAGTGCCTTCTCCGTACGCCTACCGGGCGCCGTCGTCGTCCAGTCCCTCACCTCCACCAGCTCGGGCGAGGGTGCCCGGGTGCTGCTGGTGGAGGACGACCCGCAGTCCGCCGAACTGTTGCAGACCCAGCTGGAGCACGCCGGATACCAGGTGGACGTGGCCGGGACGGGCGAAGCGGGCCTGACCGCAGCCGGCGCCCGCCCACCCGACGCGATCGTGCTCGACGTCGCGCTGCCCGGCATCGACGGCTTCGAGGTCATCCGGCGGCTCAAGGCCGACCGGCGCCTCGCCGACATCCCGGTCTTCTTCGCCACGATCATCGACGAGCGGCAGGCCGGGCTCGCGCTCGGCGCCCGCGACTACTTCGTGAAGCCGGTCGACCAGGCCGCCCTGCTCGGCGCGCTGGCCCGTTCGGTGGCCGCCCGCCCCGCCGCCCCGCGGGTGCTGGTCGTCGATCACGACGACACCATCCGGCAGGCGATCGAGGACGGCCTGCGGGCCGGCGGCGCCGACGTGGTGGCCGTGGCCGACGGGCACGACGGGCTGGCGATGAGCCGCGAGAGCCAGTTCGACCTGATCGTCTGCGACATGCAGTCCCCGGCCGTCGACGGCTTCAGCATGCTGGCGGCCATGGAGCAGGAGCCGTCGACCCGGCGGACCCCCGTGCTCGGGCTCGCGTCGACGGCGGGCGAGGCCTCCCTGGTCGCGACCGCGATGGCCGGCGGCATCGTCGCCGACGCGATGGCCGGGGGCGCCGGCTCCGAGAAGCTCGCTCCGCTGCTGGGCGTACGCGGTGCGGAAGACGTGGACGAGAAGGAGAGCCCGTGACGGCCGACAATCCCCGAATCCTGCTGGTCGAGGACGAGGAGCTGAACCGTACGCTGGTCAAGGCCGTCCTGGCCCGGGCCGCGATCGCCGCCGTACGCGACGCCGAGGTCCTGGACGCCTCCAGCCTCGGCGCGGCGCGCACCCAGCTGAGCAGCCAGGACGTCGACCTCGTCCTGCTCGACATGAACCTGCCCGATGGCAACGGCCTGTCCCTGGCGAGCGAGCTGGCCGCCGGCAAGGTCGGCGCGGGCCGCCGCAAGCCGAGCGTGGTCGCGGTGACGGCGAGCGTGCTGCCCCAGGACCGCGCGGCCGCCATCGAGGCGGGCTGCGACGGCTTCCTCGACAAGCCCTACGCCGCCGCGGACCTGGTCGCCGTCGTGGCCGAGCACCTGTCGAAGCGCTAGAACAACTTTTCGGCGAGCGCCGTCACTGCCCTGATCAGGGTGTCGCGGTGCCGGTTGACGCGTTCCGGGTCCGCCTTCACGTCGCGGATCTCGGGGGCCGTGGCGCTCCACGCCTGTGCCATCGACAGGGTCAGCATCAGGACGTCCATGGCGTACTCGGCGTCGACGTCGCGGGCCTCGGCGAGCTCTCCGGCCTTGGCCAGGTGTGCTGCGAGCTCGCCCGGGGACGCATTCGGGCGCTCCAGAGCCTTCCACTGGGTCAGTCGCACCAGACCTCGATCGGCGACGATCTGGTCGTACAGCGCGCCGATGTATCCGGGCAGGTCACCCGGGGTGAAGGGCACCAGCTCGGCCAGCACCTTGAGCCTGGCATCGAGGACCGCGTCGAAGAGCCCGTCCTTGGACCCGAAGTACGCGTAGATGGCCTGCTTGTTGGCCGCCGCCGCCGCTGAGATCCGGTCGACCCGCGCTCCGGCGAGACCGCGCTCGACGAACTCGTCGTAGGCGGCGTCCAGCAGTCGGGTTCTCGTCGCTGCGGAGTCGTATGCCACATCGTTGACTCTAAACCAACTACCTGGTTGACATGCCGGGGCATCGCGGCCTACCTTCAATCCAACCGGTTGGTTTATTTACCGCCGGTGGAAACGAACCACGACCGGGAGATCAGTCATGCCTCTGCTCACCACCCCTTTCACCGCGACATCGACCGCCATCGAGGTGCTGACCGGCGTCGACCTGGCGGGCCGCCGGGTCCTGATCACCGGGGGCGCCTCCGGAATCGGCTTCGAGACCGCGCTCGCCCTCGCAGGAGCCGGAGCGCACGTCACCATCGCGGCGCGCGACACCACCGCCGGCGAGAGCGCAGCCAAGGAGATCCGGACCCGCACCGGGAACGACGACGTCGACGTTCGGCACCTCGACCTGACCGACCTCCCCGGCGTCCGGGAGCTGGCCACATCGTGGGCGGGGCCGCTGGACATCCTCGTCAACAACGCGGGCGTCATGGCCCTGCCGGAGCTGCGGCGTAGCACCGAGGGCTGGGAGTTCCAGTTCGCGACCAACCACCTGGGGCACGCGGCACTGACGCTCGGGCTGCACGACGCGCTGCGGGAGTCCGGGTCGGCGCGGATCGTCTCGGTGTCATCGTCGGCGCATCTCATGGCGCCGGTCGACTTCGAGGACATCCACTTCCGCACCCGGGCGTACGAGGCGTGGACGGCCTATGGGCAGTCGAAGACCGCGAACATCCTGTTCAGCGTCGCGCTCGCGCAGCGGTGGGCCGCCGACGGGATCACCGCCAACGCGCTGCACCCGGGCGGGATCATGACGAACCTGCAGCGGCACCTCGACGATCAGCAGCTGACGTTCGTGGGAGCGAAGGACGAGACCGGCCGGACCCTCGAGGTGCCGCCCGGCTGGAAGACGCCGCAGCAGGGCGCCGCCACCTCGGCCCTGCTGGCGGGGTCACCGCTGGTCGCCGGGATCAGCGGGCGGTACTTCGACGATGCCAACGAGGCAGAGCCGGCGGCCGTCGCGCCGTACGCCCTCGACCCCGAGCTCGCCGACCGGCTCTGGATCGCCACAGCCGAGATGCTGAAGAACTGATCAGGCCGGGGCGAGCACGATCTCGGCGCGGGCCTTGCCGTCGCGCTCGGCGACGATCGCCAGGACGTTGCCGTCCGGGTCGAAGACGGCGTAGGGGCCCTCGATGCCCACCGGCTCGAGCGGGCCGCCGTGGCTGAGCGTGCGGGTCTCCTCCGGAGTCGCCTCGCGCTGCGGGAAGGTCTGGCGCGCAGCGTCGGCCATGGGGAGCGACACCACGTCCGGGGCGCGCTCCTCCAACTGCTCCAGAGTCGCTGCCTCGGCCAGGGTCAGATCCCCCACCGCCGTGCGCCGCAGCGCCGTGAGGTGGCCGCCGACGCCGAGCTTGGCTCCGAGGTCGCGGGCGATGGCCCGGATGTAGGTGCCGCTGGAGCAGGTGACGTCGACATCGACGTCGATCGCGTCGCCGGTGCGGCGGATGTCGAGCACGTCCTGGCGGAAGATCGTGACGCGGCGGGAGGCGAGCTCGACCTGCTCGCCGTCGCGGACCCGCTTGTACGCCCGCTGCCCGTTCACCTTGATCGCGCTGACGGCGCTGGGCACCTGGTCGATCTCGCCGGTGCGGGTGGCGAGCTCGGCCCGGATCGCCTCGTCGGTGACGTCACCGGTCGGGGCGGTCGAGGTCACGTCGCCCTCGGCGTCATCGGTGACCGTGGACTGTCCGAGCCGGATCGTGGCCGTGTAGCTCTTGCTGGAGCCGATGACGTACGTGAGGAGTTTGGTCGCCCGGTTGACCCCGATGATCAGCACGCCGGTGGCCATCGGGTCGAGGGTGCCCCCATGACCCACCCGCCGGGTCTTGGCGAGGCGCCGGATCCGGGCGACCACATCATGGGAGGTCATCCCGGCGGGCTTGTCCACAACGATGAGACCGTCGACGTTCACGGCTCCACCCAACCAGACGGCGCTCAGCGGGTCGCGCCCACCACCGCCCATCGGGTTCCGCGCCACCGTAGTAAGAGGGCCACGAGCCGGACGAGGGTGAACATCGCCAGGCCGGCCCAGATGCCGGGGAGGCCCCAGCTCAGGGCGTACGACAGCCAGATGAGCGGGAGGAAGCCACCCAGCGCGCCCACCAGGGTCATGGTGCGCAGGTAGCCGACGTCCCCGGCACCGATCATCACCCCGTCGAGGGCGTAGACCACGCCGGCGAACGGCAGCATCGCGACGAACCAGGGCCAGACGATCGCGGCCTGGTCGTGCACCGCCCGGTCCGCGGTGAACAGGCCGGGGATGATGCCGGCGCCGGCCGCGGCGAGGACCGCGAAGCAGACACCGGCGATCCCGCCGACGAGGGTGACCCGGCGGGCGACCTCCCGGGCGGCCGGTTCGTCACCGGCTCCGAGCGCGGCGCCGACCAGTGACTGGGCGGCGATCGCCACAGCGTCCAGGGCCAGCGCGGCGAAGAACCACAGTTGCAGGGCGATCTGGTGGGCACCGAGCGCGGCGACCCCGAAGCGTGCGGCGACGGCGGTGGCGGAGAGCCAGCACGCCTGGAAGGCCGCACCCCGGATGAGCAGGTCGCGGCCGAGGACCAACTGGTTCCCGATCACCGACGGTACGGGTCTCAGCGGCGCCCGTTCCGCGATGATCGCCCAGAGGAAGAGGCCACCGGTGATCGACTGCGCCGCGACGTTGGCGATGGCGGAACCGGTGAGCCCCCAGTCCGCCGCGTAGACGAGCACCGGGCAGAGCACCGCGGACAGGACGTTGGCGCCGAGCACGAAGTACAGCGGGCGGCGGGTGTCCTGGACCCCGCGCATCCAGCCGTTGCCGGCCGCGGCGAGCAGCAGGCCGGGGATGCCGAGAACCGCGATGCGCAGCCAGCCCGCGGCGGCGTGAGCGGCCTCGGGGTCGCTCGCGAGGGCTCGGGTCAGGGGACCGGCGAAGACCTGGGCGAGCAGAACCAGCACGACACCGGTGGTCAGGGCGAGCCAGGAGGCCTGCACACCCTCCTCGACCGCGGCGGTGCGGTCACCCGCGCCGAAGCGCCGGGCCGCCCGACCGGTCGTCCCGTAGGCCATCAGGGTGCCGAACCAGACGGCGAGCGACATCACCGTCCCGCCGACCGCGACGGCGGCGAGCGGCACGCTCCCGAGATGACCGACCACGGCCGTGTCGACGAGCACGTAGAGCGGCTCGGCGGCGAGCACGACCAGGGCGGGAAGGGCCAGGGCGGCGATGCGGCGGGTGAGGGAGCGGTCGATGACCACGGCGGGCGGGCTCATGAATTCTCATGATGCCCGCTGCGCCGTAAGGAGCGCAATGCACTCCAGCCAGTTACACCTCTACTGCCGGGTGTCCATCGACGTCTGCAGGGCACGGCGGAGCTGCTCGCGGGCCTCGTCGGCGGGCTGGGGCTTGGGCTTGGGCATGGCGGCCATGATGGCGGTCCTTCCACAGAAATCGGTCGGGGCGAGCGTCGCGTGGACCGGCCCGGGATCACCGGACGGGCGGTGCGGCAACGCGGGGAATCCCCATAGGTTGGCCCTCACTCATGGTCATGGTTGTGACCGTGCAAAAACCAAATCACCGTTCACCCAAGTTATCGTTAAGTCCCGCCCTTTGCGCAGCCCATCCCAGCCAACGGGACACAAAAACGCGAAAAGCCAGCCCGAAGGCTGGCTTTTCATTGACGTTAGTGCTGCTAGATAGATGTTTGCAGGGACAGCTGGTCACGCACAGTGGCCATTACATCACTCGGAGTTCCGTAACCTGTGAAACCGGCCGCTAACCGGTGACCGCCACCACGGAGAGCTACCGCGACGGCGCTGACGTCCACCGCACCCTTGCTCCGCAGCGACACCGCCCACTCGCCCTCGGCCACCTGCTTGACGACTACCGAGACGTCCGCCTCGGCTACGCAGCGCACGGGGTCGATCAGGGCGTCGAGCACATACGGCCGCTGCTCGTGCCTCGCCAGGTCATCGAGGGTCGCGTAGGTCCACACCAGGCCGAGCCCACCCGCGGCCTCGGGCTCCAGCTCGGCGCGTGCGAGCACATCGGCGAAGAGCTTCATGGCGCCGAAGGGCCGGCTGTCGAAGATGCGGCGGGAGATCTCGGCCGGACGCAATCCCGTCGCGATCAGCCGGGCGGCCATCTCGTGCACCCGCGGCGTGGTCATGTCGAACCGGAACGACCCGGTGTCGGTCGACAACGCGATGTAGAGACACTCGGCGATCTCACGGTCGAGCGGGATGTCGAGCCGGTCCAGCAACTGCTCCACGACCACGGAGGTCGCGGCGGCGTGCGGGTCGACCAGCTGCACCCCGCCGAAGCCGGTGTTGGAGGCGTGATGATCGAGAACGATGCTCTCGCGGGCGCGATCCAGCCGGTCGGCGAGCGCGCCCAGCCGCGACTCGGCAGCCACGTCGAAGATGATGAGCAGATCGGGGTCGGCCCAGGCCTCCCCCGCCGCGACGAGCAGGTCGAGACCGGGCATCGCCGCGAACGGCGCCGGGACCTCGAACTCACCGGGGAAGGTCGCCTGGATGTCCGCCACGCCCAGGCTGCGCAGCCCCAGCGCGAAGCCGAGCATGCTGCCGAGCGCGTCCCCGTCGGGGTTGACGTGACAGATGAGCAGCACACGGCCGCCCGGGGCCAGCTCGCGGACCATCCTGACGGCCGCGGACCACTCCGCGTCCGGGATGGCCGCGGGCAGCGCCCGGGCGACCGTGTCCGTCACCGTTTCTCCTCGGCGCCCACTCGCTCGTCGGCGTCCTCGTCCTCGTCGTCCGTCTCGGGCTTGTAGGGGTCGGCGTCACCGGCATACTTCTTGCCGGCGGCCAGCCGCTGCACCTCGGCATCGCGATGCCGGGCAGCCTCGAGCAGGTCGTCGATCTCCTTGACGTTGTCCAGGACGTTGTCCAGCACGAACGTGAGGCTCGGCGAGTGCCGCAGGCCCAGCGCGTGGCCGACCCTGGTTCGCAGCATGCCCTTGGCGCTGTCCAGCGCGGCCGCCGTCGAGGCCTGCTCGGTGGGGTCGCCGAGAACCGTGTAGTAGACGTGCGCGTCGCGCAGGTCTCCCGTGATCCGGGCGTCCGTGACGGTCAGCATGCCGAGCCGGGGGTCCTTGATCTCGCGTACCAGCGAGGCCACGAGCTCCTTGATCCGCTCCGCGTGCCGCCGCGCCTTGGCCGGGTCCGACATATCGCCACCTCCGACAACCTTGCCTGCGGGGCTGCACCAGCCCCGCCTAACCCTGGAAGCCTACCCATGCCCGAGCGGCGCCGAACGTCGCGCCTACCGGTCAATCCTCATCGGTGAACAGCCGGCGCTTCACCGAGAGAAGCTCGATCTCGGGCCGGCCCGCGATCTGGTTCTCGCAGGTGTCCATCACCGCCCTGGCCTGGGCCGCCTCGGCAGCGACCACGGCCACGCCGATCTCGGCCCGGCCCAGCAGGTCGTGCACGCCGACCTCCGCCACGCTGACCTCGAACTTGCGCAGCATGGCGATGATCGGCCGCACGTAGGAACGCTTCTGCTTGAGCGACTGGGAGTCACCGGGGAGCAGAAGATCGAATATCGCAGTCTCCGTATACATCAGCGAGCACGATACGCCCGCCGTATGACAAGATCAGCCCGATTTCCTCGCCACGACGACATCGCGCTCGATGCCCTGGTCGACGCGGTGGCTCAGCTCCTCGTAGGCGACCAGCTCGAGACCGTTGGCGAGCAGGATGTCCTCGGCCAGTTCGCGCTTGGCGACCTTGGTGTTCCAGGAGAGGCCGAGGGCTCCACCGGCACGCAGCAACGGCAGCCAGACCGGCAGCGCACGCTCCAGCAGGTCGAGCGGGCGGCGGTTGATGCCACCCTCGTCGTCGTAGCTGCCGTGCGCGACGCCGTACGGCAGATCCGCGACCAGCACGTCGGCACAGTTCGGCTTGAGCAGCCCGTCCAGGTGGGTGGTATCCGCGTTGAGCAGGGTCATCTTCTGCACGGAGCCGGCCTTGTGATCCTCCTTGCTGGCCGCGAGCGTGACCTCGAGGCGGCGGGCGGCGCGACGGCCCTGACGGCGTACCGGGACGAGATCCGCGGTGTGCTTGAGCCGCTTGCGCTTCAGCCAGGTCTGGAGGAACAGCTTGTACGCCTCCACGTCCTTGCCGTCGATCTCCACGCCCAGGGCGTCGTAGCCGTACATGAGGGCCTGGTTGAGCGTGGTTCCGCGGCCCGCCAGGGGGTCGCAGACGGTGAGCTGGGCGTCGAGCATGCGCGGCGCCGATGCGGACGCGAGCAGGGTCAGGTTGAGCAGGAGCTTGGTGAACTGCTCGTTGGTCTTGCCGGCGTACTTGGGGATGGTGATCAGGTCGCTGTCATAGCGGGCCAGCGGCTCCAGCGTGACCGGGCGCAGCAGATCCTCGTCGACCCGTTCGAACAGGGCGTAACCCGAGGACAGGTTCGAGAGGTACGCGACGTCCCGCGGGGCGAGGTCGCCCAGGAACGTGACGTAGCCGACGCCACCGATCGTGGTCTCCGCGACCTCGGTGAGCGGCGCCGAGAGGACCGGGGAGAACGCGGCCAGCTCCGCGCGGGAGAGGCGGCCGGCCTGGTCGGCGTAGACGCGGTTGGCGGAGGGTGCGAGCAGCAGGGCGTAGCGGGACATCCCCGTAGTAAAGACAACGGCCCCCGGTGCTTTCGCACCGGGGGCCGCACTGCCTTGCTGGGCGTTACTTGCTGGGCGTTACGCCCGCGGCTTCTCGCGCATCTCGAAGGTCTCGAAGATGTCGCCGATCTGCGGCGTGCCGAAGCCCGAGAACGTCACACCACACTCGAAGCCCTCGCGGACCTCCGTGGCGTCGTCCTTGAACCGGCGCAGCGAGTTGATCGTGACGTTCTCGCCAACCACGACGCCGTCGCGCAGAACGCGAGCCTTGGCGTTGCGCTTGATGAGACCCGACCGGACGATCGTACCGGCGATGAGACCGATCTTGGACGAGCGGAAGACCTCGCGGATCTCCGCCGTGCCCTGCTCGACCTCTTCGTACTCCGGCTTGAGCAGGCCCTTGAGCGCCGCCTCGATCTCCTCGATGGCCTGGTAGATCACGCTGTAGTAGCGGATCTCCACGCCGGCGCGGTCGGCGAGCTCCTTGACCTTGTTCGAGGCCCGGACGTTGAACCCGATGATCGTCGCCGTCTGGTCCGACGACGCCGAGGCCAGGTTGACGTCGCTCTCGGTGATCGCACCGACACCGCGGTGGATGACCTTGAGCTGGATCTCGTCCGGAATCTCGATCTTGAAGAGCGCGTCCTCGAGAGCCTCCACCGAACCGGAGGAGTCACCCTTGATGAGCAGGGTGAGCGAGGTCTTCTCGCCCTCCTTGAGCTGCTCCATGAGCGTCTCGAGAGTGGCCCGGCCACGCGAGTTGGCGAAGCTCGCCGCGCGGCGGCGTGCCTGCCGCTGCTCGGCGATCTGCCGCACCGTGCGGTCGTCCTCGGCGGCGAGGAACGTGTCGCCCGCGCCGGGAACCGAGGTGAGACCCAGGACCAGGACCGGACGAGCCGGCTCGGCCTCGGCCACGGTGTTGCCGTTCTCGTCGAGCATGGCCCGGACGCGACCGTGCGCGCCACCCGCCACGATCGAGTCGCCGGCCCGCAGCGTGCCCTTGTGCACCAGGACGGTGGCGACCGCACCGCGGCCCTTGTCGAGGTGCGACTCGACCACGACACCCTGTGCGGGGCCGTCGATCGGAGCCGTGAGCTCCAGCGACGCGTCGGCGGTCAGCAGAACCGCTTCGAGCAGCTCGTCGATGCCGATGCCAGGCTTGGCAGCGACGTTGACGAACATCGTGTCGCCGCCGTACTCCTCGGCGAGCAGGCCGTAGTCGGTGAGCTGCTGGCGCACCTTGTCGGGGTTCGCACCCGGCTTGTCGATCTTGTTGACCGCGACCACGATCGGGACCTCGGCGGCCTTCGCGTGGTTGAGGGCCTCGACCGTCTGCGGCATGACGCCGTCGTCGGCCGCGACCACCAGGATCACGATGTCCGTCGCCTGGGCGCCACGGGCACGCATGGCGGTGAACGCCTCGTGGCCCGGGGTGTCCAGGAACGTGATGGCCCGCTCGACGCCGTTGTGCTCGAAGCCGACCTGGTAGGCACCGATGTGCTGGGTGATGCCACCCGCCTCGCCGGCGACCACGTTGGTCTTGCGGATCGCGTCGAGCAGCTTCGTCTTACCGTGGTCGACGTGACCCATGACGGTCACGACCGGCGGACGGACGACGAGGCGATCCTCGGCCACAGCGGCATCGAGGTCGATGTTGAACTGCGCGAGCAGCTCACGGTCCTCGTCCTCGGGGCTGACGATCTGGACGTCGAAGCCCAGGTGCTCGCCGAGCAGCAGCAGCGTCTCGTCGGAGCACGACTGGGTAGCCGTCACCATCTCGCCCAGGTTGAACATCTCCTGGACCAGCGAACCGGGGTTCGCGTTGATCTTGTCGGCGAAGTCGGACAGCGAGGCGCCACGCGACAGCCGGATCTCCTGACCCGAACCGCGCGGAGCACCCGAGCTCATCTGCGGAGCCGACAGGTTGTCGAACTCTTGACGCCGCTGCTTCTTCGACTTGCGACCGCGTGTCGGCCGGCCACCGGGACGCCCGAAGGCACCCGCTGCACCGCCGCCACGGCCACGACCGCCGCCACCCGGACGTCCGGGAGCGCCGCCGACCGGGCCACCGCCACCGGGACGGAAACCGCCACCGGCACCAGCGCCACCGCCGCCACCGGGACCGCCGCGGTAGCCACCGCCACCGCCGCCGCCACCAGCGCCGCCGCGGTAACCGCCGCCACCGGCACCGGCACCTGCGCCGCCACCGGGACGGAAGCCGCCGCCGCCACCGGGACCGCCGGGACGACCGCCGCCGCCACCGGGACCGCCGGGACGACCGCCGCCACCCGGACCTGCCGGACGACCGGGGCGCTGCGACGGCATGGACGCCGGGCTGGGCCGCGGCGGCATGGAGGCAGGACTCGGCCGCGGCGGCATGCCGGGCTGGTTGGGCCGCGGCATGGACGCGGGAGAGGGACGGCCACCACCGGCACCGCCGGAGACGCCGAACGGGTTGTTACCCGGACCACGGGCCGGCGGACGCGGAGCGCCACCACCGGGAGCCGGACGGCCACCGGGAGCGGGCGCACCGGGAGCGGGACGCGTCGCGGCCGGGGAACCCGGACGCGGCGGAACCGAACCGGGACCCGGACCTGCCGGACGCGGACGGGTAGTGGGGTCGGCCGGGGGCAGCTGCGCCCGGCGCTCGGCGTCGCGGGTGCGGGCAGCCTGAGCTGCCTTGACCGCGGCTTCCTGCTCGGCCTTGAGGGCCGAGGCACGAGCCTCGGCGGCCGCGACCTCGATGTCGTGAGCGCTCGCCGGCTTGGCGACCGGGCCCGGCCTGGGACCGGGACGGCCGGGAACCGGCGGCTTGGGACCGGGCCGCACGGTGGCGCCCGGAGCGGGTGCCGGGGCCGCGGGCGCACTGGGCGCTCCCGGGACCGGCGCTGGCCGCGGCGGCTGAGGCCGCGCGGTCATCGGGTTGGCACGGGGGGCGCTGGGCGCGGGGGAACTCGCCGCCGGAGCAGCGGGCGCCGGAGCGCTGCTGTCCGCGTCGAGGGCTCCACGCAAACGCCGGGCCACAGGGGCCTCAACCGTGCTGGATGCGGATTTGACGAACTCGCCCATCTCCTTGAGCTTGGCGAGAACGGTCTTGCTGTCGACCCCGAGCTCCTTTGCGAGCTCGTGTACGCGGGCCTTGCCTGGCACTGCACTCCTCACTTTGAGGTCGTGCGAGCAGCAAGCACCCGCAGCGACCTCACTCGTGCACTAGAAGCCTGGTCATTTCAGGGACTTCATCGTGTGCTCATTGCGGTCGTCCTACCTTGCTGGGTCGTGACGAGGCGCCAACGCCTCGTCATCGGTCGTTCCACGCGGCATGACCGCGCGGATGTGCTCGGCAAGCAAGCCGGTGTCAGCAACACCGGTGAGACGCAACGCGCGCCCGAAGGCGCGTCGCCGCTCCGCTTGCGCAAAGCAGGCCGGCTCGGAGTGCACGTGTGCTCCCCGACCCGGCAATCGACGGTCCGGATCGGGCTGAAGCTGGAAAATGTCTCCTGCTTCGACCGCGATGAACCGCAGTAACTCCGTGGCCGGCGCGCGTAAGCGACAACCGATGCAGGTTCGCACCGGGCCAGCCGATGAAAAGTCTACTCCTCGCATGTCGGTCCCGCGTATCCGGTCAGCTTCCGGTCTCGGCGGCATCCCGCTCCGCGGCCGGCGCCGGCTCGTTGTCGGGCCGGATGTCGATGCGCCAGCCGGTCAGCCGGGCGGCGAGCCGAGCGTTCTGGCCCTCGCGCCCGATGGCCAGCGAGAGCTGGAAATCCGGGACGGTGACCCGAGCGGTCCGGGTGGCCGCGTCAACGACCTCCACCCGCAGTGCTTTCGCAGGTGAGAGCGCGTTTCCGACGAACTGCGCCGGGTCCTCGGAGTAGTCGATGATGTCGATCTTCTCGCCGTGCAGCTCGCTCATCACGGCGCGGACCCGCTGACCCATCGGGCCGATGCAGGCGCCCTTGGCGTTCACACCGGGGACCTTGGAGTGCACCGCGATCTTCGTACGGTGACCAGCCTCACGTGCGATCGCCGCGATCTCGACCGTGCCGTCGGCGATCTCGGGCACCTCGAGCGCGAAGAGCTTCTTCACCAGCGCCGGGTGCGAGCGCGAAAGAGTGATCTGCGGCCCGCGGAACCCCTTGGCGACGTGCACCACGATCGCGCGGATCCGCGACCCGTGGTCGTACGCCTCGCCGGGCACCTGCTCGGACTGCGGCAGCACCGCCTCGATCTTGCCCAGGTCGACGGTGACGATGCCCTTCTCGGCCCGCGCGGCGTCCGCCTGCACGATGCCGGTGATCAGGTCACCGTCGCGGCCTGCGTACTCACCGAAGTGGGCCTCGTCCGTCGCCTCCCGCAGCCGCTGCAGGATGACCTGCTTGGCGGTCATGGCGGCGATGCGGCCGAAGTCGTGCGGGGTGTCGTCCCACTCCCGGACCAGCGTGCCCTCGTCGTCGAGCTCCTGCGCGAAAACCTGTGCCGCGCCGTTCTTGCGGTCGATCTCCACCCGGGCGTGGGACTCGGATCCGTCCGTGTGCCGGTAGGCGGTCAGTAGTGCTGTCTCGATCGCCGCGAGGATCGTCTCGAACGGGATCTCCCGCTCGCGCTCCAGGGCGCGCAGCGCCGCGAGGTCGATGTTCACTTGTCCTCGCCCTCCCCATTCTCGTCATCTTCGTCGTCGTCATCTTCAAGATCGTCGTCGTCTTCGTCGTCCTCGTCGTCCGGGAAGACGGCCTCGTCGAGTCGTTTGAACTCGATCTGCACCTTGCCGGGACCGAGGTCCGCGAACGCCACCGGCCGGTCGCCGTCCAGCACGATGCCGTTGTCGTCGGCGGAGGTGACCCGGCCGGTCACCGACTTGCCCGCCACGGTGACCGTGACCAGGCGGCTCACGTTGCGCCGCCAGTGCCGGGGCAGGGTCAGCGGCCGGTCGATACCGGGCGATCCCACCTCGAGCTGGTATTCACCGGCGAGCACCTCGCCGCCGGCCTCCTCGGCCGCGTCGAGCGCGTTCGAGATCTCCCGGGACACCACCGCGACGTCGTCGAGGCTGATGCCCCCGTCGGCATCGACGAGCACCCGCACCACGTGCCGGCGGCCCGCCCGCGAAAGATTGACCTCTTCGAGGTCGTATCCCGCGGTGGCGATGACCGGCTCGATCACGGCACGGACCCGCGCACGGGCGGCCACCAGATCGATCCGTGGCGCCGTGGGCGCCTGAGTCTCGGGAGCGGCCTGATTGCCTCGCCCACCACCGGAGCGGCGATTCGTCGGCCGGGCACCGGCGCGACCACGCTGCGTCATCGGGCCCAACCCTTCTGCTTGAGTACGGCGGGTAGTGAACCGCCCGCCGGTCTATCACCGGCAACACCGGCACGCCACCGGGGCCAAATCCCCGGCAGCTGACGCAGAGCGTAACGCGCCACGCCAGGTGACCGGTTAGCGCCGCACCGAATCGACGCCACGCGCAGGTCAGCGAGCCCGGTTCGCTCGTGATGGTGTTGGATTGCCACGTGAGAAGACGTCAGGTTCTCGGCGCGGTCGCGGGCAGCGCCGGTCTCGCCGCTCTCACCGGCTGCGGGCTGTTCGGTTCCGACCCCGAGCCGGCCCCGCCACCGGACGCGCTGCAGCCCGTGCTGGACGAGGCGCTCACCCTGGCGGCCGCCTACGAACGAGCCGTCGTGGCCTCCCCCGATCTCGCCGCGCGCCTGTCGCCGATGGCGCTGGACCACCGGGCTCACGCGACCGAGCTGGCAAAGCTCATCGGTGCGACGCTGCCGTCGGGCGGTGCGTCGGGCCCGCCGACCGAGTCGGGCACCGACGCGCTCGCCGAGCTGCGCAAGGCCGAGCAGTCCGCGCTGAAGACCGCTACGGCGGCCTGCAAGGCCGCGCCGGGCGAGCGTGCCGCGCTGGTCGGATCGATCGCCGCGGCTCGGGCCGCCCATGCGGAGGCGCTGCGATGAGCGGCGAGATCGCGGCTGCGCTGGCGGCGGAAGAAGCGGCCATCTACGCGTACGGAATATTGGGCGTGAAACTGACCACCAAGGGTGACCTGACCGAGGCGCGGTCGTCCGAAGCGATCCACCGTGACCGGCGTGACGCCCTGGTCCTGACCCTCGCCGCACTGAAGGCGAGCACCGCCCCCGCCCCCGCCGGGTACGAGCTGCCGTTCGAGATCACCGACCGTGACACCGCCCTCAAGCTTGCGATCCAGGTCGAGGACGGCGTGGCGCAGGCCTGGCGGGCCGTGCTCCCGGTGACGCAGGACGGTGAGCGTGCGACGGCGTTGAGCGCGCTGACCGATGCCGCGGTCCGGGCGGCGCGCTGGCGGCGGCTCGGCAAGGTCAGCCCGGCGACCCTGGCCTGGCCGGGGAGACCCTGACCATGCCACCGGACGAGATCGATCTGGCCAACCCTCGCTGGCACCTGGCCGTGCGGCTGCGCGACGTCATCCTCAAACGCTGGTCCGCCGAGGTCCGGGCGGTCGGGGTCAACGGCTCGCTGGCCCACGGGGACGACACCACCAGCAGCGACGTCAACCTCGTCGTCGTGACCTACCGGGCGGGCGCCGGGCCGCGCGCCACCCGGCGGCGGGTCGACGGGATCCTGGCCGACCTGGTCGTCGTCACCGGGGACGAGGTGCTGCGGCGAGCCGCGGAGATCACCCCGCGCTGGCCGCTCGAGGCGGACAGCTGGCTGACCACCCGTGACCTCTACGACCCGCGGGGCTGGTTCGCCGACCTGCGCGAGGCGCACCTGGCCAAGCTCGCGTCGGCCCGGCCCGCCGAGTTCAGCACACCCGCCCGGAGCAACTGGTGCGTCGCGTCGGCCGCGCACGCCCGCGCCGAACGACTGGCCGAGTGGTACGAGACCGACACCGCGATGGTGCTGATGGCCGAGGCGCGCCTGCACACCGCGATGGTCGCGGGTCTGCTCGGCCGCACCCATTTCCGCAACCAGGCCGACGCTGTCCGGCGCAGCGGGCTGGCCGGCGCGGACATGACCGAGCTCGGCGCGACACTCAGGGCACAGGCGGACGAGCTCGCGGCCCGGGGCAGGCCCGTGGACGGCCCGCTCAGCGCCCTGTTCGAATAGCAACCCGATCAGATCGGACGCGCTCAGTGCGCTATTTGAACAGCAGCCCGATCAGGTACGTCGCCGCCGCGGCGGCCGCGCCGAGCAGGAGTTGCCGTGAGCCGCTGCGCCACCAGTTCTGCCGGGTGAACCGCGCGACGAGCACCCCGGCGGTGAACAGCCCGGCCCCGCCGACTGCCAGCGCCAGCCACAGCGAGTCGAAGCCGAGCAGATAGGTGAGCAGCGGGACCACCGCACCGATCGAGAAGCAGACGAACGACGAGAACGCCGCCGTCCACGGGCTCGGCAACTCGTCCGGGACGACGCCGAGCTCCTCCTGGGCATGCACGCGCAGCGCCTGCTCCGGGTTGTCCTTGAGCACGTCCGCCACCTGACGGGCCAGGTCAGCGGGGAGCCCGCGGGCGGTCCACATCTCGACGAGCTCGGCGGCCTCACCCTCCGGGTTGACCCGCAGCTCGTGCAGCTCCTTGTCGAGCTCGGCCGCCACCTGGTCGTTCTGGGTGCGCACGCTGGTGTACTCGCCGAGCCCCATCGAGATGGCGCCCGCGACCAGCCCGGCCACGCCGGTGAGGATCAGCGTGGGCCGGCTGACCCCGCCACCGCCGACCCCGGCGATCAGGGCGATGTTGGTGACCAGGCCATCCATCGCCCCGAACGTCGCAGCGCGCAGCCAGCCGCCCGAGACATCCGCGTGGTGGTGCGGCGCGACGGCGGAGATCGTCACGGCAGCGTCAGGATCTCGAACCCGTCCTCGGTGACCACGAGGGTGTGCTCGAACTGGGCCGTCCACCGGCGGTCCTTGGTGACCACGGTCCAGCCGTCGTCCCACATCTCGTACTCGTAGGTCCCGAGGGTGATCATCGGCTCGATGGTGAAGGTCATGCCGACCTCCATCACCGCGTCGAGCCGCGGGTTGTCGTAGTGCGGGATGTAGAGGCCGCTGTGGAAGGTCTCCCCGATGCCGTGCCCGGTGAAGTCGCGGACCACGCCGTAGCCGAAGCGGCGCGCGTAGGCCTCGATGACCCGGCCGATCGCGTTGATCTGCCGGCCGGGAGCCACGGCCCGGATGCCGCGCATCATCGCCTCGTGGGTGCGCTCCACCAGCAGGCGTGCCTCGTCGCTGACATCGCCAACCAGGAACGTGGCGTCGGTGTCGCCGTGCACGCCGTCCTTGAACGCGGTCACGTCGACGTTGATGATGTCGCCGTCCTCGAGCACCGTCGTGTCGGGGATGCCGTGACAGATGACCTCGTTGAGCGAGGTGCACGACGACTTGGGGAAACCCTTGTAACCCAGCGTCGACGGATAGGCGCCGTGATCGACGAGGAACTCGTGCACCACCCGGTCGATCTCGTCGGTGGTCACACCGGGCTTGCAGTGCTCACCCGCGAGCTGCGTGGCCTGAGCCGCCAGCCGACCGGCGACCCGCATCTTCTCGATCGTCTCCGCCGTCTGCACGTGCGAGCCGCGCCACTCTTTCGGGCGCTTCTTGCCGACATACTCGGGACGGGCGATCTGCGGCGGCACCGCCCGCCATGGCGAGAGCTTTCCCGGGGTCAGCGGGGCACGAACGGTCATGTCCCCAGACTATCGCCGCCTCCACGCGCGGCACCGAGGGTCCGGTATCGGATGTTGCCGCCCCGATGCCCCTGTGTAATCGTGTCAGCGTGGATCAAGACTTCTTCTCGGTCACCACCTCGGTGGCCGGCGACCTCGTCACCGCCGTGGTGACCGGAGAGGTCGACATGTCGACGGCCCACTCCATGGTCGAGGCTGTGACCGGCCAGGATGCCACCGCCGCGGTCCTCGATCTGCGTGGAGTCACGTTCTTCGACTCGGCCGCGATCCACGCCCTGGTCCGGCTGGCGGAGCGTTACCCGGACGCGCTGCGGGTGCTGCCCTCACCCCAGGTCCATCGTGTGCTCGACATCTCAGGCCTCAGCGATCAACCCTGGCTCACGAACGGTTGACCGGGCCGGTCTCCCGGCCCGGGCGACCATGCTCACGAACGGTTGACCGGCCGTCTGAGCGTCACCGAGGTGCCGCTCTCCGAACGAACCACCGAAAGCTCCGACAACGCGCCGATCAACGCCAGGCCACGACCGCGGAAGCCGGGCCCGGTCGCCGGTCGCCAGCTGCCGGTGTCACGCACCGTCGCCACCACGGCGTCGTCGACGAGAGACACCTCCACCGTGATCATCGGCTCGGCCGGCTCGATCGGGTGCTCGATCGCGTTCGCCGCCGCCTCCGACACCGCCACCGTCAGGTCGAAGATGTCGTTCTCCGACACGTCGTTGGCGGTGAGGAAATCCTCCAGCCGCTTGCGCAGCACACTGAGCCGGGTCGGATCGGCGGGCAGCCGCAGCACGAACTCACGCGGCTCGGTGGCCTGCACGGCCAGCAGCGCGATGTCGTCGCGGCGGGGGCGCGCGGCGGCCTTCGCCAGCAGGTTGTCCAAGAGATCCTCGACATGGTCGGCGGGCTTGGCGAGATCGGCACGGACCTCGGCGAGTCCGGTATCAATGCCTTGGCGCCGATCCTCCACCAAGCCATCGGTGTAGAGCAACAGTCTTTGCCCCGGCGCGAGCGTGGCCTGTCTGGTCGGGTAGTGCGAGCTGCCCAGCGCTCCGATGGGCGGACCGAGCGCGGCGGTGTAGAGAAACACCCCCTCCTCACCCGGCGTCGCGACCACCGGTGACGGGTGCCCGGCGGAGGAGTAGTGCAATTCCTGCGTACGCGGATCGAAGCGCACGCAGACGACCGTGGCGAACTGCCGCCGGCCCAGGTTGTCCACCAGCCGGTTGAGGCGGCTCAGGGCCTCACCACAGTCGAAACCCTCGAGGATGTACGCCCGGAGCGCATTGCGCAGCTGCCCCATCATCGCCGCGGCCTGCACCCCCTTGCCCACGACATCCCCGATGACCAGGAACAGCTGATCGCCCGGCGCGAGGATGACGTCGTACCAGTCACCGCCCACCTCGGCCTCGGTGCTGCCCGGCAGATAGCGACTGGCCACGATCGCGCCCGGGACCCGCGGCAGCGACTGCGGCAGGAGGCTGTGCTGCAGCGTGCTGGCGATCCGGTGCTCGGCCTCGTAGAGCCGGGCGTTCTCCAGCCGCAGCCCGATCAGCCGGGCCAGCTGGGTGAGCAGCACCGGTTCGGCCGGTCCGTCCTCGCCGGACCAGACGCTGAGCTCACCGAGCGTCGCACCGGAGGTGTCGGGCAGCGCCAGCACCGTGTCGGGCGTGGCCGCGTCGGGCGCGCCACCGTCCACTTCGGCGCGGGCCCCCGGCGCGGTCACCACGACCCGGCCGGCGGAGGTCATCGCCCGCACGTGCCGTGCCGCGACGTCGAGCACCTCGGCCGTGGTCCGGACGGTGTTGACCGCCGCGGCCGCGTCGACCAGGCCACGCAGGCGGCTGATGATCTGGCGCCGGAGCAGCCCCAGCTCCAGGTTGGCGCGGACCCGCGCGGTCAGGTCCCGCGCCGAGAACGGCTTGACCAGGTAGTCGTCGGCACCGGCGTCGAGGCCCTCGACCGAGGACTCCTCACCCGCGCGGGCGGAGAGGACGAGGATCGGGAGGTCACGCGTACGCTCATCGGCCCGCAACGCCTTGATCAGCGCGAACCCGTCCAGCCGCGGCATCATGACATCGGTCAGGACCAGGTCGAACTGCTCCTCGCGGGCCAGCGTGAGCGCCTCCCGCCCGTCGTTGACCGCCGTGACGTCCCAGTACGGCTGGAGCAGCCGCACCACGTGGTCACGCAGATCGGCGTTGTCGTCGGCGACGAGCACCCGCCCGCGACGCGCGTCCTGCACCGCACCGGGGACCGCCGGCGCCGGAGGCTCGGGAACGGACTCCCCCGACCACCAGTGCGCCTCCTCGACATAGAGCCGGCCATGATCGTCGGGGGCGACGGCGCCCGGCCGCTCGACGATCCGATCGGCCGGCAGATGTGCCGCGCCGAGCGGGACGCTGACCCGGAACGTGCTGCCCACCCCCGGCTCGCTCTGCGCGGACGCCGTGCCGGCATGCAGCTCGGCCAGCTCACGGACCAGGGCGAGGCCGATGCCCGTACCCTCATGACTGCGGGACCAGGCACCGGTGACCCGGTGGAAACGGTCGAAGAGCAACGCCTGATCGCCCGCGCTCACCCCGACGCCGGTGTCCGCGACCTCGAGCCACGCGGACCCGTCCCGCTCGCTCAGCCGGACCGTGATCCCTCCGGAGCGGGTAAACTTCACCGCGTTCGAGAGGAGATTGAAGACGATCTTCTCCCACATCTCGCGGTCGACGTGCACGGGCGCCGACAGCGGCGGGCACCGTACGTCGAGCGTCAACCCGGCCCGCTCGGCGGTGGCACGGAAGGCGCTGGCCAGCCGCGCGGTGTAGTCGGCCAGATCGGTCGGCTGATAGGCGGCCCGCATCCGCCCGGACTCGAGCCGGGAGAAATCCAGCACGGTGTTGACGAGCTTCAACAGGCGCTGACCGTTGCGGCGCATCGGCTCCAGCCGCTCACGCTGCCCGGCGTCGAGGCCGGGCATCGCGAGCAGATCCTCCAGCGGACCCAGGATCAAGGTCAGCGGGGTCCGGAACTCGTGACTGACGTTCGAGAAGAAACCGGTCTTGGCAGCGTCGAGCGCCGCCAGCTCCGCGGCACGCCGGCGCTCCTGCTCGTACGCCCGCAGGTTCGCCACCACCCGCGAGATCTGCGCCGTGGCCAGCAGCAGGAAGTCTTGGTAGCCGTCGTCCATCGCCAGGAAGCGGCTCACCCCGACGACCAGCGCGCCGATGTTGCTGGTGCCGATGCCGACGGGGAGCACGAGTGCCTGGTCAGCGGCGGTCGCCGGCGGGGGATGTGCCGCGTCGCTCACGCGTACGGTGCCGGTCTTGTCGGTCTTGATCGCGGTCTCCACCGCCTGCAGCGCCGCACCCCGCAGTGGCCAGATCGCGGCAGGCGGCACCCCGTAGGCACCGGACAACGTCAGTCCCCCGGCGCCGGGATCATCCAGATAGAGCGCCGCGAACGGCACATCCGCGTCGTTCTCCCCGAGAATCCGGGTGGCCCGCGCACCGAGCGCGGCCTGATCGGGCGCATCCGCCAGCCCGGACCCGAGCCGGCTGAGCGCCCGCACCCGGCGGCCACCGAGCACCCGCTGCGTGGTGTCGCTGACAATGCAGAAAACGCCGCCGACGGTGCCGTCCGCACGCCGGATCGGGTCGTACGAGACGTCGAAATAGGTCTCTTCGAGAAAACCGTGCCGTTCCAGCATGAACGGGTGATCGGAGGCCCAGAAAGCCTCGTCCGCCGTCACAACTCCGTCGAACAGAGCCTGCAGCACATTCCACGCCTCCGACCACATCTCCCGGCCCGGACGGCCGAGATGATCGGGATGTTTACTACCCATCGCGGGGATGTACGCGTCGTTGTAGAGCCCGCAGTATTCAGGTCCCCAGAAAATGACGATCGGGGCCTTGGACGCCAGCATCCGCGCCACAGCATTGGCAAGCTCAGCCGGCCAGGACGCGGGCACCCCCAACGGGGTCGCCGCCCAGTCCAGCCCGAGCATCCGGCGGCCCATCTCGCCACCCCGCTCGAACGCCGCCCGGAGCTGCACACCAACCGGCAGGGCGCTGGCCATCCATCCTCCGCACCGTCAACTGTCCGCAACAGAACCTGCACGGTAACCGTAGCTATCGTTGCGCGCGTGACAACCTCGGCCCTGGACCGCGCCCTGACCGAATCGTCCCTGCGGCCGCTGCCCGCTGCGGCGGCCGAGTTGCTCCTGATCACGAACGCCCAGCCGCGGCTGGCCGCCCATCTGCGGGCCGTCCACGACGTCGCGTGGACGCTGACCGACCGGCTCGGGCGCGGCCGCCCCGACCTGGAATTCGACACGACGTCGGTGCTGTTCGGCGCGGCCACCCACGACATCGGCAAGACGATCCACAGTTCCGAGCTCTCGCAGCCCGGTCATCTGCACGAGGACGCCGGGCGGGAGCTGCTCCTCTCGTACGGTGTGCCGTGGCACCTCGCACGCTTCGCCGGCACGCACGGATCCTCGTGGCATCCGGACAGCACCGGCGTGGATCTCGAGGATCTGCTGGTCAGCCTTGCCGACCAGGTCTGGAAAGGCGCCCGGGTCCCTGAGCTGGAGGAACGCGTGGGTTCGCAGCTCGGCGCGGCGCCGTGGGAGGCGTTCATGATCCTCGACGACCTGATTCAGGACGTGGCGGCCGGTGCCGACACACGGTTGGCCTTCCAGTCGGCCTTCCCGGTCTCCTAGACCGCCTTCGGTCGCTCAGACCGCCATTTTTGTACGCGCGGCAGCCTCGGTCAGAGCCGAAAAAGCACGCAGGTCGCCGGTGCGTTCGGGGTGCCACTGAACGCCGAGCTGGAAAGCCGGCCCGGTGCCCTCGATGATCTCCACGATCCGGTCGTCGGGACACCACCCGGTGATCGTGAACTTGCCCGGATCATCGATAGCCTGATGATGGAACGAGTTGACGGTGAGCCGCTCGCCCAGCAGCGAGAACGCCGCCGAACCCTCCCGGACCACCACATCGTGTCGCCCGAAAGAGGACGCATCCGCGGCCAGCGGGTCGGTGCCCGGAGCCGCCCGGTGCCGTTCATGACCGACCAGGTCGGGAAGATGCTGGTGCAGGGAACCGCCCGTGGCCACCGCCATCACCTGCATACCCCGGCACACCCCGAGCAACGGCAACCCGGAATCCAGCGCCGCCCGCATCAACATCAGCTCGGACGTGTCCCGCACGTTGTCAGCCTCCGTCGCCGGATGCTGCTCGGCACCGTACAGCGCTGGATCGACGTCCCCGCCACCACAGAAAACGATACCGTCCAGCGACTCCAGCACGTCGGTGCCCGGATCGTCAGGCGTGATCAGCACCGCACGCCCACCCGTGGCATGAACTGCCTTGACGTAGGACATCGGCAACATCCCCGCCAGGAGATCGGTGCCGCCATACTGGACATTCTGGGCGTACGAGGTCAATCCAATCAATGGCCTGCGCATTGCGGTGCCATCCTCCCCTTCGCGCCTTACCGGCGCCCGCTCGCCGCTTCCACGAACGCGCCGAAAATACGTTTGTCCCTGACAACCTCAGGGTGCCACTGCACACCAAGCACAAACCTCTTCCCAGGGTCTTCCACCGCTTCGATGAGCCCATCCCCCGCCCGAGCAGCAACGGTCAGAGAACCGGCATCAGCCACACCCTGATGGTGGTAACAATGCACACCCCGGTCATCCCCCATCAGCCCGGAAAGCCGACTCCCCGCCACAAAAGTCACCTCCTGCCGACCGTACGTCGCCGGCGCCGGCTGATGCCGCTCATGCCCCAGAACATCGGGAAGATGCTGGTGAAGGGCACCCCCGGCAGCAACGGCGAGCAACTGGATCCCCCGGCAGACCCCAAGAACGGGCAGGTCCCCCGCAAGCGCCGCACGCGCGAGCATCAACTCCCCAGAATCGCGCTCCGGCCTGGTCACCGTCCGCGGCCCAGCCTGCGCCCCGTAAAGCTCAGGCCCGACATCCGCACCCCCGGAAAGCACCAACCCGTCGAGTACGCCCACCACATCCGCATCCAGATCATCCGGCGGAAGCAGCACCGCCCGCCCTCCAGCCGCATTCACCGCCGCAACATAATCCTGAGGAATCAGAGCCGTCGGCAGGTCCGTCCAGACCCCCCACGTCGCAGACTCCACATAGGTAGTGATGCCAATGACAGGACGCATCACCCCAACCTAATCAACCCAGCCCCGAGATCAACCCACATCCCACCCCCGAGGCCCCAACCTGCCCCACGCCGGCGCGACTCAGGCGTCCCTCATCGGCGGGGTACCGGCGCCACTTGCGCGTTCCTTACCGGGCTGCCGGCGCCGCTCAGGTGTCCCTCATCGGGGTACCGTCGCGGCCCGCGTTCCTCCCCGGGCTGCCGGCGCGGCTTGAGCGTCCCTCCCCGGGCTGCCAGCACGGCTTGAGCGTCCCTCATCGGGCTGCCCGCACGGCTTGAGCGTCCCTCCCCGGGCTGCCGGCGCCGCTCCGGCCCTACCGGCGCGCGGCCGAACCGAAAAGCACCCAGCACGATCACGCTGCCACCCGACCTGGCCGAACAGCGGAGCGTCCTGCGGCTTCGACCACGGGTCAGGTAGCTGTGCGGCTGCGACCACGAACCAGGCCGGCACAAACGCACAGTCACCTGACGAGACCAACAAATGGCAGCTAACGCAACCGCATGATCGGCCGACGCACAATCGCGACCCCTGGGCCGGGTGCCGGCCCGAGCCGGACACACGCCGCCCAGGCCCCTGCGCGCCGTGAGTCATCCGCGGCAGATGACCCGACCTTCCGAGCCTCAGCGCAACCTGCTAAGTGACACCCCGTGACTTCCGCCTGATGACCTGATCATCGACGATCCACCCAAGCGAAAATCCCGCCGAATATTGCGCCGAAGCTCTGCAAGCCGCAACTTGCGGTGGTGCCGACTGTCAAGCACGAGTAATCATCGTTCAGCGCATGACATGCATGTTCTGACTGGGGTGACAAAGCGTGACAATCGCGCTTGCCGAGTACAAGCAGAAGTCGATGATCGCGTCGGCGCCGCTGTCGTCGGTCAGGTCCCGCCCGGTCATCCGGCGACAGTCATCGAGGGCCAGCCCACAGACCAGCCCACCGAGACCGGCCCCTGCCCGCGACCCACCCAAACCGGCCCCTGCCGCAACCCACCCAGACCAGCCCCGCCCGTAGCCGTAGCAAGCGCCGAATCGCGGTCCGACGATCCCCGCCGCCCCGATCCGACCCAGCCGGTCACCTCCAGCCAGGCACGACCCGCGACCCCGAGTCCGCCGGATATAAAGCTGGCCGCCCCAACGCGCGACGCCCAAGGCCAGATAGCGATCCAGCCGGGCCCAACGCGCGACGCTCCGGGCCGGACACGGAGTCAACCAGGCCCAACGCGCCACGCCCCAGGCCGGACACGGAGTCAACCAGGCCCAACGCGCCACGCCCCAGGCCGGACACGGAGTCAACCAGGCCCAACGCGCCACGCCCCAGGCCGGACACGGAGTCAACCAGGCCCAACGCGCCACGCCCCAGGCCGGACAGGGAGTGGGCCGGACAGGAAGTGGGCCGGGCACGGGCGCGCGGCGCCGCCTCGCTGGGCTGACGCCGCGCCCGGGCCCGTCCGACCCACCGGCACAGCGATCAAAGCGTGCACCGGCGGGGATTCGACCCCTGCACTCCCCGGTAAGGGAGCGTGCAGATCCGGTGCCCGCCGTTTGAACGCTCTAAACAAGGAAGCCCGAAGTTCCTACCGCTCCCGCTCAGGATGGATGCCGGGGCGGGCCCACATCGGACTCAGAGAGGCGTCACATAGGCGCCCGTGATTCCGCCGTCGACCACGAATTGCGAGGCCGTCATGAAGGAGGCGTCGTCGCTGGCGAGGAAGGCCACCGCGGCGGCGATCTCGTCGGGTTCCGCGAACCGGCCCATCGGGACGTGCACGAGGCGGCGGGCGGCGCGTTCCGGGTCGCTGGCGAAGAGCTCCATCAGCAGGGGTGTGGCGACCGGTCCGGGGCAGAGTGCGTTGATCCGGATTCCTTCGCGGGCGAACTGGACGCCCAGCTCACGGGTCATCGCGAGTACTCCGCCCTTGCTGGCCGTGTAGGCGATCTGCGAGGTTGCCGCGCCGAGCAGTGCCACGAACGAGGCCGTGTTGATGATCGAGCCCTTGCCCTGGCGCTGCATGTGCGGGATCGCGTATTTGCAGCAGAAGAAGACGCTCGTGGTGTTGACTCGGATGACCCGTTCCCAGGCGTCGATTCCGGTGACCAGGATCGAGTCGTCGTCGGGTGGTGAGATGCCCGCGTTGTTGAACGCGATGTCGACCCTTCCGTGCCGTTCCGCGACGCCGTCGAAAAGAGCGCGCACCGACTCCTCGTCGCTGACGTCGCACGCCACGAATTCGCCGCCGACCTCGTCGGCGGCGGCCTTGCCTGCGTCCTCGGAGATGTCCACGCACACGACTTTCGCGCCCTCGGACGCGAACCGGCGGGCGGTGGCCAGTCCGATGCCGCTGCCGGCCCCGGTGATGACGGCAACGCGATCCTGCAAACGCTCCACAGCCGACCCTCTCAGCTTTCCGTCGAGATGAACACGTTCTTGACATCGGTGAACCCGAGCACGGCGTCGGGACCGAGCTCACGCCCGAACCCGGACTGCTTCATGCCGCCGAACGGCGTCCAGTAGCGCACCGATGAGTGCGAGTTGACACTGAGGTTGCCGGTGTCGACGCCGCGCGACACGCGCAGCGCCCGGCCCAGGTCCCGGGTCCAGATGGAGCCGGAGAGCCCGTACTCGGTGTCGTTGGCCAGCGCGATCGCCTCGGCCTCGTCGTGGAACGGCAGCACGGAGATGACCGGCCCGAAGACTTCCTCCCGCCAGTGCCGGTCGCTCGCCGACTGCGCGAGCAGCACCGTCGGCGGGAACCACCAGCCGTCACCGTCGGGTGCGGTGCCGGTGAAGGCCACCTCGCCTTCGGCGGTGTACGACGCGACTTTCTCGCGGTGCGCGGCGGAGATCAGCGGCCCCATCTCCGCGGTGTCGAGCCGCGGATCCTCCACTCGGTACGCCTTGACTGCGGGCTCGAGCAACGAGAGGAACCGGTCGTACACGGAATCCTGGACCAGGAGCCGCGACCGCGCGCAGCAGTCCTGCCCCGCGTTGTCGAAGACGCCACCGGGGGCGCTCGCCGCGGCTTTCTCGAGATCGGAGTCGGCGAAGACGATGTTCGCGTTCTTGCCGCCGAGTTCGAGAGTCACGCGTTTCACCTGGTCGGCACAGCCTGCCATGATGGATTTCCCGACCCGGGTGGAGCCGGTGAAGCACACCTTGCGCACGGCGGGATGCGTGACGAACCGTTGCCCCACCACGTCCCCGCGCCCCGGCAGGACGGTGAAGACGCCTTCCGGGAGCCCGGCTTCCAGGGCCAGCTCCGCGAGCCGGAGCGCGGTCAGCGGCGTCAGCTCAGCAGGCTTGAGCACGACCGTGTTACCGGCTGCCAGGGCAGGCGCGAACCCCCATCCGGCGATCGGCATCGGGAAATTCCACGGCACGATGATCCCGACGACACCGAGTGGCTCGTGGAAGGTCATGTCGATGCCGCCGGCCACCGGGATCTGCCGACCGGTCAGCCGCTCCGGAGCCGCCGCGTAATACTCGAGCACGTCGCGGACGTTGCCCGCCTCCCAGCGAGCGTTTCCGATCGTGTGCCCCGAGTTGCGAACCTCGAGCTGAGCGAGTTCCTCGGCATGAGCGTCGACGACATCGGCGAAGCGGCGCAACAACCGGGCCCGATCCCCCGGCGCCACCTGCCGCCACGACTCAAAGGCCCGCTGCGCTCGCGCAATCGCGGCGTCAGCCTCAGCGATCCCATTCATGGGTACGCCCTGCAGCACCGCCCCAGTAGCAGGATTGATCAGGTCAAGACTGTCCACGCCCCACCTCCTCGAAGATCATCACACGCCCACTCCGTCCACGACCCCCACCGGCCCCGGCTCCACGACATCGCCCCGGCAGTCGCCGCTCGCAGGCCGGCAGTCGCCGCTCGCAGGCCGGCAGTCAGCGATCACAGGCCGCAGTCGGAAGCCAGAAATCGAAGCGATCACAGCCGCTCGAATCCGCGGCGCAGCTCCCAGTCGGTGACCGCCGCGTCGAAGGCCGTGAGCTCGATCTTGGCCATGTTGGCGTAGTGCGCGACCACGTCCTCGCCGAAAGCCGCAGCGGCCACCGGGCCGAGCTCCCACAGCTCCAGCGCGTCCCGCAACGTCGTCGGCACCCGGGGCGCCGAGGCGTCCTCATACGCGTTGCCTCTGAACTCGTCCTCCAGTGACAGCTCGTTCTCGATGCCGTGCAGCGCCCCCGCGATCAGCGCGGAGATCGCGAGATAGGGGTTCACGTCGCCGCCCGGCACCCTGTTCTCGACGCGCATGCCCTGGCCGTGGCCCGCGATCCGCAGGGCGCAGGTGCGGTTGTCGACGCCCCAGCGCAGTGCCGTCGGGGCGAACGAGCCGTGCTGGTAGCGCTTGTAGGAGTTGATGTTCGGCGCGAAGAGGAGGCTGAACTCGCGCATCGTGGCGAGAAGGCCGGCGAGGACCTGCTCCCCGATCGGCGACAGATGGGCCGGGCCGTCGCCGAGCATCGCCGAGCGGCCGTCCGCGCCGCGCAAGGAGAAGTGGATGTGGCACGAGTTGCCCTCGCGCTCGTTCGGCTTGGCCATGAAGGTGAGCGCCATGCCCTCCTGGGCGGCGATCTCCTTGGCGCCGTTCTTGTAGATGACGTGGTTGTCGGCGGCGGTGAGCGCGTCTGCGTACCGAAAGGCGATCTCGTGCTGGCCGAAGTTGCACTCGCCTTTGGCGCTCTCGGGCACGAGCCCGGCACCCGCCATGTCGTTGCGGATGCGGCGCAGCAGCGGCTCGACGCGTGCCGTCCCGAGCAGCGAATAATCCACGTTGTACTGATTGGCCGGGGTGAGGTCGCGGTAGTTCTTCGCCCACGCCTGTTCATAGGTGTCCTTGACCAGCAGGAACTCGAGCTCGGTGCCCGCGAACGCGGTAAGACCGTGCTCGGCGAGCCGATCGAGCTGACGGCGCAGGATCTGCCGTGGCGAGGCATAGACGGCCTCGCCATCGGTGGTCTCGAGGTCGGCGAGGACCATCGCGGTGCCGGGCTGCCACGGGACGCGGCGCAGGGTGGCAAAGTCGGGCTTCATGACGAAGTCGCCGTAGCCGCTGTTCCACGACGACATCGCGTATCCGTCGACGGTGTTCATGTCCACGTCGACGGCGAGCAGATAGTTGCAGCCCTCGCTGCCGCCGGACACCACCTCATCCATGAAGTAGCGGCCGTGCAGGCGCTTGCCCTGCAACCGCCCCTGCATGTCGGTGAGCGCGAGCAGGACGGTGTCGATGCTGCCGTTGTCGACGGCGACGTCGAGGTCCTCGATTTCCATGATGCAGTCCTATCGCAGGGGGCCGACAGTTTTCGGGGGCCGGGCCTGAAGCCCGGCCCCCGCGAACAAAGATCACTCCGGCGGGGCAGGCAGCGTCGGCTCGCCGTGCGCGGCTTTTTCGATCAGGTTCTGCTTCGGACCCGTGAACCATTTGCGTGCGCTCGCGAACCACCAGATCGTCGCGGCACCGACCACCACCAGGACGGCGATGATCGTGTAGTTGAAGTTGCTCGCGGTGATCGGACCGGCGGTGGGCAGCACGAAGAGCACACAGATGATCACCACCCAGACGATCGCGATCCAGCCGACCGGCGCGCTCCACTTGCCGAGATTCCACGGTCCGGGCTGGAAATCGGGACTCAACCGGCGGAGAAGCACCGGACCCACGTACGCGATGTAGAGACCGATGACCGCAATTGACGTCGCGGCGAGGTACGCGGTCGTGTTCCACAGCGACGGCAGAACCAGGATCGTGCTGATGGTCACACAGAGCCAGATCGAGTTGGTGGGCGTACCCGTGCGGGGGTTGACCTTCTTCCAGAGCCGCGAGCCGGGCAGCGCACCGTCACGCGAGAACGCGTACGCCATCCTGGAATTTGCCGTCACGGAGGCCATGCCGCAGAACCATTGCGCGACCATGCAGATGAGCAGCAGGAATGTCCCGAGATCGTGCCCCACCGCGTCGATGAAGATCTGCGCGGGCGGCAGCCCGAGGTCGGTGGTCCGCTCGGCCTCGTAGTCCTGGATCGACCACGTGATGGCGACGAGCAGCACGAACCCGGCAATCAACGAGACCACTACGGAGAGCACAATTCCACGTGGTGCAGCACGCGCCGCGTCATGGGTTTCCTCCGCGACGTGCGCAGAGGCGTCATATCCGGTGTACGTGTACTGCGCCATCAAAAGCCCGACGAGCACCGCGTACGCGCCGGCCCCCGTGAACGAGAAACCGGTCTGGTTCTGCACCTCGAAGAACACTTCCGAGATCGGCTTGTGGTTGTCCGGGACGACCGCCAGCACGACGACGATGACCGCGACACCCACGAGGTGCCACCACGCACTGACATCGGAGAGCATCCGCACCAGACTGACGCCGAACGTGTTCAGCAGGCCGTGCGCGATGATGATGACCAGGAAGATCAGGAAGGTACGCCCGGTCGTCACCTCCATGTCGAAAGTCAGACTCAGGAACGCGGCTGTCGTGATCGCCGCACCGAAGTCGATCGCCGCGGTGACAGCGACCTCGCCGAGAAAGTTGAACCAGCCCACGAACCAGGCCCACGCCGCCTTGTTGCGTTTGGCGAGCGCGGCGGCCCACCAGTAGAGGGCCCCGGCGGTGGGATAGGCGGAGCAGACCTCCGCCATCGCGAGGGCCACAAAGGTCACCATGACACCGACGAAGAGCCAGCCCAGGGTGATGGCGATCGGCCCGCCGGCGGTCATGGCGATCCCGTACGACGTGATGGCGCCGGCCAGGATGGAAATGATGGAGAAGGAGACCGCGAAGTTCGAGAAGCCGGACAGTCGGCGATGCAGTTCCTGCTGGTAGCCGAGCTGGGCGAGGCGTTCTTCGTCGGTACTGGGGACAGGGTCAGCACTCATCAAAGGCTCCCTAGACCGAGGGGCAGCTGTGACCTGGGCCACCGCCGTTCGGTGATGATCTACCCGCAGTGTTACCAACGTCAATGCGCTGAGTTAATTGCGTTGCCGCCCGCCGGGCACACCCCCACACTCGTAGACATGTCAGGGCAATGGAAGACGTGGTGCGGCATATGCCGCACAGCGCCAGACGGACGCAGACCGGCCTCAGCCGGTCGCCGTTCAGCCCTGCCGGTGTTCTGACGCTGCTTCCGACAGCGCGCGAGCCCTCGGCAGGCATCGCGAACACCGCCGGAGCCCCCTCGGCTCCCCACCCGCGGCGGCGCGGGGCGTGGTCACCTCTCTCCGACGCAGCTTCCGGCTGTGCCACGCGCCCGCCCCGCGCCCCGCATCTCCACCTCAGCACTTCACCTCAGGCAGGCTTCTTTACCGAAAAGTCCAAAAAATCTACAGCGGCGACTCTAGAAAATACGCCGTGACGGGCCTAACGTGATCTGGGTCGGCCACGCACAGCCGGCAGGTAACTGGCCAAGCAACTGGCCAGGCAACTGGTAGAGACGCTGAGTTGGCTAAGGAGGACGAGATACCGCAGCAACGCGCTTTCGTAACGTCCCCGACCCGACGAGAGGTGATCGCCGCCGATGCCCATCACCCAGGCCATCCGCTAGCGGCACGCAGGCGGAATGACCGAGCCGACGACGGTCGGCATCAGAATTGAACAGCCAAGGCCCCGGTAACCCGCCGGGGCCTTGGACTATGTCCGGGCCCCGTTACCACGCCCGCAATTAGCCCACCCATCCCCGCACCCCTTCGTCGGCAATCAACCCGGCCCCGACCATCCCCGCCCCCTCGTCGGCACCTCTCCCGGAAAGGCACCATGAGCAACGCTTTCGACGACGCGGATTTCCCTGCATACACCATGGGCCGAGCCGTGAAGATGATCGGCGTAACCCCCGCCTTCCTCCGCAGCCTCGGCACCGCCGGCCTGATCGAGCCGGAACGCTCCCACGGCGGCCACCGCCGCTACTCCCGCCACCAGCTCCACCTCGCCGGCCGGGTCCGCCAACTCCTCGACGACGGCGTCCTACTGGCTTCCGCCTGCCGAATCGTCACCCTCGAGGACCGCCTCGACGCCGCCCATCGCCACATCCTCACCCTCGGCGGCACCCTCACCCCGGACGACGATGCCAACACCCCCACAGCAACCCACCCCGACATCGCCACCCCGCAGTACTACTCCGCCCCACAGCCCAACCGCTCCCCCTCCTCCCCCTGACCGCCCCGGCCAACCCAGACCAACTCCCGACCAACCCCCGGCTGACTCTGACCGACCACCCCGACCACCCCCAGCTCACCCTGACCGAGCCCAGCCGACCCTGACCAACCGCCGACCACCCCCGGCCGGCCTCAGCTCAGCCCGACCGCGGTGAGACTCGCGTCCCAGAGCCGCCGTGCCCGCTCGGGGCTGGTCGAGCGCCCCGTGGCGGCGAACGGCCGGCGCCACGCGAAATACCCGCCCGGCACCAACGCTGCCGGATCGTTCGCCAGCCACAACAGCGTTTCCGCGCCCTCTTCCGCATCCCGGAACGCCATCGGCACCAGTTTCGCGAGCTCCCACAACGGACTCCGCCCGCCAAAACCGCTACGGACAAGACCGGGAAAGAAACAGGTCGCCACGATGTCGTACGCCGTCCAGCGCCGCGCCGCCTCAACAGTGAAGAGCAGATTGGCCTGCTTCCCCGCGCCGTAAGCCAGCCACCGGCTCATCTGCAGCCGCCCGGGCCGATTGACATCCAGCGTCCCCCAAGCCTCAGCCAGCGAGCCGGTCGTGACGATGCGAGCCGGCTCCGCCGGTGTCGCCGCCGCCCGCAGCCGATCGACCAGCAGATTGGCCAACAGGAACCCACCAAGATGGTTGACCTGCACACCGAGGTCGAACCCGTCCACGGTCCGGTGGCGGGCCCGCGCGAGCTGACCGGCGTTGTTGACGAGCACGTGGATCAGCTCGAGCTCGTCCGCCACCCGGCGCCCCACCTCCCGCACCTCGTCCAGGACCGCGAAATCCGCCCTGTACGCCGCCGGCGTCCGCCCGGAAGCCTCTCGCACCGTTTCGACCGCCGCCTGCAGCCGACCGGGATCGCGGCCCAGCAACACCACTTCGTCGCCACCGCGCGCCAACGCCGTCGCCCCGGCCAGCCCGATTCCCGAGCTGGCCCCCGTCACCACCACAGTCCGCCCCACCGGAGCATTCGACCATCCGCCCCCGGCTAGCGTTGCAGCCATGCCGAAGATCACCGCCGAACCCGCCACCACCAGGGGCGACGCGCGCGATGCCGCCCTCACTCGCATCCTGGGCGGCGCGGCGGGTGGCGCCGTCCTGGTGGGCGCGGCGGTCATGCTCGTGACGCTGGTCGCAAGCCCCGGATCGTGGCTGGCCGGGTATGTCAGCGAGACCGGGACCGCGGGACTTCGGTTCGCTGTCGCGTACCGAACAGGGCTGATCCTGCTGGCAGCCGGTGTGGCACTGCTGGGACTCGCCCTGCGACCCGCGCCCCGCCCCGTCGCCGCACTGCTCGGCGTGGCGGCCTTCCTGGCCGCAGTCTCAGGAGTGGTGCCGTGCACCAACCAGTGCCCACTGCCACCCTTTGAGCCGACGACCTTGAGCGATGTCGTGCACACGGCGGCGAGCATCATCGGGATGGTCATGCTGGCTGGCGTGATGGCCATGATCGGCTTCTCCTCTCTGCTCCGCTCACCGGCATTAACTCGCGCTCTGTCCTTCTTCGCCCCGGCCGTCGTGGCGTTCTTCCGGCCCGCATCACGTCGGCTCTCTGCCGTCGGCGCGACGCTCATGGTCCCGCTGGGTGCCGCCCTGGGCCTGACCATGCTTTTTGCCGGCCGAGGTCCGGTGGGCGCCATCCTGGAGCGGCTCGCCCTGACCGTTGCCGTCAGCTGGCTGATCGGGATGAGCCTCTTGACGATATTACGTTCTTCCGTAAAAGTGGAGTCATGGAGCCGATCGATTCCCCCTCACTCGAAAACCGGGTCACGGAGCTCGAACGACGCGTCACCGAGCTGATCAACGAAGCTCGGCCAAGCACCCCCACCCCACCCGGGGCCAGGCCCATCGACTTCTGGGCGCTCGACGGTCTACGGGCACGCGTCGACAAGGGCAGCGCCGGTGCCGTTGTCTACACGGGGACCGTCGACCTTCCGACCGGTGAGCACTACGACTGGCAGTTCGGCAACACCGTCGAGGACCTTCTCGAGGCCGACTGGTCCGACTGGGCATCGACGCTGGGCGCGCTCGGCCATCCGGTCCGGCTCCTGCTCCTGCGCCGGGTCCTGGCCGGCAGGCGCACGACTGCCGAGCTGGGTTCCGACGAGGCACTCGGCACCACCGGCCAGCTTTATCACCACCTCCGCCAGCTGGTGAACGCCGGCTGGCTCCACTCCTCCGCGCGCGGTCAATACGCAGTGCCCGGGGAGCGCGTCGTCCCCCTGCTGGTCGTCCTGTCCGGAGCAAAACCGTGATGGGACACCGTCCGGCAGGCGAGTGGGAGCGGGGCTGCGGGACCGGCGCCGGCATTCCAGGGGCGCAGCCATGAAAACCCGTGACGACCATTGGCGACGTCCGAGCCCGACACCCCGGCAGCGACGCAACGATCTGATCATCGGCCTGACGGTCACGGCCGTGGCGGTGCTGAACGTCTTTCTGGCCCGCAGCGTCGGATTGTTCGCCAGCGATTCCGCCCCGGCCCCCGCCGAGCAGGTTCTCTGGGCACTGGCCGTCACCTTGTCGCTCTGCTGGCGACGCCGCTGGCCCACCGCGATGGCGGTCACGATCGCGGTGGCATTTCTCGGCGGGCAGATGCGGGGCGCCCAGGAGCAGCAGCTCGCGTCCGGAGCCATCATCGCCGCGGTCTACACGCTCGGCGCCTGGGGACCCGATCGTCGCAGGTCGAAGGGCGTGCGGCTCGCGATCATCGGCTCGATGTTCGGCTGGCTGTTCCTGGCGTGGTTCCTCTCGCACGACCTGATGCCCGCCGACGGCCCGCCCGGGGCCTCCGGCGAGCTACCGCCCCTGCTGGCGAGTCTCATCAACCCCGTGATCGTCAACGTGGCGCTCTTCGGGTTCGCCTACACCATGGGTAATTCGGCCTGGCAGTCCGCGCGTCGCCAGCACCGGCTGGAGGAGCAGACGACCGAGCTGATCGCCGCCCAGTCCCTGGCCAACGAGCGCGCCGTCATCGAGGAGCGGCTCCGCATAGCCCGCGAGCTGCACGACGTGGTGGCCCATCACGTCTCCGTCATGGGCATCCAAGCCTCCGCCTGCCGACGGGTCCTCGACAAGGACCCGGGCCGGGCCCGGATCGCGCTGGCAGCAGTCGAGAGCAGCGCCCGGACAGCAGTGGACGAGCTACGCCGCATGCTCGGCGCAATGCGCACCGCCACCAGCACCGGCACCGGCACCGGCACCGGCACCGGCACCGGCACCGGCAGCATCGACGTCGCCGGATCGGCTGCCGGCGTGGACCGGGTGGACGAGCTCGTCGATCGAGTCCGTGATGCGGGACTTTCCGCCCGATATGCGACTTTCGGCGACCCCGTGACTGTTCCCGACTCGGTGTCGCAGGCAGCGTTCCGGATCATCCAGGAGGCGGTGACCAACATCTTGAAGCATGCACGGGCGACCACGGTCGACGTCCGGGTCCGCTATCTGACCGGCGAGCTGGAGGTCGACGTGGCGGATGACGGTCACGGCCAGGTGGGAGCCGCCACCACCAGCGGGATGGGCCTGATCGGTATGCGGGAGCGCGTCGCCGTGCACGACGGCACGCTGGAGATCGGGCCCCGCACCGACGGCGGATTCCGGGTCAGGGCGCGACTGCCCCTCCCCCGGGCCGCGGCAACGGCGACCGCAACGGCGACCGCAACCGCGGAGGCGAAATGATCCGGGTCCTGCTCGCCGACGATCATCACCTGGTCCGCACCGGTTTCCGCGTGATCCTGGAGATCGAGGACGACATCGAGGTCGTGGGCGAGGCGTCCGACGGGCTCGAGGCCATCGACCTGTCCCGCCGGCTGAAACCCGATGTCATCCTGATGGACGTCGAGATGCCCGGCATGAGCGGCCTCGAAGCGACTCGGCAGCTGACCGCCGAGGACGGCCCGGCGGTGCTGATCCTGACGACGTTCGACCGGGATGACTACCTCTTCGCCGCGCTGCGTGCGGGCGCGAGCGGGTTCCTGCTCAAGAACGACTCGCCGGAGGCGCTCACCGAGGCTGTCCGCGTGTTGGCCGCCGGGGAGGGGCTGCTGGCGCCCTCGATCACGCGCCGGGTCATCGAGGCGTTCGCGACCATCAAGGCACGCGACCGGGAGGCGACCCGGCTCGACGAGCTGACCCCTCGCGAACACGAGGTGTTCGTCCTGCTGGCCGGTGGGGCGACCAACGCCGAGATCGCGGCGGAGCTCCGGCTCGGGGAGACAACCGTGAAGACACATGTCAGCCGGGTGCTGATGAAGATCGGGGCGCGGGACCGGACCCAGGCCGTCGTCCTCGCATACGAGCTGGGGGTTGTACGTCCTGGAGGATGACCGTGTCCTCCGCGAGGAGGACACGGGTTGTCCTTCGCGCGCCGGACGCGGTGAGAGCCGAGCGGCCCTAGCGTGAGGACATGACCAACGTGCTGAGTGTCGACGCCGTCAGCCGCAGCTTCGGGGATCGTCAGGTGCTCAAGGACGTCTCGTTCCAGGTGGGCGCCGGGCGGATGACCGGTTTTGTCGGTGCCAACGGGGCCGGCAAGACCACCACCATGCGCATCATGCTGGGCGTGCTCGGTGCGGATTCGGGTGAGGTGCGCTGGCAGGACCGGCCGCTGACCCCCGCTATTCGCCAGCGCTTCGGCTACATGCCCGAGGAGCGCGGCCTCTATCCGAAGATGACCGTCGCCGACCAGATCGTCTATCTCGGCCGGCTGCACGGCATGACCGCGACTGCCGCCCGCCGGAGCACCGACGCCCTGCTCGAGCGGCTCAGCCTCACCGATCGCGGCGGCGATCTGGTGGAAAAGCTGTCGCTCGGCAACCAGCAACGGGTGCAGATCGCCGCTGCCCTCGTGCACGATCCCGAGGTGCTGGTGCTCGACGAGCCCTTCTCGGGGCTCGACCCGCTCGCGGTCGACGTGGTGGTGAGCGTGCTCCGCGACCGGGCAGCGGCAGGGGCTCCGGTGCTCTTCTCCAGCCATCAGCTCGACGTTGTCGAACGTCTCTGCGACGACCTGGTGATCATCGCCGACGGCACCATCAGGGCCGCGGGCAGCCGGCAGCAGCTGCGTGCGGATCACGCGTCGCCCCGGTTCCGGATCGAGGTCGACACCGATGCCGGTTGGCTGCGTGACCAGCCCGGCGTCGCTCTGATCGACCTCGACGGCGCGAGTGCCGTATTCGACCTGGCGTCCGACGCCGACGACCAGGAGGTCCTGCGCGCGGCTCTGGCTCGCGGAGCAGTCCGTGCCTTCGGGCCCGTTTCACCCTCGCTCACCGAGATCTTCCGGGAGGTCAACCAGTGACCACGTTCGCCGCTGCCAGGCTGGTCGCCGCCCGCGAGGTGCGGATGAAGCTACGCGACAAAACCTTCATCTTCAGCACCGTGTTCTTCCTGTTCATCGCGATCGCCAGCACCGTCGTGCCCGCCCTGATCGACGGCGGCGCCACCAAGGTCGCCGTCACTGACCGGGCCGCCGCGAGCGCGTTGCAGAGCCAGGGCTTCGAAGTGACCGCGGTGCCCGACGACGCCGCCGCCGAGCGCCTCGTCCGGGACGGCACCGTCGAAGCGGCCGTGGTCGCGGGGCCCCGGGTCCTCGCCATGGACGAGACGCCCTCCGATGTGGTCGAAGCCCTCAGCGTCGCCCCGCCGGTGCAACTCCTCAACCCGAGCGCGGTCAACCCGTTCCTGAAATTCGTGGTGCCGTTCGCGCTCGCGTTCCTGTTCTTCATCACCTCGTTCACGTTCGGCATGCAGATCGCCCAGAGCGTCACCGAGGAGAAGCAGACCCGCATCGTCGAGATTCTTGTGTCGAGCATTCCCGTCCGGGCGCTGCTCGCCGGCAAGGTGGCCGCGATGACCCTGCTCGCCTTCGGACAGATCGCCCTGGTCACGCTCGTGTCCTTCGTCGGGATGCAGGTCGCTGATGTGGACACCGCCGTGATCAGCCAGGTAGGTCCCGCGATCGGCTGGTTCCTGCCGTTCTTCGTCCTCGGCTTCGTGATGCTGGCGACGCTGTGGGCGGGTGTCGGAGCGCTCGCCGCCCGGCAGGAGGACATCGCCGGCGCCTCCACCCCGCTCCAGATGGTGGTCATGCTGCCGTTCTTCGCGGTCCTCTTTCTCACGGACAACGAACCAGTGATGCGGATCCTGTCCTACGTGCCGTTCTCCGCACCCATCGCGATGCCGGTCCGGATCTTCAACGGAGAAACAGCTGTGTGGGAGCCGGTGGCGTCACTGCTCCTGCTCGCGATCTCCGCGGCGGTCTTCCTCGGCATCGGCGCTCGGATCTACGAAGGATCCCTGCTCCGCACCAACGGCCGCACGTCCTTCGCCACGGCCTGGCGCAGCCGCTCCACCGTTTAGAAACCAGGCCACGCGACGGAGCCGCCCAAAAATCACGCCACGCGACGGAACCACTGAAAATCACGCCACGCGACGGAACCGTTTTAAAAATCACGCCACCCACGCGACGCAATCGCTCAACAATCAGGCCACGCGGCGGACGATCGCCAGCAGCGACTTCTCGACGTCCTCGATGGGGCGTTCCGGCTGGAAGACCAGCCAGTCCACCGCCACCACCAGGCCGACGCCGAAGAGTGCGGACGATGCCACCCGTACGTCCAGGTCCGCGGGTAGATCCCCGGAGGTCACCCCGGCCTGGACGGTCTCGGCGATGACTTCGATGGCCTGCTCGCGGAGCAGGACGAGCGTCTGCTGCCACTCCCGGTTGGTCCGCCACATCTCCGACAGCAGCAACTGTGCGAAAGCCCGGTAACGCCGGATGTACTCGAGTTCAGCTCGCACCAGGGCATCCACCGCTTCCCGGGGCGGCAGGCCGGCCACCGCGGTCCGGAAGGCCTCTGTCAGCAGGCCGATCCCGTGCCGCAAGAGCTCCTCGAACAGCGCCGTCTTCGACGCGAAGTTGTAGTAGACGGTCCCCTTGGCGACCTTCGCCCGACTGGCGATGTCATCGACGGTGGTCGCGGAGAAACCCTGCTCGGCGATCAACTCGACAGCTGCCTCGTAGAGACGCTGCCGCGTATCGGTACGCCTGCGGGTTCTGCCGTCCACGGTTGTCAGATCACCAGCTCCGGATGCAGGTCGGACGGGGTCAGGCGGCGCTTGCGATGGGCCATCACGATGGTGAGCGCGAGTGCGCCGGCGCCGTACGCGAGAAGCGCAAGGAATCCGGTGACCACCGTACCGTCCGGGCCCCCGTCGATCGTGTGGCGCATCGCCTCCACCACGTACGTCATGGGCAGCAGCGGGTGGATCGCCTGGAAGAACCCGGGCGTGGTCTGCACCGGATACGTGCCGCCCGACGACGTGAGCTGCAGCATCAGGAGCGCGAGCGCAAGAATCCGGCCGGCGGGTCCGAGCGCCGCACCGAGCAGTTGCATGATCGCGGCGAACGCGGTCGCGGTGGCCATCAGTAGTGCGAGCGTTGTCACGGGGTGTGCAGGGCTCAAGCCGAGACCGAACACAACAACGACGAAGAGCAGGAGCGCCTGCGCCAGTCCGATCGCCACGGCGGGCAGCAGACCCGCGAGGGAGACCCGATAGGAGGGCGCTCCCGAAACGATGTAACGCCTGTTCAACGGGCGCAGCACCATGTAGGTGATCATCGCGCCGACCCAGAGGGCAAGGGCCAGGAAGTACGGCGCGAAGCCCACGCCATAGGTCGCGGCCGGGTGGCGTACGGTCCGGTCCAATTGCACGGGGTTGCTGAGCAGGTCCGCGCGGTTCGACGGATCGTCACCGAACGACGGGATCTGGTCGGCGCCGTCGGTGAGCCCGGAGGCGAGCTGGGACGCGCCGTTCTGCAGGTCACCGAGGCCGTCCGCGAGCTGCTCGCCGCCGCTCTTCAACGTGACCAGACCGCTGTCGAGCTGACGGGCACCGGACCTGAGCTGGAAGATCCCGCCGCGCAGATCCTCGGCACCCGACTCGGCGGCGCTCGCCCCGGTGCTGACCTTCTTCGCGCCGGTGGCAAGCTGGCTGAGACCTGAGGCGAACCGGTCCACGGTCGAGCGGGCGGTCGCGACGTCATCCGCGAGGTGTGGTGCTTCGGCGGCTACCTTGCGCGCATCAGCGGCGACGGTCCTGAGGCGCTTGCTCAGGGCGTTCAGGTCGGAGTCCCGGATGGTCGACTGCACCCGCTTGGCATCCTTGACCAGCTGATTCGCGTACGCCCTGGCCTGCTCGACACCCGCGGTGTCATCCGGCAACCCGTTGAGGTATCTCTGCAGCCGCGTCGCATTCGTAACAGCGTCGTCCGCAGCATCGTCGAGCCGGTTGACGTTACGGGCGAGCAGGTCGGCGCCGTCGGCGACCCGGTTGGCCGCGTCCTCGATGACCTGGGCGTTCTCGCGCAGCAACGGGCCGGCCTTGTCCGCCACGCCGTCCACGACGTCGGAGAGCTGACGTCCGACGGCCGCGGCCTCCTGCGTACCCGTAGCAACCTGTGCCGCTCCCGCCTGCAGTGTCGCGAGTCCGTCGGCGAGGTCGTCCGCGCCCTTCGCGGCCGAGCCGAGACCGGTCGAGAGCCGGCCGGCGCCGTTCTCCGCATCGGAGATGCCACCGTTCAGCCGGTCAGCGCCCTTCTCGGCATCCGTCAGGCCATTGTCGAGCTTGTGCGCGCCGTCGGCGGCTTTCTGCGTCTGCGACTTGAGGTCGGTGAACCCGATCAGCATCTTGTCGAAGTAACCGGACTGCGCGGATTGCGCCGCTGCGGCCCGGACCTCGGCGAACGCGGTGCGCGAGAAAACGCCGGCGAGATAGTTGGTGGCGTCATCGTTGACGACGATGAGCTGCGCGGCCTTCGGGGTGGCGTCCTGGTCGGGGCCGGTCGTGAGGTTCGTGGAGAAGTTGCTCGGAATGCGCAGGGACAGCTGGTAACGGCCGTCGGCCAGGCCCGCCTCGGCGCCTTTCTCATCGGTCACATGCCAGTCGAAAACCTCGCGGTCGATCAGTTCCTTGGCAAGGTCCTGACCGGCCTGCACCTTTGTCCCGTCGGTTGCCGTGGCGCTGGTGTCCTCGACAACGAGCGCGGCCGGGATGTGGTTGAGCCGGCCATACGGATCCCAGAACGCATAGAGGTAAAGCGCCCCGTAGAGCAGCGGAATCACACAGATGACAACCAGGGCGGCGACCGGCAGCCGCCCCCGCAGGAAGCGGCGCAGCTCGAACCCTGCCAGCCGCATACTCGACAATCCGGTCATTTCGTGTTGCCCCCCTCGGAAGCACCCGGCTCGGAAACACCGGACCCGGAAGCACCGAGCCGCACCACGGTGGTAACTCGCGATTCGTCAATTTCCCGGGCGGTCAGCAACACCGCGATGCCATCCGACGCCACTTCACCGATCAGGCCCCAGAGCTGCTCGCGTTCGGCGGCGTCGAGGCCCTCATCGGTGGCGTCGAGCGCGATGAGCTGCGGTTGCGCGATCTGAGCCAGGACCAGGCCGAGAACCTGACGTTGGAACGGGCTCAAGGCAAAACCACGCGTTCCAGGATCGAGGCCTTTCAGATCAACCGGGGTCGCCGTCGAGCGCCCGACGAGCAAGGCCTTTTCCCGCACGTGTTCCGCGACGGTCAGCACAGATTCAGGCTCGGAAACGTCGGGCACATATCCGAGCGCCGCCGTACCCGTCAGGTCGACCTGGCCCGCGGAAAGCTTGAAGCGGCGCGCGAGCGCCAGCAGAACGGTGGTGCGCCCACTGCCGGGCGGCCCCACGATCGCGACGACATCGCCCGGGGAGGCCGAGACGTCCAGGTCGCGGAAGAGCCATCGGCGGTGGTGGCGGACGCCCGCCCCGCTCGCGTGGAGAACCGGCATGATGGACACCTTCGTTGAACTGACTGGTCAGTGCAAAAACATACTCCCGAAGGTCATCGATAGAACGCGCACGTGTCGCACCTCACCTGTAGACCGACCCCGTGCGAACCGGGCAGGATCGAGGCATGGTGACGCGATGGGGCATGACCGTTCCACTGGGCGGGGTTTCACTGGCCGGGCACGACTCGGTCTTCGCGACGTTGACCGAGGCCGGGTTCACCGACTTCTGGTCCAGTGAGGTCAATGGTGCCGACGCGTTCACGCCACTGACCCTCGCATCGGTCTGGCAACCACAGGCCCGCCTCGGCACCGCGATCGCGCCCGTCTTCACTCGCGGTCCCGGCCTGCTGGCGATGACCGCGGCAGCCCTGGCCGACGCCGCCCCCGGCCGGTTCCAGCTCGGCATCGGGGCATCCTCACCGGTCGTCGTCGGCGACTGGAATGCCGTCGACTTCACGCAGCCGTTCGCGCGCAGCCGCGATGTCCTGCGCTTTCTCCGAGCAGCCTTGGCCGGCGACATGGTCGACGAGACCTACGAGACATTCCAGATCCGCCGCTTCCGCCTGGAGCGCCCACCCGCGACGCCGCCCCAGCTCCTGCTCGCCGCTCTGCGCCCGGGAATGCTGCACCTCGCCGCCGCCGAGGCCGACGGCGTCATCCTCAACTGGCTGGCGGCAACCGACGTTCCCCAGGCCCTCGCCGAGGTGAAGACCGACAAACCCGATTTCGACGTGGTGGCCCGCATCTTCGTCTGCCCCACCGAGGACCACGAGTACGCCCGAACCGTCGGCCGGCGCATGATCGCCGCTTACCTGACAGTGCCGGCGTACCTGGAATTCCATCGCTGGCTGGGCCGCGAGCCGTCGCTCGGTCCGATGTGGAAGGCCTGGGCCGCGGGCGATCGCCGGGCCGCCCTGGCCGCCATCCCCGACGAGGTGGTCGACGAGCTGATCGTCCACGGCTCCCCGGCCGAGTGCCGGGCCCAGGTGAACCGCTACGCCGAGGCCGGCGTGACCGTCCCGGTCATGGCCCTGATCCCGACCCCCGAGCTGGAGAAAGACGCCCTCGGGGTGCTGACCGCCCTGGGCCGGAACTGAAAGAAGGCGCGCCCCGCAAGCGGAGCGCGCCTTCCCGGCAAGCCTGGTTGATCACTCGCTGTCGGCGAGGATCGCGTAGAGCTTGCGCTTGGTTTCGTTGAGGACCTCGAGGGCCTTCTGCCGCTGCTCCGGGGTGCCGTTGAAGCCGACCTGGCGCAGTGCACTCATGATGCCGACCGCGGCATCGCGGAAGTCCGCGACCTGCGACATGGTGTCGTCGCTGAACTGTGCCCACGGCGGGTTCTCCGCCGCGGTCTGGGCTTCCGGGCGCCCGTCCTCGGTGAGGGTGAAGCGCTTCCGGCCGCCGGTGGCCTCCGCCACGATCAGGCCCTCGTCCTCCAGGAGCTGGAGGGTCGGGTAGACCGAGCCCGGGCTGGGGCGCCAGATGCCGCCCGTGCGGCTCTCGAGCTCCTGGATCATCTCGTAGCCGTGCATCGGCCGCTCGAGCAGGAGCGCGAGCAGAGCCGGGCGGACGTTGGGCCGGCTGCCGCGGCCGCCGCGGCGTGGACCTCGAGGGCCGCCGCCATGACCTTCAGGTCCCCAGCCGCCGAAACCGCCGGGGCCGCCGAAGCCGCCCTGACCCGGACCGCCGAAGGGGAATCCGGGCGGGAACCCGAATCCGCGCATCCGACCCTCGTGCAGGTGACGCATGTGTTCGTGCCTCATGATTTTCTCCGATCAGTTGTCGATAGTTAGACGATATATCGGCAACGTGTCGGTGACAAGGGAGCACACGCAGGTTTTTCGATAGGGAGGGGCGGGTGAGGTGTCAGACGCCGTGAATCTGGCAATGTGTTACCCGTGCTGACTGTGCCCATCCGCCAACTCGGCGAGTCCGAGCGGGCCACGGTCGAGCGGATTCTCGACCAGGACCCTTACGCCGGCGCTCAGATCGCCGAGCGGGTAGCGGCCCACGGGCTCAACTGGTGGCGTTCCGACGGCCGCATCTACGGCTACGGCCCCGCGCGCCGCATCGAGTCGGTGTGCTGGTCAGGAGCGCATCTCGTCCCCGTGTGCACGACTCCCCCCGCAATCGCGGCGTTCGCGGAGCTGCTCGGCGCCGACCCCCGCATCTGCTCCTCGATCATCGGCCGCTCCGAAGCGGTCCTGGACCTGTGGGACAGGCTCGGCGGCCACTGGGGCCCGGCCCGCGACGTCCGCCCGCACCAGCCCCTGCTCGTCGCCGACCGGGAAGCACCCATCACCCCCGACCCCGACGTGCGCCTGGTCCGCTCCAACGAGGTCGACCAACTCTTCCCCGCCGCCGTAGCGATGTACACCGAAGAGGTAGGCGTCTCCCCCCTGCTCGACGACGGAGGCCGCGGCTACAAACGCCGCATCGCCGAACTGGTCCGAGGCAAACGCGCCTACGCCCGCTTCATCGGCGACCGCGTAATCTTCAAAGCCGAGCTGGCCATAGTCACCCGCCGCACCACCCAGGTCCAGGGCGTCTGGGTCGACCCCGAGTTCCGCGGCCAAGGCCTCGCCGCCTCAGCAATGGCCGCAGTAGTCCGCGACGCCCTCCAACGGGTCGCCCCCACCGTGAGCCTGTACGTCAACGACTACAACACCCCCGCCCGCCGCGTCTACGCCCGCTGCGGCTTCATCCAGCAGGGCAGCTTCGCGACCGTCCTGTTCTAAAACCGCTATAAGTACGCGCACCCCCTCCAACAACCGCAACCCCCAAGTCCCGAACCTCCCCCGCCAGGACCTGCCGGGTCAGGCCGGATGAACGCGACAACCGGCAACGGTGCACGCCCCCGCCTCACTCTCAGACGCCAGGTCCAACTACACGGTGTACATGGCCCGAGCCAGCGTCACTCTCCGCGGCCAGAACCTCTGCACGGTGCGAGACGCGCCCAGCGTCACTCTCTGGTACCCGGGCAGCCGCGCGGTGCAAGACCCGCCCGGCATCACTCTTTGACACAAGGGCAGCCGCGCGGTGCAAGACCCGCCCGGCGTCACTCACTGACGCCAGGGCCACCGCCAGGAGTTCCATCGCGGTCCTGGACCACCCGCCCCACCCGTGGAGCACCGAGCGCCACCCCGCTCTTGATCGTGCCCCTGGGACGTCGGACGCGTCATGTTCGCGATGGTCTCGTACCCGGCGATCAGCAGCACAGTCCCGATCAGCTCGTTCTTCCCGCCTGCCCGGTCCCACCCCAGGACCGCATCCTGTTCACCACTCAGCTGTCGCCCGCAGACCGCCCTGACCTCGCAGGAACGCAAAGGGCGCAGCCCCCACCGGGGATGCGCCCTAGAGCCGTTGCCGAATGGATCAGTGCACGGTGACCTGGGCGCCGGGAAGAAGGTCACGCAGCTCGTCGGGGAGCTCCGCGCCCATCTGGTCGGCCAAGCGCAGGGCCTCCTCGACCAGGGTCTCCACGATGATCGATTCGGGGACGGTCTTGATGACCTGGCCCTTCACGAAGATCTGGCCCTTGCCGTTGCCGGATGCCACGCCGAGGTCGGCCTCGCGGGCCTCGCCGGGTCCGTTGACGACGCAGCCCATGACCGCGACGCGCAGCGGGACCGGGAAGCCTTCGAGCGCGGCGGTGACCTGCTCGGCGAGGGTGTAGACGTCGACCTGGGCGCGGCCGCAGGAGGGGCAGGAGACGATCTCGAGGCCACGCTCGCGCAGGCCGAGGGACTCGAGGATGCCCTGGCCGACCTTGATCTCCTCGACCGGCGGGGCGGAGAGGGAGACGCGGATCGTGTCGCCGATGCCCTCGGCCAGCAGGGCACCGAACGCCACCGCGCTCTTGATCGTGCCCTGGAACGCCGGGCCGGCCTCGGTCACGCCGAGGTGCAGCGGGTAGTCGCACTGCTGGGCGAGCAGCCGGTAGGCGCGGATCATCACGACCGGGTCGTTGTGCTTGACCGAGATCTTGATGTCGCGGAAACCGTGCTCCTCGAAGAGCGAGCATTCCCACAGGGCCGACTCGACGAGCGCCTCGGCGGTCGCCTTGCCGTACTTCTCGAGCAGGCGCTTGTCGAGCGAGCCCGCGTTGACCCCGATCCGGATCGGGGTGCCGGTCGCGGAGGCCGCCTTGGCGATCTCCTTGACCTTGTCGTCGAACTGGCGGATGTTGCCCGGGTTGACCCGGACCGCCGCGCAGCCGGCGTCGATCGCGGCGAAGACGTACTTCGGCTGGAAGTGGATGTCAGCGATCACGGGGATCTGCGACTTCTTGGCGATCGCGGGCAGCGCCTCGACGTCGTCCTGGGACGGCACCGCGACCCGGACGATCTGGCAGCCCGAGGCGGTGAGCTCGGCGATCTGCTGGAGCGTGGCGTTGACGTCGCTGGTCAGCGTGGTGGTCATCGACTGCACGCTGACCGGCGCGCCGCCTCCGACGAGCACGCCACCGACGTTGATCTGACGGCTGAGACGGCGCTGTGCCAGCGGCGGCGGGGGCACAGCGGGCATACCGAGACTGATTGCGGTCATTTCACACTCACCTGGAGAAGATCGAGATCGGGTTGACGACGTCGGCGGTGATCGTCAGCAGCGTGAACGCGCCACCGATCAGGATGACCGCATATGTCAACGGCATGAGCTTGTAGTAGTCGACGCGGCCGGGGTCCGGCTTCTTCAGACGAGCGTAGAGCCACGATCGGAATCTCTCGAACCAGGCGATCGCGATGTGACCACCGTCCACCGGCAGCAACGGCAGCAGGTTGAAGAGCCCGATGAAGACGTTCAATGAGATGAACACCCCCAGGAACACCTCGGGCACACCACGCTCGATGGCCTCGCCGCCCAGCCTGCTGGCGCCGACCACACTGATCGGGGTGTCGGGGTCACGTTCGTCACCGGTGATGGAGTGCCAGAGCGCGGGGATCTTCTCCGGGATGCGCCCCAGCGCCGCGAACGACGCCTTCACGAGCGTCCAGCCGTATTCGAAGCTCTTCGGCACGGCTTCGCCCGCGTTATAGGTCACCAGGCCGGGAACCGTGATGTCCGGGCCGATACCGGCCACTGCGACCTCGGTCACCTTGCCGTCCGGGTCGTCGATCGGGGCGCGCTGGCCCAGGATCAGGTCGACCGAGGTGGTGGCCGCGGTGCCGTCGCGGGTGTAGCCCACCGGCACGGAGCCCTTGGGCAGCGACCGGATCACATCGGTGAGCTGGCCGTAATTCTGGATCGCGGTGGTGCCGACGCTGGTGATCACGTCGCCGCGCTGCAGTCCCGCCACTGCGGCGGGTGCCTTCGGGTCGGATGCCGCGCAACCGGCTTCGGAGATCACGATCTGCGCGCACTCGCCGATGGTGATCCGGGCGGGCTGCGCACGCTGCTCGGCCGCGGTGTCCGGGTAGGCAGGGTTGGGCAGACCGACGAAGATCGCCATGAACCACGTGGCGACGATCGCCAGGATGAAGTGGGTGATGGAGCCCGCTGACATGACGACCGTCCGCTGCCAGAGCGGGAATCGCCACATAGCGCGCGGCTGGTCCTCGGGCAGGATGTCGTCATCCTGCGGTGTCATGCCGACGATCTTGCAGAAACCGCCGAGCGGGATGGCCTTCAGGCCGTATTCGGTCTCGCCCCGGTGGAACGAGAAAATCGTCGGACCGAAGCCGACGAAATACTGCGTCACCTTCATACCGAACCGCTTGGCGGTGATCATGTGGCCCAGCTCGTGCAGGCTCACCGAGATCAGGATCGCGAGCGCGAACGCCGCCGTCCCCAACCAGTACAGCATCAGGCTCCTTCAGCCGCAGTCGCGATCATTCGCTGTGCCTGGGCCCGAGCCCACGCCTCCGCGGCGAGCACCTCGTCGACGGTACCCGGTGGGCCGAAATCGGGGGCCGCCGCGAGCACCGCCGAGATGGTGTCGACGATGCTCAGAAAAGGTAGCCGACCGGACACGAACGCGGCCACACACTCCTCGTTGGCGGCGTTGTAGATCGCGGGCCGGCAGTTGCCCTCGCGCCCGGCAGCCTTGGCCAGCTCGACGGCGGGGAACGCCTCGTTGTCGAGCGGGCGCAGCTCCCAGTTGTGCGCGAGCGTCCAGTCGACCCCGGCGGCCGCTCCGGGCACCCGATCGGGCCACGCCAGCGCCAGTGCGATGGGAAGGCGCATGTCGGGCGGGCTCGCCTGCGCGAGGGTCGAGCCGTCGGTGAACTCGACCAGCGAGTGCAGCACCGACTGCGGGTGCACCATGACCTCGATGTCGTCGTAGGCCACGTCGAACAACTCGTGCGCCTCGATCACCTCGAGCCCCTTGTTGACCATGGTGGCCGAGTTGATGGTGACGACCGGGCCCATGTCCCAGGTCGGGTGTTTGAGCGCCTCGTCGGGTGTGACGTTCGTCAGCTCGCTGCGCCGCCGGTCGCGGAACGCCCCGCCGCTGGCGGTCAGCACCAACCGGCGCACCTCCCGCTCGCTGCCGCCCCGCAGGCACTGGGCCAGCGCGGAGTGCTCCGAGTCGACGGGGACGATCTGCCCCGGCCGGGTCACTGCGGCCTTGACGAGCGAGCCGCCGGCGACGAGGGACTCCTTGTTGGCCAGCGCCAGGGTGTGCCCGGCGCGCAGCGCGGCGAGTGTCGGAGCAAGCCCGAGGCTCCCCACCACCCCGTTGAGCACGACGTCACAGGGCCACTGGGCGAGCTCGGTCATCGCCTCCGGCCCCGCCACGATCTTGGGCAGCTTGAAGTCACCGGTGGCCCAGCCCCGCTTCTGCGCCTGCGCGTAGAAGGCGAGCTGGAGATCCTGCACCACGCTCGACCGGGCCACGCCGACGACGTCGACCGCCAGCTCCAGCGCTTGCGCCGCGAGCAACTCGACATTGCCCCCGCCGGCGCCGAGCCCGACGACCCGGAACTGATCCGGGTTACGCCGCACTATGTCGATGGCCTGGGTGCCGATTGACCCGGTGGAACCGAGCAGGACGAGCTCTCGCATGACTGACATCTTCCCGGACGCGCGCTCGTACCCGCGCACCCCCTGTGGATAACTCAGGGAGTCGCAGGCCGGATGCCGGAAGAACTGGCAGCGGGCAGTTCCGCTGCCGGGGTCGCGCCGCGGTTGTGCAGGATCGTGCGCAGGTCGCTCAGCTGCTCCGGGGACAGGCCGGCGGTGGGGATCGGAACGAACTGGGACTTGTTGACCCGGATCAGGATCTGGTCGCGGAGTTCGTCGATCCCGGTCACCGCCGCCCAGCTCCAGTTCGTCGTGGCCAGGTCGCTCATCGTGGTGAAGCCGGTCTCGGTGAAGGTGTACGTCAAGGGGCGCGCCACCAGCCGTTCGCTCACGCCGACCGCCCGCCGGACCGCGATCACCGGGCAACCCACAGCCAGGAACAGCCCGAGGACGACGTCGACCACCGAGAGAAAAACATCACCGCTGAGCAGCGGAAACGTGACCACTCCGACGGCTGTCACCACGCCGCCGACCCAACGGACCAGCATGATGCGGGAACGCGAGACGTGCCGGACGGCGGCGGCTAGGAGGCGGCGATCCGGCTGTGCTTGGAAAGTCAGCGACACGGGTCGGGATCGTAGCGGCCCGCGGGGTATATGAGGGGGCATGCGGAACCTGCTGCGAAAACTGGCACTGCCCTTCCGCCCGTTACGCGGGCGCGACCTGGCGTTGCATGCAGCTGCTGTGACTTTTTACGCCGGAATCGCCGTGGTTCCGGTCGCGCTGCTCGCCATCTGGATCACGGGGCTGATCGCGGGGGCGGACCGCGTACGAAATCTGACCGGGCGCACGATCGCCGCCTTGCCGGACTCCATCGGGGCGCCGCAGGCGCTCGACCGCCTGATAGACGCGGGCCTGCACCTGACGCCGGTCCTTGCCCTGGCGAGCCTGCTGCCCGCGACTCTCTACGGCGAGGGGCTGCGGCGGGCCTTCGTGTCCCTGCGCGAGCCGGGTGAGTCACTCGTGGGATGGCGTGGCCGCCTGCTCTGGTTGCCGCTGCTGGCCGCTGCGCCCGCACTGCTGCTGAGCCTGTTTCTCGCGCTTCCGGTCACCAGCGGACTATGGGTACGCGGCGGCTGGTACTCGGTAGCCGGACTGATCCTCTCCTTCCTGGCGACCTGGCTGGTTCTGACGCCCGTGGTGATCTGGGTCTACCGCGGGGTCGCACCCGGGCGTCCCGAATGGCTCGCGACCGTGCTCGTCGGGTCGTTCACCGCCGCGAACCTCGCGGGATTCCTGCACGGTTTCGTGCTGTTCTGTTCGCTGCCGCTCGACCTGGGCGTGCCGTTCGGCGGCTTCACCGAGATCGGCGGGATGGTCGCCGTCGGTCTCTGGCTCTACCTCTTCCACGTGATCGTGCTGGCCGGTTACGCCGCGACGCAGAGTGCCAGCACCTATCAGCGGGCTAGACGGGCACGGACTGCTTCTCCGCTGCCGGATCCGCGCTCTCGTGAATCCCGTAGCGAGAGTAGAAACGGCCCAGAACACCCGGAGCCCACCAGTTCCACCGGCCCAGCAACCGCATCGTCGCCGGCACGAGCAACGCCCTGACGAGCGTCGCGTCCACCAGGATCGCCACGATCATGCCGACACCGATGGTCTTGATGACGGTCACCCCGCCGGTGGCGAAACCCGCGACCACGGTGATGAGCAGCAGCGCCGCGGCCGTGATGATGCCACCGGTGTGCTGCAGCCCGGTGGCGACCGCAGTCGTGTTGTCGCCGGTGCGGTCCCACTCCTCCCGCACTCGCGAAAGCAGGAACACCTCGTAGTCCGTGGCCAGCCCGAAGAGCACGGCCAGCACCAGAATCATGTTGCTGGGCTCGATGAAACCCGTGGACTCGAAACGCAGCAGGCCCTCGAGATGCCCGTCCTGGAAGATCCAGACGACCACGCCGAAGGACGCGCCGATCGAGACGACGTTCATGAGCACAGCTTTGATCGGCAGCAGCACGGACCCGAAGGCCAGGAAGAGCAGCACCATCGTGGCGACCGCCATGATCAGCGCCATCCACGGAAGGTGCGCCGCGAGGCTTTCGAGCAGGTCGAGGTCGATCGCCGGCGGCCCGCCGACGAGGACTCCCGGGCCGGCCAGATCGCGGATCTCCGACACGAGCTCGCGCGCCCCGGCCCGGCTCAGATCGTCCGGGTAGCGGACCGTGATCAGCGAGGCCGTGCCCCGCTGAGCGGTGACCGTTGCGCTCGTCACGTCGGGCAGGGCCGAGACCTGGCTGGTCAATCCGTCGGCGGGCCCCGGGACGAAGACGGTGATCGGGCTCTCACCACCGCCCGGGAAGTCGGCGGCGAGCCGCTCGCCGACAACTCGGGCCGCGCTGCCGGCGGGAAGGACCCGCTCGTCGAAACCGCCGAACTCGACACGCAGGAAGGGCACGGCGAAGGCTGCCAGGACGGCGAGGACGCTCACGGCGTACCAAACAGGTCTCTTCATGACGCTGTGCGCGAGGCGCGCCCACGCGCCTGAGCCTTCCCTCCGCTCGCGCTGGGGCAGTGGGATGCGCAGTTTGTCGATGCGATGCCCGAGCAGGGACAGCGCCGCGGGCAGAACCGTGAGTGCCGCCAGCATGGCCACGAGAACGGCGGCCATGCCCCCGATGGCCATGCCACCCAGGAAGGGCTGCGGGAAGATCAGCAGGCTGGAGAGCGCCAGGACGATGGTCAGACCCGACACCGCGACCGTACGCCCGGCCGTCGCCACCGTGATCCGGATCGCGGCGGGCACGTCCTCGCCGCGCGCCAGCTCCTCGCGGAAGCGGCTGACGATGAACAGCGAGTAGTCGACGGCCATGCCCAGCCCGAGCAGGGTGATCACGTTGATCGCGAAGACCGAGATGTCGGTGAAGGTCGTGAGCGCGCGCACGGCCACGAACGATCCGAGAATGGCAAGACCCCCGATGACCAGGGGTGACAGGGCCGCGATCAGGCCCCGGAAGATCAGCACCAGCAGCACGAGCAGGACCGGCAGCGAGAAGATCTCGGCCCGGGTGATGTCCTTCTCGGTCTGGGTGTTGGCCTGATCGGTGAACGCGACCAGCCCGCCGACCTGCGTTTTCAGCCCGCTCGCGGAGAATCCGGGCTCGACGCGGTGATAGGCGGCCCGCTTGGCGTCCTCGTCAGCCGAGCGCAGGTAGATGGCCGCGTAGGTGGCGTGCTTGTCGGCACTGACCAGGGCGGGAGGGGCCTGCGCGTCGGTGTAGGCGGCGACCTGCTCGACATCGTCGGTCTGCGACCGGGTCAGCGCGACGGCCTCGGCGACCGCTGTGCGGAATGTCGGATCATCGACTGTCATCGCGTCGCTGGACCACAGCACGATGAGATCTGGGTCATGCTGCCCGAGCTCTCGCGCGATGCTCACTGCGGCCCGATTCGACTCGCTGCTCAGATTGGCGTAGCCCCCGCCGGTGAGCGCGCCGAACACGCCCGCACCCCAGGTCGCACCGGCGACGACCACGGCGCACGCGGCAGCCACGACCCACCAGCGGACCCGGACGACCGCTTTGCCCCACCATCCGAACACGTGTTCTTCTTACCCGGTCCGGACCCGGTTCGCGACCCTGGGTCATAAGTCCGATTGGCCGGGAACGGCGGCTACTCCGACGCGCTAAAGTCGGCGCTCATGAACGCTCTGCCGTCGCGCGCTGACGTAGTGATCATCGGATCGGGCCACAACGGCCTGGTCTCCGCGGTGCTGCTCGCCCGCGCGGGGCTCTCCGTGGTGGTTCTGGAGGCAGCCGATCAGCTCGGCGGCGCCACCCGCACGGAGCACCCGTTCGCCAGGGTTCCCGGTCTCGGCCAGTCGACCGGCTCCTACCTGCTCGGTCTCATGCCGCCTGAGCTGCTGAAACTCCTCGACGTCGACATCCCCGTGCTGCGCCGTGATCCGCATTACTTTCTCCCGACCCCGGGCGGCCCGGGCGCGCCTTACCTGCTGTTCGGCACCGACCGCGAGGCCACGCGCGCCCAGATGGAGAAATTCTTCTCCCCCCGCGACATCGCCGCGGACGAGGCGCTCCAGGTGGAGATCGCAGCACTGCGCGCCGACCTGGCTCCTTCCTGGCTGCAGGAGCCCGGGTCCGTCGAGGACATCGCCGACCGGCACATCCGGCCGCAGCTCCAGAGCACGTTCATCGACCTCGTGCGCGGCTCGGTCGCCGACTATCTCGCCCGCTTCGGGTTCAAGAGCGAGCTCCTCATGAGCATGTATGCCGTCACCGACGGGCTCTCCGGGCTGAACGCCGGCCCCGATGACCCTGGCACCGGCCACAACTTCCTGGTCCACAACATGTGCCGCCTCCCGGGTGCGGACGGCACCTGGATGATCGCGGCGGGCGGCATGGGCAGGGTCTCCCAGACCTTCGCGTCCGCGGCACGCTCGGCGGGTGCTCAGATCTTCACGGGTACGCCGGTGAGCGCTGTGACGGTCGACCACGGCGCAGCAAGCGGTGTGGCACTGGCCGACGGCCGGACGATCACCGCTCGCGTGGTCCTGGGCGCCTGCGACCCCTACCAGCTGATGTCACTCGTGCCCGAGGGCGCGCTACCGGCCGAGCTGACGTCACGCATGGAGTCGGTGCGGCGCACGGGCACCACGCTCAAGCTCAACATGGCTCTGTCGGGTCTGCCGCAGTTCTCCTGCCTGCCCGCCGACGCCGCCTCCCCGTTCGGCTCGACGATCCACCTGCTGCCCGGTTCAGCCGGGCTGGCAGGCCTCGCCGAGTCGGATTCGCCGATGGCCGCGCTGCGAGCCATGTGGGCGGATGTCCAGGCGGGCCGCCTGCCCGCCGAGCCGACCATGGAGTGGTATCTGCACACCACCGTCGATCCGTCCCTGCAGGACGAAGCCGGCCACCACTCGTCGGCGCTGTTCGTGCAGTCGGTGCCCTACCAGCCGGCGGGCACCACCTGGGACGACGCGCTCCCGGGTTACGTGGCCCAGCTTCTGGAGATCTGCGACCGCTACGCCCCCGGCACGTCGTCGCTGGTCGCCGACGTGATGCCGCTGACCCCGCCGGGCATCGAGAAGCACTTCGGCATCACCGGCGGCCACATCCACCACGTCGACAACACGGTGTCGTTCAACGAGCGCATGCCGTACGCAACCGGCCTGGACGGGCTGTATGCGGGCTCGGCAGGCGCCCACCCGGCAGGAAGCGTCATCGGCGCCGCCGGCCACAACGCCGCCCAACGGATCCTTGCCGACCTAGCCGGTTGAACGGCTGGCCGGTTGAACGGTTGAACGGCTGGCCGGTTGAACGGCTGAGCGGCTGGCCGGCGTCAGGCGGGCCCCAGCAGGCCGGTGAGGACGTCGGCGAGGACGCTCTCGAAACGGCCGCCGGGATCCGGGGCCGTGGGCGTCATGCCGGCCAGAGCCGCCGTCAGGTACGGGTGGCCGCCCGCGGCTATCGCGTGTGCGAGATAGGCATCCGGCCGACCGGCAGCGCGCGCCGGTCGAGCGGCACGGCCGGCATCTTCTACGGCGCGGGCCGGACGTTCAACGGCGCCGATCTCGTTGAGCGCGAACGGCGCCGTGGTCGCGTTCATGACGGCGAACGCTTCGAGCTTGCGCGCCGGCGCTGCCGGATGATCAGCGAGCAGCGCGCGGACAGCGAATCGCACGGAACCTGGTCCTGGTGTTCCACGGTCCGGCCAGACCGGGGACAAAACCGGGAATTCACCGGACGGTCCTTCGACACCCTGACCGATGACGGCGCGGCGGTGGTCGCTTATCTGGACGGCTACAAGCGCAACTGGAACGACGCTCGCCGGGCCAGTTTCTTCCCAGCGCGGAAGGCGAACATCGATGACGTCGGCTTCCTACGCGCGGTGATCCGGAAGCTGACGGCCGGCTACGGGATCGATCCGGGGCGGGTCTTCGCCGTGGGCTACTCCAACGGCGGGCAGATGGTGATGCGCCCGGCCCATGAGGTACCGGAGCTGATCGTGGGTACGGCGGTCTTCGCAGCGACCATGCCCGCGCCGGAGAACTTCCTGGTGCCGCCGTCGACACCGGTCCCCATGCCCGTGCTGCTGATCCACGGGACGAAGGACCCGATCGTCAGCTACGAGGGCGGCAAGATGAGCTGGTGGGCACGGACGCTGTTCAAGGTAGGCGGCCGTGCCCTGTCGATGCCGCAGACCGCGCACTACTTCGCCAACCGCAACGGCATCACCACCCCGCCAACCACCACGCCCCTGCCGACCGGCACAAACCCGCCCCAGCCCAGCGGCACAACCGCGACCACGCCCACCGATACAGACTCGACCACGCCCACCGGAACAGGCGCGACATCGCCCACCGGAACAGGCGCGACGTCGCCCGGCGACACAGACTCGACCACGGCCGCCGGCACAGGCACCACGGCGGGCGACGTCACAGCCGCCACGTCGGTTGGCCGCGCAGGTGCCACGTCGGTGGAGCGCACGCGATTCGGCAGGAGGGACGGCTACCGGTGGTGCTCTACACCGTGCACGGGGGTGGGCACACCGTTCCCGGGCCGCGGAAGGCGCCGGCGCTGATCGGCAGGACCAATCAGGACGTCAGTGCCGCAGAGCTGTTTGGTCGGTTTTTCGGGGTGTCGGGGTGACCACTCACTCAGGATGAAGGGCTCGGGGATCCGTCAAGGAGCCGCCAGGCGACTGGATTCCCGGGCCCGGCCTCGGTGGGAACTGCGGTCAGCATCACCCACCGAGGCACGACATCCGCTTTCAGGCTTCTGTCTTTCAGGCCTCTGTCTTTTCGGTCTCGTGCTTCTCGGCCCTGATTTTGTGGCCGACGCTGGTGAGACACCTCCCGCTGGGGAGGTCGAACTTCCAGCCGTGCAGCTGGCAGGTCAGGACGTTGCCGTCGACGATGCCGAAGCGGCTGAGGTCTGCTTTGAGGTGGGGGCAGCGGCGCTGGACGGTCCAGTCGCCGAACTGGGTGTCCTCCGCATCGACCTCCTTCTCGTGCTCGTCATACCAGCCCTCCGCGTATTGGAGGCGCTCCTCGCTGAGGCATTTGAAGAAGGCGTAGACGAACTCGTTGTACTGCCCGATGCGGGCCGCGGAGAAGCGGCAGGAGAGGAAGAGGGAGTTGACCCAGTCGCCCTCGTCGATGTAGATCAGGTGCTCGATCAGCTCGCGCTGGGTGCGGAAGCGGTAGCGGACCTTCTCGTCGGCGTAGGGGCGGACCTGCTTGCCGGGGAAGTCGACGACGATCGACTCGACCGAGGTGCCGTCATAGCTGACCAGGTCGAAGCGGACCGGGCCGCCGACGCCCTTGGCCATGTAGATGGATTCTTCGAGGAGCGGCTCGATGCGCTTCTTGAGGGCGCCCAGCACGTCGATCTCGGGGTGGCGCCAGGAGGCCTTCTCGGCGGCGATGACCGGGGCCTTGCGCTCGCGCATCTCCTCGAGGTGGGCGGTCTTGTTGGCGAAGAACTCGTCGACGTCCGTCGGGTGCGTGGTCTCGACGCTCGACGGCGCTTCGGCGCCCGCCATGGTGAGCTCGGACACGCTGCCCGGGAGCAGGACGACGCCGTTGGTGCCGCCGACCTTCGCATACTCGCTCATGAAGACCGACTGGTCGGGGAAGATGTTGCCCTCGTCGCCGTGGATGTCGTTGAACTGCCACAGGTCGTCGTCGAGGAAGCACGGCGGGCCGGCGATCGGGAAGACGTGGTCGGCCTTCAGATCGTCGATGTAGCGCCAGGTGCGGTCGAACTGACGGTCGCGCTTCTGCTTGCCGAACGCGGTCTTGGCGGCGTTGGGCAGCTCGTAGACCATCGGATACCAGATGGCGCCGGAGAACTGCAGCATGTGGGCGTGCACGTGGCCCAGCTCCGCGAAGACGGACAGGTCGCTCGGCCTCGCGTCGTTCTGGTTGAGCACGCGGATGCCGTCGTGCTCCACCCAGAGCGAGGAGTCGCCGATCGGGCCGTCGGTCGGGCTGATCAGGGCCTGGATCATGACCTTGAGGCCGCCGTCGAGCTCGTGGACCTGGTTGGACTTCGTCCGCAGGAAGCTGGTGAAGCCCAGGGCGCGCAGCTCGTCCTCGAGCTGGCTGGTCGGATACTCCGGGAGGAGCACCGTCGCCTTCTTGTTGACGAACTGCGTGAGATGCGCCGCGTCGAAGTGATCCCGGTGCAGGTGGGAGACATAGAGGTAGTCGACGTCGCCCAGGGTCTCCCAGTCGAGCAACGAGTTGTCCGGGAAGGGGAACCATGACGCGAAAAACGCCGGGTTGACCCACGGGTCGCACAGAATGCTGCCCGCGCCCGTGTCGATCCGCATACTGGCGTGGCCAGTGCCCGTGATCCGCACCGTCTCTACTCCCTCGGCTGGCGTCCATCTCCGACGGGATCGAAGGTACCGGGTCCCGCTTCGGAAAGCGCGCGCGGAGCCGCCGCCTGTGGATAACTCGCCCGGGTACACTGAGGCGGCTTAGGAGATCGTTTTCTTCGGGAGGACCGAGTCGTGGCTGAAGAGCCGGTTTACGCGCCTGACCAGCTCAAGCCGGGCAACCGCAAGCGGGCCCGCACCGGCGCCCTGGTGTCGGCCGCCGTCTTGCTGCTGATGCTGTGGGGCAACCACGAGGGCAACACCGAGAACATCTACCTCATCGGCACCGCCGTTGCGCTAGTGCTGGCCGTCCTCGTCGACATCGTGCTGCGCCGCAACGGTCTCAAGCCCGAGGACCAGTAAGCCGTCACGGCATGACAAAGGCCCGGTGTCTCCCCTGGAGAAGCCGGGCCTTTGCTGTGGTCACGGTCAGCGACGTCGCAGGAGGATGTCCTTGACCTCGCGCAGCGCGCCGTCGACCTCGGCCTCGAAGTAACCACCCGGGACCAGGCCGAACTGCAGCGTGTCGAGCTCGTTCTCGGGAACGGGCATAGGACCGCGGCCGGTCATGGCCTGCAGGATGCTCTCGAACAGCCGGTCGACCTGCATAGGGTCGTAGCCGCTGCCGAAGCGTCGGGGCTGGAACGTGCGGCGCAACTGGTCCACCCGGTGGACCTCGGGGCTGCCGCCGGGGCCGGGGCCACCGCCCATGCCGGCCGGGCCGCCGCCCATCGGGGGGCCGCTCACCTGAGGGGGACCGCCCATGCCACCGGGACCGCCGCCCATGGTCGGGGCGCTCATCGGGGCCTGGCCGCCGCCGAAACCGCGATCGCGGTCCGGCAGGCGCATCTCGGACGTCATCTCCGACTTGCCGTGCCGGCCCGGCTCGAACTGGTCGTACCCACCGGTGTCGTACCCGCCGTTGTCGTAGCCCTGCGGGGGCTGCTGACGCTGCGGCGGTTGCTGCTGCTGGCCGTAACCCTGATCTTCATAGCGGCCGTACGGATCCGGCGCCGGCATCGGCGGGCGCTGCGGCATCTGCTGTGGCTGGAGACGGTCTTCCTGCATGTACGGGTCCCGGGCGTACTGGTCCTCGCGGCCGTACTGCTCCTCGCGCGCGTACTGGTCCTGCTGGCCGTACTGACCCTGCTGCTGGCCGTACTGATCGTCACGGGCGAACTGGCGGTCGTCGCGGACGGGTGCGGTCAGGCGCTCGGTGGGCGGCGCGGATGTCGGCGGGCCGGAGCGGCCCATGGCCTGACTCATCCGGTCGGGGTTCATCCGGTCGGCCATCCCACCGCGCATCGGCTCGGGGGGCATGCCGCCGCGCATGTCGTCGGGCGGGCCGCCGCGCATGGGCTCCGGCTGCATGCGGACCTCGGGTGCGCGGCCGCCGCGGTCCTCGAACTCGGCGAGCTGCCGCTCGACCCGGTCGAGGTGCAGGTCGACCTGCCACTCGTCGTAACCGCCGAAACGGACGCGGAAGACGACGTCGTGTACCTCTTGGGCGCCGACGGGTGCGCCGGTCTGCTCGCCGGCGAGGGTGGCCTCGACGCGGTCGAGGAAGCCGTCGACCTCGTCCACCTTGTAGCCGCGGCGCAGTGCGCGACGGCGGAAACGCTGCCCCTGACTCGTCACAACGTCTCCCAAATTCGCATCCGCTGGGGCATGGGCCCAGTCATCGTGCCACCTCCGCGTCGGCGGCGGAGCCCCCTGCGTCCACCGCCGTGAGCTCACTCGCGGCCAGCTGGCCGCATGCACCGTCGATCTCCTGGCCGCGGGTGTCGCGGACCGTGGTCGACACGCCGGCCTCGCGCAGCCGGCGGACGAACTCCCGCTCGACAGGCTTGGGGCTGGCGTCCCACTTGCTTCCCGGGGTGGGGTTGAGCGGGATCAGGTTCACATGAGCCAGCTTGCCGCGAAGCAGCTTGCCAAGCAGGTCGGCACGCCAGGGTTGATCGTTTACGTCCCTGATCATCGCGTATTCGATGGAGATTCGACGCCCGGTCTGCGCCGCGTAGTCGAAGGCGGCATCGAGCACCTCGGCCACCTTCCAACGCTGGTTCACCGGCACTAGCTCATCGCGCAGATCATCATCGGGGGCGTGCAGGGACAGCGCAAGGGTCACCGACAGCTTCTCGGCGATCAACCGGCGCATAGCGGGCACGAGCCCCACGGTGGAGACCGTGATGTGCCGTTGTGAGAGCCCGAGGCCCTCCGGCGCGGGCGCGGTGAGGCGCCGGACAGCCTCGAGAACGCGAGGGTAGTTGGCCAGTGGCTCGCCCATACCCATGAAAACGACCCGGGACAGCCGCGGCGGGGAACCGGTGACCGCACCCGACGCCGCGACCCCTGCCAGGTAGACGACCTGGTCGACGATCTCGGCGATCGAGAGGTTGCGGGTCAGCCCGGCCTGGCCGGTGGCACAGAAGGGACATGCCATGCCGCAACCCGCCTGGCTGGACACACAGGCCGTGATCCGGTCGGGATAGCCCATCAGCACGCTCTCGACCATGGCACCGTCGTGCAGGCGCCACAGCGTCTTGCGGGTCGCGCCGTCGTCACAGGCCATCTCGCGCTGCGGGGTGAGCAACGTGGGGAGCAGGTCACCGGCGAGCTGGTCGCGGGTGGCAGCCGGCAGATCGGTCATCGCCTCGGGATCACGCACGAGACGGCCGAAGTAGTGGGTGGAGAGCTGCTTGGCCCGGAACGCGGGGAGGCCGAGCTTGGTCACGGCCGCTTGGCGGCCCGCCAGGTCCAGATCGGCGAGGTGACGCGGCGGCATGGTGACGCGGCGGCGCGTGGAGACCGCATCAGGGGTGTCGGGGCTGGTCGGGATGACCGGAAGAATCGTCATGGCCCGTCAAGTCTCCCACGTCCGCAACACATGCCTACCCCGGCGGCGCGATGATCGAGAGCAGCAGGTATGCCGCGGGGACCGCGAACAAGATCGAGTCGAGCCGGTCCATCAGGCCGCCGTGCCCCGGCAGCAGGTTGCTCATGTCCTTGATCTTGATGTCGCGCTTCAGCATGGACTCGGCCAGATCGCCCGTCACCGCCGCGACGGAGATCACAGCTCCGAACAGAATGCCCCAGTAGAACGGCACATCCAGCAGGAAATACAGCAGCAGAGCGCCACCGACCCCCGCCGCGAAGATGGACCCGGCGAAGCCCTCCCAGGACTTCTTAGGGCTGATCGAGGGGGCCATCGGGTGCTTACCGAAGAACACGCCTGCGGCGTAGCCACCAGTGTCGGAAAGCACAACACAAAGAAGCGTGCACAGTACGCGATCGGCCCCGTCGAGCTCCGGTTTACCGAGAAGCACGCCAAAACTGAGCAGGAACGGCACGTACACGGCGATGAGGGCCGCCGCGCTCATGTCCCGCCGGAATCCGTTCTTGTGCTCGCTGAACCGCCACACGAGCGTGGCCAGCAGCGTGGCCGCCAGACCGAGCAACAGCTCGTCAGGGCCGTAGAACCAGGCGAGCCCGGTCATCAGCAGCCCACCGGCGAGCAGCGGGACCAGGGGCGGGAACGTCTCCGCCACCTTGAGCGCCCGAACCATCTCCCAGATGCCGACGCCGATGGCGAGCGCGATCACACCGAGGAAGGCGGGCTTCCAGAGAAAGAGTGAGGCGAAGACGACCAGGACCATGCCGGTGCCGACCGCGATCGCGGCGGGCAGGTTGCGGCCCGCACGTCCGTTCGCCTTGGCCGGTTTGCCGTCACGCCCGGCGCGCCGTTTGCCGGGACCGCGGCGTGGGGTCTCATCAGCTGCTTGTGCCGCGGCTTCGGCCTCGGCTGCGGTCAATTCCCACTCTGCCTGCGAGGTCGAGGTCGCTGCGGTGGGTGCGGCCCAGTTGGGTTCCGACACAGACCCTCCCGTACGCCCTGAGCCCGGTCCTTGCCGGGGAGCCCACGACGGTTCAGGGGGCTGCGAGCCCCGGACAGCGCCGGTGGTGTCGGAGTGTTCCTGGCCTGTGGGCGTACCCCAGGAAGGGGCCGGCGCGTCGGATGGTCCTGACGCCCGGCCACCGGTTGAGGGATGCCCGCCACGGGGCTCGAGGTACGACATCAGACCTCGAGGAGCTCGGCTTCCTTGTGTTTGACGAGCTCTTCGATGATCGCGACGTAACGCTGCGTGGTGTCGTCCAGCTCTTTCTCGGCGCGGCGGCCGTCGTCCTCGCCGACGTCGCCGTCCTTGACCATGCGGTCGAGCTGTTCCTTGGCCTTGCGGCGCACGTTGCGGATCGCCACGCGCCCCTCCTCGGCCTTGCCACGCGCGACCTTGATCATCTCGCGACGTCGTTCCTCGGTCATCTGCGGGAGGTGGATCCGCAGCTGGTTACCCTCGTTGTTCGGGTTGACGCCGAGGTCGGAGTCGCGGATGGCGCGCTCGATCGGGCCGATCTGGGACGCGTCGTAGGGCTTGACGATCACCATGCGCGGCTCGGGCACGCCGATCGACGCCATCTGCGGCACGGGGGTCGGAGCGCCGTAGTAGTCGACGACGATCTTGGAGAACATCGCCGCGTTGGCACGACCCGTACGGATCGCGGCGAACTCCTCCTTGGCGTGCTCGACCGCGCTCTCCATCTTCTCTTCGGCCTCGAAGAGGGTCTCGTCGATCACCGCTCCGTCGCCTCCTTGTTTCGTGTGATGAATCCGGTGGGGTTTGTGGCGGGCGGATCAAGCGGTGATCAAGGTACCGATCTTCTCGCCGCTGACGGCTCGGACGATAGTCTCGTCCCCCTGGGCCCCGAAGACGAGCATCGGCAGGTTGTTCTCTTCGCAGAGACTGAAAGCCGCCTGGTCGGCGACCCGCAGACCCTTCTGAAGGACGCCCGCGAACGTGATGTGGTCGATCTTGCGAGCATCGGGATCGGTACGCGGGTCCGCGGTGTAGACACCGTCGACGCCGTTCTTGCTCATCAGCACCAGATCGGCGTGGATCTCCAGTGCGCGCTGGGCCGTGACCGTGTCGGTGGAGAAATACGGCATACCCGCGCCGGCGCCGAAGATGACAACGCGGCCCTTCTCGAGGTGCCGGATGGCGCGCAGCGGAATGTACGGCTCCGCGACCTGGGCCATCGTGATCGCGGTCTGTACCCGCGTCTCGATGCCCTCCTTCTCGAGGAAGTCCTGCAGGGCGAGGCAGTTCATCACCGTGCCGAGCATGCCCATGTAGTCGGCGCGGTTGCGGTCCATGCCGCGTTTCTGCAACTCAGCACCGCGGAAGAAGTTTCCGCCGCCGACCACCACGGCGACCTGCACACCACGACGAGTCACGGTGGCGATCTGCCGGGCGATGCCCTGCACCACATCGGGGTCGACGCCTACCGCGCCGCCGCCGAAGACCTCGCCGGAGAGCTTGAGGACGACACGTCGCGGCCGTTCGGGCCGCGGTGAGGGGACCTCTCCCACCTTGGCAGTCTGCTCGGTGACCATCGTCATGCCGACCTCGCCCTTCCTTCGCTAACAGGAGACCTTATGTGACGGGGAGGCCGGGCGCTTGTCCAGCGTCCGACCTCCCGCGCAGTTCGCTCGGCTGCTGGATTACTCCTGGCCGACCTCGAACCGGACGAAGCGCGTGACTTCGATGCCGGAGGCGGTGGCGACCTGCTTGACCGTCTTCTTGTTGTCGGTGACCGACGGCTGCTCCAGCAGGACGTAGTCCTTGAAGAAGGAGTTCACCCGGCCCTCGATGATCTTGGGCAGCGCCTGCTCGGGCTTGCCCTCCTCACGAGCGGTCTCCTCGGCGATGCGGCGCTCCGACTCGACGGTCTCGGCGGGCACCTCATCACGGGTGAGGAACTTCGGACGCATCGCGGCGATCTGCATGCCGACCGCGCGGGCGTCGTCGTCGCCGGCCTCGTCGGACTTGCCCGTGTACTGCACGAGCACGCCGACCTGCGGCGGCAAGTCCTGCGCCTTGCGGTGCAGGTAGACCGCGACGGTGCCGTCGAGCTCGACGAACCGGTTGACAACGATCTTCTCGCCGATCTTGGCGGAGAAGTCCTGGATGAGGTCGGCGACCGGCTTGCCGTCCTCGAGCGTCGAGGCGAGCAGCGCGGCGGCGTCGGCGAGCTTGTTCTTCACGCCGTGCTCGACCAGCTGCGCGCCCAGGGCGACGAAGTCGGGGGTCTTGGCGACGAAGTCGGTCTCGCAGTTGACCTCGAGCAGCGCGTTGCCGAAGTGGCTGACGATGCCGTTGGCGGCCGTGCGACCGGCCCGCTTGCCGACGTCCTTGGCACCCTTGATGCGCAGGAACTCGACGGCCTTCTCAAAGTCACCGTCGGACTCGTCAAGGGCCTTCTTGCAGTCCATCATGCCGGCGCCGGTGAGGTCGCGGATCTTCTTCACGTCCGCGGCGGTGTAGTTGGCCATGACTCTCTCTGATCCTCTGAAGTCTTTGTCTGGGGGCCGGCCGCCTGACGGCGGCCGGCTTCCTACAGGACTTACTCTGCCGCGGACGCGACCGGCTCGGCCGGCACCTCGCTGGCGACCGGGGCCTCGGCGGCGGCCGGAGCCTCAGCCGTGTTGGGCACCTCGGGGGCAGCGACAACAGCAGCGGACTCGCCGTCAGCGGCCTTCTTCTCGGCGCCCTCGTAGAGGTCGCGCTCCCACTCGGGCAGCGGCTCGCCGGCGGCGACAGCAGCAGCCTCGGGCTTCGCGTCGTCGTTGCCGCGGTTGCGGCCCGAACGGGCGATCAGGCCGTCGGCCACGGCGGTGGCGACAACCCGGGTCAGCAGCTCGGCCGAGCGGATCGCGTCGTCGTTGCCCGGGATCGGGAAGTCGACCTCGTCGGGGTCACAGTTGGTGTCGAGCACCGCGATGACGGGGATGCCCAGCTTGCGGGCCTCGTCAACGGCGATGTGCTCCTTCTTGGTGTCCACGATCCAGACCGCCGACGGGATCTTGGTCATGTCCCGCAGACCACCGAGGGTCTTGGTCAGCTTCTCCTTCTCGCGCGAGAGCTGGAGGGTCTCCTTCTTGGTGTAACCGGCGGCGGTGCCGCTCAGGTCACCCAGAGCCTCGAGCTCCTTCATGCGCTGAAGGCGCTTGTACACCGTCTGGAAGTTGGTGAGCATGCCACCCAGCCAGCGGTGGTTGACGTACGGCTGGCCGACGCGGGTCGCCTGCTCGGCGATCGCCTCCTGCGCCTGCTTCTTGGTGCCGACGAAGAGGATGTGGCCACCCTCGGCGACGGTGTCGCGGACGTACGCGTAGGCCTTCTCGATGTACTCGAGGGTCTGGCGCAGGTCGATGATGTAAATACCGTTGCGCTCGGTGAAGATGAAGCGCTTCATCTTCGGGTTCCAGCGCCGGGTCTGGTGCCCGAAGTGGACACCGCTTTCCAGCAGCTGACGCATGGTCACTACGGCCATGGTGAATTGCTCCCTGTTTTCCCTGGTTGTCACGCTCACCGGCGGTGGGCGTCCTGGCGCCCGGTCGCCGGCCCAGGGCGGACCCGAAGTGATCGGGACCAGGGAGGGCCGTCGCTGCCGGCTGATCGACCACAACGGTGATCGGACACGGCACGTGCAGAGGGCGCGCGAGGTCGACCGCACGAGGCGGTCGCCAGCGATAAGCATACGCCGTGGGCGCCGGGGCTCGCTTCCGGGCGGCTGTGCCGCTGGTTACGCCCCTCGGCCGCCGCTCGTGCGCCCTTCGTCCGCCTTGATCAGGCGACGCCGAGGCCTGCGGCCAGCAGCAGAAGCAGGCCGACCGGGAGGTAGGCCAGCGGCGGGCGCAGCCAGGCCTCACGGGTGCCGGCACGACCACCTGCAGCCAGCGAATACAGCCCGGTGCCGGTGAGCGGGAGGCCGAGGGTCAGGAGCACGGCGGGTACGACACCGCGCGCTGACGGGTCGTCCACGAATGTCGCTTGGACCAGCAGGAGAACGGAAGGGACAAGAAGGATGACCGTGACTACGGCGAACACAATGGCCGAAACCGGGCGGCTCGCGCTGTAGACGCTCTCCGGACGGCTCTCCTGACGGCCGGCCACCGGGACCATGCTGGTCGGGTCGTTGAAACCGCCGTCCCCACTGGGACGGACCGCGGGGTACTCGGGTCCGCGCACCGGGATGCGGATCTGACCGGATTCCGCGGGCGACGGGGGTGGTGCGGCATGGCTGCCCGTGCCCGGCTCTGTCAGAGGCTTCGCGTACGGGTCGGCGGGGCGCTGATCCGGCAAGCGGAACGCGCCGCTGGGCCGCTCGTGCACGCCGGAGTCGTACGAGCTGGCACCCGGATTCTGGGCGGCGAATGAGCCGGAGGTGTCGGGCGAGCGCTGACCCGCGTACCAGCTGGGCTCCGGTTCTTCGGCGTACCGGCGATGTGCGTCCACGACTGTGCACCGTAGGTGACAGGGAGGCGTCCTGCCAGCGCTGAGGCCATATCACCTTCTGAAGATCACTTTGCGTTATCCACAGTTGCGTTCTGTCCACAGCCTGGACACCGCCAGGTTCGGACCGGCTTCGAAAGTCCGCCAGGGTCGCCCCATGACGAACGAACGACGGGCGGTCGGCGACTACGGGGAACGCCTCGCGGAACGCCACCTCTGCGATCAAGGCCTGGTGGTGCTGGCCCGCAACTGGCGCTGCAACGAGGGCGAGGTCGACCTGATCCTGCGCGACGGCGACGACGTCGTCTTCTGCGAGGTGAAAACGAGACGCGGGCCGGCATTCGGGAGCCCGGCGGAGGCGATCGGCCCCGCGAAGATCCACCGTCTGCGTCACCTGGCGGCGCGATGGCTCCAGGAGACCCCGGTGCACCCACGCGAAGTCCGCTTCGACGTGGTCTCGGTCCTCCCCCAGCCCAAAGGCCCCGCCAGGATCGACCACCTACGCGCGGCCTTCTGACATGAGCTACGCAAGAGTGTTGTGCATCGGCCTGGTCGGCGTCGAAGGTCACCTCGTCGAGGTCGAGGCGGACCTGTCACTCGGCCTGCCCGCCCTGGTCCTGACCGGCCTACCGGACGCCGCCCTGAACGAGGCCCGCGACCGGGTCCGTGCCGCGATCGTCAACTCCGGGCAGCGCTGGCCCAATCGGCGCATCACCGTGAACCTGCTGCCCGCCACCCTTCCCAAGCAGGGAAGTGGCTTCGACCTAGCGATCGCCTGTGCCCTCCTCGCGGGGGCCGGCGAGCTTCCCCTCGCGCCGATTCAGGGTGTGGCCGTGCTGGGCGAGCTGGGACTCGACGGCACGGTGCGGCCCGTTCGCGGGGTCCTGCCGATGGTCGCCGCGGCAGCCGCCGCCGGCGTCACCCAGGTCGTGGTGCCCCAGGGCAACGCCCGTGAAGCGACGATGGTGCCCGGGCTCACCGTGCGGTCCGTCGACTCCCTGCACCGCCTCGTCGCCTTCATCCGCGGCGAGTCGGAGTTGCTCGACCCACCGCCGGACCTCCCCGACCCGGTCATGACGGGCCCTGACCTCGCCGACATCGCCGGGCAGGACTTCGGTCGCTACGCCCTCGAGGTCGCCGCGGCCGGTGGCCACCACATGTCGATGATCGGCCCACCCGGAGCCGGCAAGACCATGCTCGCCGAACGCCTCCCGTCGATCCTCCCGGAGCTGGACGACGCATCAGCCCTGGAGGTCACCGCGCTGCAGTCCATCGCCGGAGTTCTGCCACCCGACGGCAGACTGATCAGGCGGCCACCGTTCCAGGCTCCCCATCACAGCGCCAGCCTGGCCGCCCTGATCGGCGGCGGGTCCGGCATAGCCCGGCCGGGCGCGCTCTCGCTGGCCCATCGCGGTGTGCTCCTGCTGGATGAGGCACCGGAGTTCGCCAACGCCACCCTGCAGGCGCTGCGCCAACCGCTCGAGAGTGGCCGGGTCATCCTGGGGCGCGCCCGCGGCAACACCGAATATCCCGCTCGCGTCCAGGTCGTGATGGCGGCCAACCCGTGCCCCTGCGCAAACCCGGCCGGTGATCAATATTGCCAGTGCAGCGCGCTCGCACGGCGCCGTTACCTGAGCAAACTCTCCGGTCCCCTGCTCGACCGGATCGACATCCAGATCAAACTCCAGCCCGTCCGCGCCATCGAGCTGATGACGCCTTCGGCACCCGCCGAGCCGTCCGCGACGGTCGCCGCCAGGGTGGCCGACGCCAGAGCCGCGGCCGCAGCCCGGTGGGGCGCGTACGGATGGCGCCTCAACGCCGAGGTGCCCGGGCCTGAGCTGCGCCGCCCACCGTGGCGACTCGCCCCGAAGAACACGGCTTCGCTACGCGTACGGCTCGACCGCGGCACCCTCTCGGCCCGCGGCTTCGACCGGATCCTTCGTCTCGCCTGGACGGTCGCGGACCTCGACGGGCGGGACAGCCCCCGCGGCTCCGACGTGAACGAAGCCGCACAACTCAGATTGGGAGACGCCCATGATCGGCAAGCCCGTTCCTGAACCTCATATCCCCGCCCTCGCCAGGACTGCGGTGCCCAGCCTGGGCATCTGGCCCCGGCCGCTACCGCCGCCGGTCACCCCTTCCGGGCCGCAACCCGTGACCGCCGACCATGGCGAGTGGGCATGAGCATCGGCGACGGCGGTGACCGGCTGGCCAGGGTGGCGTTGACCTGGCTGACCGAGCCCGGAAACCGGGTCGTGTGGCAGCTCGTGCAGGCGCAGGGTGCCGAGGACACGCTCAAGCAGATCGTCGACGGGGACGTTCCGGACGCTTCACTGCGCACGGCGGTGGTCGCCCGTGCCGGGCTCGGCGATCCGCGACGCGTGGCCGAGGTGGCGTTGCGCAGGGGCGAGCGGCTCGGCGCCCGGGTCGTGACGCCGTCCGATGACGAGTGGCCGGCCCGGGTGGAGTCGCTGGCCACTTTGGAACTGGACATTCCCGGGCGGTTCAACCGTGATGTACGCCCACCGCTGTGCCTGTGGGTGCGCGGCGGGCGGCCCCTCGGGGAGGCGCTGGATCGATCGGTGGCGATTGTCGGGGCTCGGGCTGCTACGCCTTATGGCGTACATGTGACCGAAGACCTTGCTTTCGGCATCGCCGAGCAGGACTGGACGATCGTGTCGGGCGGTGCGTTCGGCATCGACGCGGCCGCCCATCGCGCGGCGTTGTCCGCGGGCGGATCCACGATCGCGGTGCTGGCCTGTGGCGTCGACCGGCCCTACCCGATGGGCAACGCGGCCCTGTTCGAGCGGATCGCCGACTGCGGCCTGCTGATGAGCGAGTGGCTGCCCGGCGCGGACCCGCTGCGCCACCGCTTCCTGATCCGCAACCGCGTGATCGCCGCGGCCGCCGTGGGCACCGTGGTCGTGGAGGCCGCGGCCCGCAGCGGCGCCATGCAGACGATGAGCCGCACGGTCGCCCTGAACCGGCACGCGATGATCGTCCCCGGCCCGGTGACATCGGCGATGTCCGTGGGCTGCCACGAACTCCTGCGTCGCTACCCGCAGACCCGGGTGGTCACGACCGTGGCCCACGTGCTCGACGAGATCGGAAAGATCGGCGAGTACATCGCCGAACCGGCACGCGTCGCGGGCCACACCCGCGACGACCTCGACGAGGAGAGCGCACTGATCCTCGAAGCGATGCCGCAGCGCGGCACACTGGGCCCGGAACAACTCGCGGCCCGGGCCGGCCTGGCACTGCGAACGGTCCTGCAACGCCTGTCGCTCCTGGAAACGCTCGGCCTGCTGACGCGCCGAAATGACGGCGTGGCGTTGCTGCCCGCCGCTCGCCAGGGAGCTGAGCGCACGGCGATGCCACCACCGTCACCCTTGTCCGCACCCGCGAACGGTGAGGTGGTCAAGGCCAACCCCGAAGGGCAGCCTTCACCCGCGGATTAGCGCCCGCCTGACCTGCCGGGGTCCCGCGACCGCCGCCCACATACGGACGACCGTCGCGGGATCACCCGCCAAGCACTACGCCTCGGTCTCGTCGGCGTCGCGGCGGTGGACCTTCATCCACGCCTCGACGTCCTCGGTCAGCCATACCTTGCCCTGCGCGAGATCTGCCACCGGCACGGGGAAATCAGCCCGGCTGGTGATCTGGTAAGCCCGTTGCCGGCTCACCCAGCCCAATCGAACCCGGATCTCGTGCGCACCCATAAGTCGGATCGCCTTAGCCACATGATCGACCGTAGGCGTATGACTATAAGTCGCGGGTCAACTTCCTCCAAGTCAGCTTGCTCAGTGCAAACTATTTCCCAACGCCGCCAACCCCGCTGACCAGGTTCCGAGCCCGTCGATTCCCGAATTTCCTCAGACCACACACCACAGGCGGGCGATGAACCCTCCCGGTTTGGTCACACTCAGCTTTCCAGCATCCCGGCGAAATCCGGGGCCCCTACCGAGCCACCATTTCCGACCGACAACTCATCCCACTCACCCGTTCGCGCACCGGAAACGCCGCTCCATCCGTTGACTGCCACACCAAGCGCCTCACCCACCGCGTTCGCGGCGCCACCTTCCCACCCCATGATCTGCGTCGCTACCAGCACACAGGCCTGCGCCCGGCCTTTCTTGCCAGCCCGACGCTTCCTCGCGCTCACCAAACCGGAGGCCGGCGTCGAGCCTTCTTCCCAGCCCGGCGGGTGCCCGCTTTACCGACCCGACGGCTGGCGTCCGGCTTTTCGCGGCTCGACTCCTCTCACCCTTACCGACCCGCGATCAGAAAGGGCCACACCTCGAAGCCGACGCTTCCGCGGCAACACGACCGTCATCCCGCCAAGCCCACCCTTGAATTGCTGGTCCAACCCCACTTGGCGATGCGTGCGGCCGAACACCCTTGCACGAGATCGAGATCAATCCCCATTGATCTCGTCCTCGATGCGCCCACAAAAACCCGACATAGCCCCCATCCCAGCACCCGAGTTGAGGCTGTCCGGCATCCCCATCCGCGCCAATCCCAGCCGGCGGACCCGAACCCGTTCCGGCCAAGCCCCACAGGCCACCGCCTGCCAAGTGCCAAATCCGACGGCGCACAATTTCTGACCCGATCGGGCGACATGCGATCCGCGCACGAACAGCCCCAGTTCGCGCCGCGGGAGTGCTGGCCGACCCCGACCCCGACAGTCCGGGCGGCTTGGCCATGGCGCCGCAGACGGGCAGCCTCCGCACTGTTCCGCTCACGTCGGGGATACGACAGCGGCCGTGATCCACTCGCATTCGGCGCATGAGAGCACCCCAGCAGGGCAGAAGACGCCCCATGAAAATTCGCCCAACGCCTGCAGGCCGCCTCGCACTCGCATCCACGCCACCCGATGCAACGGCTTAGGCACCCCCCGCCTGGACCACTCCGGCGTTACGAGCTCCGACCGCCCCGAAGCTGCCCACAGCGACCACGTCGGCGCCACACGCTGCGCCCATCTCGGCACCGCGTAAAGCAACGACCTCGGCGCCGCTTGAGCCGACCATCCCAACGCCGCTCCATCAGCCCGCCTGAGCGCCGCTCAAAACGACAACCCAGCGCCACTCGGTCACGCCACTTCGGCGCCACTCGATCAGGCCACTTCGGCGCCACTCAACAAGGCCGACTCGGTGCCGCTCACAGGCCGATATGGCGCCACTTAACAAGGCCGACTCGGTGCCGCTCACAGGCCGATATGGCGCCGCTCGACAAGGCCGGCTCGGTGCCGCTCGACAAGGCCGGCTCGGCGCTGCCCCGGCTGATCTGGAGGTGGCGCCGAAGGGTCCGGTGAAGAAGGCTCCATAAGGCTGGCTGGTGCCGCCAAGGGTGACAACCTCGGCGTCCATCGGCGTGAGAGCCTCAGCGCCACTCCAGATGACGGCCGTAGCTCCATGAAGGCCGTGGCCGGTTGAAGGCCGTAGCGACTCGGGAAAGTCAGCGCTACCGGCGCGAACGGCATCAGCAGCGACAGCAACTCTCGCGTCCGTCGGGGCGTTAGCGTTGAAAAGACGCCACCAGCGGCGGGGCATTTGCCCGCGTAGTCGGCGCTGGTGCTGGCGGGGCTTTGCCCACAGCTGGCGGAGGGAAGGCGGGGCCGTACGTGGTGAGAATTCTTTCCGATCGACCAGAGCACCGGATCGAGCACCTCGGCCGCCGACCGACGTGGAGCTGCGTGGCCTGTATGCAGCCGTGGCCGTGTGCGCATGCGAAGGGTGAGTTGCTGATCGAATTCGAGCGCTTTCCGTCGAGTTTGCTGGTCTACATGTCGGCGTACATGACGGAGGCGCTCGAGGATCTCGCTGGGCCGGAGAGCATGCTGCCGCCGCCGGATCTTTGGGATCGGTTTCTTGGCTGGATCGATCCTGGACCGCCTCGGCCCACGTTCCAGGACTACGTCGCCGGCAGATCGGACCCGCTTCGTTCCGCGTGAAGCAACGTGAAGCACGTGAACCAGACGTGTAGCCACGGCCCAGCCGCGCCAGGACGGCGAACTCCGGAAGTCGCAAGCGGAAGCCCGCGCTCGTGCGCTAGGAAAAGCTGCTGTGCGGGGCGGATCTTCCGGTTTGAGTGAACGAGAGTGCTGGGCCGACGGCGGTCGGGTTTGGGGGCTCGACCGCCGTCGCCTGCCACCCGATCAAGCTCGGCCTTCTCAGCGTGGCTGGTTTATTGTAGCGACATCCTGCGGTACGTACAATGCTATGGAGCATCGTGACCACGTACCGTGTTAGGCATGATCGATCCTTCGGCTGACCGTGCCGTCTTCCGGCAGCTTGCCGATCTGTTGCGGAGTCAGATCGAGGGTGGAGAGTTGGCGCCGGGCGAGCCTTTGCCCAGTGAGTTGCGGTTGGCTCAGGAGCACGGGATCAGCCGTACGACGGTGCGGCAGGCCATTGGGCAGTTGCGCACCGAGGGGCTCGTTACCGTTGACCGGCCTCGGGGGACGTTTGTCCGGGTGCCGGAGCCGGTGGAGGTCATCACGCTCGGGCGGGGTGAGCTCGCGAGTGCTCGCATGCCTACGGATGCCGAGCGTAGGACCTATCGCCTCGGTGAGGGTGTGCCGGTCATCGTGATCACGGCCGCTGACGGCTCGACTGCCGTTCACCCCGCCGATCGCGTTCAGGTCACCCGTCCCTGACGAGAAGGGACACCGCGGCCAAAGCTCGGCCGCACGAAAACCGGCCAGGTAAGAACAGGCCGAACCAGACCGAGCCGAGCAAAAACCGGCCGGGCCAGGCCCAGCCGAACAAGAACCGGCCGGGCGAGAGCCAGTCGAGCAAGAACCGGCCGGGCGAGACCCAGCCGAGTAAGAACCGGCCCGGTCAGGCTCAGCCGAACCAGACTCAGCCGAACCAGGCTCAGCCGAAGCCGTGAGACCCGATTCCGAAGGCCGGCCCGCCATGGTCAGGCCCGGTTGCGGCGACGGTAGCCGTCGGCGGGGTTCCAGGACTCGATGACCAGGTGGTCGGGTGGGGTGCCCAGGTAGGTCAGTGACAGCTCGGTGATGTCCACGCGGAAGTAGCCCGCGCCGGGGAACGGGTTGTCGGCCGGGGCGGGGATCTCCACCGCGACTCCCGCGAGCTTGGCGTCGCCCGGCCACTGGTCGGGGTTTGCTGCGGGGGGTTCCAGGGTGGGGCTGTGGATGGCGATCCTGGGATCGCGGCGGATGTCGAGGAGCTTGAGCGAGCCGCCCATCGAGCCGAACGTTGCTGCGGTTTCGCCCGCAGGACTGTCGGGGAGCTGCTCGAACTTCAGCTCTGTGGCGCTGATCCGGGGTGCGCCGTCGCGGCGGAGGGTGGCCATGGTTTTGTTCGTGCCGGCGTCGAAGCGGGCTCTCACCTTGGCGGCGAGGTCCGGGTGTTCCTTCTCGATCTCGTGCCAGTTCGCCATGGCCCCGACCCTAGAGCCGGGGTCTGACAAAAATGGACGGTCACCAGAGGTCGTACTGCTCCCGGGCGAGCGTGAACCCGTGCCCCGAGACCACGTTCTCGCACTTCACGGCCTTCGGTTCGCTGGTGCACCGCAGGTTGCCGGCTTGCCGGGACTGCCCGTACCCGAGGATCGGCCCGGCGGACTGCAGGACCGAGTCGCCTGCGCACAGGAATGAGGCGTCGGCGTCGGCGACGGTCAGGGCGAACCCGTACGCAAGGTCGCAGTCGGGCGGCTTCGAGGGTGGGAGCCAGGATTTTCGATTGATGTCGCAGCGGGCCTGTGTTGCGGTGAGGTAGCAGCCGATGTTGCCCGACGGCATCGTGAAGCCGCCGGACGGCGCATCCCCCATGGCCGCGCTGGCCTGTGGGGCCTCCGGCGCGGGAGAGGCACAAGCAGTGGTGAGGGCAGCCAGGAGGATCGCCGCACCGGCCGTACGCAAGCGCCTCACAACCGGCGATGATAGGCAGGTGGAGCAAGAGCGATGAGTACGCGCGAAACCCATCAGGCGCTTCCGCCCGCGATGCGGCAGGCCGTGGACGACTTCGGGTTGCATCTGTCGCGGGTCGACAACAGATCGGCCCACACCGTACGCGCGTATGTCGGTGACGCCGTCTCGATGCTCGACCATGCCGCCGCGGCCGGTTGTGCCGCGCCCGCGGATCTCGACATCACGGTGTTGCGTGGTTGGCTTGCTCGGATGATGGCCGGTGGCGCAGCGCGGACGTCGCAGGCTCGCCGGGCCGCGGCAGCTCGCACGTTCACCGCGTGGGCTCATCGGAACGGACTGTGCTCCTCCGATGTGGGGGCGCAGCTGGCGAGCCCCAGAGCACATCGCGATCTTCCGACGGTGTTGCGCGCCGATCAGGCCGCCGAGCTGGTCGGCACGACGACCGACGCCCATGGCGTACGCGACAAAGCAGTCCTGGAACTCCTCTACGCGACGGGCGTACGCGTAAGCGAACTGTGCGGCCTGGACCTGACCGACGTGGATGAGAGCCGCCGGGTCGTCCGCGTCTTCGGCAAGGGCGCGAAGGAGCGTGCCGTTCCCTACGGCCTGCCGGCTCAGCGGGCGCTCGACGAATGGCTGCGTGACGGCCGCCCGAAGCTCGCGCACCCGGGCACGGACAGCGCGCTGTTTCTCGGGGCTCGTGGGGGCCGGTTGCAGCAGACGGTTGTGCGGAGGATCGTGCGGACGGCGGCTCAGCTGGCCGGTCTCCCGCACACCAGCCCGCACGATCTGCGGCACTCGGCGGCGACGCATCTGCTCGACGGGGGTGCCGATCTGCGGGCCGTGCAGGATCTGCTGGGGCATTCGTCGCTGTCGAGCACGCAGATCTACACCCATGTGTCGACCGAACGGTTGCGAGCGGCGTTCGAACAGGCTCACCCGAGAGCTTGACGAATCGTTCAGTCCGCAACCCCGCGTCGCGTACGATCGCAGCGTGAGCGCCGGAGATCCGCCCCCGCCCATCCCCGGAGCCCGTCTCCTCTTCTCGCTCGACCCCGGCATCGCCTACCTCAACCATGGCTCCTTCGGCGCCGTGCCGATCGGGGTGCAGCGCGCTCAGCAGCGGTTGCGGGACGAGGTCGAGCGTAATCCGATGACGTTCTTCGGGTCGACCGGGCTGATGGACCGGATCGTCCACACGCGACGGCACATCGCGCAGTTCCTCGGGGCCGATCCGGACGGCAGTGCGCTCGTGCCGAACGCCACGGCCGGGGTCTCGATGGCTCTGCAGACCGTCCGGTTGCAGCCCGCCGACGAGGTGCTGCTCACCGATCACGGTTACGGCTCGAACGAGCTGGCCGCCAAGCGTCAGTGCCGGCGGGACGGGGCGACCGCGCGCACGGTCCCGTTGCCGCTCGCGGCGTCGGATGCCGAGGTCGTGTCGCGGATCAAGGAGGCACTGCGACCGGGCAGGACCAAGCTGCTCATCGTCGACCAGATCACGTCGCCGACCGCCAAGGTCCTGCCGGTGCGGGAGATCGTCGCCGCCGCCCGGGAACACGACATCCCCGTCCTGGTCGACGCGGCGCACGCCCCCGGCACGTCCCCGCTCGAGGTCGACAGCATCGGCGCCGACTTCTGGGTCGGCAACCTGCACAAGTGGGCATTCGCGCCGCGGGGCACCGCCCTGCTGAGCGTCGCCCCGCAGTGGCGGCGCCGAATCGAGCCGCTGGTCGTCTCGTGGGAGCAGGACGAGGGCTTCCCCGTCAACGTCGAATTCCAGGGCACGCTCGATTACACCGCTTGGCTTGCCGCCCCGACGGGCCTGTTCACCATGCGCACGCTCGGCGTCGAGACCATCCGCCGGCACAACGCCGAGCTGGCTTCCTACGGTCAGCGGGTTGTAGGTGCCGCCCTCGGCCTCGCACCGACCGACCTGCCCGACCCCGGAGCGCCGGAGGCCGCCATGCGGATCCTGCCGCTGCCCGCCGGGGTGGCCACCACCAAGCCGGAGGCCACCGCCCTGCGCCAGCACATCGCGGACAAGCTGGCCATCGAAGTGGGCATGAACGCCTGGGGCGGCCGCTGCTGGCTGCGCCTCAGCGCCCAGATCTACAACCGGGCCGAGGAGTACGACCGCCTCGCCGAACGCCTCCCCGGCCTCCTGACCAGCCACCGTCAGTAGGCGAGCGGCAGCATCCCGGCCCGTCACCGACATGCTCAGTAGAGAAGCCGGACGCCGAAGAGCGACAGCGGGTTCAGATAGACGGCACCGCGCCGAAGCCCCCAATGCAGACAGGCGGCCACCGGGCACCCGGCGTGCCCGGACGACAGGGTGCCGATCTCCTGGCCCGCCGCGACCCGGTCACCGACCCGCACGGGCCCGAGCGTCAACGGCTCGTAGGTGGTGCGTAGCCCGTCGGCGTGCGTGATGCTGACGACGCCCCGCCCCGCGATCACTCCGGCGAACACGACGGTGCCGGCCCCGGCGGAGTGCACCGGTGTGGCGGGCACTGCCGCCAGGTCGACCCCGCGGTGCCCGGCCAGCCAGGGCTGGGCGGGTGGCGCGAAGGGGCGAGTGACCGAGGGCGGAACGATCGGCCAGGCAAAAACCAGTAGGAGCGACCACAGCAAAGTCATGCCGGCAATCATGCCGAGAATGCCGGCCGCCTGCGGTAACCCCTGTGGATAACCAGCTGCCCTGTGGAAAAAGCGGGTCAGCCGCCGAAGCCCGGCTCGTCCGGCAACGAGATGTCCGGCTTCTCGAGCTCCTCGACGTTCACGTCCTTGAACGTCATAACGCGAACATTTTTCACGAAACGAGCGGGCCGATACATGTCCCAGACCCACGCGTCATGCATCTCGACCTCGAAGTACACCTCGCCGTCGGAGTTGCGCACGTGCAGGTCCACCTGGTTGGCCAGGTAGAAGCGGCGCTCCGTCTCCACCACGTACGAGAACTGGCGGACGATGTCGCGGTACTCCCGGTAGAGCTGCAGCTCCATCTCGGTCTCGTACTTCTCGAGATCCTCTGCGCTCATCGCTTCTCGCCCTCCATGGCCTCATCTTCCCCCACCGGCACCGGCGGCCGAGGCTGCTCGCCCGACGCCACGCCGACGGTACCCTCACTGTCCGCCCACAGCATCAGCGGCACGGCCTCCGGGGAGGCCGAAGACGCCGAAACAGCAACGGGACGCCGCGCCCGGGGAGGCCTATTACCCCGCCCCGATGCCGCAGCAACGTTCACATATGAGAAACGGTGCTCCGCGCACGGCCCTCGCGAGGTCAGCGCCGCGCTGTGCTCCTCGGTGATGTAGCCCTTGTGCACCGCGAAACCGTAACCGGGGAACTTGTCGTCGAGCTCGACCATCAGCCGGTCCCGGGTGACCTTGGCGAGCACGCTGGCCGCCGCCACGCAGGCCGCGACCCGGTCGCCCTTCCAGACCGCCAGACCGGGGGCGTTGAGGCCGTCGACCGGGAAGCCGTCGGTCAGCACGTAGTCGGGGGTGGCCGTCAACGAGGCCAGCGCCCGGCGCATCGCGGCGAGGTTGCAGACGTGCAGACCGCGCGCGTCGACCTCGGTGGCCGGGACGATCACGACGGACCAGGCCAGGGCGCGCTTGACCACCTCGGCGTAGACACGCTCGCGGGCGGCCGCGGTGAGCAGCTTGGAGTCGGCCAGCTCATCGATCTCGCCGCGCTTGCCCTCGGGCAGGATGCACGCACCCGCGACCAGCGGCCCGGCGCATGCGCCACGGCCGGCCTCGTCGGCTCCGGCGACGTTACGGAAGCCGCGGCGCTGCAGGGCACGCTCGAGCGCGTAGAGGCCGCCTTCACGGCGGACCACGGTGCGGGGAGGGGCGAGCATCAGGCGACCTTGCGGACCAGGTCGGCGAGCCGGTCCGGGAAGAGCTGCTCGGTGGAGGCCTCGATCTCGGCGGCCGTCCACCAGCGGCTCTCGGTGATGGTCTCCTGCTCGTCCGCGTCGTAGCCGGCGGTGGAAACCTCCCACCGCGGCACCCGGTGGACGAAGAAGTGCTGGTCCTGCCGGTAGCTGCGGTTGCGATAGCTGAACTCGGCCACCTCGTGATGCACGGACTCGCCCAGCTGCGCGGGGTCGACCCGCAGCCCGGTCTCCTCGAACAGCTCACGGGCCGCGGCCTCGGCGTGCGTCTCGCCCTCGTTGAGGCCGCCGCCGGGCGTGAACCACCAGCGCTCGCCGGGCCGGGCCGGGTCACCGCCGTGCATCAGCAGAACCCGGTCCTGGCCATCGAGGAGAAGCACGCGTGCGGCGCGCCGGTCGACGTGTGTCACCACGCAAGCCTATTGCGCCGGACATCGATCTTGAGGGCGGGTGCCCCGGGGCTCATTTGGCCGGTGTCGCGTCCGGGACACCGTCGAACGGCTTCGGCACGGTCAGCCAGGTCGCGCGGCCCACCGGCCAGAAGATCGTGAAGGCCCGGCCGACGATCGAATCGGACTTGATCGTGGCTTCCTGGATGTTCTCGGTCTGCTCCCAGTGCTCCAGGGAGTCGCCCGAGGCCGAGCGGTGGTCACCCATGACCCACAGCCGGCCCGCCGGCACGGTGATGTCGAACGGCTCGTCCGCGGCGGGGTCCTGGGTGCCGCTGTCATCGGTGTAGATGTACGGCTCGTCGATCGAGTGCCCGTTGATCATCAGGCGCTGCTGGGTGTCGCAGCAGACCAGGTGGTCGCCGGGGACACCGATGATGCGCTTGATGAAGTCCTCGCCCTCGGTGCCGCTCTGCCAGTCCGACGGCGCCTTGAAGACCACGATCTCGCCCCGGCGGGGCTCGCGGAAGTCGTAGACGAGCTTGTTGACCAGCACCCTGTCCCAGATGTTGAGGGTGTGCTCCATCGAGGGCGACGGGATGTAGAAGGTCTGCAGGACGAAGGCCCGCACCAGGACCGCGACGAGAATCGCCACGCCCACGAGGATCGGGAGCTCACGCCAGAAGGAATTACCGCTCTTCTCGGCGGCGGTCTGGTCGTCAATCACGACCGGAGCCTACGTCGCCGGAGCCTCGAGCACAGTCCGGAACGCGCGGATACGCCGACACTTAGCAGGAACGGCAGCATTACGGCCGTGCTGGCCGGATCGAGCTCCGGCTCCGGCTTCGCGCCGAGCGGGGCCGATCCGACGGGGTGCGCGGTCGCATACTCCTGCCAGACGTCGGGCACAGGAAGGCTGGTGAACCGGCTCGTGGGCCACACCACGACGAAGGCCCGGCCGATGACGTTGTCGATCGGCACCGGCCCCTGACAGCGGGCGTCCTGCGACACCAGCCGGTGGTCGCCCATGACGAACATCTCACCCGCGGGGACGGTCACCTCGGTGAATCGGCGACTGCTGCACTGCCGGGGGTTCGGCGGCTGATCAAGAGGCGAATTCTCATCGATGTACGCCTCGTCGATCGGCTCGCCGTTGACCGTGATCCGGCCTTTCTCGTCGCAGCAGGCGACCTTGTCGCCCGGCAGGCCGATCACGCGCTTGATGAAGTCACGCTCGCCGGGACGGCTGACACCCACGAGGTCGCCGATCGTGCGGCCGAGCTTGGCGCCGAACGCGTTGCTGACCGGGGTGCTGGGCTGCTCGGGCGCCCAGTTGTCGGTGCCGCGGAAGACGACGATCTCGCCCCGGAGCGGGTCGCGCATGTCGTAGACGACCTTGTTCACGAGGACGCGGTCGTTGATGAGCAGGGTGTTCTCCATCGAACCCGACGGGATGAAGAACGCCTGGACGAGGAACGTGCGGATCAGCACGGCCAGGCAGAACGCCACCACGAGCAGCAGCGGAAGCTCCTGCCAGAGCGGCATCTCCTTGCGACGGATCACCCGCCCGCGGCGCCGTCCGGAGGAGGAGCCTCGATACCCCTGCATCGGTTCCACGCTACGTATCTCCCGCCGCCGTCCGGGCGAATCAACCCGGATACAGCACTACCGCCCGAAAGTTCCCGTGGGGAACCTGTCAGGCGGTAGTGCGAATGGCCCACCAGCGCGGCGAACGCCACGTTGGCCCTGATTCCCATCCGTCACATGCGCAAGCCTAGTGCTCCTGCGCAGGAACCGTCAGTCCGAGTGAACGTACGGCTCGGACGACCGAGGAGTTCAGTTGGCGGTCTGCTTCTCGCGGAGCTCCTTGATCTTGGCCTTCTTGCCACGGAGCTCGCGCAGGTAGTAGAGCTTCGCGCGGCGCACGTCACCACGGGTCACGACCTCGATGCGGTCGATCTGCGGGCTGTTGAGCGGGTAGGTCCGCTCGACACCGACGCCGAAGCTGATCTTCCGGACCTTGAAGGTCTCCCGCAGGCCACCGTTCTGGCGGCTGATGACGACGCCCTGGAAGACCTGGACACGGGAACGGTTACCTTCGACGACCCGGGCGTGCACGCGGAGCGTGTCACCGGCGCGGAAGTCGGGAATGTCGGTGCGCTGCGACTGGAGGTCGAGTGCGTCCAGCGTGTTCATCGCTGCATCCTCGTGCTACTCAAAGCGCACCGGGAGTTCGATGCGCGATTGGGGTGGTTCTGAACCCGGCCCGGCAGGCCGGGATCCTCATCTGCCCACCCACGGCGTGGGAGACAAATGGCAACCTCACTACTTTGCCACACCCGACCCCGGGATCCGAAATCCGGCGCCCTCGATAGCCGCCCGGTCCAACTTACCGATCTTCTCGGGCGGGTAAGCCTCGAACAGGTCGGGACGCCGCGTCGCGGTCCGCAGCAGGGACTGCTCACGCCGCCACCGGGCGATTTTCCCGTGGTCGCCGGAGCGCAGCACCTCGGGGACGTCCAGGCCGTCCCACGACGCCGGCTTGGTGTAGACGGGGGCTTCGAGCAGCCCGTCGGAGTGCGACTCCTCGGTCAGCGAATCCGCGTTGCCGAGCACCCCGGGCAGCAGCCGGGTGATCGCCTCCATGATCACGATGACTGCGACCTCGCCGCCGAACAACACGTAGTCACCGAGTGAGACCTCACGGACCGGCATCGGAGCGGAGTCGAGAACCCGCTGGTCGATGCCCTCATAGCGGCCGCACGCGAACACGAGGTGCTCCTGCGCGGCCAGCGCGGCAGCGTCCGCCTGGGTGAACGGCTTCCCGACCGGCGACGGCACCACCAACAGCGACGACGGCGACGCGACGGCGGAAAACGCGGCAGCCCACGGCTCGGGTCGCATCACCATGCCGGGACCGCCGCCGTACGGGCTGTCGTCGACCGTCCGGTGCACGTCGGAGGTCCAGGTGCGCAGATCGTGCACGGAGAGATCGAGGAGTCCGGTCCCGCGCGCCTTCCCGATCAGCGAAAGGTCCAGCGGCGAGAAGTAGTCCGGGAAGATCGAGATGATGTCGACGCGCACTGCGGGGGCACACCCTTACAAGTCGAGCAGGCCCTCGGGCAGGTCGACGACGATCCGGCCGGCGGCCAGGTCGACCGTCGGCACCATCGCGCTGACGAACGGGATGAGCGCGGTGCCGCCCGCGGCCTTCTTCAGGACGATGAGGTCGGAGGAGGGCGCGTGGTCGATCCGGTCGACCCTGCCCAGCTCCACGCCGTCCAGGTCGACCACCGCGAGGCCGGCCAGCTGGTGGTCGTTGAACTCGTCCGGGTCGGTCGGCGCGGGGATCTCGGCGCTGTCGATCTGCAGCATCACGCCGCGCAACGCCTCAGCGATGTTGCGGTCGTGCACGCCCTCGAACTGGGCGATGATCTTGCCCTGGTGCCAGCGCAGCGACTCGAGAGTCAGCTTGCCGGGCACCTGGTAGGCGACGCCTGCCGGGGGCGTGGCGTGCGCCGGGGCGGCGTTCACCCGGCGGTCCCGAGGGACCTCCGTGGCGAACGTCGACCCGGCGGAAAATCTCGCCTCTGGATCATCGGTCCGGACAGTCACGAGGACCTCCCCACGAATCCCGTGGGGCTTACCTATCTGACCGATAACCAGCAGCATCGTGACGACAGCCGATCAGTACGCGTCGACGATGTCGACGCGGATACCGCGCCCACCGATCGACCCGATGACCTGACGCAGCGCCTTGGCCGTGCGACCGCCACGCCCGATGACCGTTCCCAGGTCCTCGGGGTGCACGCGCACCTCGAGCCGCTTGCCGCGACGCGAGTCGACCATGCGGACCCGGACGTCGTCCGGGTTGTCGACGATGCCCTTGACGAGGTGCTCCAGCGCAGGCCGGAGCGCCCCGTCAGCTCGCGTCGGCGCCGGCACCGGCCGGGTCCTTCGCGTCTGCGGCTACAGCCTCACGGTTCGGCTCGGCCGGGTCGACAGCCTTGGTGTCGCTCGGGCGACCCTCGGCAACCTCGGGCGCGGCCGGGGTCTTGTCGGCGTCGGCAGCCGGCTTCTCAGCCTTGGCCTCAGCGGCGGGCTTCTCAGCCTTGGCCTTCTTCGGGGTCGACTTCGCCGGGGTCTCGGCGATTCCGGCAGCGGCCTTCGCCTCAGCCTCGTAGGCCGCCTGACGGTTGGCCTTCTCGGGCGCGACCAGGAGCGGCGGCGGGGCCGGGAGGCCCTTGAACTGCTGCCAGTCGCCGGTCTTCTCGAGGATGCGCTGCACGGCCTCGCTCGGCTGCGCGCCGACGCTCAGCCAGTACTGCACGCGCTCGCTCTTGACCTCGATGACCGAGGGGTCGAACTTAGGCTGGTAGATGCCCACGTACTCGATGGCGCGGCCGTCACGCTTGGTGCGTGAGTCGGCGACGACGATGCGGTACTGCGGGTTGCGGATCTTGCCCATCCGCAGGAGCCGGATCTTTACGGCCACGGTTGTTTCGCTCCAAGTAATGACGTGGGTGAGCCGAACGGAACCCACGTGGGGATGCGGGACCGAATGTCTCGTGGACTGGCGACGTGAGAAGGGTTAGAGGGCGCTGCTCACGTGCCGGATACCAGTTGTCCATTCTGCCAGACGAGCAGCCACGCACGCCAACCGGGCCGGGAAACACCACAATCAAGATCAAAAGGATCATGTCGTATCTGGTTGCATGGCACTGACCGCAGTTCCCACCGAGGCCGCGCCCGACCGGCCAAGGCGCCGAGGGCGCCAGAACAGCCGCCCGGCCGCTTCATCCTGAGTGAGTGGTGAAAACCTCAGACCAAGGTCAGAGCCGCGGGACCGGAGGGCGGTCCCAGCCGGTGGGTAGATCCGTGATGGCCTGCCAGGACGGGTCGGGCTCGAAGTCGGTCCAGGTGCCGTCGAACGGGAAATCGCCAGCTTCTATCTGCTTGATCACACGCAGGCCCTCGGCCCGCAGGGCGTCCTCGTCGTGCACCCAGTAGTGGTCGGGGACGGCGAGCCGCTCGGCGAGCTCGTCCTCGTCCTTCCACTCCCAGGTGCGATCCGGGCGCACCACGATGTCGAGGTCCTGGTCGATCACGTCGACGCCGGCCAGCTCACCGTCGTCCCAGCGCAGCGCCCGCTCCTCCAGGTTGACGTACCAGAACTTGAAGTGCTCCTGCTCGTCCTGAAAGAACCAGACTGAGTGGTCGGCGCCGGGCGGGATGAACTTGAGCAGCCCGGGGCCCTGCCAGACGGACGGGACGACCCGGACGGGCTGCGTCACCCACTCGGTGAACGGCATGTCACGGATGCCGCGCCCGTCCAGCGTCTCCTCCACGATCACCGTCGTGCCGCGGGTCAGCCACAGCAGCAGCCCCCGCTCGTCGTCCGAGACGACCCGGCAGGGCCGCACCGAGGCGAGGCGCGGCCCGTCGATGTTGCGGTAGAGAAAGACCGTGCCCGGGGCGAGCATCAGTACGCGCGGGCCAGGATCGCCTGCAGCTCCGGCTCGTCGTCGGAGTCGGGCATGGTGCCGTCGACGCGGGTCAGGCACCGGACGGTGATCGCCTTGCCGTTGGCCTTCTTCTCGCCCTCGGTGCCGACCGACGCCCACGGCACCCGGGCCCAGCCGGTCTGCGCGGCGTCGATCGCCTCGTCCAGGGTCTTCACGTCGACCGTGTTGGCCTCGCGGAAGGACAACGCGTCGTCGTAGAGGCGCTGCTGGTCGGCCTTGAGCGCGGCCACGACGTCGTTGACGACCTCACCGAGCGCGATCGGCGACTTGGTGCCGTCGATCCGGCGTGCCACGACGGCGTTGCCGTTGGCCAGGTCGCGTGGGCCGACCTCGATGCGGATCGGGATGCCCTGCAGTTCGGCGTCGACTGCGCGGCGGCCGAAGGGGATGTCGGCACGGTCGTCGAGCTTTACGCGTACACCTGCTGATTTGAGCTCGTCACGCAGCTTGACCGCCGCCTCGGTGACGCCCTCGCCGGCCTTGACCACCATGACCTGGGCCTGGATCGGGGCGATGTTCGGCGGCAGCCGCAGGCCATTGTCGTCGCCGTGCACCATGATCAGCCCACCCATCATCCGGGTGGAGGTGCCCCACGACGTGGTCCAGGCGTGCTCGACGGCACCGGCCTGGGACGTGTAGGTGATATCGAACGCCTTGGCGAAATTCTGCCCGAGCTCGTGCGACGTGCCCATCTGCAGCGCCTTGGTGTCGCCCATCATGGCCTCGACGGTCATGGTGTTCGTCGCGCCGGCGAACCGCTCGCCCTTGGTCTTGCGGCCGGGCACGACCGGGATGGCCAGCATCTCGACCATGAACTCCTCGTAGACCGTCTTGTGGATCAGACGGGCGTACTCCCGGGCATTCTCCTCGCTGACGTGGGCCGTGTGGCCCTCCTGCCAGAGGAACTCGGTGGTGCGCAGGAACGTGCGGGGCCGCAGCTCCCAGCGCACGATGTTGGCCCACTGGTTCAGCAGCAGCGGCAGGTCACGGTAGGAGTCGACCCACTTGGCCATGAACTCGCCGATGACGGTCTCGCTGGTCGGGCGGACCACGAGGGGCTCGGCGAGCTGCTTGCCACCCGCGTGGGTGACCACGGCGAGCTCCGGCGAGAAGCCCTCCACATGCTCGGCCTCACGGCGCAGGTAGCTCTCCGGGATGAAGAGCGGGAAGTACGCGTTCTCCGCGCCGGCTTCCTTGATGCGGGCGTCCATGTCCGCCTGCATGTGCTCCCAGATGGCGTAACCGGCGGGCCGGATCACCATCGTGCCCCGCACCGGACCGTTGTCCGCCAGCCGAGCCTTGTTGATCAGGTCCTGGTACCAGCGGGGAAAGTCTTCCGACCGGGGGGTGAGCACGCGAGCCATGACCCAGCATCTTAGTCGCGTCCCGACTGCAACCCGGCCAGTGGGCTTCCCGTGTCCCTGTATGAAGGGCGGTGACCATGACCGAGGAGCGGGTGGACGCGTTCGACGCGTTCTACCGGGACACCTCACGGCGGCTGCTGCGCTATGCGTACGGGCTGACGGGAGACCCGGCCGAGGCGCAGGACCTCGTCCAGGAGGCGTACGCCCGGGCATGGCAGCGCTGGCGCAAGTTGCCGGGCTACGACGACCCGGAGGCGTGGCTGCGGCTGGTGGTCAACCGGCTGTCGACGGACCGGTGGCGACGGCTGCGCGTACGCCGTGCCCACAGCGCCGCCGCCGCACCCCTGCCACCGGCCGACCCACCGTCGGAGGACACCGTCGTGCTCGTCCGGGCCATGCGCACGCTCCCGGAGGCCCACCGCCACGCCCTGGCCCTGCGCTACCTGCTGGACCGCTCGGTGGCCGACATCGCCGCCGAGACGGGTGTCCCGGAGGGCACGGTCAAATCCTGGCTGTCCCGCGGCCGGGCGGCGCTCGCCACCGCGCTCAACCTGGACCCGGCACCCGAACCCGTCCGGTCAACCGAGCCGTCACCCCCGGGAGGAGCCCGCAATGTCCACTGACCTCGACGAGATCTTCGCTGCTCTCACCCACCAGGCCGACGGGGTCCCGCTGGGCCCGCCGGTCGCCGCCCGCCGCCGCGGCGACCAGATCCGCCGCACCCGCTTCGCGGTCACCGCGGTGACCGTCGTGGTCTGTCTCGCCTTCGCGGGTACGAGCTTCGCGTGGCGCAACCACCACACCGCCCCCGCCGCGCCGACCTGGAGCCTCGCCGAGGTCGGCTCCCCCCGGCCCTTCGGCGTGCGGGTGACCTACGCCTCGACGGCCGTGTCCACGAAGGCCGTCTTCACGGCGTGGCGCGGGCTGGACGGCGTAGTCGGGGTCTCCGCGGCCGACCTGCACACCGGTGCGGCGACGTGGCTGCGGAAGAGCCTGGGAACGTTCGACAGGCTCACCGGCGTCGTCGCGCTGCCCGCGGCGGTACTGGTCAACGTCCGCGGCGAAAGGGGCAGCACAATGTACGTGCTCGACCCCGCCACGGGCAGGGAACGCTGGCATGTCCCGTACGCCGCCGCCGACGACCTCGTCTACTACAACGACCTCGTGGTCATCCAGTCGGCGGTGACCGGCGAGACCCGCGCCCTGGCCTGGTCCGACGGGACGACCCGCTGGACCCTGCCTGCCGCGGCGGACCGGGCACAGCGGACCCTCGGCATGCACGTGCGCTCCGACGAGATGTCCCTGACGTTCACCGACCGCACCCTCATCCAGATCACCCGCTCCGGCAAGGTCGAATACCGCGACGCCGGCACCGGCACGCTCCGGGGCACAGCCGCAGCCGTCGTGCCGGCGGGGACCCCGGTCGCGTACGAGGGAATCGTCTTCGTCCCCGGAACCGGCTTCACCCCGGGCACGACGCAGATCGTGCGGACCGAACCGGCCGACCCGCAGCCCCGCCCCATCTACGAATCGTTGCCCAACCACCACATCGATGCGATCGCCCCGTGCGGCGACCGGCTCTGCCTCACCGTGACGCCACCCGACCGCAGCGCCGTCCTCACGACGATCGGCCCCGGCTTCGGCAGCACGGACTGGCAGACCCCGGCCACCCCCGACGCGACGCTCGTGCGGACGCTCGGCGACCGTATCCTGGTCACCGGCCCGGCCGAGAGCATCCTCTACACAACGGACGGCAGGAAGATCACGGCGGCCGCCCACATGTCCTGGATCGACAAGGACTCGCTGCTGGCCCTCCCCGGCCCCGAGGGCGGGGAAATAGTCAGGATCTCGGCCCTCACCGGCGCCCGCCAGGTCCTCGGCACGATGGCCCCGGCGGACAATGCCTGCGCTTGGACCACGGACCGTCTGGCCTGCCCCGACGAGACCGCCCTGCGCATCTTCTCGCTCGCTTAGGCCGCGCCCTGCCTAGCGGACGACCCGGCCCTTCAGGACGATCCGCTCGGGGGCACGAACCACGCGGAGGTCACTCCGGGGATCCTCCGGATAGACGACCAGGTCGGCGAGGCCACCCTCGACCAGTCCGGGGAAGCCCAGCCACTCCCGGGCCCGCCAGGACGCCGACGCCAGCACCTCCTCCGCGGGGATGCCCGCCTCGTGGAGCAGCAACATCTCCTCGGCGGCGAGCCCGTGCCGGATGCTGCCGCCCGCGTCGGTGCCGACGAAGATGGGTACGCCGGCCTCGTACGCAGCGGCGACCACGGCCGGGAACCCGTCGCGAAGGGCGAGCATGTGGTCGGCGTACCCGGGGAACTTGGGTCGGGCCTGGTCTGCGATCTTGCCGAACGTCCTGATGTTGATCATCGTCGGCACCAGCGCGGTCCCCCGCCGTGCCATCTCGTCGATCAGGTCGAGCGACAACCCGGTGCCATGCTCCACGGAGTCGACACCCGCGCGAACCATCAGCGCGACACCCTCCTCGGAGAACGTGTGCACGGCCGCCCGCGCTCCGGCGGCATGCGCGGCCTCGACCGCGGCGGTCATCGTGGCGGCATCCCACGAGGGCGCCAGATCCCCCACGCCCCGGTCGATCCAGTCCCCCACCAGCTTGACCCACCCGGTCCCGGCCTTCGCCTGCGCAGCCACGGTCTCAGCAACCTGCCCGGCCGCCACCTCGACCCCGATGTCCCGCAGATATCGCCGCGGCGGAGCCACATGCCGCCCCGCGCGCACCAGCCGGGGAATCTCCGGCTCGTCATCCAGCTCCGGGTACGGATACGGCGACCCCGCGTCCCGCAACGCGAGCACTCCCGCATCACGGTCCTGATAGGCCAGCCCCCGCGCCTCATCGACACTCTCGATGGGCGAAGCGCCGTACCGGATCCCCAGGTGACAGTGCGCATCCACCAGCCCCGGCACCACCCACCCGCCGGTGCTCACGGTCTCGGCATCCCGGACCGGCTCGAACGTCACCCGATCCCCGACCATCCAGAGATCCCGAACCTCACCGTCCGGCAGAACGACCCCACGCACATGCAAAGCCATGCGTAAGTCCTACCCGATCCCCGCCAACCGCGCCCGCCGCTGAGCCGTCAACGCCGGAAGGTCGAGCGTCACCGGCCACGGCCACTCGAGGTCGACGCGGCCTACCCGGGGTGAACTGGACCAACACTCCCCGTCCGAGCCGGGAATGTGCTCGGTGAACGTCATGCGCTCACGGAGCGGGTCGATCACCCAGCGCCGGGGGGAGCCTTTGAAGGCGCAGTTCTCGCCGATCGATCCCGGCGACAGGATCGTGACCGCCAGCAGGACGTCATTCAGCGGTTCGCGCACGACCACGACGTCAGGACGTAGCTCGTTGCGGTGATCCACTGCAACCGACAGGTCAGGAACCACACAAACGTCATCAGGCTGGCTCGCCTCGAGAGCGGTAACCAGCCTGACGCGAACCCAGAGACGAAAGACTTCGGCGCGACCCAGGTCGTCACGGTAACGCAGAGCGGCAGCCATCGATCCCCCTAAGGATGCGGACTGCCGCTCACGTTACTAGCTATGAGACTACCTGTCACCCAGCAAGAGCTACTTCTTGTCGTCGTCGCGCTTGGGGTTGCTGAGTTTGTTGAAGTCGAGCTTGGGGAGCTTGAAGCCCGGCGGGAGGCCGGGGGCGCCGCCGAGGGCGTTGGGGTCCATGCCCGGGGGGAGCTGGGGCATGCCGCCCGGGAAGCCGGCCGGCATGCCGCCGCCGACGCGGGGGCGGTTGCCGCCCTTGGTGCCCTTGCGCTTGTTCTTGGGGCTCTTGGTGGCCTTGCGGCGGTTGCCGCCGGGGAGGCCCATCATGCCGCTCATCTGCTTCATCATTTTCTGGGCTTCGACGAAGCGGTTGAGGAGCTGGTTGACATCCATGACCTGGACGCCGGAGCCGCGGGCGATGCGGGCGCGGCGGGAGCCGTTGATGATTTTGGGGTTGGTGCGCTCGCCGGGGGTCATGGAGCGGATGATGGCGGTGACCCGGTCGAAGTGGCTGTCGTCGAGCTCGGCGAGCTGGTCCTTCATCTGGCCCATGCCGGGCATCATGCCGAGGATGTTGGCGATGGGGCCCATGCGGCGGACGGCGATGAGCTGGTCGAGGAAGTCCTCCAGGGTGAAGCTTTCGCCACCCATGAGCTTGGAGGTCATCTTTTCTTTCTGATCCTCGTCGAAGGCCTGTTCGGCCTGTTCGATGAGGGTCAGGACGTCGCCCATGCCGAGGATGCGGCTGGCCATCCGGTCGGGGTGGAAGACGTCGAAGTCCTCGAGCTTCTCGCCGGTGGAGGCGAAGAGGATGGGCTGGCCGGTGACGTGGCGGACCGAGAGGGCCGCACCGCCGCGGGCGTCGCCGTCGAGCTTGGAGAGGACGACGCCGGTGATGCCGACGCCGTCGCGGAAGGCTTCGGCGGTGCTGACGGCGTCCTGGCCGACCATGGCGTCGATGACGAAGATGACCTCGTCGGGGTCGACGGCGTCGCGGATGTCGCGGGCCTGCTGCATCATCTCGGCGTCGATGCCGAGGCGGCCGGCGGTGTCGACGATGACGATGTCTTTGGCGGTGCGCTTGGCGTGCTCGATAGAGTCCTTGGCGACCTGGACCGGGTCGCCGACGCCGTTGCCGGGTGACGGGGCGTAGACGTCGACGCCGGCCCGGCCCGCGAGGACCTGGAGCTGGTTGACCGCGTTGGGGCGCTGGAGGTCGGCGGCGACCAGCAGGGGCTGGTGGCCCTGGCCCTTGAGCCAGCGGGACAGCTTGCCGGCGAGCGTGGTCTTACCGGAGCCCTGGAGGCCGGCCAGCATGATCACGGTCGGGGGGTTCTTGGCGAACTGCAGGCGGCGCCCCTCGCCACCGAGGATGGTGATGAGCTCCTCGTGGACGATCTTGATGATCTGCTGGGCGGGGTTGAGCGCCTCGGAGACCTCGGAGCCGCGGGCGCGCTCCTTGAGGTTGGCGATGAACTGCTTGACCACGGGCAGCGCGACATCAGCCTCGAGCAGAGCGAGACGGATCTCGCGCGCGGTGGCGTCGATGTCGGCGTCGGTGAGCCGGCCCTTGCCCCGGAGCTTGGTGAAGATGCCGGAGAGGCGGTCACTCAAGTTGTCAAACACGGCACAACTTCCCGTTGGTCGAAAGGGAGGAGAGGCCCAAGCCTAGCCGCCCGCCGCCGGGCTCACCGGTTCCGCATCCGGTACGTCTTCTTCGCGGCCTCGATCCGGTACTGGGTGCGGGTTCCGGGGGCGAGCCCCTTCTTCGCCTTGCCGTAGAGGTAGATGCCGCCGCCGACCACGATCGCGCCCACGATCAGGTACGCGAGGGCGCCCACGAGCCAGTGCAGGACCGACACGGCGATCCAGCCCACCACGATCACCCCGGCGACCATCGCCACCACGTACGCAACTGCCTTACCCATGGGGAGTCCTCCAAGAAGTCAGGCCTCCACCATCCTCCCCCGGCGCAAGCCCCCGCATCAGGGACGCACCCGTAGGGGTGGGCAGGCCGCGGTTCCGCCGTCATGAAGACCGTAAATCGCGTATACCGCATGTAACGGGTGAAAACCGCATAGCACAGATGTCCGGAAAGACGCCATTGACCGCAACCAACCGGGTGACCGCGACGTTGAGGCACAGGAACCCCGGGCGGCTGAGCCGATCAGCCCCGACGACATCCGGCGGAAGGACGAACTCGTGCCCTTGCGGCGGATCCTACGAATGGCACCCTGGCAGGTCCGGTCACGCATCCTGGCCGGCGTGCAGCGCCGGGTGCTGCCCCGGGTCTCCGAGGACCAGCGGCTCGGCATGGCCCGGCGGATCGTGTCGCTGTCACACCCGCCCCGGCTGCCGCTCATGCGCACGGCCGAGGCCGCCGTCACCATGCGGGTCCGCACCGGCCGGGGCTGGGTGACCGCCCGGCGTGACCCGGCGGCGAGCCCGGCGGGCGTACGCCGGGACAACCTCGACAGGGTCGTCGCCGCCCTCGACGAAGCGGGCATCGACTGGTTCCGCATCCCCGCCAAGTCCCTGCGCACCACCGCCGTCGCGGTGCTCGTGACCGACCGCGCGGCCACGATCCGCCTGCTGGAGGCGCTCACCACCGGCACCGGCCTGATGGACGTCGTGAAGCCGCGCAAGGCCAAGAACCGCAAGACGGCCGAGGTGCTGCGGGTGTGCTGGCCGGTGACCGACCCGAACGGCAGCCTGGTGCTGGCCACGGACGTGGGCTGCGAGATCGAGTTCTGGGCGGAGCGCGACGGTGTCCTGGCCGGCCCGCGTCCCAACCCGATCGCCGACGTGATCGCGCTGGACGAGCCGGTGGTGCACGCGAGCGAGTCCGCGTTCGGGCCGTTCAGCTCGCCGCACGACGTCTCGGCGTACCGGACGAAACAGATCTTCACCATGCCGGGCCCGGACCGGATCGCCTTCCCGATCGATGTGGTCTACACCTGGGTCGACGGCAGCGACCCGTCCTGGCAGGCCCGCAAGGCCGCGGCCCAGGGTACGAACGCCTGGCTCGACACCGGCAGCCGCCTGGCCCACAACAGCGCCCGCTACACCTCCCGCGACGAACTGCGCTACTCCCTGCGTTCGCTGCACTGCTTCGCGCCCTGGGTCAACCACATCTACCTGGTCACGGACGATCAGGTGCCGGACTGGCTGGACACCGCGCAGCCGGGGCTGACCCTGGTGAGCCATCGGGAGATCTTCGGTGACACCGGGCGGCTGCCGACGTTCAACTCGCAGGCCATCGAGTCACGCCTGCATCGCATCCCGGGTCTCAGCGAGCACTTCCTCTACCTCAACGACGACGTGTTCCTGGGCCGGCCGCTGAGCCCGGACCTGTTCTTCACGCCGGGCGGGCTGACCCGGTTCTTCCCGTCGAGCGCGCAGGTCGACTCGGCGCCGCGGCGGCCCGACGACCCGCCCGCGGACTCGGCCGGAAAGAACAACCGCGAGCTGATCCGTACGGCGTTCGGCCGCGTCCTGACCCGCAAGATGATGCACACTCCGCACCCGTCGCGGCTGAGCATCATCACCGAGATCGAGCAGCGGTTCACGGAGTACGTGACCGCGACCGCCGGGCATCAGTTCCGCCACCCCGAGGACATCGCGCTGCTCTCGTCGCTGCAGCAGTACTACGCGTACCTCACGGGACGCGCGGCGCCGGGGACGGTCGCCTACATGTACGCCGACCTGGCCAACCCGGCGACCCCGTTCAAGCTCGCCCGGCTGCTGCGCCACCGCGACCTCGACACGTTCTGCCTGAACGACACGGACTCCGACGAGGCGGTGGCCGTCGAGCAGGCGGCCCTGCTCGGCGAGTTCCTGCCGGCCTATCTGCCGTTCGCCTCCCCGTACGAGCGGGACGCCGGTCCCCCGGTCCGCCCGCAGGCCGACCGTCGCGCGGAGATCCCGAGCCAGAGCGGCGGCCAGGCCCCCACCAACACGCCCGTCGCCTGACGGGGATCCGCAGAAGGAGATCTCGCTCGTGAGCTTCGACGTCGCCATCCTCGGCCTCGGCTACGTGGGGCTGCCCCTGGCCCAGCAGGCCGCCCGGGCCGGTCTGTCCGTGCTCGGCTTCGACGTGAACGCGGCGGTGGTCGAGGCGCTCGACGCCGGCCGCTCCCATGTGGACGACCTGTCCGACACCGACATCGCCGAGATGCTGACCCGCGGGTTCGGCGCCACCACGGACGAGCGGCTGATCGCCACGGCGGCGGTCGCGGTGATCTGCGTACCGACGCCGTTGTCCGAGGGTGACGGCCCGGACCTGCGCGCGGTGATCGGCGCCACCGAGGCGGTCGGGCGCAACCTGCGGCCCGGCATGCTGGTCGTGCTCGAGTCAACGACCTACCCGGGCACGACCGACGACGTGGTGCGCCCGCTGCTGGAGCAGTTGTCCGGCCTGACCGCGGGGGTCGACTTCCACCTGGCGTTCTCGCCCGAGCGGATCGACCCCGGCAACGAGACGTGGGGTGCGCACAACACCCCGAAGGTGGTCGGTGGCACCACGCCGGCGTGCACCGACCGGGTCGCCGAGTTCTACGGACGGTTCGTCGAGACGGTCGTACGCACCCGTGGCACCCGGGAGGCGGAGACCTCGAAGCTGCTGGAGAACACGTACCGGCACGTCAACATCGCGCTGGTCAACGAGATGGCCCGGTTCTGCCACGAGCTCGACATCGATCTCTGGGACGTCATCCACGCCGCGTCGACCAAGCCCTTCGGCTTCCAGGCGTTCTACCCGGGTCCGGGCGTGGGCGGGCACTGCATCCCGATCGACCCCAACTACCTGAGCCACAACGTACGCAGCAAGCTCGGCTACCCGTTCCGCTTCGTCGAGCTGGCCCAGGAGATCAACGCCACGATGCCGGCGTACGTAGCCCGGCGCGCCCAGAACCTCCTCAACGCCGACGGCCAGGCGCTGCACGGCGCCCGGGTGCTGCTCCTCGGTGTCACGTACAAGCCGAACATCGCCGATCAGCGCGAGTCGCCGGCCACCCCGCTCGCCCGGCACCTGGCCTCGCTGGGTGCGGTGCTGACGTACCACGACCCGCACGTACGCGAGTGGAGCGTCCCGCGCACCGACGACCTCGAAGGCGCCGCGGCCGCCGCCGACCTGGTGATCCTGGTCCAGCAGCACCGCGAGTACGACGCGGATCACCTGGCGAGCATCTCGAAGCGCTTCTTCGACACGCGGGGTGTCACCACCAGCCGGGAGGCGCACCGGCTGTGATCGAGACGAGCACCGCGACCCGGCCCCGGACCGGCCTCACCGTCGCCACGAAGACGCCGCCCTCGAGGCATCGTCGCGACATCGAGGGGTTACGCGCGGTCGCGGTGCTCCTCGTGGTCGCGTACCACTGTGATCTGTCGTTCTTCTCCGGCGGTTATGTCGGGGTCGACGTCTTCTTCGTCATCTCCGGCTTCCTGATCACCGGGTTGCTGCTGCGGGAGGCGGACCGGACCGGCCGGATCTCCATCCCGCGGTTCTACGCCCGGCGCGCCCTGCGGCTGCTGCCCGCCTCGGCGGTCGTCGTCGTGGCCACGGTGATCGCGTCCGCGCTGTGGCTGCCGCCGCTGCGACTGGCGAGCATCGTGTCGGACGCCCTGCACACCAGCGTGTACGCGATGAACTGGCGGCTCGCGGCGGTCGGCACGGACTATCTGAACGCCGATGCCGACCCCTCGCCGTTGCAGCACTTCTGGTCGCTGGCGGTGGAGGAGCAGTTCTACCTGCTCTGGCCGCTGCTGATCATCGCGTTCAGGGCGAAACGCGCGCAGGCCGGCGTACTCATCGCATTGACTGTGGTTTCGCTCGGTCTCTCGCTGTGGCAGACGCGGGCGAACGCAGGCTGGGCGTATTTCGGCGCGCACACCCGGGCGTGGGAGCTGGGCGTGGGCGCCTTGCTCGCGGTCTTCGCGCTACGGCTCCCGCGGTGGTGCGTGCCGGCCGGTCTGCTCGCGGTCGCTGCCTCCGCACTCGTCTTCACGGCACAGACCCCCTTCCCCGGGTACGCCGCCCTGCTCCCGGTTCTCGGCACGGCAGCGGTCATCGCCGGCGGCACGGGGAATCCGGCGGGGATCCTGGGCCACCCCGCGTTGCAGGGGATCGGGCGGCTGTCGTACTCCTGGTATCTCTGGCACTGGCCGACGTTGATGATCGCCCCCGCGATGCTCGGCCGCCCGCTCGCCGGCTGGGAGAACGTGCTGGTCGCGCTGGGCGCACTCGTCCTGGCCATGTTCACGTACGCCCTCGTCGAGAACCCCGCCCGCCACCTGACCGGCCTGCGGAACAACCCGTGGCGCGGGATCGCCGCCGGGCTGGCGATCTCGCTGCTCTGCGCCGGGCTCTGCGTCGCGGTCCGCGTCACGGCGGACCGGGCCCGGGGCGTCAGCACGTACCAGGCGAGCGCCCTCGACGACTCGACGGATCTCGGCCGGGACATCGCCGCGAGCGTCGCCATGCCCGCCGTCCCGGCCAACCTCACCCCGGCGCTCGAGCGGGTCGCCGAGGATCTGCCGCACTTCTACCAGGAGGGCTGCTCGGGCACGTTCTCCGACGCCGAGGTGAAGAAGCCCTGTGCGTACGGCGATCTGACGTCCCCGACCACCGTCGTGCTCTTCGGTGACTCCCATGCCGGCATGTGGTTCCCGGCGCTGGAGAAAGCGGCCCTGGAACGGCACTGGAAGCTCGTGATCGTCACCAAGAGCGCGTGCACGGCAGCCGACGGCATGATCTTCTCCCCGCAGCTGAAACGGGAGTTCACGGAGTGCGTGGAGTGGCGCAGAAGTGCCTGGGAGTACGTCCGTTCGCTGCACCCGGCGAAGATCCTGCTGTCGTCGACCTATCCCAGCAATGAGCTACTCGATGTGCCCGGCACGCAGGACGAGGCCTGGGTGAGCGCCTGGCAGCGTTCGGTGCAGGCGCTGTCCGCCCCCGGCACCGAGGTCTACTTCATGACCGACACGCCGTGGCAGGCCGGGCCTGTTCCGGAGTGCCTGTCCGCGCACATGAACTCCCCCGCCGCGTGCGGACGCAGCCCGGAGATCGCGCTGGCGCTGCCCGACCGGCGGCAGCTGGTCGCCGAGGCGGTCCGCGAGGCCGGCGCGGTCGTCATCGACCCGGTCAAGTGGTTCTGCACGCCGGCCTTCTGCCCGGTGATCGTCGGCAACGTGCTGGTCTACCGCGACCAGCACCACATCACGACGGCTTACAGCGAGCTGCTCGCCCCTCAACTCGGGGCGGCACTCGCAGCATCCTGAAAAAGCACCTCATCGAAGGGCCCGGCGCAGTTTCAAAGCCGCCGGGCCCTTCTTTGCACCATGTCCGCAACCGGGTGGGAAACCGTCCCGCAACCGGCCTGCGGCAGGCACCCGATCGGCAACTCAGCACTCACGCCAAGGCACCCGAACGGGCATCAGCGACTCCTGGAACGGCCCGAATGGAATGGCGTAACGGCGAACAAGCGCCGCTGCGGAGTTCTCCGAAAGGTCGTGACCCGTGCAGAAGAACCAGACCCTGGTCCGTCGCCTCGCCACCCTTGCTCTGATCCCCGTCGCCGCGTTCATCGGCCTGGCCCTCGCCGCTGCTCCCGCCGAGGCCGCGCCGGTCTCCACCGCCACCCTGCAGACGCAGATCGTGAAGCTGTCCAACACGCAGCGCGTCAAGGCCGGCTGCAAGGCGCTGAAGGTCAACACCAACCTGCTGCGCGCCGCCCGCGGCCACAGCAAGTACATGGCCACCAGCGGCTCGTTCAGCCACACCGGCGCCCGCAACTCCACGTTCGTCACCCGCGCCAAGAACGCCGGTTACACCGCCGCCCGCAGCGAGAACATCGCGTACGGCTACCGCAGCGCCGCCGAGGTCGTCAACGCGTGGATGAAGTCGCCGGGCCACCGTGCCAACCTGCTCGACTGTGGTGCCAAGACGTTCGCCGTCGGCGTCATCTACGCGTCGAACGGCAACCCGTACTACACCCAGGACTTCGGTAGCCGCTGATCTTTCCCCTCCCCCGTGACCGGCCGGCATGCCCCCGCATGCCGGCCGGTCCTTTTCTGCTACACGGAGACTTTCGCCCCGCTGCGGGAGTACGACAACACGGCGTGCCGGCCGATCAGGTGCGGCTCCGAGACGAGCCCGGTGATGTTCTCCGTCCAGCGCCGCACCGCGTCCTGCTCGTCGGCGCGGTTCGCGTCGTCGAGCACGATCGTGGCGGTCGGGGCGAGCTTGCTCTCCATCGCGTGCAGTGCCGGGAACCGTGCGTCCGGGCCGGTCGCCGCGGGCGGGCCGTCGATCACCAGCAGGTCGACGTCGCGGACGTCCTTGAGCTGTTCCCGGTCGTACCACTGGTACGCGCGCCCGTCGAGCAGCAGCTCGGTCAGCGGAGCGGTCCGCACCTCGACCACCGCGCCGAGCCCGTGCGCCTCGAGCATCGTCCGCGTCCTGGCGGCGTAGTCCTCATCGTGGTCGAGCGAGATCAGCCGGCCGCCGATCTTCTCGAGGGCGTAGCCGAGCCACACCGACGACGTACCGCTGCCCAGCTCGACCACCAGCTGCGGCTGATGCAGCCGGACGATGTGCAGCAGCTCCAGCAGGTCCGTCGGGTTGAGCGCGAAGTCACCGGACGACGGCATCGGCGCCCGCGGCGTGAACTCCTGGAACAGCTGGAACATCGCCTCGAACTCGCGGCTCTGCGAACGCAGCAGCAGATCGTGGCCGTGCCCGTTCTGCCGCAGCCCCCGCGTGATGGTCCGGCTCAGGTCCTGATGCCGGTCCCCCGCGGTCAGCCGCTCCTTCTCCACGGTCGCCACGACCCGGCGCTGCATCTGCTCCACGACCGTGCGCAGGTCACGGTTCGCGGCCTGGTTGGCGCGGTGCATCCCGCCCATCCAGCGCGAAAGGTGCAGGATGCCGAGGAGCACACCGAGGAGCAGGGCGGCCACGAGGGACACGGCGAGTCCCTGATGGCCCGTCCCCGCCGCCGTCCAGATGCCCGCTACGAGCACGACGACCAGCATGAGAACCACCACCTGCGGACGGGTCAGGCTCTGCAGCCGTACCGTCAGCCGACCGCCGAACCGGGTCAGGCTGCTCATTCTTCAAGACCTCCGAGGTGCGCTGATTCAACACGACGCCTAACGGCGCCGACCACCCGCCCGTTACGCGTGGGTGGGTTCGGGTGTGCGCTGCGCGGGTGCTGACGTACGCGGCGCGTGCACCAGCCCCGCGATCCGATCGACGAAGAGCTGCGGGTGGTACGCCTTGGTGATCACGGCCCGCGCCCGTCGGCTCTGCTCCGCGAAGAGCACCCGGTCCTTGGTGTAACGCCTGATCAGCCCGTCGACCTCGTTCGGCGCACAGTAGACGGCCGCGTCCCCGAAGACCGCGGCGTGCCGCTCCTGGGTCAGCACCACGCACCCCTGCCCGGCCGCCTCCAGCGCGGGACGCGAGAACGTCTCGATCGCTTGCGGATGCGGGAAGTGCAGGTAGAAGTCGAGCTGGTGCAGGAAGGTGCGCAGGTCCAGGTCCGTGGCCTCGTAGACCAGGTGGGAGCGGGGACCGTTCAGGACCATGTCGGTACGCGGCCAGTCCGGCAGCCGCACCCGCACGTCCGCCGCGCCCAGCTCGTCGTAGACGTAGAGCGCCTCCCGGGTGTCCCGCGGCCACACGCCCTGATCGCACAGGTCGGTGCCGACCACCGGCAGACCCGGCCCGGCACCGGTGCGGACCGCCGTCCAGCGCTCGGTGCCGATGACGGTCGGCAGGTCGTACGGCGTCAACTCCACCGCCGGCTTGTACGCGCGCAGCACCGCCCGGATCTCCGGGTCCTGCGGGCACCACACCGGTTGCACCCCGAACAGCCGGGCGGCGACGCGCGTGCAGTCCGCCACGTCGTAGCGGTTGTCGAGGTTGTCGAGGCGTACCGGAGCCTGATCAGCGACCACCAGCATCTGCCGTGGCCGGAGCAGATAGTCGTCACCCTCGGCGAACTGGAGCACCGCGGCGTGCCGCACGATCAGCAGCGCCGTCTCCACGGCCTCGGCCGGCAGCACCTGCGTGATCCGGCCGTCGTTGACCATCGCCTGGATCTGCGAGTTCAGCGGATACCGCCGCCGGGCCATCGGGCGCAGCGACTCGATGTGCAGCACGGCGACACGCAGACCCCGGTCGACCAGCGTCTGGATCTCCTCGATCGCCGACAGTTGCGGGCCCTGCAGGAAACGCCAGTCGCCGGCGAGCACGACGTCGTACTCGGGGCGGGCGGGGGCTTCGCCGCGGGCGTACCGAAGATGATCGGGTGCCGCGAACTGGCGCTCGCCACCCTCGCGTGGCAGGTACGGCTTGGCCCCCTGGGAGGCGATCCGGCCGTGCCATTGCTGATAAGCCGACGAGTACGCCACCCGCGCCGGATGCATCCAGTAGGCGCGGATCTCGGAGCGGGACAACGAGCCGTACGACAGCCGGATCAGCGCGAGCGGCTCGGTGTCGAGGTGCCGCACCGCTCGCTCGCCGAAGACCGCGCGCATCCGTCCGATGTACTCGGAGTCGGCGGCCTTGCGTACCTGGTCGAAGTAGCCGATCCGGTCCATCACCTGCGAGCGGCGGAACACCAGCGACGACGGGTTGAACCGGCCCCGCCGCACGGCCGGGCGGGTCAGCACGAGGTCGTCGGTGACGCCGAGCCCGTCGCTGGTCGTGGCCACGATGCGGGTGTCGTCCAGCATCGGGCGCACCTGCAGCTCGAGCCGGCGCGGATGGGACCAGTCGTCGGAGTCCTGGAACGCGACGAACTCGCCCTCGGCGGCGTCCAGCCCGGCGTTGCGGGCCGCGTACGTTCCCTGGTTGCGAAGCTGTTTGACCAGGTGGATCCGCGGTCCGAGGGTCATCGCGCGGCGCAGCACCTCGTCGAACTCCGGCGGTGACGCGTCGTCCACGATGATGATCTCGACGTTGCGCCAGGACTGCGCGAGGATCGAGCGCACCGCGGTGATCAGACCCTCACCCGGGTGGTACGCCGTGACGACCACCGAGACGCGTTGCGGCTCCTCCACCGGCGCGGCCTCGGCGGCGACGGTCAGCCGGTCGAACGCGGGCAGCCCGAGCACCGGCTGCGGGCCCTCGGCGGGTTCCAGCGCCGGGTAGGGCTTCGGCATGAGCCGCTGGAAGGCCGCCAGCCAGGGCGCGACCGGCTTCGCCCCACCTTCGAGGAACGGATTGACCACGTCGATCTCGAGGTCACTGCGCACTGCCGGACTTATTGATCGGTACGCCGTGAGCAGCTCGCGAGCTGCTTCCGCGCCCCGCCACGAGAACGTGAGCTCGGCGTGCAGACCCTGGTGCGAGCCGGGTACGCCGTTCGCGCCGAGGCTCGCTCGCATCAGTTCGTAGATGGCCAGGGCGTCCGTACGGTCCCCGGGCAGCATGTCCTGAAGCGCGAGCGTCTGGGCGAGCCCGGCCACCACCGAGGGCCGGACGCCCCCGGCGATCCCCTTGAACCAGCGCACGTCCTTGTTACGCGCGGCAATGATCAACTGTTCGTACGTCGCCCCGGACCCCCGCAGCGCCGTGTACGCGATGAGCCGTCGCATCTCCAGCGACCGGAGCCGGACCGCGGTGGCCGGCATAGCCCGCTGAACGTGGTACCGGGCGACCCTCAGGTAGTCGTCGAGCAGACCTGCTGGTTCCCCCATGGTGCAACTGACCTCTTCGCTCCGGCCGCTATGTCGCTATAGGCAACGCCCCTGCTCGTGGCGAGGTGACGTGGAACCGGTCGCATCTTCATGGAAGCGCTCCCATTGTGCATCGACGTTCATCGTTCTAACGTGTTACCACCCCGTTACAAAAGGAGATGGGCATGAAGAGACGACTAGCCACCCTGGCCGCAGCGGCGCTCGCAGCCGTCGCTTCCGTCCTGTTCGTGGTGAATCCGGCCTACGCCGCCGCCGGCCTGCACGTCAGCGGCACGAACATCGTCGAGGCGAACGGCCAGCCATTCATCATGCGCGGTATCAACCACGCCCACACCTGGTACACCAACCAGACCTCGTCGTTCGCCAACATCAAGGCCACCGGCGCCAACACCGTCCGCGTCGTCCTCAGCGGCGGCCGCTGGACCGCCAACACGGCCACCGACGTGGCGAACGTCATCACCCTCTGCAAGACCAACAAGCTCATCTGCGTCCTCGAGAACCACGACACCACCGGGTACGGCGAGGACAGCGCGGCGTACACCCTCGACCAGGCCGCGAACTACTGGATCGGCCTCAAGAGCGTGCTGGTCGGCCAGGAGGACTACATCGCCATCAACATCGGCAACGAGCCGATCGGCAACACCAACCCGTCCCAGTGGACAGCGGCAACCACCGCCGCGATCCAGAAGATGCGCACCAACGGCTTCCAGCACCTGCTCATGATCGACGCCCCCAACTGGGGCCAGGACTGGAACTACGTCATGCGTGACAACGGCCAGACCATCCTCGACGCCGACACCCAGCACAACACCGTGCTCTCGATCCACATGTACGCCGTCTTCAACACCGCCGCCTCGATCGTCTCCTACCTGGACACGTTCAAGGCCAAAGGCTGGCCGCTGGTCATCGGCGAATTCGGCTGGCAGTTCGCCTCCGGTGAGGTCGACGACCAGACCCTCATGGCCGAGGCCGACGCCCGCGGGCTCGGATACATCGGCTGGTCCTGGGCCGGCAACACCGACCCGATCCTCGACATGACCGTCAACTTCGACCCCACCCAGCTCACCACCTGGGGTCAGCGCATCATCAACGGCCCGCACGGCATCAAGGCCACCGCCAAGCAGGCCACGATCTACGGCACGTCGCCCACCACTCCCCCCACGACGACACCGCCCACGACCACGCCGCCCACCACCACGCCGCCCACCACCACGCCGCCGCCGGCTGGGGTCAGCTGCACCCCGGCGTACTCGATCACCGGGCAGTGGCAGGGCGGGTTCCAGGGCGAGGTCAAGGTCACGGCGGGCAGCACGGCCATCAAGACCTGGACTGTCACCATGACGTATGCCAATGGGCAGAGCGTGTCCCAAGCCTGGAATGCAACCGTGTCCTCAAGTGGGTCTGCGGTTACCGCTCGCAACGTCAGCTACAACGGTGCCCTTGCTGCTGGCGCTTCCACGACGTTCGGGTTCCTTGGGTCGTGGAGCGGGACCAATGGCGTTCCTGCTCTGACCTGTGCTGGGACTGCATAGGCTTTCTTGCGCTGGGACGGGTGAGGGCCGGGATGG
>NZ_BOQP01000041.1 GCF_018332715.1 Winogradskya consettensis | reverse complement strand
TTAGGACTTACTCGTCTAGGTGTTCCGCCCCCGGGGCCGGGTTCGGCGCCGGGGGCGGAACCGGTCAGCAGCCTTCTTCGATGATGAGCATCGCCTGGTGGTCGTCGTTGCGGAACTCGGCCAGCCAGAAAGCGCTGTGGGGCGGGGCCTCACCCGCGAAGAACCGGTGCACGCGTTCCAGGAGCGCGTCGCGGGAGCTGCCGGTGACCTCGAGCGGGTCCGGGCCGTACGCGTGCAGAACCCGCAGGCCGGGGCGCTTGAGCAGGCGGCGCAGCGGCGGGCCGGGCTGGTCGATGCGGCGGCCGCGCAGGTGCCAGCGGACCCCGTCGGTGTCGGTCCAGTGGCCGGCGCTGATCGGCTGCGGCCAGCGCTCGGACTGTTCCGGCTGGGGTTCCTGGGGGCCACCGCTCATGGTCACATGGTGGCAGCGGCTGCCCCGGAGGGCGACGGAGTTCCGGTCAGGCGACCGGGGTGTGCCGGAGGGCCGCGGTGATCGGCTGTTTGCTCGTACGGGTGCCTTCGGCCGTACACCACAACTGCTCAGGTGGGGGTGGGATACGCCGATGGGCGGGTGAATCAGGTCTCCCCGGGGTGGGATCGGGCGGGGCGGGGTTGTCAGGGGTGGAAGAATCACCTGGGGTTCCGGGTGGGGCGAGCAGAGGACGTTGGTGTAGTTGGGGTCGGCGCAGGAGTTCTGGCGGTTGGGGGACGATGAGTTCGAGCGGATGCTCGTGCTCAGCGGCGAGGCCGGGCAGATGGAGCTCAAGCTTGTCGTGCCCGTGTCGGCGCAGGCGGCGACGTGTGCGGCGCTCGGGGTGCGGATGAGCCGGGCGTCGGCGCGGCGGGTCTACTTCCTCGACACCTTGGGGCTGGCGCTGCGTAAGCACGGGATCGTGGTGCGGGTGCGCAGCAAGGCCCGGCAGGCCGGGGACTCGGTGATCAAGCTGCGGCCGGTGGAGCCACGGAGTCTGCCGGGGCGGTTGCGGCGGTCGAAGCAGTTCGTGGTCGAGGTCGACGCGATGCCGGGCAACTTCGTGTGCTCGGGGGCGTTGAAGGAGCGGCTCGGTGCGGGTGACGTCGAGCGGGCGATCACCGAGAAGCGGCCGTTGCGCAAGCTGTTCTCGAAGCGGCAGCTGGAGCTCTTCGCGGCGCATGCGCCGGCCGAGGTCCGGTTCGACGATCTGATGCTGCTGGGGCCGGTGGAGGTGCGCCGGGCGAAGGTCACCCCGGCGGGGATGGACCGTGCGCTGACCGTCGAGCGGTGGACGTACCCCGACGGGTCCAGGATCCTGGAGATCTCCACGCGCTGTGCGACGGCGGAGTCCCTGCGGGTGACCAAGCGACTGGCCGCGGTGTTGCGGGCGCATCGGGTCGACATCGCCGATGACCAGCTCACCAAGACGCAGGCGACGCTGAACTACTTCGGCGGCGGCGGCGACCGGCGGGTGCCGACCGCGGCCTGACTGCCCTCTTTTGCCAGTGCCGGAAGTGGCCCCTCTTTTGCCAGTGCCGGGAGTGGCACAGGGATGCCACTATGGCGGCCGCTGCCGAGCGGACCAAAGGGGCGAGGGATGATAAACGCTACGCAACGGGTTCGTAGCGCAGTGGTGGTGGTCGTGGCAGCTGTCGCCGCTCTGGTCGCCGGTGTGCCCGCTCCCGCGGCGGCGATCGCCCGCGGGGACGACGTGCCGGACGGCAAGTATCCGTTCGCGGTGAAGATCACCGACATCGGCATCCCGACGCCGGACGGCGGGCGCCGCGACAGCTCCTGCTCGGCCGGGCTGATCTCGCCGCACTGGCTGCTGACCGCCGGGCACTGCTTCCGCGACGTGAACAACAAGCGCGTCTCGAAGGTGGTCGCGATCCGGACGTTCGCCACCGTCGGCCGCGCGGACCTCACCGGCGACGACGGCCAGGAGGCCGACATCATCGCGGTGAAGCAGGCCGGGGTCGCCGACGTCGCGCTCGCGAAGCTGGACCGCGCGATCACCGGCATCACCCCGCTCAAGCTGGGCACGAAGGCACCGGCGGTCGGCACCAGCGTGCGTCTGACCGGGTTCGGGTTCACCGACGAGAGCGACCAGGAGCTGCCGGACCGGATGCAGACCGGCACGTTCAAGGTGACGTCGGTCAGCAAGGCCGAGATCGGCATGACGGGTACGGCCCCGCACAAGAACACCAGCGCCTGCGAGCACGACTCCGGTGGCCCGTACTTCACCGAGGCCAAGAACGGCGTCGTCACCGTCGTCGGGGTCGTCAGTCACGGCCCGAGCTGCCCGCACACGGGCGCCGACGCCGCCGGGCGTACCGACAATCTGGTCCCGTGGATCAAGTCGGTCGTCGGCAAGGATCTCGTGCCGTCCGCGGCGCCCAAGCCGTCGCTCCCCGCGAAGCCCAGGCCCAGCGCCGCGGTGAAAGCCGCGCCGGCCCCGGAGCCCACGTCGGCGACCCGGTCCATGCTGCCGTGGGCGGGTGCCGCGGTCGCGGTGGGCGGCGTGGTCGCGGTGGCGCTGCGGCCCCGCAGGAAGCGCCGCAGCCGGCACCGGCGAAGTTAGAAACCCCCTGCTGAGATCAGAAAGAGCCGGTCAGGTTCAGCTCGGTGCCGCCCGAGGTCTTCGCCACCACACCGTACGCGTCATCGCCGGCATCCCGGCCCCCGTCCGCGTTCGTGTAGCGGGCGTAGAACGAGTACGTGCCGGGGGGCACCGAGTCGCCCGAGGACAGCTCGAAACGGTAGACCAGGGAGTCCTGCTCCTCGCTGACCGTGCTCGTGACGCTCGCCCCCGGAACCCGCTGACTGCCGCCGCGCGAGACGAGTTCCGGCGTACGCGTCAATCTGACCAGGACCACCAGCTCGCTCAGCTCCTGCGTGGTCCTGACCGTGACCACGCTCGTGCCCTGGCTCGCACCCTCGTCCGCGTCGACCGAGCCGTCCGTCCACAGCGGGCTGTCCGTGGCCGGCCTGCTCGTCGCCGGCTTGCTGGCCGGCGGCTTTTTGGACACGCTCGGTGACGGCGTGCCGGGGGCGGTCACCGTGGGTAGCGGCGACGCCAGCGAGACCACGGGCGCGGGCGGTTCCGGGATCGGCCCCCGCTCCCCCGCGAGCGCCCACTGCGCCAGCCCGCCCCCACCGAGCAGCGCGACCACCGCCGCGGCGGCACCGGCCACCCACATCGGAGCGGGTGATCGCCGCGCGGCCCGTTCGCTGCGCATCGCCGTCCGCGTGATCCGGTCGTACATCGCCTGGCTGTCCGGCTGGTGCACGGCGGCCTCCGCGCGAATCGCCCGGCGCACCTCATCCTCGACGAGTGTCACTGCGCCGTCTCCCAACCGTCGATAAGGGTCGTGTCGCCGCCCAGCAGGCCGGTGAGCTGCTTGGCACCGCGCGAGGTCGAGCTCTTCACCGCGCCGACCGAGATCCCGAGGATCCCGGCGACCTCCCGCTCGGACAGATCGAACGCGTACCGCAGCACCACACACGCCCGCCGGCGATGCGGCAGCCGCCGCAACGCGCTGCGAACGTCGAGCACGGCGGGAATGTCGGACTCCGGAGCGCGCCGGAACGGCTCCAGCAGCCGCAGCCGCTCGCGCTGCTGACGGCGTACCCACTGCCGGGCAAGGTTGGTGACGATCCCCCGCCCGTACGCAGCCGGATGCTCCGCCGCCACCACCCGGTCCCAATGGCGCCACACCTCGGTCAGCGCATCCGCCGCAAGATCGTCAGCCACCGACACGTCCCCGGTCAGCAGGTACGCCAGCCTCGAGAACGAGTCATGCTGATCCTCGAAATAGGCACGGAACGCCGCTTCCCGCATCGGCACCCCATCACTCGGCCCGGGCTGACGGGCAGCCGACGTCACACGGCCCGCCTGCCGCGGCATCCGCAGAGCAGCTTCGACAGCAATCACACCCGCAAGTGGCCCACCACGGCCAATAGGTTCGTTTCAGTGACCCAGGTCACAGAGTCAGCCACATAGGGGGTACGCACGGGAGTTCGGGGTGGGTGCCAACGGTTTTTGTTGGTTTCCTACAACTGTGGCGCCTCAGAGTGCCGCTCTTCAGCATGGCGCCAGTGGGCCTCAAGCGGAAGGGTGAACACTGCCGTGGACCCATGTGTCACGGTGCGTAAGACATTGGACTACAGGAGGGCTCGGTCGGGTGTTCAGTCGTGTCGCCATCGTCAACCGGGGTGAGGCCGCGATGCGGCTCATCCACGCCGTACGGGACATCGCCGCGGAGACGGGCACCAGGATCGAGACCGTTGCCCTGCACACCGACGTCGATCGGACGGCGACGTTCGTGCGGGAGGCCGACCTCTCGTACGATCTCGGGCCCGCGTCGGCCCGGCCGTACCTGGATCTGAAGACGCTGGAGCGCGCGCTGGTCGAGAGCGGCGCCGACGCCGCCTGGGTGGGCTGGGGATTCGTCGCCGAGGATCCGGCGTTCGCGGAGCTGTGCGAGAAGGTCGGCGTCACGTTCGTCGGCCCGAGCGCGGACGCCATGCGCAAGCTCGGTGACAAGATCGGCGCGAAGCTGATCGCCGAGGAGGTCGGCGTGCCGGTCGCGCCGTGGAGCCGCGGCGCCGTCGAGACGCTGGACGCCGCGCTGGTCGCCGCGTCGGACATCGGGTACCCGCTGATGCTGAAGGCGACCGCGGGTGGCGGTGGGCGTGGCATCCGGGTCGTGACCAGTGCGGACGAGCTCGCCGACGCGTACGAGCGGACGAGTCAGGAGGCCGCGCGGGCCTTCGGCAGCGGCATCGTCTTCCTGGAGCGCCTGGTCACGGGTGCGCGGCACGTCGAGGTCCAGGTCATCGCCGACGGTGAGACCGCGTGGGCGCTCGGGGTGCGCGACTGCTCGGTGCAACGGCGCAACCAGAAGGTCATCGAGGAGTCGGCGTCGCCGCTGCTCGACGCCGCCCAGGTGGCCGAGCTGAAGAGCTCCGCCGAGCGGCTGGCCGTCAAGGTCGGGTACCGGGGCGCGGCGACCGTCGAGTTCCTCTACCACCCCGGTGACCGGCTGTTCGCGTTCCTGGAGGTCAACACGCGCCTGCAGGTCGAGCACCCGATCACCGAGTCCACCACCGGGTTCGACCTGGTCAAGGCGCAGCTGCACGTCGCGTCCGGCGGCAAGCTCGAGGGCGTCCAGCCGGCCGAGCGCGGGCACGCCGTCGAGGCCCGGCTCAACGCCGAGGACCCCGACCGGGACTTCGCGCCCTCCCCCGGGCGCATCGTGCTGCTCGACCTGCCGTCCGGGCCGGGCATCCGGGTCGACACCGGTGTCAGCGAGGGTGACACGATCCCCGCCGACTTCGACTCCATGATCGCGAAGATCATCGCGTACGGTGCCGACCGCGCGGAGGCCCTGGGCCGGCTGCGCCGGGCGATGGCCGAGACCACGGTGATCATCGAGGGTGGCGCGACCAACAAGAGCTTCGTGCTCGATCTGCTCGACCAGCCCGAGGTCATCGACGCCAGTGCGGACACCGGCTGGATCGACCGGGTACGCGCCGAGGGCCGGCTCGTCTCCCACAAGCACTCCGCCGTCGCGCTGGCCGCGGCCGCGATCGAGGCGTACGAGGAGGAGGAGCGCGTCGAGCGGCAGCGGCTGCTGTCGACCGCGTTCGGCGGGCGCCCGCAGGTGCAGCACCAGAGCGGCAGGCCCCTCGATCTCAAACTGCGGGGACAGGCTTATCGCGTACGCGTCGCGCGCGTCGGCGCCCACCGGTTCCGCGTGGGCATCGAGGCCGGGACCGACGTGCGTACCGCCGATGTGGTGCTCGACCGTTTCGACCGGCACACCGGGCAGATCCTCGTCAACGGCGTCCGGCACCGGCTGCTCACCAGCACCTTCGGCCCGATCCACCTGGTCGAGGTCGACGGGGTGACGCACCGGGTCAGCCGTGACGAGGGCGGCGTCCTGCGCTCCCCCATGCCCGCCCTGGTCGTCGCGACGCCGCTGCAGGTCGGCGCGGAGGTCGAGGCCGGCGCCCCGGTGCTGGTCCTCGAGGCCATGAAGATGGAGAACGTCCTGCGCGCGCCGTTCAAGGCCCGTGTCAAGGAGTGCGTCGTCTCCGTCGGCAGCCAGGTCGAGACCGGCGCCCCGCTGATGCGCCTCGAACCGATCGCCGACGAGAACGAGACGCAGGAGGTGTCGTCGGCCGGTGCCATCGAGCTGGACCTGCCCGAGGTGACCGCGGCGAGCCCGGTCCGCGAGCGGGTCGCCCGCGGCCAGGAGGACCTGCGCAGCCTGCTGCTCGGTTACGACGCCGACCCGCACGACGAGCGCCGGGTCCTCGCGGACTACGTCACCGCTCGCAAGGAGTTCGCCGCCGACGGTCAGCGGGCCCTCGCCGAGGAGCTCGACCTCGTCGACGTCTTCGCCGACCTCGCCGAGCTGAGCCGCAACCGCCCGGCCGGTGACGACGGCGGCAGCGACACCCACGTGCACAGTGCCCGCGAGTACCTCCACACCTACCTGCAGAGCCTCGACGTGGAACGGGCCGGACTGCCGGCGGCGTTCCAGGCGCGGCTCGGCACGGCGCTGGGCCACTACGGCGTCAAGGACCTGGAGCGCACCCCCGAGCTCGAAGCCGCGGTGTTCCGGATCTTCCTCGCCCAGCAGCGCGCGGCTGCCGACGCGACCGTCGTCACGACGCTGCTGCGTTCCTGGCTGCAGGAGGCCCCGCCGGACGAGGTGCTGCGCGAGCCGGCCGGTCTCGCCCTGGAACGCCTCGTCGCCGCCACGCAGGTCCGGTTCCCGGTGGTCGCCGATCTCGCCCGCGGCGTGGTCTTCGCGTGGTTCGCCCAGCCCCTGCTGCGCCGGAACAGGGCCCACGTGTACGCAGGCGTGCGCCGGCAGTTGCGGCACCTGGACGCGTACCCACAGGCTGTGGATCGTGCGGAACGGATCGCCGAGATGGTCCGGAGCACCGAGCCCCTGGTCCGCCTGCTCGGGCAGCGGATCGTCCGCGCCGGCCTGGACAACACGGCCATGCTGGAGGTGCTGCACCGGCGCTACTACGGCAACAAGGCCATCACCGGCATCCGCACCGGCGTGGCCGGCGGCACGACGTTCGTCATCGCCGAGCGCGCCGGCTCGCAGGTCTTCTCCGCCGCCGTCAACTTCGACGCCCTGGGCAGCGCGCTGCGCGGGCTCGACGAGCTGGCCACCGGGCTCGCCGGGCAGGCCGTCGACGCCGACATCTACCTCGCCTGGGAGAACCAGTCCGCGGACTCCGACGCGATGGCGTCAGCGCTGCACGAGGTCATCAACGCCAACCCCCTGCCCAGCCAGGTACGCCGGGTGACGGCCACGGTCGCCGGGCGCAACGGCGCCGTGATGCACCACCACTTCACGTTCCGCCCGGCCGGCGCCGGCTTTGCGGAGGAGCGGCTGATTCGCGGGCTGCACCCGTACATTGCTCAGCGTATGCAGCTGGAGCGGCTCCGCGAGTTCGACCTCACCCGCCTGCCGTCCTCCGACGAGGAGGTCTACCTCTTCCAGTGCGTCGCCCGGCAGAACCCCAACGACGACCGGCTCGTCGCGTTCGCCCAGGTCCGCGATCTGACCGAGCTGCGTGAGCAGGACGGCCGCCTGGTCGCGCTGCCCACCGCCGAGGACGTCATCGCCACCTGCCTCGACTCGATCCGCCGCGCCCAGTCCCGGCGGGCCTCGAAGAACAGGTTCAACACCAACCGGGTCGTCGTGTACGTCTGGCCGGTCATCGGCATCACCCGCGCCGAGCTGGAGATGATCGCCGGACGGGTACGCCCGACCACCGCCGGCGCCGGCCTGGAGGAGATCCTGTTCATCGGCCGCCAGCGTGACCCCCGCACTGGTGCGCTGACCAAGGTCGCCGTCCGGATCGCCTTCGACGCCGCCGGGGGCACCCAGCTCACCGTCGACGCCCCCTCCGACGCGCCGATCGAGCCGCTGGACGGCTACCGGCAGAAGGTCCTGCGTGCGGCCGGGCGCAACACCGTCTACCCGTACGAGCTGACCGGTCTGCTGGGTGACTTCACCGAGCACGACCTGGACGCCTCGCACACGCTGGTCCCGGTCGACCGCCCGAAGGGCAAGAACACCGCGGCGATCGTCGCGGGCGTGGTCAGCACCGTGACCCCGCTCTACCCGGAGGGCATCAAGCGGGTCGTGCTGCTCGGCGACCCGACGAAGTCCCTCGGTGCATTGAGCGAGCCGGAGTGCCGCCGGGTCATCGCCGCGCTCGATCTGGCCGCGCAGTTGCACGTGCCGCTGGAGTGGTACGCGTTGTCGTCCGGTGCGCGGATCTCGATGGAGTCCGGCACGGAGAACATGGACTGGGTGGCGGCCGCGTTGAAGCGGATCGTGGAGTTCACCCAGGACGGCGGCGAGATCAACATCGTCGTCGCGGGTATCAACGTGGGGGCGCAGCCGTACTGGAACGCCGAGGCCACGATGCTGATGCACACCAAGGGCATCCTGGTCATGACGCCGGATTCGGCGATGGTGCTGACCGGTAAGCAGTCGCTGGACTTCTCCGGCGGCGTGTCTGCCGAGGACAACTTCGGCATCGGCGGGTACGACCGGGTGATGGGGCCGAACGGGCAGGCGCAGTACTGGGCGCCGGATCTCACGGCCGCCCGTAAGGTGCTGATGGCGCATTACGACCACGCGTACGTTGCTCCTGGCGAGACGTCGCCGCGGCGCGCTGCCACCAGCGACCCTGCGTCTCGGGACATTTCGGACTTCCCTCACGTTCTGGATGGCAGTGACTTCACCACGGTGGGGCAGATCTTCTCCGCCGCTTCCAACCCCGACCGCAAAAAGCCGTTTGATATTCGTACGGTGATGCGCGCACTGTCCGACCAGGACCACCCGGTGCTGGAGCGGTGGGCCGGCATGGCCGATGCGGAGACCGCCGCGGTGCAGGACGTGCACCTGGGTGGCATCCCGGTGTGCCTGCTGGGCATCGAGTCCCGGTCCGTCCCGCGGCGCGGGTTCCCGCCCACCGACGGCCCTGACACGTACACCGCGGGCACCCTGTTCCCCCGGTCGTCCAAGAAGGCGGCCCGGGCGATCAACGCGGCCAGCGGCAACCGTCCCCTGGTCGTCCTGGCGAACCTGTCCGGCTTTGATGGCTCCCCGGAATCGATGCGCAAGCTCCAACTGGAGTACGGCGCCGAGATCGGCCGCGCCATCGTCAACTTCCGCGGGCCGATCGTGTTCTGCGTGATCTCGCGTTACCACGGCGGGGCATTCGTGGTCTTCTCGAAGGCCCTGAACCCGAACATGACGGTGCTGGCCCTCGAAGGCTCGTTCGCCTCGGTCCTCGGCGGGGCGCCTGCCGCGGCCGTCGTCTTCTCCGGCGAGGTCAAGGGTCGTACGGCCGCCGACCCGCGGGTACGCGACCTGGAGGCCCGGGTCGCGGCTGCCAGCGGGACGCAACGGGCTGCTCTGACCGCGGAGCTGGACGAGACCCGGGCCTCGGTGCGGGCGGAGAAGCTCGGCGAGGTCGCCGCCGAGTTCGACCGGGTCCACAACATCCAGCGGGCCGTCAAGGTCGGATCGGTCGACGCCGTCATCAGCGCCGCCGAACTGCGCCCGCGCATCATCGAGGCAATCGAGAGCCGGCTCAGCTGAGCCATCCTTGACTGACGGGCCGGCGCCTTCGGGCGCCGGCCCTCTTGCTGTCCCCCTGATGCGTCCCTCTTGCTGCCGTCTCCATGCCCCCATGAACTCACCCTGCCGCCCTCTCCCCTTCTCGCCCTCGCCCTTCGCGCCCTTCTCGCCGGCCTTCTGGGGACCTCGCCCTCCTCGCCGCCCTTTGAGGACCTCGCTCTTCGCGCCGTCCCCGTTTCTGCTCTCCCCTGCCGCCCTCTTCCTTGCCCCCGCTCCTGCCCTCCTCTGGTGTCGGGTTTTGGTCTGTCCCAGCGGGCTTCTGGGGCGGAATGTTGTCGTACACCTGTGCCAAAATCGTACTCATGTTGGCGCAGGTGGAGCAACTCGGTGATGACGCGGCGATGCTCGCCGCAGCTCCGCTGTGGCAGCTGACCGATGCCTCGCTGGCGGATGCGCTGCGGTTGGCACGGCGGGCGGAACAGGCCGTGCTGGTGTTGCAGGCACGGCTGGTTCATGAGGCCGCCGACCGTGGCATTCCCGCCGAGCAGGGACATCGCTCGACGGCGGGGTGGCTGCGTTCCCTGCTACTGCTCGACCCGCAACCAGCCCGGGATCTTGTCAAACAGGCCACCGCCTTACACGACCCGAGCATCCAGCAGGTGGTCCTGGACGGCCAGGCTGACGTGCGCCAAGCCACCGTGATCGCCTCGACCCTCCACGCGATCCCCGACAATCTCGCCGGCCTCGACGACCCCGTCGACAGCGCCCAGATCATGCAGGACGCCTCAAAAGCGATGATCGACCTGGCCGGGCAGCTACCGGCCTACCAGCTCAGGCGGGTAGGGGAACGCATCCTCGACCACGTCGCCCCCGAGATCGCCGACCAGGCCGACCGCGCCGCCCTGACCCGGCAGGAGGCCCGCGCCCAGCAGCGACGGGGCCTCACCCTGTCCATGCCGCTCAATGGCATGGTCCGGATCTCCGGGCTGCTCGGTGCTGAAGACGCCGCCGTCGTGCATGCCGCCCTGCACCCCCTGTGCCAGCCCGACCCCAAGGACAACCGAACCCCCGCCCAGCAACGCGTAGACGCCCTGACCGACATCTGCCGCCTGGCGCTACGCACCACCGAACTCCCGGTCGACGGCGGCGAACCACCCCAGCTTTCGGTCACCGTCGCCTACGACCCACTCACCCAAACCCTCGGCGCGGGCACCACCGACACCGGCCAACGCCTCTCACCCGAAACGGTGCGACGGCTGGCCTGCGACGCCCGCATCCTGCCCATCATCCTCGGCGGACAAGGCCAGATCCTCAACGCCGGCCGCCGCCGACGCCACGCCACCGGCGCCATCCGCCGCGCCCTGCACATCCGCGACAAAGGATGCACCTTCCCAGGCTGCGATCGCCCACCCCGATGGACCGAGGGCCACCACCTGCAGCACTGGTCCCGCGGCGGCCCCACCAACCTGGACAATCTGGCCCTGCTGTGCCGCCAGCACCACCAGCTGATCCACGACCCCACCGCCGGCTGGCAAATCCGACTCGGACCCGACCGACGCCCCGACTTCATCCCCCCACCGGACATCGACCCCAGCCGGCAACCCCAACGAAACCTCTACCACCAACGCCAATAACCACCCCACGTCGGTATCGCCACCCGGCCGGACTCCCTAAGCACCTACGTGCCCGAGCCGCCGGTCCGGTGATGGGTGGACCAGACGTGCTCTGGCCAATGACCACACCAGCCCGCCGCCCCGCAGGAATCCCAGGGTGACGGCCCGGGGCTAATTCTTCTGCGCGGAGACCAGGCTTGAACTTCCGTCGGCCGGAGGGTTCTCCATAGCGGCCGGCCATGCCTCGTCGGCTTGGGTGGGCATCGCCGCCGTCTCCTTGCTCGCCTTCACGCCGCCCTTGGAGTGTCGACGCTCGATTCGCTGGCCCGCGAAGGTCGCGATGATGATCAGTGCGGCTCCCGCGGCGGCGAGCGCGGTGAGTCTTTCGCCGCCGATGCAGATGCCGATGGCGACGGCCCACAGCGGTTCCGTACCCATCAGGAGGCTGGCGCGGCTGGGTGAGGTGCGTCGCACGGCCCAGGTTTGCACGAGGAAGGCGAACACGCTGCAGATCAGGGCCAGGTACGCCAGGCGGGCCCACGATCCGGGCGACAGCTCCGCGGCGTGACGGGTCAGTTGTGGCAGAGCGACCGCGCCGAGAATCAACGCGCCGACGACGGTCTGGACCGCGGTCAGGGTGAGGGTGTCGATCTGACGCGAGCGGGTCAGTTCGCCGATCAGGGTGACGTGCACGGCGCGGACGGCGGCTGCGGCCAGCATCAGGGCGTCACCCCAGTTCGGGGTGCGGAACCCGTGGCCCGACACGAGCAGGCCGACGCCGACCACGGCCAGGGCCGCCGCCACGAAGAACGGGGCGGGGAGCCACGTGCGGCTCCAGGCGTTCGAGAGCACGGGGGTGAACACCACGGTCAGGCTGATGATCAGGCCGGCGTTGGTGGCGGAGGTGTGCGCGACGCCGAACGTTTCCAGCGTCAGGACGGCCGCCTGCGTGCAGCCGAGCACGAGCCCTGACCGGAGCTCGGGCAGGCTGGGGCGGTGGCGGCGCGCCGCGACCAGCGGCACGAGCGCGACCGCGCTGATCGCGTAGCGCAGTGCGAGCGCCACGACGACGGGCGTCACCGCGGCCACGTCCTTCGCGGCCAGGTAGCTGCTGCCCCACACGGCGGCGACGGCCAGCAGCAGGAGATCGGTGGTCAGGGTGGAGCGCGTCCGGGTCACCTCGCCACCATGACCGGTGGGGACCGTGTAGATCAATAACGAAAAAGGCAGTCGACGTTTTAGTATCGCTACATGGAAGCGCGACACTTGATGATTCTTCGGGAGCTGGGCGACCGGGGCAGCGTGTCGGCGGTGGCGACCGCGCTGCATCTGACGCCCTCAGCGGTGTCGCAGCAGCTCGCCAGCCTGCAGCGCGGCGTGCAGGTTCCGCTCACCCGGCTCGACGGGCGGGTGCTCGTCCTTACCGACGCGGGCCGATCGCTCGCCGCCGCCGCGGTCGATGTCGCCGCCGCCCTGGCCCGGGCCGGCGCCGCCGTCGACGCCCACCTCACCGACCCCACCGCCACCGTGCGGGTGGTCGCCTTCCACAGCGCGGCATCCGCGTTCTTCCCCCGACTGCTGAGCAGCGGCGGCGCAAATATCGGGGACGCGAACACAGTGGGTGCGAACACAGGAAGCGCGAACACAGGAAGCGCGAACACAGGAAGCGCGAACACAGGAAGCGCGAACACAGGAAGCGCGAACACAGGAAGCGCGAACGCAGGAAGCGCGAACGCAGGAAGCGCGAACGCAGGAAGCGCGAACGCAGGAAGCGCGAACACTGGGGGCGCGAAGATTGAGTGCGCCGATGAGGACGTTGCCCAGGACGCGTTTCCGTTGCTCAGTGCGGATTACGATGTGGTCGTTGCGCATCGTCCGGCGGGGTCGGGCAGTTGGCCGCGTACGGTCAGTGTGACCCGGCTGCTGAGCGAGCCTCTCGACGTGGCAGTGCCGGCCTCGCATCCGCTGGCCACCAAGCCACGGCTGAGCGCCGCCGACGTCGCCGGCGAGCAGTGGATCGCCGTCCACGACGGCTTCCCGCTGACGGCGGCCATCCAGGCCATCGGCGCCGCCGCCGGACATCAGCTCACCGTGCGCCACCGCATCAACGATTTCACCGTCGCAGCCGACCTGGTCGCCGCCGGCGCCGGGTTCGCTCTGCTGCCCCGCTACATCGGGCCGCGCCGCCGCGATGTCGTGCTGCGGCCCCTCACCGGCCTGCACATCGCCCGCGAGATCGACGTACTCACCCGCCCGGAGCAACGGTTCCGGGCCGCCGTCACCACCGTCATCGACCGCCTGGTGTCCATCGCGGCATCAGTGACCGCTGACGCGCCGGCACAACCCTCGGAGATCGGCTGACCACACCCCGCAGCAGCGCCGGGCACCGTCCCGATCCCGTCACGGTCCGGCGCCACCGCGCTGGTGGAAATGCCGCCCAGAACGGGAGGGCGAAATCCTGGATCAGACCGAGATCAACGGTACGGTGCCGAATCCCGCGCAATCGCGTCCAGAACGGTGAAGCTCGTGGTGACTCATCCACAACACGACGTCGAGCACCCGGATCAGCCCCACACCAGCGGGGAGACCGGCGCGCCCGCGCAGATGGGTGAGTTCGTTGCGTAGCTCACCGTCGTCGGCGGCGAGCCGGTCGTGCAGCCGGAGCCAGACGTGGTCCGGCTCGCCGAAAAGGCACGAGACCACGTCGTCGTAGACGGGAACGAGGTGGGGCCGTTTACGGGCCATGAGTTTCCCGGCGGTCACGTAGCCGACACCGGTCCGGCTCTTGAGAAGGTGCCATGCCCGATCAGCGGGTCCGCCGTCCTCCACGAGTTTCCTGGCCTCGGCGTCGCCGAGTTCGACGCCTGCGGGAATCTGCGGCAGCAGGTCCGACATCGCGCGACCGAGTCTTCCGTCCAGGAGATCGATGGACACCTCGGCAGGCACGCTGACCGACAGCATCTGCACCGCCACGATGTCATCAGCGGTGATGACGTCGCGGGTTCCCGGCCGGTCGCCCCCGCCCGCCAGTGCCTCGAATCTGCGGCCTGTGTACAGGCGCGGCCGGTTCTCATGAAAGTAGGCTCGGACGTCCTCGAGCGCACCTTCACCACGTACGATTTCGGTCAGCTGGAACGGCATGTGCCCCACCCTACGAGGATCGGCACTGAGCTAGGTGCGCGGCGGCATCCGCTGAAGTCTCGTACGTGCGGTAGTACGGGGTGCGGGGGTGGACCGGCAGGCCCCGGAAGACGCGGAGCATCCACGGCCAGCAGCATGAAGTCGCTGTGAGGGAAATGATCACCAGGGCGGGTTCCGTGGCAATTATCGGGGCTGGGTGGGATTGCTTAGGATCACTGTTCTACCGCCACCTCAGCGCAGAGGAATTGTGATGACCGGTCCTAGTATTGACGAGACCCGGCCGAGTAGTGCCCGGGTGTGGAACTACCTGCTGGGCGGGAAGGACAACTTTGCCGTCGACCGGGAGCTCGGTGAGGCGTTGCGGGGGGCGAATCCGCAGATCGCGGGGGTTGCGCAGGCGCAGCGCCGGTTTCTTGTCCAGGCGGTGACGCTGTTTGCCGGTGAGGGTGGGATCCGGCAGTTCCTGGACATCGGTACGGGGCTTCCGACGGCCGACAACACCCACGAGGTCGCGCAGCGGGTGGCACCCGCGTCGCGGATCGTCTACGTGGACAACGATCCGCTCGTGCTGGTGCATGCTCGCGCGCTGCTGACGAGTTCGGCCGAGGGTGCCACGGCCTATGTGGACTCCGATGTGGAGGATCCGGAGCGGATTCTGGATGAGGCTGCCCGTACGCTCGACTTCAGCCGGCCCGTGGCAGTGACCATGATCGGGATTCTGGGCAACGTCGCCGATTACGGGCAGGCTCGTGCGATCGTCCAGCGGCTGCTCGAGGCGGTGCCGTCGGGGAGTTATCTGGCGGTGAGCGACGGGACGAGCACCAGCGCGGAGAGTGTGGAGAGCCAGCGGGTCGCGAAGCAGAGCGGGCATCCGTACAACCTGCGTACGCCCGACGAGATCGCGGGTTACTTCGAGGGCCTCGAGCTGCTCGAACCCGGAGTGGTGCCGACGTCCCTGTGGCGGCCGCAGCCGGGGACGGACCGGACCGCCCTCGACGTGTACTGCGCGGTGGGCCGTAAGCCCTGAGGCTCAGGCGGGGTCAGGAACGAGGCGGGTGATCGCGGCGCCGACCAGGGCGTCGCCCTGGTCGGCCGTGATGCGGCGGGAGGACACCATGGCGGCGATGCCCTGCAGGGTGGCGGTGAAGAGCAGGGTGGACTCCCCCGGCAGGGTCTGCAGGATGCCGAACAGGCGCATCGACGCCTGGTGAACCGCATCGGAGCCCTCGCCGAGCTTGGCGGCGAACATCAGGTCGAGCAGGGCCGCGTCGGTGACCGCGAAGCGGAGGTAGCGGTCGCCGCGGCGCAGCCGGCCCTGCTCACGCGAATCCAGTCGATCGGCCGCCGCCGCAAGGGCATCCGGGCGAGCGCGATCTGGGGCGGAACGCTGAAGGACAACGAGGTCGGCCCCGCCGTCTACGCCGATTTCCTGGGTCCGGCCCTGGCCGCGGGGACCTACCGGGCGGCGCCGGAGGCCGTGGTCGTCGGTGAAGGACTCGACAAGATCCCCGAGGCACTCGCGCGACTCCGCAAAGGCGTGTCCGCCCAGAAACTCGTAGTGCGCCTCTGAAAGGCGCCGCTACTTGACATTCTCCAGTACCTGCCTTTGTATAGGAGTGTGAGCGAAACACACGACCCTCAGCTGCTGAAAGGGGTGCTGTCGGTGCTGCTGCTGCATCTGCTGGCCGAGCGCGAGTCGTACGGCTACGAGGTGGTGCAGCGACTGCAGGCCGCGGGCTTCGCCGATGTGCTCGAGGGCAGCGTCTATCCCGCCCTGACCCGGCTGCAGCGCGAAGGGCGGCTGGAGACCCGGCTCGTGCCGTCGGCCAGCGGACCGGCTCGCAAGTACTACCGGCTGACGGCCGGCGGGCACGAAGCGCTCGCCGGCGGGCTGGGTGCCTGGTCACGCCACATCGCCGCGGTTGACGCCGTGCTGTCGCGGCCGCTGCCGCCATCCGAGAACGGGGACTGACATGCCACACACCATCACCTGGTACGACAGGCTGCGCATCGAACGCCTGGTCTGGAGCCTCGACCAGCAGCTGTACGACCTGCCCCGGGTTCAGCGGATCGCCACCCGCCGCGAGGTGCGGGCGAACCTGCTGGAGGCCGCGCGCGACGTCGGCACCCGTGAGGCCCTGCGCGGGGTCGGCGGGAGCCGCCGGCTCGCCGAGCAGTTCCTGACCGCCGAGTTCGGCGACAATCCGCGTCACACGTGGATCGGGGCCGCGTACGCGGCGGCGCTGACGCCCCTGCTGCTCAACTTCTTCCTGGCCGAGGCCGCCAACGCCTTCCAGAGCGGGGTGACCGCCACCGACCCGCACGCCACCGGCGTCTTCACCTGGTCCGGGGTGAGCTGGCTGCAGTCCGCCGTCACCTACACGTTCAACGACGGCACCGCCACCGGTCACGGTGGAGGATGGACGCCGCTCGCGTATCTCCTGTGGCTCGTCATCACCGTCGGGTTCGGCCGGCTCTGGCGGCTGCGCCTGCGCCGCCGGCCCGCGGTCGCACCCGCCTGAGCACCGCTACCGACAGGGTCCATCGGATAGGCGACAGAAACCCCCGCGGCGGTGAACGCCGCGCGAGGCGGATAGCACTGCGCGTGTCAGGTCAGTAACGGTATGGGTATGACCGCCACGACTGAAGAGCCACGCGCCGGAAGCAAGGTGCCATCGCAGGCCGGACAGGCCGGACAGGAGGCTGTGCTTCCGGAGCTGCGGCCCTCCTGGTGGGAGACGGGGGTACGGGCCCGGGCCGAGGCGGGGCTGCTGGGGGTGTTCACCGAGCTGCCGGGGCTGGTGGTCAAGGCCATGCGGGTGGCGTGGAAGGCGGACCGGCTGCGGACCGGGACCGTGCTGGTGTCCACGCTGGTGTCCGGGGCGATGGCGGCGTTCGGGTTGCTGGCCACGCAGCGGGTGCTCGTCGAGCTCTTCGCCGGCGGGCCGACACCTGACCGCGTACGGTCCGCCCTGCCGGCTTTGGCCTGGCTGGCAGCGGCCGCAGCGATCCGGGGTGGTCTGGGAATGCTGGTCGGGTACGCGCTGAACGGCCTGACGCCCCGGGTCTACCTGATCGTGGAGCGGGAGTTGTTCGAGCACACGACCGCGGTGGAGTTGAAGGCGTTCGACGACGACGGGTTCGCCGAGGGCATGGAGCGGGCGACGCGGGGCACCGAGGCCGCCGTCGAGCTGGTGCAGAACACGATGAACCTGTTCGCCGGGGTGGTCAGCGTGCTCGCGGTCACCGCCGCGGTCGTCACGATCCACCCGTTGCTGCTGCTCGCGTTGCTGGTCGCGACGGTGCCCACGGCGTACGCGGCGTTGCGGGCCGGGCATGTGCGGTTCAAGAGCTACCTGGCCAGTTCGACACGACGGCGCCGGCAGTGGGTGCTGCACCAGCTGATGGCCGAGCGGGTGTCGGCCGCCGAGCTGCGGTCGTACGGGCTCCGCGGCTTCCTGCTCGGACTGTACGACCGGGTGATGGGCGCGCAGACCGCGGTGGAGCTGAAGGTCGCGCAACAGGTCACCACGACCACCAGCATCGGCGCGGCCGTCGGCGGGATCGCGCTGACCGGCGTCTACGTGCTGCTCGGGGTGCTGCTGCTGGACGGGCACATCCCGCTCGCGGCGGCGGCGACGTGCGTGGTCGCCGTGCAGGCCGCCCAGCGCTCGCTCGCGCAGGTGACGTTCCAGGTGGACCGGGTCTATGCGAGCGGCCAGTTCTTCAACGAGTACGTACGGTTCCTCGTCACCGCCGAAGGTCACCTCGCGCCGGTGCAGAAGGATGCCCTCCCGCAGGGTCTGGAGGAGCTGACCGTCGACCGGGTCACGCTGCAGTACCCGGACCGCGTCAAGCCCGCCGTTGACGGGGTGACGCTGACGATCCGCCCCGGGGAGACGATCGCCCTGGTCGGCGAGAACGGTTCCGGCAAGTCGACGCTCGCCGCGATGATCGCCGGGTTGCGGACGCCCACCGGCGGCACGATCAGCTGGAACGGGCGCCCGTACGCGGACTGGAACGCGGACGGGCTGCGCCGCCACATCGCCGTGGCCCTGCAGGACCATCACAAGTGGCCGTTCAGCGCGGCCACGAACATCGCGATGGGTGACGTCGACGCCGTCGCGGACCCCGACCGGATCGCGGCGGCAGCGGCGATGGCGGCCGCCCACGACATGATCGAGGAGCTGCCGAAGGGCTACGACACCCTGCTCGACCGTACGTTCAAAGAAGGTCAGGACCTCTCCGGCGGGCAGTGGCAGCGGATCACCGCCGCGCGGGCGTTCCTGCGTGACGCGCCACTGCTGATCATGGACGAGCCGTCCTCAGCACTCGACCCGCGCGCCGAGGACGCCCTGTTCCAGGCGCTGCGCGGGCGGCAGGGACGGCGTACCACCATCCTGATCACGCACCGCCTCGCCAACGTCACCCACGCCAACCAGATCTTCGTGCTCGACCGCGGCGCCCTGATCGAATCCGGCACGCACACCGAGCTCATGGCCGCCGCCGGCACCTACTCGCAGCTGTTCACGCTGCAGGCCGCGGGCTATCAGGCCGGCTGACCACAGAAGACCCGGCTCAGGAGGGCATCTGCCGAGGGCCCGAGATTCCCTGCGTACGGTGTGACTGCCGCACTGAGCTGCATACGCGCGTCGGCCGTGTGCAGGCTCAGCGTGTTGTATCCGAAGATGTCCCCGCCGTGGCCGTAAACGGTCACGCCGCACGGGAGCTGCTCCTGTTCGAGGCCGAGTCCGTAGTCGTGACCGGGCACGGCGGTCTTCATCTGCGCCAGTTGCGCCGGCGGGAGCAGCCGCCCGGTCAGCAGCGCCCGGAAGAACGTGTTCAGATCGGCAGTGCTCGAGATCAGGTCACCGGCCGAGCCGGCGATGCTCGGGTTCAGGCGCGTCACGTCCACGGGGGCATCGCCGACCTCGAGGTAGCCGTGGGCGTGCGGGCCGGCGATGTCGAGGCGGGTGCCGGGTGACTCCGTCTCGTGCAGGCCGAGGGGGCGGATGATGCGGTCGCGCAGCTCTGCGGCGTACGGACGACCGGTAATTTTGTGAATCACCATGCCGAGCTGGACGTAGTTGGTGTTCGAGTAGGACCAGTCGGTGCCCGGCGCGAACAGTGGGGGCTTGCTGGCGCGACCGCGACCAGTTGCGCGGCGGTCCATGTGTGATAGCGGATCGGGAGCCAGCCGCTGGGGCTGAGGTCGAGCGCCTCGGTCACGTTGAACAGGCCGCTGGTGTGGTTGAGCAGCTGACGCAGGGTGATGTGCTCCCCGTTGGGGACGACACCGGGCAGCGTCCGGGCCACCGGGTCGTCGAGGCGCAGGCGGTGCTCGGCGGCCAGTTGCAGCACCACGGTGGCGACGAAGGTCTTGGTCACGCTGCCGACGCGGAACCGCCCGTCGACCGGGGCGCGGCCCGGGCGGTCCAGCCGGGCGACTCCGGCTGCGGCCCGGACGGTGGCGCCGTGGTCGCGTACCTCAGCCATGGCGGAAGTGGCACCGGCCGTGACCAACGCGTCGAGGTCTTGTTGCAGGGCGGGTCCGGGGTTGGCCGAGGCGGGGGCGGCATGATGGCGGGGTGAGTGATGAACGGTGGGATCAGGTTCTCGGACACGTGGCGCGGGCCGTGCCGGATGGCGGCGTGCGGCTCGTGGTCGGCGGGGCGCCGGAGCAGGCGCGGGTGCTGGCGGACCGGCTGGCTGCGCGGTTCGGGGTGGCGCGGGTGGCGCGGCCGGCTGAGCGTCTCGAGGTCGCGAGGGTGGGTGACGGTGACGGCCTCTTGCTGTGGGCGAGCGGTGGGCGCGGGGATCGGCGGGAGGACGCTGATGTGGTGGTGGATGTGTCGGATCCGGCGTGGCCGGTGATCCGGCACATCGATGCCGCTCTGCTGGACCGGGACGTGTGGTTCGGGAGTGAGTCGCGGGCGTTCTTCGCGGCCAGGGCTGCCACGTGGGACAGCAGGTTCGGGGACGACCTGCCCGCGTACGGTCAGGCTGTCGCTGAGGCCGGGTTGGCACCGGGCTGGACCGTTGTGGATCTCGGGTGTGGGACCGGGCGGGCGTTTCCGGGGTTGCGGGATGCCGTGGGTGACGGGGTGGTGATCGGGATTGATCACACGCCGGAGATGCTCGATGCTGCGCAGGTGCGGGCCCGGGAGTGCGGGGCGGCGCTGGTGCTGGGCGATGCGCGGCGGCTGCCGTTCGGGGACGGTGGGGTTGACGCGGTGTTCGCCGCGGGGCTGCTCACGCACCTGCCGGACCCCGCGGGCGGGTTGCGCGAACTCGCCCGCGTGACCGCGCCGGGTGGGCGGCTGGTGCTGTTCCATCCGACCGGGCGGGCGGCGCTCGCGGCACGGCACGGTCACACACTGCGACCTGACGAACCACTCAACGAGGACGTGCTGCGGGTCACCGGTGGGCACGCCGGGTGGGACCTCATCGGGTACGACGACCGCGCGCACCGGTTCCACGCCGTCCTCGCCCGGCGCGCCTGACTGCGGGAACGCCCGTTCTGGGGCAGGATCTCCAGGTGCTACCTGAAGATCTCGATACGTCCATGCTCACCCCGCGCCAGCGGAGCATTCTGACCGTCATCCAGAAATCGGCGGTCCGGTACGGCTACTCGCCGTCGACGCGCGAGATCGGTGACGCGGTCGGCCTCGCCTCCACGTCCTCGGTCAGCCGGCATCTGCGCAACCTGGAGGAGCTCGGCTTCCTGCGACGCGGGCGGTCGGTCACGCGGCCCGTCGATGTGCGGATGTTCCTGGAACCGGTCGAACGGCGCGACACCAACTCCTCCACGGTGGGTGTGCCGCTGGTCGGGACGATCGCCGCCGGTGCACCGATCATGGCCGAGGAGTCCACGGAGGAGATTCTCAACCTGCCGCGGGATCTTGTCGGGCGCGGGACGCTGTTCAGCCTGCGGGTGCAGGGTGATTCGATGGTCGACGCGGCGATCTGCGACGGGGACATCGTCGTGGTGCGGCAGCAGCCTGACGCCTACAACGGCGACATCGTGGCCGCCATGATCGACGAGGAGGCCACGGTCAAGGTCTTCCAGCGGCGGCGGGGTCACGTGTTGCTCGAACCTCGCAACCCCGCTTACGAGCCGATCGACGGCGACCGGGCCGTCATTCTCGGCAAGGTCGTGTCGGTTCTGCGCCGCGTCTAATACGCACTCTGGCCCGGCTGCGGATAGCCGGGTTGTGGATAGCCAGGCTGGGGATAACCGGGTTGGGGATAACCGGCCTGTGGCGATTCAGCCTGTGGGTAACTGGCCTGTGGATACTCCGCCTGTGGGTAACCGGCTTGTGGATACTCGGCCTGTGGGTAACCGGCTTGTGGATACTCGGCCTGTGGGTAACCGGCTTGTGGATACTCGGCCTGTGCGTACCCGGCTTGTGGGTACTCGGCCTGTGGGTTGGGCTGCTGCAGGTAGCCAGATTGCGGATAGCTGTCCTGCGGGGACAGTTCCTGCGGATACGTGGCTTGCGGGGACGCGGCCTGCGGGAAACCGGCCTCCGGGAAAGCCGCCTGCTGGTAGGTGGTCTGGGGGAACGCGGCCTGAGGGTGGGTGGCTTGCGGGAATGCGGACTGTTGCTGCGGGTGAGCCGTCGGCTGGAAAAAGGCCTGCTGCTGGGCCTGCTGCGCCGGGTAGGCCGTCGGCTGGGTGTAGGCCTGCTGGGGCTCGGGGAGGGGCTGGGCGGGGACGTTGAAGCCGGTGACCTGGAACTGGGGGGCGGGCTGCTGGAAGCCGGCCGTGGAGAGCTGCTGGCCCGGCATGATCGAGCCGTAGCGTTGCATCTCCCGGCGGTAGGCCTTGCGGGCCTTGACCGCGCGGCTCACGGCGTAGATCGGTACCAGGAACGCGTAGAGGTAGATGTGGACGAAGCCGCCGTCGAAGAAGAAGAGCAGGTACACGGCATAGCCGAGGAAGCCCGCGCCGAACAGGCCGTTGAAGAAGCGGGCCCAGGGGGAACTGCCGAAGCCGACGGCGGCGATCAGGACCAGCACGACGCCGGTGATGACGAGCAGGGCGATGTAGCCGAGGAACAGTCCGACGGACAAGGCAGGTCTCCGGGGTGAGCGCCGAAAAACGGAACCCTAGGGCGCCCCGGTCGCGATTCCGGTTGCTGTCGTGGAGCGGTCCGGTAGTAGTTCAGCGGTCGAGGCGCAGGCCGCGTCTGACCCTGTTCTTGAGGGTTTCGGTGGGCTGGTCGAGGGTTTCGGCGTGGGCCAGCATGCCGATGATGGTTTCGATGGCGGCGTCGAGGATCTGGGTGGTGCCGAGTTCGTCGGGGGTGGGCGCGGGGTTCAGGTCGGCGGGGCGCAGTTCGTCGAGGTCGCCCAGGACGTCGCACGGATAGTTGCGCAGCTCCTCGATCTGCTGCTCGGCGAGGCCCAGGACCCAGTCGGCCCGGTCCAGGCCGACCCCGAAGCGCAATCCGCCGGTACGCTGCTTCAGCACCGCGTCGACCAGATGCCGCTGGACCACCCGCTGGTACGGGCTGCGGTGCGGGTACCGGTCCCCCAGCGCCGCGTTGACCCGCCGCAGCACCTCGATCTCCGCTGCCCCGAGCGACGCGTTCGCGCTGGGTGCCTCGAGTTCGCAGAGTCCGTCCGGGATGGCCATCACGTAGGCGAACCGCCGCCAGAGCAGGTCGTGCGGGGAGCCGGGTGGCGGGACGGTCACCAGGTGGCGGTGCGCGGCGGGGACCAGGTCACCCCAGCGGCGCAGCATCCGGTTGGGCATGTGGTCCCAGAAGGCGTCGTTGCCGCCGCGTTCGATGGTGTCCAGGAAACCGCTGAAACTGCCGATGTTGCGGGAGCGGATGCCCTGCTGCCAGACCGAGGGGAACGTACGCCAGAGGTCGCGGCCGGCGACGACGATGTGCACCTCGGCGGGCTGCAGGCTCTCGACGGCGCGGGCCGCCTGCGCGGCGGTGGCGCCGCCCAGGCCCTCGTTGGTGATGATCACGTCGCCGGACCAGCCCGCGGTCTCGGCGACCAGCCGGTCCCAGGTCCAGGTGGCGGCGGGATCGCGCCAGGAGACCTGGCGCAGATCGGTCATGGCCTGGTCGTGCGCGAGCGAGCTGCCCGGCAGCAGCACACCGGCGGTCCTCAGCACGTCCCGGTTGCGCCACAGCACGGTCTGCACATAGGTACTCCCGGTCTTCGGCGCCCCGATATGCAGAAAAACACGTCCCACCATCGCGCAAGAATGGCACACGAAGGAGCCACCAAGATCGCTAGGGATCCGAGGTCAATCGCTTACCACGATGTTCAGATTCACGCTTTGCTGCGTTAAGCGAATGGACGCTTCGCCTCGAGAACCCATTCGTCACGCCGAGCCCCGATGACAAGGTCCTCACGGGTGGGACCCTCGTGGGTGCGACCCTCATGGGCGAAGTGCAGCACCAGACCGCCGCAGATGTTCTCGCCCTCGAGGCTGGGGAGCACGTCGCTGCCGAGCAGGCGCGAGCCGGCAAACCCGGCCAGCAGATCCGGACTCCGGGCCGGGCCGACTCTGGTCTCGCCGAATCCGGCCATGGCGTAGGGCTCGTAGGGCTTTTCGTGGACGAGGATGAGGTGCTCGTCGAGGCAGTGCAGGGCGATCGGCACGGCGTGCTCGAAGAAGAGCCACGCGTGGACCAGGCTTTCGGCGTCGCCGCCCTCGCGGTGGCCCTCGAACCAGGCTCGTGCTTCGGTCACGGATTCGAGGCGCCGGCCGTGCATTCTCGCCAGCCAGTCGGCGACCATCGTCCGATCGGTGAAGCCCACGAACCGCGGATGGTCGTCGGCTTGCACGGCCTGCCAGACGGCGTGGGCGGCCGCCTCGTAGACGTCCCCGACGCCGGTGTCGATCTCGGTGGTCACGATGTCGGTCACCGTCACCCTCGCCGGCTGCGGAAGGTAGCGCAACGCCCACCGGACCCCCAGCACCGCCTCCCGGCGGTACTCATCGAAGGAGTCGGCGGTCACCTCGACCTCCGCGGGGTCCTCGGCGAGTGCGCTCCGGGCGGTGACCTCGAGGGTGACCTGGGCGTAGCGGCAGGAGCGGTTGGTCTGCTGGGCGATGCGGAACGTGGCGCGGGAGGGGGTCATGACGGTGACCCGGCAGGGAGGGGTTTGGCTGCTGAGGTGAGCGTGGCGGCGGCTGCCACGACGACCAGGACGACGATCATGGCGCCGCGGAGGCCGACGTGGTCGCCCAGGAAGCCGAGCAGGGGCGGGCCGACCAGGAATGCGACGTAGCCGGCGGACGCCACCGCGCCGACGGTCGAGGTCGGGTCGGGGCTTTCCGCGGCTGCGGACAGGGTGACCGGGAAGCCGAGGGCTGCGCCGAGGCCCCACAGGGCCACCGCGAGGCCGGCGACGATCACGTTGTCGGCGAAGACGACGGTGGCGATACCGGCTGCCGAGACCAGGGCGCTCACCCGCAGGACCGCCGCGTTGCCGAATCGGGCCAGCAGTGGCTCCCCGGCGAAACGGCCGGCGGTCATCGCCAGCGCGAACCCGGTGAAGATCACCGAGCCCAGTGCGGGAGAGGCGCCGTGACCGTCGACCATCAGCAGGGGCAGCCAGTCGTTCGCGGAGCCTTCCGCCAGCGCCAGGGCGAGCACGATCAGCCCGAGCATCAGCACCCGGCGCTGGCGCCACAGCCCGAGCTGCGCACGGAACCCGCCGCCGGCCGCTGGTGCGGGACCGGCGGAGCGGCCGGTCTCGGCCGGGACGCGGCGCACCGCCCAGAAGACGATGGCCGCGCCGCCGATCGCGACCCCGGACATGTGCCAGACCACCGGGAAGGAGATCGCGGTCAGGCCGATGCCCGCGACCGCGCCGACGACGGTACCGAGGCTGAAGAAGCCGTGCATCATGGGAAGGACCGAGCGGTGGGACTCGGTCTCGATGGCGGCACCCTCGACGTTGAGGGCGATCTCCATCAGGCCGGCGCCGAGGCCGACGAAGGCGAGACCGGTGAAGACCCCCGCGTCCAGCGCCGCGGCCGCGCCGATGCCGATCAGTGCCATGCCGGCGACGAAGGCCGAGCCGCCGACCGCGACCGTGAACTGGGCGCCGCGGGACCGGACGATCGCCGCGGACGAGAGCACCCCGGTCATCGAGCCGACCGAGATGCCGAACAGCACGAGGCCCATCTCGGCGGTGGAGGCGTGCAGCAGGTCGCGGACGGCCGGGGTGCGCACGGTCCACGACGCGATCCCGACCCCCACGACGAGCATGACGGCGAAGATGGCGGCGCGGCGGCGCGCGGCCTGCGGCGTGAAAGCGGGCCGGGCCGCGACGGAGCTCATGACCATGAGCGTACGGATGGTCAGCGAGCGAATTTCACCTTGGCCGCCGCCGTGACCGGGGTGAAGAAGTTGACGAGGTTGCCGTCGGGGTCACGGATCAGCAGCGATCGATTGCCCCACGGCATCGTGGTGGGCGCCTGAACGACGTCGGGGTCGGAATCGGCCAGTCCCGCGAAGACGGCGTCCACGTCGTCGACGAGGAACTCGGTGATCACGGACCGGTTCGCGGCGGGCGCGGCGAAGTCGGGGGCGAAGAGCGCGAGGGTGGCCGTGCCCGCGATGGCGATCGTGGCGGAACCCACGCGTACCTCGGCGAACTCGGGGGTTGACCACTCGGCCGTGAGGCCGGTCGCCCGCTCGTAGAAGTCGACGAGCCGGGTGACGTCCCCGGTGATGACGCGAATCGAGACGAAGTTCATGCGGATGACGCTAGAAGCAATACTGGACAGATTCCGCCCAGTATCGGGAGGATAATTCAGCGTATGGCCCGACCCACCGCCCGCGTCCTGACCCTGCTGGAGCTGCTCCAGTCGGGCGGCCTGCGCACCCTGGCCGAGCTCGCCGGGCGGCTCGGGGTCGACGAACGCACCGTCCGCCGCTACGTGGACCACCTCATCGACCTGGACGTCCCGGTGGAATCGGTGCGCGGCCGCTACGGCGGATACCGGCTCGCCCCGGGCTACCGCATGCCACCGCTGATGCTCGCCGACGACGAAGCCCTCGCCGTCCTGCTCGCCCTGACCGCCGCCCGCCGGGCCGAAGCAACTGCCGCGACCGAAACGACCGCCGCTGCTGAAACGGCCGCTGCCAAGATCCGCCGGGTGCTGCCCGCGCGGCTGGGCCGCCGCCTCGACGCCCTGCTCGAAACGATCACCTTCACCGCGACGGCCTCCGGCGGCGCACCCACCCCGGACAGCACGGTCCTGCTGACGATCGCGGACGCGATCAAGCACCACAACCCGATCTCCATCAGGTACGCCGACCGCGAAGCCCGCCGCACCACCCGCACCCTGCACCCGCACGCCCTGGTGGTCCACTCGAACCGCTGGTACGTGACGGGCGCCGATCCCGCGATGGCCGCCAACCGCACGTTCCGCCTCGACCGCATCGAGAGCGCACGGGTCCTGCCCGGCACCTTCGAACCGCCGGCGGACGTGGACCCGGCTCAGCAGTTGCTCACCGGTTTCGCCGATGCTCCGTACCGGCACGAGGTGACCCTGCGGATCCGGGCCACACCCGCCCAGATCCGCACCCGGCTGCCACCCTCGGTCGCCACCATCACCGAGACGCCCGGCACCGGCTGGGCCCACGTCGAGATCCGCGCGGAGAGCCTCGACTGGCTACCCCCGCTGCTCGCCGCCCTGGATCACCCGTTCGCCATCGACCGCCCCGCCGAACTCCGCACCCGCGTCGCCGCCCTCGCCGACCGCCTCCACCGATCCGCCCGGCGACAGCCACCCGACTGACAAAGCCGGCGAGGTGAGAGGCGGTCAGCCGATCGTGACGACCCGGGCCCATGACGGGGTGTCGACCCAGCCGTCGCCCTCGCCGTGTTCGTCGACCTCGGCGTCCTCCTTGACGGTGCGGGCGAACAAGCCGACCACCGTGCGGCACGGGGGCTGTTCGCTCGGCCAGGGGGTCTGCCCGTCGGTCAGCGCGACCACCACATCGGGACGTGGCGGCGAGGACAGGGCCTGGCTGAAGCCCTCCCTCAGGTCGGTTCCCCCACCGCCGATCAGGGGAATGCCCTCGGCCCGGCACAACGGGTACGCCACCCCGGCCGCCGCGTCGCAGCAGAGCACCCGGACCTGGCCGCGGCCGCCGCCGACCGTACGCCCGATCGCGGCCACCTCGAGCAGCGCGCTCCCCAGCTCGGTGTCGCTGACCGAACCGGACGTGTCGATGATGATCGTGACGCGGGGTGGGCTGCGGCGCAGCGCCGGGAGGATGACACCGGGCAGGGCGGAGGAACGTCGCGCCGGGCGGCCGTACGTGTAATCGCCGCCCGCGCCGGAGCCCGCAGCCGCGGCACGGACCGCGGCACCGAGCAGCGCGCGCCAGGGTTGTGGTGGATGAAAGGCGTCCTCCGCCCACCGTTTCCAGGTGTCCGGGACGTCGCCGGGGTGGCCGTTGATGCCCTGCGCGACCCGGAACCGGACGGCGTCGCGTTCCTGGTCGGTGAGCCCGTGACCGCCGTCCGGGCCGAGGTCCCACGAGCGGTCGAGGCCGTCGACGCCGCTGCCGCAGTCGAGCCAGGTCATGCCGTCGGTGTACGGGCCGAGGCGGAACCTGCCCAGGTAGTCCTCCATCAGCTTGCCCGGCGGCAGGTGGATCATCTCGGGGACGACGACGCCGGACGGGCGGGTGAGGCCGTGCCCGTACACGTCGTCGTTGATCTCGAAGTCGGCGGCGATGTTCATCCGCAGCCGTTCCGCCCGGCCGGTGAGCTCGTGTCTCTTCGCGTAGCGGTCGCTGCGGCCGTGGTGGTCGCGCAGCAGGTGGGACACCTCGTGGACCCAGACCCCGGCGAGTTCCTCCACCGGGGTCGCCGCGACGAACGCCGGGGAGACGTAGCAGCGCCAGTACCGGTCGACGGCCATGGTCGGTACGCGCTGCGACGCCACCGGCGTGAGTGCGAACAACGCCGACGCCAGGTAGGGCCGCACCCGGGTGGCGTGCAGGCGCGCGGCGTACAGCTTTCCCTCGTCGAAGCTCACCGGCCCGCACCCACGCGGTCGGCTCTGCGGGAGACGTCGATGGCGCCGGCGAGCAGTTCGATCTCCGCGGGGACGGGCCAGTCGTCCTCGCGCAGCGTGGCAAGCGTGCTCGCCGGCACCACGACCAGGTCCGGCGCCCCGGTCTCGAGGGCCAGCACGAGCAGCGCCCAGGCCGCGTCCCACCGCTCCCGCGTCGGGCGTTGCCGCACGGCCGCGACCACCGCGTCGAGCACGGACTGGCGCAGGTCACCCCGGTCCGGCAGGAGCGCGGCGGACGGGTCGGCGAGCAGCGTCTCCGGGTCGGGCAGGTCCATCCGGTCGAGGCCGGCCAGCAGTTCCAGGCCCGGGCCGTCGCCGACCACGCCGCGGACCAGCATGGACAGCACCTCGCGCGAGGTGCCGGCCGCCGTCGCGAACGCGATCAGGCGCACCGCCATCTCCCAGGTGCGCGGGGACGGCCAGGCGCCGCCCCGGCGGGTCTCGCTCTTGGGGAGTTGGTGGACGAGGGCGGGGCGGGCGGTGAGGAGCAGGGTGACCGCGCGGCGGGCGTACCCGACGGCTTGGTGAAGGTTGCCGGGGTCGAGCTGCGGCAGGGCAGCGTGCGGCCAGGTGCCGCCGAGGCCTCGGACGACCACCTCATGGTTGTACGCCCATTGCAGGTGCACGAACCGGTTGGCCAGCGGCGCGCTGAGCTCCCAGCCGTCAGCGGCGGACGCGCGGGGGTTCGCCGCGGCGACGATCCGGATCCCCGGCGGGAGTTTCAGGGCGCCGACCCGGCGTTCGAGGACGAGCCGCAGCAGCGCGGCCTGCACGGCGGGTGGTGCGGTGCTGAGCTCGTCGAGGAACAGCAGGCCACGACCCGCTCTGACAAGCTTCACCGCCCAGTCCGGAGGAGCCATGGGTACGCCGTGAGCTGCCGGATCAGCCCCGATCACGGGCAGCCCCGAGAAGTCGGTCGGCTCGTGCACGCTCGCGATGACCGTGGTCAGCGGCAGTCCGAGCGACTCGGCGAGCTGGCTGATGCCCGCGGTCTTGCCGATGCCGGGCTCGCCCCAGAGCAGCACGGGCAGGTCGGCGGCGACGGCCAGGGTGAGCGCGTCGAGCTGCGGATCGGTGTGCGGCTCGGTGTCCGTGGTGGTGAGCAGGCCGAGCAGGTCGGCGGCGACGTCGAGGGTGCTGGTCAAGTGTGTGATCACCTTTTTGTGAAGTGGCGTTGACGGGAAACACGCTGTTTGGGCGGGCAGTGACCGGCCATTCCGGCGCGGTAGAGCCCGTAGCTGACGCGGCGTTCGGCGGCGGCCTGCAGTTCGTCACGCAGGGCACCGGCACGCAGCGTCGCTTGTGGACCGAGCAGGGCCTCGATGGCGTCGAGGGCTCCGGCGGTGTCGCCGTGCACGAGGCGGCCCCGGATGTCGGCGAGGCCCGCCGGGTTGCGGTTCGCCTCGTCGATGACCCGCAGACAGGGCAGCGGGACCCCGCCGAACGCGACGAGCAGCTCCTCCCGGCGCAGCTCCACGGGGTCGTGGTCGAGCGGTGCGAGAACACCGTCGACGAGCCCGATCCGGTGTACGGCCCCACGGCAGTCGACCTGTCGCTCGGACGGGGCAGCGTTCGGGGGCGGGGCGGGCGCGCCGGTCCCTGGTGCCAGGGCTGCGGCGACCAGCGGGTGCAGGTGGGCGGCGTCGATCAGGCCGGCGCGCAGGAGCAGCACGTCGGGGGGTGTGGCGGTGGCCGCGTCCGGGAGCAGAAGGTCGCCCGGTCGTGGTCTGGCCACCACTGTCTCGCCGTCCGGGGTCAGGGCCAGATAGCGGCGGGTGCGCTGCCGGACCAGGACGGGGGCGTCCGGGCGGTTGTCGGCGTGGCGCAGCAGAGCTGCCTCGTAGGCCCGGTCCTGCACGGAGCGTTCCCGCAGCTCCGCCGTGCGGCGGGCATCCCAGAGATGGCGGTGCAGGTCGAGGCGGAAGCGCCGGTCGGGATGCGGGCCGCCGCTCCACAGCGCGAGGGAGATCCGCTGGCCGCTGTCCGCCCAGGCCGGCGCGGTCCGGGCGACCAGGTGCTCCGCGCCGTACCGGGCCAGGCTCAGGGTCAGGCCCGGGCGCAGCAGGCCGTCCGGGGCGACCCGGGGCAGGTGCCAGCGCAGCAGGTCGGGGGCGAGGTGGCGCAGGTCGTCACGGACCCGGCCGGTGAATTCGAGACCATGGGTGCGCGCGAGACCCCGCAGGTCGATGTCGACATCGAACCGCGCGGCGGCACAGGCACCGGCCCAGTCACCCGCGAGACGCCGGATGGTGGCCGTATGGATCATGGGGGGCGGCACGGCGAACTCGCGCACGCGCTGCCAGACAGGAAGACGAGAGTCGCCGTTCACGGCGTGGGAGCGCATCAGCACTCACACTTCGCGGACGGGACCTCCAATCCGTACCAGGAGGTATTCATCGTGGGCAGCGTACAACGGCCCCGCCCGGTTGTCAGTGACCGGACCCGGTTGTTCGCGCGGTCGGGGGCGCTGATCCTGCTGCTGGGCGCGACGTGGCTGGTCGTGGGCGTGTCGCTGCGGGATGCGAGCACGGCGGCCGTCGCCGCGGGGCGGACCGGGTTCACCGTGGTGGGGCTCGCGGCGCTGACGTGGCGGGCGGCGCCGGTGGGGACGCCGGCGCTCCGGGCGTACCGATGGTGGCAGATCGTGATCCTCGCCGGCACCGGCGTGACCGCCTACACGGTCTTCTCCACCGTCGCGATCGCGCTGGCCGGGCCCGCCCTGCCGAGTTTGGTGCTCTGCCTCGCGCCGGCCGTGGTCCTGGTCGCCGAGAGTGTGCTCGCCCGGTCCCGGCCGCCGCTGCTGACCATCGCGGGCACCGCCGTGGCCGTGGCCGGGGCAGCCGGCTACGTGGTCCCCCGGCTGGCCGGGACGTTCGGGCGCGACGTCACCCTCGGGACGGTGTGTGCCGTGGCGGCGATGCTGTCGATCGCGTTCTACGGTCTGTTCTTCGCCCGGATCAATCGCGGATATCACGGTGCGATGGCGCCGCGGATTCTGCCGATCTTCGCGGCCGGGAGCATTCCGCTGATCGCGTGGGCGGTGCTGGAAGGGGCGGCCGTCAGTCTGGCCGCCGTGGGTCTACTGGCCATTCTGGGCATTGTCATCTATGTCCCCGCTTATCTGCTCCAGCATCGCATTCTGGTCACCGCGGGCGCGTCCTATTCGGCCCTGCTCGGGCTGGGGGTCCCGCCGCTGGTCGGGGCGGGTTCCGCCCTGGTCCACCTCGGAGCGACGCCCACGCCGGTGCAGGCCGGGGCCACTGTGGTCACCCTCGCCGGGATGGCGCTGGTGATCAGCCGTAAATGACGGCGCAACATATGCACAATTCACCATTTCAAGATCATCCACTCGGCCAGCCCCGGGTCGGCCATTCGGCTATTCAGTCCCGGCTCGTCGGCGTGTGAAGCTTCTGGGGCCCGGCGGACGTCCATCGTGGTCGATGGGCCTGATCAATCGGGTCCGTTATGCACATTCCGACCGGCCCGGCAGCCCGAGGGCGGCGAACCTGCCGACGGTGCCCGGCCGGTTACGGCAAGGAGGCAGCCGCAGTGAGGTTGATTCGATCGCAGCTCACCCGGGCGGCGGGCGTGGGCCTGTTGATAACCGCCCTGGGCGTGGTGAGCACCTCGACGGGCGCGTTCGCCGCGCCGGGCGACCGGCCGGGCTTCGAGCCGGTCCCGGCCGGGTCGAAGGTGACCGGGGTGCCGCTGGCCCTGAAGAACAAGCCGGTCACCGTGATGGTGCAGCTCAGCGGGGACCCGGTCGCGGTGACCGATGCCGCCGCCGCGACACCGCTGACCACGACGCAGAAGAAGCAGCGGCGTGACCAGCTCGGCAAGGAGCAGGCGCCGGTCGTGCAGAAGGTGCGCGGACTCGGTGGCACGGTGCTCGGCACCTACCAGCACGCGTACAACGGTGTGAAGGTGCGGATCAACGCGAACGAGCTCGACACGCTCGCCGCCGCACCCGACGTCGTCGGCGTGCACGCGGTGCAGACGGTCAAACCGGACAACACCAACGGCGTGCCGCTGATCGGTGCCCCGCAGGCGTGGAGCGCGCCCGACAAGTACCGCGGCGAGGGTGTCAAGGTCGCGATCATCGACACCGGCATCGACTACACGCACGCCGACTTCGGCGGGCCGGGCACGGTGGCGGCGTACGACAAGGCCCACGCCACGGAGACGCAGGCCGCCGACCCCGCGCTGTTCGGCCCGAAGGCGGCGAAGGTCAAGGGCGGCATCGACCTGGTCGGTGACACCTACGACGCCGACCCGGCCAGCGCCAACTACCAGCCGGTGCCGGTCCCCGACGCGAACCCGCTCGACTGCAACGGGCACGGCTCGCACGTCGCGGGCACCACCGCCGGGTACGGCGTGCTCAGCAACGGCAAGACGTACAAGGGCACCTACGACACGAAGACCGTCGGGGCGAACTCCTGGACCGTCGGTCCCGGCGCGGCTCCCAAGGCCGACCTGTACGCCGTCCGCGTCTTCGGCTGCACCGGCTCGACGGACATGGTCGTCGACGCCATCGAGTGGGCCGTCGCGAACGACATGGACGTCATCAACATGTCGCTCGGCTCGTCGTTCGGCTCCGCGGACTCCCCCGACGCCGTCGCGGCCGAGAACGCCGCGAAGGACGGCGTGATCGTGGTCGCGTCGGCCGGCAACTCGGGGCACAACCCGTACATCGTGGGCAGCCCGTCCACCGCGACCGGCGTGATCAGCGTCGCGGCGAACGACCCGGTCCCGTCGTTCCCCGGTGCGAGCCTGGCCCTGGGCACCGGCACCACGCTGGACGCCATCAACGCGAACGGCGCGACCTTCGCCGACGGCCTGACCCTGCCGGTCAAGGTGCTCGGCAACGGTGCCGGCGGTATCGCGCTGGGGTGCAGCGTGGCCGAGTTCGATCAGCCCGGTGTCGCCGGGGCGCTCGTCGTCGTCGCCCGTGGCACCTGCGCCCGGGTCGCGAAGGCCGTCTACGGTCAGGAGGCCGGTGCCGCCGCGGTCCTGATGGTGAACTCCGACGCCTCCTACCCGCCGTTCGAGGGCGCGATCACCAGCAACGCCGACACCGGTGAGCCCGCGAACGTCACCATCCCGTTCCTGGGTGTGCCGAACACCGCCGCCGCCGCGCTGGTGGCCGCCGACGGCTCCACGACCACGCTCACCAACAAGAACCTGAGCAACCCGAACTACCTGGGCTTCGCGAGCTTCACCTCGGGCGGGGCGCGGACCGGCGACAGCTGGCTCAAGCCGGACGTCACGGCGCCGGGCGTCAGCATCGTCTCGGCCGGCTCGGGCACGGGCAACGGCCCGGCCACGGAGTCCGGCACCTCGATGGCCGCACCCCACACCGCCGGCGAGGCCGCACTGGTCAAGCAGGCCCACCCGGACTGGAGGAAGTCCGAGTACTGGAAGGCGGCGATCGTCAACACCGCCGACCCGGCGAAGGTCACCGGGTACAGCACCCGGCTGGGCGGCTCCGGCCTGATCCAGGTGCCGGGCGCGGTCGACACCCAGGTCGTGGCGCTCGGTGACAGCGGCACCGCGACCCTGAACTACGGGTTCGCCGAGCTGGGCGCCGACTACAGCAGGAACAAGCTCGTCAAGGTGAAGAACTTCGGCCGGACCGCGGCCACCTTCACCGTCTCCGTGGCCCGGGCGGCCGGCAGCCCGCACAAGGTCAAGCTGCAGAAGACCCGGGTGACGGTCCCCGCGCGGGGCACCGCGGCGGTCGCGGTCACCCTCGAGGTGCCGGCGGCCACCGCCGGGGACTCCAGCGCGTTCCAGGACGTCGCCGGGCTCGTCACGTTCACGCCGGTGGGCAGGAGCAACTCCGGTGTCGCACTGCGGGTGCCGTACTACCTCGTGCCGCAGGCGGTCTCGAACGTGCACACCGACCTGAACACGGCCGCGCTGCGGGCCAAGGGCACGGCCACCGCGACGGTCACCAACCGCCGTGGCGCCACCACCGGCACCGCCGACTTCTACGCGTGGGGCCTGTCCGACCCGGACGAGGGTCAGGGCTCGACCGACCTGAAGGCCGTCGGCGTGCAGAGCCTGCTCGCGGATGACGCGATCCAGTTCGCCGTCAGCACCCACGACCGCTGGTCCAACGCGGCGAGCAACGAGTTCGACATCTACGTCGACGTCAACGCCGACAAGGTCGACGACTACGTGGTCGTCGCGCAGGACTACGGCGCGCTGACCACCGGTGACGTCACCGGCGAGCTGGTCACGGCCGTGTTCGACCTGCGGACGGGCGGCGCCACGCTCGAGTTCTTCGCCGACGCGCCGACCGACAGCAGCACGCTGGCGCTCCCGGTGCTGATCTCACAGCTGTGCCAGGAGGGCTCGCCGTGCCTCTCGGCGGCCAGCCCGCGGATCACGTACCACGCGGCCAGCTTCGGCCTGGTGGACCCGACCAGCGACACCATCGCCGGAACGGCCACCTACAACGTGTTCACCCCGGCGATCAGCACGGGCGCCTTCGCCGAGGTGGCACCGAACAAGACGGTCACCGAGACCATCACGCTGAACCGGGCCGAGTTCCTGCGCAACCCGCCCCAGGGCCTGCTCGTCGTCAGCCACGACAACAGGAGCCGCGACGAGGCCCAGCTGATCAAGATCGGCTAACGCCTCCGGCCCTTACGGAAAAGGGAGCCTCCGCCACCCGGCGGGGGCTCCCTTTTGCATGCCCGCAAACGCCGGGAATCCGGCAACTTGCGTGCACCTCAACTCCACCGAAGCGGAACTCGCTGCCTCTGCCGGCAGGGCGAAGAGACATGTGTACGCCGATGGAGCACCGATCGCAGCCGCGGTCCTTGCCGGTCTTCCGGCCCTTCGGGTCGCCCCTAGTAGAGGAGCAACCAATGAAGCCGCTGTCCACCGTTTCGACGTTCGTAGGTGTCGCAGTCACCGCCCTCACCGCCGGTATCGCGACCGGGATCACCCCGGCGCAGGCCGCCGCGACCACGACCGCCTACGACGCCGCCGTGCTGGCCGACAGCCCCAAGGGCTACTGGCCGATGGACGAGACCACCGGCAAGATCAAGGATCTGACGGGTACGCACGCCGCGCCGAGCATCTCCACGGCGCTGCTGGGCACGAAGGGCGCCGTCGGCAACGCCGCCTCGTTCGACGGGATCGGCCAGCAGATCCGGGTGCCGTACGCCGCCTCGATGCGCGCCGCGTCCTCGTTCACCGCCGAGGTGTGGGCCAAGCTGCCCGCCACGCCGCAGACCACGGGCTGGCCGACCATCTTCAGCCGCGGCCAGGTCACCACCGGTCACTTCGGCACCGCGATGTGGGTCTCGTCCGACAGCGCCCACACTGTGCACTTCAAGCGCAACGGCATCGACATCGGCACCACCCGCGGCCTCAACTCCAGCAACTACAGCCACCTGGTCTTCACGTTCAACGGCACGGACAAGCGCTGGAACTGGTACGTCGACGGCACCCTGGACAAGACCGGTACGACCGCCGGGCTGGCCGGCACCGACGCCGAGAGCCTGCCGCTGGAGATCGGCGCGATGCTGAACTCCGCGAACGGCAACCCGGTCAACCCCGGCAAGCTGCTCGTCGACGGTCTCGCGATGTACCCGAAGGTGCTGACCGCCGCCCGCGTCTCCGCCCACTACACCGCCGCCAAGGGCGCGGTCGCCCCTCCCGCCTCCACCGTCACGCCGCCCCCGGCCACCACTCCGGCCGGCAAGCACATCGGTGGTGTCGCGCTCGGCGCCGGCATGCCGTGGAACGACCGCCGCGCCGCCGACTTCCAGGCCGTCAGCGCAGCGAACGCGACCTACATCCGCAGCGACCTCGGCTGGCAGTACCTCGAGCCGATCAAGGGCGACTGGCGCTGGGACACGTTCGACCGGGTGATCACCGACGCGCGTGCCAACAACCTGCGCTACCTGGCCATCCTGCACACCGTGCCGGGCTGGGCGAACGGCAACGCGGGCGACTACGGCCCCGCCGCCGACACCGCGCTGCTGAACAACTACTGCTACCAGACCGCCAAGCACTACATCCCCATGGGCGTCATGGACTACGAGGTCGGCAACGAGATCAACCTGCCGCACCCGGGGCTGTCGACGCCGAACGGCGCCGCGTACGCCCGTACCACCCTGATCCCGTGTGTCGCCGGTGTCCGTAAGGCCGCGAGCGAGCTCGGCACCAAGGCGAACATCGTGTTCGGCGCGCTCGCCCCGACCGACTGGACCGGCGGCGCCGACCCGTTCACCTACCTCAGCGACGCGTACGCGAACGGCGCCAAGGGCCTGCTCGACGCGGTCGGCTGGCACCCGTACACCGGTAGCTACACCCCGGCCGGCAGCTCGCACATGAACCAGGACTCGCAGAAGCTCTACGACATCATGTCCGCCAACGGCGACGCCGCCGACAAGCTCTGGGCGACCGAGTACGGCCTGCCCACCGGTGGCTCGAACTCGTTCACCGAGGCCCGCCAGGCGAGCGACCTGACCGAGGCGTACGACGTCTGGTACGCCAAGCCGTTCGCCGGCCCGATGTTCTACTACTCCGCCCGTGACACCGGCACCTCGGCCACGGACCGCGAGCAGCACTTCGGCGTCCTGCGCTTCGACGGCAGCGCGAAGCCGGCGTACGCGGCCCTGAAGGCGGCCATGGTCCGCTGATGACCTCACCCACCCCCCGATGACTGCGGCGGTACGCGATCCCTGCGTACCGCCGCAGTCCGTTTGTGCGCCAAAAACCCCTCTCGTACGTCAGAAGCCCAGGCGGGCGGCGAACCGCGTCACGGCCGGGATGCGCCGCAGGCTCGCGCGGCCCGCCTGGGAGATCAGGCCCGCGACGGCGAACCCGTGTCCGAGGCCGAAGTGCGGGCGCAGCAACGTCATCCGCTGGTTGCGCCGCGCCAGGGGCTGCCAGCGCAGCTTGCCGGACTCCTCACCGCGTAGCAGCGAGAGCTTCGCCGTGCCGTGCTCGCGGCCCAGCCGCAACCCCGAGTCGATCAGCAGCGCGCTGATGTCGACCTGTTTGCGCAGCGACGGGTCGGCGCCGTAGAGATAGCCGGCGACCGTCCCGGCGGTGTAGAGCGTCAGCGACACCGCGGCGGGCACACCGTCCAGAGTGTGCCGGGTGAGCCGGGCCCGGCCCTGCGGCGCCAGGTTCTGCACCGCGGTCGTGAGGTGCCGGCGGAACGTCTCCGTGCCGTGCAATGCGTTGCCGCCCCGGCCGTCCCACTCGCGGGTGTGCAGATCGAGCAGCTCGCCGACGCCGGCCGCCAGGCTCTCCGGATCGGCGGGGACGGCCTCGTGGCGCAGGTCGAGCCGGTCGTTGCGGCGCAGGTGCCGGCGCTGCTTGGCGGGCAGGCCGGCCAGCACCACCTCGGTCGCGCCGACCGGCAGCTCCAGGCAGACGCTGGCCGGGCGCGCGAACGCCTGCCCCGGCCAGCCGTTCAGCAGCCGCCAGACCTGCGCACCGGGCGGGGCCTCGGGCAGCTCGATGACATCCCAGCCGGGCAGCGCGAGCAGCGACGCCGCCAGCTCCTCCCCCGCGTCCGGGACGTCGTCGTCGAGCAGGACGTCGCTGAAGTCGGTGAGCTCGGCGGCGAGCGGGATCAGGGTGCGGACCCCGCGGCGGCGCTGCACCCGCAGGGCGGCGGCGGCCACCAGGCGCCCGGCCCCGTCGTGCACGCACACGATGCGGACGTCGGCGGGGTTGAACGTACGCCAGTACGCGCTGAGCCAGCCGTGCGCCAGGAAAGGGGTGGCCGGCGCCGACTTCGCGTACAGCGTCTCCCACTGCGGACCCAGCTTCTCGAACTCCTCGAGGGTCATCGCACCGGCTCCGGGCGGGCGACGGCCAGGAAGATCTCCGACGGCTGCAGGAACAGCGACACCGCGTCGGCCGGCAGGTAGCTCCATGACGCCTCCCCCGTGAAGTTGGTCGTCTGACTCGCGTACGCCTCGATCGCCGCCCGTTTGGCGCCGAGATGATCGCCGGCCGGGATCTCCACCCAGCCGGTGGTGAACAGCTGACGCAGCGCCCAGGTGAGCCGGCGGGTCCGCAGCCGCCCGGCCGCCAGGAACCAGGGCCCGCTGGTCCAGGCCCAGATCGGGTACGCCAGCACCTGCGGCGGTTCCTGCGCCGGCACCGGATACCGCAGGGCCAGGCTCAGCGCCTCGTGCAGCGCCTCGTGGTCGGGGTGCGAGTCCTGCCGGCAGGTGACGAAGACGGTGTCCGGCCGCCGGTCGGCGAGCAGCGCGGCGAGCTCGGCGGCGACCTCGGGCAGGCAGTCGCTGAGCGTCCCGTCCTCGCGGCCGAGCTGGACGACGTTCTGCTCGGCGACCCCGAGCGCGCGGCACGCCGTCCGTAGTTCGCCGCTGCGCACCCGGGCCAGCGGCTCCGGAGCGAGCACCTGCGACCGGCTGCTGTGCCGCCCGTCGGTGGCGATCACGACGGTGACCTGGTCACCGGCGGCGCGGGCCCGGGCGATGACGGCGCCGCAGCCCAGCGTCTCGTCGTCCGGGTGCGGCGCGAGCACCATGATCCGCCGGCCGGTCACCAGTGCCGTGGCGTCCACCGCGCGGTGCCGCAGCGCCCGGCGCCACCACGACGAGGTGGAGGCGTGCACGGGACGGCCGACCGCGCGGACCGCCTGGCTGAAACCTGTCACGAGATCGAAGTCCTTTCCGCCGGCCGGGGCACGGCAGGCTGAGTGGTCAGGGTGTTGTCCGCGACGGGCACGGCACGCAGCTCCACGGCGATGATCCGCAGGTAGCCGAGGGTGAGCACGATCTCGCCGGTGAGCAGTGCGGCGCCGATCCAGACCAGGCCCTGCCCGGCGAGCAGGTACGCGCCGATCAGGGAGACGGCGTACGCCGCGGCGGACAACTGGCACAGCAGTTTCGTACGACCGGCGACCAGCAGCAGCGTGCTGCCGATGAAACCGACCGAGCTCAGCGCGAGGGTGAGGGCGAGCAGGATCAGCACCGGGTACGCCGGGACGTAGTCCGGTCCGAAGAGCCGCAGCAGGGGCTTTCCCGCGAGGATGATCACGGCGAGCACCGGGACCTGCAGCACGGTGGTGACCGTGACGACGCGGGACAGGTGCGCGCGCAGGCTCCCCCGGTCGTGGGACACCTCGGCGAAGAAGCTGCGCGCCGTCGCCTGGGGCACGAAGACGAGCACCCCGGCGATCAGCGACGCGATGTAGTACTCCGCCGCCGGTCCGGGCCCGATCCGGTGGGCGACCATGACCGGCATCAGCAGGCTCGGCGTCATCAGGATCGCGGTCGCCATGTAGTTGGCGGCGGAGTAACGCCACATGGCCCGCAGCCGCTCGGCGCCGAGCGCGACGCGGGCGCTGAGGCCGAGGCGGTGCGCGGCGGCGAAGTACAGCGGCAGAGCGATCGCCGGTGCCAGCCAGTACGCGCCGAAGATGCCGAACGCCGCGGAACCCGCCAGCAGCAGCGGCAGGCCGAGCCGGAGGATCACCACGAGCACGTTGCGGACCAGCACGTAATCGCTGCGGCGCAGGGCTACGAACACATTGTCATAACAGAGGCCGACGGCTCCGGTGACGCAGAGCACGACGAAGGCCAGCGACCGGCCGGGATGCTCGACGCCGACCAGACCCGGTGCCAGCGACGGCAGGGCGACCACGAAGACGAGCGCCCCCAGCAGCGCGGCGATGGCCACGACGGTCAGGGCGGTGTTGACGGTGCGGGCCCGGTCGGACCACTCCCCCAGATAACGGATCAGGGAGTTGTTCAGCCCGAGCAGCGCCAGGTTGACCACCAGTGTGGACGCCGAGATCAGCGCGCTGGCCCGGCCCACCTCGGGGGTGGTGAGCAGGTGGGTCACGACCCGCCAGAACAGGAACCCGCCGCCGGCCAGGACCACCGTGGACAGCAGCAGCAGCGCCGAGTTGCGCAGCAGGCTGTCGGCCACGGTCTCCCGCACGAGACCGGCGAGGCGTGCGGCCGGGCCCCGGCCCGGGGCGAGGGCACGATGGGCGCCGGCCGGGCGGCGCTGCGCGTGGTGCGCGGCGATGGCGTCGCCGTAGGACTCGTGCACCGTGGCCAGATGCCGGTCGAGGGTCAGCCCGGCGTGCAGCGCGCGGGCGCCCCGGCCGAGCAGCCGGCGCCGGGGCTCGTCGTCGAGCAGGTCGCTGACGGCCGCGGCGAGCGCGGCGGCGTCGCCCGGCGGGACGAGGGCGCCGGTCTCGCCCACGCGTACCAGATCGGGCAGGCCGCCGACCGCGGACGCGACGACGGGGGTGCCGACGGCGAAGGCCTCCAGCGCGGTCAGCCCGAACGCCTCCGGCCACACCGACGGGACCAGCACGACATCCGCCTCGGCGTAGCGGCGTTGCAGCTCCCCGGGGGCGAGCCAGCCGGTGAGTTCGACGTGGGCGGCGAGGTCGTGGTCGCGTACGTAGTCCGTGAGGGTCTGTTCCATCGGGCCGGAACCCGAGATGGTCAGCCGGGCGTCGGGGTGCCGGACCAGGATCGCGGGCATCGCGGCCAGGGCCACCTGCGGTCCCTTGAACTGCTCCAGGCGGCCGGCGAAGAGCAGGCGCGGATGGTGCGGTGCGGTCTGCTCCGGGACGACGTTCGGGTGCGCCGGCGTGTACCCGTTGGGCACCACCCGGGTGCGGCCGAGGTCACGGCTGGCCAGGGTGGCGAGGTAGCGGCTCGGGGCCAGGACGACGTCGACGACGCGCAGGCCCCGGCGCCAGGCCCGGCCCGCCAGCAGCGCCGTGGCGAGGGCGACGAGGCGGCCGCGTACGGTCAGCCGTGGCTCGCCGTCCGCGGTCCGGCGGTAACAGGAGTCCGGCATGCAGAACCGCTCGGTCCCGCGGACGTAGATCTCGGCGCCGTGCACGGTCAGCACCGTCGGGGTCGCCGCGAGCACGGGCAGCGCCGCCGGGGAGAGCAGTCCCACGGTGTGCAGGTGCACGACATCGGGCTGGAATTCCAGCACCTGCTCGGCCAGGGCCGCGCCGGCCGCGGGATTGTCCAGCTGGCCGCGCAGCCGGGCGGTCCAGTGCGCGTCGCGGCCGGCCTGCGCCCAGGCGGCGTCGTTGAACCGGGTGCCGCTGCCCGGCAGGTCGCTGGAGAGCACCCGCACCTCGTGGCCGGCGGCGCGCTGCGCGGTGGCCGTGTCGCTCAGCAGCCGCTCGGCGCCACCGCACGTGGTGCCCATGTTGACGACGTGCAGGATGCGCAGGGAGGTCGCCGGCTGCGCGGTGGCGGGCGGGCGCCCGACATCGAGGCTCACGGTGTGATCACCGGGCCGTAGACGCGGTACACGGGGGTCTGGCGGACCAGTGGGCGTCCGGCGGAGACGCACCTGATCGGGAACGTGTAGCGCAGGACCCGCTCGCCGACGACGGCCGCGGCGACGGCGCGGTCCGGGTCGGCGCCGACGCGCAGGCCGACGTACGCCTCGGCGGGGGTCGTGCCCGGTGCGAGGCCCTCCTGCGGATAGAGATGCGTCATGCTGCGCAGGTTGGCCGTGTCCCGGCTGTCGGTGACCAGCCAGGTGTCCGGTGCGAGATGCCTGCCGATCCAGGCGGCCTCCCGCAGGTCGCCGTCGTCGGCGTAGTAGGCGCGGTAATAGGGTCCGGCGTTGTTGAGATTGAGCTGCGGCACGTATCCCCCGACGAGTTGCGGAATGAGCCCGCTGATGGTGAGCAGGCAGGCGACCGAGGTGGCCGCGGCGAGCGCCGCGGTCACCCGGTGGGCGCGGTGGGTGCCCGTGACCCGCCCGAGCAGCAGGCGCGCCGCGACGGCGGGCCCGAGCAGCACGAGCGGGGCGAGCAGGACCAGGAACTGCTGGTAGAGCCGCAGCAGCCCGTAACTGTCGGTCAGCTGCGGTGCGACGACCGACATGGCGAGCAGGACCAGGCCGGCGGCGGTCAGCTGGGCGAGGGCCTCGGTGCCCGTACGCCGCCGGCGCCACCACAGCAGCGCGCAGCCGAGCACGGCGCCACCCTCGAAGAGCAGCACCGCGGCGCCGCGGGAGGTGGCGTTGAGCTGCTCCGGGGTGACCCCGGCGCGCGCGATCGCCGCCCCGGCATCGGTCGGCGGCAGGTGGTCACCCGGGATCAGCACGGGGGTGCAGGCGGCGGCGACCGGCGGGGCGTCCGGCACGTTCGCGCGGATCGCGGTCACGTAGCGGGCCAGCGCCTCGGCGTCGCTGACCGGTTTCTCCCCGCCGATCAGGCTGTACCGGGCGGCGTCGGCGCTGACCGTGGCCCGGTCCACGACCGCGGCCGCCGCCGTGTAGAGACCGGTGCCGAATGTGGAGGCGCTGTTGGAGGCGACGGCCCAGGAGACCGCGAGCACGACGAGGACCAGAGCCGGCCGGCCGAACCGGGTGGTGCCCCGCTTGCGCAGCCGGCGCAGCGCCCAGGCGATCAGCAGCACCGTCGCGGCGACGTAGGTGCTGGTGTAGTGCGAGACGGTCAGCCCGGTCGCGGCGATGACGACGAGCGCCTGGCGCTGCCGGCGCGGGGCGTGCGCGTCGAGCAGGGCCCCGGTCAGCACCACGAAGAAGATCAGCGCGATCTCCTGGCGGTTGAGCATCGGCATGTCGTTGACGAAGCCCGGGAACGCGATGAACAGCCCGGCCGCGGCCACCGCCCACCCGCCGGGGAAGCGCCGCCGGGCCAGCAGGTAGACGCCGACCGGCACGAGCGCGAAGAGCACCTGGAAGCAGACCCGGAAGACGTCGACGGCGGCGAGCCCGAGCAGCCGGGTCAGGAACGCCGGCAGCACCGTGATGCTCAGGCAGGAGTTGTAGCCGACGAACGTGCCGCCGGGATACCAGGACCCGCCGTCGAGGGTGTCCAGCAGCACCCGGTACTCGATCTTGATGTCGTGCCCGGTCACGCCGATGCCGCGCAGCGAGGTGGCCAGCAGCACGGCGAGCGCGACGAGGTAGACGCCGCCGGCGGCGACACCGGTGTTGCGGCGGCGGCCCGCGGCGATCGCGGCGGCCAGCGCGCAGGCCGCCACCGCGAGACCGGCAGCCGTCAGCGCCGGGGAGCCGCCCGCGTTGAGGTGGTGCGCGCCCGTGACCACGAGCACCACCGCGGCGACGCCGAGCGCTGTCGTGATCGTCGCGGCTGCTGTGGGGCGTACCCACGGCTGGGTGTTCTCGGTAGTGGGGCCTTTTGTCAGGAGATCGGCGAGCGCGAGGGCGGCGATCAGCAGGTCCAGCGCGACGAGGGCGCCGACGGGGTTGATCTCCAGGCCGGGCAGGACGCCGAGCCCACCGGCGATCACGAACAGCCCGGCCAGCGACAGTGCCACCGCGTGCAGCAGCCAGTCCGCGCCGCGGCGGTGGGTGTTGCGCAGCAGCCGCAGGACGAGCGCGCCCGGCACCACGCACGCCACCGGCAGGCCGACCACCGCGCGCAGCGGCGCGAGGACCCCGGCGAGGACGATCGCGTTCAGCAGCAGCAGGGCCAGGATCGCCGCGACGGTGAGCCGCCGGTCGCGGACGGGCCGGCGGGCCGGCGAGGCGGGGGGCGCGACGGGCAGATCGGGGAGGTAGTTCAGCACTGTCATCGGCGCTCCGCCGTGATCTGTGCGTAGACGGCGTCGACCCGGGCTGCCACCTCGGTCCAGCCGTACCCGGCGGCGCGCCTCCGGGCCGCGTGCGACAACCGTTCCCGGCGGGCCGGATCGGCGAGCAGGTCGAGCAGGACGGCGGCCAGCTTCCCGGGGGTGAGCGGAGCCACCGCGACCACCGCGTCACCACCGGCTTCGAGCAGCTCCGGCAGCGCGGAGCAGACCACCGGTGCGCCGGCGGCCATCGCCTCGAGCAGCACCAGCGGCAGCCCCTCATGGGTCGACGGCATCAGCACCACGGTCGCCCGCTGATAGAGCGGGGAGAGCTCGTCCGGGCTCAGCCGCCCCTCGAAGCGGACGTTGGCCAGCCCCAGCGCCGCGACCCGGCGCTCGAGCACCTCCCGCAGCTCCCCGTCGCCGGCGATGCGCAGGCACACGTCCGGCGGGAGCGCCGCCATCACCTCGACGAGCAGCCCGACGTTCTTCTGCGCGGTCAGCCGCCCGACGAACAGCAGCTCGCGCTCCGCCCGGCGCTGCGGTGCCACCGGGGCGAACACGTCGATGTCCACGCCGTTGGGCACCACCACGACCCGCTCCGGACGCAGCCCGAACGTCGTGATCGCCACCTGGCGCATCGCCTCGGTCAGGCAGATGACGCGGGCGGCGTGGCGCAGAAACCCGGCGTAGAGGACCCGCTGGTACACCGGCAGCAGCAGGGCCCCGGCGCGGCTCGACGCCCGGACCATGAGATGCAGGTGCACGACGTACGGGATCCCGCGCAGCCACGACGCGAGCCGCACGATCTCCGGCGTCATCGCCAGCCCGGCGTGCACGTGCACGATGTCGGGCCGGGGCCGGTGGCGGATCAGCCGGCTCAGCAGCCGCGGGGTGACCGGCGTGTTCCCGAGGCTGCGGGCGCCGTCGCGGACGACCCGCAACCGGCCGTGCTGCTCCCGCCGGGGCGCACCGGCGGCGCCGACCCGTGACGCGTAGACGGTGACGTCGTGCCGGTGCGCCTGCATCCCGGCGAGCTGCTGGGCGACGAGTTCCTCGCCGCCGAGGTGCGGGGGGTAGAACGTGGCGACCTGGAGGATCTCCATCTCAGCCCACCGTGCTCGGGCGGCGGGCCGGCACCCCGGAGCGGGCGGTCGACTGCTGGGTCACCGCGACGAGTACGCCGAGACCCCAGCCGGTGTTCTTCACCAGCCAGCCGAGCAGCATCAACGGCCACAGCACCGGGCGGGGCCGGCAGTACCCGACGACGAACAGCGTCTCCGCGACCGCGAGACCCGGCACGGTCAGCAGCAACCACGGCGACACCAGCACGGCCGCGACCACCGCGGCGAGCATGACGGCGGTGGGCACGTAGTCGATCGCGCGGGCGGTGCGGGTGTGGGCGGCGTACCGCACCCGCCAGATCGCGTAGCGGTACATCTGCCGCAGGTAGCCGCGCGGGGTGGCCCGGCTCTCGTGCCGGACCACCGCGGCGGGCACGATGCTCCAGCCGTGCCGCTGCCTGATCCGGTCGACGAACTCGATGTCCTCGGCGTGCACCCACCGCTCGTCGAACAGCTCGCCGCCGGTGCGGTCCAGGTGCACGGCCATGTTGCAGCCGGCGATCAGCAGCACCCCGGAGGTCGCGAGCCGCCGGATGGTGGCGTCGTTGACCGCGATCGCCTCCGCGAACGCCGACGCGTGGGCCGTCTCGACACCGCCGCCTACCACTGCCACGCCGGGGTCGCCGCGAAAGGCGTCGACCAGCTCCCGGGTCCACTCGTCGTCGGCCCAGGCATCGGAGTCGAGGAACGCGACGAGGCGGGTCCGCGCCGCCGCCATCCCGAGGTTGCGGCCGCGGGAGATGTTGTGGCTGCCGTTGCGCAGCACCCTGACCGGCACGACGCTGCGCGCGCGGAACTCCTCGACCGCGGCGAGCGTACCGTCGGTGGAGTCGTCGTCCACGACGATGATCTCCGCGGGCTCGAGGCGCTGGCCCGCGAGCGAGTCGAGGCACCGGTCGATGGTCCGGGCGCTGTCGTAGGTCAGAACGACGACACTGATGGGCATGCGCTCTCCTGCCTCTCTACTGCGGGGACGTCGCGGTCGTACAGGTTCACCAGGAGCTGCTGGTTGACGCGCCAGTCGAAGTGCCGCACCGCGAGACGCCGCGAGTGCTCGCCCATCCGGCGCCGGAGCCCGGCGTCGGCGACCACGGCACGGATCGCGGTGCGCAGCGCCTCCGGTTCGGGTGCGACCAGGCTGAACAGGCGGCGGTCCACGCCGTACGCGTCATAACGCTCGTCGTCGGTCGTCACGATCGGCAGGCCGCACGCCATCGCCTCCTGCACGACCAGCGGGAACAGGTCCCCGACCGACGGCAGCACGAACACGTCGGCGAGGCGGTACAGCACCGCCAGGTCCGCTCGGGACACCGGCCCGACCCAGTGGACCCCGGCGGGCAGCGGCCCGGGGTGTCCCGTGCCGGCGAGCACCACGTCGTACGCGTCGTCGGCCGCCGCGATCAGCTGCTCGAAACCCTTGCGCGGCACCATCCGGCCCGCGAACAACGCGATCGGGCGCCCGCTCGGCAGGCCCAGCCGGTCGCGTACCTCCCCGCCGCGCAGCCCCGCCGACCCCGGAGCGAACGCCGCCGTGTCGATGCCGTTCGGCGCGGCGACCACCTTGTCCGCGGGGACCCCCCGGGCCCGCAGGTAGTCGGCGACGAGCGCGCTCGGTGCGACGACCCGGCGGGCGTGGCGCCAGAGGTAGCCGCCGGCCACCCGCGCGGACAGCCGGGCGGCGGCCAGCACCAGCGGGTTCGGGTGGTGCACGCCTTCGATGTGCTGGGTGACGTACATCGGTTTCCCGGCCCGCCGGGCGAACCAGGCCGCGGCCTGCGGCGGCGGGTACAGCACGTCGTGCACGTGCACCACGTCGCACCTGGCGACCAGGTCCTTGAGGCCGCGCAGGAAAGCGGGTCCGATCAACGGGAACGGCACCCCGGTACGCCGGTCCAGCACGTTGCTCACCGGCAGCCGGACGACGTCGTAGCCCCCCTGGCGCTCCCGGCCGGGCGCACCCCCGGTCTGCGACGTGGCGACCACGACCGTGTGGCCGGCCTCCGCCAGGCTGCGCGCCTGCTGCTGCGCCACCACCTCGACCCCGCCGACATGCGGCGGGAAGTAGCTGGAGACGATCAGGACGTTCATCGCGCGGCTACCAGGCCGGGTTCGCGACCGCGCCGGCGGCGCAGGTGCACGACGGGACCGGTGCCCGCTCGGGCTCCCGCGCGGACGGCACATCGGACCAGCTCGGCAGCGCCACATAGCTGTTCTGGGTGAGCGGGGCCACCGGCCGGGCCCGCACCGCGAGCATCTCCGCCAGGTTGCGCATGCCGTCGGCGACCGTGCGGATCTTCGTCTCGCCGCCACGCGGGCGGTAGACGATCGGGATCTCCGCGCACTTGAAGCCGTGCCGGAACGCCTCGATCTTCAGCTCCTGCGAGAACCCCATGCCGCCGGAGCGCATCCGCAGCCCGTTCCAGACCTTTCGGCGGAACACCCACATACCTGATTGCGAATCGGCGAACGGCACCCGGAACAGCTGCCGGGCAATGCCGGACAGGCATTTGTTGCCCCAGACGTGGCTACGCGTCATCGCACCCGGAAGGAGGTCCCCGAGACGATTCGTGCTAAGAAAGTCGATATCTTCGGCGGCCAGGCTGTCGATCACCTCGGGCAGAATTTCGAATGGATAGGTGAGGTCGGCGTCGCCGGTGGCGATGACCTCTCCCGAACAATTCGCGAAACCCGCCTTGTACGCGTTGCCATAACCGCGGACCGGCTGCACGACAACCTTCGCGCCGAGCTGCCGCGCCAATTCCCCGGTGCCGTCGGTGGACCCGTTGTCCACGATGACGATCTCGGTCTCATGCCCTGCGACCCGCAGTTTCTCGACGGGGATGGAGCCGATCGTCCGCGATATGTTCTCGCGTTCATTGAGGGCGGGGATCACGACGGAGACGAACACTGTTCCTCCTGTGTAGAGGTATTCACCGCCTCGGACTCAACACGGCGCACCAGCGCCGCATACACCTTTCCGGATAATTTCCACTGATCCTGACACCACCGGGGTGGGCCAAACGGCCAGCCCCTTCACCCGCACGGGGAATTAACCCTCCCGCAAGTGGGAACAACGCACATCACCCGCAACCAAACGGCGGGTCATGTCATCGTGGATCTCGCAGGACAATTTCCGGCCATTAGCGAAGGGATACATATCCATGAAAGGAATGAGCCGGCGCGGCGCGCTGCGGATGACGGCGGGTGCGGTGGTCGCCGCCTCCATCGGTGCGGGGCAGATGTTCAGCCGGGGCGCCGACGCCCGCCGGGCCGCTCCCGCCGTGACCCGGGAGACCTATCGGGGACGACTGATCACCATCCGGAAACTGGCCGGGCCGCTGCCCGGTCAGGCCCTGCCGGACGATCTGGTCCTCATCGACGACCTGCCGCTGCACGTGATGTCCAACGCGGACGGCACATTCACGACGGTCACCAACCATTACCGCAGGTTCACCACGCTGCGGGCCGCCTCGCGAGCCGCGGTCGACTCGCTCGGCAGGGCCGACCTGATGCCGATGCGCACGCATCGGCACAAGTGACGGGGGGCGACTCATGGCAACAGTGCGCCAGGATCAGAAAGTGCTCACCTACGCCCAGCGCAAGGCGTTCACCGACGCGGTCATCACGCTCAAGAAGAAGGGCCTCTACGACCCGTTCGTGAAGACCCACGTCGACTACATGGCCCTGGACCAGGACAACGGGCCCCGGGTGGCGCACCGTGCCCCGTCGTTCCTGCCCTGGCACCGGCAGTTCCTGCTGATGTTCGAGCAGGCGCTGCAGGCGATCAACAAGAACGTGTCGCTGCCGTACTGGAACTGGACCGCGGCACGCGCGAAGAACGCCCCGCCGTTCACGCCGGACTTCATGGGCGGCGACGGGCAGGGCGGGGACCGCGAGGTGCCCAACGGGCCGTTCGCCTACTCGAAACAGAACTGGCCGCTGAACGAACGCATCGACACCCGCCCGTTCCTGCGCCGGGTCATGGGCGTCGACGCGACCAGCCTGCCGACCACCGACGAGGTCAACCTGGTGCTGGGGCTGGTGCCGTACGACGCCGCGCCGTACAACAGCTCCTCGGCGACCGGTTTCCGCAACAGGCTGGAGGGCTGGTCCGGAGCCGACCTGCACAACCGTGTCCACGACTGGGTGGGCGGCACGATGACCGGCGGGGACTCCCCGAACGACCCGGTGTTCTGGCTGCACCACTGCTACATCGACAAGCTCTGGGCCGACTGGCAGGCGAAACACCCGGGATACGGCTATCTGCCCGCGACCACCACGAAGAACGTCATCGCGCTCAACGACCCGATGCCGCCGTGGAGGACGAGAAGACCGAGCGAGCTCATCGATCACAAACCGTTCTACACGTACGCGTGAAAGCGCACCCGCCGGTGTGATCATGGAACGATGACGACACGGGTGGCAATGTGGTCCGGGCCCCGCAACATCTCCACGGCCATGCTGCGCAGCTTCGGGTCCCGGACCGACACCACCGTCTGCGACGAGCCGCTCTACGCCCATTACCTGGCCGCGACCGGGCTCGACCACCCCGGCCGGGACGCGGTGCTGGCGAGCCAGCCGAACCGCTGGCAGGACGTGGCCGCCCAGCTCACCGGCCCGGCACCGGACGGCGCCGCCGTGTTCTACCAGAAACACATGGCCCACCACCTGCTGCCGGACATCGGCCGTTCCTGGCTGGACGGCCTGACCCACGCGTTCCTGCTGCGCGACCCGGCCCAGGTCGTCGCGTCGTACGCCCGGGTGCGCGGCGAACCCACCCTGGAGGATCTCGGCTACCCGCAACAGGCCGAGATCTTCCGCGCGTACGGCGGCCCGGTCGTCGACGCCGCCGACCTGCTCGCCGACCCGCCGGGTGTGCTGGGCCGGCTCTGCGAGGCGCTCGCGATCCCGTTCGACCCGGCGATGCTGCGGTGGCCGGCGGGCCCGCGGGACACCGACGGGGTCTGGGCGCCGTACTGGTACGCGGCCGTCGAGGCCTCCACCGGCTTCACCCCGTACACCCCGGCCCCGGCGGACATCCCGGAACACCTGCGCCCGCTCGTCGACGTGGCCCGCCCCTTCTACGAAGAACTGGCCGCCCACCGCCTATAGAACTGCGACACCGTTCGCGCGGGCGTGCGACTGATAGAGCTCGGCGATCCGCGCGGTCACCGGGCCGGGCCTGCCGGAGCCGATCGCCCGGCCGTCGATGGTGGTGACGCCCGCGATCTCACCCATCGTGCCGGTGCAGAACACTTCGTCAGCGGTGTACATCTCGGTGAGGGAGATGTCTCGGACCACCGCCGGGATGCCGGCCGCCGCCGCCAGCTCGAGGACGGTCTGCCGGGTGATGCCCTCGGGGCAGGCCGCGGTGCTCGGCGTGGCCAGAGCGCCGCCCTGGACCCGGAACAGGTGCGTGGCGTTGGTCTCGGCGACGAACCCACGGCCGTCGAGCATCAGCGCGTCGTCGGCACCGGCCACCGTCGCCTCGATCTTCGCGAGGATCGAGTTCAGCAGGTTCGCGTGATGGATCTTCGGGTCCAGGACGTCCGGCCCGGGACGCCGCACGCTCGTCGTCGCGAGGCTCAGCCCGGACGTGTCGTAGACCGGGGCCTTGTGCTCGGCCAGCACGATCAGCGTCGGACCGGCCCGGTTGAGCCGCGGGTCCATCCCACTGGTGACCTTCACCCCCCGGGTCAAGGTCAATCGGATGTGTACGCCGTCAGTCATCCCATTGGCCCGCAACGTCTCCCGCACCGCCGCGACGATGTCGTCATCGCCGGGGATCCCGGCGAAGTTCAACGCCGTGGCGGACCGGCGCAACCGGTCGAGATGCTCGGCCAGCCCGAAGATCGACCCCTGGTAGAGCCGCAGCCCCTCCCACACGGCGTCCCCGCCCTGCACCACCGAGTCGAACGGCGACAGCCCCGGCTCGTCCCGGTGCCGCAGCACCCCGTCGACCCAGTAGACGATGTCGGCATTGCGCTCGTCGTAGCTCTGCAACATCCGATCATTGTCCCGCACGCCCGGAAACCGGACGCCGGCTTCACCGTGGCCGACGTCACAACCATGATCACAATCGTCATCAACGAGGTGGCTGCTCGGCATCAACCGTCCACATAGACCCACTAATCTGCCGCCTGACAGCACGCGGGTGACCTCACCCACATCGTCGTAGTGCCCGGTTTTGGGCGCCGGTCGACGGGTATGCGAGGGACACCCGGGTTGGGCCGGGCCGGCTTTGGCGGTAGGGCGACGGCGGTAGGGCGACAGGGTTCGCCCAGGGGGAGATGAACGTGGCGATGGACGTGTTGGCCCGAATTCAGGAACGGGCCCGGCTGCACGGGCCCAACGAGACACGGCGCGCGGTCGGCGCCATCCTCGCAAGCCTCGCGGACATACTCCCGCGGCACGTCTTCCACCAGCTGACCGCCACCTTCCCCGACGACCTGCACCCCACCGGCCCCCTGCCCCCGGTCGCCGTCGCGCCCGGCCGCAACGCCTTCGTGAGCCGGCTCGCCGCCCACCTCCTCATCGACGAACCCGACGCCGCCTTCCTCGCCCGCGTCATCTTCGAGCAGTGGAACGCCGCCGCCCGCACCCTCAGCCCGGCCACCATCGCCTACCTGGCCCCTGCCGGCCTGCGTCCTCTGCTGCGCGCCCAGATCTCCCCAACCCAGATCCTGACGGCCCAGATCCTGACGGCCCAGATCCCGACGGCCCAAATCCCGACGGCCCAAATCCCGACGGCCCAAATCCCGACGGCCCAGATCCCGACGGCCCAGATCTCCACGACCCAGATCCCCACGGCCCAGATCCCCACGGCCCAGATCTCCACGGCCCAGATCTCCACGGCCGAGGCCGTTGCGGGGCTGGGCTCCTCGGCTCCGGCCGGGCTCGAGGCGCGGGAATCCCACGCTGCCGGCATCGAGATGGCCGGGCTTGCGGCGGCGGGGCTTCACCTCGGGCCCGCCACGCCGGAACCCCGCGGGCTCGATGCGGACGGGCGTCGCGGCGGTGAGTTCGAGCCCGCCGGGAATGAGCTTGTCAGCGTCGTGCCTGCCGCAGCTGACCCGATCGATATGCAGCGTGAGGTGGCCGAGGCGCAGGCGGGCGAGGCAGAGCAGGGACCGGCATGGCGGCCGAACGGCGCGCCCCGCCGGATCGTGCGGGTCGCCACCAATGCGGCGGCCGGTCATCATCAGCGGACCGCAGCGCGGCAGCTCTCGGCCTGAACGTCCGGGCCATCCCGACCCTGGCCGGCCTTTCTCTGGCCGGCCTTCTCTGACGCGGGCAGCCACCCCGATCTGGTCCGGCCCCGGCCGTCCCGGGCACGCCTCCCCCGGCGGGCCTCGCCGGGACGGCATTCCCTGGCCGGCCTTTCTCTGGCACGCCTCCCCTGGCGGGCCTCGCCGGGGACGGCATTCCCGGGCCGGGACGATCAGGTCGGGATGGTCAGACCACCAGGTCGGCTTCGATCTTGCGCAGGTGGTAGCGGGCGAGGCCCAGGTTGGCGCGGGCCTTGTCCAGGATCAGGTAGAGGAAGAAGGTGTCACCGGAGCGCGTCGGCGGGATGAGGCGGATCAGGTGGTACTCGGTGTCGAGGGTGATCAGGACGTCCTCGATGGAGTCGCGGACGCCGACCATTTCCAGGGTTCGCATCTGCGCCCGGACCACGTCGGTGTTGCCCGCCGCGGCGACGTTCATGTCGTGCTGGGTGCCGCCGCCCACGACGCCGAGGGCCAGGCCGCTGCCATAGTCGACCAGTGCGGCGCCGATGGCCCCATCGATCGTCATTGCCCCCTTGAGGGCGGTATCGATGTCCGCCATGTCTCCCCCTTGGTCACGACCACCGGCCCAGCGCCGAAAATCAAGATCAACCTTAACAGCCGGGGATGCATTCTTTGATCGAGCGTCAGCGATTCCCGGGCCCGGACGTGCGCAAATCCGGGCACCTCAGGACGGGTACGCACCTTTGGCACCCTGCCCCCACTTCCGGACCGGAGTGGTCTGCTGCCATGATGCGTGATCAGATTTCCGTGCATTTCGTGTCTCGTGGGGAGCTCGATCGGTGGACACCGCGTACCGCGTGAGTCCATTGCACAGCAGCGACCCTGAGCAACTGGGCGAATACGTTCTGACGGGACGGCTCGGCGCGGGTGGCATGGGTGTCGTTTATCTCGCCGAGGACCGCGAGGGCACCTACGTCGCCATCAAGCTGGTGCATTCGTCGCTGTCGCACGACCCGGAATTTCGCAACCGGTTCCGCAGCGAGGTGCAACGGGCCCGGCAGGTGCCGGCGTTCTGCACCGCGGAGTACCTCGACGCCGACCTCGACCACGAGCCGCCCTACCTGGTTGTCGAGTACGTCGACGGTCCCGGCCTGAACGAGGTCGTCGAGGAGCGCGGCCCGCTGCGCGCCGCGGCCCTGCACTCCCTGGCCGTCGGCGTGGCCACGGCGCTGACCGGCATCCACGGCGCGGGCGTGATCCACCGCGACCTGAAACCGGACAACGTCCTGCTGGCGCCGGGCAGCCCCAAGGTGATCGACTTCGGCCTGGCGCGCGCGTTCGAGGCCGCTACGCAGCACACGCGTACCGATCAGATGGTCGGGACCGTCGCCTACATGGCGCCGGAACGGTTCTCCGACGATCCGGGCACCCCGCTCACGGCCGCGGCGGACATCTTCGCCTGGGGCTGCGTGGTCTGCTACTCCGGCACGGGCCGCACCCCGTTCGCCGGCGACTCCCCCGCCGCCACCGCCGGCCGCATCCTGACCCAGCCACCCCGCCTCGACGGCCTCCCCGAACCCCTGCGCACCATCGTCGAACGCTCCCTCGCCAAGAACCCCCAGGACCGCCCCACCGCCCGCGAACTCCTCGACGCCCTCCTCGCCGTCCCCCCGGCGCAGCAAACCCCCGCCACCATCCCCACCCAGCGCCGCCCCTCCGAGCCCACCACCTCCGCAACTCCGCAGCCTGGCACGCTCCCGACGCCGCCACCCTCGGCATTCGTGACACCGCCACCCAGCGACGTGGTGACGCCGCCACCCAGCGACGTGGTGACGCCGCCATCCAGCGACGTGGTGACGCCAGCGCCCGGTGCACTCAGAACGCCGTCTCCCACCGCGTTCCCGACACCAAGCTCCAGCGCGTTCCCCACCCCGCCTCCGGGCGCCTTCCCCACGCCGGCATCCGATGCCTTCGCGACACCGCCACCCGGCACCTCCACCACGACGCCGCCCCAGAGCTTCGCGTCGCCGCAACCCACCGCGTTCGCCGCGTTGCCGACGTCGGTGTTCGTGCTGCCGCCGGAGCAGGTGACGCAGGGCGAGTCGCGCCGTAGCCGGGTGCTGCTGGCCGCGCTGGCGGTCTTCCTCGTGGTGTCGGGCGTGGCGACGACCATGTTCGCCCTCAACGCGGTGGACGACGGCGACGACCGGCAACTGGCCAGCCTCCCGCCGGTGACCTCGACGGCCCCTTCGACGACGTCCGCGCCCGTCACCGTCAAAACGACGAAGGCGCCGTCCCCGAAGGGCACGCAGCAGTCCAAGGCGGCGGCCAGCTCGCCCAAGGCCACCCCGGCGAGCAGGAAACCGTCGACGGTGAGCGCCCAGGCTAACCCGTCACACCGCAACCTCGCCCTGAACCACCCCGCGCTCGCGTCGGGCTCGGAGGGCGACCCGTGGAACGCCCTCTACGCGGTGGACGGGGACACCACGACGCGGTGGAGCAGCGCGTTCACCGACACGCAGTGGTTGCGGGTCGACCTCGGGAACCGCTGGCAGATCAGCGAGGTCCGGGTGCGGTGGGAGAACGCGTACGCCGTGGCGTACCGCATCGAGATCTCCACCGACAGTGCCACCTGGAAGAGCATCTACAGCACGAAGACCGGGACCGGCGGCGACGTCACGATCGACGTCAAGGACGTGCCCGCACGCTACGTGCGGCTCTACAGCACGAAGCGTTCCAGCCAGTACGGCATCTCCGTCTACGAGCTCGAGGTCCGCTGACCCTTGCGACGGGAGCCCCGACCGCAGCGATATCAGCCCCGGCAGGGCCTCAGCCTGCGCTTTCGCCCATTCCGCGGGGGATTTTGCGGGCTGCGGCGGTGAGCGGCTAACGCGGAATGGACAGGTCTGCGAGAATTGCTCGCATTTCTGTCCTTGGACGTCTTTCCCACTGCGTGACCCGCTCTGGAGCACTGCGCATACGGTAGGACGGTGCATGCGGCAGTTCGAGACCGAATCTGGAGAGAACCATCGTGAATCCTGAGCATCCCGGTGCGGAGCAGCGCGGGACCGTTCACGGACAGATCGTCGAGCGCCACGCGATCGCGGGGCCCGACGGCGCCGCCCGGGGTGCCGGGACGACCGCGGCGGTGCCCGCGCCGTTCCATGAGGCGACCGATGAGCTGACCCGGTTCATGATGGTCTACAAGTTCGGGCTCGCGGAGATCCGGACGAAGATCGACATCCTGGCGGAGGAGCTGGCCCACCGGGGCACGGGCAACCCGATCGAGCACGTCAACCCGCGGCTGAAGAGCGCGGCCAGCATCGCCGCGAAGGCCCGGCGGATCGAGTGCCCGCTCACGTTCGACGACCTGCGTGCCCGGATCCGCGACATCGCCGGCATCCGCATCGTGTGCAGCTTCGTCTCCGACGTCTACACCGTCGCGGACATGCTGACCCGCCAGCCCGACGTCAACCCGGTGCAGACCAAGGACTACATCGCCAAGCCGAAGGACAACGGCTACCGCAGCCTGCACCTGATCGTGGAGATCCCGGTCTTCCTCTCCGACCAGGTCGTCGCGGTGCCGGTGGAGGTGCAGCTGCGGACGGTCGCGATGGACTTCTGGGCCAGCCTCGAGCACAAGATCTACTACAAGCACAACCCCGACATCCCGCCGGCCCTGCGTGACGAGCTGGCCGCCGCCGCCGAGGACGCCGCCCGGCTCGACAAGCGCATGGAGCGCCTGCACCAGGAGATCCACGGCCCGCGGCGTTAGGCTCAGGCGAAGAGAGCGACCTGCTCCGGGGCGAGCAGCTCCTTCAGCTTCGACAGCGACCGCTTCGTCTGCGTCTTCACCACGCTGGCGGGCACGTTCAGGACCTCGGCGGTCTGCTCCACCGAATAGTCCTCGAAGTAGCGCAGGATCACGATCGCACGGTCCCGCGGTGGCAGCTGCGCCAGCGCGTCCAGCATCGTGAGCCGCAGATCCGGGCTGCCGGCGTGCGCGACGTCCTCGAACTCCGGGACGGCCCGCTCGCTCGAGCTGCGCCGGCGCCGGTGATCGAGGTAGGCGCGGAACAGCATCTTCTGCGCGTACGCCACCGGATTGTCGGCCTGTGCGGCCTTGCGCCAGACGACGTAGAGCTTGGTCAGCGTGGTCTGGGTGAGGTCCTGGGCCAGATGCCAGTCCCGGCACAGCATGAACGCCGTCGCCCGCAGCCGCTCCGCCGACGCCCGGGCGAAGACCTCGAACTCGTCGTCATAGTTCGCCATCAGCCCTACCTCGCCTGCGCGGGAACGTCGGCGTACCTCTTGGCGCCACTGACGACCAGCTCGGCGTCCATCGTGGTGCCCCAGCGCGCGTCCGACATGACCGCCACGGCCTCGTCGAGGGTGAGCGCCGGCTCGGTCGGCTTGCCGTCGTCGTCCAGGCAGGTCGCGATGTCCATCTCCAGATGGCCACCGGCCGGGTAGGAGGCATAAACCACAGTGGACTGTACGCAGTTGGCGTCCGCCGCCGCGAACGTCTCGAGTTTCACCATGCCCGGCGTGGCGGACGTGTCCCGCAACGGCTTGAGCCAGACCCGCAGCATGCCGGGCCCCTTGCCGGTGTCGAGATACACCTGCGCGAACAGCCCGTCATCGGAGTTCGCCGCCAGTTTGCTGACCTTGCCCTTCGGCAGCAGCTGCGTGAGCAGCTCCAGCACCGACTTGTCCGTCGCCGCCACCTGCTTACCCGTCCCGCGCTCACCCCGCAGCGGCACGTCCCACATCTTGGATTCCGGAACCGAGCCCACGCTCGTCCGATAGGGGAAACTGACCTCCGGCGACGGCGTCCCGCCCGCGCTCCCACCCGACGGCAGGACCTCGACCGGCTCGGACACCGATGGCGGGGTCTCCGACGGCAGGCTTTCTGCCTGCGGGGTCTCCGACGGCAGGGCACCAGCCGCCAGACCCGGCGCGGTGCGAGGACTACCGGCCGGCCACGAGACCACCGTCCCGGCCACGACCACCCCCAGCACCGCGAACGCGGCACCCACCATCGCCGCCCGCCGCCGCCTGGCGATCCGCCGGCCACCGTCCATCGCCACCGCCACGATGTCCCCCAGCGGCGGCGGGCGCTCCTCGCCCAGCTCGGAACGCATCAGCGCCCTAAGATCCTCGGTCACCCTCGTCCTTCCCCGCTCCCGCACTCCTCACCTCGGTAGACGCAACGACCACCCCCTCCGGTGACACCCAACCCGAGAATTCACCGAACCCGGCGGCCTTCCCCTGCTGTGACACCCGGCTCAGCCGATGTCACGAGCACGGGCGAAAGCCATCGCCAGGGCATGCTCGACGGCCCTGTCGAGGCTGTCGTGCAGCCACTCCTGAGGCCCGCCGACCAGGCCGGTGAACGCCGGCAGGCACTCCGGCCCGCACGCCACCGCGACGGGAAAACCTCAACCGGCTCCCAATTCATGCCGCCTCATCAGCGGTCGCTGCGGCGTACCCCGAGCAGTTGGTGAAGGTCCCGGCAGTGACCTCGATGTCGCGGATCGGGGCCTGCCAGGGGTCGGAGAGGGCGCGTTCCATGAATGACATCCCAACACAGCGGTATGACGGAAAATGGGTTAGCGTCGTCCGTTGTGACGAGAATGCCCTGGCCAGGTGCGGCCCGGCGGCCCATCGGCCGTATCCCCGTGGTGGACGTCGCCCCGGTTGTCGACGGTGGCAACCGGCCGGCGAAATCGGTGGTCGGCGAGGAGTTCGCGGTGACCGCGACCGTGTTCCGGGAGGGACACGAGGCGGTGAGCGCCACCGTCGTGCTCACCGATCCGCTCGGCGGCGCGCACCACCTGCCGATGACCAGGGTCAACGCCGGGCTGGACGCCTGGTCCGCCACGGTCAGCGCGGACCGGACCGGGGCGTGGTCCTACCGGGTCGAGGGCTGGTCCGACCCGTACGGCACCTGGAACCACGACGCCGTGATCAAGGTCGGTGCCGGGGTGGACGTCGAGCTGATGCTCGAGGAGGGCGCGCAGGTCCTCGAGCGGGCCGTGGCGGAGGTGCCCCGGAGCAAGGAGCAGGCCGCCGCGCTGACCGACGCGATCACCGGGCTGCGCGACACCCGGGACGAGCCGGAGGTGCGGCTGGGTGCGGGCGTCTCGGCGGCCGTCCGGGGCGAGCTGGCCGCCCGGCCGCTGCGGGACCACGTCTCGGCCTCCCCGGAGCATCCGTGGCTGGTCGAACGCGACCGTGCGCTCTACGGCGCCTGGTACGAATTCTTCCCCCGCTCCGAGGGCGCGACGTTCACCGACGGCACGTGGAGCAGCGGCACGTTCGCCACGGCGGCGCAGCGCCTCACCGCGGTCGCCGCCATGGGCTTCGACGTCATCTATCTGACCCCGATCCACCCGATCGGCGAGGTCAACCGCAAGGGCCGCAACAACTCACTGCATGCGACACCCTACGATCCGGGCTCACCGTACGCGATCGGCTCCGCCCAGGGCGGCCACGACGCGATCCACCCCGATCTGGGTACGTTCGCCGACTTCGACGACTTCACCGCGCGGGCCCGCGAGCTCGGCCTCGAGGTGGCCCTGGACCTCGCGCTGAACTGCGCCCCCGACCACCCCTGGGTCACCGAGCATCCGGAGTGGTTCACCACGCGGGCGGACGGCTCCATCGCGTACGCGGAGAATCCGCCCAAGAAGTACCAGGACATCTACCCGCTGAACTTCGACAACGACCCCGAGGGCCTGTACGCCGAACTCCTGCGCGTCGTCCGGCTCTGGATCGGCCACGGCGTCACGATCTTCCGGGTCGACAACCCGCACACCAAGCCGCTGGGCTTCTGGGAGCGGCTGATCGCCGAGATCGCCACCGAGCACCCCGGCATCATCTGGCTCGCGGAGGCGTTCACCCGCCCGCCGATGATGCACACGCTGGCGAAGATCGGGTTCCAGCAGTCGTACACCTACTACACCTGGCGGCACACCAAGAGCGAGATCCAGGAGTACGCCACGGAGCTCGCCGGTCCGGCAGCCGCCTACATGCGACCCAGCTTCTGGCCCACCACGCACGACATCCTGACCCCGTTCCTGCAGCACGGCGGCCCGGCGGCGTGGAAGATGCGCGCCGCGCTCGCCGCCACGCTGGTGCCGACGTACGGCATCTACGCCGGCTACGAACTGCGGGAACACGTCGCACGCCCGGGCGCCGAGGAGCAGATCGACAACGAGAAGTACGAGTACAAGAACCGCCACTGGGACGAGCAGAACGACACCCTGGCGCCGTACCTCACCCGTCTGAACGAGATCCGTCGCGCCCACCCGGCCCTGCACTGGCTGCGCAACCTGCGCTTCCACTACTCCGACGACGACAACATCCTGGTCTTCTCCAAGTCCCGCCGCGTCTACGACCGCGACGACACCATCCTCGTCGTCGCCAACCTCGCCCCGGACCACTCCCGCGACACGGTCATCCACCTGACCATGCCGGAGCTCGGCCTCGGCTGGCACGACACGTTCACCGCCCACGACCTCATCACCGGCGAACACTGGAACTGGTCCGAACACAACTTCATCCGTCTCGGCCCGGAATCGGAACCGGTCCACATCGTTCACGTCTCCTCGGACAACCGCTGGGACCAGCACGCATGACCGACGCGGTACGCCGCCGCTTCCTCGACGCGGCGGTCGTGCCGGCACCACCGCCGTGGCACCAGGTCGCGTGTGCGGCGGTGGGTGGCCTGGTCGGGGTCGGCTTCGCGCCGGACCCGGCCTCCGGGCGCGAACTGCTGATGGCGGTGAGCCACAACGGCCACGGCCTCTTCGACCCGGCGGACGGCGAGCTTCTCGCGCGTGACGAGGACCCGGCGTCGCTCTATCCGGACGACGAGGAGCTGACCTGCCCCGGTCCGGGGTTGCTCGCCGGCCGGGCGGTGCGGATCGCCGGGTTGTACGGCGGGGGCCTGCACACCACCGCACCGGACGGCTGGAGCGTGGACATCGTCGCGCCCGACTGGCCGTCCGAGCGCGTGCTGCTGTCGTACCGGGCAAGTCCGTACACGGCCGCTGAGCAGCAGGGATGGTGGCACATCCACCACAACACGGTCTCCGAGCTCCGGGCCACGGGCTTCTCCCCCTCCGGTGCCTTCCTCGTCATCGCGACTACCAGCGACGTCACGATCTGGGCCCGCTGACGCAACTTGCCCTGAGCATACTCGGTATGCATACTCCGTAGGCATGAGTATTCGTCACGGCTTGCTGGCTCTGCTCGAGCGGGGGCCGATGTACGGCTACCAGTTGCGCGTCGCGTTCGAGGAGAGCGTCGGCGGGACCTGGTCGCTGAACATCGGGCAGGTCTACACCACGTTGTCGCGCCTCGAACGGGACGGGTTCGTGGTCGCGCTGCCGGCGAGCGAGGGCGGGCAGCGTCCGTACGAGCTGACCGGGCCCGGGCGCACCGAGCTGGCCTCCTGGTTCGCCACGCCGCTCGAGCGCACCGACCGGCCGCGCGACGAGCTGGCGATCAAGCTGGCGCTCGCGATGACCACTCCCGGGGTGGATGTCGCGGCGGTGGTGCAGAGTCAGCGGACCTCCGGCATGCGGGCGTTGCAGGAATACACCCGGCTCAAGGTACGCAGTGACAAGCGCGCGCAGGGCGATCTGTCCTGGCTCCTGGTGCTGGACGCGATGATCTTCCAGTGCGAGGCGGAGATCCGCTGGCTGGACCACTGCGAGGCCACGATCCTCCGGGACCGCCCCGCCCCCGCGCCCGCAGCACAGCCCGCCCCCGCCGCTGACCGGGAAGAGGCGAAGTCGTGAGCCCCGACGTCCTCGAGCTCCGCGACGTCCACCGCACCCACGGCACCGGCGAGGCCGCCGTGCACGCGCTGCGCGGGGTCACGTTGCGCGTGCGGCCCGGGGAACTGGTGGCGATCATGGGTCCGTCCGGTTCCGGGAAGTCCACCCTGCTCAATCTGGCCGGCGGCCTGGACAGCCCGTCCGACGGCGAGGTGCTCGTCGAGGGCACCGCGCTGAGCGACCTGTCGCACCGCCGGCTCGCCGCTGTCCGCCGCCGGACCGTCGGGTACGTGTTCCAGGACTTCAACCTGCTGCCCAGCCTGACCGCGGCCGAGAACGTGGCGCTGCCCCTGGAGCTGGACGGCGTCGGCGTGCGGGCGGCCCGGCGCGCCGCGATCGCCTCGCTGGGTGAGGTCGGGCTGGCGGAGCTGGCCCGGCGCTTCCCCGACGAGATGTCCGGCGGGCAGCAGCAGCGGGTCGCCATCGCCCGCGCGCTGGTCGGCGATCGGCGGCTGGTGCTGGCGGACGAGCCGACCGGGGCGCTGGACTCGCAGACCGGCGAGGCGGTGCTGCGGGTGCTGCGCGACCGGGTCGACGCGGGCGCGGCCGGTCTGCTGGTCACGCACGAGGCCCGCCACGCAGGCTGGGCGGACCGGGTGATCTTCCTGCGCGACGGCGTGGTCATCGACTCGTCCGGGCCGCTCGGCACCGCCGAGGACCTGCTGGAGCACACCTCATGACGTTCATCGGGTCGTGGGTGACAGCACTGCGGATCGCCCGCCGCGAGATGAGCCGGGCCAAGGGGCGATCCGCCCTGGTGGTGGCCATGATCGCGCTGCCGGTGTGTGCGCTCGGCTACGCCGCCGCCTCGTACGACATGTTCACGCTCACGCCGACGGAGCAGGTCACCCGCGAGCTGGGCAGTGCCGACGCGCTCCTCCAGCCGTTGCTGGACGGCCCGGTCACGCAGGACGCGACCGGCGAGGACTGGCGGCCGCAGGACATCGGCGAGCACCGGGGGTCGGACGGCCTGACCGAGGCCGGCATGCTGGCCCGGCTGCCCAGCGGGAGCCGCGTCGTCCCCTTCGCCTCCGAGGAGCGGGAGTTCCGGACGGCGACCGGCGGCCTCGCGCCGGCCGACGCGTACGAGATGGATCTGGGCGATCCGATCCACCACGGCCGGGTCGAACTCATCGGTGGCCGGGCTCCCGCGGCACCGGGTGAGGTGGCGATGTCGAAGGCCGCCCGGGCGCGGTTCGGGGACACGATCCAGACCCCGGACGGCCGGCGCACCTGGACCTCTGTCGGCACCGTGGAGTTCCCCGCGGACCTGGGCGAGGTCCTGGTGTTCGCCCTCGGGGGCGAAACCCCCGGGAGCGGAACGCCGTCGGCGTGGCTGGCAGACACCCCGGCGCCGATCGGGTGGGACGAGGTGCTCGACCTCAACCGGTCCGGCATCATCGTCAAATCCCGGGCCGTGCTGCTGAATCCCCCGGACCTCGGAGACACCGATCCCGAGCTGCCCGGACGGCTGTCGCTCGTGCCGGTGGTCGTCGGGCTCGCCGTGCTGGAGATCGTGCTGCTGGCCGGCCCCGCGTTCGCCGTCGGTGCCCGGCGAAGGCAACGGTCGCTGGCGCTGATCGCGGCGAACGGTGGCACCCGGGCGCACCTGCGCAGGATCGTGCTCGCGGACGGCGTCCTGCTCGGCCTGGCCGGGGCGGTCCCCGGGCTCGCGCTCGCCGTGGTGCTGGCGGTCGTGGCCCGCCCGCTCGCGGAACAGATGCTGGTCGGCGAGCGGGCCGGGGGGTACCGGTTCGATCCGCCGGTGCTCGCCGGGATCGCGGTGCTCGCCGTGGTCACCGGGCTGCTGGCCGCTGCTGTGCCGGCGGTCACCGCCGCCCGCACTGATGTGGTGACGGCGCTGGCCGGCCGCCGCGGCGTGGTCCGGGCGAAACGCCGCTGGCCGGTCGCCGGTCTGGTGCTGGCCGGCCTCGGTGCCGCTGCCGCCGCCGCGGGCGCCTCGACCGCGCACGTCACGGTGATCGCCGCCGGCCTCGCCGTCGTCCAGATCGGACTGGTGCTGTGCACGCCGGCGCTGGTCGGCGTGCTCGCCAAGCTGGGCGGCTTCCTGCCGCCCGCGCCCCGGATCGCGCTGCGGGACACGGCACGCAACCGTGCCGCCTCGGCGCCCGCGGTCTCCGCCGTGATGGCCGCGGTCGCCGGCACCGTCGCGATCGGCGTCTACCTGGCGAGCGCCGCCGACCAGCGGGAGCAGAACCACACCCCGGCGCTGCCGATCGGCTACGTCGCGGCCACCTACGCACCGGGCACTGCCACCCAGGCACGCGACGCCGTCGCCGCGGCGCTCCCGGACGCGCACCTGACGGAGATCCCGGTGACCGTCTGCCCGGACGATCCCACGTCGACGGGCTGCCAGCTCATCCCCGTGCGTACGCTCGAACAGCAATGCCCCGGCGAGCGCAATCCACCGGTCACCCGCGCGGAGCGGGATGCGCTCTTCGCCGATCCGCGCTGCGTCAGGGAACACATCACCCAGGGTTCCGGCTACGCGGTGTTCCCGTCGGTGGTCGGCGGCCGGGACGTGGTGGCGGCGATGACCGGGGCGTCCGGCGCCGACCTGGACCGGGCCGCCGCCACGCTGGCCCGCGGTGGTGCCGTCGTCACCGACCCGTTCCTCATCGACAACGGCATGGTCAAGGTCGTGATCAGCACGCCGACATCGGAGCTGGGGAAGTCGGTCCCGGTTCCGGGCTACCTGCTGCAGGCCGGACCGTACGCAGGAAGCGTCCTCTCCCCCGTAATAGCCCACCGCGCCGGTTTCAAGGTGACCGCGGGAGGTGTCGTCGCCGCCACCACGGGCGTTCCGGCGACCACGGTGACCGATCGGCTCAACGCCGCACTCGCCGGGGCAGGCACCCAGCACGCCTTCGTGGAGACCGGCCCGGAGAACGACAACGCACCGTTCCTCTACATGCTCGCGGCGGCGTCGGCGCTCATCACGCTGGGCGCGGCGGCGACGGCGACCGGGCTGGCCGCCGCGGACGGGCGGGCGGATCTCGCCACGCTCGCCGCGGTCGGCGCGGCGCCGGTCGTGCGGCGGCTGCTGTCGCTCAGCCAGTCCGGCGTCATCGCGGGGCTCGGGTCGGTGCTCGGCATCGCGGCCGGAATCGGGTCCGCCTTCGCGGTACTGGCCGCCACGAACCTCAGCCACGAGCAGGTGTGGCCGGCGCCGACGCCGTACCCGCTGGCCGTACCGTGGCTGCATGTGGTCCTGATCCTGGTCGTTCCGCTCGTGGCGATGCTCGGTGCGGGCCTGCTCACCCGATCCCGGCTGCCGGTCGAACGCCGCCGTCCTACCTAGAGCGGCGGCGCGGGCCGGGCTCAGCGTCGGGGGCCGGGCTCAGCGTCGGCGGGCCGGGGCTGCCGGGCACGGCGGCCCCGGACCGGGGAGCACGTCAGGCGGCGGCGGTGACCTGGAGGATCCAGGTGACGCCGAAGCGGTCGGTCAGCATGCCGAAGCCGGGTGAGAACGCCGACGGCGCGAACTTCTCGACGACCTCGGCGCCGTCGGCGAGCTTGTCCCACAGCGGGCTGACCTCGTCGAGGGTCTCCCCGGCGACGGAGACGAAGAACTTCTCGCCGGTCAGCGTCATGCCCTGCGACCGGGTGGTGCCGGCGTGTGCGGCGGGTGCCGGGGACTGGCTGGGGGCGTCGTACGCCATGATCCGGAAGCCGTTGTCGGCCGTGACCTGGCCGAAGACGACCTTGTCGGCGCCGGGCAGGTCCTTGGGCATCCCGAAGTCGGCGTACGCGACGACTGTGAGGTGGCCGCCGAACACCGACCGGTAGAACTCGAGGGCCTCCCGGGCTTCGCCGCGGAAGTTGAGGTGGGTCGTGGTGGTGATCGTCATGCGGCTGAGATTCGCAGCAGTAGGTGCCAGGGAGTGTCACCTACTTCGGGCAGAATCGGATTCATGCCGAAGACCTCAGCCCGACTGCTGGCCCTGCTGTCGTTGCTGCAGACCCGCCGGGACTGGTCCGGCACGGTCCTCGCCGACCGGCTCGACATCAGCCTGCGCACCGTACGCCGCGACGTCGACCGGCTCCGCGAGCTCGGCTACCCCATCGCCGCGATCAAGGGCCCCGACGGCGGATACCGGCTCCGCGCCGGCACCGAGCTGCCCCCGCTGCTGTTCGACGACGAGCAGGCGGTCGCCCTCACCGTCGCGCTGCAGATCGCCGCGACCACCCCGGGCAACGGGCTCGCCGAGGCCGCCGAACGCGCGCTGGCCACCATCCGGCAGGTCCTGCCCTCCCGGCTGCGGCACCGCATCAACGCGCTGCAGGTCACCGCCGTCGAACGGCCCACGACCAGGCCGGCCATCCCGGTCGGCGGCGACACCCTGCTGGCCATCAGCAACGCGGTGCATGCCCGCGAGATCCTGCGCTTCGACTACGGCGACAGCACACGCCGCGTCGAGCCCCATCACGTCATCATCTGGGACGGCCGCTGGTATCTGATCGCCTGGGACCTCGACCGCGACGACTGGCGTACGTTCCGCGCGGACCGGATCGCCCTGCGTACGCCGAACGGTCCGCGCTTCACCCCTCGGGACGTGCCCGGTGGCGACGTCGCCACCTACGTGACCAGCACGTTCCGTGGTTCGAGCGACGCCACGGGACGATGGCCCTGCCAGGGCACGGTGATCCTCGACCTGCCCGCGGCGACCGTGGCCCTCTACACCCGCGACGGCCTGGTGGAGGAGGCCGGTCCCGACCGGTGCCGGCTCACTCTCGGGTCGTGGTCCTGGCCCAGCCTGGCGGCGGCGATCGCCCGCTACGACGCCGACATCGAGGTGATCGGCCCCGCCGAGCTGACCGCCGCCTTCACGCACCTCGCCGGCCGCTTCACCCGGATCGGGGCGAAACGTGCCGGCGAGGCGTGACGGACCGAGTGATCAGCTGGTCGGGAAGTTGTCCGCCGTACGGATGCGGCTGCGCAGCAGGGCACCCGATTCGGTGAGGATGCTCGTGCCGGTGAAGGTCCCGCTCGCGCAGGTGCCCTTCTTCAGCGCGCCGCTGCCCTCGTCCGCGTCGGAGAACGTCCAGTTGGCGTAGCTGATATTCAGGCGGTCGAGCAGGTCGAGCCAGGCCGTGCTGCTGGCCGTGTCGACCGCGCCGCCGCCGCTGGCGGAGACCGTGCCGAACTCGGTGACGAACAGCGGCAGCGAGGACGCGGCCCTGGTGACCTCGTCGCGGTAGTTGTCCTTGTGGGACGCCGCGTAGAAGTGGAACGTGTACATGATGTTCGTGGCCTTGACCGGGTTCGCGATGATCTCGCTCGACGAGGAGCCGTCCGAGACGCCCAGCGAGGACCAGCCGCGGGTGCCGACGATGATCACGGCGTCCGGGTCGTTCGCGCGGATGACCGGGATGACCTGCTCGGCGTAGCTCTTGATGCCGGCCCAGCTGACACCGTTGGGCTCGTTCGCGATCTCGTAGATGACGTTCTTCTTGGCGGCGTTGCGGGCGCTGACCGCGGCGAAGAACGTCTTGGCCCGGTCCAGGTTGTAGTTCGGGTCACCGGGCGTGAGCGTGTGGAAGTCGATCAGCGCGTACATGCCGCGGGCCTCGGCGCTGTCGACCAGGCCGTTGACCTGGCTGGTGAACGCGGCCGGGTTGGTCTCGTAACCACCCTCCTGCACGTACATCGCGATGCGCAGCAGGTCGGCGTTCCAGTCGTTCGCGAGCGCGTCCAGTGAGGCGTTCGTGTAGCAGTTGGCGAACCACTGCAGTCCGTGCGTACTCATGCCGCGCAGTTGAATGGCCTTGTTGTACTGATTGCACAGGTTGACGCCGCAGACATGCAGCAGGCCGTTGACCCCGAGCGGAGTGCCGGACGCGGCGGGTGCCGTTGTGGCGGGCGCGGTGGTCGGTGCCGTGGTGCGCGACGGGGAGACCGAGGCGGTGGGAGACGGCGAGGAGGTCGTCGGGGCCACGGTCACGGGCTTCGAGGGTACGGGCGAAGCAGCCGGACTGGACCCGACCGGCGAGGCAGGCGTCGTCGTGAGACCGCAGTCGGCGCCGTTCACCTTGCAGCTCGTGGGCCGCCCGGTGCCGTTGACGATCATCCCGAACTCGGTCGTGGCGCCGGCGGCGATCGTCGCGTTCCACCCGGCCGGGGTGAACGTGTAGTTGCTGCCCGACACGGCCTGCGTCGCGTTCCAGACGTTGATCACCGACGTGCCGGTGGGCATCGTCAGCTCGACCTTCCAGTCGGTGATCTTGCTGTCCGCGGAGACCACCACGCTGGCCTGGTAGCCGGAGCCCCACGAATTCGTTACGGTGAACGCGGCGGTCTCCGCGGAGGCCGGCATCGCGATCAGTGCCACCGCCGAGGCCGCGGCGACCACCACGCCGGCCGCGAGGAGCTTGAGTTTTACCTTGCGCATTCGAGAGCTCCGTCAGGTCGGGGAGGGACGGCGACCTGGGAGCGCTCCCAGGTCGGCCCGACTCTAAACCGCAGATCCACTGCCAGGCAAAACTTCCTTTTGTACGCCTTAAGTCCGCGCAGTCGTTTCCGGAGCCCGGACTCAGTCCGAGGTGAACAGTCCCTGGATGCCGACGAGGATCGCGATGATCCCGAAGATCGCGAGCAGCAGCTGCGCCCCCGCGACCCCGCCCCGCTCGCCGGTGCCCAGCGGCTTGCGCCCGGTCAGCCGGTCCCACAGCAGCAGCACCCCGACCGCGATCCCGACGATCTCGAAGTGGAAAACGTGCGGCCCCGAGAACACGTGCACGATCAGGTAGTAGCCGCCCGCCACCAGCGCGACGATCCCGACGATCCACCCCCACGGCGCGATCTTGGCGGCAAACCTCCCGAACCCGTCCCCGACGGACGGCAGCCGCGTGAGCAGCGGAACGGCGAGCAGCAGCCCGCCCAGAATGTTGGCGAGATCGAGCAGCAACGCCATCAACATGACCGGAATTCCCTCCCCTAGCGAAGATCGACGGGGAGCCTAGTGCCCTACGCGGGGAAAGCGCACACCTTCCACCGTTCCCCCTCCTCCTCGACGACGTAGACCTCCTGGCCCCTGGTCCCGTCCTCACGCCGCAGTTCGACGCGCACGGTCGCCTGCCCCCGCGCCCAGTCCACGTCCGTCCCGGTGATCGAGTAACCGCTGAGCTCCTGCTTACGCCCGGCCAGATCCTCCTGCGCGTAATTCCCCCTGGCGTCCTCGCACAGCCCGTCCCAGCCCTGCTGACTGAGCCCGTCCCGGCTGTCCTCGATGAACGCGCTGGTCGCCTCGTTGACGTCGCTCTCGACATCGGACACATGCTTGACGCCGAGCACCAGCCGGATGATCCCGAACGCGCACCCCGCCGCGAACACCAGCGCCACCGAGACGAGCACGATGAGCCAGGTCCGGCGCTTACGGGGAGGTGGAGCGAGGACGGGGACGGCGGGACCGGGCGGGAACGGCGGCGGCGGCAAAGTCACCGCGCCACGATACTGGGTGCCATGAGTGATCAGGCGCCGCTGTCGGCGGACGAGATGCTGGACATCGTGGACGAGCAGGACCGGGTGGTGGGGCAGGCGCGGCGAGCCGACGCGTACGCCCGCAAACTGCGCCACCGGTGCAGCTTCGTCCACGTCCGCGACGGCGCCGGCCGGGTCTTCGTGCACCGCCGCACAGCCCGCAAACCGGTGTTCCCCTCCCACTACGACATGTTCGTCGGCGGCGTGGTCGGCGCCGGCGAGACGTACGACGAGGCGGCGTTGCGAGAGGCCGAGGAGGAACTCGGCGTCAGGGGACTGCCGGCGCCGGTGCCCCTGTTCAGGTTCCTCTACGAGACACCCGAGCACGCGTGGTGGTCGGCGGTCTACGAGGTCCGCTGCGACCTGCCCGTCCACCGCGCACAACGCGACTGTTCACAACCCGCTTCCGCAAAACCAGGCCGCGCACAACCAGGCGCACAGCGTGACGGGGGAAAATAAGGTGCCGTTAAAGGTGTTCGGGTTCGGCGAGGGCGCGGCGGAGGGCGAGGCGGTGCTCGCGGCGGATCTCGGCGCGGCGGAAGTTGCGACGGTCCTCGTCGGTCTCCGGGAGCAGCGGCGGGATGCGGCGGGGTTTGCCGTCGTCGTCGACCGCGACCATGACCAGGTGCGATGTGGCGACCATCGTGGCCGGCACCGCGCGGTCCCAGCGGTCCGCGGTGACGGTGACCGCGACCTCCATCGAGCTGCGACCCGCCCACGTGATCCGGGCCAGCACGTGCACCACGTCACCGACGCGGACGGCCTGCAGGAACGCGGTCTCGTCCATCGCCGCGGTGACCGCCGGGCCGTCCGAGTGCCGGGCCGCCACCACGCCGGCCACCGAGTCGATGAGGTTCAGGATCCGGCCGCCGTGGACCGTACCCATCAGGTTGGTGTGGTGTTGATCCATGATCTGCGACAACGTCAGCTCGGACGCCGAAGGCGGCCTGCCCTCCAGCTCAGCAGTCATGATCAACATCATACCCAGGGGGGTGGGGCTCAGCTCGCGACGTAGACCGTGTTGGCGGATTCGCCGCCGGTCAGCGGGTTGGGGAAGGCCACGACGTGGGCCTGCCAGGTCGGGAAGACCTCGCCGAGGACGGCGGTGAAGTCGTCGTCCGGCGGGTCGTCGGACCACAGGGCGAAGACGCCGCCGGGGTGCAGGTGAGCGGCCAGCCGGCGCAGGCCGTCGGGGGTGTAGAAGCTCGCATGGCTGGGGTGCAGCACGTGCCGGGGTGAGTGGTCGACGTCCAGCAGGATGGCGTGGAAGCGGCGGCTGTTGTCAAAGCCTTCCGGGGACGCGGCGAGGGCGAAGAAGTCGCCCTGCTGCAGAAGGGTGCGCGGGTCGCCGGTGAGCCGTTCCGACAGCGGCAGGAGACCCCGCTCGTGCCACTCGATCACCTGGCCGAGCGCGTCGACGACCCGCAGCGAGCGCACCCGGGGATCGTCGAGCGCGGCCCCCGCTGTGTAACCGAGACCCAGGCCGCCGACGACGACGTCGAGTTCAGCTCCCGGGGTAACCGCCAGGCCGAGGCGGGCGAGTTCGATCTCCGCGACCGTGAACAGGCTCGACATGAGGAAGTCGTCGTCGAGCTTCACCTCGTACACGTCGACCTTGAGGGCCGGGTCGAGGCGCCGGCGCAGGCTGATCGCCCCCATCGGGGTTTCCTGCCAGTCGAGCTCCGCGAATCGCACGGCCGGACCTTACGCCAGCCCGCCGCCGGCACCGGCCCCGGCACGCCCGCCGGGGGCGTTATTCCAGCCAGGTGGTGGTCGCCCCGAGGACGCGGCTGCCGTCCAGGTCGCCCAGGGAGAGACCGGCGAAGGCCCGGGCACCGTCCGAGGTCTGCCACCGGAACTGCGGGTCCGGGCTCAGACAGGCTTCGATCACGGTACGCGCGGCGTCCGGCGCGGCCTGCGCGCCGGCAAAGCTTCCCGAGGCCCGCTTCAGGTACGCCGCCAGCAGCCCGGCGTACGGATCTTCCGTCGCCGTACCACTGAGGTCGCCCGCCACGTTGCTGACGAAGTCGCTGGCCACCGCGCCGGGCTCGACGATGCAGACGCCGATGCCGAACCGCGCCACGACCGGTGCCAGGGACTGCATCAGCCCCTCGACCGCGAACTTGGCCCCGCAGTACGCGTCGGAGAACGGCTGCCCGACCGCCCCGCCGACACTGGTGACGGTGACGACCCTCCCTCGCCCGGCGGCGCGCATGCCGGGCAGCACGAGCCGGGTGAGCACGGCGACGCCCACGTAGTTCACCTCGAGTTGCGCGCGCAGGTCCTCGGTGCTGAGCTGCTCCAGCGTGGCGACCGAGCCCCGGCCCGCGTTGTTCACCAGCACGTCGACCCGCCCGAGCTCCGCGACGAGCGCGGTGGCCTGTGCCTCGTCGGTGACGTCGAGAGCGCGTACCTCGAGGGTCACGCCGTTCTCCTGCGCCACGGCCCGCAGCCGATCGGCCCTGCCCGGGTCCCGCATGGTCGCCACGACGCGCAGCCCGGCCGCGGCGAGCCCGACCGCGGTGTGCAGCCCGATGCCGCTCGACGTGCCGGTCACCAGGGCAAGTTGTTGATCACTCATGCGTACCAGTGTTGCAGGCAGATTTCCGTAGCAGGTGACGCCACGATCCCCGAGCGTGACGAGCGCCTCATAGCCAGTCGCGGCGTACGGCTTCCATGCCGGCCTGGAAGCGGGTGCGGGCGCCGAGCCGCTCCAGCAGGGCGTGCAGGTGACGCTGGACCGTGCGGACGCTCCAGCCGAACGTGCGCGCGATCACCGCGTCGGTGGCCCCGCTCGCCAGCAGGGTCAGCAGCTGGCGTTCCTGCGGGCCGAACGTCTCGTCGTCGATGCGGGTCTCCGTGCGGGTGATGGGGGTGGCCCGGTCCCAGGTCGCCTCGAACAGGCCGATGGTCAGATCCAGGAGCGAGGACGGATGCAGCACGTACGCGAGCTCGTTGCGATGGTCCGCCGCGGAGCTGACGATCGCCGCGGCGCCGTCGCTGATCACGATCTTGGCCGGAAGCGTGCCGCCGGCGCGGGCCCGCTCGCCGCGCCGGATGCCTTCGAGGATGTTGTCCATCCGGCCGGGCAGCGCCACCGACTCCGCGTCGTAGACGACCCGGTAGCCGACCCGTCCCGCCTGCAGGTGGTCGCGTTCCTCGAGGTTGGGGCCCTCGTCGCCGTGCTCGCCGGGCGGGACGAAGTACGGCGGCTTGTCGAACGAGCGCACCTCGAAACGGGCCGAGCGCTGGATCTGGACGAACGCGCGGTACACCTTGGACGAGCCCTCGATGATCTCGACGCTGCGGGGGCGCTGCCGGGCCGACTGCTCCGCGTGGAACGCCTCGTCGAGCCGGTTCAGGTGCTGCTGGAGCCGGCCGAGCTCGTGCTCCCGTTTGGCGATCAGCACCGAGCCCGCGAGGGACGGGGCGACGGCGGCGTAGCGGGCGGGGCGGCCGGGCGTACGCGTGACGAGCCCCCGCCCGACCAGGGTGGTCAACGCGCGGGTGATCCGGGCCGGGGTGAGCCCGGTGCGTCCGGCGAGCCCGGCGACCGTGGCCTGCCCGGGCGCGATCAGCGCCTCGTAGACCTTCGCCTCGACCTCGGGGATGCCGACGGTCTCCCACATACGCGCTCCCCATGATCATCGGTGGCCTGTCGTACAAGTGCCACCTGTCATAAAGCCGCATCGACGATCATCTTGTCCAGCCTGGCGCCAACATGTCAGGTTCACTCCACACTGCATGGTCGCCCGCCGACCTGCCCCGCGTTGTGATGGGACTATCGATGAAACGCGAGTTGTGGCTCAAACGACTCCTCTCCGCCCCCGCTGTGGCCCTCATGGTCGCGGGCCTGATCTCCGTCACCCCGGCAGCTCCGGCCACCGCGGCGCCCGCCGCCGGGTTCGTCCCGGCCGGCTGCAACAAGCCGCAGCCGTTCGCCGGCCCCGATGAGGTGCCCACCGCGCAGTGCTTCGCGGTCGCCCTCGCCACCTCCGCGGGCAAGCTGTCGAAGCGCACCGCCGCCGCCGGCCCGCTGCCGACCGCTGGGCCCCGCGGAGATCCAGCAGGCGTACGCCCTGCCCGCCGATGCCGGCGCGGGCCTGACCGTCGCCATCGTCGACGCGTACGGCTACGACAACGCCGAGGCCGACCTGGCCGTCTGGCGCGACCACTACGGCCTGACGCCGTGCACCACCGGCAACGGCTGCTTCCGCAAGATCGACCAGCGGGGCGGCACGGACTACCCGGTGCAGGACGAGGGCTGGGCCATGGAGACCGCGCTCGACCTCGACGCCGTCTCCGCGTCCTGCCCGAGGTGCGACATCCTGCTCGTGCAGGGTGACAGCGCCAACATGGCCGACCTCGGCGAGGCCGTGAACACCGCCGCGGCGCTGGGCGTCGCGGCGATCTCCAATTCGTACGGCATGAACTACGAGACGCCGTACGCGCAGGAGTTCGACCAGTACTACGACCACCCCGGCGTGGCGATCACCGTCTCCAGCGGCGACGACGGCAACGTGCAGAGCTACCCGGCCACCAGCCCGCTGGTCACCGGCATCGGCGGCACGTACCTGGCCCGCGCCGACTCGGCCCGCGGCTGGGCCGAGACCGCGTGGGACGAGGCCGGCTCCGGCTGCTCCGACTACGAGCCGAAGCCCGACTTCCAGACCGGCATCGCCACGAACTGCGCCAGCCGCGCCTCCGCGGACATCTCCGCGGTCGCCGACCCGGCCTCGGGCCTGTCCGTCTACGGCACGTTCGGCCTCGACGGCTGGGCCCAGATCGGTGGCACGTCGCTGTCCGCGCCGCTCGTCGCCGGCATGTACGCCCTGGCCGGCAAGCCCACCCCGGGGACGTACCCGGTCACGTACCCGTACGCCGGTAGCCGTGGCCTGTTCGACGTCACCGAGGGCATCAACGGCAGCTGCGGCAACGTGCTGTGCCAGGCCGGTCCCGGCTGGGACGGCCCGACCGGGCTCGGCAGCCCGCAGGGTGTCACCGCGCTGACCCTCGGCGACATCGGCCAGGTCACCGGCACGGTCACCGCCGCCGGGCAGCCGCTCGCCGGGGCGACCATCACCGCGACCGGCGCCGAGGGTGCCCACTTCACCGCGACCACGGACGCCGACGGCACCTACGACCTGTTCGCGACCGCCGGCACGTACACACTGACCACGACGAAGTTCGGCTACGCCACCGGCACCGCCGCCGGGGTCGTCATCACGACCGGCGAGCAGGTCACCACGAACTTCACGCTGACCGCGCTCGCGAGCAAGCTCGTCAGCGGCAAGGTCACCGACGGCTCGGGGCACGGCTGGCCGATGCGCGCGAAACTCACCATCGACGGCTACCCCGACGGCGCGTTCTACTCCGACGCGTTCTCCGGTGAGTACTCGGTGAACCTGCCCGTCGGCACGGACTACACCGTGCACGCCGAGGCCGCGGACCTGACCGGCTACCAGGCGCAGACGTTCACCGTCGCGGTGAAGAACGCCAACGTGAAGAAGGACATCGCCCTGCCGGTCGACGCGGAGTCCTGCGCCGCCCCCGGGTACGCGGTCACCCACACCGGCCTGTTCGAGGACTTCACCGGCTGGTCCGGCACGGACGTCAAGGACGGCTGGACCGTCACCGACGCGGCCGGCACCGGCCAGACCTGGAACTTCGACAACGCCCGCTACAACACCCCGCCGGGCAGCGACGGTGACATCGCGTTCATCGACTCGGACGTCTACGGCGAGACCGGCGAGCAGGACACCACCCTGGTGTCGCCGATCGTCGACCTGACCGGCCACGCGAACCCGGTGATCGGCTTCGACACCACCTACATCGGCTTCCCCGACCAGACCGGAACCGTCGACCTGAGCCTGGACGGCGGCGCCACCTGGACCACCGTCTTCGACATGTGGACCTGGATCGACCACTTCGAGCTCGCGGTCCCGCAGGCCGCCGGGCACAGCGACGTCCGGCTCCGGTTCCACTACACGGGCAGCTGGAGCCGCAGCTGGCAGATCGACAACGTCCTGGTCGGCACCGACGTCTGCGCCCCCGTCGCGGGTGGTCTGGTCGCCGGGTTCGTCTCCGACGCCAACACCGGCAAGCCGCTCACCGGCGCCGTCGTCACCAGCGACCCGCACCCGACGGAGTTCGCCGTCACCACCGCGACACCCGAGGACCCGGCGCTCGCCGACGGCTACTACTGGCTGTTCAGCTCGCAGACCGGCAGCGTCCCGCTGAGCGTCACGGACGGGTTCTACACCGCCGCGAAGACCAAGGTCTCCGTCAAGGCGAACGCGCTCAAGCAGGTCAACGTCAAGCTCACGGCCGGGTTGCTCACGGTCAACCGCGGCGATCTCGCGTACGAGGAGACGCTCGGCGACAAGTCCAGCCAGACCCTGACCTTCGGCAACGACGGTGCCGTACCGGTGAAGGTCCACCTCGGTGAGGACTCCGGTGGCTTCACCCCGCTCGCCGGGACCGCCGCCGGGACCGGTGCGCCGGATCTGCGCGTACCCACCGAACTCAGCACCGGCGACGTGGCGGGCACCTCCACCGCGCAGGACACCGCCACCCCGCGCCAGGCGAACCCCGCGGCCCTGCCCTGGTCGGACCTCACCGACTACCCGGTGCCGGTGATGGACAACGTCGCCGCGGCCCACGACGGCAAGGTCTACTCGGTCGGCGGCACCAGCGGCTACACCCGCTACAGCAGCGCCTACGTCCTCGACCCGCAGACCCAGCAGTGGTCGGCGATCGCGGAACTGCCCAAGCCGATCGCGGGCCTGACCGGCGGCTTCCTCGGCGACAAGCTCTACGTCACCGGCGGCTGGGACGGCAGCACCGGCCTCAACCGCGCGACGTACGCGTACGACCCGGCCACGAACGCCTGGACCCAGGTCGCGGATCTGCCCGGGCCCGCCGCGGTCTCCGGCACCGCCGTGGTCGCAGGCAAGCTCTACGTCGTCGGCGGCTGTTCCACCGGCGGCAGCGCCTGCACCCAGACCGACAAGGTCTACAGCTACGACCCGGCCACCGACGTGTGGAGCACCGCCCCCGCCTACCCGAGCGTGGTCGCGTACCTCGCCTGCGGTGGGCTGCAGGACGAGCTCGTCTGCGCCGGCGGCACGGCGGGTGGCGGCAGGACGCTGAGCGACACGTACACCCTGAAGCCCGGCGCGACCGCCTGGGTGAAGAAGGCAGCCATGCCGGGTGACGTGTGGGGCGGCGCCGCCACGGCGGCGAACGGCAAACTCCAGATCATCGGTGGCGCGGTCGCGGGTGGTACGGCACTGAGCAACCAGGCCGTCGAGTACGACCCCGCCGCCGACGCGTGGACCAGGCTCCCGAACGCCAACAACGCCACCTACCGGGGCGCGGCCGCGTGCGGTCTCTACACGGTCGGCGGCGCGATCGGCAGCTCGTTCTCCACCTGGTGGGTGCAGAACCTGGCCGGCTACGGCGACTGCGGCCAGGACGTCTCCTGGCTCGCGGCCAACAAGACGGACTTCACCGTCCAGCCCGGCCGCACGGTCACCGTCAAGGTCACCGCGGACTCGTCGAAGCTGTCCCGGCTCGGCACGTACCAGGCCACGCTGAACGTCACGACGAACACGCCCTATCGCGACGTCGCGCCGGTCACGGTCTCGCTGACCACCACCCCGCCGGCGAGCTGGGGCCAGCTCATCGGCACGGTCAAGGACAAGACCGGCAAGGTCATCGGCGGTGCCACGGTGGCGCTCTGCCCGGCGTACGACACGGCGACGGGCGAGTGCGGCCCGACCACGTACACGTTGAAGACCGACGCCGCGGGTGCCTGGCACCTCTGGCTCGACAGCGCCGGCAACCCGGTCCAGATCATCGCCGCCAAGGACGGCTACACCCCGGCGATGAGGATCGCCACGGTCAAGAAGGGTGAGACGGTCACGGCCGACTTCGCCCTCGCCGCCAACGCCGCGATGACCGCGGCCAAGGTCGGCGAGTACCTGACCGGGACCATGCAGAGCAAGTAGCCCTCGGGGCAGACAGCTTTCTTGGGGGAGGCGAGCCGGGCAGCGGGACACCCCCGCTGCCCGGCTCCGCTTCATGGTTACCCTGCTGCGGTGCAGGATGATGATCGGCGTACGGCGGCCCTGGCCACAGCCCTGGAACGGTTCCCCGCGGTCGAGGAACGGGTATCCCGGGTCTACGGCTTGCGGCTCCCCCGCCACCTCGCCGTGTTCTCCGCGTTCTGGGCCAGCGCCGCCGGCGAGGAACGTTCCGCGCTGAGCGACCTGATGCTCGGCCCCTGGGGCATCACGGACTACTTCGCCGACAACGGCCTGCAGCTGTCCGGCCTCGACGGCCTCGACGAACGCCTCCACGCCCGCTACCGCCGTGACCCGGCCGAATTCGTCACCGTCCTGTCCGGCAACTCCGACGGCGAACACTTCGGCCTCTGGTACGACGACCCCGCCGAGCTACCGGCCATGATCACCGTCAACTACGCCCGCGACTCCGCGGAGACCTGGGTGGAGAAGTCCCCCACCCTGCTGGGAGTCCTGCGCGCCCGCATCGACTCGGCCATCGCCGACTACGGCGACGACTCCGGATACGGCCCGCTGCTCCCCGCACTGGCCTGGTTCGCCGACGCCGACGCCGCCGCGCTGCAGGCCGACGGGTGGGAACCGCCGCGCTCCCGGCCGTACGGTGCGATCGCGCCCTTCCCCACCCTCCCACCCCGCACCGGCAACCCCCGCCTGGCCCGATCGCGCGACCGCCTCACGGCCTTCCGCACCGACCCTGCCGAAGCCGCCCGCTGGCTAGCCGACGCCGAACGCGCCCTCGCCGCCGGCAAACCCGCCCTCGCCCTCGCCATCGGCGCCGAACTCCACTGGCTCGACACCGACACCCACCGCGACCAGGGCCTGTCCCTGCTCGTCGACGCCTACCGCACCCTCGGCCGCCACGCCCTGGCAGAGATCGCCACCCTCCACGCCACCCACCGCGACCTCGACTCGGTCCAGATCCTGGTCAGCCGGTAGAGATTGGTGGCACCAGTTTTCGGTCTGACGCCCTATGGGTTGTCACCGAGGACTCGCTGCACGATCTCGTAGACCCGGTCGACACTGATGCCGTGCTTGCGGGCAATGGCCTCGACGTCATGACCTGCGCCGTAGTCGGCCACGATGACATCGTCCGGGAGGCCTTGCGGCGGCTCATACCCATGCTCAGGCCCGGCATAGCCCTGCGGGCCGTAGGCAGACGGGCTGTAGACAGACGGGCTGTAGCCAGACGGGCCGTAGGACGGCGGAGCGTACGTGGGCGTGTTGTAGTCGGGTGGTGGGGTCGCGGGCCAGGGGTCGGTCGGGGGCGGGTATTCCGGGGGCGGGTAGGGCTGGTCGGCGTGGCCGACCTCGCGATGGACCACGGCGTAAACCTGGTCGACGGTGAGGCCGTAGCGCGAGGCGATCACACTCACGTCGTAACCGTCGCCGAACTCGGCGACGATGCGGTCTTCCACGCCCGGGTACGCCTCAGTGCCATCCGCAGCCACACCGCCAAGCTACCCGCCCGCTGCCCACCACCGCCCGAGCGCCACGGCTCCCGGCCGGCGGTGGAACGGTGCGCCTGGATCAGGCCTCGGGGATGACGCGGTCGAACATCTCCGTGCGGGGGACGTCGGGGTCCGGGCCGTTGCGGATGCCGCGGTCGAGGGCGTTGATCGCCGACAGTTGCTCGGTGGTGAGGTCGAAGTCGAAGACGGCGAAGTTCTCGGCGATGCGGCCCGGGTTGGTGGACTTGGGGATGGCCGAGCGGCCCTCCTGGAGGTGCCAGCGGAGCATGACCTGGGCCGGGGTCTTGTCGTGGGACTTGGCGATCTCCGCGATGACCTGGTCCTGGAGGACGTTCTTGCGCTCCTCGCCCCAGCCCGGGTAGAACGTGATGCCGCCGATCGGGGACCAGGCCTGGGTGAGGATGCCGTGCTCGGCGTCGGCCTTCTGGACGTCGGGCTGGGTGAAGTACGGGTGGAGCTCGATCTGGTTCACCGCGGGCACGACGGTCGTGGCGGCGAGCAGGTCGTCGAGGTGGTGGCGCATGAAGTTGCTGACGCCGATGGCGCGGACCTTGCCGTCGGCGAGGAGCTTTTCGAGGGCCTGGTACGCGGCGATCGTACGGTCGAAGCGGTCCGTGGCCGGTTGGTGCAGGATCAGCAGGTCGAGGCGGTCCACGCCGAGCTTGCCGGTCGCCTTGTCGAAGGCGTGCAGGGTTTCGTCGTAGCCGAAGTCGCTCACCCAGACCTTGGTCTCGAGGAACACCTCGTCGCGGGCGACACCGGCGCGGCGCAGGCCCTCGCCGACCTCGCGCTCGTTGCCGTAGGCCGCGGCCGTGTCGATGTGCCGGTAACCGAGGTTCAGGGCCGTTTCCACCGCGGCGGCGGTCTCCTCGGGCGGGCTCTGGAAGACGCCGAGGCCGAGCGCGGGCATCGTGACGCCGTTGTTGAGGACGAGATCATCTGTCATGCCTCGACCGTAGGCCGCCCGGCGGCCGTCAGAGAGGTACTGGCTTTGACCCCATCACCACCAGCCCTGGCGTTTCGCCCAGATGAGCAGGCCGACCGACATCACCAGCATCACCGCGAGGACCGGGATGAGCATGCCGAGGTGGGTGCTGTCGTTCACGATGAGGTTCATGCCGTACACCGACGAGAGCGCCGTGATGGGCAGGGTGATCACCGCGATGACCGCGAGGCGTTCCGCGGCGATGGTCATCTTGGTGTCGCTGCGGGTGCGGTAGAAGTCGATCACGCCCTGGAGGTAGTCCTTCTGGCCGTCGGCGATGGCGTAGACCCGGTTGAACTGGTCGACGGTGTCGTCGAGCAGGGGCCGGGCCCGCTCCGGGACGCCGCGGTTGATCGTGGCGAGGCGGCCGTAGATCTCGCGGCTCAGCGCCGCCATCGTGCGGACCGCGACCAGGCCGTGGCGGGTGCGGAACATCTCCTCGAGGAACTTCTCCGGGTCGCCGAGGTGGCCGCCGGTGACGCGCTGTTCGAGCTGCCAGACCTCGCGGGTCTGCACCTCGACGAAGGCCTCTTGGCGGCGGGCCAGGGCGGAGACCACGGCGTACGACAGGTCGAAGCCGGACGCCGGGCGGTAGCGGCCGCTCGCGATGCGCGCCATCACGCCCGCGGTGTCGGCCAGCGCCACCCGCGCGGGGACCGCCTCGTTCGTCGGGCCGTGCACGGTGACCAGGTAGTTCGCGCCGATGAACTGGTCCAGCTCGATGTAGTGGACGTGGCCGTTGCGACCGGTCTCGGGGGCGTGCAGGACGACGAAGACGTGGTCGGCGTACGCGTGGACCTTGGGCACCTGGTTGCGGTGCACGCAGTCGCGGATCGCGTGCGGGTGGAAGCCGAAGACCTCGCGCAGCACCTTCTCGTCGCCGGGCCAGCACTGCGGGATGTCGACCCACACCAGGCCGTCCGGGCGGGCCAGCAGCTCGGGCAGCTCCCCCGCGTCACGTTTCTCGGCGCCCTGTGCCTCGGTCACCCACCAGACGTCCACGCCGACGACGATAGGCCGCCGAGCTGAATCGTGGATGAACCGGCACCTGCCAGCGGGTCCGCGGCGAGGGGCAGGGTGAAATGGCCACCGCGGTGCCGGCCAGTTCCAGTTCGGCGTGCTTGCGGACGACCAAAGGACACACCGGCCCGCGGTCAGCGGTTGTCGCGCTGATCGCTCGCGTGCTCCGCCAGGTAGCTCTGGTTCACGTCGATCAGGGCGTCGAGCGCCTGGCGGGCGGCCGTGAGGTCATCGATGGCGGTAGAGATCCGGTTACGCTCCCCGTCCATGACCGCCAGGGACCGGTGGGCGGCGGCCACGCTGGGCGTCGCCATGCAGGGCACCATCTCGGCGATCATGCGGGTGGACAGCCCGGCGGCCAGGAAAGCCTTGATCAGGGCCACCCGTTTGACGTGCTCCTCGGTGTAGTGGCGCTGCCCGCTGGGGGCGCGCTCGCTCGCCAGCAGGCCCTGATGCTCGTAGTAGCGCAGCGATCGCTGACTCACGCCGGTCCGGCCGGACAGGTCGCCGATCCGCATTCCGCTCCCCTCGGCGCGCATGTGCTGGGTCACAGCGGCTTGCCTCTGACATACGTGTCAAGTTTTAACGTAGCTCCACGCAGCGCCGCGGCAGGCGGCCACGAACCCGGGAGCAGATAATGATCAAGTTGGCATTCCTGGTCAAGCGCGTGGAGAGCATGACCCACGAGCAGTTCGTCGAGTACCACCGGGAGCACCACGCACCCCTGTTCGCTTCCATCCCGGAGGCCGGGCGGTACGTCAGGAAGTACACGGTGTCGCACCCCGTCCCGGCGCCGCACTATCCCGGGCCGGAGTTCGACGGGCTGACGGAGATCTGGTTCGACGGCTGGGACGACCACAACGCGTTCTTCGAGTCCGCGAACTACCGGAACCTCGTGCAGCCCGACGAGCCGATGTTCATCCGGCGCGGTGCCGGCACGATGCTGGTCACCGAGGAGCGCCTGGTGATGTGAGCCGGGGAGGGGCTTTCATCGCCGGGGACGAGTAAAGGCTGGGGACGCGGAAGCCGTCGAGCCACGTCGTGAGGCGGGCGGCCTCGGTGTCCAGGGCGTGGCGGGTGGCGTCCGGGACGTCCTCGAGGAGGCGCAGCTCGACGACGCCGGATTCGTCCTGGACCCAGCAGCCGACTGCCCGGCCGTCGGCCCAGGCGGTGGTGCCGGCGTTGCCCCTGGTGTCGAAGAGGGCGGCACGGTGCTGGCCGAGGTAGAAGTCGCGGTGCTGCCAGCCCATCACGGTCGGGTCGAGGACCGGGAGCAGGGCGGCCCACGGGCCCGGGTCGGGGACCTCGTCGAGGTCGTCCGGGAGCAGCCAGCCGGTGGCGTCGTGGTCGAGGGTGACCGGGACCGCGCCGAGATCGGCGAGCGCCGCCCGGACGACGGCTTTGGTCGAGCCCAGCCACCAGACCAGGTCATCCTCGGTGCCGGGGCCGAACGAGAACAGCCAGCGGCGGATCAGCTCGCGGTAACCCTCCGCGGCCGTCACGGGCGCGGGGATCTCGCCGAGCCAGTCCTTCATGAGCGTCCACCGAGGGCGGGACGTGTGCCAGCCGCCGGTGTTCACGCCGCGCACCATGTCGGCCGTGGCACCGAGCTGGGTGAGCACCCGCGCGGCGGGCGCCTGGCCACCGGTTGTCCCGGTGAGCTTGACGTCGATCATGGGGACGGCGCGGCGCAGCTCGATGGCCGTGCGGCCCTCCGGCTCGGTCGCGAGCACGGCGAGGACCTCCGCGCGGGCGCGGTCGAGCCAGTCGTGGCCGTCGCCGGCGAGGCCGGCCAGCACAGCGTCCTTCGCCATCCGGGCCCGCTCGGTGGCGGCGACCCGGGCGGACGGGCCGGCCCAGGCCGCGGGCAGCAGATCACGCGGGAAGACGAACAGCGTGCGCCGCATGGCCAGCTGTTTCACCAGGCTGCGATCGGTGTGGAGCGCCCGGTCGAGGTCGGCCACCGTCACCGACGCGCTGCGCGCCCAGCAGGACAGATGGACGGTGGCCGGCTCGGTGGCGTGCAGCACGGTCAGCGCCGCGGTCACGGCCTCGGGCGACGCCACCCGGAAGGCCGGCGCCAGCGCATGCCGCACCGCCAGCCGGGCCCGCCGCTCACTGTCAGTCACGTGTCTCACGGGGACCATCATTCCAAGGGGGTACGACAGTTTCGCGGTTCACATGTTCGAAATGAACGCAACGGCGACGGGCCGCCCCGGGACGCCGACGATCAGGGCATTGCCCGACATCGATGCACTGACCCCGTCCCCGAGGAGTCGCCGTGCCATCCGCGAAGCTCATCCCCGTCCTGATCATGGCCCTGATCGCCGTCGTCCCCTCTCCCGCCGCCGCCGGAACCCCCGCCGCGGGCTGCGGCTCCGACCCGGGAGACCTTCCGGGCCACACCGTGACACGAACGCTGACCAGCGCCGGCCTCACCCGCAGCTACAACCTCCACGTGCCCGCGGGCTATCGCGGCGACACACCCACCCCGCTGGTGTTCGCCTTCCACGGCCGCACCCGCACCGCCGAGTACCAGGAACAGCTCACCGGCATGTCGGCGCTGCCCGCGATCGTCGCCTACCCCCAGGGCACGACCGGCACCGACGGAGAACCGTCCTGGCAGGGCGCGCCGTACTCGTCCGGCGCCGACGACGTCCGGTTCACCTCGGACCTCATCGACCGGCTCGAACAGGACCTCTGCGTCGACCCCGCCCGCGTCTACGTCTCCGGCAAGTCCAACGGCGGCGGGTTCGCCGGGCTGCTCGCGTGCCGGCTCGCCGACCGGATCGCCGCGGCCGCCCCGGTCTCCGGCGCGTTCTATCCGCAGGGCGGGGACTGCGACCCCACCCGCGGCGTGCCGATCATCGACTTCCACGGCGGCAGGGACACCACCATTCCGTACGCCGGGGAGCCCGCGAAGGGGTTGCCCAGCATCCCCCGATGGCTCGACGCGTGGGCAGTGCGGAACTCATGCGGGGACGCTGCGACTGTTGAGCCTGCTCCGGGCGTACACCATGAGGTGTGGTCGGATTGTGGGTCTGATCTGGAGCACTGGAAGATCGACGACCTGGGGCACACCTGGCCCAGCACCACGCCCAACAACGACTCCGCCACGCCCACCGTGCTCGACGCGACCCCGCTGATCTGGGACTTCTTCCAGGCTCACCCGCTGCCGGTGGCACCCGTGGCACGGACCACGGCGGGCTGGATCCGCGGCGCCCGCGACGGAGCCGTCGACGAGTTCCTCGGCGTGCGGTACGCGGCGGCCCCCGTGCGCTGGCGGGCGCCGCAACCCGTCGCGCCGTGGCGAGGCGTGCGCGACGCTGCGACGCTCGGCGCGAACTGTCCCCAGGGCACGATCGGGCGGGAGGACTGCCTGTTCCTCAACGTCTACCGGCCTGCCGGTGCTGGTGGACGCCTGCCGGTCTTCGTGTGGATCCACGGCGGTGGCTTCACCAGCGGCTCGGGCGACGACGACGCTGCCGCCCTCGCCCGGACCGGCCACCTGATGGTGGTCACGATCAACTATCGGCTGGGCGCGCTGGGCTTTCTGGCCGACCCCGCGCTGGGCACGCACGCGGGCAACTACGGGCTGATGGACCAACAGGCCGCACTTCGATGGGTACGCGACAACGCCCGCGCTCTCGGTGGTGATCCCTCCCGGGTGACGATCGGCGGCGAATCCGCGGGCGGCGGCTCGGTCTGCGCGCAGCTCGTCTCACCGTCCGCGGCCGGGCTGTTCCGCGCCGCGGTCATCGAATCGGACGACTGCGTCCACGACGTCGACAGCCCGTCCGCCGCCCGCTCCCGCAGCGCGGCCATCACCGCGGCCGTGGGCTGCGCGCCGTCTCCCTCCGCGGGGGTTCCTGCCGCGGGGGTTCCTGCCGCAGGGGTTTCTGCTGCGGGGGTTTCGGCCGCGGGGGTTTCTGCTGCGGCGTTGGCGGCTCGGGCGGCGTGTCTGCGTGCCGTGCCCGTCGCCGACCTGGTCGCGAAGACCGGGTACATCGCGCCGGTCATCGACGGCCGGTTGCTGCCGTCACTGCCCCGGACCGCGATCGCCGCCGGTCGCTGGCATCGGGTGCACGTACTGATCGGCAGCAACCGCGAGGAGGGCCGCGCCTTCTCCACGTTCGCGACCGGGTACGGCGCCGGCGACTACGCGCGGTGGCTCAGCGAAGGACCGGCCTGGCCACCCGCCCCGGGCACCGTCACGTTCGGGCCGGAGAAAGCGGCCCGGATCGCGGCGGCCTACCCGCTCAGCGGCTACCCGGGCACGTACCCCGCGGCGTACGCGATCGGGGCCGTCCTCACCGACAGCGGCACCCGCGGCCTGGGCGGCTGCACCCAGCTCAGCCTGGCCCGCACCCTCGCGTCGCAGACCCGCACGTTCTACTACCAGTTCGAGGACCCGCACCCGCCGCGGTTGTCCTCGTCGCCGGCGGACTTCGACTACGCGGCGGCGCACGCGTACGAGCTGCCGTACCTGTTCACCAGGATGAGTGACGGTGCCGGGTGGCCGTACCGGCTGCAGATGACCGCGCAGCAGCGCGACCTCTCCGACCGGATGCTCACCGCCTGGTCCGATTTTGTCACGGGGACCGCCCCGTGGCCCCGCTTCACCAGCACCGGGCAGCGCCTGCTGTCCCTGCAGCCCACGCCCACGATCACGACCGGCAGCCAGGTCTCGCAGCAGCATCACTGTGCCCTGTGGAACGACATCCTCGGCACCGGCCCCACACCCTGACCCACGCCCTCCCGGCGGCCGATCTCCCGGCCGCCGGTCCGGGCGGCGACGGCGGTGCGGGACGTCCGGCAGATCGGTTCGCCAGGTCAGGCCGCTACCGCAGAGCGGTCCAGCAGATCGGTTCGCCGGTCAGGCCGCTACCGCGGTGCGGGACGTCCGGCAGCCGTAGTAGCCGTACAGGTCGTCGCAGAAGTCGGCGATGTCCATCGTGCTGGGGTCGTAGAGCGGCGCGTCGGCGACCTGCGCACTCGACCGCCCGATCCGGATCTCACTCGCCGTGACCTCGTCAACGGTCTCCACCGGAATCAGTGACGGCGTCGCCCCGAAGCCGATGACGCCACCGTGCTCGACGCTGATCAGCCGGAACCTGTGATCCTCGGTGTTGATCAGCAGATCCTCCACCGTGCCCAGCACGGTCCCGGCCCGGTCGATGACCCGGCGCCCGCGAACGTCGTCCATGACCCGGTGGCGCCGCACATCGCGGACCGGCCGTGCGGCGGGCCGCCCGGCGTCGCTGAGCCTCGTCATGGTGACGGATCCGCTGCCCATGGTCTCCTCCGATGCCTCGCCGCAACCCCTGCGACCGTGCTCGGGCATTACCCGCCCGTCGATGCCCCAAACGACTCACCGAGCAGCCCGAGGAACTCGTCCTGCCCATGCCACCCGGTCCGCAAGGCCGCCCCGGCCGCCTCGAGCGCGATGAACCGGCAGCCGACCTCCAGCCCGGTGTCCCAGGCGTCGTCGTCACCGATCATCGTGTGGGTCCAGGCGTCGCGTGGCTCATCGGTGACGAAGTGGAAGTACAGACTGATCCGCGGCAGCCCCGTGTTGTAGGTGCCCTGCTGCAACCCGACAATCCCACGCAACTCAAGCTTCCCGGCAATCCCGGTCTCCTCAACCGCTTCACGTACGGCGGCCGCGTCCGGCCGCTCCCCCGCCTCGACCCCACCGGCGGGCAGATGAGTGCTCGAATGCGCCGGAGCCGGATAACTGAACACGAGCAGTTCGGTGCCGGCCGGGGTGGTCCTGGTGATGTACGACGCTGCCTGTACCCGAGCGATGGTCATGCTCACCAGGATCGCGTGTTGAGTCCCGTGAAAGATCCCTGGGGTCGCGCCTGCTACTTGTGCTCCTCGATGTACTTGGCCGGGTCCTTGTCGGCGAACGACAGGCCCTTGCCCTGCGGGTGCTCCGCGAAGAAGCGCAGCCAGAGCGCCCCGAGCTCGAAACGTAGTTCCCGGCTCGCGTGCTTACGGAAGTCGGGAAGCACCTCGTCTTCTTCCTCGGCCAGATGCTCGCTGTTCTCCGTACGCGCCTGCCACACGCCCTTCCACCAGGCGTCCGAACCCACCGGGTGCCTACCCGCCTCCTCGATCCCGTCCCGGATCTTGTTGTGGTCGCGGATGGCGTCGTCGGTCTCCTCCTCGGCGTCGTCGCCACCGGCGTCCTTCAGCAGATGCGGGTAGAGGATCTCCTCCTCCGCATCCGCGTGGATATCGAGATGCAGCGCGAGCGGCGCCCAGATCGCCTCCAGGTCCTCCGGCGTTCGAGCGTCATCCAGCCGGGCGAACCCGAGCCGGAACCGGTGGTGGTCCTCGAGAATCAACGCGGTGATGTCATCCATGACAAGCACGCTAAGGCCGGACGCCGTCCGGCGCCCGCCGACAGGCGGGAACGATGGGTCAAGGAGAAACCGTGAAGGTTCTGGTCCGGTTTGGAGGAGCCCTCACCGGAGGCTGGATCATCGGGCACGATGGCCGCGAACACCGGCTCGCATGCGGAGCCCTTCGACCGGCCGGGGGATGGTCTTGTTCTTTTCTTGTGGATGGTCCTGGGTGCCTTCTGGTTCGTCGAGGCAGCCAGCCGTGGCGGTGCCGGACCGTCGGTGACCGTGATCGCGGTCTTGGCGACGGGATCGTTGCTGGCCGACCGCCCCGCACGCCGGGAGGCCGCCGGCGCATCGGTCGGAGCCGCGCTGCCGGTCCTCCTCCAGGCGTACCTGCTGCGTAAAGGCCCGGGGATCGTGTGCAGCCAGGTCTGGCTCGACGACAAGGAGAACTGCCGCTACCTGCCCAGTCCGCTGCCGTGGATGTTCGCCGGCGCTCTCCTGGTCACGATCGGCATCGTCGTACAGCGCAGAATAAATGCGAAAGACAAAAACCGTGCCTGACAGGCGCTCCGCCGCGCACGCTCGGCGGCAGATCCGCGCATCCGTCAACGCCGACGGCGCAGGGCGGGTAGCCGGAACTCAACCTATATGGTCAGGCTCGTGACCAGGATACGTAGCCACGACCGGCTGAGTGCGGGGTCGCGGCCGACGGCTTGCCTGCCGGCCGGGCTGCGACTGTAGGCGACCAGTGCCGTTTCTCGGCGAGAGCCTGCCGGGTGCGCTCGTCCCGGCCAGGGCCCGCGCCGGTTGCTCTGGCTTGCCGGTGGGGCCGCCTTCAGCCTCGGCGGTCCATCGGTCAGGCGTAACGAACGGGTCAGCTTCACCTGGTGATCCTCGAGATACGACCAGACTCCCGGGTCGAGTGACACATCGGTCACCACGGAGGCGGGCAGCGTCCGGGTCCAGGCGGCGTGCTGCTGCCTCCGCTCGGTGTTCGGCCCACGAGGAACAGATCCCCGTTCCGGCTGCGGGCCAGCACGCCTGATCTGGGCAGCCCGCGCCCAAGCGCGCCAGACACTGCCGATGACTGCGGCGGCGCAGCCGCGAGCGCCCGGACCGCGGCAGATCCGTACGTCTGCGGCAGTCCCGGGTGTCGGTGCTTCCGGTCAACCGGGCAGGACACCGCGTCCGGCACAATAGCGCCATGATCGGCTACTGGGACCCGCTGCCCACGGCCCGGAGGTTGGTGGAAACCCTCGACGTGTCCGCCGGGCAGATCTTCGCTGGGCGCTGGGACCAGCGGAACTGGCGTAACGTTCCAGGGCCGTTCTACGCCGGCGAGACCGACAGTTTGGCAATCGGACGCCTGGGTGCGCCCGAGCACATCTGCTATGACGACGACCTTGGCGGCGGGTTCGGGTTCGAATTCATCTACCGGCAGCCGCTGAACGAGCACGAGACCCGAGCCGTGATGGACGGCTGCCGGGCCGAGTTTTACAGCGGCTACAACTGGGATGGCGACGACCATCGGACCGTCGACGCTGTGCGTGGCTGGTGGCGAGACCGAGGCCGCGTGCGGGAGTGGGCGGTGGCGATAGCCGCCGACTGGGGAGCGGACACCCATCCGCATTGGGGCTACAACGCCGGCCTTCGATACTCGGGCCACTATCACGACGCAGCCCAAGGTCATCGGGACTTCGTCGCTTACCTCGATGACGGCCTGGAGGCGTACTTACGTGGCTATTTGCTCTGGCTCGATGAGAGGCGCGGGCCAGGGCCTGGGGAGGCGCTTCCCCGTCTGTAGATTTCAACGGCGGGCCTTGATCCCGGCCTTGAGTATTTCCACCATTTCGGCGATGCGTTCAGCGCGCTGTTCGGGCCGGCGCTTGGTTGCGTCGATCCAGCGTAGATAGGCCCGGCGGTAGAACTGCGCGAGTGAGTCGAAAAACGCCCCGGCATCGGGATCGGCTGCCAAGGCCGCGGCGACATCGTCGGCGAGGTCGTCACGTTGCGGGCCTTCCGGTGCGATCTCCACCGTGACCGCGGTACCGACGGCCAGTTCGCCAGCACCCGGTGATTTCGGGCCGAGGGTGAACCCGAAGCCGTCGCCAGCCGTTTCCAGGACCGCCCGCACACGGGCGCCGTTGACGGTGCCGGCAACGTGGTGGCGCGGTTTGGTCCCCCAAACCGAGTCGGGGTCGAACGGGACGGGCACCAGTAGCTTGCCGCCGGACCCGGCGATAACCCTGGCGACGAACTGTTGAGATTTCATAGCCACCGATCCTGCCAGCATCCGTGGTCGCCCGGCCGGTACTTATCGTCGCGCTCGGCGTTAGTCGCCCCTCCCCGCAACGGATCGGCGCACGCCGGACGCGGAACAGCAGGTGCGGCGCCGTCGCCCGAACCCCAATACACCGACACGCGGTTCGCGGCTACATATCTACTGGTGGTACGACCGCAGCCCGGCCATGAGAGCGTGCCGCCGGAATAGTGGTCGAAGATTGGTTTGTTGCTCGATCGCCGCAGGGTTGCTGCCATTGCCGAGGCGAAGTACGGGGCATGGGCGGGCCTCGCGAAGAAGACGCGCAGAATTTCCTCCGTTACGCAGGAATGCCTGCCTGCGTCCGGCTCGTACGCGTAGAGCCATCACGTCGCCCATGTCGCGTCCGTTCCCGCCGGGCTCGCCACCGATCGTGGACTGACCTATCGCAGCACCGGCCGGCAACGCTCGGAGCTGGCCGCCGCCTTTGGTTGAGTGCTTTCACGTGCGCGTGTTGGTTGTCGTGTCGAGCCCCGGGTGTGACGCAGAGTCCGGTGTTCGTGGGTCAGTAGGCGGCGGCGTACTTCACCAGCCAGCGGTTGGTGAACCGGCCCCAGTCGAACAGGTCACCGGCGGCGCGCCTGCGGTCACGCTCATGGTCAGCGGCGGCCTGTGCCCGGTGGGTGTTCGCCTCACGGAACAATGCTCGTGCGGCCTCGATCCAGATCAGTTTGCCGTCCGGTGTCCGGGCTTCGGGAGAGTCGCGCCGCAAGCGGGTGGTGTGGCCGAGAGCTTTTCCGAAAGCCCGCCGAACCTTGTGCTCGCGCCGGAACTCTTCGGTTGCCGCAGAGTAGTTCCGGCGCCGTGTCGGGTCACGCATCCACGCCAGTTCAACGGTCGTGAAAATCTCCAGCTGAGCGTATTTCATTCCTTTATTGTTCTCAGAGGCTTTCATGATCGGAAGGGCGGGTGTGCCATTGTCGGGTTGAGGGGGATCACACAAATTCGAATGGCAGATAGCGAGTATTCGGATAGCCATGAAGTGGTGGCGGATGGATCCCGGGAGGCGATCCTCGTGCTCACCGCGCCACGAGTTCGTTGGCCGTCTTGTTGTCGTCGGCAGGAGCGGATGTCTGGACGTGGTGATCGTGGGTGACGCCCGGTTTAGCAGGGCGGCGATCGTTGGGATTGAGCTGGTGACCCGGTGCTCGTCGGTGACGATGATCTGCTTGTCATCGGCCAGATAAAGGCCGGGACGGGTCGCTGCGGCGCCGCGATCGGCCGTAGAGCTGGACCCGCCGGCTGCGCTTGCGATGGTTCTGACGGTCGTCGCAACACCTGACCCCGGGTCGGACGGCCCGAGGGCAGGCGGGCCGGGCGAGCCGGGGGTTGACCGGCTGAAGGCTCCCGGTCTCGGTGTGTGTTTCTGAGGGGTGTCGGACGGCGTGTCCGCGGTGATCTTCAGGGCTGCGGGATGGGCGGCGGGTGGGTCGTCAACGCGTGTACCCGTCGGACCTGACTGACGAGCCAGGTCCGGGTGTTCCTGGCGGCAGTTGCCGGTGGACTTCCCGCCCTGGCAGACCGTCTACGGGTGGTTCAAGCGGTGGAAGGAACGCGGCGTCACCGAACGGATCCTTGGCGAACTGCGCGAGCAGATCCGCTGGGCCGAGGGCCGTGACGCCGAGCCCTCGGCCGGGGTCATCGATTCGCAATCGGTCAAGGCCGCCGACACCGTCAGCCGCGGCACCCGCGGCTACGACGCGGATAAGAAAATCAACGGGCGTAAGCGATTCATCGTCATCGACGCTCTCGGTCTGCTGGTCAGCGTCACCGTCCTGGCCGCGTCGTGGCAGGACCGTGACGGCGCCAGAACGGCGTTGCTGAGCGTCTATCTCTGCACCCCGATCCGGCTCGTGTTCGCTGATCAAGGCTTCGGCGGCCGGCTGCTCGACTGGGCCGCCCGCACCTTGAGCATGGTGATCGACATCGTGCGCAAGCCGCCCGAGCAGCGCGGGTTCGTCGTCCACCGCAAACGATGGGTCGTCGAACGGACGCCGGCCTGGCTGACCGCCCACCGTCGGCTGGCCCGCGACTACGAACGAGACCCGGACGTCTCCGAGGAACTGATCCGCTGGGCCGCGATCAACCAGATGCTGCGCCGCATCGCCCGCGGCAAGCCCGCCGCCCGACAGCAACGCCGCACCCTGCAACAAGCCCGAGCTGCAGCCCTCTAAACACCCACTCAGCGGCCCGGCCGGTCGGACGGCCCGAAGATTGGCGGGCCGGGCGACCCGCGAACCTCTCCTCGACTGTTAGGTGTGCAACAGAGCTGGGTCAGACCAGGCGGCGGATTTCGCCGTAGGCGCGGTAGAAGCCGCCTCGGCCGGCTTCGCGGACGCCGGTGAGGACGTAGCGGCTGCCCTGTTCGCGGATGCCCTTGGGGAATTGGACCTGCCAGTCGTGGTGGTAGCCGGAGGAGATGACGCGGACTCGGAGGCGGCCGCTCTCTTCGATGCATTCGACGACGACGCCGCCGGAGGGGTCGTGGACGATTTCGACGGTGGTGGAGGGGATGACGGCGGGCATGCGGGGTGGGGCTTTGACGTCGACCGCTTGGGGGATCGTGCCGGCGACCGCGGACTGGATTGCCGTTTCGCTGGCGTCGATGCAGGCGAGGGAGCCGTCGGTGGTGACGATGTAGAGGCGGTCGTTGCGGTACTGCATGGAGAAGGCGGAGCCGCAGCCGGTGGCGAGTTTCCAGAGGCGGGTGCCGTCGGCGGCGAAGCAGTAGATGGAGGAGGCGCTGTCGCCGGCGAAGACGTAGCGGCCGTCCTCGGCGGTGGCGCAGGAGTAGACCGCGGCGTCGCAGTGGTAGGTCTGGTGGTGGGTGCCGTCCTTGCCGAGCTCGACGACCTGCCGGTTGGCGGTGCCGGCGTAGACGGTGTCGCGCTCCTGCCAGCCGAAGAGGACAGAGCCGGTCTTCGTGTGCCAGAGCTCGCGGCCGGTGCGCCAGTCGTAGCTGGTCACGCCCTGAGTGTGGCCGTGGTGGATGGCGTTGGTGTCGCAGCGGACCATCCACGCCGACTGGCCGCGGCCGGGGCGCTGCCAGAGGAACTCGTCCTCGTGGTCGATAGCGGAGATGCCGCCGCCGGCGTCCGAGACGCCGAGGACGCCGTCGTGGATGTCGAGCCAGTAGATGTCGATCTCGGGGGCGATGCGGTAGGCCAGGCGGGGCACCTTGCCGGACAGGTCGTAGACGTTGCCGTCGTCGCAGCCGGCGTAGATCCAGCCGTCGTCGGCGACGATGCACTTGACGCCCTCGGGGAGCCGGAACTGCTGCAGCACCTCGGCTCCGTGGCTGAGCGTGGTGATCAGGCCGCTCTCGTTGCCGACCATGCACACGTCGTCGTCGACGAAGATGCCGAACGCGGGGCTGCCCGACGAGTAGCGCCACAGCACCGGTGCGCGGGTGGCCGACGAGCGGGTGCTGACGATCTGGCGCCGGGACACCGAGCGTTTCTGCCGGCCGCCGGGCTGGGCTGTGGCGTACCCCTTGCGGACCTTCTCCCCGATCTTCCTGGCCGCCTCGGCCTTGGCCTTGTCGGTGGTGGTGAAGGACTTCTGGCTGGTCTGGCCGCGGTCGCCGATGCGCCCATATCGGATGGTGAGGTCGGTGCCGTCGACCGTCACCTCGTAGAACTTGTGGGCACTGCCGTTGTCCTCGGAGAGCTCGAGGTACGTGGTGTCGGCGGGCATGGGTCACCTTCCATCCAGCGGATCGATGGGTGAGAAGGTAGCGACGGGGTACGACAGTTTTTCAGCCGACCCCGTTGAGCAGGGCACGGGTCTCGGCGACGTAGCGATCCTGGAACGCGGGGTCACTCACCTGGGTGGAACCGCGCATCGGCCGGCCGTTCTCGTCGTAGTAGCCGCCGGTGCCGGTCGCCGGGTCGGTCAGCACCGTGGTGATCACACGGCCGGCGGACTTCGGGTTGCTCCAGTACTTGATCATCGGGGCGATCGGCGACAGGACGTACTTCGACAGGGCGCGCAGGGCGATGTTCGCGTCGCGGCCCAGGTCGGAGCCGGGGCTGAAGCCGGGTTCGACGGCGTTGAAGCGCAGCCGCGGGGTCTCGCGGGCGAACGCGAGAACGGTGGCGAGATTGCCCTGCTTGGACGTGGCGTACGCGTCCCCGCCGGGAAGTTTCGACCCGCCGGGCAGCCACTCGCCGCGGGCGCTCGCCTCGGCCGAGATGTAGCGGGAGCCCCGGAACCCGGCGGTGACGGCGGGTCTACGCTCGGGGTCCTCGACGGCGGAGACGACGAACACAACGTTCGCGCCGTCGCTCAGGTGCGGGATCAGGGCCTCGGTCAGCGCGAACGGCCCGAGGTGGTCGGTGGCGAACACGCCGTCCCAGCCCTGCGCGGACGTGAACGGGCGCATCGCCATGATTCCCGCGTTGTTGACCAGACCGGCGAGCGGCAACCCGAGCGCGGCGATCTCCTCGGCCGCCCGGCGCGCGCTGGTGACGTCGGACAGGTCGGCGACCACCGGGACGGCGTGCCCGCCCCGCGCCCGGATCTCCTGGGCGACGTCGTCGAGTTTGGCGCGGTTGCGGCCGACCAGCACCACGGTGCCGTGGGCGGCGAGTTCGAGGGCGGTCCGGCGGCCGATGCCGGCGGTCGGCCCGGTGATGATCCATGCTGCGGAAGTGTCATACCGGCAGCGTGGCAGGGTTCAAGCGCTTGAACGCAAGCCTCGGAGCAGGTGCAATTGTCCCACTTCCTGGGTGCAGCGGGTGAGGGCCACATAGAGACCGTTCCAGCCGCGGGGTTCGGCCGCGATGCCCGTCGGGTCGATCACCAGCGTGGCGTCCCACTCCAGGCCTTTGGCCTCGGTCGCAGTCAGCACGGGTACGCCACCCAGCGCGGCCCGCAACTCCTCAGCGCGCGCCACGGAGGCGACAACCCCCACCGTGCCACCCGCCCACCGCTCCTGCAGCTCCCGGACCGCCTGGGCGGCGGCGCCGATGAGCTCGTCCGGCGCGACGGTGTGCTCCCACGGGGTGATGCCGGAGGAGCGGACGGCGCGCGGCGGGGTGTTGTGGCTGCCGGCCTTCGCGAGGACCGGGCCGGTGAGCTCCATGACCTCGCGCGGGGTCCGGTAGCAGATGGTCAGCTCCGCCGGGGTCCAGCGGTCGCCGAGCGTTGCCTGCACGGCCTGCGCCCAGCTGGTGTGCCGGTGCGACGCCTCGGCCTGGTCGATGTCGCCGACGGCGGTGATCGAGCGGCCGGGGCAGCGGCGCAGGACCATCTGCCACTGCATGTCGGAGAGCTCCTGCGCCTCGTCGATCACGACGTGGCCGTAGACCCAGTCGCGCCGATTGCGGGCCTGGTCGGCCATGAACTCGCCCTGCAGTTGCGGGGACTCCTCGCCGAGGAGTTCCGCCACGGCGTCGAGCAGGGGAATGTCGCTCGGCGCCCAGGGTCCGGGCTCCGCTGCCACGAGCGCCTTCTCGTCATCGGTCAGCTCCGGGGCGTACCGATGAAGGAGGTCTTGATCGTGCAGCAGGGAGCGCAACGTCGCCGCGGGGTCCCGGACCGGCCAGATCGAGGCGATGAACCGGGCGATCGTGGGGTGGGTGGCGATGCGTTCGCGCAGCTCCTCCAGCTCGTCCTCGGAGAGCAGGCCGTCGACGTCGCTGGCGGACGGCCCGGCGGGAGAATCGGGGCCGGTGAACCGGGCGAGGATGTCCTCGAAACCCTCCTCCATCGACTCGAGCAGGGACTCGCGCTGCTCGGCGACGGCATCGGCCAGGAGGTGGTGGAGCTGGGTGGCAAAAACGGCACGGGCCTGGTGGTACGCGCGTCCCTGCGTCGCCGAGGCGAGCGCCTGCGCCACCGCTCCGGCCGGGATGACGTACGCGTCGCCCTCCCAGCGCAGCTCCAGGTTGCGCGGTCGTGGGAGCAGCGAGCCGACGTAGCGTTCGAGGGTGTGCTGCCACAGCGCACGGCCTTTGATCTCGGAGATCCGCCGGTCCTCGCCGCGGGCGACGGTGACCCCGGGCAGCAGCGTGTCGCAGGTCGCGGACACGACGGCGGTCTCGCCGAGCGCGGGCAGGACCTGGGCGATGTATTCCAGGAACCGCGGCGACGGGCCGAGCACCAGGACCGCCCGCTCCGCCAGGTGGCGATGGGTGAACAGCAGATAGGCCACGCGGTGCAGCGCGACGACCGTCTTGCCGGTGCCGGGGCCACCCTGCACGATCAGCGGCCCGGTCACCCCGGCCCGGATGATGTCGTCCTGCTCACGCTGCAGGGTGGAGATCGCCGTGGACATCCTGCCGGTACGCCGTTCGCCCAGCGCCGCCAGCAGGGCACCCTCGCCGACAAGGCTGCCGTCTCCTTTCCCGTCCAGCGGTTCGTCGTCCACACCGGTGACCACCGAGCCGGACGTCCTGATGTGTCTTCGCCGGGCCTGGCCCTGCGGGTCGAGCGGGGTCGCGGTGTAGAACGGCCGGGCCGCCGGGGCGCGCCAGTCCAGCACGAGCGGGTCGGCGTCCTCACGCTGGTCGCGGAGTCCGATGCGGCCGATGTGGCGCACCGTGCCGTCGAGACCGTCGAGGCGCCCGAAGATCAGGCCGTCGCGGGCCCGGCGCAGCTCGTCGTACTGCCGGGTGAGCATGCGCTGGCGGCTGCGGTCGAGGGCGTCCTCCGCGGCCACCTCGAGCTCGGTGCGCAGGTGCCCGGCAAGCCGGTCGCGACGGTCCAGGGCCGTGTCGAGAAACGACTGTTCCTCGGCGATCGCGGATTCGGCGGTGCGTGACCTCATGCTGCGTGACCTCGCAAGACTCGGCGGATATCGCCGCCAAGAATAGCTACGAAAGGGGTCGCGAATGGTAATCGACGAGATCGATATCTCAGCCGCTTGCGGTATCAGGGTCGCCCGTGTCCTCGAATCCGAATTTCATTCTTGACTATTCCGCACGGCCGTGTGCAGGACGCGCACATATCGACTTACATCTATTGCAATGTCGGGGATGAACCGGTTGAGTGTCAGGCATGTTACGAATCCTGGCCCTGGTGGCCGCGATCTTGATGATCCCCAGTCCCGCGCAGGCCGCCGCGGTCACGATCACGAACGGCACCCAGTTCGCCGACACGAGCGGCGCGGCCGTGCACGCCCATGGCGGCGGCATCCTCAAGGTGGGAAGCTACTACTACTGGTTCGGCGAGAACCGCAACGCCGACGACACGTTCCGGGCGGTCTCCGTCTACCGCTCCACCGACCTGCGCACCTGGGAATTCCGGCACGACGTGCTCACCCGCACGTCGGCCACCGAGCTGCAGAACGCCAAGATCGAGCGACCCAAGGTCATCTACAACGCGTCCACCGGCACGTTCGTGATGTGGATGCACAAGGAGAACGCCACCGACTACGCCGAGGCGCGAGCGGCCGTCGCCACGTCGTCGACCGTGGACGGTGACTACAGCTACCGGGGCAGTTTCCGGCCGCTCGGCTCGTACATGTCGCGCGACATCACCCTCTACGACGACGGCGCCGGCGCGGCCTACATGATCTCGGCCGCGGACGAGAACCGCGACCTGCACATCTACCGGCTCACCGCCGACTATCTCAACGTGCAGACCCTCGTCGGCAACTTCTGGAACGACAACTCCCGCGAAGCCCCCGCGCTGTTCAAACGGGGCAGCACCTACTTCCTGCTGACCTCGGGCACGTCCGGCTGGAACCCCAACCAGGCCCGGTACGCCACCGCGTCGAACATCGCCGGCCCGTGGACCGCCATGACGAACGTGGGCGACGGTACGACGTTCGGCTCGCAACCCGCGTACGTGCAACCGGTCCAGGGCACCGCGGGGACGTCGTACCTGTATCTCGGTGACCGCTGGGCGGGCGCCTGGAGCGGCCCGGTCAACGACTCGCAGTACGTCTGGCTGCCCATCACGTTCCCGACCGCGACCACCATGAGCCTGACCTGGTACCCCACGATCACGATCGACACGGCCACCGGCACGATCACCGGCAACGCCCCCGTCCGCTACCGGGTCACGAACCGCAACAGCGGCAAGGTCATGGACACGGTGAGCGCCTCCACCGCCGACAACGCCGAGGTCAAGCAGTACACCTGGAACAGCGGCACGAACCAGCGCTGGGAATTCCAGGAGACCGGCGGCGGCTACGTCAGAATCATCAACCAGAACAGCGGCAAGTGCCTCGACGTCTCCTCCGCCGCCACCACCGACGGCGCCAACATCATCCAGTACACCTGCGGCACCGGCACCAACCAGCAATGGTCCTGGCGCGCCACCGGCAGCTACTTCCAGCTCGTCGCCCGCCACAGCGGCAAATGCCTCGACGTCGTCAGCGCCAACACCGCCGACGGCGCCGACATCCAGCAGTACACCTGTGGCACCGGCACCAACCAGCAGTGGTCCCGCACCGTCGCCTGACCGGCAGGACCGATCCCGGCCGGACCGATCCCGGCCGGCTCGATCCCGGCCGGCTCGATGTCGTCGCGGCGGGACCACTGGATCGGGGCGGGCTCGCCGCGCGCGTCTCCCCGCCGCACCCCCGTCCGCGGCTGCCCGAGGCTGCCCGGGACCGGCCGGGGCTGCCCGGGACCGGCCGGGGCTGCCCGGGACCGGCCGGGGCTGCCCGGGACCGGCCGGGGAAGTGGCGAGGATCTCGTGCGGTTTTGGTCCGGCCGTCGGGCCGTGGCGGGTCGTTGTGGCCGGACCCACGTCATTCTCCGATGCGGGACGCTGACGGCCGCGAGGTTGCGAGGCTATATGTTGCGCTGAGCACCGGAAGGCAGCGACTTTATGCGGTGCAGTTCGTCAAATCCGGGTAATCGTGTCTGAGCGCAGAACATGTGTGTCCTGGCCAGACGTGATTGGCCCATGCTTGACGGCTGAAGCCGCAGGATGGTGCGACATCGCCGGTTTCCGCGCAACTTCGTGCCCCGTGGCCAGAGCGTTGCCACCCCCGCCACAGACCGCAAACGAATCGAAGACTCAGGACACCAGGGCGTGGCGTGCGGATCTCGACGTTCAGCGGTCTGCAGCGCCTTCGCCGGCCCGGACACCTCGCGGATTACGCGGGCTCAGCTCCGGTCAGCGTCCGGCCCGCTCCGGCGCGGATAGGCGCACCAGTCCGGCAACTCGTCGGCGATCAGCGCCGAGTCCTGCACGGACAGCCACAGACCGAGGTCGCGGGGCCGATCCGGGCGCCCGTAGGGTGTGGCGGTGCCTACCCGACGAACCCGACCCGCCGCTCGGACGGCTCCCGTCCGCCGCACCGAGCCCAAGGCTCCCGCGCTGCCCAGTGCCCTCAAGGAGGCGCATCTCCTGGAGCACGAGCTGGCCCCCGAGGCGCGCTTCGAGGGGCTGGCGTTCTACGACCTCGATCTGACCGACAGCCTGGCCGAGCAGGTGGAGTTCTCGCAGTGCCGGTTCCGGGGTGCGCGGATGGCCGAGTCGAAGTTGCCCGGGGTGCGGCTCGCGGATTGTGTCGTGGAGCAGTCGGACTGGTCGAATCTGCGGGCCGAGCAGGGGACGATGTCCCGGGTGTCGCTGGCCGGGTCGCGGATGACCGGGCTGGCGTGGAACGGCGGGATGCTGCGGGATGTGGCCGTCGACGACTGCAAGCTGGATCTGACGAACTGGCGGGCGTCGCGGTTCGACGGGGTGTTCATGAGCGGCAGCAATCTCACCGGCGCCGACTTCACCGACGCCGATCTGCGCGGGGCGACGTTCACCGGGTGTGACCTGTCCGGGGCGCAGTTCAGCAACGCGAAGATGGAGGGTGCGCGGTTCCGGCGGTGCGAGCTCGCCGGCATCGGTGGCGTCACGAGCTGGCGGGGTGTGGTCGTACATCCGGAGGATCTGATGGGCCTGTCCCACGTGCTCGCCAAGGCGCTCGGCATCGTCGTGGAACAGGCCCCGTAGAGATCTTTCTAGCCGAAGATCGAGCTCACCCATTCCGGGTGGTCGATGAACGGGTTCCGGTTGTGCTGGTAGCTCGTGTAGATGACGTTGTTGCGGTTCTTCTCGAAGCTGTCCGGCGGGTCGGCGGCGCTCCAGGTGAGCAGCTTGGAGAGCCGGCCCATCTTCGGGTTGGTGCCGTTGCTGACGGCGTCGTTGACCTCGAGGTCGGCGAACGCGTCGTCACCCTGGTAGCGGACGGCCATGTAGAAGATCATGCGGGCGACGTCGCCCTTGACGGCGGCGCGGGGCTCCCAGGAGTCGGAGTCGGTGTAGTTGCCGGTGGCGCCGGAGACCGCGGTGCCGCCGGTGTCGAAGTCCTTGTTGTCGCGCAGGGCGTTGATCGTGACGTCCTCGGGGCGCAGGTGGTGCAGGTCGGTGCCGGGGCCGTTGCTGGTGCCGAAGTCGCCGTGGGACTTGGCCCAGACGTGCTCGCGGTTCCAGTCGCCGACGTCGCCGCCGTTGAGCGTCTTCGACCGGCTGATGCCCGAGTAGAGCAGGATCACGTTCGACGAGTTCGACGGGTCCTGGTCGGTGACCTTCAGGGCGTTCCAGACGCCGTCGTACGACAGTGTGGTCACGCCGCTGGAGATGATCGTGTGCAGCGCGCTCTTGAGGCTGGAGCCGGATTTGCCGAGCGCGTTCGCGTAGTACGCGTCGGTGCTGCTGGACGAGGTCGGCGTCGGCGTGCCGGTCGTCGGCGAGGTGGTCGGGGTGCCGGTGCCCTTGACCATCGAGGTCGGCGACTTGAGACCCGCGTGCGAGAAGTACGCCGTCAGCGTCCCGGTCACCGTGATCTTCGTACGCATCAGGGTGGGGTTGGTCAGCAGCCCGAACGCCGAGCGGTAGTCCGCGGTGATCTGGACGTACAGCATGCTGGCGGTGCTGGTCTGGGTGCTGCTGTCGGCGAGTGCGAGCGCCGTGTCGCCGGTGAAGCTGCTCGTGCGTACCGTGCTGGTCGCGGTGGGCTCGCCGACGACGTAGCCGCTGACGGTGCCGGTGCCGCTCTGGGTGGCGATCGCCTCGGCGACCGTCATGGTGGCGGCCGCGGCAGCCGGGCGCATCCCTGGCGGGGCCTCGGGCGCCCGGAGCAGGGTGACCGTCAACCCGAGGATGGCGAGCAATGCCGGCATCGTGAGCGCCACGATGCGTTTGTGCGGCATCGGTCCGGACATGAGGACTCCGTTCACCAGGCCCCTGAGCGGGCTACATAGATGGTGATGAGAGTATGTGAGACGTTAAACCCCGATGGGGCATATCAGCTTCGTCATACGTCCGCGTATCCTTCCGATCTTGTGATTCGGGAGGAAACACTGTTATGACGCATCCTTCGCGGCCGGACGGCACCGTCTACGGGCGTGGCGGCGCGAGCCCGGCCGGTCCTGATCAGGGCGGCCTGCTCGCTCGCACCCATCCCGGGGTCACCGCCGCGGTGTGCGCCGGGATCGTCGCGGTGCTGGCGCTCGGCTTCTGGATCTGGCGCGCCAGCACGGGTTCCTCGCCGGAACCGGCGAGCGCGGCACCGGCCTCGTCGGCGGCTTCGGCTTCGGCCTCCCCGTCCGCCAAGCCGTCGCCGTCGGCGACGAAGGCTCGGCTCGCCGCGGGCACCTGGGTGATCGCGCCGCTCGACGACCCGGACACGCACCTGACACGCAAGAGCAGCTTCGCCGCGCTGTCGACCGGTGAGAAGCTGACGCTGACCGTCGAGGCGGGGCTGGCCGACGGGGACTGCTTCTCGTTCCGCACCGGGGACGGCAAATACCTGCGGCACTTCGACTACCGGCTGCGCTTCGACGCCTCGGACGAGTCGGACCTGTTCCGCAACGACGCCACGTTCTGCCCCGTGGACGGGACGGCCCCGGGGACCGTACGGCTGCACTCGAAGAACTACCCGGACCATCTGATCCACCGCCGGGGCACCGAGCTCTACATCGATGCCCCGGACGGTTCCGGCGACTTCACCGCGGACAGTTCGTTCCAGGTCCAGAAGCCGTAGGCCCGCGGTTCAGCCGAGCAGTTCGGGGCGCTGCCAGACCTTGCCGTTGACGTGGTGGTCGAGGAACGCGAGGACGGTCTCGTACCAGACCTTGGCGTTGCCCGGCTTGAGGATCCAGTGGTTCTCGTCCGGGAAGTACAGGAACTTGTGCGGCAGTTCCGACCCGGACATCAAGGTCCACCACAACCGAAGACCTTCACCGATGGGTACGCGGTAATCCTTGTCGCCGTGGATCGCCAGCATCGGTGTCGTGATGGCATCGGCGAAGTGATGCGGGGAATGCGCGGCGACCATGTCGCCGGTCATCTCCCGCGTCCAGTAGTACGACGCGTCGGTCGTGCCGGCGAACTGGTCCAGCGCCCACAGCGACGCGTGCGTGACGATGGCCGAGAACCGGTCGGTGTGCCCGGCGATCCAGTTGGCCATGTACCCGCCGAACGAGCCGCCGAGCGCCGCTACCCGGTCCGCGTCGATGTCGGGGCGCGCCTCGGCGGCGTCGGTGATCGCCATCAGGTCGGTGAACGGGGCGTCACCCCAGGCACCCCAGCCACGGCGGATGAAGTCATGGCCGTAGCCGGTGGACAGGGCGGGGTCGGGCAGCAGGACGGCGTACCCGCGGGCGACCGCGATCCACGGGTTCCACCGCCACGACCACGCGTTCCAGGACGACTGCGGGCCACCGTGGACCCAGAGCAGCAGGGGTGCCGGGGCGCCTTCGGGCGGGAGGGCGAGCCACGCACGTAACGGCGTACCGTCAGCGGCCGTCGCGGTGATCTCCTCCAACCGGCCCGGAACGGTGACCGCTGCGACCGGGCCCGTCAGGAATTCGGGGTCCGAGTCCGCGGTCAGCGCGACCCGGACCGCGGCCGGCGCGCTGTCGATCGCCGACCGCAGCGCGTAGACCCAGCGTCCGTCGGGCGACACCTGCGGATCCGTGTACGCCCCGGAGTCGCGCGTCAGCCGGCTGACCTCCCCGCTCGCGACGTCGACGCGCCACAGCGGCGACCGTCCCAGGTCGTCGGCGGACACCACCAGGGCGGCTCCGTCCGGCGTCCACCGCAGGTCGCCGGGCAGCCGGTCCCAGCCCGCGGTGAGGTCACGCCCCTCTCCCCCGGCGGCAGGGATGACGACCAGCCAGCTGTCGCCGTTGTCCGCGGCGGTGGATCGCCGGGCGGCGACCACCGCGACCCGGGCGCCGTCCGGCGAGATCCGGGGCTGGTCGTAGTCGTGGTCGCCGTCGTCGGCCAGCGTGCGGCGCTCGCCGGTCGCCACGTCGATCGCCACCAGGATGTGCCGCTGCGACCCGCCGGGCGCCGAGACCGCCCACGTGGTGACCACGGTGCGGCCGTCGGGAGTGAGGTCCCAGCTGGTGATGTCGTCCAGCGCCCGCCCGGCGTGCCCGGTCAGGTCCCGCAGCTCCAGCACGTCCTCGCCACCCAGCTCGGCCACCAGCAGCCGGGTCCGCTCGGGGCCCAGGTCGTGGTCCCAGTAGCGGACGCCCGCCTCCTCGTGCAGGATCGCCGACACCCCGGCGTCCTTGCGTTTGCCTCGGATGCCCTTGTCCCCGTCGACGTCGGCCGCGGCCGGCATCAGCCCCGACCCGAGCACGACCGTGCCGGATTCGCTGACCTTCACCCCGTGCACGCCGCCGGGCGGGGCCGCCAGCACGCGCGGGTCGCCGCCGCCGGCGGGCTGCAGCCACAGCGCGGCTTTCGGGTCCTCGTCGGCATCCGCGCCGGGCCGGGGTCGCGCCGAGACGAACAGCAGGTCGCCGTCCGGGGTGAACCCGGCGAAGGACTCCCCCTTCTCGCTGCGGGTCAGCCGCCGGGCCGGGCTCCCACCCTCCGGGTCGACCTCCCACAACGCACGGACGTAACTGCTGTTCTTCCGATCCGGCGTCGCGACACCGACCACGAGGCGGCGGCCGTCCGGCGCGAGCCGCAGCCCCTCGACCCGGGGCAGCGCGACGTAGGCGTCAAGATCGTAGAAGGGATCTGCTGGTGGCTTCTGTGCTTTCGCGTCCGGGATCACCCAGCCTTCCTACCACTGCCTTCCTACCACTGCAGGCCCACCACTGCCGGGCCGCGACGGCTGCGGTGCCAGAATGCAGATGTGGACGCGCAATGGCTCACCCAGGAGCAACTGGCCGCATGGGTACGCCTCGTCGCGGTCGTCGAACAGCTACCCGGAGTGCTCGACGCGCAGCTGCGACGTGACTCTCAGCTCGCCCACTTCGACTACTACGTGTTGTCGCAACTCTCGGAAGCCCCCGAGCACACCCTGCGTATGACCGCGCTGGCCAGTAGGACCACCGCGACGCTCGCCCGGCTCTCCCACGTCGTCCAGCGCCTGGAGTCCCGCGGCCTGGTCGAGCGCTTCCCCTGCCCCCAGGACCGGCGCGCCACCAACGCCCGCCTGACCGCCGAGGGATGGCGCACGGTGCAGGAGAGCGCCCCCGGCCACGTCGCCACCGTCCGCGAATACGTCATCGACGCCCTCACCGCCGAGCAGATCACCCAGCTGACCGACATCAGCGACGCCATCCTGCGCCGCCTCGACCCGGGCGCCGACAGCTACGGACGTTACGACGCCCGGTGATTCCGGTTGGCGTCGATCAGCTGGTTGAGGCTCTCCAGGGTGCGGGTCAGGCCGGCGATGTGCGCGGTGAGCTTGTCCCGCTCCTCGGCCAGCCGCTCGAAAGCCCCGTCGGAGGTAGCCGCGCTCGGCGACTCCAGGCACGGGATCAGGCTGATGATCGTCTGGCTGGACAGCCCGGCGGCATAGAGCCTTTGCAGGTACGCGACCCGCTCCACCCCGTCTTCGCCGTAGTGCCGATGACCGCCGGCACTACGCGCGCTCTCCAGCAGCCCCTGCTCCTCGTAGTAGCGCAAGGAACGCGTGCTGACCCCCGTGCGCGCTGCCAAGTCGCCGATCCGCATCCGATCCCCCGGTGGTTACCGTCACAGAAGCTTGAAGTTCACATGGATGTGAAGATCTAGCGTACGCGCATGATCTACACCGGATATTCCGCGATGAGCGTCGACGTGCAGCATGGCGTCGCCACCGTCACGATCGACAACCCTCCGCTGAACCTTCTCGACGGCCAGCTCATCGCGGACCTGCGCCGCTTCGCCGCCCAGGTCCGCACCGACAGGACCGCCCAGGTCATCATCTTCGACAGCGCCGACCCGCAATTCTTCATCGCCCACGGCGACATGCACTTCCTCACCGGCGCCGCCCCGATGGACGCCGGCGACGACCTGCCACCCGGCACCAACGTGGTCCAGGCCATCAATGAGGAGATCAGGTCGCTGCCCCAGGTCACGATCGGAAAGATCGCCGGCCTGGTACGCGGCGGAGGCAACGACTCATCCTCGGCGCCGAACTCGCCGACGCCGAGCTGGCCGAGCGCTACGGCCTGATCAACCGCACCCTACCCGCCGGCGAACTCGACGCCTTCGTCACCACGCTCGCCCGCCGCATCGCCGCCCTCGGCCCCGCCATCATCGGCATCGTCAAAACCGCCGTCGACGCCGCCGACGTCTCCCGCCCCGACCTCGCCCTCGAGAGCAGCCTCGCCGCCCGGCTCTCATTCCCGGAGGTCGCCGCACTGGCCCACAAGCTGCTCGCCGCCGGCGTCCAGACCCGCGAGGGCGAACTCCACCTCGAGAAGCTCCTCAACGAGATCCACGCGGCGTGAAGCGCTACCGGTATTTTCACGTCACTTCGGCCTGAGCGAATTCCCGAGGCCGAGGCCGAGGCCGAGGCCGGTGGCGTTGGGGCGCGGATGGTCTTCGCGTGTGCGGATGGCTTGTCCAAAGGTGGGGTCGCCCGGCTGGGACCGAATGTTGCGCCGGATACCGGGATGCGACAACTTGTTGCGGTCTTGTCGGTCAGGTCTGGGCAATCGCGTCTGATCCGCAGAACGTATGTTTCCTCGCCAGACGTGATTGGCCCACGCTTGACACCTGATGGCGCAAAAGGTTGCGGCATCGCGGGTTTCGGCGCAACTTCGTGCTCGCGGCCAGATCCTGCGCCCCGCCACCTACCGGAAGCGCATCACGGACTCGAAACCCTAGCTGGCGGCCTCCCCGCCACCGGGGTGCGCGCCGGCGGGGAGGGTGTTGAGCCAGGTGGCGAGGGCTTCGATGACGGGGGCGGTGAGGCCGTGGCCGGCCGGGTCGCGGCGGGCGGTGGTTCGGGCGCCGGATTCGCTGCGGAGGTAGGCCCAGGTGCGGTCGAGGAGCTCGCGGGGGATGACGGTGTCGTGGTCGCCCTGGGCGACGAGGACCGGGAGGCCGCTGAGCCTGGCGGGGGTCGTCGGCACGCCGGCGTCGAACGGGAGGGTGCCGTAGAGGATCGCGGCGCCCGCGTAGCGCTGCGGGTCGTCCAGGATGAGGCCGCCGGCGAAGGCCGCTCCGCCGCTGAACCCGGCGAGGACGACGGGACGGCCCACGGGTGCGGTGGTGTCGAGCCAGGTCCGGAACCAGTCGAGGTGGCTGCGCAGGGATTCGGGGAGCGGGCGGCCGATGCCGCGGTTGGCGAACCAGGCATAGCCGGCACCTTCGGCGATGGGGGCGCGCACTGCTGCGTACGCGAAGCCTGGGGGTAGGTATTGGGCCAGTCCCAGGATCTCGCGTTCGTGGGAACCCCGGCCGTGCAGCAGGATGACCAGGGGTGCCTGCGGGTCCGGCGAGCCGGCGGTCGCGACCACCGGGGCCGTCACCGGGTCACCTCGGCGACGATCGTGCCGGCGGTGCGGATGCCGGTCCAGCGGGTGACCTCCGCGGCGAGGTCGAGGCGGTCGATGGGGGCGGTGTTCTCGTAGGCTCCCCAGTCCTCGCGGGGCAGCATCCACATGATCTCGAACTCGTTGCCGTCGGGGTCCGCGCCGTAGAGGCTCTTCGTCGCGCCGTGGCTGGACTCGCCGGAGTACGCGCCGGCTTCGGCGAGGGCCACGCGGGCCTGCTGGAGCTCGTCGATCGTGTCGACCTGCCAGGCGAGGTGGTAGAGCCCGATCCCGCCGCGGCGTTTCGGCGGCGCCGACGCTCCGACGCCGAACAGGCCGAGGTCGTGGTGGTTGCCCGAGCGTGGCAGGCGCAGGAACGCGGCGTCGGCCCGGGGCTCGCGCGCCACCACGACCATGCCGAAGACCTCGGTGTAGAAACGTTCGGCCCGTGCCAGCTCGGCGACGTACAGAACGGCGTGATTCAGCCGTACCGGCCCGATCCCTTTTTCCATACCGCCATCGTAGTTGAAGCATCAACCTTCCAGGCTGAGAGCATCGCCACATAGTTGAAAGCTCAATGGTTGTTGCTACAACCTGATTACTCTGCAATGGTTGTAGCTACAACCAAGTGAACGGGAGAACGTCATGGCGCACCTCAGCATCATCGGCACCGGAAACATGGGCCAGGCCATCTCGGGCCTCGCGGCCAAGGGCGGCAACTCCGTCGAGCTCATGAACAGTACGGAGACCAAGCCGGTCACCGGCGACATCGTGATCCTGGCCGTTCCGTACGGCTCGGTGGCCGACGTCATCGCCCAGCGCGGCGAGCAGCTCGCGGGCAAGATCGTCGTCGACATCACCAACCCGCTCAACTTCGAGACCTTCGACGGGCTCACCGTCCCCGCCGACGGCTCGGCCGCCGCCGTGATCGCCGCCGCACTGCCCCAGTCGACCGTGCTCAAGGCCTTCAACACCAACTTCGGCGGCACCCTGGTCGCCGGCACCGTCGGCGCCGAGACCACCACCGTCCTGATCGCCGGCGACGACGCGGACGCCAAGGCCCTGCTCGCCGGCGTGGTCACCGCCGCCGGTCTCAAGGCCGTCGACGCGGGCAGCCTCAAGCGCGCCCGCGAGCTCGAGGCCATCGGCTTCCTGCAGATCACCCTCGCCGCCGCCGAGAAGATCACCTGGACCGGCGGCCTCGCCGTCACCAACTGACGCTCGGTAAGGACTGGTTCATGAACACCACCACTCTGCGCGACGTGGTCCTGCTCATCACCCGGATCGCCGTGGGCGTCGTCCTCGTCGCCCACGGCTGGCAGAAATTCACCGAAGGGGGGCTCGACGGCACCGGGGCATCCTTCGACCAGATGGGCGTGCCGCTGCCGGTCGTCAGCGCCTGGTTCGCCGCGATCGTCGAGCTCGCCGGCGGCATCGCCCTCATCGCCGGCATCGCCGTGCCGGTCGTGGGCCTGCTCCTCGCCGCCGACATGCTCGGCGCGTTCTTCATCGTCCACCTGAGCAACGGCGTCTTCGTCGCCGGCAACGGCTACGAACTGGTCCTCACCCTGGCGGCCGCGGCCCTGCTCTTCGCCGCGATCGGCGCCGGGCGTTACAGCATCGACCGTCTGCTTGCCCCGCGGTTGCCCCGCTTCCTCACGGGCCGACCGGCTTAACCGCCCCGATCCCGCTCGTTAGGTTGTGTGCAATTAAGTTGTGCACAATTTAATTGCACACAACTTAACGCGGGGGGCCGCTCCTTCGAGGAGCGGCCCCGCCGGCGAGGCGATCGGCGACCACCCGCGTGGCAGCTGCGACGTCTCCCTTTCAGGGACGCCGGTACGCCCGGACCGACGGCAACGCGCGCCCGGTGAAGTCGAACTGCGTGAGGTTGTCGTTCGGGGCCTCCGCGCCCGGTTCCCACCCGACGCCGGGCACCCACTCCGGCTCCCACGCGAAGAAGCCCAGCCCCCGCCCGTCCGGAACCTGCGCGAGCACGCCTCGCACACCCTCGTAGAACGCCGCCTGCCCGGCCGGTGTCGCGGGGAACCGGTCCACGTCGGGCAGGGTGCTGGCCGCGGTGACGATGTTGCCGCGGCCGTCGCCGTCCTCGAACGTCCACGGGTAGGACACCTCGGCGAGCAGGACCGGCTTGTCGTAGCGGGCGACCGAGTCGTTGAGGTTCGCCTGGAGCTCGGCGATCGAGCCGTGCCACATCGGATAGTAGGACTGGCCGATGATGTCGAACGGGACGTCGTACGCGGTGATGTTGTCGAAGAACCACTGCGTGTCGCCGAGTTTCCCGCCCCGGTCGATGTGCAGGACGATCTTCAGGTCGCGCCCGGCCGCTTGGCGTGCGCCGGCGATGCCCGCTTTCAGCAGTTGCGTGAACGAGGCCCACTGCTGCGTACCGTCCGGCAGGTAGAGCTGCCCCACCGGCCAGAGGATGCCCGCGGTGATCTCGTTGCCGACCTGCAGCATGTCGACCGGTGTGCCCTGGGCGGCGAATTCGCGCAGCAGCGTACGTGTGTAGGACTGGATCTTGGCAGTGAGCCCGGGCAGATCGGTCGGCCAGCCCGCGGGGATCGGCTGCTTGCTGGGGTCGGCCCAGAAGTCGCAGTAGTGCGGGTCGAGCAGGATCTTCATCCCCGCGCGCTTGGCCCGCTTGGCCAGCGCCAGCGCGCGGGCCTTGTCGCTGTAACCGTCCGGCGGGTCCACCCACACCCGCAGGCGCATGTAGTTGGCGCCCTCGCCGGCCAGGATCCGCTCGGCGGGACGACGCCGCCCGGCCAGGTCACGGTAGCGGACCCCCGCCTCCTCCAGCTGGGGCAGGAAGGACAGGTCGGCCCCGCGCACGCTGAGCGCGGTCTTCGGCCTGTGTGCCGCGGCAAGCGCCTGACCAGGGACAAGAGCGGAAAGAGCAACACCCCCGGCGCCGGCAAGGACGCTACGACGGCTGACATTGACGGTACGCGCTGAGCGCAGAACGGACATCGAGGGCCTCCGGTGGAAGAGTCCTTTAACGACTGTGAGCGCTCACGGTGCTTGCCCGCACGTCCCCTGTCAAGAGCCCCCGCGATATCGTTCAGTCGCTCTCGCCCGTGGTTCGGGGCTCTCCGCCGGGAAAGGACTTGTCGATGTCCGACGAGGCGCCCCCGCACCCGAAGTCCCGGGGCGCGGCCCGTCGTGCCCAACGCCGCGGCCCGACCATCGAGGACGTCGCCGACCTCGCCGGCGTCTCCCGCGGCACGGTCTCCCGGGTCCTCAACGGCGCCCACCACGTCAGCCCGGCCTCCCTGGCGGCCGTCCACCAGGCGTTGACCCAGACCGGCTACGTCGTCAACCAGAGCGCGCGCAGCCTGGTCACCCGCCGCTCGGGCACGATCGCGTTCGTCCTGTCAGAACCCCAGGACCGCCTCTTCGAGGACCCCGTCCTGGCGACCCTCCTGCGCTCCTGCACCCAGCTCCTCGGCGACCACGGCTCCAGCCTCGTCCTGATGCTCGCCGGCACCCCCGCCGAACGAGCCCGCGTCCTGACCTTCGCCCGAGCCGGCCACACCGACGGCGTCCTGCTCGTCTCCACCCACACCGGCGACCCCCTGGCCGCCCAGCTGGCCGAAACCGGCATCCCCACCGTGGTCTGCGGCCGCGAGCCCCGACACCTGCCCTTCGTCGCGGCTGACGACCGTGGCGGCGCGCGGTTGATGACCCGCTACCTGATGGACCGCGACCGGCACCGCATAGCCACGGTCGCCGGGCCCGCCGACACCCCGGGCGGTGCGGAACGCCTCGCGGGCTTCCGCGACGAGCTCGGCGACCGGGTTGACGAGCGGCTGATCGAGAACGCCTCGGCCTACACGATCAGTGCCGGCCGAGAGGCCATGGACCTTCTGCTGAACCGAACCCCCGACCTGGACGCCGTCTTCGTCGCGTCGGACCTGCTGGCCGTCGGCGCCCTCCAGGCGTTGCAGGCAGCGGGGCGCACCGTCCCCGGCGACGTCATCATCGGTGGCTTCGACGACTCCGCCATCGCCTCCGCCACATCCCCGCCACTGACGACGATCCGCCAGCCGCTCCCCCTGATCGCCGCCGGCCTGGTCGAAGTCCTCCTCGACCGCATCGCCGGCCGCTCCGCGGATTCCCGCATCCTGCCCACCGAGCTGGTCGTTCGCGAATCCGCCTGACGAGCATCCGACGTGCGGGCAACAGATCCGAGACCAGATCACCCACTCATCTGTCCGTGATGGAGATGGTCCTTGAGCTCGTTGTGGTGGTGGGGTCGGTCGTGCTGGTGGTGGGCCGGTGGCTGCCCGAGGCCGTCCCGGGTTGGTTGCGGTCGGTGCGGTGGGGGTGGTGGTGGCGGCCGGGGTTGGGCTGGCCGGGTTCGGGGTGCGGTGGCAGGTGCTGGTGGTGCTGGCTGCCGGTTGCGGGGCGGGCGTTGCCGGTGCCGGGGTTTCCGGCGCTGTCCGGGCCGTTCGCGGTCGGGACCACGGTGGTGCAGTGGAGCGATCCTGATCGTGGCGAGGCCGCCGCGCCGGATGGTGGTGATCGGCGCATTGTGGTGGTGCAGCTCTGGTATCCGGCGGGGGCGGTCGGGGCTGATGCACCGCGGGCGCAGTATCTCGGGCGGGATCGGCGGGAGGCGGACGTCGTCGCTGCCCTGGAAGCTGAATACTTGGGGGCGCCGGCCTTCTTGCTGGACGGGCCGCCGCGGGCGCACACGCATGCGGTGTTCGACGCTGCGCCGGCGGCGGGTGGGCGGTTTCCCGTCGTGCTGTTCTCGCCGGGGCTGGGTGGGCTGCGGACTCAGAACACCGCGGGGGCCGAGAATCTGGCCGGGCGGGGGTATGTCGTGGCGGGGGTCGATCATCCGTACGATTCGGCGGCGGTTGTGCCGGCGGATGGGCGTACCGTCAGGACCCGGATCTCGGATGAGGCCGCCGGGCGAGGAGCGACTGGATCGGTTTGCGGGCCGCCGACCTCAGGTTCGTCCTCACACAACTCGGGCGCCTCGACGACGGGCGGATGGACGTCGGGCGGATGGACGTCGGACGGGTGGCGGTGACCGGGCACTCTCTCGGCGGGGCGGCGGCCATGCGTGCGGCCCAGCAGGAGGCGCGGTTCGGCGCCGTCATCAACCTCGACGGCGGGCCCGATCCGGAGCAGGGGCCGCTGCGGCAGGCGGTGCTCGCGCTCACCCACGAGATCCGGGACAAGGCCGACGCCGGCTATCTGGCGCTGCTGTCGAAGGTGCTCGAGAGCGGCGCTGCCACGAGCTGTCGGCTCACCGTGCCGGGCAGTGCGGATCTGACGTTCACCGATGCGCCGTTGTACCTGCCGCCCGTACCCTCCGTGGTGGGGTGTCTCGGGCCGGCCGGGAGTGTGCGGATGACCACTGAGACCTGTGCGGCGTTTCTCGACGTCACGCTGCGGGGCCGGGTGCTCGATCTGCCCGCGGTGCTGGTGCGCGACGGTGACCTGCGGGTATACCCATGATGCTCAGATCGGGACGTTGTCGGCGAGCCAGGTGCGCGGGGTGACCGTGACGCGGTGGTGCGGGGTGACCGGCAGGGCGGGGTGGATGCCGCGGCGGTCGAGGGCTGACCACAGGTCCCGCAGGACCGCGGGTTCGTCGATGACGAAGGCGGATTGCGGGATGCGGAAGAACTCCCAGCCGCAGCGGGCCAGCTCGCGCTGGCGGATGAGGTCGTTCTCGTAGCGGTCGGGGCCCTGCCAGGTGTCGGCGTCGCAGAGGACGGCGAGGGTGCTGTCGGGGCCGGAGACGACCAGGTCGATGCGGTAGCCCATGGTTTCGTGGTGCGGGAGCACGGTGTAGCCGCGGGCGGTGATGCGGTTGTGGACGCGTTGTTCGAACAGGGAGCGGAACGGGGCGGTCAGGACGTCGTCGGGGACCGCCGGGGGCTGGTCGGCGCCGGCGTGGCGGGGCGGGCCGGCTGCCACCTCGTAGCAGTAGTCGAGCAGGCGGCGGCGCAGGTCGTCGGGGTCGGCGAAGTCGGCGGGGCGCAGGGAGTGGTAGACCCACATCTGGTCCTTGGCGCGGGAGGCGGCGACGTTGTAGCGCTGCAGGTACATCTCGGTGGTCGCGGCGGCGGGGCGGCGGCCCGGTTCGGCGGCGGTGACCATGCTGAGGAACATCACGTCGCGTTCGGAGCCCTGGAAGTCGGCGGAGTCGCCGCAGCGCAGGTCGCGCTGCTCCCACTGGGCCGGGTCGAGGCGGTCGAGGAGCAGGCTCTCGATCAGTTTGGCCTGGTGGGGGCCGCGCAGGGAGATGACGCCGAAGGTGAGGCCGTCGTAGCGGGGGTCGGTGGTGCAGGCGACGAGCTGGTCGGCGATGGCCATGGCCTCGGGCGGGTTCGTGCGGTCGGTGGTGCCGCGCAGGTAGCCGTCCTCGATGTGGACGGGCTTGACCGGGTCGAGGCGGTCCGCGCCGTACTGGCGGACGGGGACGAGGCGGATACGCTCCGGTTCGTACGCGACGCGGTTGGAGAACTCGATGATCTCCGGGACGCAGCGTCGATGCTCGACCAGCGGGATGTGGCCGCCGAAGCGCATCTTGGCCTCGTCGAACAGGCTGCGCTGCGGGTCCTGCCAGGACGCCCGGTACGGGTCGTCGTGCAGGTACTGCGCCGCGAGGTTGCGCAGGTCCTCCTGGTCGACGCCGACCGCCGCCGGGGACACCTGCCGGTCGTCGCCGATCACCACGATGGTCGGCGCCAGGTACTGCAGGAACGCGGCGGACAGGCCGGCCTGCGACGCCTCGTCGACGATCACCACGTCGAACATGTCCGGCTGGACCCGCAGCTGCTCGGCGATCCGGTAGATCGGCATGATCCACACGGGCACGGACGGGCGGCACCGGTCCATGGCCTGGCGGATCTCGGCTCGGCGCTGGGCCGCGTACTTTCCGGCGCCTTTGCCGAGACGGCGTACCAGCTGCCCGTACTGTTGCAGGTTCGCCCTGGCGGAGCCGGTGATCCGGTCCGGGGCGCAGGCGTGCCGCCAGGCCCGGGCGGCGGCGAGCTCTTCGACGTGCCCGCGGATCGCTGTCTCGGTCTCGGCGGCCTCGGTCTGCAACTTGTTGATGTCGGCGGGGCGCTGCCGGAGCAGCCATTTGCCGGTGACCGCCCAGTCCCAGGCCTCGTGCCAGTTCGCGAGGCGCTTGTCCCAGACCCGGTCGGCCGCCGTCGACGCGATCGCGTCCCGCAGCGCCGGGGAGCGGTAACCGAGGGTCGCGGCCAGCTCGTCGCGGTGGGTGACCAGGGCGCGGACCTCGGCCAGGCGCACGATCCGGTTGGCGGCCACGGCGTACGCGGGGGTGTCGCGATTATGGACCGCCGTCAGCAGGTCGCGCAGGGCCGGCGACGAGGTCGGGTCGTGGGGCAGTTTCAGCACGGGCAGGGCCGCGGCGTCCACGACGGTCCGCGTGGCGAACAGGACCTCCTCGGCGGCGGCGGCGTCGACCAGGCGGGCGTACGCGCGTACCGTCGGAAGATCCTTGTTCTGGTCCTTGAGCGCCGTGCCGAGGGTCAGCACGCGGTCGAGCAGGTCGAGTTCCGCGCGGTGCCGGGCGAGCCGCTCCTGCGCGGTGTCCGTGGTCGCCGACGGCGAGAACCGGTCGAGGCGGGCCAGCAGGTCCTGCAGCTGCGCCCACGCGAGGAAACCGTCGACCGCTTCGAGCGTCGTGGGCGGGTTGCCGTTCACGCGTACCTGGTCGAGCAGTTCCCGGGCCGCCCGCACCGGTCTGGCACTGAGCAGGCCCAGCGTCGGCATGCCGTCGGCGCCCACCCGGATCCGCGAGCCGCCGCTGAGATGCCGGCGCAGCTGGTCCGCGAGCGACACCAGCGGGGCGAGGTCGGTGGTCTGCGGCGCGATCTCGGTGACCCCGGCGCGGCGCACGAGCGGTTCGGCCTGGTCGAGCAGGACACGTACCTGCTGCGCCCGCTCACGCCAGACCCGGTCGCGGCCGGAGCCGACCTCCACGAGCGCTTCCGGCATCCAGGCCTGCCGGCTGCGCGCCAGCTCGTCCGCGATGCCGGCGATGCGGTGCAGTTTCGCCCGCAGGGACTCACGGTCCGCCTTCGGCAAGGTCCGGATCATCGGGTACGCCGGGTGCTGCCGGTCGGCCAGGAAAGCCTCGAAAACCGTGGCGGCGTCGGCCTCCGCGCGTACGGCAGCGGCGAAATCGGCGAGCGGCATCAGCGCGCCGGGCTCGGGCAGCGTGTCGTAGGCCGGGCCCTCGTCGGCGTTCAGCGCGCCGTCGCGCAGCAGCCACAGCCACTCGACGACCTGCGACGCGGTCAGCGGCGGCGCGGCGAGGGGCTCGACCGGCATCCACGCGCGGATCCAACCGTGCCGGGGCTCGTCCAGCCGGTGCGCGGCGGCGATCGCGGCGAGCGTGCCCCGGTACGGTCCGCGCTCGTGCCGGGCGATCTCGGCGGACCGCACGTCGATGATCCGGCGGTGCAGGGTCGCCCGGTGGCGCCGGAGCCGGTCGACGGCCATGAGATGGTGCTCCGCCGTACGCGTCCCGCGCCGCTCGTCGTAGTCGACGGCCTGCTGCGAGATCGTGTCCACGGCGATCCGCAGGTCGGTCAGGTCCTCCCGCGAGGCCCCGACGACGGCCACCGAGAGCGGGCGGACGGCTTCGGGCAGCTTCGCGCGTACCTCCTTCAGTGCTCTGTCGGTCTGAGCCGTGACCAGCACGCGCTTGCCCTGAGCCAGCAGATGGCAGAGCAGGGCGGCCGCGGTGTGCGTCTTGCCGGTGCCGGGCGGCCCCTGGACCAGGGTCTGCGCGTGCCGGTCGACCTGCTGCAACACCCGTAGCTGCTGTTCGTTGACCGGCAGCGGCAGGAACACGTCGTCGTCCACGCCCACCATCGCGCCCGGCGTGGAATCGGTCTTCACGGTGGGGCGGTGGTCCGGGTCGACCAGCGGCAGGATGCCCTCCGGCACCACACCGGAGTCGAGCAGCTGCGTACGGATCGTCTCCAGCAACTCCACGATGCCCTGCCGGTCGCGCCGGCGCAGCACGATCGCGGGCGCCAGGCTCACCTCGGGCGTGCCCGGCGTCTCGCGGCCCGGCGCCTCCGACTCCCGGTAGCCGGCCGCGGGATCCAGGCTGTTCGCCAGCCGGTGCAGCAACTCGCCGATGGCCTCCCGGTTCAGCGGGTGCTGCGCGTACGCCCGGGCGACCTCGCGGGCCTCGGTCAGGTGCGGCGAACCGGTCAGGTGCGGGCCGAGCATGTCGAGCTCGATGCGCAGCGGGTCCGCACCCTCGACGGTGTGCACGCGCAGGGTGCCGCTCACCGGGTCCAGATCGATGGTCACCGGGGTGGTCACCAGATGCCGCCGGACGGCCTCATGGCCCTCCGGCTGCCAGACCAGGCAACCCACGGCCAGGACCAGCTCCTGCTCCTCCGGGTTGGCGGCGGCTTCTGCCTGCATCGCAAACAGTTGTTTGTACGCGTCCCGCACCCGCTTCTCGGCGTCCGCCCCTTCTGCGACGGCCTCGGCATCTCCCGCGGGGTGGATCCTGTCGACGTGCGCTATCTCGTCGCCCGGGGCCGGGGTGCCCGACCAGTGCGCGAAATGGACGGCGGGATGCCGGGGCAGGTCACCGGCCCACGCGAGCTCGTACCCGTCGTAGGTGCGCGGCGACGAGACGGCGGACTGCTGCGCCCGCGCGAGAAACTCGAATAGCCGGACCGCACGGTCCAGGTGGCTCGCTGTCACCCTGCCGAAGGTAATGCCCCGATTGCGTTCACGTAGGGGTGATCGTCCAGTTACCCCTCTTCCAGCGCTCGCTTCGGCGTGCTGTCCCGCGCGTACCCTGCATGCTCGTGGGTCTGCATCGTGTCGCCGTGCTCGTCCTGGAGGGGGCCAAGCCGCTCGACGTCGGCATCCCGGCCCAGGTGTTCACCACCCGGGCGAGCATGCCCTACGAGGTCCGCGTCTGCGGCGCCGCCGCCGGCCTCGTCACGGGCGGCGACGGCCTCTCGTACCACGTCGCCCACGGCCTCGAGACCCTCACCTGGGCCGACATCGTCTTCATCCCCGGTTACCGCTTCCCCGGCCGCGACGACCCGCCCCCGGCCGTGGTCGACGCCCTGATCACCGCCCACAACCGCGGCGCCCGCCTCGCCGCCATCTCCACCGGCGCCTTCGCCCTCGCCGCCACGGGCCTCCTCGACGGCCGCCGCGCCACGACCCACTGGCACTACACCCGCGCCTTCGCCACGAAACACCCCCGGATCCAGGTCGACGAGAACGTCCTCTTCGTCGACGAGGGCCGCGTCCTCACCTCCGCCGGCGCCGCCTCCGGCCTCGACCTGTGCCTCCACATCCTGCGCGGCGACCTCGGCGTCGCCGCCTCCAACCACGCCGCCCGCCGCCTGGTCGCGGCCCCCTACCGCAGCGGCGGCCAGGCCCAGTACGTCCCCCGAAGCGTCCCCGAACCCCTCGGCGAACGCTTCGCCGCCACCCGCGAATGGGCCCTCCACCACCTCAGCGAAACACTCACCCTCTCCGCCATGGCCCAGCACGCCGCCGTCTCACCCCGCACGTTCTCCCGCCGCTTCGCCGACGACACCGGCTACACCCCCATGCAATGGATCATGCGAGCCCGCATCGACGTCGCCCGAGAACTCCTCGAACGCTCCCAACGCACCGTCGAACAGATAGCCACCGACGTCGGCCTCGGCACCGGCTCCAACCTCCGCCGCCACTTCCAGCACATCCTCGGCACCACCCCCACCGACTACCGCCGCACCTTCACCGAGGGCACGTAAGCCGCCGCGGCCGAGGCGTGGGCAGGCCGAGTGGGCGGGCCAGGCCGGATTGAACACGGGTGGCGCGAGCACGCGTGGGCAGGCCGGATGCGCGGGCCGGGCCGGGCTGCGTGGGCCGGGCCGGGCTGCGCGGGCCGGGCTGCGCGGGCCGGGCTGCGCGGGCCGGGCTGCGCGGGCCGGGCTGCGCGGGCCGGGCTGCGCGGGCCGGGCTGCGCGGGCCGAGCTGCGCGGGCCGAGCTGAGCGGGCCAGGCCGGATCGAGCACTCGTGGCGCGAGCACTCGTGGCGCGAGCACTCGTGGGCAGGCCGGATGCGCAGGCAGGCTGAGCGGGCCAGACAGGCTGAGCGGGCCAGACAGGCTAAGCGGGCCAGCCCGGATCGAGCACGGTTGGGGCGAGCACGGGTGGGTAGGCCGGATGCACGGGCAGCAGGGCCGGGCAGGGCCGGGCAGGCTGAGCGGGCCGGGACGGGCACGCTGGGCCGAGCGGACTGGGCGGGATGCGGGGCAGACCAAGCACGTCAGGCGGCCTGAGCCGAGCGCGCCGGACTCGCTCAATGGCCCCGACACGCTGAGCGGGACCCGACACGCTGAGCGGGCCCCGACGCGCTGACCGGCCCAAGTTGAACGGCCCAAGCTGAACGAGCCAAGTTGAGTGGCCCAAGCTGAGCGGCCCAAGAGCGCGCCGGACCAGACACGCTGGGACGGATCCGCTGGGACGGATCCGCTGGGACGGATCCGCTGGGCGGACCGAGCACACTATGCGAGGTGGACTGAGCACGCCGGATGCGCTCAGCGGGCTGAGCAAGCTGAACGAGCAGGGCACGCTCATCGAGCCGCCGGCCCAGTCGATCAATACCGCGCCGGGTCGTCCCTGGTCGCCATGAAGCGGCGCGACCATGACGCTCCCCCGCTAATTGTGTTGTGCACAACTTAATTGCCCACAACTTAATTGCCCACAACTTAATTGCACACAACTTAAGCTGGCGAGATCGTTGCGGATAGTGGCGTGCACGCCACTGTTGCAGGGAGGTTTCTCGCGCGAGCCTGGAGTCATGACTCGCATCGCCATCAACGGATTCGGTCGCATCGGCCGCAACGCGCTGCGCGCACTGCTCGAGCGCGACAGCAAGCTCGAAGTCGTCGCCGTCAATGATCTGACCGAGCCCGCGGCGCTCGCTCGCCTGCTCGCGTGGGATTCGACCTCGGGGCGGCTGGGCCGTCCGGTGACGACGGACGGTGACACGATTGTCGTCGACGGGCGCCGGATCAAGGTTCTTGCCGAGCGCGACCCGGCCCAGTTGCCGTGGAAGGATCTCGGCGTCGACCTCGTCCTCGAATCGACCGGCCGGTTCACGTCGGCGACGGCGGCCCGCGCACATCTCGCGGCGGGTGCCCGCAAGGTGCTGGTGAGTGCGCCCTCGGACGGCGCGGACGTGACCCTCGCCTACGGCGTCAACACCGAGCGGTACGACCCGGCCGCACACATCATTGTCTCCAATGCCTCGTGTACGACGAATGCGCTCGCGCCGCTCGCCAAGGTGCTCGACGAGCTTGCCGGTATCGAGCACGGGTTCATGACGACGGTTCACGCGTACACGCAGGAGCAGAACCTGCAAGACGGCCCGCACCGGGATCCTCGCAGGGCCCGCGCCGCCGCGGTCAACATCGTCCCGACGACCACCGGCGCCGCCAAGGCTATCGGCCTGGTCCTGCCCGGCCTGGCCGGCAAGCTGTCGGGCGACTCGATCCGCGTGCCGGTGCCGGTCGGGTCGATCGTGGAGCTCAACACCACCGTCGCCCGGGACGTGACCCGCGACGACGTGCTGGCCGCCTACCGTGCGGCGGCGTCCGGGCCGCTCGCCGGGATCCTCGAGTACTCCGAGGACGCGCTGGTCTCGTCCGACATCACCGGCAACCCGGCCTCGGCCATCTTCGACTCGGCCCTCACCCGCGTGGACGGCCGCCACATCAAGGTCGTCGCCTGGTACGACAACGAGTGGGGCTTCTCCCACCGGGTCATCGACACCCTCGAGCTGCTGGCCGCGGGCTGAACGCGTACGAACAGGATGTTGTCGGGATCGGCGCTCTCAACCTGGACTACATCGCCGATCCTGGCACGCCCCTGGAAGCGGAGTGGGGAACCGAAACCGCCGTCGACGCCGCAACCATCAACTCGGCCATCCAGCTCGCGGGCCCGGAGCGGCTCACGACGACGCTCGGCGGCTCGGCGTTCAACACCGTGCACGCGATCGCGAGTTCCCGGCCCGGGCTGCGTCTGGGTTACGTGGGGGCCGCCGGCCGGAATCCGACCGGCGGCCCCTCCCCGCGCGCCGGACTCGCCGCACTCGGCATCGACCACCGCCACGTGTCCTTCACCGACCAGGCTCTCTCCGGGATCTGCTTCTCCCTCACGGAGAACGGCGACCGTACGATGCTCACCCACGCGGGCGCCAACCGCACCTTCCCCGAGCACGTGGACCGCCACTTCGACGCGCTCGTGAGCTACTTGTCCCGCACCCGGCTGGTCCACGTGACCTCACTGCTCGACGACGCCTCCGCCGGCCGCCTGCTGACCCTGCTCACCGCCGTCAAGACAATCAACCCGGCCACGGTGCTCAGTTTCGACCCCGGTCACGTGTGGAGCACCGAGGTGACCCCTGACATCGAGCGACTGGTACGCCTCAGCGACTACCTGCTGCTCAACCGTCGCGAATTCGCCGAGCTCCGTACCGTACTCAATCGGACTGAAGCCGTTGTGGTGGTGAAAAATCCGGACCATATAGAGGTACGCCGTCCGGGCGCCCGCCCCGAGCTCCATCCACAGATCCCGTTGCCCGACGCCGAGATCGTGGACGCCACCGGCGCGGGCGACGTCTTCGCGGGCGGCCTGCTCATCGGCCTCGCCCAAGACGCCGGCCTCGGCGCGGGCTGCCGCCTCGGCATGCGTCTGGCCCGGCACAAACTCCAGCACATCGGCGCCACCGGCCACGACGGATTCGCCGCGCTGACCGACCCCTGAGGGAGGTTCCAGATGGTGAATGTGGATCTTTGCAAGGCCGGAAAATGTCGTACGCCTGGGCCAATGTGGTCGTCGTGCTGGCAGAGGTGCAGAAGCTCAGAAGGGACGCGGCGACACTCGCCGCAGCCCCGTGCTGGAGCCTGTCCGACGCCGCACTGACTCTGACGCTGCAAGAGGCACGCCGTGCGGAGCAGGCCGCCAAACTCCTACAGGTACGCCTCACCCGTGAAGCCGACGGCCGGGGCATTCCCACCGCATCAGGCCATCGCTCGACAACCCAGTGGCTGCGCACCGTACTGATCCTCGATTCCCCGGCGGCCCGGGAGCTCGTCGCCCACGCCGCCATCCTGAACCATCCCGCAATCGAGCAGGCAGTGCTGGACGGCCAAGCCGACCTGCGCCAAGCCACGGTGATCACACAAACCCTCGACGCCATCCCCACCGACCTCGCACCCTTCACCGACGTGGTCTCCCCTGCCGACCTCGACGGCTCCGCCGGGCTCGACGCTCCCGCCGGGCTCGGCGGGCCCGGCGAGCTGGGCGGGCCCGGCGAGCTGGGCGGGCCCGGCGAGCTGGGCGGGCCCGGCGAGCCCGGCGGGCCCGGCGAGCTGGGCGGCGCCACCGGTCTCGACGGCGCGTCCTCTGCTGGCGCAATGGTCGTGGATCTCGCCCAGATCGTGCGCGACGCCGAAACCACGATGATCGACATGACCGAACGCCTGTCCGCCAACCAACTACGCCGCGCCGGGGAACGCATCCTCACCTACATCGCCCCGCACCTGGCCGACAGAATCGACGAAGCAGCCCTCACCCGCCAGGAAGCCCGAGCCGAACGCAAACGCGGCTTCACCCTGTCCCTACCCGTCGACGGACTCGTGCGCCTCTCCGGAACCCTCGGTGTCGAAGACGCCGCGACGGTGCAAGCAGTCCTGGACCCCCTGTGCAAACCCAGACCCCGCGACAAACGAACCCCAGCACAACGCCGAGCAGACGCACTCCTCGACGTATGCCGACTCGCACTACGCACCGGACAACTCCCCGCCAACGGCGGCGAACCACCCCAACTCTCGATCACCGTCGCCTACAACCCGCTGGCCAAAGCCCTCGGCATCGGCACCACCGACACCGGCACACGCCTATCCCCAGAAACCATGCGACGACTGGCCTGCGACGCCAAAATCATGCCCACCCTCCTCGGCACCCAAAACCAGATCCTCAACGCCGGCCGCCGCCGCCGACACACCAACGGCCCCCTACGCCGCGCCCTGCACATCCGAGACGCCGGCTGCGCCTTCCCCGACTGCGAACTACCACCACGATGGACCGACGCCCACCACATCCTCAAATGGACCGCCGGAGGCCCCACCAACCTCGACAACCTCGTCCTCCTATGCCGCCACCACCACAACCTCATCCACAACCCCGACGCCGGCTGGCACATCCGCCAAGGACCCGACCGCCACCCCGACTTCATCCCCCCAGCCACCATCGACCCCACCAGACAACCCCGCCGCAACCTCTACCACCCACGCCAATAGACAGTCCGTCACCTCGCCGACACGGCGTGATCACATCGGTGGTTCCCCTACTCAGGCACCATCCCAGCTGTCTGCGCCGGCACCATCCCAGCTGTCTGCGCTGGCGCCGTCCCAGCTGTCAAGCCCTGACGACGTCGCCGATCCGCAGGCGTCTGCTGGCGGGTCAATCAGGAGGCCGTGGAGTGCCTCGCTGATATGTTTCCGACGGCTCGGGTCAGGAGCTTCCGACGGCCCGAACCGATCGCTGCAGTGATCGAGAAGCGCTCAGGGCGTTCTTCCAGCGCGTCTCCTCTCGCGCTCCCGCCATCCCGGCCTACCACGAAACTGCCGCGACGGGCCGCCGATGCGCAGGACCAGGCCGGTTCGGGACGCCCCATCGCCGACATCATGGGCGCTCAGGAGCGACGCCGACCCGGGTTATGAGCGAGGTCAGCGCAGCGACGGTCACTGACCGGAAGCTCTTCACCGCACCGGGTCGGCATGATTTCTGGTCGGCGATCCGGGATGACCGCGCGATCATCATCCTCAGACTCATCGGGACGGAAGCTGACGCTACGGGCAGGAAGCTGACGCAACCGGCAGAGGGCCGACGCGACGCCTCGTCGGCGTTGCGGTCGGCGACGTATGTCGCGATCGCGGAACCAGTGCAGCCATCACCCGCTGTCGGCGGGCTGATCATGATCGGCCGACGGGCGACGATCGGCATCCGGATGAATGTCTTGTCGGTGACTAGGCCGCTGCGCGGGCGTCGGTGGGGCGGCGGCGCAGCGTGGTGTCAGTGATGGCTTCCGGTTTGAATGCCATGTCGAGCGCGCCGACGTCGGTGCCCGGCGGGACGATGGCGTCGATGGCGTCGAGGGTTTTGTCGTCGAGGATGGTGTCGGCTCCGGCGAGCAGGTCGTCGAGCTGGGCCATGGTGCGGGGGCCGATGATGGCGGAGGTGACGCCGGGGTGGGCGATCGCGAAGGCCATGGCGAGGTGGGTCAGGGAGAGGCCGGCCTGCTCGGCGACGGGAAGGAGTTGTTCGACGGCGTCGAGGCGGTTCTCGTCCTTGTAGTGCTTGAACGGCAGGCCTGCGCGGTGGGTGGTGGCTTGCTGGCCCTTGCGGAACTTGCCGGTCAGCATGCCCTGGGCGAGCGGACTCCAGACCAGTGTGCCCATGCCGTAGCGCTGGGCGACGGGGAGGATTTCGCGTTCGACGCCGCGGTCGAGGATCGAGTAGGGCGGCTGTTCGGTGCGGAAGCGCTCGTAGCCACGGCGCTCGGCGGCCCATTGGGCCTCGACGATCGCTGAGGCGGGGAAGGTCGACGAGCCGATCGCGCGGACCTTGCCGCTGCGGACGAGGTCGGTCAGCGCCGAGAGGGTCTCCTCGATGTCGACCGTCGGGTCGAGGCGGTGCAGCTGGTAGAGGTCGATGTGATCGGTCTGCAGGCGGCGCAGGGAATTCTCGACCTCGGCGATGATCCAGCGACGGGAGGTGCCGCGCTGGTTGGGGTCGTCGCCCATCGCGCCGTTGACCTTGGTCGCGAGGACGACGCTGTCGCGGCGGCCCTTGAGCGCCTTGCCGACGATCTCCTCGGACTCGCCGTGGGAGTAGACGTCGGCGGTGTCGACGAAGTT
>NZ_BOQP01000040.1 GCF_018332715.1 Winogradskya consettensis | reverse complement strand
ACTCGGACCTGGACTCGGACCCGGACCCGGACCGGGAACTGGCGCCGGAGCGGGAACTGGAGCCGCGGCCTCAGCCGCTTTTGGAGTCGGGGCGAGGGCCGGATTCTGTTGCGGGAGCGGGGCTGGTGTTGGGGCAGTCAGGGTCCGGGTCTGGGTGGGCGGGGTCTGGGCGGGCGGGGTCTGGGGGCGTTCAGGCGGCCAGACCGAGGACGCGCGGGCCACCTCGTTCGGCGGCTGAATTGTGGTTCGTTATGCGAGATTAGGGGCTGGGGTGCGGTTTGTGGGACGTCCTTGCCTGTGCGGCATCATTGTTGCCGCCATTATTCGTGGCGGGCTTCTGAGTTGACGATTGGGGCTTTCGAAAGTTCGTGCTTGTTCGTTTTGCTTTGATTTCTTGGAGGGTATGAGGGGCGATACTGCGGGAGGTTTGGTGCGATTGGTGTGGGTGTTCCAGGCGGGTTTCGGTGGTGATTTTGGGCGCTGGCTCGTGGGTTTTCTGTGTGTTGAGAATTGGATAGGGGATGGTTAGGCGGTGGCGCCGGCGGCTTTTACCAGGGTGATGGTTTGGGTGATGGTGGCTGTTCGGTCCTGGGTGAAGGGGGTGTCGATCAGGGTCAGGGGGTCTGTGGGGTAGATCAGGGCTGAGATGTGGAGGTGGCCGCCGGGGATGTCGGTGGCGCCCAGTTGGAGGCGGAGGCGGTTGGTGCGGTACATGCTTTCGTTGGAGAGGTAGTTGCCGCCGCCGCCGGATTGGGCTTGGGAGGTGGGGGTGGGGGCGGTGGTTTGGCAGGTGATGGGGCCGGTGGGGCGGTCAGCGTCGGGCCAGGTGCAGGTTCGGGGGTTGAGGGCTGTGGGCCAGGGGGTGGTGGCGGCGTCGATCATGGACTGGTGGGGGAGGGTGGTTTCGATGAATTCGGGGGTGGGGGTGGGTTGGGGCCAGTGGGGGGCCGGGGGGATGAGTTCGGGGGTGCCTTCGTTGTTGTTGTCGGGGGAGCCGCCTCGCCAGGCGCCGGCCCATTGTTCGATGTTCATGAGGCCTCGGTTGCCCTGGCTGATGGTCATGATGAGGTCGGCGCGTTCGGGGGCGTCGTGGGTGAGGTGGGGGCCGAAGGCGTCCTCGACGATGCCGGTGTTGAAGGCGCTCCAGGTGACCGGGAGGACGACGGACTGGATGCGGATGGGGTGGCCTTGCGAGCTATAGGTGAGGCCGTCCAGTTGCAGGGCCGAGGCTCCTGAGGGGTTCGAGCGGCGGATCTCGCCGTTGAGCTGGTACGGGTCGAAGCCGCTGATGAGGATCTTCTTCACGCCGGGGCCGAAGGTGGTGGAGGTGATGCCGCGGGCTGCGTACTCGTAGGTTCTGAGCAGGGCTTCGCGGGTGGTTTGCGTGAGGGGGAAGCGGGGGTTCCATTGGCGGATGTCGCGGGTGCCCATCAGGCGGGTCCAGTAGAGCGGGCGGTCGTCGTAACGGTCGATGGTGCCCATGGTGATCCGGCCCTGGGCTCGGGCTACCGCGGTGCGCCAGAGGGCAGCGCCCTGGCGTTGCAGGATCCGGTGCGCGGCCGCGATCGAGGGGGCACGGCAGAGAGCAGTCGAGAGCTTGCGGGGGTACGCCGTGAAGCCGCCCAGCGACACGAGTTCGTACGGGACGCGGGTGCCGCCGGGGAGGGCGGGTGTTTCGATGCGGCTCTCCTCGTACGTGGTGGGGGCTGTCCGGTCGAAGCACGAAGCGCCGGCCGTCGCGGGCTGGGGGACTGCGAGGGCGGCGGTCGCGCTGAGGATGACAGCGGTGACGAGCCGGGCCGTGAGGGGACGCAACGGGATACCTACCTTCGTCGGGCAGCAGCGGCAACGGGGACATCGAAGTTGTTGACTATATGGCGCGGGGGCGGGAGATGCCGAGGGCCAGTCCGGCCGTGACCGTGGCGATTCCGGCCCAGACGAGCAGGCGGGGGAGAGGGTCGCCGAGGGCGGTCCCGGCCAGGGCCGCGGCGACCGGGGCTACGCCGGTGAGCAGGCCTGTCTGGCCGGCGCCGAGGCTGCGGACGCTGCTGTACCAGAGGACGAAGGCGACGGCGGTGACCATGACCGCCAGGTAGGCGCCGGCCAGGAGGTCGTTGCCGGTCAGCCGCGATACAGCGCCGGGGCCTTCGACGGTCAGGCTGAGCGCGGTCAGGATGAGGGCGGCCAGCCAGGTGGTGTGCAGGGAGACGCCGACGGCGCCGTGCCGGGTCAGGACCGGGACGGCGAGGAGGGTGAAGGCGGCCTCGCAGGCGAAGGTGACGACTGCCCAGGCGAGGCCGGTGGCGTCGGCTCGGCCGAAGCCCTGGACCAGGGCGGCGCCGGCGGTCACGACGGCTGCCGCGAGCAGGACGGTGCGGCTCACCGGGCGGCCCTCGAGCGCGGGGCCGGCGACGGCGAGCAGGGGTGGTACGCAGGCCACGGCTACCCCGAGTACGGCGGGTTCGGCGTGGCCGGCGCCCTCGACGAGGGCCAGGTTGAACAGGACCATGCCGGTTGCTGCGATGCCGGTGAGCCAGAACCAGTCGCGGCCGCGGGGGCGGAGGACGGGGATCCGGCGGCTCCGGGCGTACCCGTAGAGAAGCAGGCAGGCGACCGCGTAGCGCAAGGCCTGGACCGTGAATTGGGGGGCGTCGGCCAGGGAGCCGGAGATCGCGACGGAGCCGCCGACGAAGGCCATGCCGGTGGCTGCGGTCAGGTACGGAATGAGGCGGGACACCTCACCGATGCTCGGCGGGGTTATGGTCCTTCCGGAAGGACCAATCCCGAGCCGAGCGGGAGGGCCAAATGGACTTCCTGGGCGTCCCACCTGCCCGGGACCGCACCGCGTGGCTCGTGGAGGCCCTGCGCGCCGCGATCGCCGACGGGCGGCTCGCCGACGGTTCACGGTTGCCCGCCACCCGGGTGCTCGCGCAGGAGCTCGGGTTCTCGCGGGGTGTGGTTGTCGAGGCGTATCAGCGGCTGACCGATGAGGGGCTGCTCAGCGGGCGTACGGGGGCGGGGACCCGGGTGACCGCGCCGGCGTCGCACGCCTGGCATCGGCCGGAGCGGGCCGAGCCGCCGGGGCTGCGGTTGCCGTTGCCGCCCGTGCGGGGGCTGGAGCTCGACCTGTCACCCGGGCTGCCGGATCTGTCGGCGTTCCCGCGCGCCGCGTGGCTGCGGGCGGAGCGGGCCGTGCTCGGTGAGACCACGGGTGCCGATCTGGGCTACGGCGATCCGCGGGGTAATCCGCGGCTGCGTGCCGAGCTGGCGACCTGGCTGGGCCGGCACCGTGGCGTACGGGCCACCGCCGACGACATCCTCGTGGTGAGCGGCGTCGCCCAGGCGCTCGCGCTGCTCTGCCGGGTCCTGTGCGCGCGGGGCATCGACGCGTGGGGGATGGAGGACCCGGGCTCGCGCGGTGCCCGTGACCAGCTCGTTCACTGGGGTGTGCAGCCGGTCGCCGTGCCTGTGGACGGGCACGGGCTGCGGGTCGCCGAGCTGGCCGCGACGGAGCTGCGCGCGGTGCTGCTCACTCCGGCTCACCAGTTCCCGACCGGGGTGGTGCTCAGTCCTCGGCGGCGGCTCGCCCTGCTGGAGTGGTCCGGGCTGATCGTCGAGGACGACTACGACGCCGAGCACCGCTACGACCGGCCGCCCGTCGCCGCGTTGCAGGCGTCCGCGCCGGACCGGGTGGCGTACTGCGGGAGCGTCTCCAAGTCGCTGGCACCCGGGATGCGGCTCGGGTGGCTGATCGCGCCGCGGGAGTTGCAGGCCGATCTGGTTGCCGCCAAGCACGGCAGTGACCTGGGGAACCCGGCGCTGGCCCAGCTCGTGCTCGCCCGGCTGCTGGCCACCGGGGAACACGACCGGCACCTGCGCACGGTCCGGCGGCGTCAGCGGCGGCACCGCGACGCGCTGGTGGCCGCGTTGCGCGAGCATGTGCCGGCGGCGCGGGTCGAGGGGGTGGCGGCCGGGCTGCACGTGCTGGTGACGCTGCCGGGGGACGCGGACGATGCGGAGCTGGCGGCGCGGATCGGGGCTCTGGGCGTACGCGTGCAGCCGTTGTCCTGGCATCGGCAGCGACCGGGGCCGCCGGGTCTCGTCCTCGGGTATGCGGCACAGCCGCCCGATCGCCTGCTGGAAGCGGTCCGCAGGATCGGCCGGATCCTGGGTGGATGGACGCCCGCCTGACAGGCCCGGCAAACGATTCACGTTCCGTCAGCTTTGGATGACTTCGAGTAGAGAACTGTCTATGGTGGGATGGTCCGCCCCATCCCGATCGGAGGGGCGTCCGTGCAGGCATCCGATCCAGGGAGAATCAGCGCCATGGAGCAGTCCACCGTGGAAGAGCCCACCACCCGCCCACCGGCGGTGAGCGTTCCGCTCGAGCGCCGGGCGGCACCGGTCGCCGCGCCGATCGTCGACCGGATCCTGCGGGTCCCTGCGCGTGATCAGCGGTCCCGTGACGTCTCCGCCTTCCAGTCCTTCATCTAGGACGCATCCGCGCCCCGGGACGCCCCTGCGCCAGTTCGTTCTCAAGGTGCACGGCCTGTGCAACCTGGCGTGTGATCACTGCTACGTGTACGAGCTCGCGGACCAGACCTGGCGCGACAAGCCCGCGTTCATGGCGCCGGGGACGGTGCGACACGCGGCCGCCCGGATAGCCGAGCACGCGGCGGAGCACAGCCTCGGCGCGGTCGGCATCGTGCTGCACGGCGGTGAGCCCCTGCTGATGGGCGCGCCACGGCTGCGCGAGACGCTGACCGTGCTCGACGCGGCGATCGCGCCGGTCGCGTGGATCGACTGGCGGATGCAGACCAACGGCATCCTGCTGACCGACGAGATCGGCGAGCTGCTGCTCGAGTTCGGGGTCAAGGTCGGCGTCTCGCTCGACGGCGATCGGGAGGCCAACGACCGGCACCGGCGCTACCGGCACGGCGGGGGCAGTCACCCCGAGACGCTGCGCGGGCTGGCGTTGCTGCGCAAACCGAGATTCCGGGAGTTGTACGCGGGCCTGCTCTGCACGATCGACGTCCGCAACGACCCGATCGCGGTCTACGAGGCGCTGCTCGCGCAGGAGCCACCGCACGTCGACCTGCTGCTGCCCCACGCGACCTGGGACGAGCCCCCGCCGTACGCGCAGCCGGGCACCACGCCGTACGCCGACTGGCTCCTGCGCGTGCACGACCGCTGGCTCGCCGACGGCCGCCCGGTGCCGATCCGCTCCTTCGACGCGCTGCACACGATCGCGCGGGGCGGCCGGAGCGAGACCGAGGCCGTCGGCGTCGACCGGGGCATCGTGGCGGTGATCGAGACGGACGGCACCTGGGAGCAGCCGGACTCGATGAAGGTCGCCTTCCACGGCGCGGCGGGCACGGGTCGCGACGTGGTGACCACCTCCGCCGACGAGCTGCTCGACCTGCCCGCGATGCGTCACCGGCAGTCCGGACTGGCCGGGCTCAGCGCGACCTGTCGCGCCTGTCCGGTGGTCGCCCGGTGCGGAGGCGGACTGTACGCCCACCGCTACCGCACCGGCTCCGGATTCGACAACCCGTCGGTCTACTGCGCCGATCTGAAGGGGCTCATCACATCCATGGACAGCGCGCCTCAGCCCGTTGGCAACGGCCTCCCGGTCCTGCCCGACTGGGTCTTCGACGAGCTCGCGTCCGGTGGCGGCGGCCCCCTGGCCATCGCCTACCTGACAGCCGCGCAGGAGTCGATCACCCGGGCGCTCCTGGTGGCCGTCGCCGGGCACGCCGACGAGACAGCAGCCCGGGCGTGGCCGCTGCTCGCCGACCTCGACAAGCAGTCGCCGGCAGCGGTACGGGCCGTGGTGACCCACCCCTTCGTCCGCACCTGGGCGGTCCAGTGCCTGCGCGACGGGCACGACACCGCCCGGCTCGCGGACGTCGTGGCGGCGGTGGTGATCGCTGCCGGCACCGACGCCCAGGTCGAGGTCACACCCCGCAACGGCCAGATCCACCTCCCTTCCATAGGTACGCTCACCGCGCCCACCCCCGCCAACGTCATGATCACCTCCCGCGCCCTGACCGCCACCGGTCCACTCGCCGCCGGAACGCCTGCTGAGACGCTTGCTGGGACGTCTGCTCAGACGCCCCCCGGGGTTGCGGGAGTCGGAGGGGTCGTCGTCGGTTCCGGGTTTGCGCCGGTTCGGACGGTCGAGGTGGACGGGCGGGTGCTGCGGCTCGAGGACGCCGACCCCTACCGGGACTGTCACGAATGGCCGGCGACCGGGCCGCTCACCGACGGCGACGCCGAGGCGTGGGCCACGAGCCTGACGGCGGCCTGGCGCGAGCTGAGCCTCGATGCGCCGGAGCAGTTAGCCGGCTTGGGCGAGCTGGTGACCGTGGTGACCCCGCTCGTGGCGGCCGCTGACGGGACGTTACGCAGCGCGACGTCGCAGCAGGCTTTCGGCGCGCTGGGCATCGCGGCGACGGACGATCCCGCCGCGCTGGCCGTGATGCTGGTGCACGAGTTCCAGCACGCGAAGCTCGGGGCGGTGCTGGACCTCTACGACCTGGTCGACCCGGACTCGGCCGATCCGGTGACGGTGGGGTGGCGACCGGACGCACGGCCGGCCGAGCTGGCGTTGCAGGGAACGTACGCCCACCTCGCCGTCGCCGACATCTGGCGCCGCCGGGCCCTGCGGTCGGCCCCGGGAGCGGCCGGGTACTACACGATGTACCGCGACTGGACCCTCCACGCGGCCGACGCACTGCGCAACGGGACAGCGCTCACCGAGAGGGGCCGCCGCTTCGTCGACGGCATCGCCGCCACGATCGCCCGCTGGCCGAAGTGACCCGCAGCGATCACCCGACGCCCGGTGCGACTCCCGGCCGAAGCCCGACGCCCGGCGTGACGCGTGGCGATGATGCGGCGCCCGGCGGGACCCGTGGCGATGACGCGGTGTCCGCCGTGGCAGCGGGGGCGGTGGCCGGTCAGTTGCGCGCTGCGGGCGTACCCATAGGGAGTGATCTGCTTGTGCATGTGTCGTTGAGCCGGTTGGGGGTGGACAAGGCGTTGCTGCTGGCGGGGTTGCGGGAGGCGGCCGGGCCGGGGGCGACGATCATGGTGCCGGCGCAGACGGCGCACAACTCGGTTACCAGTCCGGCCTATCGGCGGGCGGTTGCGGGGATGGATGAGCGGGAGATCCGGGAGTATGAGGCGGCGATGCCGGGGTTCTCGCCGGCGATGCCGTCGTCCGGGTGCGGGGGGTTCGCGGAGTACGTACGTCAGCTGCCCGGGGCGGTCCGCAGCGGCCACCCGCAGACCTCGTTCGCGGCGGTGGGGCCGCGGGCCGCGGACCTGATGGCGGTGCACGATCTGGAGTCGCATCTGGGGGAGCGCTCGCCGCTCGGGGCGCTGTACCGCGACGGTGGTCATGCCCTGCTGATCGGGTGTGACTGGTCGAGTTGCACCGCGCTGCACCTGGCCGAGTGCAGGGTGCCCCGGATGCCGCGGAAACGGTACCGCTGTTTCGTCGAGCACCACGGGCGGCGGATCACCCGGGACTTCCTCGGTGTGGACCATGACGACAGCGACTTTCTCGCGCTCGGCAGGGCGTTCGAGGCGACGGGCGGGGCGTGGAGCGGGCCCCTCGGATGCACTACCGTCACCGTCCTGCCGGTGCGGGCGGCCGTCCACTTTGCAGTGCGGTGGTTGACTGATAGTCGGAAGCTCCAAGAGGGGGACGGCAAGTGGCCGCAGCGATCATCGACGATCCCGGTGCCCCCGTGTTCTTCCTGAGTTATGCGCGTCCCGACCGGGCCCGTGCGGTGTCGGCGCCGCGCGAGCCGAACAGGTACGTGATGCGGTTCTTCGACGAGCTCACCGCGAACGTCAACGAGCTCGTCGGGTCGCCGGCCGGGCAGGATCCGGGATACCTCGACCTCGGCCACGGCGGTGGGGAGCACTGGCAGAAGGCGGTGCTGCACGGAGCGGGAACGTGCCAGGTGCTCGTCTGCCTGCTGTCGCGGCCCTATCTCTTCCAGAGCAACTGGTGTCCACTGGAGTGGGACGTGTTCGCGCGCCGCAAGGTGCTGCCCCGGGCCGCGGCGGCGCCGGGGATCGAGAGCGCGATCGTGCCCGTGCTCTGGACACCGTTCCACGAGATGCTGCCGGGGGTGACCGCCGACGTGAACATCTTCCGGCCGACCGGGCTGCCCGACGAGGACTACACCGCCCGGTATCTGACCGACGGGCTGTTCGGGCTGCTGCGGACCGGGCAGACCGAGATCTACGAGGCGATCGTCTGGAAGCTGGCGATGCACATCCAGCGGATCCACAGCCTGTACTGGGTCGAGCCGGGCGTGCCGGAGGGCATCGCTGGCCTGCGTCAGAGCTTCAGCGAGGGGATGCCATGAGCTTCTTCCTGAGTTACGCGCACTCGGCGCCGCTCACCGACGCGGGCCGCCGGGACACCGATACCGATTATTGGGTACGCCGCTGCTTCAACGACCTGTCCCAGGAGGTCGCGAGGCTGCTGTCCACCGACCCGGGCCGCGTCGGGTTCGTCGACTACCTCGTGGAGCCCGGCGCCGACTGGAAGGCCATGCTCACCGACAGCCTGGGCCGGGCGGAGGTGTTCGTCCCGCTCTACTCGCCGGGCTACTTCAACAAGTCGTGGCCGCTGCGCGAGCGTGCCACGTTCCTCGACCGGATCGCGCGGGCCTTCGCGGACCGCCCCGACCGGGCCCGCGCGCACGTCGTGCCGGTGCTGTGGATCCCGCTGCCGTCCTGGGACAAGATCCCGGAGCTGAACGCCGCCCTGACGCTCGGCGCCGGCATCCCCGAGTACGCCGAGAACGGCCTGCGTGCCCTGTGCATGCTGGCGTCCTACCGGGAGCAGTACCGCAGGGTCCTCAACCGGCTCGCCCACCGGATCGTGGAGGTAACCGAGCGCAGCGAGCTGCCCCCGGGCGAGGTGACGCCGCTGAACGAGATCGCCCTGCCCGACCAGATGACCAACGAGACCCCGTTCGTGGTCGGCGTGATCGCGGAGCGGCCCGGCGGCGTCGGCGAACGGTCCGGCTGGCGGCCGTTCGGCGCGGCGCAGGACCCGCCGGTCGCGGAGTACGTCGCGAACGTCGCCGAACGTCTCGGGCTGCCGACCCGGATCATCGACCGTCCCCCGGACCTGAAAGCCGTGGACAACTCTCCCGCGGTGATCCTCGTGGACCCTCGGGCGGTCGACCGCGACGACGCTCTCGGTGAACTGCGGGGCCACCTGCACCCCTGGGTGACGACGGTGGTGGTGACCGACCGTCATGAGCCGCGTTATCCCCAGGGTGGGGCCGAGGCCGCCGGACGGGCGGTGACCCGGCTGACGGCGCTCGGCGCTCACCGCGTACATCAGGCATTCGAAGTGGAGGAACTGGCCGACATGATGCCGTCCGCGGTGAGCGAGGCACGCCGGCAGTATCTCCGCCGCGAATCCGTTCACGTTCCGGGCGGGTCCCCCCGTCCGCGGCTCGGCGACGGCGACCCGCCGCCGGCACCCGGGAAGGGCACCGATGTCTGAGCACCGGCACGGCAAAGTGGTGACGTTCTACTCGTTCAAGGGGGGCACCGGCCGGACCATGGCGCTGGCCAACGTCGCCTGGATCCTCGCCGCGAACGGCAAACGCGTCCTCGTCGCCGACTGGGACCTCGAGTCACCCGGGCTGCACCGCTTCTTCCAGCCGTTCCTCGACACCGAGGCGATCGAGACCACCAGCGGCGTCATCGACATGATCCGCTCGTACGAGTGGCAGACCACCCGCGCCGAGGATCTGCGCGAGGGCTGGCACCAGGAGCTCGCCCGGGTCAGCAAGTACGCGTTCTCGCTCGACTGGACGGAATTCCCCGGCGAGGGCCAGCTCGACTTCCTGTCCGCCGGTCGGCAGAACCAGAACTACGCAGCCAACCTCACCGGCATGAACTGGGACGACTTCTACGAACGCCTCGGCGGGGGCGCGTTCCTCGACGCGTTGCGCGAGGACATGAAGGCGAACTACGACTACACGCTGATCGACAGCCGCACCGGGCTCAGCGACGTGGCCGACATCTGCACGATCCAGCTCCCGGACGTGCTCGTCGACTGTTTCACGTTCAGCGAGCAGGGCATCGAGGGTGCGGCCCGGGTCGCCGCCGCGATCGCGAAACGCAGGTCGCCGCGCAGCGTACGCATCCTGCCGGTGCCGATGCGGGTCGACCCGGCGGAGAAGGACAAGGCCGACGCCGGGCGGGCCTTCGCCATGCAGCGTTTCCCCGGCATGCCGACCGGGATGACGGCCGGCGACCGCGACCGTTACTGGAACGCGGTCGAGGTGCCCTACCGGCCGTTCTACGCCTACGAGGAGACCCTCGCGACGTTCGGTGACCGGCCCGGTCAGTACATGTCACTGCTCGCGGCCTACGAGATGCTCACCCGGCACATCACCGACGGCGAGGTGGGATCGCTGCCGGCCATGGACGAATCTCTGCGTACGCGCACAGTGGCGCGTTTCCTGCGCCAGCTCTCCTTCGTCGAGGAGGAGGTGACGCTGCACCACGCCCCGGAGGACCAGGTCTGGGCGGAGTGGATCGGCGGGCTGCTCGCCGCGACCGGGATCCAGGTGCACGAGCCGGGCGCCGCCGGGGCCGGGTCCGGGCGCAGCCTGACCGTCGTCTCGCACGCCAACGCCGGGGAGCAGGCCGGGGTGGTGCCCCGCGACCGCAGCGATCCGCGACCGCCGCTCGCCGTCTACGTCGAGGACGTCCCGAGGGTGCCGGCGTTCCCGATCGGCTCGTCCGCGTTCCTCAGCGGCACCACCCGGGACGTCGCGGTGGAACGCCTGCTCAAGCTGGTGGGACGCCCGCCCCTCGCCCCGGCCGACGTCGACTCGGCCGGGGTCCGGTTCCCCGGCGAGGCGGCGCTCGTGTTCAACCCGCTGGCCCGCAACGCGCGGTTCACCGGCCGCGAGAAGGACCTGCGCGAGCTGCGTTCCCGGCTGCGCGGCGGCAACCCGGTGGTGCTGTCCGGGCCGATGCCGGTGGCGTTGCAGGGCATGGGCGGCATCGGCAAGACCCAGGTCGCTCTGGAGTACGCCCATCGCTACAAGAACGCCTACGACGTGGTCTGGTGGATCGACGCGGAGCAGGTGATGTTCATCGACGTCGCGCTGGCCGAGCTGGGCGCCCGGCTCAACCTCCTGCTGCCACAGACCAGCGTCCTGGACGCCGCGAAAGCCGTGGTCAACGCGCTGGAGCACGGCGACCCGTCGGCCCGCTGGCTGCTGATCTTCGACAACGCCGAGGACGTCGAGTCGGTCCTGAAGTTCGTACCGCGCGGCCCCGGCCACGTCGTGATCACCTCCCGCAACAACCAGTGGGGTGACCGCGCGCAGACGGTGCAGATCGACGTGTTCCAGCGCCGGGAGAGCATCACCCACCTGCGCCAGCGGGTGCCGGGCATCAAGCTCGACCAGGCCGACCGGATCGCGGAGATCCTCGGTGACCTGCCCATCGCGGTCGCCGCCGCCGGGGCCTGGCTCGCGGAGACCGGCGAACAGGTCGGCGAATACCTGAGCCACGTCGAGCAGCAGGGCCCCGGCGGTGCCGTGGACGAGGTGTGGGAGCTGTCGCTGGGGCTGCTGCGCAAACGGTCCGAGGCGGCGTACCGGCTGCTGCAACTCTGCTCCGTGCTCGCGCCGGAGATCTCCCTCGACCTGATCTACAGCGACGAGCTCGCCGCGGCGCTGAGCTCCTACGACCCGCTGGTCTCCGAACGCGCCTACCGCGGCTCGCTGGTGCAGCACATCAACCGCCTGGCCCTGCTCAAGCTCGACGTCGCCCGCAACCAGATCCAGGTGCACCGGCTGCTGCAGCACGTGCTGCGCAGCCGGATGAGCCCGCAGGAGCTCGAGGACACCCGCCACCAGATCCACCTCGTCCTCGCCGGGCTGCGGCCCCGCTACGAGATCGACGACCCCCGCTCGTGGGCGCGGTTCCGGATGCTGTGGCCGCACCTCGAGCTGTCCAACGCCGACTCGTGCAAGGACGAGGCCGTCCGCCAGCTGATGATCGACCGGATCCGCTACATCTGGCTCACCGGCGGGCTCAAGGAGGGGCGCCTGCTCGGCGAGCAGATCGACCGGCGCTGGAGCGCCATGCTGGCCGCGGGCCTGGAGCCCGCCACCGCGACCGCGCTGCACCGCCAGGTCCTGCACCTGCGGTTCAACGTCGCGAACATCATGCGGCAGATGGCGCACTTCGAGGACGCCCGCGCGCTGGACGAGCAGGTCCTCGACGCGCAGCTGGAGCTGCTCGGCCCGCATCACCCGCACACCCTGATGACCGCCGGTGGTCTCGGCGCCGACCTGCGCGCCCTCGGCCGCTACACCGAGGCGCTGCAGCGCGACGAGCAGACGTACGCATCCTGGGTGGAGCACTTCGGGGAGGACTATGCGCGTACGCAGTCCGCGCTGAACAACCTCGCCACCACGCAGCGGCTCGCCGGCGATTTCCGCAGCGCCCGCAAGCACGACCAGGAGCTCTGGGACCGCCGCAAGGACGCCGTCGGCCCGGCCCACCCGAACACCCTGGGCACCGGCACGAACCTCGGCCGGGACCTGCGCGAAGCCGGCGAGTACCGCAACTCCGTCGAGCTGCTGGAGATCGTCGCCCGCCGGCACGAGAGCGTCTACGGCTCCGGGTCGCACCGCACGCTCAGCGCCCGCGCCAACCTCGCCGTCTCGGTGGGCAGCGCCGGACGCCCCGACCGGGCCGCGCAGCTGCTCGAAGAGGCGTATGAGCAGCTCAACGAGGTCGTCGGGCCCAGCAACCCGGACACCCTCGCGTGCCGGCTCAGCCGCGCGGTCAGCCTGCTCGCGATCGGGGAGACGGCCAGTGCCACCAGCGAGCTGGAAGAGGTCCGGCTCGCGTACGGTGCCAGCCTCGGCCAGCGGCACCCGCACACCCTGGCCTGCGTGAACAACCTCGCCGCGGCGTCACGGGCGGCGGGCGACCTGGCCACGGCGAAGGACTACGCGGGGCACGCCGCCGGGGAGCTGCGCGCGGTGCTCGGGGCGGACCACCCTTACGTCCTGGCCGCCGAGCTGAACCTGGCGATCCTGCACGCCGAGACCGGCGAGGCCCGCGAAGGTCTGCGGATCATCGACGCCGCGATGGAGAAGCATCTCGAGGTGCTCGGCCCGGACCACCCCGACACGCTGCGCTGCGCCGCCAACCGGGCCCTGATGCGCTCGGGCGACGGCTCGGACGCGGGGGAGCGGCTGTCCCGGGCGCTGGGCGATCACCACCCGGCGGTGACAGCCCTCAAGGAACGGCGATACCTGCACCGGATGCTGGACCCGCACCCGTTCTGACCGGCACCGGGCGCTCGGCGACCAGCCACGTCAAGATCTCGGGGAGCACCTCCACCGCTCCGAAATGCGCGGTGGAGGCCTGGATCTGGATCTGCGCACCGGGAATCTGCCCGGCGAGCCACCGCGCATGGCTGACCGGCGAGAAGTTGTCGTCGGCGCCGTGCCACAACAGCACCTCACCGCGCACGTCCTCCAACCGGAACCCCCAGCTCGACCGGAACGCGGAAACGTCGTCGATCCAGCCGAACGGCCCCTCCCGCAACGCCTCCACATAGGTCTCGGCCAGCAGCCGCCGGATCACGATGTCATCGACGACCTTGAGATCCGGGTCGGTCATCTGCGTCCGCAGCACGTCAACCATGCTCTCCGGATCCCGCCGGGCCCGATCGGCCTGCAACCGCAACCGCTCGACATGCTTCGACCAGTCGTTGTCAGCGGTCTCGTACTCCCGGACGTTCCCGTCGGTCATCCCACTGAGCCAGTCGAGCCCGCTCGCATCCGACGGCGCGATCCCGACCAGCACCGCGGTCCGGCTCACCCGCCCCCGGCACAACGCGGCGGCAGCCAGCGCGTGCGGCCCGCCCCCCGACCGCCCCACCACGGCGAACTGCCGCAGCCCGAGCGAATCAGCAATGGTCTCGATATCCTCCGCCGCGTCGGCCACCGCCCGCTTCGGATGCCGCGTCGACCCGCCGTACCCCGGCCGGTCATAACTGATCAGCGTCACCCCGAGCCGATAGAGCACACTGCTGCGCGGCTTCGGCCCGAGCCGGCTCCCCGGCGTCCCGTGCAGCAGAAACACCGGCGACCCCTGCGGATGCCCGGTCACCGCGAACTCCAGGACACGTCCGTCTCGAGCCTCGACCTGACGGCGGCTGGCTCGATCCTGAAACACGCGTCTGCCTCCTGCGCCCACGGCGGTATCCGGGCCCAACCCTATTTCATCACCGGGCCCCGCAGCGTCGTTCCGCCCCGCGACGCCCTGATTCTGACACCCCGGGTATTTCTTTTGGATGAAATCATCCCTGGATACGGCCTCCGCACCCGCCCGGTTCGATCTCGTCAGCAGTTAGCCGCAAGATACTGCCCAGCGTGGCGTCCCGCCCCGCCCGCGTCTCCGCGGCGATCTTCTCCAGCACGGCTGCGCCTTTCTCCTCAGGCCCATTCCCCGGGTGCGCCGAGGGCGCCGAGCTCGGCCTCTGCCCCGTATAACGCGCACGCGGCCGCTACCTGAACCTGCTGTCCTAGCCCGATCCGCTGGACGAGGACCCGCTCGCCTGTCGGATACGGCTCAGCAGCCGGTCATAGCTGGCTCCCCCAGGAACTCGGCGGTGAGCTCCCGGACCACGCCGACGATCTCCAGCGCGTCGGTGTAGTAGAACTCCTCGTCCGCGACGGCCGGCACCCCGATCACCCCCCGCGACGACAAGCCCGGCCAGAAATCCGGGTTACACACAGCCTGAACGGATGCCTGCCTGTGACGCCGCTGTGACGCCGCCCGCACAGGATTCGGGGATGGGGGATATCAAGCGGGTGTTTGTTCTTCCGGGCGTCTCGTTGCTGGCGGGTGCGTTGGTGAGCGGCTGTTACCTGGGGCCGGATCCGGTGCAGTACGGGGCCTTGGCGGTGGTCGGTGGCAAGGCGGGTGCTGTGGTCGCCCTGTGTGGACGATCCGAGTTCGATCTTTCCGTCTTCGAGGATGACAACAACCACTCCGCGGACAACGAGTTTGTCTACTGGGCGGCCACGGTCACCACGGCCGCACCGGCTGACGACGTCGTGGTCGAGCTGCTCGGCGCGGACCGGGCCGGACTGCGGGTCACCTCCCGGGACGAGACCGGCTCACCGGGGGTGACCGGCATGCGGGCGCGGGCGCTCACGTCGTTCGAGCCCGGCCTCCACTACACGCTCAACGCCTCGGAGGGAGGCCCGGAGGGCACGGCGGCCCCCATGGTCACCTTCACCGCCGACGACCTCGCCCGGATCGGGGAGGGCCAGGTCCTCGCGCCGATCGACTACAAGAAGGCCGACGTCATCTCCCGCGAATCGTTCGTCAAGTCGGCCTGCGCCAAGAAGGGCCCCGGGGCGAGATGACCACGTTTCCCTGTGCGGGCGACGACGAAGCCCGGGACTTCTGCGACGAGGTGGCCGACGAGATGGTCCGCGCCTTCGGCATCTCCCGGGCCGAGGCGGTGGCGCGGGTCAACCGGCAATGGTCGGAACCCGCGACCCCGGGCGACGATGTTCCCCGGGTGTTGATCGTCGGTGACAGCCTCATCTACCACGACGAGCCGACCGACTGGGCCACCGGAATTTACTACGGGTACCAGGGGCGGTGGTGGGATCCGGCCACCGAGCGGAAGCCTCTCCCGCCACCGGAGCAGCAGCCTGCTGTGCCGGTGAACCCTCGGATCCTGGATGCGTGAGAAGGCTGGAGCCAATCACGCGCCCGTCAGTCGAGGAGGCCGTTGTAGTCGGCGATGGTGAGGGCGCCGTCGGCGAGGGAGCCGTCGGCTCGGGGGACTCGTAGGGGTTCGCCGCCGGAGATGAAGGAGACCGTGCCGACTTCGGTTTGGCTGGTGAGGGTGCAGACGATCTGGCCGAAGGCGAGGACTTCGTCGCTGCGGACGAGTTGGTCGGGGCGGTCGCCGATGGTGATGGTGGCGCGGCGGTCGAGGAGGTCGACGTCGGTGACGGTCATGGTGGTGAGGGCGCTGGTCAGGCCGTCGGCGCTTTCCTCGGCGGTGGGGCCGGCCAGGAGGATGGCGAGTTGCTGGCGGGGGCCGAGGACGGTGGTGACTCTGCGGGGGACGCGGACCAGGCGGCCGTCGCGTACGAGATAGAGCCGCAGCACCGCCGATCCTGCCTCGTCCGGGACCGGGTTGCCGGAGGCGTCGATGCGGCCCGGGGTTTCGATCGAGCGGGGCGAGGAGTCCAGCGGCACCCCGCACCCGGCCAGCGTGAGGGCGAGCAGAACCACCAGCACCCGCCTCATGAGACACATCCGGGCAGGTCGACGCGGAAGCGGGCACCGCCGCCCGGCCGGTCCAGGACGGTGACCGTGCCGCCGTGGGCAGCGGCGTGCTGGGCGACCAGTGCGAGCCCGAGGCCGGTGCCGGCGGTGTCCGCGCGGGCGCTCGCCGAGCGGCCGCGTACGAAACGGTCGAAGATCAGTGGCTTGTCGTCCGGGCTCACGCCGGGGCCTTCATCGTCCACCTCGATGCGTCCCGATTCTCCTTCCAGTGCGAGGCGTACGGCCACAGCCCCGCCGCCGTACGCCTGCGCGTTGTCGAGCAGGTTGCCGAGGAGCTGCCCGACCCGGCTGCGGTCCACCGACCAGGTGGCTGAGCCGGCGGAGGTGACGATGTCCGTGCTCACTTTGCGGTCGCGGCAGATCTGCTGGGCGAGTTCGGGCATGTCGACCGGGCGGCGGGTGGCCGGGCGGTCGCCGCGGGACAGTTCGAGCAGGTCGTTGACGAGTTGCTGGAAGCGGGCGATCTCGTCGCTGACCAGGCCGGCGGCCATGGCGGTGCGTTCGTCGAGCTGGTCACGACGGCGTTCCAGGACGCTTGCCGCCGCGGCGAGGGTCTGCAAGGGGGAGCGTAGTTCGTGGCTGACGTCGGCGGCGAAGCGGCGGTCGCGTTCGAGGCGGGCGGACAGCTCGTCGACCATGTGGTTGAACGAGGTGGTGATGCGGGCCAGGTCGGGTTCGGTGGCCGGGTCGAGGCGATACTTGGAGGCGCCGCCGGCGATCTCCTGGGCGGCGTCCGCCACGCGGGTCAGCGGGCGCAGGACGTAACGGCTCGCGTACCAGCCGAGCAGTGCGCCGAGGGCCGCCGTGCTGATCGCGACGGCGGTGAGCACCGCTGTCAGGACGCCGAGGGTGTGTTCGAGTTCCTGCAGGGAGTCGACCTCGTAGAAGACCTCGGTGCGGGACAGGGGTACGGCGACGACGAGGGTGGGGCGGCCGTCGGCGCGTACCCGCTGGACCGAGGGGGTGCCTTCGGCAGCGGCCTGTTGCAGGCTGACGGGGATCGCCTCGGTGACGCCGGTGTCGGCCTGGCGGGAATACCAGTCGCCGCGGCGTTGCAGGACCGCTCGCCTGTTCTCGCCGGTGTCGAGGGTGCGCAGGACCGCCCCGACATCCGGGTCGCTCTGGGTGCCGAGACCGGAACGCACGATCGCGGCGTCGTAGTAGGCGGCGCGGACGGCGGTGCGTTCCCGCTCGCTCAGCAGGCTCTGCCGCACGACCTGGAACGACACCAGCGCCATGGTCGCGGACAGCGCGAGCGCGCCGGCGGCGAAACCCGCGATGACGCGTACGCGAAGCCCGGCTCTTCTCATTTTTGCAGCTTGTAGCCGAGCCCGCGGACCGTGACCAGCCGCCGGGGTGTCCCCGCGCTGTCCTCGATCTTCTGCCGCAGGCGGCCCACGTGCACGTCGACCAGGCGTTCGTCGCCGCCGTCGTAGCCCCAGACCCGTTGCAGGAGTTGCTGGCGGGACAGGACGCGGCCCGGGTGCTCGGCGAGTTCACACAGGAGCTGGAACTCGGTGCGGGTGACCGGGACCTGTTCGCCGTGCAGCCGCACCTCGCCGGCCTCGGGGGAGATCTCCAGGTCACCGAAGCGCAGCACGGGCACCTCGTCGGCGATGGCGACCCGGGCGCGGCGGCGCAACGCCCGCAGCCGGGCCGTCAGCTCCTTCACCGCGACCGGCTTGACCAGGTAGTCGTCGGCGCCGGCCTCGAGGGCGGCGACGATGTCGTGGGTGTCGTCGCGGGCACTGATCACCACGATGGGTACGTCATCCGAGCGGCGCAGCTGCCGGATGCACTCGAAACCGTCGATGCCGGGCAGCATGAGGTCGACCAGGACCGTGTCGGCGGGGTGGTCCCGCTGCGCGGCCAGGCCCTCCTCGGCGGTCGGCGCGCCGGTGGCCGCGTAGCCCTCGTCCTCCAGCGCGAGCACCAGCGAGAGCCGGATCCGGTCGTCGTCCTCGATCACGAGTACTGCTGACATGGACTCAGTGTTGCCGGGCGGGAGTGCCGGCGGCGAATTTCGTGCGGGTCCGTGGCACCTTTGTCACGGAACCGTCATACGCGCGCGTGGCCTCCGCCACACACCGGAGGGACTCTTGCCGGGTGCGAGCGGAACACACGGTGCAGGAGACGACCGTCGTGGTCACCGAGGCGCTGGACGGTGCGGCCGTCGAGCGCTGGCGTTCCCGGCTGGCCGAGGCGGCGGCGCTGCGCCCGGCCCGGCTCGTCGTGGACCTGCGCCGCAGCCCCCGGATCGACGCCGCGGCCATCGTCGTGCTGCTGCAGTTGCACCGCGACATGATGCGTACGGACGGCCGGCTCACCCTGCGCGGGCCGGTCGACCGGGTGCGCAGGATGCTCGGGCTGGCCCGTGTCGACCATGTCCTGGAGGTGGAGGAAGCCCGATGAGCGCCGTCGAGCTGGAGGAACACCCCGTCGCCGCCGTCGTGCGTGTGCACGCCTGCGAGCCCGACGAGCTGCGGGCGGCGCTGGCCGCCGCCGTGGCGAGCAGACCGCATGTCGTGGTCGACCTGGCCGGTGTGCACACCCTCGACGACACCGTCCTGGGTCTGCTGGTGCGCGCGCACCGCAACGCCCGGCGCCGGGGCGGCCTGGTCTGCCTGGCCGCCCCGTCCCGTTTCGTGATCACCGTGCTGCACACCATGCAGGTGCACGGTCTCTTCCCGCTCTTCGACGAGCGCGACGAGGCCCTGGACTGGCTACGCGACCTGGATGAACCCGGTGAGCAGGGCGTTGACCGGCTCGGGGGCCTCGAGGCTCGGCAGGTGACCGGTCTCTAGCTCGACGTGCTCGGTCTTGAGCGCGCTCGCCACCGTGGCGGCGATCTCGCGGAAGTCGGGCACGTCGAAGGCGCCGGAGACCACCAGCGCGGGCGCGGTGATCGTCGCGAGGTCGATCTCCGCGCGGACCGGTCCGACGTCCTGGCGGGCGGCGAGCTGCACGTCGAAGCTGTGCCGCTGCATCTGCCTGACCTTGTCGCGGACGTCGTCGGTGGCGTCGGGGCCGAGCCACAGCGCGACGTTGAGCTCGGTGGCGGCCGCCGCGTCACCGGCCTCGAGCAGCGCGTCCTCCTCGTCACCGAAGGCAGCGAGCACCGGGCTCGGCTCGTGGCCGGCCAGCGCGGTGCACAGCAGGGCGAGCGCGGTGATCCGGCCGGGCCAGCGTGCGGCGACCTCGAGCGCGACCCGCCCGCCGCCGGATGCCCCGACCAGCGCCGTACGCGCCTCGCCGAGGTGGTCGAGGAGATCCACGACGTCCTGCGCGTCGCTCCAGGACTCGTCCGGCACGGCGCTGTCGCCGTAGCCGCGCAGGTCGCACCGGATCACCCGGTGACCCGCGGTGGTCAATGCCGGAATTTGCGGATCCCACATCCGGCGGTCGCAGGCGGTCGAGTGCAGCAGCAGGACCGGGGTGCCTTCGCCGGTTACGTCGTGGGCGAGCAGTGTCACCAGTACACATCCATGAGGGTCTCGATACGGGCGGTCAGAACGGGGTCGATCTCGCCGACGACTTCGACGTGCACGCCGACGGAGCCGACCTCGCGTGCCATGCGTACCAGCAGGTCGGGGGTTCCCGCGAGGGGATATTCGAACCAGGCGGCCGGGTCGTCGCTGTCCGTCGGCTTGAGAGCGCCCGCCAGCGCGACCTGATCCAGGTCGTCATGGGGATGGTCGATGTAGAGGCTGAGCCACTGCAGGAAGGCCACGACGTTCCCGGGCTCGATGTATCCGCTGACCACCCGCGCATTCTCCGCTGCGGGGGGCCGCCTGTCCGGTACGCAGTTGCGTACTTCCGCGACCTGAAAGGGCTGGAGACGACAACGCGCGGGCGTCCGAACCGGACACCCGCGCGTAGCCATCGGGACGGCACTTGGCGGAGCGCCACCCGGCCACCATGATCTACGTCCCAGATGGCGGTGCGTCCGCGGCCACATGACAGTTGCGTGACGGTAGGGTGCCGCGATGCGACACGTGCACGCGCCCGAGCCGTTCACCGGCCCGGGGCCGAGCCTGTTCCTCGCCGGAGGCATCACGGGCTGCCCGGACTGGCAGGCGCGGGCCGCCGCGATGCTCGCCGGGCACAACGGTCTGACCGTTCTCAACCCACGCCGTCCCGTGTACGAGGACGACGAACGCGTCGCCGTCGAGCAGATCACCTGGGAGCACGAGCAGTTGCACCGCGCCGACGTGGTGCTGTTCTGGTTCGCGGGCGGTGGCAGCGTCCAACCGATTACGCTGTATGAGCTCGGTGTGCACGCGACCCGCGGTGCGCCCCTGGTGGTGGGTGCCGATCGGGACTATCCGCGACGTCTGGACGTACGCGTGCAGCTGGGTCTGGCCCGTCCGGAGCTGACGCTGCACGACTCGCTCGCCGAGACGGTGGCCGTTGCGGGCGCAGCCGCCATGGCAGGGGCGGGCAAAGATCTCAGATTGCGGTGAACGACGCCGATCGGCGGATTCCACTACTCGTGAGGGGATGCACTACGGTCAGTTGATCAGCGATGCGCGGAAGGAGCCTGGATCTTGGGCGCCGATACCCAGCTGCAGGCTCTGCGGGCCCTGCACGCCGTTACCAAGCGGGTGCACGCCAGTCTCGACCTCACCGCGACGCTCGAGGCCGTCGCCAACGGGGTGGTCGAGGTGGCCGGCTTCGGGCTGGCCGCGGTCAACCTGGCCGAGCCCAACGGTGACTATCTGACGGTCGCGGTGGCGGGCAGCGACGACCTGAGGAGCGAGTTGCTGGGCAGCCGCGGGTCGGCCGAGAGCTGGCGGGAGCTGTTCCGCATCTCGGAGCGGTGGGGCACGCTCTACTTCGTCGACCATCGGATCGGTGTCCCGGAGAGCCTCTACATCTGGACGCCGGACATCGAGGTCACCGAGGTTCCCGGGGCGTGGCACCCGATGGACTGCCTGTTCGCGCCGCTGCAGTCGCCGTCGGGGGAGTGGCTGGGCGTCCTCAGCGTCGACCTGCCCGAGGGTCTGCTCCGCCCCGGCGCCGAGCAGCAGGAGATCCTCGCGCTGTTCGCCGAGCACGCCGCCATCGCGATCCAGCACGCCCGCCTGCACTCGGCGCTGGAGCGCAGCCAGGCCGAGGCGGAGTACGCCGCCACCCACGACTCCCTGACCGGCCTCGCCAACCGTTCCCTGTTGAAGGCGCGCGCGGACCGGCTCGACGGGCAGCTCGGTCAGGTGGGTGTCCTCGTCATCGATCTCGACGGCTTCAAGAAGGTCAACGACGAGGCGGGGCACGAGGCCGGCGACGAGGTGCTGGTGGTGGTAGCCGAGCGGCTGCGCGGCCATCTGCGCGAGAGCGACGTCATCGCGCGGACCGGCGGCGACGAGTTCGTGGCCGTGCTCAGCGGCCCGGATCTGACGCAGACCATCGCCGAGACCGCGACACGACTGCGCGACGCGATCGGTGAGCCGATCAAGGGCGTCTCCGGTCTCTACCGGGTGGGCGCGAGCGTGGGCTGGGCGGTGGGCAACGCGGGCGACGACGTCCAGCTCCTGACCTCCCAGGCCGACCACGCCATGTACGCCCAGAAGCGCCGGGCCGGCGCCGCAGCCTGATCTTCGTCCCTGGCGGGAACGTGAGGAGCGTTACGCTCATTCCTGGACCGGTCTGGTCCGTGCTGGACTACATTGGTCCGCATGCGCCGCCCCACGAAGCAGGAGATCGACGACGAGATCGTTGACCAGGCCGCTGCTCTGTTTGCCCGGCACGGCTTCAAGGAAACCTCCGTGCAGCGGATCGCGGACGCGGCGGGCTACTCCAAGACCGGCCTGCTGCACCGTTTTCCCAGCAAGGAAGCCCTCTGGGAGGCGGTCTCCGGCCGCTGCACCGGGGTGCTCCGGGAGATCGGTGCCCGGGTCGAGGGGCAGCCGCTCGGCCCCGGCCGGGACCGGGTGGTGCTGGAAGCCCTCGCCGATGTGGCGCTCGCTCACCCCGGCCTGATCGCGCTCGTCCTCAGCGCGTTCAGCCGGATGACCGAGACCGGCGAGTCCGCCCTGCTCGACGAGGTCGGCCAGGTGCTGCTCGCGGCGTTCGGCATCGACGTCCAGCACCCCCACGACCCGAACCATCCCGACCTCGGCCGGGCAACCCGGGTCGTGGGGGCACTGGGCGCGCTCGCTGTCGCCGCGCTCGCCCTGCGTGACCACCCCCGCGACGAGGTGCGCGGGCACCTCGTCGCCACCAGTTATGACGCGCTGGGGCACTCGCACCCGGCCGCGACGAGAGGAACCCCTTAGGCCATGGCTACCTTCCTGCATCGACTCGGGCTGGGCGCGTTCCGGCACCGGGTCTGGGTCACGACCGTCTGGTTCGTGGTCCTGATCGCCGCCGGGGTGGGCGCGGCGACGCTGTCCGGCTCGACGGTCAACACGTTCAGCATCCCGGGGCAGGAGTCCACCACCGCGCTCAACCTGATCGAGCAGCGCTTCGGTGACGGCGCCAACGGCGCGACCGCCCAGGTGGTCATGGCCGGCCCGGCGGGCACCAAGGTCACCGACCCGGCCACCGCCGCCAAGGTCGCCACGCTCGTCGCCGGGCTCGGCAAGCTGCCCGGCGTGGCGTCCGCGTCGAACCCCCTCGACCCCAAGGCGCCGACGGTCTCCGCCGATCAGACGGCCGCGTACAGCACAGTCACCTACCCGGTAGTCGCCACCGAGATCACCGACACCGACCGGGCCGCGCTGCTCGACGCGGTCGCCGCGGCGAACACGGCCGACCTGACCGTCGAGGTCACCGGCGAGGCGAGCCAGGCCAACGCCGCCGACATCGGTGGCCCCGCCGAGATCATCGGTGTGGTCGTCGCGCTGCTGGTGCTCGCCCTGACCTACGGCTCCCTGGTCACCGCCGGGATGAACCTGCTCACCGCGGTCGTCGGCGTGGGCATCGGCGCGCTCGGCATCACCACGCTCACCGGGTTCATCGACCTGCAGTCGACCACGCCGATCCTCGCCATCATGCTCGGCCTGGCCGTGGGCATCGACTACGCGCTGTTCATCGTGACACGGCATCGCCAGGAGCTGCTCCGCGGGCGTACCCCGCAGGACGCCGCTGCCCTCGCCGTCGGCACCGCGGGCTCCGCGGTCGTGACCGCCGGCCTGACCGTCGTCATCGCCCTGGCCGGGCTGTCCGTCGCCGGGGTCCCGTTCCTCACCGAGATGGGCATCGCCGCGGCGTCGACCATCGTGGTGGCGGTCCTCATCGCGATCACCCTGGTCCCGGCGATGCTCGGCTTCATCGGCCTGCGCGCGCTGCCCCGCAAGCTGCGCGCCCCCGGTGCCGCGGCCGCCGCCGCGAACGGCGAGGGCGAGGGCCGGGCCGTCTACCGGCGCTGGTCCGCCACGGTGACCCGGTTCCGCGTGCTCAGCCTGCTTGCCGCCGTCGCCGTACTCGCGGTGATCTCGATCCCGTTCTTCTCCATGCGGACCTCGCTGATCCAGCCGCCCGCCGCGGACAGCACCCAGGCCAAGGCTCAGGCCCTGATCGCCCAGCACTTCGGTGCCGGCTTCACCGGCCCGTTGCTGATCCTCGTCGACGGCGACAACGCCGCCGCCCGCGCCACGACGATCGCCGGCTCGGTCAAGAACCTCCCCGACGTGGCCGTCGTCGCCCCGCCGACCCCCAACCCGGCCGGCACCGCCGCCCTGGTCACCGTCATCCCGGCCTCCGAGCCGGACAGCACCACGACGGTCGACCTGGTCCACGCGATGCGTGACTCCTTCGACGGTCAGGACGGCGTCTACGTCACCGGCCAGACAGCGGTCAGCGTCGACGTCTCCCAGAAACTCCAGGAAGCCCTGCCCCGCTACCTGATCCTCGTCGTCGGTCTGGCCCTGGTCCTGCTGGTCCTGGTGTTCCGCTCCATCCTGGTCCCGGTGGTCGGCGTCCTCGGCTTCCTGCTCACCATCGGCTCGGCCCTCGGCGCGACCACGGCCGTCTTCCAGTGGGGCTGGGCGCAGCAGATCGTCAACTCGGAGACCACCGGCCCGCTGCTCAGCCTCTCGCCCATCATCGTCATCGGCATCCTGTTCGGCCTCGCGATGGACTACCAGGTCTTCCTGGTCTCCCGCATGCACGAGGCCCACGCCCACGGCGCCTCACCCCGCGACGCGGTGATCACGGGCTTCCGCCAGGCGGCCCCGGTCGTGGTCGCGGCGGCCACCATCATGTTCGCGGTCTTCGCGGGCTTCGTCCCCGAAGGCAACGACACGATCAAACCGATCGCCTTCGCCCTGGCCATCGGCATCCTCTTCGACGCCCTCATCGTCCGGCTGATCGCGGTCCCGGCAGCACTGAGCCTGCTCGGCCGCGCCGGCTGGTGGCTCCCGTCCTGGCTCACCTGGCTCCCGGTCCTCGACGTCGAAGGCGCCGCCCTCGAGCGCGAGGTCCCGGCCACCCCGGCCCTCGAGAACGCCTGATCCGTCGTTTCAAAAGCCGGCCCCGGGACTTCCCGGGGCCGGCTTCTGGCCTTTCACGGGCGGTCGTCGGGCCGGCTTCCGGTCTTTATGGGCGGTCGTCGGGGCCCGGTGTGCCGCCGACCCAGACGCAGCCGGAATTGCCGCCGACGGTCAGCCGTTTGATCTCCGGCCAGTAGTCGCCGTAGAGCCGCACCTCGTCGACGTACACGCCGACGTTGTCCGCAGACCGCTCCGGCTTGCCCCACTTGCGGTCGAAGAGGTCGCCGAGCGCCTGGAGATACTGTGCCGCGACGGCGGGGTCGACCTGGGCCTCGTACGCCACCTCGGCCTTGACCTGTCCGGTGAAACCGGAATCCGAGAGCCCCCGCACACACCCGCTGCCGTTCGTGGCATCGGCCTTGCGCACCAGACTCACCCCCGCCGGCGCCGCAGCGACCGCGTCCTTCAGATAGTCGTCGATCTGCTGGATCGCCTCCGCACCCGTCATGGTCTTCGCCGGCGTCCCGCACCCGGCCAGCACCAGCACGAACATGATCCCCAGTAGCCGCCGCATGCGGCCCAGTATGGCTACCCGCGCCGTTTCGCGAGGTACGGCAGCGCGAACAGGTACAACCCGGTAAAAAGCAACAAAGCCAACGGCACCAGCGGCACGTACGACACCCAGACGACCGGCTCCTCCTGCGCCAACGCGACGAACGTGGCAATCACGGTGACGGTGAAAGCAATCGACGTCCACCGGTGGAACGGCCGGACCCACGTGTTCTTCTGCATGCCGATCACGCTATGACCGCGGCGCTGACCTGCGCTTCTCGATTCCTGACCGCTCTCGCCGCCGCCTGCACGACGATTCCGGAAAGGCCGTGGCCTAGTACTGCAACCCGGTGTTGCGACTTGAGTAGCGGTCGCTCGTTGATTGGTCATGCTGGGTGGGCAGGTTCTCGCGGAGTGGCAGGCGGGTCTGGATGACTTGTTTGCGCTGGTGGCGAGCCGTTTTTATCGGGTGGAGCCGCGCCGGTTGGCGTTCGCCTATATACGGGGGTTGCTGGCTCCGTTGGAGCGGCGTAACGGCTGGACAATCGCTGAACACGCGGGCCGGCGGTCACCGAACGCGGTGCAGGAGATGCTCTACAGCCCGTGCTGGAAACCGGATCTGGTCCGTGATGACGTGCGGGACTACCTGGTCAAACACCTCGGTAGCGCCGACGGGGTGCTGATCGCCGACGACACCGGGTTCGTCAAGAAAGGCGTCCGGTCGGCGGGGGTGCAACGGCAGTACTCGGGCACGGCGGGCAAGGTCGAGAACTGCCAGATCGGTACGTTCCTGGCCTACGCGACGCCGAAGGGCCGGGCGTTGATCGACCGGGAGTTGTATCTACCGAAGTCCTGGACAGACGACCAGCAGCGGTGCGAACGGGCGGCGGTGCCCGACGACGTCGGGTTCGTGACCAAACCGCAGCAGGCCCGCACGATGATCGAGCGGGCCGTAGCAGCTCAGGTGCCGTTCGCCTGGTTCACCGCCGACGAGGCGTTCGGGCAGAACCCCGGCCTGCGGGACTGGCTGCACGAGCAGGACATCGCCTATGTGATGGCGACCCGCAACGACGACGAGGTCCCGGCCGGGCTGCACACCGACCGGCCGGTCAAGGACATGATCGCCGATATCCGGGCTGGGGCGTGGCAGCGGTTGTCCTGCGGCGACGGCCCCCCACGGCCCCCGGGTCTACGACTGGGCCTGGACGCCGATCCGGGCCCCGTTCGCCCATGACCGGCGCGGCTGGGTCCTGGCCCGCCGCTCGATCAGCACTGGTGAGATCGCCTACTACCGGTGTTTCGGCCGACGCGGGACCCGGCTACGGGATCTGGTCCGGGTCGCCGGCGCCCGCTGGGCGATCGAGGAGTCGTTCCAGACCGCGAAGAACGAGGTCGGTCTGGACCAGTACCAGGTCCGCCGTTACGACGCCTGGTACGCGCATATCACCCTGGCCATGGCCGCCGCAGCGTTCCTGGTCGTGACCCGCGCCGCTGAGGCCGTAAAGGGGGTACCGGCGCAGACGGCGGTGAGCTGATCCCGTTGACCAGCAACGAAATCCGCCGCCTGTTCGCCAGATTCGTTCTGGCTGTCGTCCACACCGCCGCACACGTCTGGCACTGGTCCCGATATCGCCGCCGACGCCAGCAACAAGCTCGAGCCTGTCACTACCGCAAACGACTCGAACCGCCGTAAGCAACGACATCGGGTTGCAGTACTAGGCTTGCTGACCTACCGTCTCGGGGGTCTATGGCTTGGGAATCGACTACAGCTACGACGTGTACGTGGACGGGCGCGACGCCGGGCGGTTCCTCACCCTGGTCGCCGCGCTGTGTGATGTGCGGGACGAGTTCACCACGGTGGTCGTTCCGCAGGGGCCGGCGGTGCAGTTTCCCGCGACGGTCCGGTTCCAGGGTGGTGAGATCGTCGAGCTCGCGACGGCCGTACGCCCGGAGTTCGACCTCTCGCTCTGTTTTCCCCGCGACGAACGCCTCCAGGACTACCGCGACTCCTATCTCGACGTCGTGGACAACGCCCGCGGCGATCAGGTCGCCGTCGGATACGTCTATCTGAGCGTGCACGAGACCGCGATCCCGGACTGCTGGAACTTCTCCTTCACGCCCGCGGTCAGCCAGCAGAGCAGACTCTTCCTGGCGTCACCGTCCATCCGGGAGACGTTCGCGTCGCTCGCTCTCGGCGCGGGGGCGCGGATGTGCCTGCTCGACGTCGAGGAGGACTACCAGATCGTGGTCACCGCCGGCGACGAACGACTATCCGTCGAGGTGCCGGGCCCGTGCGTCCTCTGGGACGTCCGCGCGCCGCTGCAGGACCAATACTCGGAACTTCTGACGAGGACTCCGGCAAAGTGGATCGCCGGCCCCGACCACGATGCGTACGCCGCATTCGTCGCGAGCCTGGAGGAGCACTCCCGCGTACCCGGCGTTGTCATAGGGTCTGACGGTGCTTGATCGTGCCCAGGCCGAGGACTACGTGCGGCGGTATGACGGTGTCTCTGCGGATGTGCTGAGCGACGGGAGCCGGCTGCTCGGCGAGCGGGCGTTCTGGTGTTCCCTGGTCGATGGGAACGTCGACGGCGAGCTGGTCGAGGCTCTGTTCGGCGACGAGGATTCGCCGGCGCTCTACGAGCTGATGCAGGAGTCAGGGCAGTGGCCTGTGCTGCGGCTCAGCCCGGGTTACGCGGTGATCATCTGGTTCGGGTACGACGACGAGGGCGGCGAGGACCACGTCGTGCTGACCGGCGACGGGCGATGCGTGAGCGTTGCCGCTCGGGAGGGCCACGGGTACGGGCCCGGGCTGTCGTGGCGGGAGGCCGAGCGGCTTGTCGAGTGGGGCATGCTGGGGACGAAGGAGCAGCGGCTGTTACTGATGCTGACCGCGCTCGGCGATGTGGACGCTCACCAGGCGTTGGGCCCGCGGGTCGTCGAGGCGTTGCTGAGCGTCGCCGTACCCGGATGTGACCCGGCAGTCGCCGGGGAAGCGGCCCGGCAACTGCTCGAGAGCGACGTGCGGTGGAGCACCCAGGACGACGGGGCGCTGGTCTGCGACGAGAAATATTCGCCGCGGTCCACAGGGAAGCCCGGCCTGGTCGAGATCACGAAGGTGCTGGCGACCCCGGTGAGCCTGCAGATCCACGAGGTGGTGCGCTCTGCGGCCGGCCGGGTCACCGCGATCGTGCGGTGCCTGGCCGGCCCGGTCCACCTGCACGCCTCTTTCACGACGGAGCATGGCGCCGTCGAGCTGGAGAGCATCATGCTCTACCAGGATGTGCCGGTCACGGAGCTGGACCCGGTCCGCAGCGCCACTGTGGTGCTGACCGGCGACGGAGCGGCGCGGATCGTGGCCGGCGTCATCGTCGTGGGGGCGAATCCATGATGGAGCTCCGCTAGCAGCAGGTTCGGGTCGTTGCCGGCCAGGTTCGCGCCGTTGGTCACGTAGGCGCGGGTTCCCCGGACGACGACGGCCGTGGTTCCCTGCATGCCGTCGCCGGCGTCGAGGAGGGCCTCGTGGTCGCCGTCCGGGCCCACCCTGACGAGTTCGCTGCTCTGGTTGATCGCGGCGAGGATCTCGGTGCCGCGGCCGGTGAAGTCGAAGTCGTCGATGCCCTCAAGGCCTGTGGCGCGGATCTCGGCGCGGCCGGAGCCGCCCGTCGCGGTCAGGGGGATGCGGACGATGGTGCCGCGGTCGGAGTTGCTCGCCCATACGGCGTTGTCGTGGATCTTCATGCCGTTGGCACCGAAGAAGCCGTGGGGTGCCAGGGCCGGGTCCGCCGACCACACGGTGGCTTCGCCGCCGCGCAGCGGGGCCTGCCAGATGCGTCCTCCGGCGGAGTCGGTGACCAGGAAGCGGGCCCGTCCGGCGTCGATGACCAGGGCGTTCGCCATGGTGTCGGCCGGCAGTGGCACGACGAGCCGGGGCGGGCCCGCGGGGCGGATCTGCCAGATGCCGGTGAGGCCGCCTTCGCCGGCGGAGTAGAGAAAATAACTGACGCCGCCGGCTGATCGGGCGACCCCGGTGACCACGGGGATGCCGACGACCGGGGTGGTGCCCCCGCCACCCTCCGGCAGCGGCATGGTGACCAGCACCTGGACGGTTCCTTCCGGCGCGACCCGCACCACCTGCCGGCCGGGGATCATGCCGATGACCGCGCCGCCGTCAGGCTCCGGGGCGATGCTCTCGGCGGCCTGGCCTGCGGCCCGGTCGAAGTGGGCGAGCACGCACACGCTGCTCAAGCGGGTGCCGGCGGCATGACCCGTGTGTGCCGGGGTGCCGGCAATGGCCGCAGGGGTCGCCGTGCCAGCGGCGAGCAGTGCGGAGAGGCCGAGAGTGGCACCGCTCTGTCGCAGTGCGGTGGGAAGAAGAGGTGACATGATCTTCCTTCAGGCGGGTACGGGGAGTTGCCGGGCGGTCAGCTCGAGGGATCGCATGCGGTCCGCGAGGTGGTACATCTGGCTGGTGACCATCAGCTCGTCCGCGCCCGTTCGCGCCAGGAGGCCAGCGATGACGTCCCGCACTGTCTCCGGGCCGCCGATCGCCTGCCCGCGTCTGCGCTGCTCGGCGAAGGCCAGGTCCTCCGCGGTCCAGTCGTGCGTGTCCACCTGTTCCGGGGACGGGAGGAGGATCGGCCGGCCCGCGACCATGCTGCGGAACATCAGGTCGGCGGAGCCGGCGAGCCGGGCGGCCGCCGCGTCGGTGTCCGCGACGACGGTGAGCAGGGTGACCATCGCGTACGGCTCCGGGAAGGCGGTGGACGGCTGGAAATGGCGCCGGTAGTGCTCGATCGCCGCCGCCGCGTCGCCACGTCCGAAGTGGTGGGCGAAGGCGAACGGCACGCCGAGGGTGGCCGCGAGTGAGGCGCCCGCGGATGACGAGCCGAGGATCCACACCGATGGCGGCTGCGTGGCCCGCGGGGACACGAACCCCTGGGTGAGGGAGCCGATTAGTTCCGCCACGCGACCGGCGAAGTCGTCCGCCGGGTAGTTGACCAGGTCGCGGGCAAGCATGGCCCGGGTTCGCGGCTCCGGCGCGGCGCGGCCGACGCCGAGGTCGATCCGGCCCGGGTACAGGGCGGCGAGCGTGCCGAACTGCTCGGCGACGACGAGCGGGACGTGGTTGGGCAGCATGACCCCGCCGGAGCCGACGTGGATGCGTGCGGTCGCCGCGGCGATGGCACCGGCCGTGATCGCGGGCGCTGAGCTGCCGACCCCGGGCGCACCGTGGTGCTCGGCCATCCAGTAACGCGTGTATCCGAGGCGTTCGGCGTACCGGGCGAGCGCGATCGTGTCGGCGAACGCCGACTCCGGGGTGCGGCCGATGAGTGTGGTGTCCAGCACGGAGAGCCGGACGGGTGGGCTGGCGGACACAATTCTCCTTCCGTCCTCCCCGCCCGAGACTGTATCGCCCGGTACAGAGAGGCTGGCGCCGACTGTATCAGCGAGTACAGAAACCTTGTACTATGAGGTACAGAACAGCGAGGGAGCTTCATGGGACACACGCCGACCACCACGCGGGGCCGCGCGACTCGCGGCCGCATCCTCGACGCGGCCGCCGATCTCATCCAGCGGCACGGCGTCGCGGCGGTGACACTGGATGATGTCGAACGCGCCGCCGGGGTCGGCCGCAGCCAGCTCTACCACTACTTCGACGACCGGGACGACCTCGTCCGCTCGGTGGTCCACGCCACCGTGGACACCGTGCTGGCCGCGCAGGAACCACTGCTCCTGCATGTCGACACGGTCGCCGGCATCGACCACTGGTTCGACGCGATCGTGGCCAACGGGACGCGGCAGGACGCCGTGGGCGGTTGCGCGATCGGCTCGCTGGCTGCCCAGCTCGGCGGCCGGGACGACCTCGCCCGGCAGGCATTCGTGGACGCCTTCGCCCGCTGGGAGGCCCCCCTCATCGCGGGTCTGCGCCGGATGCAAGAGTCGGGCGACCTGCTCCCGGACGTGAACGTGACGGAGCTGGCCGACCTCACCATGGCCGCGATCCAGGGTGGCCTGCTGCTGGCCCAGGTCCGCCGCTCACCCGACCAGCTCCGGCTGGCCCTGCGCGGCGCCCGGGCGGCCCTGGACGATGCGCTCGCGCCCCCGCCCACCCCATTCGCATCGACATGATTCAGTGCGCGCTCAGATCCGATGCGGTCGTGGCTATGACGGAGAGTAGCTGGAGTTTGTCGTAGCTCTCGCTGCCGGGCACGGCCGTGTAGACGAGCAGGGAGTGGGCCTGGTCCGGGTCGAGCAATGCCTGGCAGGTGAGCTCGAGGTGGCCGACCTCGGGGTGGACGTACCGTTTGAGGTGCTGGTAGGTCACCCCGATCCCGTGGTCGTTCCAGAGGCTGCGGAATTCCTCGCTGCGGTCGAGCAGGAGACGCTGCAGGTGCGCGGCGTGCGATTGCGGGCCGCGCAGGGTGACTACCCTGCGCAGTCCCGAGGCGAAGACGCGGGCGTGCAGCGGGTGGTCGTCGGGGTGGTAGAGGGCGCGGAAGGCCGGGTCGGTGAACCAGCGGTAACCGATGCTGCGTGCCGGGCCGGTGTGCCGGCTGAGGTCGCCGGTGAGGGCCACGCCGAGCGCTGTCTGCCGCAGGGTCTCGCCGAGCTCGGTGACGATCTCGGCGGGCGTGTCGGTCAGCCGGTCGAAAATGCGCAGCATGCCGGGGCTGATGTGCTCGCCACCCGCACCGGTCGTGGGCGGGTGGTGCCCGGCCAGCCGGAAGAGGTGATCGCGTTCGTCGTGCGACAGGTGCAGCCCCTGGGCGATCGACCCGATCAGGCGGTCGGAGGGGTGCGGGCCGCGCTCGCGTTCCAGGCGGCTGTAGTAGTCCGCCGACAGGTGGCAGAGCGCGGCGACCTCCTCCCGGCGCAGGCCGCTGGTCCGGCGGCGCGTCCCGCGGGGCAGGCCCACATCCTCGGGTTGCAGGGACTCCCGGCGGTGGCGCAGAAATGCGGCGAGCCCGGCACGATCGATCATAGGTCGGTTATACCGCTCACCCGGCTGGAGAGGGATTGCTCAGCCTGGGATCGGTAAGCCGTGGATAACGCCGCTTCCGGCGCGCATCGTAAGGACATGCCACGTACACCCGCCATCACGGTCCCGAGTCTTTCCGGCAAAATCGCCGTCGTCACCGGCGCCTCCGACGGGGTCGGCCTCGGCCTGGCCACCCGGCTCGCCGGCGCCGGGGCCGAAGTCGTCATGCCCGTCCGCAATCAGCGCAAGGGCGAGGCGGCGATCGCGAAGATCCGGCAGCAGCATCCGGAAGCTGTCGTGTCCCTGCGAGAGCTCGACCTGTCATCACTGGAATCGGTCGCCGCGCTCGGTGCCACGCTGCGGGGCGAGGACCGGCCGATCCACATCCTGGTCAACAACGCCGGCGTGATGACACCGCCGGAGCGGCAGGTCACCGCGGACGGCTTCGAGCTCCAGTTCGGCAGCAACCACCTGGGCCACTTCGCCCTCACCGGTCACCTGCTGCCCCTGCTGCGTGCCGGCCGGGCCCGGGTGACGTCGCAGCTCAGCATCGCCGCGAACCAGGGCGCGATCAACTGGGACGACCTGAACTGGGAACGGTCGTACAGCGGAGGTCGTGCGTACAGTCAATCGAAGATCGCCTTCGGTCTTTTCGGGTTGGAGCTGCAGCGGCGCAGCCAGGCCGGGGGCTGGGGGATCACCAGCAACCTCGCCCACCCGGGCATCGCCCCGACCAGCCTGCTGGCGGCCCGCCCCGAGGTCGGCCGGGCCCGCGACACGGTGGGGGTACGGGTCATCCGGGCGCTGTCCGCGCGTGGCCTGCTCGTCGGGACCCTGGAGTCGGCGCCGCTCCCGGCCCTGCTGGCGGCAACGGCACCGGACGGCGGAGGACGCTTCTACGGTCCCCGCGGTGTGGGCCACCTGGGCGGTGCGCCGGCCGAGCAGGCGCTCTACTCACGCCTGCGCAGCGAGGACGACGCCCGCCGCATCTGGCAGATCTCCGAGGACCGTACGCGAACCGCCTTCCCGGTCGCCGCCGCTTAGCCAGGTATCCGGGTCGTCAGGATTCAGCCAGGTCGGCGGCGAAGACCGAGTGGGTGGTTCGCAGGTAGAGGCGGCTTCCGCGGGTGCTGACGACGTCGAAATCCTTCACCGGGGTGAGGGCGGCCGGACCGTGTTCGACGATGGATCCGTCCCGCAGCCGGCACTCGGTGAGCTGCTACGGCTGAAACGAGGCCTTCGCCGTCGTTCAGAACCGGAAGCTTCGCCATCCGGCGGCATTGCAGCGTACGCACCAACGTCGTCAAGCACTCCCCGAGTCGACCAAGATCATAGCTGTGGAACGGGAAGCGGGTGTCCGCTCGAGCGCGCAGCGGTATGTGAGTGCGCTGCTCCCTGTTTGGCGGTCAGGGATCAAGGAGCCCTTGGTCCTGCCATACGTCCTCATACCCGGGTGCCAGAATCACGCCGAATCCAGGCGGAAGCGCCAGGTACGGCAGCAGCCCGGGGAAGTGATCCTTGGCGTGCTCGATGTGGACGGGACTGAAGAACTCATCGTCGTCCTGGGGGATCTGCCCGCCTCGCCACACGTACCAGCCGTTGGACTGCCCGACGGGCAGATGACGAATGGCGTTCAAGGGTTCCAGCTCAGTTGCCCGCCCCAGAGCAACACCGGTTATCGTCCCCGGCCCGGGTCGAAGCGAGGGGACGCCGAGCCGGCGGCACACCCGACGCTGCGCCCAGAACGTCCGCACGCCAAATCTTTGCATGCCCATCGTCGTGTTCGTTGAGGCCCTGGTAGAGCACGAGCTCCCATGCGGCAAGCTGCGCAGCGCCGCGTCAGGGTGTCGGCGGGTCGGCTGGTCTGGCTCGCTGGGGGTGGATCGTTTCGTGCCGGGCCAGCATCGCGACGAACTCGGCGATCTTCCGGGTGCGGGTCTCGGCCCGTTTGACGCCGTTGACCCGGCCGATGAGGGAGAAGCGGTTGGTGCTGGTGAGGACGTCGAACATCGCCTGCGCCGCCGGGTCGGCGGCGATCGCGGCCAGCAGGTCGGCCGGCACCTCCGCTTCCGACGGTGGCGCGTAGGCGTCCGTCCACCGGCCGTCGGCCTTCGCGGCGTCGACGGCGGCGCGCCCGGCGGGCAGCATCAGGCCGGCCGCCTCGAGCCGGGCCACGTGGGCGACGTTGCGCTGGGACCAGATGCTGCGGGGCCGGCGCGGGGTGAACCGCCGCCACGAACTCTCCTCGTCCCGCTTGCGGGCCTGCCCGTCGATCCAGCCGAAGCAGAGTCCCTCGTCGACCGCCTGCTGCCAGGTCAGCGTGGTGACGGAACCGCCCTTCCTGGCCAGAGCGAGCCACACCCCGGGGGAGGTGGTGTGATTGTCCAGCAGCCACACGCGCAGCGCCGCGCCGTCGGCCACGATCAACTCGTCCAGTTCGGTTCCTGCCACCACCGCAGGTTAGCCGAGCGACCATCCTTCCGTGGCGAGGTGCCCGCGGGGCAGCGTCCATCGCAGCTGGAGGTAGCCCGGCACGCAGGCGCCACACAACCCGTTGCTCTCATCGGCCGGTGGGTAGGGAAGACTCGCAGTCATGGCTGATCTGGGCGAACCGAAGGCTGCGCTGCGCCACTATCTGCGGGCGACTCGCGACGACCTCATCTGGAAGCTCGACGGGCTGAGCGAACGTGAGGTCAGGCAGCCTCGCACCGCGACCGGCAACAATTTGCTGGGGGTTCTCAAGCACTGCCTCAATGTCGAAGCCGGCTACTTCGGACCGACCTTCGGCCGCGAGTTCCCGGCCCCCGGGGAACTGGTTCCCCTGGCGGCATTCGACGAGGACCCGCAGGCGGACTGGTACGCGCGGGCGGACGAGACGAAGGACGGCCTGATCGACCTGTATCGCCGGGTCGGGGCGTTCGCGGACCAGACGATCGAGCAGCTACCGCTCGACGCCCCGGGGCGGGTGCCCTGGTGGCAGCCGCGCCGGGACGTCGTGACGCTGCAACGGATCATCATCCACGTGACCTGCGACCTCGCCCGGCACGCCGGTCACGCCGACATCATGCGCGAGCAGCACGATAGCGCGATCGGCTTGCGCCGGGAGAACACCAATGTTCCCGAGGACTACGACTGGCCGGCGTACGTCACCAAGCTGACGAAGCTCGCCGACCAGTTCGGGTAGCCGGTGGTCAGCGGGTGTTGCGGAGGTCGGCTTCGATCGCAGCAGTTGTGGCCAGGAGGCAGGGGAGCAGGCGTTCGCGCATGTCGTCGACCGGGGTGCGGCTGGCGTGGACGGAGATGTTCACCGCGGCGACCACTGTGCCCGTTCGGTCGTGGACGGGGGCGGCCAGGGAGCGGAGGCCTTCTTCGAGTTCCTGGTCGACGATGGCCCAGCCCTGGTCGCGGATGCGGTTCAGTTCGGTGCGGAGGGACTCCGGTGTGGTCAGGGTCCGGTCCGTCAGGGGCAGGAGGTTCACCCGGGCGAGGAACGCTGCGATCTCCGGTTCCGGCAGGTGTGCCAGGAGGATGCGGCCCATCGACGTCGCGTACGCCGGGAAGCGTGTCCCCACGTTGATCGCGACCGTCATGATGCGGCGGGTCGGGACCCTCGCGACGTAGAGGACGTCGTCGCCGTCGAGGACGGAGACGGAGGACGACTCGTGGATGTCGGCGACGAGGGTTTCGAGATGGGGCTGGGCGACCTCCGGCAGCGAGATGCTCGACAGGTACGAGTAGCCGAGTTCCAGGACGCGCGGGGTCAGCGAGAACATGCGGCCGTCCGTGCGTACGTAGCCGAGGTCTGTCAGGGTGAGCAGGAAGCGGCGGGCGGCCGCGCGGGTGAGGTCGCAGATGCGGGCGACCTCGCTGAGGGTGAGTTGCGGGTGGTGGGTGTCGAAGGCGCGGATGACCGCGAGGCCCCGTTCGAGGGACTGCACGAAGTGTGGTTCGCGGTCGCTCACAGACCAGGGTCCTCCTCAGCGAGGACCTCTTGGGCGATCTTGAATGCCGCGTTGGCCGCCGGGACGCCCGCGTAGACACCCGTGTGGAGCAGGACCTCCGCGATTTCCTCGGGGGTCAGGCCGTTGCGGCGCGCGGCGCGCACGTGCATGGCGATCTCGGCGTCGCAGTGCAGGGCGGTGAGGACGGCCAGGGTGACACAGCTACGCGTACGCCGGTCAAGGCCCTCCCGTCCCCACACGTCACCCCACGCCGAGCGGGTGATGTAGTCCTGGAACGGGGCCGTGAACTCCGTGGTCGCCGCCACCGCCCGGTCCACGTGTGCGTCGCCGAGGACTTCCCGCCGTACGGTCATGCCCTTGTCGTAGGCGTCAGTCATCGAAGGCCTCCAGCAGCAGTCGGTTGACCTCGTCGGCCTGTTCGTAGGTGGCGAGGTGCGCGGCCGGCGAGAGCACTTCCAGCCGCGCGCCCGGGATGGCCGCTGCGATCGCCGAGCCGTGGGACGGCGGGGTCGCGGGATCTTCCGCACCCGAGATCACCAGGGTCGGGGCGGTGATCCGGGGCAGGTCGGCGCGCAGGTCCATGTCCTCGATCGCCGCGCACGCTCCGGCGTACCCGACGGGTGGGGTGGCGGCGATCATGCCGCGCAGCCGGACCACCTCCCGGGGGTGTTCCTGCGCGAAGCCCACGGTCACCCACCGTGCCACCACCGCGTCCGCGACCGCTCCCGTCCCGGACGCCAGCACGGTCGCGGCCCGATCGGCCCACGCCTCGGGCGGCCCCAGCAGCGCGGACGTGCAGCACAGGACGAGCCGGTCGACCCGGGCGGGTGCGAACGCCGCCAGCCACATCGCGGTCATCCCGCCCAGCGACAACCCGCACACATGGGTACGCGCGATGCCGAGGTGGTCCAGCAGGTCGAGCGCGTCCCGGCCGAGATCCTCCAGGGAATACCTGCCCTCGGGTACGCCCGAACGCCCGTGACCCCGCGCGTCGTACCGGACGACGCGAAACCGCCGTGCGAGTACGGGCAGCTGCGGATCCCACATCGACAGGTCCGCCCCGAGCGAGTTGATCAGCAGCAACGGCGGCCCGTCCACCGGCCCCGCCAGCTCGTGGTGCGGAATCATCGGCCCGGTGCCCGGTCGGCGGGGGTCGGGTCGGCCGGGGTCGGGTCGGCGGGGGTCGGGTCGGCCGGGGCTGAGGCGGCTGGGCTTGCCGCGGCTGAGGCGGGTGGGGTTGGGGTGGCTGAGTTTCGGCTGGTCAGGGTGCGGTCGATGAGGGCTGAGGAGCTGCCGATGTAGCCGCCGGGGTCGAGCAGGCCGGCCAGCCGGGCGGGCGACAGGTGCGCGGTGATGGCCGGGTCGGTGGCCAGGTCGCCGCGCAGGACCGCCTCGCGGACCACGTCGTGGGCCTTGGCGCCGAGCACCGGCCGCAGCGCTCCCGCGACCCGTTCGGCGAGCAGGGCCCCGTGGGTGAGATCCAGGTTGGCCCGCATCCGGTCGGCGTGGACCTCGAGACCGCTCAGGCTTTCCTTGATGCTGTACGCGGCGGAGCCCACCGCCACCAGCAGCGCCCGCAACGGCTGCCACTCGGCGTGCCACGAGCCCGCCGCCCGCTGATGTTCCTGCGGCATGGCAGAGAGCAGCATGGCGACCAGCGCGGGAGTGGTCGCCGCGGCCGCTGCGGCGCTGACCGCGTGGATCGGGTTCCGCTTGTGCGGCAGCGTCGACGAGCCCCCACCCGGCCCGCCCTCGGCCAGCTCCCCGACCTCGGTCTGCGCGTAGAGCGTGATGTCCCGCGCCACCTTTCCGATCGCCCCGGCCGCCGCCCCCAGCGCCCCGGCCAGCTCGGCGATCCTGGTCCGCTCGGTGTGCCACGGCAGCTCCGGCTCCGCCAGCCCCAGCAACTCACTGAACCCGGCCACCACCGCCAACGCCCTCACCGGGTCGTAACCGGCCCCGCCACCGTGCCCATCCGCCGAGCCCGAGCCCGAGCCCGAGCCCGAGCCCGAGTCGGAGCCGGAGCCGGAGTCGGTGGCGGTGGCGGTGCGGGAGTGGGGATCGGGGGTGGGGGAGAAGCCGGCGAGCGTGCCCACGGCGCCGCCGAGTTGGACGGCGAGGCGGGTCTGCCGGACCTCGGCGAGCCGCTGCCGGGCGGCGTCCAGGCCGCTGAGCCAGCCAGCGGCGACCAGCCCGAACGTGGTCGGCAGCGCCTGTTGCAGCAGGGTCCGGCCCGCTACCAGGGTGTCCCGGTGCTGGTCCGCGAGCGAGGCGGCAAGCGAAGCCGCGGCGTCCAGATCGAGGAGCAGGGCTTCGACGGCCCGGTGCGCGACCAGCATGGCGGCGGTGTCGACGATGTCCTGGCTGGTGGCGCCGCGGTGGACGAGCGCGGCGGCGTCCCCGGTGAGGGCGGTCCGGAGCCGGGCGACCAGTGGCACGACGGGAGTGCCGGTGGCCGCGGCCTCCGCGCTGAGCGACGCGATGTCGACCCGCAGTCCCGCGCAGGCCTTGGCCACGGCGCGGGCGTCCGTGTAGCTCGCCAGTCCGGCCCCGGCCGTGGCCAGGGCGAGGGCGGCCTCCGCGTCGAGCAGGGCGTGGATCCAGGCCGGGTCGCTGACCTCGAGCCAGACCGGCCCGGCGGCGAGCACCCCGTCGAACAGTCCCCGCTCGGGCAGCTCGGCCTCGGGCAGCCCCCGGTCCGAGAGCCGGCCCGCCCAGGGACGGTCGCCGCCGGGCGGGCTCCAGCCGGGCAGGCGCACATCGGGGTCAGAAAGTGAAGAAGACTGTTTCATCGTCGCCCTGCAGTCGGATGTCGAAGCGGTAGCCGTCGCCGTCCGGTGCGGCGAGCAGCGTGTGACGGCGGGCCTCGGGGACGCTCTCGAGGACCGTGTCGGCGGCGTTGGCGGGGGCCTCGTCGGCGAAGTAGACACGGGTGATGACGCGGTCGAGCAGGCCGCGGGCGAAGACCGACACGGCGATGTGGGGTGCCTGGCCGTCGACGGGGCCCGGTTTACGCGTACGGATGGCCCATTTTCCCTCGTCGTCGGTGCCGCAGCGGCCGAAGCCGCGGAAGCCGGGGGTGTGGAACCTGCCGTCCGGGTCGGCCTGCCACGTCTCGACCAGCGCGTCCGGCACCAGGTCACCGTTGCCGTCACGGATCTCGCCGCGCAGCCATACCGCGCCGGGTGCGTCCGCCGGCACGACGAAGGGTCCCTCGTCCCAGGAGAGGCCGATCGAGAGGTACGGCCCGACGGTCTGCGACGGCGTCGTCACTTGGTCTCCCAGGGGGTCGCGGAGTCGCCGGAGAGCACGATGTCGAAGCGGAAGCCCAGCGCCCACGAGTCGACGGTGGCGCCGAGGTCGAAACCGGCAACGAGGCGGTCGCGGGCGAATTCGGGGACGGAGTGGTAGATCGGGTCGAACGCGAACAGCGGGTCGTCCGGGAAGTACATCTGCGTGACGAGACGCTGGGTGAAGGCCCGGCCGAAGAGCGAGAAGTGGATGTGCGCGGGGCGCCAGGCGTTGGGATGGTTGCCCCACGGGTAGGCGCCCGGCTTGACCGTGACGAACCGGTAGCGGCCCTCGTCGTCGGTCAGCGCCCGGCCGACCCCGGTGAAGTGCGGGTCCAGGGGCGCGTCGTGCCGGTCCCACTTGTGCAGGTAGCGCCCGGCGGCGTTGGCCTGCCAGACCTCGACGAGCTGGTCGCGGACGGGTCTGCCGGCGGCGTCGCTGACAACGCCGTGCACGATGATCCGCTGGCCCTGCGCCTCGCCGCCCTTGCCGTCCAGGGTGAGGTCGGCGTCGCCCGACGCGACGGGGCCCTCGCCGAGGACCGGTCCGGTGAGCTCGCCGAGCGAGCCGGGCAGCAGGATCGGGGCCTGCTGCGGGGCGCGCAGGACGGTCGACTTGTAGCCGGGGGACAGCAGCGGGGGGTGGGGGCTGGTCATCACAACTCCTTGCGCAATCCGACGTAGTTCTCCGCGAGCGTGGTGGCGGCCGCGTCGGAACCGGTGACGTACGCGAGCTCGGCGAGCTGCAGGCGGTGCCCGAACGCGTCCTGCGAGCCGGGGCGGTGCAGCATCGAGGTCATCCAGTTCGAGAAGCGCTGCACCTGCCACACCCGCTTCAGGCAGGTCTCGGAGTACGCGTCCAGCAGCTGCTGCGAACCGTCGCGGTAATGGGCGACGAGGGCCTCGGCGAGGACACGTACGTCGGCGACCGCCAGATTGAGCCCTTTCGCGCCGGTCGGCGGGACGATGTGCGCCGCGTCGCCGGCGAGGAACACCCGCCCGTGACGCATCGGCCCGGTCACCACGCTGCGCATCGGGGTGACGCTCTTCTCCAGCACAGGTCCAGCCTGCAACGCCAGACCGAGCCGGGTACGCAGTTCGTCCCAGATCCGCCCGTCCGGCCAGGCCGCGGGGTCGGTGCCGGGCGGGACCTGCAGGTAGAGCCGCACGATCTCCGGGGTACGCATGCTGTGCAGCGCGAAGCCCCGCTCGTGGTACGCGTACACGAGCTCCTCGTTGGCCGCGGGCGCCCGGGCCAGGATGCCGAGCCAGGCGAACGGGTAGTCGCGCTCCCACCGCTGCACGGCCCCGCCCGGCAGCGAGGCGGCGGTGACGCCGTGCGACCCGTCGCACCCGGCCACGAAGTCGCACTGCAGCTCCCGGGTCACGCCCTCGTGCACGTAGCGCAGGGTGGTTCCGTCAACCCCGGTGACCTCGGCATCGAAGTGCAGGGGCAGCCCGGATTGCGTACGCGCGGCAATGAGGTCCTTGACCACCTCCTGCTGGCCGTAGACGGTGATGGTCCGCCCGGTCAGCTTCTCGAGGTCGATCCGGTGCCCCGCGCCGTCGAAGCGCAGCTCGATCCCGCGGTGCACCATGCCCTCGCGCCGCATCCGGTCACCGACGCCGAACTCGTCGAGCAGCGCGGCGGTGCCGTGTTCGAGGACGCCGGCGCGCACCCGGCCCTCGACGTACGCCCGGGAGCGGCTCTCCAGAATCACCGAGTCGATGCCGGCGCGCTCCAGCAGCCGCGCGAGGACCAGCCCGGCCGGTCCGGCTCCCACGATCCCGACCCTCGTGCGCACGCCACCTCCCGGCATCGCATTTGTGTTCTCCCTGAGAACTTACGTGCGTTCTGCGCACAACAAAAGCCCCGCAGGGTTTGGGTTGTGCACAATTAAATTGTGCACAACCTAAACAGGCCCCGCGCCCCGGACGGCGATGTCCGGGGCGCGGGGGTTCTGGTTGGCGGGATCAGGACGCGGGGTCCCAGAGGAGCTGGTCGTCGACGACGCTGGTGGTGCCAGAGGTGAGGGTGATGTCGGCTGCGGAGTTCCAGTCGGCGGCCTGGTGGGCGTACTGGGTGCGGCCGTCGGCCGTGAAGCTCACCTTGTAGACGCCCGGGGGGAGCTGGCCGCTGAGGTCGTAGGTGCCGTCCTGCAGGGTGGTGGTCTCGGCCTCGTTGGCGGTGTCGACGTTGGTGACGCGGACGGTGACTCCGGCGGCAGGCGCCCCCGCGGCGCCGGTCAGCCGGCCGGTGATCCCGGCGAGGGCGATGGCCCGGTCGTCGACCCGGATGGTCCTGCGGGCCGGGACGAAGTATTCGGTGGCCTCGTCGGAGCGGAACGTGTGCGGGACGTATTCGAAGTAGCGGCCCACCGCGTAGCTCACGATGAATGTCTGGTCCGCCTGCACCCGGAGCCGGTAGGTGCCGTTGGCGCTGGTGCGGGCGGTGTGCTGCGCGGCGGTGCTGATGTTGGTGGCGTAGATGTCGGTGTTCGCGGCCGGGGTGCCGTCCGGGCCGAGGATCCGGCCGGTGATGGTCCCGGTCACGGTGACGCTGGAGTGGTCCGGGGTGGCGGCGAGCGCCGGGCCGGCCGTGATGGTCAGGGCGACGGTGGCGGCCAAGGTGGCGGCCGGAGCGAATGTCCTCATGGCGGGAACGCTAGGTCGCGGCCGATGCCCCCGGCGGGGAGAACAACCGGTGGTGGCACGAATCCGGGAGTGTCCACAAAAGACTTAACCCGCAGGTCACCGCGTGTTCAGGCGGGCGGTGATCGCGGTGATCGCGGCGTCGCGGGCAGAGTTGTCGCGGGACCAGACCGCCGTTGTCAGGTCCGGCAGGACCATGAGGATCAGCGGGCGGCGGCCCGTTGCGGTGATGCGGAGCCGGGCGGGGCGGTCGCCGTGGGTCTCGACGCTCTCGATGGCGGTGAGGGCGATGCGCTGCGTCGCTCCGAGGTGGAGCCAGGGCGTTAAGGTGACCTCGTCGTCGGTCAGGGTCAGGATGCCGCCGAGCATCGAGAGGCGCCCGGCGGAGCGGCTGGCGAACCACTGGTGGGTCATCACCCGGGCGTACCCCGCTCGGGCGGGAGCGACACCGGTCAGGCGTGGCGGAAGCGGTGGAACGCGCGGATCGCGCCCCGGACCGTGAGGGCGATCGCCAGGGCGCACAGTGCGCGCTGGAATGTCGTGTGGCTGTCGCCGTCGATGAACAGCAGCGCCAGCAGGCCGGTCAGGGCGATCGTCAGCACGATGTAGAGGGTGAACAGGGCCGGCGCGACCCGGGGCGGCCCCGCCGGAAGCGGTGCAGGTGGGAGGGGCAAGGGGAGTGGGGCGGGGGCGAAACCTGCCCAGCTCGCGTCGCGGTCGCCGGGGGTGAGCAGCAGGCCGTGGCGCATCGATGCCATGCCCACGGCGGCAACCGCCGCGGGCGTGACCGCCTGGAACTGGTCGGCGCTCAGCGGAGGAAGTCCGGCCAGCATCTCCGCAGCCAGCATGGGAAGCCTGTCGGGCTGGGAAGCGGAAGGCCTGTCCGGGTGGGAGAGGGCCAGGGGGAGGTCGGCCGGGTCGAGGCGGCCGACGCGCAGCTGGGCCAGGACATCGATGAACTCGCCCAGCACGGCGTCCGAGCCGGTCGAGCGGTGCGAGCCGGCTGCGATCACGGTGATGATCGCTGTGCCGTCGCTGCGGGGGAGGTAGCTGGTGGCGACGGGGAACGACCGGCCGAGCATCACCGCGAGCATGTCGGCGAGGACGGCGGCGGGGGCGCTGTGGGTGACGACGGTCTGCCAGGCGACGGTGCCGAGCGAGCCGGCGAAGGAGTAGCCGCCGGGTGCGTCTGCCGGGGGCAGCATGCCGGTCACCGGCGGGGAAGTCCGGCGGCGGTCGGCGGGCAGCGGGAGGGTCAGGCCGGGCGGGACACGGTCGCCGGCGATCCAGAGGACAGTGTTCTCGCGGGTGACTTCGAGGGGCACGCCGTACCGCCGCAGGTGCAGGGTCGCGGACGTCGGTGTCACGAGCTGGTGGCCGCTCAGAAAGCGGGCGATCTCGTCCTCCGGGCCGGTGACGCTGACCTGGCCGCCCGGGAAGACCAGGCCGGCGCGCATCGGGCCCGTGGCCGGTGCCAGCAGCGTGCGGACACCGTCGTGCTCGAGGAGGGTGATCATCGGGCGGCTCCGGCAAGGCTGCGACGGTACGCCCGGAGCACACCCGCCGGATCCCCGAGGCACGACCACGGGAACCGGGTCGCGAACGGCGCGGCGGCCGCGAGCAGGCCGGTGGCGGCGGTTTCGTCGCCGAGCTGGAGGAAGACCATGGCGAACGCGTTCAGGGCCAGGACCCAGCCCGGTTCCCGCCCGAACGAGCCGTGCCAGACCGAACGGTCGGCGGCGTCGATCAGCTCGCGGCGTACCGCATCGGAGCGCAGATAGGCACGGGCAGTGTCACCGCCGCCCAGCTCGGCGAAGTGTTCGAGGTGTCCGACGGCGACCAGCAGGGCGTTCGGGGCTCCGGGCGGGGCGGCCAGCGTCCGGTCGCGGGCGAACGCGTGCACCTCGGGCCACGTGCCCGACCATTTGGGGCACAGCGACTGGAGCATCTGCAGCTGGCCGGTGACGTTGTGCGCGTCGATGCGGGCGAGGCGTGCGTAGCGGCGGCGTACCTCCCCGGGGCCCAGCCGCAGGCCACGCGCCGTCAGCAGGCGCTGGACCCCGACGGCGCTGTCGTAGGGGTTGCGCGCCGCGGCGTCGATCAGGACCTGCTCGGCGGCGGCCAGGTGCTCGTGGAAGCCGGTGAACTGTTCCGGGCTGACCCGCTCGGCCGGTGCGCCGGTGCGGATCTGCCACCCGGTGTGGATCAGGTGGGCGGCGAGGACGGCGGCGGCTGCGGTGTCCGACGGCTGCTGCTGCCACGCGTACCCGGCGAGTTGTCTTGCTTCGGGGTGTTCGGCCAGTTCGTGCACGACGAACGCGCGCATGCCGGGCGGGGCCGCGTCGAGCTCCGCCCGTACCGATGGCCAGTCCCAGATCTGCAGGGCCTGGACCGCCGCGGCGACCTCGGGAAAGGCGGCGGCCGCGGCGAAGCTGACATCGGCGGGCTGCATCGGACTCCTCGGGTCGGGGCGGCCCTCACTGTCGGCCGCCGCCCGCCCGACCTGAGCGGGTCACCCCAGCTCAGACCCAAGATCTTTCATGAGTACGCCCAGAGCGCGCTGTTCCGCGTCAGCGCGCAGGGTTCCCTCCGCGAGCTCGTCGATGAGCCGGATCGTCGCTTCCCGGGTGGTTCCTACGGCGTTGTCCCGGATCGTCCCGAGGTCCGGGGCCGGCATCGAGCACGCGGCGGCGAGGGCGGCGAGCAGGAACCGTTCGTGCTCGGACGCCTCCTCCCAGCGGTCGAGCAGCCCGGGCACCGCCGCGGTGACCGCTTCCCGCGCGGCGACGGCCTCCGGCGCCTCGACGGCGGGCTTGCCCAGCGCGCGCAGGGTGTCGGCCATCGAGGCGAGGTCCCGGCGGCCGACCGAGGCGATGAGGAAGAGGTCCATCAGCACCCAGCCCCGGTAGCGGTCCCCGAGCCGGTCGTCGGCGGCAAGCTCCACGAACACCGGCACCATGCCCGCCGTGTGCGGATAACACGTCCCCTGATGCATCGCGGCGTTGAACAGGTCTCCCAGCAGGTCTCCCGTTCCTGCCCCGTCGCCGCCGTCCCCAGCACAACACTCGGTGACGGCGATGAGCTCCCCGCGCAGGTCCGGTGCGGGGCGGCTCTCCAGCGGTGGCCCCGGCGGCAGTTCCCCGGCAGCGGCCACGGGCATCGGGGCCGGGCGCCGCCGCGCCGCCTGCGAGGGGGTCAGCTCGTGCACCAGCCCGGTCCGGTTGAAGATCTGCAGCACCGTGTCCCGGTGCCCGCTGCCCGCCCCGCCCGAGATCCCGCCGCTCTCCCTGGCCAGATCCGCGACGGCCGCCTTCTCCGCGTCATCCATGACCTGGTCGTCGAGCACGACGCTGAACACGTCCCACCAGCCGCTGAACTCGGGGCGCATGCTCGGCTTCCCGTACCAGAAGTTGCCGGGTTCGAACGAGAAATGGTCGACGATGCGGACGGCGGTGAGCAGATGCCCGCGCTCGGCCAGCCGGTCGGCGACCGCGCGGGCGGCCTTCTCGGTCGGCACGGTCAAGGTGTAGGTACGGGCCCAGCTCGCGTCGGTCACCGCGGCATCCCACCACATCCGGCCGGTGGTGCCAGAATGAGGGGATGGCTACGGAAACGAGACACCTCGCCGTCGCGATCGACAAGCCCGCAGCCGACGTGTACGCGTACGCGTCGGACCCCACCAATATTCCACAGTGGGCACCGGGCCTGGGCACGTCCGTGGAACAGGTCGACGGCGTCTGGTACGTCGACACGCCGGGCGGTCGCCTCAAGCTCGATTACGCGCCCCAGAACGAATATCTCGTCCTCGACCACACCGTCACCCTGCCGACGGGCGACAGCATCTACAACCCGTTCCGGGTCCTGCGGGACGGCGACGACAGCGAGGTGGTCTTCACCCTGCGCCGCCGCACCGGCATGACGGATGAGGAGTGGGCCGCCGACGCGGAGGCGGTGCTGGCCGACCTGACCAGCCTGAAGCGGATCGTCGAAGGTGAGGGCTGATCCGATGGCGAAACTGACGGCACAGCAGATCGCCGCCGAGAAGCTCGACGGCTGGGTCTACATCCTGGGCGCGCTGCGCACCCGCGTCGCCACCCCGGACTTCGCCACCGGCCTCGCCCTGGTCAACGCGCTCGGCGCGGCAGCCGAGGCGGCCGACCACCATCCCGATCTGGACCTGCGTTACACCCGGGTCGACATCGTGCTGACCAGCCACGACACCGGCGCGGTCACCGGCCGCGACATCCGGATGGCCCGCACGATCTCCGCCCTGGTCGCCGATGCCGGCCTCACCCAGGAGTGCGCCACGATCGCGCTCGTCGAGCTGGCCCTGGACACCCCGGCCCACACCGCGATCCTGCCGTTCTGGACGGCGGTCCTCGGCGGCGAGCACCGGGTGGGCGACGACGTCGGCGACGAGGTCCGCGACCCGCACGGTGTGCTGCCGACCGTCTGGTTCCAGGAGTCGGGCTCCGAGGAGCCCCGCCAGCACTGGCACCCGGACGTCTGGATCGATCCCGCCCAGGTCCAGCCCCGCATCGACGCCGCGGTCGCCGCCGGCGGCACCCTGGTCAGCGATGCCGAGGCCCCCAGCTTCTGGGTCCTCGCCGACCCCGAGGGCAACAAGGTCTGCCTCTGCACCTGGCAGGACCGCACGTTCTGACCGGCGCCTCAGCGTTTGTCCGCGAAGAACGCGACGATGTCCGCGGCGAGCAGGTCCGGCTCCTCATGGGCGGCGAAGTGCCCGCCGCGCGGCATCGTCGTGAAACGCTCGACGTGGTAGGTCCGCTCCGCCCAGCTGCGTGGCGGGTGGCTCAGGTCCTTGGGGAACAGCGCCACAGCCGTCGGCACCTCGACCCGTTCGATCCGGGTGACCCTGCCCTGGGCGTGGTCGTAGTACGGCCGGAACGACGTGGCGATCGTGCCGGTGAACCAGTAGAGCGACGTCTGGGTCAGCACGAAGTCGTCGGTGAACGGGGTGTCGCTCCAGGACCGGTACTTCTCCAGGAGCCACGCCAGCAGTCCCACCGGTGAGTCGGCCAGCCCGGGGGAGAGGGTGAGCGGGCGTTTCCGCTGCTGGTGCTGGTAGGCGCCCTCCTCGGCGAGCCAGCTCGCCTGCCGGTCGAGGTGGGCACGCTCGTCGGGAGTGAGCGTGTCCGGGTCGTAGCGCGGCGGGTCGGCGACGGCCAGCACGTGAATGCCCACCACAGCTTCCGGGTACGCCTGACCGAGCCGGGCGGTGACTCCCGCACCGAGATCGCCGCCGTGGGCCGCGTACCGGGAGAATCCCAGGTTTTCGGTCATCAGGCGATGCCAGAGCTCGTGCGTCTGGACGTCGCTGACCTGCGAGAACGCGTATCCCGGCAGCGACGGCACGATGACCGTGAACCCCGCGGCGGCGAGGCGTTCGGCGAGGCCGGTCAGCTCCAGGATCGAGCTGGGCCAGCCGTGGGTCAGCACGATCGGCAGGACGTCCGGGGTGCCGCCGTCGTAGCGCAGGTAGTGCAGGCGCGTCCCGGCCACGTCGGCGAAATGCGCGGGCAGCGCGTTGATGGCCGCCTCTCGCGCGCGCCAATCGAAGTCGCCGGCCCAGTAGGCGACCAGGTCACGCAGCTCGCTGTCGTCCGTGCCGGGCCAGGTCCTGCCCCAGCGGGTACGTCGGAGCCGGTCACGCAGGTCGGCCAGTTCTTCCTCAGCAACCGTGAACATGGCCTCAGGCTAACACCAGTGTCGGCGTACACTGGTGTCGTGGATCAGGTGGTGGCCTTTCTCAACACGCTCGACGTGCGCAGTTTCGGCAGTCACGAGGGCGGCGACGTCCTCGGCTCCTGGCTGGGTGAGGCCGACCGCGACGGGCTGGCCGAGGGGCTCCGGGGTGCGTTGCGTGACGCGCTGTCCGAGGGGGCTGAGCCGGCCCTGGCGGCGTTCCCCCTACGGCTCGTCCCGGACACCGCGGGCGGGTTGCGGCTCGCCGCGCAGTCACCGGTCCCGGCGCTGGTGCCGATCGTGGAGACGGTCGCGAACGCCGTCGTGACGGGCGCCTGGGCGCGGATCAAGCTCTGTGCTGCGCCGGAGTGCCGCTGGGCGTTCCACGACGTCTCCCGCAACGGTGGCAGCCGGTGGTGCTCGATGGCGGTCTGCGGCAACCGGCACAAGACCCGGGCGTACCGGCAGCGACAGTCTTGATCTTCTTAATCCGGGTTGTCCCTGATTTACGCCGACTTGGTGTTCTTGGGAGGATTAGCGGGTTTCCATCCGGCCACTCGGAAGGCAGCCATGCGTCTCAAGGCAACGGTCACCGCCCTCGCCGCTCTCAGCCTGATCGCCGCCTGCGGTTCCTCACCGGCCGCGGCGCCACCCGCTTCCAGCAGCGCACACTCCGGCCATTCCGCCGGCTCAGCGGCCCCACCCGCGGCGCTGCGCGCGGGTGAACGCTTCGTCGACCTGTCGATCCCGCAGGCCTACACCCCGGCCGCGCCCAACGGCGGCACCGACGAGTACAGGTGCTTCCTCGTCGACCCCGGGCTGACGTCGACCGCGTACCTCACCGGCAGCACGTTCCTGCCGCAGAACGCCGAGATCGTGCACCACGCGATCTTCTACCGGCTCAGCCCGGAGCAGTCCGCCGACGCGGTCGCGGTCGACGCGAAGACCCCCGGCGAGGGCTGGACCTGCTTCGGCGGCGCCGGGGTCGACGGGCAGACGGCCTGGGTGGCGCACTGGGCACCGGGCGCGGGCGAGACGCTGATGCCGGCCGGCTACGGCTTCGAGATGCCGCCCGGCAGCAAACTCGTGATGCAGGTGCACTACAACCTGCTCAACGTGGACAGCAGCGTCCCGGCCACGGACAGGTCCGGGATCAAGATGCGCCTCGCCGACAGCACCACGAAACTGACGTCGCTGCAGACCGCTCTGGCCTTCGCCCCGATCGAGCTGCCCTGCGAGCCCGGCGCGACCGGTGCCCTCTGCGACCGTGCCACGGCGGTCGCCGACGTCGAGAAACGCTTCGGCGCCGAATCCGGCGACATGGTCCAGGGCCTCAACCAGCAGTGCCAGGGCGGCGCCGCCCCGAAACCGGGCAACACCCAGCAGTGCGACCAGCCCATCGACCAGGACGGCACGATCCTCATGGCCGCCGGTCACATGCACCTGCTGGGACGATCGATCAAGGTCGAGATCAATCCGGGTACGCCCGCCGCGCAGACGGTCATCGACGTCCCCCGCTACGACTTCGACAACCAGGCCCTCGTCCCGCTCCCGAAACCCGTCCAGGTCAAGCGGGGCGACACCGTCCGGGTCACCTGCACCCACGACGCGACCCTGCGCAAGCAACTGCCCCAGCTGCAGAAACTCCCGCCCCGCTACGTCGTCTGGGGCGAGGGCACCAGCGACGAGATGTGCCTCGGCATCATGGTCTTCGCCGCCAAGCCCTGAGCCCTGAGCCCTCTGCGCACGGAACCCCTGGTGCCACCGTGGCACCAGGGGTTCGAGGGTTGTCCGGTGTCAGCTGACCGAGGTCGGCAGCGCGTGGGTGGTGACCTTGTGCGTCTTGATGACGGTCACCCGCACCCGCGTGAAGACGTTCCTGTGGTTCGAGGCCTTGCGCACCCGGGTGAACTTCAGGCTCACCTTGTCCGACTTGACCTTCCCGGTCGCGCAGTCCGGCACGCAGGTGTTGACCTTCCGGACAGCCGTCGCATAGCCGGTGCTGCCGGTCAGCTTCGTCCAGTGCACGCTGGTGTAGGAGACGTCCTTGTACGGCCGGATCGTCTTCGGCTTCACCTTCGTGACAACCTTCGCACTGCCGTAGTCGACAACAACCGCCGGCTTGGCCGCAGCGGCATCAGCCGGCCCGGCGAACAGCCCGGCAGAGACAATGACAGCTGCCGTCGCGGCAACAGCGGCCCGCTTGAGAAAACTCATCCTGAAACTCCCCGTGAACAAACGATGTTGGGAAAACCCTAATCCGCCCCCGCCACCAGAGATCCACAGTCGACCACCACGTGGCACGATTCCGGGAGATCCCTCAGATCCGCGGCGTGGCAGCCGATCAGACCGGGCCATGAGGCACGCCCGAACGCGACTGCACCGCACGGCGTCCCCACCTGCCACCTGCGGAGCCTGATGTCCGAGGCAGTCGGACGGCACCTGCCTCGACGCGTAGGGCCGGCGTTCGTGCGGGCGGAATGCTCAGGTCATGCCGGTGGGCGCCGATCGGATCGGGCCGTGCGTCCTGCATCGGGGCGCTATTGGTGTGCACGCACCAGATCGGGGTCGCCGGCGCTGCCGTCACGGGAGCGCCGGTGGATCGGGGGCCTGCCGCGCCGGGAGCAGAGACCGGCGCGGCAGGGCGGCCCCTTCGGGGAGCCGAGGTGGCTGATGAACACCTGCCAGGCGGTCGCCCCTCATGGTCCGTGGGTGAAAGTGCGGGACGAGAAGGTGCGGCGGTAGGCGGTCGGGGTGGTTCCAGTCGCGAGCCGGAAGTGGTGGCGGAAGTTTGCCGGGGTGCCCATGCCGCATGCCTGGCCGATGTGGTCGATGCTGGCGTCGGTCGTCTCGAGCAGCTCGCGGGCGCGGGTGATCCGGGCGGCGGTGAGCCACCTGATCGGGCTGATCCCGAGCTGCGCGGTAAACATCCGTGCGAACGTACGCTCGGCGACGGTGGCGTGCGCGGCCAGTGCGGCGACCGTCAGCGGATTGTCGAGGCGGTGCAGGGCCCACTCCAGGGTCGCGCTCAGCTCGGTGCGGTTCGGTGGCGCGGGCGGGTGGGTCACGTATTGTGCCTGGCCGCCCTCGCGGTGGGGCGCGGCCACGATTCCGCGGGCGATCGCGGTGGCCGTGGCCGCGCCGCAGTCCCGGCGTAGCAGGTGCAGGCAGAGGTCGATGCCGCTGGCCACCCCGGCCGAGGTGATCAGGGAGCCGGTGTCGACGTAGAGCGCGCCGGGGTCGACCTCGATGCGCGGATGCCGGCGGGCCAGCTCGTCGGTGAGCAGCCAGTGGGTGGTCGCGCGCTTGCCGTCGAGCAGGCCGGTGGAGGCCAGGGCGAACGCGGCCGTGCAGATGGTGGCGATCCGCGCGCCCCGGGAGTGCGCCTCGCGGAGCGCGTCCCGCACGTCCGGGGTGGCATCCGGTGGGGTGTCCCGCTCCGAGCCCCCGTAGGCCGGCACGATCACCGTGTCCGCCGTGAACACCTCGTCGAGGCCGTACGGCGCGGTGAGCGACCAGCCGTGGAGGGTCTCGACCGGCCCGGCGGACTGTCCGCACAGGATGACGTCGTAGCGGCGGTCGTGGAGGCCGAAGATCTGGAACGGCATGCCGACCTCCATCGGCTGCACGCCGTCGAGGGCGAGCACCGCGACGCGATGGCGCCGCCGAGACGAACCGGTCATGGCGGAATCTTATCGACCAGGGGCATTCCTGCTACTCGTCGCGACGGGGCGGGGCGCGAAGGATGAGGGCATGACGGACACACGGCCCTACCGCATCACCGTGCTCCTCTTCGACGGCGTCGAGGAGCTGGACTTCACCGGCCCGTGGGAGACGCTCCGGATCTGGCAGACGGTGGCGACCCGTCCGGTGAGCGTGCGTACGGCCAGCCTCGACGGGGCGCCCGTACGCTGCGCGCTGGGGTTGACGGTCACCCCGGACGGCGGGATCGACGACGAGCCCCGGCCCGACCTCGTCGTGCACCCCGGCGGCGCGGGTATCGACACGCTCTACGCCGACCGGGCCCATCTGGCCCGGATGCGGGGCCTCGCCGAGAACGGCACGGTCATGACCTCGGTCTGCAACGGCGCGATGGTCTACGCCGCGGCCGGGCTGCTCGACGGCCGGGCCGCCACCTCCCACTGGCTCGTCCTGGACGAGCTGGCCGGGCAGCACCCGAAGGTCGAGGTCGTCCGCGACCGGCGCTGGGTGGACGCCGGCCCGGTGGTGACCAGCGCGGGCATCACCGCCGGCATCGACATGGCACTGCACCTGATCGACCGGCTGGAGAACACCGACACGGCCCGGGCGGTGGCCGGCATGCTCGAGCACCCGTGGGACCCGCGGGCCGACCTCCTCGCGGCGACCAGCCCGGAGAACCGCCGGCACGCGCTCACCACCATCGTCCCGCTCATGCAGGCGGCCCGCAGGGCCGATTGAAGGGGCCAAACCAGGGGCGGCCCCACCAGGGTGGCCCCAGAAGGGCGACCCCGGCAGGGCGGTCCCGTCAGGCGATGACGCCGTGCGGGTCGAGGACGTACTTGCGGGCCGCGCCCTTGTCGAAGTCGGCGTAGCCCTGGGCGGCCTGGTCCAGCCGGATGGGTGTGGCGTTGACGTTCTTCGCGATCTGGACGCGGTCGTGCAGGATCGCCATCATCAGTTCGCGGTTGTATTTCATGACGGGGCACTGGCCGGTGACGAAGGAGTGGGACTTCGCCCAGCCCAGGCCGAGTCGCAGCGACAACGATCCCACCTTGGCGGCGTCGTCGACCCCGCCCGGGTCGCCGGTGACGTAGAGCCCCGGGATGCCGATCGCGCCGCCCGCCCGGGTCACCGTCATCAGGGAGTTCAGCACGGTGGCCGGCATCTCCGTCTGTGCGTTCTCGCCGTGGCCGCGCGCCTCGAAGCCGACCGCGTCCACCGCGGAGTCCACGAGTGGCTGACCGATCGCCGGTGCGTCGTGTCCGAGGATCTGCTGGACCTGGTCGGCAGGGTCGCCGTCGGCCACGTTGATGGTCTCGCAGCCGAAGCTGCGGGCCTGGGCCAGCCGCTCCTCGTTCAGGTCACCGACGATCACGACGGCGGCGCCCAGCAGGTACGCCGAGGTCGCCGCGGCGAGTCCGACCGGTCCGGCGCCCGCGATGTAGACCGTGGAGCCGCTGGTGACGCCGGCGCTGACGCAGCCGTGGTAGCCGGTGGGGAAGATGTCCGTCAGCATGGCGAGGTCGAGGATCTTCTCCATGGCCTGGTCGCGGTCCGGGAATTTGAGCAGGTTCCAGTCCGCGTACGGCACCAGCACGTATTCGGCCTGTCCGCCGACCCAGCCGCCCATGTCGACGTACCCGTAGGCCGATCCTGGCCTGTCGGGGTTGACGTTGAGGCAGACGCCGGTCTTGCGTTCCTTGCAGTTACGGCACCGGCCGCAGGAGATGTTGAACGGTACGGAGCACAGGTCCCCCACCTTGATGAACTCGACGTCCGGCCCCACGTCGACGACCTCACCGGTGATCTCGTGGCCGAGCACCAGGCCCTCGGGTGCGGTCGTGCGCCCCCGGACCATGTGCTGGTCGCTGCCGCAGATGTTGCTGGCGACGGTCTTGAGGATCACCCCGTGCGGGACCTTGCGCCCGACGTTCTCCTTGTTGACGCCGGGACCGTCCTGCAGCTCGTACGTCGGATAGTCGGTGTCACGGACCTCGACCTGCCCCGCACCCTGATAGACAACCGCTCTGTTGCCTGGCATCGCAGCCTCCCGATCGACACGCATCGTTACGTTCTCGTAACGGCCATGTTTCTCCGGCGGCGGGCGAAGCGACACTCCCGATGTCAGTGCACGCACATCACGAACGTAAAGGGCGAGGCCGCAGCCCCGCCCTTCTACGAAACCTCAGGCCCAGCCCCCGGCGAGGGCGTCGGCCTCGTCCGGACCCCAACTTCCCTGTGGGTACGCGAGAACGCCCGACTCGAGGTCCAGGATCGGCTCGACGATCCGCCACTCCTGCTCGATGGCCTGTTCGCGGGCGAAGCGCAGGTGCTCACCGTCCATGGCGTCGTCGAGCAGCCGCTCGTACGCCTCGCGGCGCGGCTCCAGCACGTCGTCGAAGTCGACGGCGAGGGAGACGGTCTGCGCGGTCACGTCGGCACCGGGCCGCTTGACCTGCACCGTCAGCGAGATGCCGTCCTTCTTGCCGAGCTGGAAGCGCAGAAGATTACCGGTGCCGGGCTTCGCGCCCTTGAACTCGACGACGACCTCGGTCGACGTGACCGGCATCGACTTGCCGGTGCGCAGGTAGAACGGCACGCCCGCCCAGCGCTCGTTGTCGACCGTCAGCCGGGTCGCCACGAACGTCTCGGTCTGCGAGCCGGTGGCGACGCCCGGCTCGTCGCGGTAGCCCTCGTACTGTCCGCGCACCGTCGTCTCCGGGGAGAGCGCGGCGGCCTGGCGCAGCACCGCGGCCTCCGCGGCCTGGAAGGCTTCCTGTGTGTCGTCGGCGGGCTCCTCCATCGCGAGCAGCGCGACGACCTGCAGGATGTGGTTCTGCAGCACGTCGCGGGTCGCGCCGACCTTGTCGTAGAAGCCGGCCCGGCCCTGCGTGCTGAACTTCTCGGCGACCGTGACCTGCACGCTCGCGATGTGCTCGCGGTTCCACAGCGGTTCGAAGACGGCGTTGGCGAAGCGGAACAGCGTGATGCCCTCGACCGGCTCCTTGCCCAGGTAGTGGTCGATGCGGAAGGTGCGCTCCGGGGCGAACGCGCCGCGCAGGGTCGCGGCGAGCTCGTGCGACGACGCCAGGTCGTGCCCGAACGGCTTCTCCACGACGACGCGGCCGCGGTCGGCGAGCCCGGCACCCTTGAGGCCCTCGACGACGGCGTCGAAGACCGCCGGCGGGATCGCGAAGTAGAACAGCGGGCGCTCGGCACCGGCGAGGGCGTCGGCGAGCCGCGCGTACGTCTCCGGGTCGGCGTAGTCACCGGAGATCATGCTCAGCCGGCCGGCCAGATCCTCGAAGACGTCCTCGTCGACGTCGATTCCGGCCTCGGTGACCGACTTGCGGGCCGCCGTCACGAGCTGCTGCTGGTCCCACGGCGACCGGGCGAAACCGATGACCGTGGCGGGCACCCGGCCGCGGCGCGTCAGCTCGTACAGCGCGGGGAACAGCTTCTTGGAGACCAGGTCCCCGGTCACGCCGAAGAGCACGACGGCATCGGATCGCACGTCCATCACGGGTTCCACCTCGGTAAACGAAAAAGATCTATCCTCGCCAACCCAACCCGGTCCACCCGGGCGGTCATTCCGCGCGGGCCCCCGATGTGGCGGGCGACACGTGAAAGATCGTTCAGGAAAGGGGGCGGCGGCAGTGGTAGACCAGCGCGGGCGGGAGGTTCGCCCACACCGTGCGGCCCACCACGACCTCGTCGAACCGGTTCTCCAGCGCGCGCCGGAAGTGCCGCGCCGGGCCGGTCCAGCGGGCGTGGACGTAGGCGAACGTCGTGAACGCTCCACCGGGGGCGAGCGAGGTCACCACGGCGTCGAGAACCTCGCGCTGCAGCGGGCGCCGGAACGCCGCCCAGGGCAGGCCGCTGACGATCACGTCGGCGCGGTCGAGCCCGAGCCCGTCGAGCGTCGCGGGCAGGTGCCGGGCGTCGGCGGTCAGCACGTCGACGCCGGGGAACCGCTCGCCGAGCAGGGCGGTGAACCGTTCGTTGACGTCCACCGCGATGTGCCGGCCGCGCCCGCCGAGCTGCGACTGGATCAGGCGGGTGAACGCCCCGGTGCCCGGGCCCAGCTCCACCACGACCGGGTCACCGGACGACGGCACGGGCGCGATCACCCGCCGCGAGAGGGCCCGGCCGCTGGGGGTGAGCGACGCGACCGCCATCGGCCTCCGGACGAACTCGCCCACGAAGGCCAGGGTCCCGGTGTCACACGACGTGGCTGTGCTTGTCATGCACCGATCGTGGGGCAGCGCCCGGAGATCAACCAGTGGTCCGGTTGTCATAGGACCGCCAGGTCCTGGCTACGACTCAGCGGTGGACGTTCTCCGCGACCCAGGCGGCGAGCGACTTGGCACACTCCGCGACCGACTGCTGCCACGTCCTGCCGGCCTGCTCGGAGGCGTCGTCGCTGACATGCTTCACCAGCCTGACGGGTACGCCCGCCGCCTGGGCCGCCGCTGCCACCGCGTAGCCCTCCATGTCGACCAGCGAGGCGTGCACGGCGAGGCGGTCGCGGGTCACCTCGTCGGCGATGAACGAGTCGCCGGTGGCCAGCGTGGGGCCGTCCGGATCGCCGACCAGCAGCGGGGGGCCGGTCAGGATGCCGGTGATGCGGAGCAGCGCGTCACTGTCGAGGTCGTGCTGGAGCACGGTGCCGATGGTGTGCGTACCGGTCAGGCCCGGGCGCAGACCTCCGGCCGTACCCAGATTGATGATCTCGCTGGGGTGCGGGCCGCGCGCCAGGACCGTGGCCACCGCCAGGGCCGCGTTGACCTTCCCCATGCCCGTCAGCAGGACGGGGAGGTCACTCGCCAGCGCCTCGGCTTCGAGGTGCACGGCCATGACTAGCAGCGGCTGGTTAGCGGTGACCGTACCGATGATTTCCACAACGGGATGTTATCGAGTGAGGGACGGCACGGCGGCCCACAGCTCGCCCATGCGGGCGGCGGGGAGCGGGCGGGAGAAGTAGTAGCCCTGGCCGTACTGATAGCCGAGTTTCTGCAGCAGGTCACGCTGCTCCTCGGTCTCGATGCCCTCGGCGACCGACGCGAAGTCCAGGGCGGTGGCCATCTGGCTGACCGCGGTGGCGACCGCTGCCTGCCGGCCGACCGTGGTGATCGACTCGACGAACGAGCGGTCCAGTTTGAGCGTGGTGACCGGGCAGGTGAGCAGCAGGCCCAGCGACGACGCCGCGGTGCCGAAGTCGTCGAGGGCCAGCCGTACGCCGAGCCCGCGCAGGCTCAGCATCGCCTCGTGCGACTCCGTGTCGTCGAGGACGGCGGTCTCGGTGACCTCGATGTTGAGGCAGCCCGCGGGCAGGCCCGTCGCCGCCAGGACCTGGGCCACGTCGTCGACGAACGTGCCCGTACGCAGCTGGCGCCCGGCGACGTTCACCCCGACCGTCATGTGCGCCGCGCCCGGATAGGTAGCCCGCCAGTCGGCGGCCTGGCGGCAGGCCTCGCGCAGCGCCCAGTCGCCGATCGCGACGATCAGCCCGGAGCGTTCGGCCAGCGGGATGAACTCCTCGGGCGAGACCAGGCCCCGGGCCGGGTGGTTCCAGCGGATGAGCGCCTCCACGCCGGTCAGCGCGGAGTCGTCGAGCCGGACGATCGGCTGATACGCGAGCATGAACTGCCCCTCGTCCACGGCCTGCGACAGCTCCCGGATCATTTCGGCCTCGGCGCCGATCCGCGCGCCCATCTCGTCGCTGTAGAGCACCCAGGTGCCCTTGCCGCGCCGCTTGGCCTCGTACATCGCGATGTCGGCGTTGCTGAGCAGCGCGGACGGCTCGTCGCCGGGGCTCGCGGCGGCGACGCCGATGCTGGCGCGCGCGGCGATCGTGTGCTGCTGGATGGTGACCGGCTCCGCGACCCGGCCGAGGATCTGCTCGGCGACGCGACCGGCCTCCGCGCCCGGTGTGCCGCTGAGCAGGACCGCGAACTCGTCACCGCCGAGCCGGGCCACCAGGTCGTCCGCGCGGACCGCGGCGCGCAGCCGCTCGGCGATCGTGATCAGCAGGGCGTCGCCCGCGGCGTGCCCCATCGTGTCGTTGATCGTCTTGAAGTCGTCGAGGTCGATCAGGAGCACGGTGCGTTCGCCCGATCCGCCCAGCCGGTCCATCTCGGCGTTGAACGTGGTGCGGTTGGCGAGGTGAGTCAGCGCGTCGGAGGCGGCCTGCTCGCGCAGCAGTACCTCCTGGTCCTTCAGCTCGCCGAGGGCGGTGTCGAGGCGCCGGATCAGCACGACGTTGTCCTGGAACGCCACGAGCTGCCGCGCGGCGACCAGCGCGGTGATCACGACGACACCGGCGAGGGCGCCCCAGAACTGGGTCGACACGTGCGCCGGGAGCATGGCGAAGAAGACCAGGAAGGTCAGGGCGATCATCCCGTACGGCAGCAGGCTGTACGGGCGCCGCTTCTTGCGCGTGCCCGTGCCCTCGATGCGTACCGTGATCTCCTGGATCCTCGGCCCGACCGCGATCAGCAGTGAGGGCAGCAGCCGGATGCCGAGGACGTACACGTGGTTGTCGTGCTGGAACGCGCCGGGCAGGAACGTCGCGACACCCTGGACCATCGGCGCCGCGACCATCGGCCACGCGGCGATCAGGGCCATCGGGGGCTTGCGGATCAGCGCGACCTTCGTCGCCGAGAACGCCGCGACGATGACCAGCGCGGCGGTGATGCTCGCGGTCACCCGGTCGGTGTGCTCGTCGATCGGGTTGACGGCGAAACACCAGGCCATGACGCCACCGCCGACCAGGACGGTCGCCGCGTCGAGCCAGAAGACGAGTTTCTCGCGCCCGGAGCGCAGCCCCTGCGGGAAGATCAGGCAGGCGAGGACGTTGGCGCACATCCCGATCGTGAAGAACACGCTCTGGACCAGGCCGCCGTTCACCGACGGGGTGCCGGCGGCGAGGAGGGTGTGCAGGAACTGGTAGCTGTCACCCGTGGTGAAGGAGGTGCCGGCGAACGCGATCGACGACCAGAACCGCCGGTAGCGCGCGGGGGCGAGCGTGCGCAGGCGCCACCCGCCCACGGCCAGTGCGGCGTCGAGCGGCACCTGGCACGCCCAGAAGATCTGCACCTGACGGACGTTGTCGCCCTCGAAGAGCGTGAAGAGCACCCAGCCCAGCGCGGTCAGCGCCACCAGGGCGAGCAGGACCGGATCGCGCCGGATCAGGTCGAACGGACGCCTCTGCACGGTCCCACCCCTCTCCAGCTCGTCCCGTCTCCGTCAGTACGTCGGCGCATGATCCGGGCGGATGAGGGAAAGTGATTTTCCGTAAAGCTCATACTTTCGGTGATCTACATGTAACCGAAAAGGTGAGTTTAGGCAGGGTGGGGCCGGGGGCATATGTGCGCCGACCCGGAAAGACCGTGCCGCCGAAGGAGTCCCTCCCATGACCGTCGTTACCGCCGCCCCGATCAAGACCGAGGCCGCCTCTGACGCTTCGGCCACGACGGACAAGGCCAGCGAGCTGATCGCCGCGCTCGCCGCGATGCCCGCCGGCCACCCGTCGCGCAGCACCGTCCGGGCCCGCACCATCGAGGCCTGGATGCCGATGGCCCGCCACCTCGCCAACCGCTACGCCGGTCGCGGCGAGCCCCTCGACGACCTCGTCCAGGTGGCCACCATCGGCCTCATCAAGGCCGTCGACCGCTTCGAGGCGGACCGCGGCGTCGAGTTCGCCGGCTTCGCGATCCCCACCATCATCGGTGAGATCAAGCGCCACTTCCGCGACCGCACCTGGTCGATCCGCGTGCCGCGCCGCCTGCAGGAGCTGCGCCTCGCGATCACGGCCGCCAACACCAACCTCACCCACACCCTGGGCCGCTCGCCGACGGTCGCCGACATCGCCGTCCACCTCGAGATCACCGAGGAAGAGGTCCTGGAGGGCCTGGAGGGCGCCCGCGCGTACAACGCGACCAGCCTCTCCACCCCGATCAGCGCCGACGGCAACACCGAGCTCGGCGACACCCTCGGCGGCGAGGACAGCGAGTTCGAGCTCGCCGAGACCCGCGCGGCCCTCGCCCCGGCCCTCGCCACCCTCGACGAGCGCGAGCGGAAGATCATCACCCTCCGCTTCTACGGCAACCTCACCCAGTCGCAGATCGCGGACCAGGTCGGCATCTCCCAGATGCACGTCTCCCGCCTGCTGACCAAGGCCCTCGTCAAGCTCCGCGGCCAGCTCGACTTCGCCGCCTGATCTTGCTGTAAGAGACACCCAGTACGCCCGGGCAACCGCCCGGGCGTACTGCCGTATGTTGGCGCGATGTCCCTCATCGCGCAGGAGCTGGAGCAGGACGGCAACGCCGACCGGTCGCCCACCGAGCGGCTCGTGTACTTCTCCGACGCCGTCATCGCCATCGCCATCACCCTGCTCGTCCTCGAACTGCCCGTCCCGCACGGGGAGGCGGTCGGGGAGGCCTGGCGCTCGCTCGGCGAGGCCTGGCAGGAATACCTCGGGTTCCTGATCAGCTTCATCGTGATCGGCACCCAGTGGCTGAACCACAACGCGGTGTTCCGCAACATCGAGTGGACCAACCGGCGCCTCGGCCAGCTCAACCTGCTCTGGCTGCTGACCGTCGTGGTGAACCCGTTCGCCACCAAGCTCCTGGTCAGCGAGGTCTCCTTCCCGATGGCCTTCACCCTGTACGCGATCCTGCAGGCCCTCGCCGCCGTCGTCCTCGTCCTGATCATGCGGTACGCCCAGCGCCACGAACTCGCCAGGCCGGGCACCTCCGCCGCGTACTTCCGGGTCGCCGTCGCCCGGACGCTGACCGTCGCCGCGGCATTCCTGCTCGCGATCCCGGTCGCCTACTTCACGCACTGGGCGTACGCGATCTGGTGGGCGATTCCCACCGTCGTGGGCTTCATCCGGAGGAGGAGAGCAACACAATCCGCCGCCGCGTGAGGTGACCGCACGGTGATCCCTCCACGCTGGGGACGTAACAGCCCTGACGTTGGAGACGATCACCATGCAGACCGACACCACCATGCCCCCGCTGATCGGCAAACGCCTCGCGACCGCCCCCACCGGCCTGCACGGTCACCGCCTCGGCACCGAGGTGGCCCGGGCCGTCGCCGCCGAGTTCGTCGGCACGTTCGTCCTGGTCCTCGCGATCATCGCCACGGTGATCCCGGCGGCGCTGGGCGAGCCGGTCGCCGGGGGCGCCTGGGAGTCCCTGGCGGTGCCCCTGGCCGGCGGGTTCGCGCTGATCGTCGTCGTCGCCGGCCTCGGCCACATCAGTGGCGCACACGTGAACCCCGCCGTCACCGTCGCCCTCGCCGTCACCCGCAGGTTCCCGTGGCGCGACGTCCCGGCGTACGTCCTGGCCCAGCTCGGCGGCGCGGTCGTGGCAGCGCTCGCCGCCTGGGCCATCGACGGCTGGGGCGCCCGCACGGTGGCGGACCTGGGCGCCACGGGACCGGCCGGGGCGGTCGGCGCGGGCCGGGTCCTGCTCACCGAAGCGATCGTCACCTTCATCCTGGTGCTGGTCGTGATCTCCGTCGCCACCGACCCGAGAGTGCCGCGGGCCGGGGCGGCCCTGGCGATCGGCCTCGCCCTCGCAGTCGCCATCTTCATCGCCGGTCCGGTCACGGGAGCCGGCGTCAACCCCGCCCGCGCCCTCGGCCCGATGCTGGTCGCGGGCGAGTTCGTCGACTGGTGGGCGTACCTCGCCGGCCCGATCCTCGGCGGCAGCCTGGCCGCCGTCCTCTACGAGTACGTCTTCCGCAAAGGCGGCACGACCTTCACCAACCCGGCCAGCTGAGCGGCGCGGGCTATGGACATCAACGAGAAGCAGGTAGGCCCGCGTGAGGCGGCCATGCTCGGTGGTGCGCCGGGTGTGCCTTCTGCCGGCCGGGGACCCGCTGTCACCGGGAAGCCACGGCAGAAGGACTACACCCACCCCGCGGCCGGCTGGGGTGCGGCGGTGAGTGTCGGCAAGGTCGTCGCCGCGAGCGGCGTTCCCGGGCAGGCGGCGAAGGCGCTGTTCACCATGAACCATGAGGGGAGCGGCTTCGACTGCCCGGGCTGTGCGTGGCCGGATGCGACCGACGGCCTGAAGCTCGACCTCTGCGAGAACGGGATCAAGCACGTCACCTGGGAGATGACCGCGAAGCGCGCGGGCCGCGAGCTGTTCGCCGACGCGTTCGAGCTGGTGGGCCGGGCGTTGCGGGGACTGGACAGCCCGCATCGGGCAGCGTTCTACACCTCCGGACGACTGGCCAACGAGGCGACCTTTCTCTACCAGCTCTGGGTACGCGAATACGGCACCAACAATCTTCCCGACTGCTCCAACATGTGCCACGAAGCGAGCGGCCGGGCTCTGCAGGCGTCCCTGGGCACCGGCAAAGGGACCTGCGACCTGAACGACTGGGAGAAGGCCGACGCCATTGTCGTGATGGGGGTGAACGCCGCCTCGAATGCCCCGCGGATGCTGACCGCGCTTTCCGATGCGTACCGCCGTGGTGCTCAGATCGTGCACATCAATCCGCTTGTCGAGGCGGCGTCGCGGGACACGATCGTGCCGCACGAGATCCTGGCGATGGCGACGTTTCGTCCGACGCGGATCGGGACGATGAATGTGCAGCCGCGGATCGGCGGGGACATGGCCCTGCTGCGGGGCGTGGCGAAGGCGACGATCGAGGCCGGTGCCGTGAGCCCCGATTTCCTCGACCGGTACACCGACGGGTTCGAGGCCTACCGGAATCTGGTGGTAACGACGTCCTGGGAGGACATCGTCGCCGGGTCCGGGGTGGACGAGGAGCAGATCCGGCAGCTCGCCGGCGTCTACATCCGCTCGGAGCGTACGGTCATCAGCTGGTGTCTCGGCCTCACCCAGCAGGAGCACGGCGTCGACACCGTCCGCGAGATCGTGAATCTGCTCCTGTTGCGCGGGAATCTGGGGCGGGAGGGTGCCGGGCCGAGCCCGGTGCGGGGCCACAGCAACGTGCAGGGCAACCGGACGTGCGGCATCGATCACCGGCCCACGGCGGCGTTCCTGGACAAGCTCGCCGAGGTGTGCGGGATCGATCCGCCCCGGGAGCACGGTCTGGACACCGTCGCGACGATCGAGGCGATGCGGCGCGGGGACGTCAGGGTGTTCGTGGGAATGGGCGGCAATTTCGTGCTGGCCGCGCCGGATACGGCGTACACGTCGCAGGCTCTGCGTCAGTGCGATCTCACTGTGCACGTGAGCACGAAGCTGAACCGCAGCCATCTCGTGCACGGCCGGGACGCCCTCATCCTGCCCTGCATAGCCCGCAGCGAAAGGGATGTGCAGAAGACCGGCCCGCAGTCGATCTCCGTCGAGGACGCGATGAGCGAGGTTCATCTGTCCCGCGGTTCGAAACGGCCGGCGTCGCCCTACCTGCTGTCCGAGCCGGCCATCATCGCCGGGATGGCCGCTGCCACCCTGCCGGAATCGCGAACACCGTGGGCCGAGTACACCGACGATTACGACCGGATCCGCGACACCATGGCCGAGGTGCTCGACGGCTTCGCGGGGTTCAACCGCAAGGTCCGCGACCGGCTCGGGTTCCGCATTCCGCAGCCCGCGCGGGAGCGGGAATTCCTGACGCCGTCCGGGCACGCCGAATTCTCCGCCGCCGCGCTGCCCGATCTCGAGGTCCCGCCGGGGTTCCTGATGCTGTCGACGATGCGGTCGCACGACCAGTGGAACACCACCATCTACTCGAACGACGACCGTTACCGGGGCCTGCGCGGCACCCGGACGGTCATTTTCATGAACGAGCGGGACATGGCCGACCGGGGCCTCGCCGAATTCGACAGGGTGGATGTGACGAGCCTGGCCAAGGACGGCACCCGCAGACATGTGTACGGCTACCAGGCGATGCGATACGACGTGCCACCCGGCAACGCGGCCGGATACATGCCCGAGCTGAACGTCCTGTGCCCCATCGGCGATGTCAGTTCCCAGAGCGACCAGCCACTGATGAAGCACGTCGTTGTCGAGATCGTGGCAAGCGCGTGACCGCCCGCGTCCTGATGGGGGGCACGCTGGGATTCCACATCATTCTCGCGTGCCTCGGCATCGCCCTGCCGACCCTGGTGCTGATCGCGGAGGGAATAGGGCTGCGGCGGGGCAACGACACCGCGATGCTGCTCGCCCGGCGCTGGTCGCAGGCGCTCGCCGTGCTGGTGGCCGTGGGGGCGGTCACCGGCACGGTGCTCTCGTTCGAGATGAGTCTGCTCTGGCCGGGACTGATGGCGAAATACGGCGCGGTGCTCGGGTTGCCCTTCGGGTTCGAGGGCATTTTCTTTCTGCTCGAAGCCGTTTTCACCGCCATCTACGTGTATGGGTGGCGGCGGTTACGGGGTTGGACACATTGGTGGACCGGCGTTCCCGTGGCGGTCAGCGGCATCGCCGGGGCGGCGTCCGTGGTCGCCGTGAACGCCTGGATGAATCAGCCCGGCGGGTTCACCGTTGTCGACGGGCGGATCACCCAGGTACGGCCCCTCGAGGTCTTCTTCAACCACGCGTTCTTCTACGAGGTGCCGCACATGACCGTGGCCGCGTATCTCGTGACCGGGTTCCTGACCGCGGGCGTCTATGCGTACGGTTGGCTGAAGGGTCGCCGGGACCGTTATCACCGATTGGGGTTCCTGATCCCGTTCGTCCTGGCAGGCGTCCTCGCTCCGGTCGAATTTCTGCTCGGCGACGTCGCGGCCCGGGCCGTCGCGCACGATCAGCCGGTCAAGTTCGCGGCGATGGAATACGTGACCACGACCGGCGCCCAGCAACCCGAATACCTGGGCGGCATCTATCTCGACGGCACGGTCTACGGGGGCATCCCGATCCCGGACATGGATTCGGTGCTGGTCGGTTTCAGCCCGCGGACCGTGGTGACCGGCCTGGACAGTGTCCCCACCGATCTGCGACCGCCGTCGCCGACCCTGCTGCACCTCAGCTTCGACACGATGGTCGGGATCGGCACCCTGCTGATCCTGCTCCCGCTGTGGGCGCTGGTCGTGTGGCGCCGCCGCCGGTCACTTCCGGGCGGACGGCTGTTCTGGTGGGCCGCGGTCGTCGCCGGCCCGGCCGCCGTGGTGGCGATGGAGTGCGGCTGGATCGTCACCGAGGTCGGCCGTCAACCCTGGGTCGTCTACGGCTACCTCACGACCGCCGACGCCATGACCAGCGAGAACGTCGTACCCGCGCTGGTGGTGGTCGTGCTCGTCTACACCGTGCTCGGTGCGGCCACGCTGGCCCTGCTGCGCAGAATGGCGGCGCGATGACCGCGACGCTGGTGGCGGTGGCCCTGCTCGTGACGGCGACGCTCTACGTCACGTTCGGCGGTGCGGACTTCGGCGCCGGTTTCTGGAACCTCCTGGCCGCCCGCGATCCCGGGGCGCGGCGGTTGATCGCGGCGTCGGTCACCCCCGTGTGGGAGTCCAACCATGTGTGGCTGGTCTTCGGGCTGGTGCTGTTCTTCACCGGCTTCCCCGCGGCCTCGGCGAGCGTGTGGACGGTCGCGGCGCCCGCGCTCTGGCTCGCTCTGCTGGGCATAGTGCTGCGCGGCGCGGCCTTCGCGTTTCTCGCCACCACGCGTACGCCCGGACTCCGGCGCCTGCTCAACGGCACCTTCGCCGCGTCGTCGATCGTGACGCCGTTCTGCATGGGCTGGGCGATCGGCCTGGTGGTGAGCGGGCACGGCTGGTACTTCGCCCCCGCGTGCGGGGTGCTGTTCGTGGCCGCGGGGGCGTACCTCGCGGCCGCGTACCTGGTGCGGGAGGCCCGGGAAACGCCGGAGCTGGAGCGATATTTCGCCGTGCGGGCCCAGTGGGCGGGCGTGGTGACCGGGCTCTCGTCGATCGTCTGCCTGGTGGTGCTGCACACGGCGAACGCCCGGCTCGCCGACCGGCTCCTGGGCCGGGCACTGCCGCTGACCGCGCTCGCTGCCGCCTGCGGCCTGGCCGTCGTGGTCCGGCTCTTCCTGCACCGTACGCGGGGAGTCCGCATCCTCGCCTGGACCGGCATCGCCGCGGTCGTCGGGGCCTGGGGCACCGCGCAGTACCCGGTCGTGGTGCCGCGGGGCGGGTTCACCCTCGCCGGCTCGGCGGCCCCGGAGGCGTCCCTGCGCGCGCTGCTGGTGGTCGCAGTGCTCGTGGTCGTCCTGGTGGTGCCGTCGTTCCTGCTGCTCTTCTCGTTGCAGAACCGCGGGGCACTGTCCGGCGACGACCCGCCACCGGGTTGAGCGGGGTCGCGCGGGCAGGCGGGCATCGAATATCTTGCCTCGACCGCCCGCGCCACCGTGGGCCGGCAACGGGGGAGTTCTGATGCATCGCAGATCCCGGCGGGCGGCCGCGGCAGCGGTCCTGCTCGGCGCCGCACTGTCCATGGTGTTCCCGCGACCCGCGCTCGCCGCGCTGGAATACCCGATCGGGGCCCACACCGTGGTGCTCAGCGTGGGTGCCGGCACCGCCAAGCCGTGGCTGTACAGCTACGAGGGGAACTCGTCGCGGCTCGTCAACCCGACGATCACCTACGAGCTGCCGCCCGAGCTGAAGGTCGTCTCCACGAAGGACCGGTGCACGACCGCCGGGGACGGGACCCGGGTCACCTGTCTCGGGGTCACCATCAACAGCGGCTACTCGCCGGTGAACTCCACTTCCGCACTCGAGGTGGCCACCACACCGGGCGCCCACGTAGGCGACACCGTTGTGATCAAGGCGACGCTGCGCGCTGACAACCTCGCGGCTCCGAGCACGGCCGACGCGCCGATCGAGCTGGCCGAGGCGGTCAACCTGGCCGCCAAGGTGGCCGACACCGACCTGACCCCGCGGGTGGGGGAGGACTTCACCCTGCCGGTTGACGTGGTGAACACCGGTGACACGACCGTCCACACCCCCATACTGTCCTTCCTGCGGCTCGGCGGTGGCTCATACCGGTCGCACCTGCTGGTGGACTCCGCGCCGGTGAAGTTCGGGAACTGCCGTTACGACGAGCGCGGTCTGCCCCTCTCGTGCCGGTTCGACCAGGACCTCGCTCCCGGCACGGAGTACACGGCGAGGATTCCCCTGAAGGCCAGGGCGGACGCACCCCTGAACGCCCCCGGCGCGATCATCGAGGTGTGGTCCGCGGTCAACGGGCAGACCCCCGAGCCGGCGGGCACCCCAGGCACCGCCGCGCCGTTGAAGCTGGAGCCGGTCGCGACTGCCGCCGCCCGCACGGGCCAGCAGGACCACGACCCTTCCAACAACGCTGCCCAGTTCCACCTCGCCGTGGGCGGCCAGACCGGCAACGATGTGGTCCCGGTCGTCACGTCACCGGTGCGGGGCAAGGCGGGCGCCGTCGTCACCGCCACCGTCGGCTTCCGCAACGCGGCGCCCTACAGCATCATGCTCGCGTACGCCGACATGCTGGGCGTCTACTTCACGGCCTCGCCCGGCACCACCGTCACCGCAGTCCCCGGCGAGTGCGACGCCACGCCCGGTCACGAGGGCCGCTACTGGTGCGGAGTGGGCCGCCGGGGTTCGCCGGGCGCCGGTAACGACAGCGATCAGCTCATCTGGATCCATCCGGGTGAGGAGAAGACCTTCGACTTCAAGCTCCGGGTCGACCGGGTCGTCCCCGACGCGAAGGCACCCGTGCAGATCCACGCCTACCACTACGAGGGCGACTTCTCGGTGGACGAGCCGCTGCCGTTTCCGGACGAGAGCGACGTGACGAACAACGCCACGGTCCTGGTCCTCAACCCGTCGTCCACGTCTTCCCCCACCTCATCGCCGTCCCCGTCCCCGTCCCCGTCCCCGACCACCACTCCCGTAGCGGATGGGGGAGCGGGTGGGGGAGCGGGTGGCGGTCTGCCGGTCACCGGGCCGACGGCCGGGCTGCTGGGCGGGCTCGCCGCGCTTCTGGTGGTTGCCGGGGTCGCTGTCGTAGTTGTCGCGCGCCGGCGGCGTACCCGTTTCATCGCCTGACCCGCGGCGGTCGTAGGATCCCCGACCGTGACCACACCCAGCACGCCCGTGGAGACGGCCTTTGCCCTGCTGGGCGAGGGCCGTCTCGTCGACGCCCAGAACGTCATGACCCGCGAGCTGGAGGCCGTCACGCAGCGGCACGGCGCGGGCAGCCCGGAGTGGGCCTCGGTGCAGTGCGACCTCGGCAACGTGCTGCTCAACGGCGACCAGCTCGATCGGGCGATCGAGTGCTTCCGGCAGGCCGTCTCCGCCGCTCCCCGCGATCACGAGTCGCACAAGGACCAGCTGACGTACCTGATGAATCTGGGTATGGCCCTGCGGATGGCCGGCCGGCTCGACGAGGCGGAGACCGAGCTGCGCCGGGGCCTGCAGGAGCGCCAAGCTTTCTACGGCCGTGAGCACCCGGGGTACGCGTTCGGCCTCCAGCCACTGGCGGAGCTCCTGCTGGAGCGCGGCGACCTGCCCGCGGCCCGGCAGGTCGCCGAGGAAGCCGTGCAGAACCTCTGGTCGAACAGCCACGCGCACGTCGCGGACGCGATGGCACTGCGGGCGGCCGTCGTCGACGCCGCGGGCTCGCCGGAACCGCTGTTCCTGGGCCTGGACCAGCTGCCGGACCCCGTCGTCGACCGGCTCGCGCGGGCCGTCACCGGCCGCCGGCCCGTGTCCGGGCGGGTGCTCACCGAGCTGGTCACAGCGCTGGAGACCCGGCTCGGGGCCGACCACCAGGCGACGGTCAACGGCTGGTCCGCACTGGCCAACCACGGCCGCGACATCGGCGATCAGGCGGGACGGGTCGAGGCGATCGAGCGGGTGCTCGCGTCGTACGACCGGCAGGGCCGCGCCGAGGAGGGGCTGATGGCGTCGCTCGGGCTGGCGATGGCGCAGGACGACGCAGGGGAGGCCGAGGCGGGGCTGCTGACGTACGAGTCGGCGTACGAGCGGGCGGAGCGGATCGGCCGCCCGGAGCTGCAGAGTCAGGTGCTGCGCAACTGGGGCCTGGCGCTGAAGGAAGCGGGCCGGCCGGTCCCCGCGGAGCAGCGGCTGACCGAGGCGCTGACCCAGGCACGCCGGGGCGCCGACCACGAGATGGCAGGCCGGGCCGGTGTCGCGCTGGGGCTGTTCCTCCAGCACGAGAACCGGCTGCCGGAGGCCCGCACGATCCTGGAGGAGTGCCTGCCCGCCATGGACCCGCTGCACCCCGATGCCCTCATCGGCCGCAGCCACCTCGGCGCGGTGCTGGACGGCCGGACCTGCGGGTGCGGCGACCTACCGGCGACAACCGCGGCGGCGTTCCGCGAATTCGTCGTGCACCAGCTGCCCGCCGACCTGCTCGCCCGTCTCGACGTGACGGTCGAGGACGGCGACTTCAAAATCGATGTCGAACTGCGGCGCGAGCCCGCGCAGGCGGAGCTCGAGCAGCTCAACAATGTCATGGAGGCGGCGTACGCGGAATTCCGCCGGCGGCTGGTGCGCAGCTGAGAATGGCACGCCTGAATTGCCGCTGACGGTATCTGCGTACTTTATCCGGTGATGGAATCCGACTGTATTCACCGGCCCGTCGAATAGCTGTCGCGAGGCCGACTCCCCGCTGGACTTCCGCTGCCCCGAGCGGCTGTTCTGGTCGTGGCCCGCGGCGTATGCCGCGGTCCGCGCAACAGGGGGAGGAATCAGATGCGCGGAAACAGAAGACTGCTGATGTCCGTGGTGGCGGTGGCAGCCGCGGTCACCACGGTGCTCGGCACCACACCGGCCCAGGCGGACCCGGGCGGCAACACCAAGCCGCCCGAGAAGCGCACCGTGGCGAAGGCCGAAGGTCTCGCACCGGACCGGGTCACGGCACCGGCGGCACCCGCCGCCACCTCGGCCGAGCTGACCACGATCCAGACCAGGATCGCCCGGTACGTGGCCACGAACGGCACGAAGTACACGTTCGCCAGCTACTACGACGCCACGGCCGGCCGGATCGTGCTCAGCACCGACGCGCCCGCCGATGTGGTGTCCACGCTGACCACCGCGGCCAAGGCTTCGTCGGTGCAGGTCCGGCACTCGGAGCTCAACGACGTGTTCAGCCGCCGCGACGACGTCCCGTCGTTCTACGGCGGTGGCGGCATCACATTCGGCGGGGGTGTCTGCTCCTCCGGATACGCGGTGCAGAATTCCGCCGGAACCCGTTTCATGGTCACCGCCGGCCATTGTTTCGCGGATGGCACCACCGTGACCACCGAATCGGGCGCCACCACCTACGGCACGGTTTCCCACCGGCGGTTGCCGACGGTCACCGGTCACGCCCAGGACCTGGAACTGATCGGCGGCTCGTCCTACGCCGGGCGGATCTTCACCGGCGGCGTCACCAGTTCGACCAGCGCGCCCGTCGTGGCCGCCGGCACCGCCTATGTCGGCTTCACGAATTACTGCCACAGCGGCCGCACCACCGGTGAGAACTGCGGGCACACCGCCACCAGCATCACCGCCCAGGTGTGTACGCAGACCGGCTGCAAATCCCCGGTGATCGCCTTCACGGGCGGCGTCATGATCCAGGGCGGTGACTCGGGCAGCCCGTTCTACGTCTACGACAGCGCGGGCGGCGCCTGGATCCGCGGCCACATCCTGGCCACCGACGGCACCACCGGCTACGCCGAGCCGTACACCGTCACCGCACCGGAGCTGGGCGTCAGCATCGTCACGGGCTGACTCGATCCTTCTGCTGGATGGGACGGCCGGGGACCGCGGGGGTGCGGTTCCCGGCCGCGGGTGTCAGCGGATCTCGAACGGCCACGGACCGCCGTAGGACGTCTGCGGGGTGCCGTCATCGGGGATGAGGACCACCCGGGCGTACAGCTGATAGGAGCCGGGCGGCAGCGCCTCCCCGCCGGGGGCGCAGGAAAGCGGCACGAGCTGGGCGGGCAGCGTGCGGGCCTGCCCGGCGGCCAGCTCCCAGCGCACCCCCACCGCGTCCTGGGCCATCGGCATGGTCACGATCAGGCCGTCCCGGACCACGAACACGTCCGCGGCGGGCCCGGCCACGCCCCGGACCGCCGCTCGGCTGGTGACCTCGACCTCCCCGGCAACCGGTTGCGGCCCCGCCGGCGCCCCGGTGGGGAAGGTGGCGGTGACCGTCAGATCACCCGGGTTGAACTGCCACGGCTCCCCGCAGGCAGGCCCCACAGCATCCAAGGAACGCCCCTCGATCGCCGATGACTCCGGCGGCGCGGCACTCCCGTCATCACCACTCGCACACCCGACAAAGACCAGGCCCGTAGCGATGAGTCCCGCGGCGGCCACCCCGGCCGCCCGTTCAGCGTAGGTCCAGCGAACCATCCCGGTCACGTCCCCTCCCGGTCACGTCCCCTCCCGGAGCCCTGCCATCCGGCCCCTTGGACGTCCCTCCGCCGGCACAGGTTCCGGCCCGCGCCGCTCCTGTCGTCCCAACGCCGGCTATCTATTGACGTTCGCCGATGTAGGGCCAAGACTCGATCGAAGCGTTTCGATGACATTTCCTGGAGGTGGCGGGCATGGCCGGACGGCGGATGATCCTCGTGGCGGTGACGGCCGCGCTCCTCCTCCCCGTCGCGGCGATCTCTGCTCCAGCGGTCCAGGCCGCCTCGGTCCAGGCCGCCTCGGTCCAGGCCGCCTCGGTCCAGGCCGCCTCGGTCCAGGCCGCCTCGGTCCAGGCCGCGCCGGTCCAAGCCGCAACTGCCGCAACCGCCGCGACCCCCGCGCTCGTCCCGGCCGCCCTTGCCGCGCCGCCGGCCGCCGCGCCGCCGGCCGCCGCGCCGCCGGCCGCCGCGCCGCCGGCCGCCGCGCCGCACGTCGCTCTGGACGCCGTCCCGCCCGCGGCTCTGGACGCCGTCCCGCCCGCCGCGCCGCAGACGGTGGCGTTCGATCAGTATTCGATGATCATCGGGGGGAAGCGGACGTACCTGTGGTCCGGGGAGATGCACCCGTTCCGGTTGCCGAGCCCGGAGTTGTGGCGGGACGTGCTGCAGAAGATGAAGGCGACCGGCTTCAACACCGTGTCGTTCTACTTCGACTGGGGTTACCACTCGCCCGCGCCGGGGGTGTACGACTTCACCGGCGTCCGTGACATGGACCGGCTGCTGACCATCGCCGAGCAGGTCGGGCTGTACGTGATCGCGCGCCCCGGGCCGTACATCAATGCTGAAGCTGATGGTGGTGGGTTTCCGGCCTGGCTGACCACTCAGGCCGGGAGGGCCCGCAGCGACGCGCCCGACTATCTCGCGGCGACCGACGAGTGGCAGAGCGCGATCGACCCGATCATCGCCCGGCACCAGGTGACCGACGGGGGCGGCTCGGTGATTCTCTACCAGATCGAGAACGAGCTGGCCGCGACCGGCGCGAGTCAGCGAAACTACCTGCAGCACCTGTACGACAAGGCGCGCGCGGACGGCATCCAGGTGCCGATCTACCACAACGACAAGGGCCGCAACGGCTACTGGGTGCCGCCGAGCTCGACAGTGCCGGGCACCGTCCCGGGACCGGTCGACATGTACGCGTTCGACGGCTACCCCGGCGGCACCTGCCACACCGACGGCACCCCTGGCACGCCGAACGCCGCACCGGACTGGGGCATCCAGGGCATCGGCGGGGCGAAGGGCGGCGCCAGCGCTTCACCGGCAACGCCCGGGTTCGTCGCGGAGTTCGGCGGTGGCTGGTTCGACTACTGGGGGAGCGTCGGGACGTACCCGTGCACCGCAGTCCGCGAGGGCAACGGCTACGAACGGGTCTTCTACGGCACCAACATCGCCAACCGGATCACCGTGCAGAACTTCTACATGACCTTCGGGGGCACCTCGTGGGGCTGGCTGCCGGCGCCGGTCGTCTACAGCTCGTACGACTACGGCGCGGCGATCGACGAGGCTCGCCGGCTGCGCCCGAAGACCGCCGCGCTGCGCGAGCTCGGCTACTTCGTGCAGAGCGTGACGCCGCTGACCAAGGTGGACAAGGGCGCGGACGTCCTGACGTCGTCGACGGCGGTGCGCATCGAGCACACGGTCAACCCGGACACCGGCACGCACTTCTACTTCGCCGTGCACAACCCGTCCGGCGCGACCACGGACGATTCGTTCACCTTCCCGCTGGAGACCGCTGACGGGTCGTACACCGTCCCCCTGCGCCTCAACGGCCAGGACGCCAAGACCCTGGTCGCCCACTATGACCTGGCAGGCCACCACCTCGTCTACTCCACATCAGAGATCGAGACCCATCTGGGTACGGGCACAGCGCTGCTCTACGGCCGCGACGGTGAACACGGCGAGACGGTCCTGCGCTACCCGAACCGCCCGAACGTGCAGGTGCTCGACGGAACGGCGACGGTCAAGTACAACGACACGACCAAGGACCTCACCCTCGGGTACGAGCACAGCGGCCTGATCCGCATCCGGATCAGCACCCCCGGCCACAAGGATCTGACGCTGCTCATCGCCGACCAGTCAACGGCGGACGGTTTCTGGCGCGTCGGCGACGTCCTCGCGCGCGGCCCGCTGCTCGTGCGCACCGCGACCACGCACGGCGCTGTCCTCGCGCTGACCGGCGACACCGACACACCCGCCGACCTCGAGGTGTGGCCGTCCGCACCGACCCGGCTGCTCACGTGGAACGGCGTCCCAGTGGCGTTCCGGCGTACCGAAAGCGGCAGTCTGAAAGCTCTCCACCGCCTGCCCGGAGCGGCCCCGGTCACCCTGCCCGCCCTGACCCGTTGGAAGTTCGCCCCGGAGTCGCCCGAGGCAGCGCCCGCCTTCGACGACACGACCTGGCGCACCGCCGACCTGACCAGCACCAACAGCACCACCAAACCCCCGGCCGGGCAACCGGTCCTCACCGCCGACGACTACGGCTTCCACCACGGCGACATCTGGTACCGCGGCCACTTCACCGGCGCGGCACCGCAGAGCGTCAGCCTGGACTTCGGCGGCGGCGGCGCGGGCCTCCTGCAAGCCTGGCTGGACGGCGTCTACCTCGGCCAGTCGGTCCTCCCGACCGGCGTAGCGGCCCCACCCACGCGCGGCACGGCGACATTCACGCTCCCACCGACGGACGACGGCCCCCACACCCTCTCGATCATGGTGCGCAACAACGCCCACAACGAGGACGGCGGCGTGAACGACGCCCACAAGGAAGGCCGCGGCCTGATCAGCGCATCCATGCTGGCGGACTGGCGCCTCCAGGGCGCCACCGGCACAGAGAAACTACGCGGCCCCCTCAACAACGGCGGCCTCTACGGCGAACGCGCAGGCTGGTACCTCCCCGCCAGCCCCGACCGCACCTGGTCCACGCACCCGGTCCCGGACACCGACGCCCCCGCCGGCACCTCCTGGTACCGCACCACCTTCGACCTGCACGTTCCCACCGGCCACGACGCATCCCTCGGCCTGACCATCGGCGACCCGTCCGTCCCCCGCTCCGGCGGCCACTACCGAGCCCTGATCTTCGTCAACGGCTGGAACATGGGCCAGTACATCGCCGACGTCGGCCCCCAACACACCTTCGTCCTCCCCACCGGAGTCCTCCACCCGAACGGCCGCAACACGATCGCCCTCGCGGTCACCAGCAACGGCGGCCCGGCCAACGCCCTCGAAGCCATCCACCTGACCAACCTCGCCACCGTCCGCGGCGGCCCCACCCCCTGACCGGCAGACCCCGACGGTCGCGGCTCCGACGGTCGCGGCTCCGATGGTCGCGGCTCCGATGGTCGCGTCAATACCGCTGCGACTCGCTGCGCGCGCGGACCGCGGCATGAGAGCGTGCCGCCGGAATAGTGGTTGAAGATCGGTTTGTTTGCTCGATCGCGGCAGGGTTGCTGCCGTTGCTGAGGTGAAGTACGGCATGGGTGGGACTCGTGAAGAAGACGCGCAGGATTTCCTTCGTTACGCAGGATTGCCTGCCTGTGTCCGGCTCGTAGGCGTAGAGCCGCCACGTCGCCCATGTCGCGTCTATTCCCGCCGGACTCGCCACCGGTCGTGGACTGACGTATCGCAGCACCGGCCGGCAACGCTCGGAGCTGGCCGCCGCCTTTGGTTGAGTGCTTTCACGTGCGCGTGTTGATTGTCGTGTCACGCCCCGGGTGTGACGCAGAGTCCGGTGTTCGCGGGTTAAGAGGCGGCGGCGTACTTCACCAGCCAGCGGTTGGTGAACCGGCCCCAGTCGAACAGGTCACCGGCGGCGCGTCTGCGGTCACGTTCATGGTCGGCGGTGGCCTGTGCCCGGTGGGAGTTCGCCTCACGGAACAATGCTCGTGCGGCTTCGATCCAGATCAGCTTGCCGTCCGGTGTCCGGGCTTCGGGAGAGTCGCGCCGTAAGCGGGTGGTGTGGCCGAGAGCTTTTCCGAAGGCCCGCCGAACCTTGTGCTCGCGCCGGAACTCTTCGGTTGCCGGGGAGTAGTTCCGGCGCCGTGTAGGGTCACGTATCCACGCCAGTTCAACGGTCGTGAAGATCTCCAGCTGAGCGTATTTCATTCCTTTATTCTTCTCAGGGAGTTTCATGATCGGAAGGGCGGGTGTGCCATTGTCGGGTTGAGGGGGATCACACGAACTCGAATGGCAGATAGTGAGTATTCAGATAGCCGTAAAGTAGTGGCGGATGGATCCCGGGAGGGCGATCCTCGTGCTCATCGCGCCACGAGTTCGTTGGCCGTCTTGTTGTCATCGGCGTGAGCGGATGTTCGCTGCTGAGCGTGTCAGGTGTGGTGATGACTGCTGGGGTCTGAGGGGGATTGGCGGCGTCAGGCGGGTTGGGCGTTGTCGTCGAGGATGTGGGCTTTGAGGGGGACGGCGAGGGCTTTCATCCGGGTGATCGTCGGGGGGTCGGCGTTGCGGACCTGGATGGCGTCGTCGTCCATGAAGAACGGGACGGGGTGGGCGGTGGGGTGGGTGGTCCAGGTGGCTGTCGGGGGGCAGGGGATCGGTCGGGCTCCGGAAGGTAGGACGGCCTCGATGCGGGTTGCCCACTCGAAGTCCGGCTGGGTGTCCACGAGCGCGGCCCACTCGTCGGTGTGGATTGGTGGGGGATTGTTCTCGCCGGTGTGCCAGGGGCCGCGGGTGATGAAGTGGCGGGTGGCGAAGGCTGCGGGGCCGCGTTCCCAGGCGGTGGGGTCGGCGTACACCTCGCAGTTGTCGCCGATGAGCCAGGCGTCGAGGTGGGCGGCGATGGCGGCCATGCGGCGCAGGAACGCCGGGCGGGGGTTCTTCCTGGACAGGCGGCCGTCCTGGAAGATCAGGTAGTCGTCCTCGTCGGCGGCCTCGCCCGTCCAGCTGACGTAGCAGAAGTCCGGGCGCTTCGGTGTGCCGGCGGGGATGAGCAGGTCGGGCTCGGCGTTCACCAGGGCGTCCACCTCGGTGCCGAGAATCGGGAACCACCGGCTCTCGTACGACACGAATGCCCGGGTGATGTGCCAGTCGTAGCCCACCTACGCACCGTACTTGTCGTAGGAGACCGTCCAGTCGCCGAGGCCGTCGCCGATCGGGAGGGGTTTCGGGGTGTGGCGGACGTCGACGACGTCGCCGACGAGGAAATTGTCGTAGACCCATTGGGCGTCGGCGGTGCTGAGGTTGATGCAGCCGTGGGAGAGGTTGGCCTGGCCCAGGGAGCCGTTCCACGGGGCGGCGTGCAGGAATTCGCCGGAGTAGCTGATCCGGGTGCACAGTTTGACGATCTCGGGGGCGTAGTAGTTCGGGTTGGTCGGGTCGGTGAGCCCGTAACTCGCCGAGCTCATGCTGTGCGTCCGTTCCTTGGAGAGCACGACGTGGGGGCCCTCGTGGGTCCAGAAGTGGAGCTGCTGGCCGTCCGCGCCCGTGGTGTAGCCGCCCTTGCCGTTGCTGCAGGCCATGGTCCGCACGAGTTTGCCGTCGATGTAGACCTTGGTGTGGTGGGTGCTGTTGTCGCTGACCGCGAGGAGGGTACGCCCGATGGTGAAGTGGGTCTTCGCGTCGGCCGAGCCGTAGACGCCGTTGCCGAGGTTCACCCCGAACGCGTTGACGGACACCTTGATCGTGGTGCCCTTCGTCCAGTATTTCGCGGGGCGCCAGTGCACGATCGACTTGGTGACCCAGTAGAACTTGCCGTCCACGGCGGGCGAGGTCTCGACGGTGATCGCCTTCTCCGCTGCCGCCTTGTCGGTGACGTTGCGGCTGAACGCCACGATGACCGGCTGGCCCATGCCGTACGTTCCGCCTGCTGTGAGCGTACTCATCGCATTGGCCTGGAAGGTTGTTCCGGCGGTGTGGGCCGGCTTGAGTGTGGTGAAGGTGGAGGTCTTCTCGACCTGCGCGCCCAGGCTGTCCAGCACGGAGGCCGTCACCTTGTAGGTCTTGCCGTAGGCCAGGGCTCCGGTCGAACGCCAGGTCACCCCGTCGGACTGCACCGCGCCGCTGACGGTCTTCTTCCCGGAGACGACCTTGACCGACGCGAGCTTGCCACCCGTGACGGCCACGGTGACCGGCTCGGCCGGGGAGGCCTTGGTGCTACCGGCCTTGGGGGTCACGGTCAGACTGACGGGCATTGCGGAGGGTGACTGCCAGGTGCCCGCTACCGGGCTTTCATCCGTTTGTGTACGGCTGCTCGCGTGCGTCGGCGTGGAGCAGCCGGCGACGGCGAGGCCGGCAGTCGCGCCGAGTCCGCCGATGATGACGTTGCGTCGCAGCACTTTCCGATCGGGATTCACGTACTGAAGACGTCTGCCGCAGCTGTCGCGTTGCAAAATTTTCCGCGGATGCAGCCGGCAAGATTTCCGGGGCACCGGACATGTGGAGGGCGAGTGGAACACTTCGACCCTCTGGAGGTGGCATGGACGAGGACAGCTTCAGCGACTTCTACACCGCACAGTTCGCTGACTTGTGGCGCTTCGCCCGCAGACGTACCGAAACAGGCGAGGACGCCGACGACATCACGGCCGAGACCTTCGCCGTGGCCTGGCGCCGCCGGGACGACATCCCCGCGGAAGGCGCCCGGCTGTGGCTGTTCGGGGTGGCCCGCAACGTCCTGGCCAACCAGCACCGCGAATCCCGCCGCCGTGGCCGCCTGCACCTCAAGATCGCCACGGAGGACCCGCCGCCGGTCGCCCTCGAACCGCCCGACCCCGCAGCCGCCGGCCTGTGGCACGCCCTGGCGGCCCTGAACCCGGACGATCGCGAGCTGCTGTTGCTCCGCGCCTGGGACCGCCTCGCCGTCACCGAGATCGCCACGCTGTTCAACACGTCAGCGGCCACGGTCTCCTCCCGGCTGCACAAGGCTCGCCGCCGCCTCGACCAGCACCTCGACACAGCCCGCCCGCGAGAGGACGAACATGCCTGACACTGACCTCGACTTCCTGCGCTCCCTCGACCCCACCCTGCACGACGAGCCGCCGGCGCCGGGCTCGGCGCGCTACGAGGCGATCCGCCCTAGTCTGTCGACTGCTCCTGCCCCGTGGCGCCCGGTCGACTCCGGCCCCTGGGAACCGGCCCGCCGGCCCGCCCTTCTCCGTCGGCAGCGATTCCGCTCCGGGGGCTCGCGCCGCTGGATGACCTGGGCGGCGGCCGGGACGGGCGTGGCAGCGTCGGTGGTGGCCACGATGGTCGTCCTCGGCGGCAACACCACCTCCGCGTCGGCGGCCGTCCTGACCGCGGCCGACAAGACCGAGACCGTGGTCACCCTGCGCGGCACCACCCAGGACGACGTCAAGACCGGCGGCTCCACCCGCTCCACCATCGAGGCCAACGGCCCCGACATGAAGATCATCACCCAGGACGACATGGGTACGATCACCACCACCATCGTCGGCAACATCGGCTACGAATCGAACTCCGACGGCGACAAGTCGAAGCAGGAGATGCAGCCCGAGCAGCGCCTCGCCCCGTTCGCCGACTCAGCCGCCGACGTCGTCCGAGCCGCCCTCAACGACGCCGACGTGACGGACAAAGGCACCGATGAGGTACGCGGAGCCGAGGCCACCCACTACCACGTGCAGCTCACGGCAAAGTCCCGCGCCGCCCTGGCAGCCCTCCCACCGGTGGAGACCGCCTGGTTCGAGGTGGAGCACGCCGAGGACATCCTCTCCCTCGACGTCTGGACCTCCGGCAACCTCATCCGCCGCATCGCCGTCGACCAGACCGACCGCCGCACCCTGACCGAGTTCTACGACTTCGGCCAGCCCGTCACCATCACGGCCCCGACCGGCTTCTAACCGCCTCAGATCCGGCCTTCTGCCGCCTCAGATCCTGCCTTCTGCCGGCTCAGATCCGGTGGTGGACCCAGACGTTCGGCTCCACGTACACGGCGTGATCCTCCTCCACGTCACAGTGCACTGCGGTCAGCGCCTCGGGCACCACCACCGGCCCGGTCCGGTCGAACGGCAACCCGGTCCACTCCCGCCACTGCTTCAGGGAACCGGCCACCACCATGCTGCTGTGCGCCACGTTCAGAATGGTGCCGCCGGCCCGCACATGCACCCGCAGCCACGGATCGATCGGGAGGCCGTCGGCGCGCGTCTCGTACGCGTACTCATCGATGGACTTGTCGATCTGAGCATGCTTCCCGCTGGGCCGCACCGGGGCAACCAGATCCTTGAAGCCCAGCCGGCCCGCGTTCTCCCGCATCGCACCCAGCATCAGCCCGGACAACCCGCTACCGCGCACATCGGGCCGCACCATGATTTCCAACGCGGACACGATCGTGGGCTTCACACTGCCCATGTGGTCCAGGGCCGCCGAGCGAATCGCCCAGTCCCAGCCGTTCTCCGGCAGCCCGTCGCCGATGTCGCCGATGTCTCCGGTGAAGGAGAGCGGCACCGAGTGCGCCTTGGCCACGGGCTCCCCGGTCGCCCGATCCACCGCCAGCAACGTGAACTCCGGCCAGATCTCCGCGAAATGCCGGTAGTACAGCGCCCCGGTCGGATCATTGGTCACGAACGTGGGCCAGTAGCCGCTGAGCTGTTCCCACAACCCCATCCGGCCATCCAGAGGCGCGATGTCGAGATCCATGCCGTCAGGATGGCAGCCTCGCCCGCTCCGGGTCACCCGCCTTGCTCCCTCGCACATCGGACACGGTCAGGACATCCGGCCGACCCTTGAGCTCCCCGTCGCCTGCGGCGCCTGTAGATCTGCTGCGATACGTGAGAACGACTCGGCGCATCGGCCGTGTCACTCGAAACGTGGTTTTACCGTCGTCATCCCGGAGATAGCATCGGCGAAATGCAGGCGCTTGATGCAATCGGAGAATTTGGCTTCCGGGTCCGCACGGAGTCAGGCGGATGGCCGCCTTGTGTTCGACCCTGTCGAAGGAACCTCCCTCACGCTGGCTGACTCGCTCATCGAAAGGCTGCCGAGCGGGCAAGAGCACGAGTTGGACGGCGGGGTCCGGGGCCGGATCCTCGGTGTCATCAACGACGGCGAAGTGCTCCAGCCGGTTACGCTCATTGATTGCATCTGGTCTGCCCGGAGAAAATATCGACCGAATTCATTCCTGATCGGCGGCCACTTCGCGACCGATGAGGAAACTGAATTCGAGTCTGTCATCGTTCGGCTGCGTGATGCTGCTCCCTGGGTCAACCAAGAAGCTGGCAGATTCAGTCGGTCGTAGCATTTGATCTTGCTGGTTCGGTGGGACAGGATGCCCGCCGTGCGTGTGATGCTGACGTCGATCGACCGTGAAGAGATCTCCCGCGGAATGGCGGAAGGCTTGCTGTATAAGGAAATCGGTGTGCGGATCGGCCGGGACCCGTCGATCGTGTCGCGGGAGGTCGCCCGGCACGGCGGCCGGGCCGGTTACCGGGCGGTGGCCGCCGGCACCGCCGCGGCGGCAGCCCGGGGGTGGCCGAAACTGTTCGCGGTCGAACGCTCGCCGGAGTTACGCACGGTCGTGATCGAGCGGTTGCGGGAGGGTCTCCATCGGGCTCTCGTCGGTAAAGGCGAGCACATGCCGAAGAAGAAATTTGACCGACTGAGACGTGCTGTCCGGGAGCAGCTCGTTTCGCCTGACCATTACAAGTGGTTCAACAGCGTCATGGCTCACGCAAATGATTTCGATCTTGATCGAAGATTGCGGGACCTGGCGGCTGAACTGGGGGATCTTGCCTACTTCCTTGTCGGTGGCGATGTCGGCCGTTGGGTGACCGCCGTCAAGAAGGCCCGGAACTCTCTCACGCACCTTGACGAGGCACAACGGAAGTTTGATGGCGCCGACCTGCTCTGGCTCGCGGAGAGTATGTTCTATGTGACCACGCTTTGCCTCCTTCTGCACACCGGTCTGAAGCCCGAGCGTCTTCCCGGGATCATGCGCCATATCGACAGATGGAACGACGTCGGACGGCTCGAAGGGGTAGTAGATCGCGTAGCGGGCGAATTGCCCCGAGCATGAGTCCGTTTCCGTGCCGGAGAGAAATAGAGCCCGACGTTCATGACACGCGTTGCCAATTTGCCGGGCGGCGGTTGGACAGCGTCACCAGGATCGTGACCGCTGTTTGGGTGATGGCCGCTGTGGTGAGCGTCGCGGCGACGCTCGTATGGAGTACGAGCAGGGCGCCGATCAGTGTGCCCGTAAAGATGCAGAGGACTGACAGGAGGCGGCGCAGGGTGACTGGTGCGGGGGCGTGGTGGGCGTTGACGATCAGAGCGGTGAGGGTTCGGGTGAGGACTGAGGTGGTCAGGTCGGGGACTTCGAGGACGTTCACCGCTGCGTTCTGGATGCCGAAGGTCAGGGCGCACAGCGCCAGCAACAGGTAGTGCGTCACGGAGGTCAGGGACAGCAGGGTCGCAGCAAGCAGGAGTAGGACCTGGCACGCCGTCGTGTTGCGCAGCATGTGCGCCCGGTTTGCGGCGCGCCGGGCGACCAGGCCGCCCAGAGCGACCCCGAGCGCGAAGCATGACAGCGACAGCAATGATCCCCACAACGCGAACCCCGGCACCCCAGCGGCGGCCAGGCCGATGAAGACCGTGTTACCGGTCATGTTCGCCGTGAAGACTTTGCCCAGCCGGATGATCGTGACCGCGTCGACCATTCCGGTGGTCAGGGTGAGCAGCAGAAGGAGGCCGGGTAGCGGGCCGTGGTCGGGGTCGCGGAGGAATCGGGGCACGGGCGCGCCTTTCACAGGAAGAGGGTCACCAGCAGCCCGATGTTGAGCGCGATGACCAGCGCGCAGGCCACTGCGGCAACCAGCGTCGTGAGCCGCCGGTTGACCAGCGGGCCCATCAGCCGGCGCCGGCGGGTGAAGAGCACCAGCGGCACCAGTGCGAACGGCACCCCGAACGACAGCACGGCCTGGCTGGCCACCAACGTCGCCGTGATCGGGATTCCTGTGCACAGGACCACGAGCGACGGCAGCATCGTGATCAGACGGCGGGTGGTGGCGGGGATGCGGCGTTGGATGAAGCCGGCCATGACGACCTCGCCCGCGAACGTGCCGACGCTGGAGGATGCCAGGCCAGACGTGAGCAGGGAGCCCGCGAAGATCACCGCGGCCGGGGCTCCCACCGAGCCCTGGATCAAGGTGTGCGCGCCCTGGATGGTCTCGGCGCCGTCCGGGTGGGTGGCGTACAGCTCGGCGGCCAGGACCAGCAGGGCCAGGTTGACCAGGGAGGCCAGGCCGAGGCCGGTCAGGCAGTCGAGTTTCAGGGAGCGGAGCAGGTGCTGCCGGTCCGCTGCGGGGTGGGTCGTGGTCAGGGCCGAGTGGAGGTAGACCGCGTGCGGCATCACGGTGGCGCCGACGATGCCGGCGGCCAGGGTCACCGCGGTGGCGTCCGGGAGCGTGGGGGCCAGGCCCGCGCCCATGGCGGGCCAGGTGATGTCGTCGAGGGCGATGGTGTCGTACAGAAATCCTCCTGCCGTGAGCACCAGCAGGGCCGCCACCGCGCCCTGGAAGCGGTGGAGGTGCAGCAGGGCGAGAGAGGCTACGGCCGTGATGATGCCGGCGATCGGTAACGGGGTGCCGAAGAGCAGGTTCAGGCCGAGGGCCGCTCCCACGAACTCGGCGACGTCGGTGCAGATGGCGATCGCTTCCGCCTGGATCCACATCGCGATGTTGGTGCGGCGCGGCAACTCGGCGGCACAGAGCTCGGGGAGGCTGCGACCGGTGGCCAGTCCCAGTTTGGCCGACAGGTACTGCACGAGCAGGGCGATCAGGCTGGCCAGGACGATGACCCAGACCAGGGCGTAGCCGGTCTGGGCGCCGGCCTGGGTGTTGGCGGCGATGTTGCCGGGGTCGACGTAGGCGATCGCGGCCACCAGGGCCGGCCCGAACAACGCGAGACGGCGGGCGGTCATGAGCGGAACGGTCGCATCGGCGGGCGGGGTCGACCGCACGGGAAACGGTAAACCGTTTACTGGGCCCACCGGCTGGCCGGTATGGGTGGGGAAGGCACACATTGGCGGGCCCGGCGGCAGGACATTGACTTGAGGGGGTCTACAGACAGGAGGGTGCCATGAGACATGTCGTCTCGTTGCGGGAGCAGAAGCCGAGCGCCGAACTGCGGGGGAGCTCGGTGCAGCAGGTTTCGGCCACGGAATTGCCGGTGCTCAGCCGGTTGTCCATCCGGCGGCTGGTGTTGCAGCCGGGGATGATCCGGGAGCCGCACTGGCATACCAATGCGCATGAGCTGACGTACTGCCTGCGCGGGGCGTCGATCGTGACGATCTTCGACAGCGGGAGCCGGTATCACCGGTTCACGATCGGTGCGGGGCAGATGTTCTTCGTGCCGCTGGGGGCGCTGCACACCATCGAGGTGGTGGGGGAGGGCGAGGCCGAGTTCATCGCCACGCTCACCCATGAGCTGCCGGAGGAGTTCGGCATGTCCGGGTCGCTCGCGGTCATGACGGACGCGGTGATCGGGAATACGTACGATCTCCCGGCAGCCGCCGTCGCGAAGCGCAATCACGCCGTGCACGACGGAGTCCTGCAGGATCTCGGTGCGGGGCCGGTGCCGACGCTGGACGATCGGCGGCTCGACCCGTTCAAGTTCGACATCGAGGCACAGTCCGCGCCGATCGGGACGTCGGACGGGCAGGCGCGGCTGGGGCGTAAGCAGTTCTGGGCCGCGCTCGAGGACGTCGCCATGTATTCGCTGACGATCGCCGACAACGGGATGCGGGAGCCGCACTGGCATCCCGGGACCGCCGAGATGGGCTACATCGCCAAGGGCACCGGGCGGATGACGATTCTCGACCCGGACGGCACCTGGGACACGTTCGAGCTGCACGAGGGCGACGTGTACTTCATTCCGCGCTCGTACCCGCATCACATCGAGGACGTCGGCGAGGGCGACATCCACTTCCTGATCTTCTTCGATCAGCCCATGCCGTACGACGTCGGGTACCGGGCCGCGATGAGCGCGCTGCGGCCCGAGGTCGTCGCCGCGTCGTTCGGGCTGGGTGTCGGGGATCTGCCCGCCCTGCCGTTCACCCCCGCGGACCCGCTGATCGTAGGCCGGGTCAACGCGGTCGACCCTGTCGCGTGACTTCCGGAAAGAGGGCATGGTCATGAGCAGATTTGCTAGGAGCGCCTGGCTGCTGGTGCTGGTGGTCGGGCTGGTGCTGTTCGAGGTGATCCGGCGGACGGTGATCGCCACCGAGAACCCGAACCTGCTGCCGGCGCTGATCGTGCTGGGTGCGGCGATCGTGCCCGCGGCGTTCGTCACGTTCGTGCGGGCCCGCAAGCTGACGTTCAGTGTGGACGGCGGCACCGTCGCGCTGATCGCCATTGTCGGGGGGATCGTGGGGATCGCCGCCGCGGGGACGCTGGAGTACGACACGGCCAAGGACCTGGGGACGCTGCCGATGGTGGCGGTCGGGGTGATCGAGGAGGCGGCGAAGCTGATCGCGCCGCTCGCCGTGCTGCTGTTCACCCGGCACCGGCGCCCGGCCGACGGCCTGCTGGTCGGGGTTGCTTCCGGCGCCGGGTTCGCCGCGCTGGAGACCATGGGGTACGCGTTCGTCTCGCTGGTGCAGAGCCAGGGTGACATCGGCGCGGTGGACGGGGTGCTGCTGATCCGGGGCCTGATGAGCCCGGCCGCGCACATGGCGTGGACCGGTCTCACCGCGACCGCCCTCTGGTATGCGGCCATCCATCGCTGGAAGCTCCGGCCGGTGCTGCGGTTCGCCGGCGTCTACCTGGTCGCGGTCGTCCTGCACGCGGCTTGGGACAGCATCGGCACGACCCCCGGGTACGCCGTGATCGCCGCGGTCAGCCTGCTGCTGCTCGGCCTGACGGTGCACCGGCTCCGCGTCCACGAGACCCGCGACAACGCTGTGGTCACCGGCCGGCCTGTTCTGGCGTACTGATGCGGAAGATCCTGATGCTGCTCGGTTGTGTGCTGGTCACGGCGTCGGCGTGCGGGGCCGGTCAGGAGGCGCAGACCAGCAACGAGGCACCCGCGGTGCAGGGTGCCGACGCGCAGGCCGGCCCGATGCGGCTGCTGGACCTGATGGTGCCGTTCCGGCAGGACGGTTACCCGGCCGGGTCCGACGTGCCGCTGGTGGTCCGGATCGTCAGCGAGGCGACGTCGACGGTCCAGCTCAGCGCCGTCGGGCCCGGCCCGGCGGGGGACAACGCGGTGATTCCGGCCGAGGTCACCCCCGACGGCGTGCATCGGCTCCCGGTCGCCGTCGCCGCCCAGGGCTGCAGCCTGCTCGTGCCGCCCGACGGTGGCTATCTGATCGCCAGGAAGATCAAGGCCGAGATGACGTACGGCTACAGCGTGTCGGTCCGGTTCACGTTCACCGAGGGCGGCAGCGTGGACGTCGCCGTGCCGATGGCGCCCCCTGACGCGGGGGTTTCCGGCCCGCAGGATCCGGGGTTGTGCCGCCATCCGGACTGGTGAGGCTACTGCTGGAAGATGTGGGACCAGCCCAGGATGCGCGCCATGGTGTGCAGGTTCGGGGCGGCTCCGGTGAGGTGCAGTTCTCTGCGGGCCTCGCGCATCGCCCGGGCGGCGAGCGCGAGTGCCCGCATGCCGCCGACGTCCATGAACGTCAGGCCGGTCAGGTCGATCCAGCCGTGGCCGGCGGCGTCCAGGAGCTCTTCGAGGGCGCGGTCGAGGACCGGCAGGGTCTGCATGTCCAGCTCGCCGGCCAGCCGCAGCCGGGAGGGGAATTCCGAATAGGTGACCGTGAACGGGGTACATCGAAGGGTCATCATCGCCGCTCCTCTCACCTTTCCAGTAGATCGCGCGGCGAAGGCTTTGGCAGTGTGATGGCCACCTACCGTTGCCGACCGTTCAGGGTGCATCCTGTGAGCCGCGCGGAGCACGGCGGGGCGGTGGTGCCGTGCTGGCCCGGTGCACGAGCGTGGGTTCCACGATGACGTGGTCGACCGTCTCGGCGTCGCTGGGGCGGTTCATGTGCTCCAGCAGCAGTGCGAGGCTGCGCCGGCCGAGCTCGCCGAAGTTCTGGCTGACCGTGGTGAGCGGGGGCAGGAAGAAGCCGGAGTCCGGCATGTCGTCGAAGCCGACGACGCTGACCTCCTCGGGGACCTTGCGGCCGGCCTCGTGCAGGGCGCGCAGCACGCCGAGCGCGATGCGGTCGTTGGCGCAGAAGATCGCGGTGACGGCCGGGTCGGCGGCCATGGCGCGGCCCTGTTCGTAGCCGGAGGCCGCGTCCCACCATTGTGGATGTACGGGAGGCACGACGGCGCCCGCCGCGTAGAGCGTGCGGCGCCAGCCCTCGGTGCGTTCGTGGGCCTCGGGCCAGTCGCCGGGGCCGGCCGCGTGGTGGACGGTGGCGTGCCCGAGATCGAGCAGGTGCTGGGTGGCCAGGCACGCGCCCTCGGCGTTGTCCATGCGTACGGTGGGGACCGCCTCGGAGTCTCCCGCCCCGCCGACGGCCACGCAGAACAGGTCGGTCGGTGCCTGCATCAGCGCACTGGTGACCGCGGTCTTCGGCGCGATCGCGATGATGCCGTCCACGGCGTGCTGGGCGAGGCGGTCGACGGCGCTGAGGACGTCGGCGCGTTCCAGGTTGCGGACGGTGGCGATGCTGACCAGGTAACCCGCTTCCCGGGCGGCGCTCTCGATGCCGTAGAGCATCGACGCCGGACCGAAGAGCGTGGTCTCGAAGCCGATGATGCCGAGCGTGTTCGAGCGGCGGGTGACCAGTGTGCGGGCGGCCAGGTTGCGCCGGTAGTTGAGTGATCGCATGGCTTCCAGGACCCGCAGCCGGGTCTCGGGACGGACGTTGGGGTGCTCATTGAGCACTCTGGACACCGTCTGGTGCGAGACCCCGGCCAGTTTGGCCACGTCGCGCATCACCGTGCCCCGTGGAGCCTTCTGGAGTGGCACCCGACCCCCTGTCGTTCATCACGGACAGAAATCGACTCTTGACGCTGCGGTTGAGAACGGTAACACTTCCGAAATCAATGTGGTTCAGGCCACATTGGCCTCCCGCCGTCCCTCCCCGGCAGGGTGAGTATCGGCCGCTACATCGATCAATCTCAATTGTGAACGCTAACAGCCCCCCAGGAGCGTGTTGTGGTGTCGAAGAGATGGACCGCCGCCGTACTGAGTGGATTATTGATCACCTCGGCCCTCAGCGGGTGTGGTGGCGACGACGGCGACAGTGGTAGCGGTGGTGGCGACGGCAAGCTGGTCCTCGGGTTCTCCCAGGTCGGTGCCGAGAGCGGCTGGCGCACGGCGAACACCAAGTCGATCCAGGAGTCGGCCGCGTCCGCGGGTGTCGAGCTCAAGTTCTCCGACGCGCAGGGCAAGCAGGAGAACCAGATCAAGGCGATCCGCAACTTCATCACCCAGCGGGTCGACGTGATCGCGTTCTCGCCGGTGGTGGAGTCCGGCTGGGACACCGTGCTCAAGGAGGCCAAGGACGCGAACATCCCGGTCATCCTCACCGACCGCGCGGTGGACTCGCAGGACACGTCGCTCTACAAAACGTTCATCGGCTCGGACTTCGTGCTCGAGGGCAAGAAGGCCGGCGAATGGCTGGTCAAGGACTACACGGGCAAGACCGATCCGGTCAACATCGTGGAGCTGCAGGGTACGCCCGGAGCGGCACCCGCCAACGACCGCAAGGCCGGATTCGCCGACGTCATCAAGGCGGACCCGAAGTTCAAGGTCGTCGCGTCGCAGACGGGGCAGTTCACCCGGACCGACGGCAAGCAGGTCATGGAGACGTTCCTCAAGGCCCAGCCCAAGATCGACGTGCTCTACGCGCACAACGACGACATGGGTCTCGGCGCGATCGAGGCGATCGAGGCGGCCGGCAAGAAGCCCGGCACCGACATCAAGATCATCACGGTGGACGCGGTCAAGGACGGTATGACGGCGCTGTCCGAAGGCAAGATCAACTACATCGTGGAGTGCAGCCCGCTGCTCGGCCCGCAGCTGATGGATCTCGCCAAGAAGGTCAAGGCCGGCGAGACCGTGCCGCAGCGCGTGCTGACCGAGGAGACCACCTTCACCCCCGAGCAGGCCAAGGCAGTCCTGGCCGAGCGCAAGTACTGAGAGGTTCGCACATGGGTTCGCGGCCACCGGTCCTCGAGATGACCGGCATCCGGAAGGTCTTCCCGGGCGTCACCGCCCTGGACGACGTCGACTTCCGGCTCCTGCCGGGCGAGGTGCACGCCCTGATGGGCGAGAACGGCGCCGGCAAATCGACGCTGATCAAGGTGCTGACCGGCGTGTACGGCACCGACGGCGGCGAGATCCGGCTCGGGGGCGCCGCGGTGCTGTTCGGCAGCCCGCTGCAGGCCCAGCAGGCCGGGATCAGCACGGTGTACCAGGAGGTCAACCTCTGCACCAACCTGTCGGTCGCCGAGAACATCTTCATCGGCCGCGAACCCCGCACACTCGGCCGCATCCGCTGGGCCGAGATGCGGCGCCGGGCCGTCGAGCTGCTGGCCAGGCTCGACCTGACCCTCGACGTGTCGGCGCCGCTCAGCACGTACTCCCTCGCCATCCAGCAGATGGTCGCGATCGCCCGCGCCATCGACATCGACGCCAAGGTCCTCATCCTCGACGAGCCGACGTCCAGCCTCGACGCGTCCGAGGTGGCCCAGCTGTTCGCGGTGATGCGCCGGCTCAAGGACGCGGGCGTCGCCATCCTGTTCGTGTCGCACTTCCTCGACCAGGTCTACGAGGTGGCCGACCGGATGACCGTGCTGCGCAACGGGCGGCTCATCGGCGAGTACCGCACCGCGGACCTCCCGCAGATGCAGCTCGTCGCGCGCATGATCGGCAAGGACCTGGAAGCCCTCGAGGAACTGGAGAGCCAGCCCCGCAGCTCCGCCCGGGAACTCGAACGCGGCCCGCTGATCGCGAAGGCCGTGGGACTCGGGCGGACCGGCGGGATCGCCCCGTTCGACATGGAGATCCATGCGGGGGAGGTGGTCGGGCTCGCGGGGTTGCTGGGCTCCGGGCGTACTGAAATGGCGCGGTTGTTCTTCGGTGCGGACCGTGCCGATACCGGTCACCTGGAGATCGACGGCAAACCGCTCGTCCTGCGCAGCCCACGCACGGCCATGGCGCACGGGATCGGCTTCTCCTCCGAGAACCGCCGCACCGAGGGCGTGGTCGCTGAGCTGAGCGTGCGCGAGAACATCATCCTGGCGCTGCAGGCGGCGCGGGGCTGGACCCGGCCGATCGCCCGGCGGCGTCAGGACGAGCTGGTCGACAAGTACGTCAAGGCGCTGAACATCCGCCCCGCCGACCCCGACATGCCGGTGCGCAACCTCAGCGGCGGCAACCAGCAGAAGGTGCTGCTGGCGCGCTGGCTGATCACCGAGCCCCGGCTGCTGATCATCGACGAGCCCACCCGCGGCATCGACGTCGGCGCCAAGGCGGAGATCCAGCGCATCGTCGCCGAGCTCGCCGACGGCGGCACCGCCGTGCTGTTCGTCAGCGCCGAGCTCGACGAGGTCCTGCGGCTCAGCCACAAGATCGAGGTCCTCCGCGACCGGCGCCTCGTCGAGGAGCTCGACAACACCGACGACGTCGACGCCGACCGGGTCATGCGCACGATCGCGGGCGGGGTGGCCCAATGAGCTTCGTCCGGCACCGGCTCTTCTGGCCCGCCGCCATCCTCGTGGCGCTGCTGGCCAGCAACATCTTCTTCTCGTCGGGCTTCTTCAGCATCACCGTGCACGACGGTCACCTGTACGGCTCGATCATCGACATCCTGCGCCGCAGCGCCCCGCTGATCCTGGTGGGCATCGGCATGACCCTGGTCATCGCGACCGGCGGCATCGACCTCTCGGTCGGCTCGGTCATGGCGATCTCCGGCGCCCTGGCCTGCCTGCTGATCGGTGACCTGGACAACCAGAACAGCGTCACCGGCGTGCTGCTGGCCTGCGCGGCCGGGATCGCGCTCTCCCTGGTGCTCGGCATCTGGAACGGCGCGCTGGTCGCGAGCATCGGGATCCAGCCGATCATCGCGACGCTGATCCTGATGGTGGCCGGGCGTGGCATCGCCCAGCTGATCACCGACGGGCAGATCCTCAACGTGACGTCCGCGCCGTACAAGGTGATCGGTGCCGGCTACACCATCGCGCTGCCCGTGTCGGTGCTCATCGCCGCCGGGATGGTCGCGATCGCGGTGGTGCTCACCCGGCGTACCGCGCTGGGATTGCTGATCGAAGCGGTCGGCGGCAGTCCCACCGCGAGCCGGCTCGCCGGCATCCAGGCCCGCCGCCTCACGATCATGGTCTACGTCTTCTCCGCGATCTGCGCGGGCATCGCCGGGCTGATCTACAGCTCCAACGTCTCCAGCGCCGACAGCAACGCGGCCGGCAACCTCATCGAGCTGGACGCCATCCTCGCCGTCGTGATCGGCGGCACGAGACTCACCGGCGGCCGGTTCTCCCTCGCGGGCACGGTGCTCGGCGCCGTACTCATCGAGACCCTCAACGTCACGACCGTCAGCATCGGCATCCCCGTCGAGACGACGTTGCTCTTCAAGGCGATCGTCGTCATCGTCCTCTGCCTCGTCCAGTCCGCCGCCTTCCGGGCCAAGGTGCTGCGCCGTCCCTCGCGAGTGGGAGCCTCCGCATGATCGACGTCACCGCCCCGCCCGGCACACCACCGGCGAAGGCCCGCAACCGCGTCCTGAAACAAAACCGCCGGCACGTCCCGGTCCTGGCGACACTCGCGCTTTTAATCATCATGTACGCCGTGGGCGTCGCGAACTACCGCGGCTTCTCCGACACCCAGGTCGTCCTGAACATCTTCGTCGACAACGCGTTCCTGCTCGTCGTCGCCGCGGGCATGACGTTCGTGATCCTCACCGGCGGCATCGACCTGTCCGTGGGCGCGGTCGTCGCCCTCACGACCACCGTCGCCGCGACCCTGCTCCACGCCGGCTGGCCCGCGGCCGTCGTCCTGCCCCTGGTCCTGCTCATCGGCACCGTCCTCGGGCTGGGCATGGGCGCGGTCATCCACTTCTTCCAGGTGGAACCGTTCATCGCCACCCTCGCCGGCATGTTCCTGGCCCGCGGCATCGCCCTGCTCATCAACCGCAACTCCATCCCGATCACCGACGGCTTCTGGACCGCGATGGCCGAGGAACGCATCCGCTTCGGCCCCGGAGTCTTCATCTCCACGAGCGTGGTGATCGCCCTCATCGTGGTCCTGATCGGCGCGTACGTCCTGGCCTACACCCGCTTCGGCCGCACGGTGTACGCCATCGGCGGCAGCGCGGACTCGGCGTTGCTGATGGGGCTCCCGGTCGGGCGTACCCGGATCGCGGTCTACACCCTCAGCGGCTTCTGCTCCGCCCTCGGCGGCGTCCTCTACAGCTTCTACATGAGCTCCGGCTACAGCCTGAACGCCCAGGGCATGGAACTCGACGCCATCGCCGCGGTGGTCATCGGCGGGGTCCTGCTCACGGGCGGGTCCGGCTACCTTTTCGGTACGGTGCTCGGCGTGCTGGTCCTGGGCCTCATCCAGACCATCATCACCTTCCAGGGCACACTCAGCTCCTGGTGGACCCGCATCGTCGTGGGCGTCCTGCTCTTCGCCTTCATCGTCCTGCAACGAGCCGTCACCCGGCGAACGCGCTGAGCCCGCACCCGGCGAACGCGCTGAGCCCGCACCCGTGGCGGGCTCAGCGCTCAGGTCGGTCCTGGTGAAGTGTTTGGCGCTCGCGGTGGTGCAGGGCTTCCCCAGCTGAGGTTCTACGCCCGCAGTTTGAGGGCCAGGCCGTCGAGAATGAGCGCCAGGCCGGCGTCGAACGCCGGTTCGTGATCGGTGCCCGGGGCGGCGTTCGCCTGCTCCTCGAGGACGCTGCCGACGGTGTAGCGGCTGGTGGCCAGCATCGCCGTGCGGACATCGGGCTCGGGCAGGCCGGCGGCGACCAGGAATTCGTACTTTTGCAGGGCTCGGTCGAGGTCCTTGCCGGCGGGCATTGATCCGGCGTGCAGCCTCGCGCCGTCGCGGCGCAGCAGCAGGGTCCGGCGGAAGCTGCGGGTGTTCTCGGCGAACCAGTTCCGCCAGTCGTCCGACGGGGCCGGCAGGGGAGCGGCCGCGTGGGGTGCCATGGCCGCTTCCGCCATGGCGCTGAGCAGGTCTTCCTTCTTGTGGAAGTGCCAGTAGAGCGACGGCTGCTCGACGCCCAGCCGCCTCGCGAGCTGCCGCGTGCTCACGGCGTCGAGGCCGACCTCGTCGAGCAGGTCGAGCGCCTCGGCGATGACGGAATCCCGGTTCAGCTTGGCCATGTCGCCAGCCTATCAGTGATAGTCCTTGACAAACCTATCGCCGATAGGCGACCGTTACCTTTCACTGATAGGTTGGAGTTGACGACATGAAGATCCTCATCGCCGGTGGCGGCATCGCGGGGCAGGCGCTGGCCTTCTGGCTGGCCCGGGGCGGGCACCAGGTCGTCGTCGCCGAGCGCTTCCCGGCCCTGCGCGCGACCGGCGCGCAGGTCGACCTGCGCGGGCAGGGCATCGACGCCGTCAAGCGCATGGGGCTGCTCGGCGCCGTCCGGGACAAGCTCGTCGACGAGGCCGGGGTCGCCTTCGTCAACAGCCGGGGCCGGGCCCGGGCGACGATCATGGCCAACACGTCCGGGCAGGGAAAACAGTCCCTGACCTCCGAGTACGAGATCATGCGCGGCGACCTGGTCCGTATCCTGCACGACGCGACGAGGAACGACGTGGAGTACGTCTTCGGCGTCAGCGTGGACAGCTTCGAGCAGGACGAGAAGCATGTCATCGCGTACTTCTCCGATGGCACGTCCGGCGAATTCGACCTGCTGGTCGGCGCTGACGGGCAGGGATCACGGATCCGCCGGGCCCTGCTGCCCGACGACGCGGACCCCTACTGGCGGGTGGGGATCCACATGGCGTACTGGTTCGTGCCGCGCATCGCGTCGGACAGCAACATCCGCGACACGTACCTGGCCCCGGGTGGTCGCATGATCATGCGCAGGAGTCACAACCCGGCCGACACCCAGGCGTACTTCGTGCTCCGGGAGCAGTCCGCGGAGGCATCGGCCGTGCACCGGGAGCCGGTCGAACGGCAGAAGGAATTCTGGGCGGGCCGGTTCCGCAACGCGGGTTGGCAGACGCAGCGGTTCATCGAGGGCATGCAGACGACGGAAAGCTTTTACTCCCAGGAAGTGCTCCAGGTACGCACGGACACGTGGTCCCAGGGACGCGTCGTGCTGGTCGGGGACGCCGCCCACTGTGCCTCGCCGTACAGCGGCATGGGCATCTCGGGCGGGCTCGTCGGCGCGTACGTCCTGGCCGGCGAACTCAACCGCAACCCGGACGACCTGCCCGCAGCCCTGGCGAACTACGACACCACGCTGCGGCCGTTCGTCGACAAGATCCAGGCCGAGGTGAAGCCTCAGCTGTTGAAGCTCGGCATGCCGATGCACCAGTTCGAGATCGACACCCTCCACGCCGTCACGTCCCTTGCCTGCTTCCTGCGCATCCCCGACCTGGTCACCCGCATGGCCAAGCAGGACCGCGGCGGTGCCTGGCAACTCCCCGAGTACGCCTGAGGCCGCGGGCACCGGCCGCGGCGGCCTGCCGCAGCCACGGGACCGCCGCGGGTGACTTGCCGAGCGTCATACCGACGTTGAAAGCGGCGATGGCGTCCCCGCCCTCGGCCGCGGCCCGGTAGAGCGACATGGCCCGGCCGGGATCCTCCACCTGGACCAGAAAGCCGAGACTCCGCTGCGCGACCGGGTCGTCGATCACAGCCGGAGTCTAGGGTCTTCCCCGCCGGTCTCACCGTTGCGGGCCAGCGCGCCCCCTTGAGTCCGAGGAGAAGAGATGTCGCGGGAGCAGTCGCTCGAGGAGATCGAGAACCGCGTGTGGGGCAGCGCACCCGCCGACGCGCCGAAGCTGATGGAGACCGTGCACCGGCTGCGTCGCAAGCCCGTCGGTGCGCTGGACGTCGAGGAGCTGCGGGTGCTGATCGGCCAGCGGGTGGGGGTGGCGACGCTGGTGCCGCTCGCGTTGGAGGTGCTGGAGCGGGACCCCCTCGCCGAGGGTGACTACTACCCGGGCGATCTGCTGGCGGCCGTGTTGCGGCAGGTGCCCGCCGAGTACTGGGTGGCGAACCCGGCTGAGCGTGAGCGCTTGGCGGACGTCGCCCGGTCGGTCGACCCGGGCGACCTCGAGGACGACGAGAAACTGCGTGAGGATATCGCACGTTTCGTGAGGTGACGGTCGTTGCCCGCGTCACGTTCTGGTCGGGTCAGTCCGGCAGGTAGGACCGGCGTCTTGTCGGGGTAGGGGAAGTCGTCGGCTGGATCGTGGCGAACGCGTGGTTCCTCATGGTCCTCCACACAGGAACCGTATAGAGTCCTTACAGATTCGTAATGCTCTATATCCTGGAAGGGGCGTACCCATTGCTCTTCGTGCGTAAGGCCGTGCTCGCCGTTGCCGCGGGACTGACAGCGGTGGTGGCTCTCGCCGCGCCGGCCGCGGCGGCCATCCCCATCGGCGAGACCCAGACCGGCACGACGACCTACTACAACGATGCCGGGTACGGTGCCTGCGGCACGCAGATCAACGCCGCCACCGAGATGCTGGTCGCCGTCTCCTACCGGTGGTGGACGACGGCGAACCCCAACCTCGACCCGCTGTGCAGCGGCATCTCCGTGCAGGTCACCTATCAGGGCCGCACGATCACGGTCCCGGTCAGGGACAAGTGCCCCAGCTGCGACGCCACGCACATCGATCTGAGCGCGCCGGCCTTCGCCCAGTTCGCCTCCACGGATCCGGCGAACACCCCCGGCGTCCTCAATGTGACCTGGAAGTTCGTCTCCGGAAGCGGCGACAACGGCGGCACCACGCCACCACCCGCCGGCGCGACCGGTCAGATCACCGGTCTGGCCGGTAAGTGCATCGGTGCGGCGGGCGGCGCCACCGCCAACGGCACAGCTGTCGACCTCTACTCCTGCGTGGCCAGCTCGACCCAGCAGTGGACAAGATCCACAGACGGCACTCTCCGTACGGGTGGCAAGTGCCTCGATGTCTCCGGCAGCGGCACGGCCGACGGCACGAAGGTGCAACTCTGGGACTGCAACGGCACCGGCGCCCAGCAATGGGTCTACACAGCCGCCCGCGACCTGGTGAACCCGCAGTCCGGCAAGTGCCTCGACCTGACCGGCGCCAGCTCCGCGGACTTCACCCCCACCCAGCTCTGGACCTGCACCGGCGCGGCCAACCAGAAGTGGACCGCCCCGGTCTGACGTGCCCGCTTGAGATCCACGCCCCGGAAAATGCCGTGCGGTCGGAGCCGGTGTCGCGACAGGATGGGGCGTGGACGATGCGACCCTGGTATCCCGTTTCCTCAGCGACGGCTTCGTGAAGCTGGAGGGCGCGGTCGCGCCGCGCGTGGCCGCGGACTGCGCGCGGCTGCTGTGGCGGGAGACGGGCTGCGACCCGGACGATCCCGCGACATGGACACAGCCCGTGCACTGGGTGCCCGGCATGGCGCAGGGCCCCTTCGCGGCGGCGCCCAACTCGCCGTTCCTGCATCACGCGTACGACCTGCTCGTCGGCGCGGGTCGCTGGGAGCCGCGCTACTCGCTGGGGACGTTCCCGCTGCGCTTCCCGCACGAGACGGAGCCGGACGACGCGGGCTGGCACATCGAGGGCAGCTACCTGCCGGAGGGGGAGAGCTGGTACTTCACCAACGTACGCTCCCGGGGCCGCGCGCTGCTGATGCTGTTCCTGTTCAGCGAGGTCGCCGACCGGGACGCCCCGACCGTGATCCGGGTCGGCTCGCACCTCGACGTCCCGAAGGTGCTGGAGAAGTACGGCGAGGACGGGGCAAGCGGCCTGACCCTCGCCCCCGATCTGATAGCAGCCTCCGACCACCGCCCCCTCGCGCTCGCCACGGGCTCTCCCGGTGACGTCTTCCTGTGCCATCCGTTCCTGGTCCACGCGGCACAGCCCCACCACGGAACCCGCCCCCGCTTCATGGCCCAGCCGCCCCTGATGCCGGCCGCACCGTACGAACTGGATCGGCCCGACGGTGCGTACTCTCCCGTGGAGATCGCGATCCGCCGGGGCCTCGGGCGGGAAACTCACGGATAGGGCCTCTGTCAGCCGGCCGGGTGGCTCGCCCCCGGCGGTAGAGTAGGCGGGTGGCATCGGACGCGGGCTTGGGCTACGGCGACAAGCTCTTCTGGCTCTCGGTCCTGATCCAGCGCAGGTACGCGCAGATCTGCGCCGAGCTCGACCTGACCCCCATGCAGGCCACGCTGCTCTGCGCGATCAAGGACGAGCCGAAGCGGATGACGTACCTCGCCGCCTCCCTCGGCATGACCAAGAACGCACTGAGCCAGCTCGTCGACCGCACCGAACGGCGCGACCTGGTCAACCGGGTGGGCTCGGACCAGGACCGGCGCGTCATCATGCTCGGCGTCACACCCACGGGAAAGGTCCTTGCCGACGCGGTGTACGCCGAGACCGCCGACCGCCTGCCCGACATCGCAAAAAACCTCACCCCTGACGACCAGCGCGACCTCGAACGCGTCGCCACCACCGTCGTCGACGCAGCCGACGTCCCGGCGTCCGCCCGGTCCTGAGCTTTGGGTCTTCCCCGCCGACCGCGTAATGCACCTGTGGCACATCCGGTACATCTACCGGTAGTTTGTCGGCTTTAAGGTGGTAAATATAGATTGATGGCATGGCCCTGTTCGAGAGCGTTCAAGAGTTGTTGGAGTTCAGCGGGTGGGGGTTTGTCGGTCCAGGCCTGCCACCAGCGTTGGAGCAGTAGCCAGGGTGCGAGCCAGGCGCGGACGGCGCGCAGCGCTTTGGGCCAGCTGGGGAGTTCAGCCGGCGGGCCGGTTGCGGGGCCCCCTCTCTCCGGAGTCGTCGTTTGACGGTTCCGGAGAGCTTGCAGAGTTGTCGTTTGTGGATGGTGGGCCGAACCAGGTATTCCAGCAGAACGAGAATGCGCAGTGGACGAGGGTTTGGTGGCGGCGGATCGCGGTGGCGGACCGGACTTGGAAGTCGGCCCAGCCGAGTTCGTCCTTGACCTGTTTGTAGCTCTGCTCGATCCAGTGCCGGATGCCGTAAAGCCTTACGACTTCGGTCAGGTTGGCCGGCTCGTGCAGCGCATCGGGGGTGTCGTGCGGGCCGTCGGGGCGTGCCAGGTTGGTGGCCAAGTACCAGGTGGCGTTGTCCGGCAGGACGGACGGGTCGGTGGTAGCGATGACGAGGCGGGTGTGTCCGTCGGGCCCCCACCAGCCGAGTTGGGCATCGACGGCCCACCACGTTTCGGTGTGCCCGTCACGGAACCGGCGCACGACCGGGCTCCAGCCGCCGGGATCGTCGGGCCCGCCCCATGGCACGGCCCGCGCGGCGTCTTTCGGGGTATAGGCATCAGCGCCGTACTGCCAGGTGCCGCGGGAGGGTTTGAGGGACATCACGAAGCCCAAGCCGCTCTGGCTCAGTTCTCCCCGTAGCGCGTCGTGGTCGCCGTAGAAGCTGTCCGCTACGACCGCCCGGCATGTCACACCGGCGGAAAGTGCTTGGGAGACCAGGTCGGCGGCGATCTGCAACTTGGTCCGGAACTCGGGATCAGCTTTCTTGCCCGGCAAGCGCGATGCCGGGGTGTAAGGCTCGGCGTGCAGCGGATAGTAGACCCGCTCGTCAGCCCAGACCGTGGTCACGGTGACGATGCCGTTGTCGGTCTTGCCGTAGCGGCCCAGCCACTGCCGCCCGACATGCGCCGTCGCGGTGCCGTCTTTACGATCACCGGAGTCGTCGATAGCGATCACACCACGCGCGTGTGGTGCGGTCGCGGGGTCGTTGACCAGCAGCTCCAGACGCCGCCGGTTGACCTCATCGGCATCCCAGGTGGACTGTGACAAGAAGTACTGCAACCGTTGCACCGCAGCGTGTTGCGCCCCTTCGACCGGTTCAGACCCGGCCAGGCCGGTCAGCGTTTTATTGCGATCGCGCGGGGCCAGCAGACCGGTCAAATACTCGCGAAACCCTCGCCGCTGAGCCAGCCGGGAGAACAACTTGTCAAACCCGGCTGCATAGTCCTCCAACGGACCTGCAGCCGGTGGACACACCGCGCGAACCACCAGCACCCCGACTCACTTGACCGACACCAGCCGGTGCAACGTGGCAGAGCAACAAAAGGTTACGAAGCCGACAAACTACCGCTACTATCGCGTGTCTGAAGTAGTTTGACGGCGTGGGGATTGTCGTACCCGCGTGCCAGGATGCGGACGTGGATGACGCGTTGACCCTGCTGAGGCGGGAGTTTGAGGGGACAGAGGGCAGTTTCCTGCTGTGTCTGCGAGGCGAGGGCCTGGTCTGGGACCGGGCGGCGTTCAGCCGCTTGGGGCAGGCGATGCGGTCGGCCTGTGAACAGTACGAAGACCGTGACGATCTGCCGCGTTGGATGGCAGAGGGATTCTATGAAACTTCACACTGTGTGGCGGAGTGGACCAGTCACCCGAATTTTCCTCGGCCGGAGCCGGTGCAGTACTACCAGGACTGCTTGGAGCGGCTGAGAGACCTGGCGGACTGGTTCTTCCGTGGCTGGCATGCCTATCAAGAGCCGCACACGTGGCGTGATCTTTGACGTCAAGCCGGGGCTTGCGCTGCGCTTTTGAAGGATCTGGTCGGCGGTCTTGGTCCAGCGGAACGGCTGACAGCGATCGTTGCAGCCGTCGATGAATGCACGGATCGCCGGCCGGGGTGAAAGGCAAAGTGATCCGTGGGTTACGCGCCAGCCAGGCTTTGACGTTCGGGTGGTTGTGGGTGGCGTAATTATCGGCTACAACGTGCGGCTTAACCCTCGGGTGCGCTTTGGCTACCTGCTTGAGGAAAGCGGGGAACTCGGTGGTGCAGTGCCGTTCGTAGCAGGCGTTCGCGGTGATCTTCCCGGTCGCGACGTCCAAAGCGGCGAACAGGGTGATGGTGCCGAGCCGCCGGTAGTCGCGGGTGCGGCGTTCGGCCTGGTCGACGCATCGGCAACAGGGGTGTGGTGCGAGCCGAGGCCCGGGTGTTTGATTTCTCATCGACGCAGACCACCACCGCGTTCGCCGTCGGGTTCAACGTGGACGCGATGACACAGGCTCGTCGATCACCGGCGGTCGCCCGGAGCGGGGTAGATCGGCCAGGGCTTCGACCCCGCCGGCTTCGTAACGGGACCGCCAGGCGATCACCGTCTGCCGGGTCATCCCCACCTGCCGGCCGATCTCCGCATTAGGCAGCCTTCCGCAGCCGGCAACACCATCCGAGCCTGCTGCATATGCCCGCCAGCGCCGTCGAGGAACGCGTCAATTCCCGCAGCCGGACACCATCACCGGGACGCAGAATCAACGCGGCAGCAACAGACATGCCTCATTCTCTCGCAACCCGGCCGTCAAATAAATTAAGACACGCCACCCTGTATCCAGGTAATCTCAGACGGATTCGGCCCGAGCCGTGACCGCCGACTCCTCGCTGAAAGCTGAAGTGCCCCATCCCGGCCGTTGCCCGTCGAACTCGCCATGCGCCCACCGAATCTCTGCCGGCCGTTCACCATCTTCGGTACTGCAGTACTCGTCGACAGCGGAACGAATTTGAAAGATCGGCAGCGCGTTTCGCGGATCATGAAAAGTTGGAACGTAGGGATCCCCGACTACACGTGGATCCCAGTCGAGCGGTTGAGGATTATCGGACACCCATATGTGGTCATAGAGATCACTGGACTGCCCGTCTGGAGCTGTCCCCATCCAGGTCAGCGACCCGTATCCCGTTGCCGCATTGACCGCCAAACGTAGAAGCGCTTTGCCGGAGGGGGGCTCTCCCTCTCCGCGATATCGTTCGTCGAAGGTGCACCACGCTTCATCACCAGGGCTGAGGACTGGCGCCTGCGATCCATCTTCGAAAGCAATGGAGGCATCACGCTCATGGTCGAGTTTCGCGAATATATGAGCGATCAATCCGGACAGCTCCGCATCAATCCTGGGCCGATACAATTCTTTCTTGAAATCGATGGATAGAAGCACTAAATTATCCCTTACCGATCAATGTTCGGCGTGACTGAAATTCTTCAGAGGCGTCAGGATGTGCGCTCATGTGCGGAGGTGCTGGGCCTGGTGCCCCTACCTGCTGGGGTCCCACCCGAAGGACAGCGTGGTCGCGATCTTCCTGGACGCCGATCAGAACGCTGTGTGCGTGAGCCGGCTGGACCTGACGGCGCGTCCGGCGTTGGCGGTGCAGCAGTGGTCGCGGGTGAGCGTGCAGCAGCCGGTCGAACCGTTCGTGTTTTTCGTCTGCGACCACCCTGCGACCACGGGATACACAAAGGCCCCTCACCCGGAAGGATGAAGGGCCTTTGACCTGCACTTACTTTGTAGCGGGGACAGGATTTGAACCTGCGACCTCTGGGTTATGAGCCCAGCGAGCTACCGAGCTGCTCCACCCCGCGTCGACATCAGAAGCATACCTTGTCCGGGTTCCGGCTTCTGCGGCGGCATGGCCTCCCGGTGCGGCCGGCCGTGGTCGAATGCGGGGTGGACTACCCCGAGCCGGAGTTAGGCTGGGGAGGCGTACCGGCTGGGATCGGGCGTGGTTCATGACCACGGAAGACTTCGAGTCTCTGATCGGCGTTTCCCGGGCGGATGCGGTCGTCTGCGTGCCGACGACGGTCTGGTCGCCCGCTCCGGCTCTGGGTGCTGGTGAGGAGCTGGGGCGCTTCCCTGCCAGGCCGGCGGATCTGGGCGCGATCGCCGCTGCCGTGGCGGTTGCCCGGCAGCGGCGTCGTGACTTGTTGTCCTGGCAAGAGCGCGAAACGTCCGGCGAGAATACGTTGCCCCCGGGTCTCGCGAACTGAAACTACGGTTTGGCGGCGACGGCGCCGTAGGCGTCGAGCCATTCGGGGTCGTCGGTGGGGTCGGGGTGCCACAGGGGGAGCTGGACCAGGCCGGGCTCGAGGAGGGTGAGGCCGTCGAAGCAGGTGGCGAGGTCCTCGGGGCTGCGCAGGATGTACGGCACGCCGCCGCTCTCGGCGAGTTTGGCGCTGCCCTCGACCACGGCGGGGGTGGTGTCCGTGCCGTCCCACAGGACCAGGTGGCTGCCGGGGACCGTGCCGGACATGGTGGTGCGGACGATGTCGCGCAGGACCGTGAGGTCCGGTTCGTAGCCGAGGACGCCCATGAACATGATGGCGACCGGTTTGCTGAAGTCGAGGGTGCGGGCGGCTTCGGCGAGGATCTTCTCGGGCTGGTGGTAGTCGGCGTGGACGTAGGTCGTGTCGCCGCCTGCGGGCAGGGATCTGGCGTGGGCGAGGACCAGGGGGTCGTTGTCGACGTAGACGATGCGGGATTCGGGGGCGACGCCGTGGGCCACCTCGTGGGTGTTCTGCATGGTGGGCAGGCCGGTGCCGATGTCGAGGAACTGGCGTACGCCCGCCTCGCCGGCCAGGTGGCGGACCACCCGGATCAGGAACCTGCGGGACTGCCGCGCCATGAGCACGATCTCGGGGTAGACCTGCGCCACCGCGTCGCCGGCGGCACGGTCGGCGGGGAAGTTGTCCGTCCCGCCCATCCAGTAGTTCCAGATCCGGGCCGCGTGCGGGATCTCCACCTGCAATTCCGAGTCCACCATGGAATCATTGATATCCCACCTGTCAACGCCCCCGGGCCGGCCGGCCGGGCCGGGACGGGTGAGGATGATCAGGTGAAACGCCTGACCTTTCTCTTCGCCGTGGCCGCCGGTGCCGCCGTGGGCAACCTGTACTGGGCTCAGCCCCTGCTCGACCTGATCGCGGAGGACCTGCACGCGCCGACCGCGGCCGCGGGGTGGCTGGTCACCGCTACCCAATTGGGGTACGCCGCCGGCATCCTGCTCATCGTCCCGCTCGGGGACGTCGTCGACCGCCGCAAGCTGATCCCCGTAATGATGCTGTGCGCCGCCGTCGCGCTCGTCGGGTGCGCCGTCGCGCCGAGTTTCGGGGTGCTGCTCGCCGCGATCACCGCACTGGGCGTGACGACGGTCGCCGGGCAGATCCTCACGCCGCTCGCGGGGGACCTCGCCGACGAGGCGACCAGGGGGCACGTGGTCGGCACGGTGGCGTCCGGCATCCTGACCGGGATCCTGGTCTCGCGTACGGTCAGCGGGCTGGTCGCGGGGGTGGCCGGGTGGCGGGCGATCTACGTGGTCGCCGCGCTGGCCGCGGTGGTTTTCGCGGTGCTGCTCCATCGGGCGATTCCGGTACTGGAACCCAAGACCAGGCTTGCGTACCCCCGGCTGATCGGCTCGGTCTTTGCCGTTGTCGTGCGGGAGCGGACCGTACGCTGGACGCTCGTCCTCGGCGCGACCGGCTTCGCCACCTTCACGATGTTCTGGACCTCGCTGACGTTCCTGCTCAGCGCGCCGCCGTTCGGCTATCCCGTGTCGGTGATCGGGCTGTTCGGGCTGGCCGGGCTCGTGGGTGCGGTGGCCGCCCAGCGCGCCGGCAAGCTGCACGACCGGGGGCTCTCGCTGCCGGGCACCGGGCTCGGCTGGGCGGTCATCCTGCTCAGTTTTGTGCTCGCCGCGTTCTCCGGGCGCTCGGTGCTGCTGATCCTCGTGGTCATCGTCGTGCTGGACATCGCCATGCAGGGCGTCAACATTCTGAACCAGCTGCGCGTCTTCGCCGTCTCGCACGAGGCGCGGAGCCGGCTCAACACCGCCTACGTGACCAGCAACTTCATCGGCGGCGCGATCGGGTCCGCCGCGGCGTCCGTGCTCTGGTCCGCGGGCGGCTGGACCGCGGTGACCATCGCCGGGATGGTTCTCAGCTGTTTCGCGCTCACCGTCTGGGCCCTCGGACGCCGTGGTGCCCTGATCACGGCCGGTTAAGTTGTGTGCAATTAAGTTGCACACAACCTAACGCTGCGTATCGGCTTGTGGTCGTCGGGGGCGGGGGCCTGTGTGGCGGGCCGGGGCCTGTGTGGCGGGCAGGACCTGTGTGGTGGGCAGGACCTGCGGTCGGCTGGGTCGCCGGGAGCAGGGGGCGTGAGGAGCGGGGCCTGCGGTGGGCAGGAGGGGCTGGGCCTGTGGTGGGCGGGGGGCTGGGCCTGTGGTGGGCGGGGGGCTGGGCCTGCAGGGGGCAGGAGGGGCAGGGCCTGCGGTGGGCAGCGGGCAGGGCTTGCGGTGGGCGGGGCCTGCGGTGGGCAGCGGAGGGGCCTGTGGGGGCGGGCCCGTGCGGGCGGGCTCAGGGTTTTGGGGTGGGTGCCGATCGGGGGTGGGGGAGCACTCGGCGGGGGGAATCTGACATGGGTGTGGGGCGCTTGGTCGCGGACCGGGGGATCCTGACGAAGATCGCTGCCGCGGTGCTGGTCATGGCGGCGGTGGCGGTGTTCGTCGGCATACTTGCCATCGTCGGGATGGCGAAGCTGAGCGATGACGCGAACGCCATCTATGAGCAGGGGCTGCTGCCGGTCCAGGAGATCGACGCGGTCGAGCTCGACATGGATCAGACCCGGCGCAACATGCTCAACTATGCGATCTCCAGCACCGAGGCGTCGTTCACGAAGTACCAGCAGGCGCTCGATGCCAACGATGCCGCGTTCGCCGCGGATCTGAAGGTCTACCAGGCGACGTCGGTGCAGCCCGCGCTCGTTGCCGAGTTGGGGACGACCTGGGCGGAGTTCCAGAAGCTGCGCGACAGCGACCTGCTGCCCGCGGCGCGCAAGGGTGATCTGCCCGCCGTGGAGAAGGCCCGTGACGAGATCACGCTGCCCGCCGCCACGAAGGCCGGGGACATCGTCAACAAGCTGGCCGAGGCCGAGGCCTCCGACGCGAAGGAGCGCCAGAGCGCGGCCGCTGACGCATACGGCACCGCGCGTACCCAGATCATTGTCCTGCTCGTTGCCGGGGTGCTGGTCGCGCTCGCGTTCGCCGGCTACGTGGCCCGCTCCGTGATCTCCGGGATGGGCAAGGTCTCGTACGCGCTGAAAGGCCTGGCGGCCTGCGACCTGACCCGGTCGGCGGGTCTCGACTCCCGCGACGAGCTGGGAGCCATGGGCCGGGACCTGGATCAGGCCGTGACGTCCGTGGCCGACACGATCCGGGAGCTCGTGACCACCGCGACGGCGTTGTCCACCGCGGCCGTGCAGTTGTCGAAGGTGAGCGACGAGCTGACCACCGGTGCGGGGGAGGCGTCCGGCAAAGCGGGGGCGGCGGCGGGCGCGGCTGAGCAGATCAGTTCGAACGTGCAGTCGGTGGCGGCCGGCGCCGAGCAGATGACCGCGTCGATCCGGGAGATCGCCACGACGTCCTCGAAGGCCGCGGAGGTGGCCAACGAGTCGATGTCGATCGCTCAGGAGACCAGCTCGCAGATCGCCGAACTGGGCCAGGCCAGCACGGAGATCGGTGACGTGGTCAAGCTGATCACCTCGATCGCCGAGCAGACCAACCTGCTGGCCCTCAACGCGACGATCGAGGCGGCCCGGGCCGGCGACGCGGGCAAGGGCTTCGCCGTCGTGGCCAGCGAGGTCAAGGATCTCGCCCAGGAGACCGCGCGGGCGACCGAGGACATCACCGCCAAGATCGGCGCGATCCAGCAGCGCAGCGCGGGTGCCAGCGCGGCGATCGCCCGGATCGAGGAGGTCATCGGCCAGATCACCGATTACAGCACCACGATCGCCTCCGCGGTGGAGGAGCAGTCGGCCACCACCAACGAGATGACCCGCTCGATCAGCGACGCCGCCCAGGGAAGCGGTGACGTGCAGGCCAGTTTCGCCGCGGTCTCCCAGGTCACCGAGGCGACGTCCGACGCGGCGCGCTCCAGCAAGGAGGCGGCTGACGACCTCTCCGGGCTGGCGACCAAGCTCAATGCCCTGGTCGGCCGGTTCAGCTACTGAGCTTCTGAGGAACGAGGACGCATGACGAGTGACGATCCGTACCATATGCGCCGGCCCGACCTCGCCGAGGCGAAAGCCGCGCTCGAACAGCTCTACGGGCACACCTCGGCGGAGATCTGGCAGCGGCTGCTCACGCAGTCCGGCCTGACCGGCAAGGAGACCGACCCGGATGCCGTACGCCGGCTGGCCGACACCATGGCCGCGTCGGACCCCGTCCTCGCCCTCTCCGGCCGCGCCCTGATGATCCGCATCAAGTCCTACGAATACCTGCAGGCGGCGGCGTCCGCCGTAGCCGACGCGCGCTGAGCTGAGAAGGGAGCCCGTCATGACCACCGACACCGCGGCCCTCGCCGACCTCGATCGCCTCACCGCGATGGCCGCCTACGACCTGTTCAACCCGGACCTGACCGCCGAGCTGGAGGAGATCTGCCGGGACAGCGCCGAGCGCCTCGAGCTGCCGTTGAGCGCAGTCCAGGCCGTGCTCGACACCGCGACGGCGACGATGGCCACCAATGCCGGGGAGGCCGACTTCCTGTCGGTGATCGGGGGCTCGCCGAACGAGCTGTCGTTCTGCCCGCACGTGGTGGTCGACGCGGCGCCGTACGTGTGCGGTGATCTCACCGAGGACGACGAATACCGCAACAATCCGGCGGTACGCGGTGGGCTCGTCCGGGCGTACGCGGGAGTGCCGCTCGTGCTTCCCGACGGCCACATCCTGGGCAGCCACTGCGTGATGACGCCGGAGCGGCACGACTTCACCGACGCCGATCTGGCGGAGATCAGCCAGGCCGCGGCCCTGGCATCGGACGCGATCAGTCGATACCCCCTGCGGTAGCCCGTCGTTACGTAAGCGTTGACAGCACGTAACGTAGCCATCAACATATCTGCATTGCCCGATGGCTGGAAGCGCTCCCAGGGAGTCGTCACGTGATCCGAACCGCTGTCGTCCTTGCCACAACACTGCTGCTCGTGCCCGTGACGGCCCAGGCCGCAAATGCCCAGGCCGCAAATGCCCAGACCGCAGATGCCCGGGCTGCGAATGCCGATGAGGTCGAGCAGATCGTCAACGGGGGATTCGACAACGGCGCCGCGCCGTGGTGGGCCAGCTCCGGGGCGATCACCGTCGCGGGCGGGCAGGCCTGCGTGGACGTGCCCGGCGGGACCGTGAACAAATGGGACTTCTCCATCGGGCAGAACGACATCGACCTGGTGGCGGGGGAGAACTACCGCTACTCGTTCACGGCGACCGGGGCCGGGCATGTCGTGCGGGCCATCGTCGGGGGCTCCGCGGCGCCCTACGACACGTACTTCGAGGCGTCACCCGGGCTGACCGCGGACGCGCAGCCGTACGCGTACACCTTCACCTCCGCAGTGACCACCGGCCAGGCGCAAGTGGCGTTCCAGCTCGGTGGCAGCCCCGATCCCTGGACCTTCTGCGTCGACGACGCCTCGCTGCTCGGCGGCGTGCCACCCGAGGTCTACGTCCCCGACACCGGACCGCGGGTCCGCGTCAACCAGGTCGGCTATCTGCCGGACGGCCCGAAGAAGGCCACCCTCGTCACCGACGCGACCACCGCGCTGCCCTGGCAGTTGAGGAACGCCGCCGGCAAGGTCGTCAAGAGCGGCCGGAGCACCCCGCGCGGCGTCGACGTCAGCTCCGGGCAGAACGTGCACTCGATCGACTTCAGCGGATACCGGGTCCGTGGAGCCGGCTACACGCTCGTCGCCGATGGCGAGACCAGCCGCCCGTTCGACGTGGACACCGCCGCCTACCGGCAGCTGCGGACGGACTCGCTCAAGTTCTTCTACACCCAGCGCAGCGGCATCGAGATCCGGGAGGACCTGCGACCCGGGTACGCCCGCCCGGCCGGCCACGTCGACGTCGCCCCGAACCTCGGCGACGGTGCAGTCCCCTGTCAGCCCGGCGTGTGCGATTACACCCTCGACGTGACGGGTGGCTGGTACGACGCGGGGGATCACGGCAAGTACGTCGTGAACGGCGGGATCTCGGTGTGGCAGGTGCTCAGCGCGTACGAACGCTTCGGGGTGAAGAGTGAGCTGGCCATCCCGGAAAGCGGCAACGCCACCCCGGACGTGCTCGACGAGGTGCGCTGGGAGCTCGACTTCCTGCTGAAGATGCAGGTCCCGGCCGGGCACGCGTACGCCGGCATGGCCCACCACAAGATCCACGACGCGGCCTGGACCGGACTTCCCCTGCTGCCCCACCTGGACCCGCAGCAGCGTGAGCTGCACCCGGTCTCCACCGCCGCGACCCTGAACCTCGCCGCGACCGCCGCGCAGGCAGCCCGCGTCTACCGCCGTTTCGACCCGGCCTTCGCCGCCAAGGCTCTCGCCGCCGCCCGCACCGCGTTCACCGCCGCCAGGGCGAACCCGGCGCTCTACGCCCCCGAGTCCGACGGCATCGGCGGTGGCGCCTACAACGACAGCAAGGTCGACGACGACTTCTACTGGGCAGCCGCCGAGCTCTACCTGACCACCGGCGAACGCTCCTACCAGGACTTCCTGCTCGCCTCCCCGCTGCACACGGCCGACGTCTTCACCGGTGCGGGCGCCTTCGACTGGGCCAGCACCGCGGCTGCCGCCCGCCTCGACCTGGCGGTCCTGCCGAGCAGACTGCCGGGCCGGGCTCAGATCAGGGATTCCGTCGTACGCGGAGCAGCGCACTACCTCGCGATCCAGCGCAACCAGCCCTACGGCGTGCCGTACGCCCCCGCGAACAACGCCTGGGACTGGGGCTCCAACAGCGCCGTCCTCAACAACGCCCAGGTCCTCGCCACCGCCTACGACCTCACCGGCCGCTCGGCCTTCCGCGACGCCGCCCTCGAAACCATGGACTACGTGCTCGGCCGCAACGCGCTCAACCAGTCCTACGTGACCGGCTACGGCGAGGTCAGTTCCCAGAACCAGCACAGCCGCTGGTACGCCCACGAGCTCGACGCCACCCTCCCGCACCCGCCGAACGGGTCCCTCGCCGGGGGCGCGAACTCCTCGATCCAGGACCCGTACGCGCAGAGCAAGCTCACCGGGTGCGTCGCGCAGTTCTGCTACATCGACGACATCCAGTCCTGGTCCACCAACGAGCTGACCATCAACTGGAACTCCGCCCTCGCCTGGATGGCCGCCTTCACCGCTTCATGATCCCTGTGGGCTGCTTTCTCACCGGCCCGGCCTGGCGCTTTCCGGGCGGGTGTTCGTGGGGCGATCTGCCGGGAGGAGGAGGGCGGGGATCACTGCGAGGACGGTGATGGCGATCGCCCACCAGAAGGCGCCGCGGAAGGCGTCGGTGGTGGTCGCGCCGAGCGTGGCTTGCAGGGCGACGGCGACGATCGCGGTGCCGAACGACGCTCCGACCTGCTGCGCGATGCGGGTGTTCATGGTGGCGTGCGGGATGTCGCCCGGCGCGATCCCGGTGTAGGCGACGGACATCGGCGGGATCAGCACCGCCCCGATGCCCACCCCGCGGATCAGGAGCACGATCGACAACCACCACAGGCTCGTGCCCGGGCCGGCGAGCGCGAACGGGACGGTCGCCACGGCGGCGAGCAGGAAACTGGCGATCGTCATGGCGCGGGCACCGTACCGATCGACCAGACCGCCGACCACGAAGCGCGCAGCGAGCGCACCGACGCCCTGGGGGATCAGCAGGAGGCCGGCCTCCAGCACGCTGTCGCCGCGCAGCTGCTGGAAGTAGAGCGGCAGCAGGAACATGGCGGCGTACATCGCGGCGCCCGCGGTGAACAGGACCGCGGAGGCGCTGCCGAGCGACCGGAGCCGCAGCAGCCGGATGTCGACGATAGGCTGACCCGCGCCGTACTGAGCCGCCCGGATGATGAACACGGCCAGCAGCGCGACCCCTGCCAGCAGCGGCACCAGCGCTCCCGCGCCCTCGTCGGGGAGTTGCGAGAGCCCGAGCAGGATCCCGGCCAGCGCGGGTGCGAGCAACGCCAGACCGGTCACGTCCAGCCGTGAGCGCCGCGCCGCGGGGCCGGGGCGGTCCGCGGGCAGGAACCGCCACGCCAGCAGCAGGCCCACCGCGATCAGCGGCACGTTGACCAGGAACAGCCAGCGCCAGCTCAGCCAGTGCAGGATGATCCCGCCGAGCACCGGGCCGAGGATCGGGCCGAGCGCGATCGGCAGGGTCACGGACGCCATCAACCGGCTGCTGACCTGCCCGCCCGCGGCCCGGACCGCGAGGGTCTGCATGAGCGGGAAGATCAGCCCGGCGCCGAAGCCCTGCAGCACCCGGAACCCGATCAGGGCGACGTCGTTCCACGCCACCGCGCACAGCACCGACGCCAGCACGAACAGCGTCAGCGCCGCCATCCAGGCCTGCTTGCCGCCCCAGCGCCGCTCCGCCCACCCGGTGACCGGGATCGCCACGGCCATCGCCAGCAGGAAGCCGGTGGTGACCCACTGGATGGTGCCGGTGCCCGAGTGCAGCTCCACCGTCAGCGTGTGGATCGCCAGCGTCACCATCGTCGAGTCCAGGATCGCCGCGATCCCCCCGACGAGCAGCGCCAGCAACGCCATCCTCACCTGCGGTGACAACTTCGTGTCGACGGTCATGTGCAGCCCTCGCTTAAGAGATGGAAACCTCTCTTAAGAACGTAGGTCGTGTCTTTAAGGAATGCAACCCTTCCTTATGATGGGGTGGTGACGCCCACAGACCCCCCGCGCCGCCGCCGCGGAGCCGAGCTCGAGGCCGCGCTCCTCGACGCCGCCTGGGAAGAACTCACCGCGACCGGTTTCGCCAGGCTGACCATGGAGTCCGTCGCCACCCGCGCCGGCACCGGCATCGCCGTGCTCTACCGCCGCTGGGCCAACAAGGACGAGCTGGTGCTCGCCGCCCTCGAGCATTACGGCGCCACCCACCGCATCGATCTCCCCGACACCGGCACCCTGCGCGGTGACCTCCTCGCCGCCCTGACCGGCATAGGCGAGGCCCGCGCCCCCTTCTTCGCCATCGCCGCGGCCGCCGTCTCCTCCGGCCTGGCCACCGCCGGCCGCACCCCCGCCCAGGTCCGCGACCGCATTATGGGCGACCAGCGCCACGCCCGCATGCGCACCCTCTACCAGCGCGCCCACGACCGGGGCGAGATCAACCTCGACACCATCCCCGCCGCGGTCCTCGCCATGCCCTTCGACCTGGTCCGCCACGACCTGCTCATGAACCTCGAACCCCTGAAACAGGACCGCATCCGTTCGATCGTCGACGACATCCTCCTGCCCCTCGTCCGTCCCGCAGAGGCCACATCCTGACCGCAATGGCGTCCATGCTGGACCGCATGACAACCATTCCCGGCGGCAAATCGGCAGTGACCCCCTACGTGGTGGCCAGGGGCGCGGCCCGCTTCCTCGACTTCGTGGAAGCGGTGTTCACCACGCACAAGGCAGTCCGCGTCCCGAACGAGGACGGCACGATCGGGCACGCGGAGATCACCATCGACGGCGCGGTCATCATGGCCTTCGACGCCCACCCCGAGTGGCCCCCGACCCCGAGCTTTCTCAGCGTCTACGTCGACGACGCCGATGAGGTGGTGGCACGCGCTCTCGACGCCGGTGCCACGCTCGTCACCGAGGTGGTCACGTCGAGGATCGTGGGCGACCGCGGCGGCCGGATCAAGGACCCGGTCGGCAACATCTGGTGGATCCAGACCCACCTCGAGGACGTCGACCCCGCCACGATGCGGGAGCGCTTCGCCGACCCGGCCGAACTCACCGTCATGCGCGGGCTGCAATTATCGTTCGACGCGGCGATGCGCAGCTGACTACCGTCGCGGCCGATGACACTTGTGAGCAGTAGATGGCCCCTTCTCGCCGCCGAGTTGAGAACCGCCCTCCTCGAGGAGGGCGAAAACGCCCTGGCCGCCCGGATCGACGAGCTCCGGGTGCTGAAGGAGTGCGGCTGCGGCGACAGCTTCTGCCAGAGCTTCTACACCCAACCCCCACCCGACGGCGCGTACGGCCCCGGCCACCGCAACATCGGCCTGAGCCCGGCCGGCCCCGGCATGCTCATCCTCGACGTGGTCGACAACCTCATCATGTACGTCGAAGTGATCGACCGCCCGCCGTTGGCGTGACGGAAGCGATCGATGTCCGGCTGCCGGGGCGGGGTCGCGTCAGCGTCGTTCGATCAGGCCCCGGAATGCGATCATGGGCGGGTGGGGATCGATCTGGAGTTGGCCGACTGTGCTGCGGCGCGGTATCGGTGGGCTGCCTGCCGGGACGCCGGGCCGCGGTGTTCGCACGAGCCTGACTGCGCCGCGATCCTCGATCGTCTGGTCGCGACGGCCGCTGCCGAACGGCCCGGGGCGGGTGAGTATCCGTCGGAGTTCAGGTACCGGCGGTTCGCGGACATCAACGAGAACATGCGGCTGACCGGAATGGGGTACGCAGCCGAACCGGAACCGTGGACCGGGCCGCCCGACGGGCAGGGCGACGAGACCGCCAGGGACGGCGCCGATCTGCTCTGGCGATCGCAGCGCCCGCCCGGGCGGGCGGGTATTCCCGCGTTCAAGCTGGTGTCGAACGACCGCTGGGTGATCACCGCGGCGGAGATCGAGGAGGCGCTGGCCGCTTACGGCCGGGCGCCCGCCGACCTGAGGGCCCGGCTGGAGATGGAGCCCCGGTGGACCGCATGGCTGGAGTGGCTCGCTGTGGCCCGCCACCACGGCGGTTTCGAAGCTGAGTGAGCCGGCTGGGTGAGCCG
>NZ_BOQP01000039.1 GCF_018332715.1 Winogradskya consettensis | reverse complement strand
GGCGGGGCGGGAGCGGGCGGGCCACTATGGACGGTATGACATCGGGTTTTGAGATTGTGGGGGCGCTGGCGGGTGGCGGCGAATCGGCCGACCTTTCCGCTGCGCGGGTTGAGGGTGCGCAGCGGGCCGGCGGGGTGGGGCGGTCGCCTCGGGTGGCGGAGGTTGGGTGGGGGCGGATTGTTGTTGCGGGGGTGGGGGAGTTCAAGGATGTGATCGTCTATCCCGGGGGTGGGCGGGCCTGGGACTGGCGGGAGACGGGGATGCGGCATCGGCCCGGGGTTCGGCCTGTTGATGTGGTCGAGTTGCTGGAGCGGGGGGCCGACGTGATTGTGCTGTCGCGCGGGATGGATCTCGTGCTTCAGGTTGATCAGACGGCGCTGGATTTCCTTGCGGGGAAAGGCATCGAGGTGCACGTGGCCGAGACTCGGGAAGCCGTGCGGATCTACAACGAACTGAGTGAGCACCGGGCCGTCGGCGCACTGTTCCACTCGACCTGCTGACCGCGGCCCTGCCGGCAAACGCCGGGCTGGCAGGCGGGACCGGGCCATAAAACGGGAGCGGGCTGGGCCGAGTCAGCCGGGCGGCGGGCCGGCAGGAGTACGGCCGAGCGGCCGGACCGGCAGGACTACGGCCGAGCGGCCGGACCGGCAGGCGGCCAGGCGGGCAGGTGGCCGGCAGGCGGCCAGGCCGAAAAGCGCGGCTGGGCAGGCAAAAGCCGCGCTGGGAGGCGGGAGCCGGCCAGCAAACGAGAGCGGGCCGCTTAGGGCAGACGGCCTGGCGATGGGGCTGTCAGGCCTGGCGATCGGGCGGTGAGGCCGGGCAATCAGGCCGGGCTGTAAGGCCGGGCTGTCAGGCCGGGCGATCAGGCCGGGCGATCAGGCGGTGATGGTCATGCGGGTGATCAGGCGGTGATGGTCATGCGGGTGATCAGGCGGTGATGGTCATGCGGGTGATTTGGCTGCCCGCCAGGGTGAAGGTGAAATGGCTGGGGCCGTTGAAGCCGCCGCCGGTGACCATTGCCGTGACGACGTGGGTGTTCGGGGTTGGGGAGGTGATGGCGGTGACCTCGAAGCGGGTGTGGGTGCCGATGTTTTCGGTGTCGTTCCAGTGGCCGAGGGCGTCGTGGCCGTGGAAGTCGCGGCCCCAGTCGTCGATGGTGCCGTCCGGGGTGAAGGCTGACAGGAAGGCGGCACGGTCCTCGGTGTTGGTGGCGGCGAAGAAGGTCTGGATCGGGGGTGGGAGGGTCACGCTCATGGCCGGTCCGCCTGGCCGGGGGCGTGTTCCAGGACGATGGCGGTGAGGACGAAGCCGTCCTCGACCAGGAATTTTCCGTGCAGCGTTTTGAACGGGCCGTTCCGGAGCAGGGCGGCGGTGAAGGTGCCGGACTCGGGGGAAAAGGTGAGGGCGGCCTCCTCGAAGCCGAGCCACTCCCCCGTCTGCGGGAACCAGACCTTGTAGACGGATTCCTTGGCGCTGAACAGCAGCCGTTCCCACCACACGTCCGGCCACCCGGCGGACAGCTGGGCGAGGTGGGTCCGTTCGGATGGCAGGGAGACCAGGTCGAGGACGCCCTCGGGGAGTTTGTCGTGCACCTCGGCGTCGATGCCGACGCCGGCGATGTCGGTGGAGAGGGCGACCGCTGCCGCTCGGAAGCCGAGGCAGTGGGTCATGCTGCCGACGATGCCGGTGGGCCAGATGGGGGCTCCGCGTTCGCCGCGCAGGATCGGGGCCGGGGCGACTCCGAGCTTTCCCATGGCCTCGCGGGCGCACCAGCGGGCCGTGGTGAATTCCGCGCGGCGTTTGGGGACGGCGTTGGCGATGAGGTCCTCCTCGCCGGGGAGGAGGGTGGATTCGGGCTTGTCCTCGAGGGAGTGCCGCGACTGGATCGTGGGGGGCAGCAGGCGCTCGATCATGCGGTCAGGAACTCCAGCATCGCTTTGTTGACCTCGTCCGGTTGTTCGAGGTAGCCGTAGTGGCCCGTCGCCGGGATGGTGGTGAAGGCCGCGCCGGGGATCGCGGCGGCGAGGTCGCGGCCGTGGGCCGGGGGTGCGATCAGGTCGTCGGCGAAGGAGAGGACCAGGGTGGGTGTGGTGATCCTTGCGTACGCGGAGCGGCGGTCGGTGGTCAGCGTCACGTCGAGCTGGGCTCGGTGGTCGGCGGGGGCGGCGGGGGACAGCTCCAGGATGTCGAGCCAGTCCTGGGCTGATTCGGGGTCGGCGAGGGTGGCCGGTGACAGGTTCTGCAGGGCGCGGGTGACGGCGTCGTATTCGGGTGGGAGCTCGATGCCCGAGTCGGCCAGGGCGCGGTCGGCGGCGGCGAGGGCGGTGGAGACCGGGTCGGGGCGGGCGCGGGAGGCCATCAGGACGGCTCGGTTCACCAGCTCCGGGCGTACGAGCAGAAGCTCCTGGGTTATGTAGGCGCCCATGCTGGTGCCGACGACGTGGCAGGGACCACCGACCAGCTGGGTGATCAGGTTTGCCGTGTCGGTGACCAGGTCGGCGATCGTGAGCCCGGGCCCGGCCGGGCCGCTGCCGCCCGTGCCGCGGTTGTCCGGGGTGATCACCCGGTGACCGGCCGCGACCAGCGCGGGGACCTGGTGCAGCCACCAGCTGCGCCCGCTCGCGCCGGTGCCCGCCAGGAGCAGAACGGGCGCGCCCCGGCCGGACTCCTCATAGGTCAGCGTGACGTCGCCGACCGAGATCGAAGGCATGCCGGAACCCTACCGGGCGGATACTGTCGCGATGGGTCCGCAGATTCGCCGTACGATCTCCGCTCTGCCCGCCGCGCCCGGTGTCTACCGGTTCCGCGACGAGACCGGGCGGGTGCTCTACATGGGCCGCGCCACTGAGCTGCGATCACGTGTGGCCTCGTATTGGGGGGAGCTGCGGGATCGGCGGCACCTGCGCCGGATGGTGCCGCGGATCACCCGGATCGAGGCGGTCAGCTGTGACTCAGTTCACGAGGCGGCGTGGCTCGAGCGGAACCTGCTGGAGGAGTCGAAGCCGCGGTGGAACAGGACCCGCGGCGGGCAGGAGGTCCCGGCGTACCTCATGCTCGACGCGCGCGCTGCCACAGCCGGGTTGCGCCTCGTGCACGTCCCGGAACCGCAGGTCGCGGGGGTTACGCGGTTCGGGCCCTATCTGGGCGGGGTGCGGACCCGGCTGACGGTGAGCGCGCTGCATCGGGTGCACCCTCTCGCGTACACAAGGATTGGCCTGACCGGTGCCGAGCGTGACCTGGCGGCAACGCGCGGAGTGACCACTGCCGACCGGGAGGATCTGACCCGGGCCGTCGCGTCGGTCCTGCTGCGCGATCCGGTCGCGGTCGCTGCCGCCCAGGAGACACTGCTGTCAGTACGCACCCGAGCTGCCGATTCGCTGGCGTTCGAGCTGGCCGGCCGGATCACCGAGGAGCTCCGCGCCCTGGACTGGGTGACCGCCCCGCAGCGGGTGACGAGCGACGAGGCCGGTGACTTCGCCGTGCGCGGCTGGGCGGACGGCGTCCTGGTCTCGTTCACCGTCCGTGCGGGCCGGGTCCGCACCTGGACGCAGCGTCACACCACCCGCCCCGCCGCCGAGGGCCCCGCGGGTTGGCAGGAATTCGCCGAGCGGAATGCGGCCCTGGCTGCTTTGCTGGACAGAGCCGACAGTTAGGGAGCACCACCATGCCGTTGACCGGCGAGTACGAAGCAAGCACCTCGGACTGGGCCCGCGAGCAGGCGGAGAAGTTCGAGTCCTCCAACGGCGCGCAGGCAGGCGACCTGCGGGGCATGCCGATCATCCTGCTCACCTCGGTGGGCGCCCGCAGCGGCAAACTCCGCAAGACCCCGCTGATGCGCGTCGAGCACAACGGCGAGTACGCGGTGGTCGCCTCGCTCGGCGGCGCCCCGAAGCACCCCGTCTGGTATTGGAACCTGGCCAAGAACCCCCACGTCGAGCTTCAGGACGGCGCGGAGAAGCACGACTACGAGGCCCGCGAACTGAGCGGCGACGAGCGCGCTGTGTGGTGGGAGCGTGCCGTGGCGGCGTACCCGCCGTACGAGGAATATCAGACCAAGACCGACCGCATCATCCCGGTTTTCGTTCTGACGCGCATCGAGGGCTGAAACTGTCGTACCCCGCTGGGATGCTTTCCCCGTGAAGGCGTTGAAGGTGATCAAAGGGGATGCGACCAGCCCTCAGGCGAGCGGGCCCAAGGTAATCGCGCACTGCTGCAACGACATGGGCGGGTGGGGCAAGGGTTTTGTGCTCGCCCTGTCGAAGCGGTGGCCGGAGCCGGAGGCCGACTACCGCCGCTGGCACCGGGAACGGGCGGGCAACGACTTCGGGCTCGGTGCGCTACGGCTCGTCGCGGTGCGGCCGGATACCTGGGTCGCCAACCTGATCGGGCAGCACGGCACGAGACGGGGCAGCGCCGGGCCACCGATCCGCTACGACGCGGTCGCCAAGGGTCTGCTGACTCTCGGCGACGAGGCGCTGCGGCTGGGGGCGAGCGTGCACATGCCCCGGATCGGCTGCGGGCTGGCGGGCGGCAAGTGGGAGCGGATCGAGCCGCTCGTCGTCGAGTCGCTGTGCGCGCGGGACGTCGCGGTGACGGTTTATGACTTCGACTGAGCAACGCCGTAGGAAGCCAGCAGGGGCAGCGCTTTGGCTGTCGGGGAGTCAGGCTCGGTCGTGTAGACGATCAGGCGCTGCTCGGGGTCGTGCGGGGGCACGACCGATTCGACCGCGAAGCTCAGAGGTCCGGCGACGGGGTGGGCGATGCGCTTGACCACCGATGCGTAGGCGAGGATCCGCTGGTCCTGCCACCAGTCATCGAACTGGCCGTCGGTCTCGCGCAATTTCGTGATCATCCGTCGTAATCGGGCGTCGTGGGGACGCTCACCGGCCTCCCGGCGTAGCCCTGCCACCGTGGCGGAGGCGAAAGCGGCCCAGTTGACGAGCCGTTCGCGGGCCAGCGGGTCGGTGAACATGAACCATGTGAACGAGTCGCCCGGCTCGAACGATCGGCCCAGCACGGCGTGCAGCAGGTGGTTGCTGGCCAGGATGTCGCCGCGGTGGCCCAGCATCAGGGCGGGCAGATGGTCCAGCGCGGTCATCAGCCGGAGCATCCCCGGGTCGGCTCGCTGCGGAAGGTCCGCGCTGCCCCGGGACGCTCTCGAGGGCGCGGCCAGGCGGCGCAGGTGGTCCTGCTCGACGCCGGTCAGGCGCAGTGCCCGGGACAACGAGTTCAGCACCGCGTCGGAGACGTTCTGCTGGCGGCCCTGCTCGAGCCGGCTCAGGTAGTCCGTGCTGACCCCGGCCAGATAGGCCAGCTCGTCGCGGCGCAGCCCGGGCACACGGCGCGGGCCAGGGAACGCCTCCATCCCGGCCTGGGCGGGACTGATGCGGTCCCGCCGGGCTCGCAGGAACTCGCCCAACTCGCTGCGCCTGACTGCCATCCACCATGGGTAGCACGTGATCCCGGGGCCTGGGTGGCACTGCCGTGCCCAGTCGGAAAACCGTTGCCGGCCGCAGGCTGGATGCATGACAACCACACCGCAGACCGCCATCGTCACCGGTTCCACGAGTGGCATCGGCGCGGCCACCGCCCGCGCTCTGGCCGCCGCCGGGGTCACCGTCGTCGTCACCGGCCGCGACAGGACCCGCGGGGATGCCCTGGCCGGGGAGATCGGCGGCATCTTCGTCCCCGCGGACCTGGGCGGAACGTACGCCGGCCTGCGTTCCTTCGCCGCTGCCGCCCGCGATGCCCTGGGCGGCCGGGTCGACATCCTGGTCAACAATGCCGGCGTCTACCCCGTCACGGCGACCGCCGACCTGCCCGACGCCGAGCTCGACCGGATGCTGGCCATCAACGTCCGCGCCCCGCACGTATTGGTCGCCGAACTGGCACCGGCCATGGCCGAGCGCGGCCACGGCTCCATCGTCAACATCGGGTCGTGGATGTCCCGGGTGGGCGTGCCGTTCGGGGCGGGCTACACGGCGTCGAAGGCGGCGATCGAGCAGTACACCCGCACCTGGGCAGCCGAGTACGGGCCGCGCGGCGTCCGCGTCAACACCGTTGCGCCCGGCATCACGCTGACACCGGGCAACGAGTACGCCCAGGACGCGGTCGACGCGCAGGCCAAAGCCACGCCGGCGGGCGTACCGGTCAAGCCGGAGCAGGTCGCGGCGATGGTGGCCTTCGTCGTCTCCGACGCGGCATCCGGGATCAACGGGGCCACGCTGGACGTCGACGGCGGCCTGACCGCGACCCGGCTCGTCTGGTAGCCCGCGATCACACGATGGGAAGGGCGAACGCCGCCATCTCCTGCTCCTCGTGGGGGATGAAGCCCAGCGAGCGGTAGAACGGGTGCGCCGCCGCGGCGCCCGGCGTGCTCGCGTGGTCCGTCGAGAGCACGAAGAAGCGGCAGTGGGCGTAGCGCGTCTTCAGCTCCTCGACCAGGGCCCGGCCGACGCCGCGGCGCTGGGCCGCGGGATGCACGAGCAGATCCTGCAGGTAGCACACGGTTTCGCCGTCGGAGATCGTGCGGGCCAGGCCGAGCAGCGTCCCGTCGGCGTCGCGCGCGGTCAGCAGCAGATGCGAGCCGGCGAGGCCGCGGACCAGCTTGCCGGGATCCTTGAGATAGGCGTGCCAGCCGACAGCGAGGTACAGGTCGACAGCTTCCTGCTGGCCGAGGGTGGGTTCCGGGGCGATCTTCACGCTGCCGAGGCTACGGACGACGGTCCCGTTAGAACCAACTAGGTGAAAAACGGGGTGCCGCGTCCGGCAACTGAGCGGATCATGAGGTGATGCGCGCCCCCCATCAGCCCCTCGACCGGCTCGCTCCGCCGATTGACAGTCCGGGCCGGGGTGCGCCCCTCTCCCTGCCGCTGACCGGTTCCATCGACGACGGCGACCGGCTGGTGGATGTGGTCGACCTGCTCGCGCTCGATGCGTTCGTCACCGGGCGCGAGCCGTACGGGCGCACGTCGTACCTCGAGAACGTGCGGGCCGATGCCGCGCTGACCACCGAGGACGCCCGCGTGGTGCGGGACGCGCTCGAGGAGGACAGCCACGGGCGGTTGTCGATCGGCGAGGGCTGGACGCTGCACGTGACCCGGTGGAAGCAGAGCCGCCGGGCGCGGGTCACGGTGACCGCGGTGAGCTCCGAGCTGGCCGAGTCGGTGCTGGCCTCGGCGGTCGTGGATGCGGTTGAGGAGGTCGAACCGGCCGCGGACAGCGTACCCATCGGATTCTGGCATTTCGGACCGCACGGGCCGCGACGGGCGCAGCGGGAGATCGACGCGGCGCCCTGGGAGAAGATCCGGGACAACTACTCGGGAGCGGTCGGGCGCACCCTGGACCGCTTGATGACCCTCGACGGCACGGTGGTCAACGGGCGGCTCCTGCTGCTGCACGGTGAGCCGGGCACGGGCAAGACCACCGCGCTGCGCGCCCTCGCCCAGCAGTGGCGCTCGTGGTGCCAGGTCGACTGCGTGCTCGATCCCGAGCGACTGTTCAGCGATCCGGCCTATCTGATGAGCGTGGCGCTGGGCAGCGGCGACGACGACGAGCCGCGCTGGCGGTTGCTGATGCTCGAGGACTGCGACGAGCTGATCAGCGGGGAGGCGAAGGCGAGCGCCGGCCAGTCGTTGTCGCGGCTGCTCAATCTCACCGACGGGCTGCTCGGGCAGGGCCGCAACGCGCTGATCGCGATCACGACCAACGAGGACCTGACGTCGCTGCACCCCGCGGTGGTCCGGCCGGGGCGGTGCCTGGCGAGCATCGAGGTGGGGCGGTTGTCGTACGCCGAAGCCGTCGCCTGGCTGGGAACGTCCAAGGGCATCGGGCCCGACGGCGCGACCCTCGCCGAGCTGTACGCCCTCAGGACCGGCGCGCAGCCCGTGACCGTCCCACCGATCCCGCCCTCAACCGGGATGTACCTCTAACCCCCTGATCACGGTCCGGGCGAACGACCGGGCGGCCGCTTCGTCGTCACGCCGGTCGGACCAGTCCATCAGGCCGAGGAAGGCGTGCTGCATGCACGCTCCGACAAGCAGCGCAGCCGCGGCGTAGACGTCGGCATCCGCGGCGATCCGCCCGGCGGAGGCCTCGCGGCGCAGGTATCCGATGACCGCCTCGTTGACCAGGTGCGGGCCGCCGCCGTGTTTGTGCAGCCCCTCCTTGTGCCCGTGCAGGATCGCCCGGTCGGAGAAGATCGACGCGAGCATCGGGAAGTTCACCGAGAAGAAGGCGATCGCCGCGCCGGCCACCGCGACGAGCCGCTCCTCGAGGTCGCCGGTGGTGTCCTCGAGGGCCTGCCCCAGCTCGGTGAAGCCGCTGTTGCGCTCGCGGAGCACGGCCAGCATCAGGTCGACCTTGTCGGCGAAATGCTTGTAGAGGGTCGCCTCGGAGAACCCCGCCGTGGTCGCGATCTGCCTGGTGGTGGCGTTGGCCAGGCCGCGGTCACGGATGACGGCGGCGGCCGCGTCGAGGATGACGTCCCGGGTGCTCACCCTTGACAGGTTAGTGAACACTCACCATCCTGGCGAGATAGTGAGTGTTCACTAACCAGGGAGCGTCCATGCGCATCACCGTTTTCGGAGCCACCGGCGGCACGGGCCGCCGCGTCGTCGAGCAAGCCCTGGCCGCCGGCCACGAGGTCACCGCCGTGGTGCGCGCGGGTGGCGACATCACCGCCACGGAGGTCGTCCGCGCCGACCCGACCGATCCCGTCGCCATCGAGTCAGCGGTGAAGGGTCGCGATGCCGTGATCTCGGCGCTGGGCCATCGCCCCGGCGCCGACACCCCGATCTGCGCGCCGGGCGCGGCGGCCATCATCACCGCCATGCGCGCGACCGGCGTCCGCCGCCTGCTGGTCGTCACCGCGTCCGGGCACGTCACCGATGCGAACGACGGCCCCGCGATCAGGCTCTTCAAGCCGATTCTGCGGCGCTTCCTGCGGGCGTCGTTCGAGGACTTCGCGGTCACCGACGCGCTGGTCGCCGACAGCGGCCTGGACTGGACGATCCTGCGGCCGCCGCGCCTGACGAACGGGGGCCACAAGCGGTATCGGACCGAGCTCGACCGCACCGTCCGGGGTGGTGGCACCATCTCCCGGGCCGACCTGGCCCGAGCACTCCTGCAAGCAGCGCAGAACCCGGCGACGATCGGGCACGCGATGGCAGTCGGCTACTGATTCTCCTGTTCGAACGACAGCATCACCTTGCGGAGCATGGCGTTGAGCTGCTTGAGCTCGTCGACGCTCAGCGCTTTGAGCAGCTCCCGGTCGCGGGCCATGCCCGCGTAGATGTGCTCCTCCCACTTCGCACGCCCGGCCGCCGTCGGCCGCACGATCACCCGGCGGCGGTCCAGCGGCTCGACCTCCCGGGTGATCAGCCCGGCCCGGTCGAGCCGGTCGAGGCGCGCCGTCATCGCGGCCCGGGTCACGTTGGCAGCCTCGGCGAGCTGCGCCGGGGTCGCCTGGACCGGCGCCGGCTGGACCATCAGCGCGTGCAGCGTCAGGTAGTCCTCCCGCGTGAAGTCGGGATCGGTGAACGCCGCGACGTCACCGCGCTGGGACCGGCGCTGGATGTACTTCATCCGGACCAGGGCACCCTCGATCTCCGGCGCTACCTCGGGATTGCCCTCCCAGAGGCGAGACCAGCGGTGCACGTGATCGTCGATCTCATCGCGAGCCATGCCCCCATCATGTCAGACATCTGTCAAGCATCAAATAATTCATTGCCGAATAGTTCGACGCCGAACTACTCTCTCGGGCATGACCGATCTCCGGCTCACTGATTTTCGGCTGCTCGCCACCGGCATGTCCCTGTCCTGGCTCGGCAACGGCTTCCAGACCATCGCGCTGGCCGTCGCGGTCCTGATCAGCGGGGGCAGCGCCGGCGATCTCGGGCTCGTGATGGCCTGCTCGGTGCTCGCGATGCTGGCCTGCACCCTGTTCGGCGGCGTCTGGGCCGACCGGGTGCAGCCGCAGCGCGTCATGGTGGCCTCCGACGCCGTCCGGGTCGTCACCACGGCGGCTATCGCGGTGATGTTCGCGTCCGGGTCCTACCAGCTGCCGTTGCTGTGCGCGCTAGCCGCGGTCTCCGCCGGGGCCGGGGCGTTCTTCGAGCCGGCGATGACCGCGCTCAGGCCGATGCTGGTCGACGTCGCCCGCCGCCAGCACGCCAATGCGACGCTGAGCCTGCTGCAGACCAGTTGCCGGGTGGTCGGGCCGGCGCTGGGCGGGCTGGTCGTGGCGCAGTTCGGGGCGAGCACCGGGTTCGCGGTCAACGCCGCCAGCTTCGTGGCCTCCGGGGCCGCCGCGCTGCTGATCCGGGCGCGGACCGTCCGGGTGCCGGGTGAGGGGATGCTGCGGGAGCTCGGCGCCGGCTGGCGGGAGATCCGGCAGCGCGACTGGCTCCTCTCCGGCGTGCTGGCGGCAACCGTCTATCACGTCGCCAACGGCATCCTGCTGGTGCTGGTCCCGGTGCTCGCCATCGAGCGGCTGGGCGGGGCGCAGGCCGCGGGCTTCATCGCGGCGGCCGAGGGGCTCGGCGGAGTGATCGGCGCGGCGATCGCCCTGCGGTGGCGGCCCGCCCGGCTGCTGTATGCGGGCTGGCTCACCCTGCTGCTGATGCCGCTGTGGGCGCTGGCGTTCGTCTGGCCGGGCACCCTGACGGCGGTGCTGGCCGGCGCGGTCATCGGATATGCGGGCCTGAACTTCTACGGCGTGGCCTGGGACACGGCGATCCAGGACCACATCCCGCATCACCTGCTCGCCCGGGTCGCGTCGTGGGACATCCTGACGTCGCTGCTGGCGATGCCGGTGGGCAACGCGCTCGCCGGTCCGCTGGCCGCGGCGCTGGGCACGGACCGGATCCTGACGCTGAGCGCGCTGGTGCTCTTCGGCTCGGCCCTGATTCCCTTGGCCTATGCGGGCACCCGCAGCCTGACCCGCTTCGGGCCCCAGGATTCGAACCGCACCGGCGCGCCGAGCAGCGAGCCGATATCGGCGGCCCAGTCGTCCGGGCGATAGAGCACCCCGGGCCGCTCACGCAGGAGCAGCGCGGTCAGCCGTTCCTGATAGTCCAGATCACGGAAGGGACCGGGGTCGAGGTGGTCCAGCGATGCGTAGGAGGTGCAGATGCGCAGCTCCGGGCAGCGGGCCGGGGCGTCGAGGTGGGTGACGGCGAGCCCGTCGACGCCACCGGCCACCTCGACGGCATACCGGTGGGCGACCGCGTCGAAGTGGCCGACCCGGAAGGAGCCCTGCCACTCCCCCACGCCGTTGTGCGCCTCCGGCAGGTCGAGTGCCGCCTCGGTGACGAAGGGCCCTGCGCCGTGCCGCGTCGTGTAGGTGCGGACCACGCCGAGCCGCTCGAACGAGTCGCAGAGCGCTGCCACGTTGTCGAAGGTCGTGGTGGACCACGTGGTGAAGGGGTGCCAGCCGCGCCACTCGTCGAGCAGCACGCCCTGCGCGCCCTCGAAGACACACCGTCCCTCACTCATCAGCCGCTGCTCATAACCGGGAGCGACGATCGAGACCGCTGCCCCGAAGGCACGGAACGCGGCGACGACATCATCCAGCGGCGGGGCGTCGAGCGGGCCGAATTCAGCGGTCAACGCGGCGCGGACGGCGGCCAGCTTGCGAGGCAGGGCGGCGGAGAGGACATCGGCGACACGGGGCGCATCGGCGTGGCTCCGGGCGTACTCCATGGTCTGCCCGATGCCCATGCCGCACGAACCGTGCCGTCCCGAGCCGCGCTGCCGTTCGCGGGCCCGGTTGGCGGCCCGGTGCCAGGGCGTGGCGAGCAGCGCGTCGCCGTCGACGTTGAGCAGGTGGAACGGATTGCCGAGCGCCGCGGCCTCGGCGGCCAGCGCGAGCGGGTCGACCACGACGAATCGGGTCAGGTGGGTGGGCACCCCCAGCAGGGTGCCCGACCCGAACTGCGCGAACGTATGGTGCCGCCCGTCCGCGGCGACGACGTTGTGGGCGGCCTGCGCTCCCCCGTTGAAGCGCAGGACCGCTCGCACGTCGCCGGCGGCGCAGAGGGCGTCCACCACCCGCCCCTTGCCGGCGTCGCCGTAGCCGAGATCGACCACGGCGACGTGATCCGCACTCACAGCCGCTCGTTCCCCGTGCCGGAGCTGCCGGCCGTCAGAGAAGAGCGCACCACGGCGCCCAGAGGTGCGAGCGCCTTACCCACCGACGCACCGGCCGCCGAGCCCACGTCGGCCAGGTCGGCGAGCCCCTCGTCCAGGTCGATCCGGTCCTCGCCCAGCCCGATGGTGAGCGCGATCGTCTCGCAGACCGCGTCGAGGTCGTCCAGCTCGATGACCTGCTGGCCGAGCAGTCCCCGCCAGAAGCCGAGGATCTCCTTGTCCCCGCCGTAACTCGCCGCCGACGGCAGGATGTAGTAGACGTCGAAGCTGCGCTGCAACTCGGCGACCATGGCCTCGACCCCGATGGGCTCGCGCAGGGTGTCGCCGATGAACCGCTTGACCTCCTTGGGCTTGACCGTGCCGTAGGGCATCTCGTCACCGATCAGGAAGAGGTAGCCGCGACGTCCCCGCTTCTCCATGCTGTCCGTGCTCGTGTGCCGGGCCATGAAATACATGGCCAGCTCGTAGGACTCGGTGCGCTGCCCGCCACCGCCGCCCTCGAGCACGATCCGGGCCAGGTCGTCGTCCATCCGGTTGTCCGACTCGAACTGCCCGACCTGCAGCGGCACCCGGTCGCAGGTGGCGTCGCCGACCGCGCCGAACATGATGTGCGGGTCGGTGGCATAACCCTTGCGGGTCAGCAGGCCCAGCAGTTGCGGGAGTTTGGCTTGCAGGGTGCGCGGGACCGAGCCCATCGAGCCGGTCACGTCGAAGAGGACGGCGATCGGGGTGCTCTGCGGGTGTTCCGCGCTGTCGCGGCTCTCCCGCTTGCCGACGCCCATCGGGTCGAGGGCCTCGTGTGCTTTGCGCGCGCCGCTGTCGCTGTAGGCGAAGGCGCTCGTCCCGGTCGCGGCGCGGTAGTTCGCGGCGGCCGAGTAGACATCGGTGGACCAGCGTCCACTTCCCATGGTGGTCTCCCTAAACAGAGGCCGGCAGCGCGAAGGGGCGGAACCGGCGGGGGCCGTACAGGTCTTCGAGCAGCTCGTCGAGCTCGGCGAGCAGGTGCCACGCGTCCTGGGGACGCATGCGCGGCGCGTCGTATCGGCAGCCCGCGGCGAAGCGCCGCATCGCGGCGGGCGGGTCCTGGATCAGCCGCAGCATCAGCCCGGTCGCCATGAAGATGTCGGTGGCTGCGGTGGCCGGCTGCTTGGCCAGGACCTCGGGGGGATAGGCGGACCGGTGCCGCGCGACGACCGCCGGGACGGTACCGCCCGCGGAGACGCTGTAACACCAGTCGACGAGCACCACGCCGTGCTCGCCCGGATGGATGAGGACGTGCTCGGGCAGCACCGCCCCGTGCACCAGCCCGGCCCGATGTGCCCAGCCGAGCCCGGTCAGCAGCCGCCGCCACATCCACGCGACGTCACGCGGGTCGAGCCGGCCGGCCAGCCCGGTCAGCGGCACAAAACCGTCGAGCCTTTGCAGCACGAGGGCGCTGCGGCGCGTACCCACATCGTCCTGATGGGTGAAGCTTTCAATCAGCCGCGGAGCATAAGCCCGGTAACGCGGATCACCGTCGCGCGCCAACGTCTCCAGTGCCCGCGCCTCGGCCCGCATCAGGTCGTTGTCAGCGGGCTGCCGCGGCAGCTTGAGCAGCTTGTCGTCGTCGAGCGCGATCAGGTCGGCCAGATCCCCGCTCGCCACGCCCGCCCCGATGCGATAGGTCGCACGCTTCGTGGTCAGACTCCGGTCCCGCTCCCACAACAACGAGAGCTTGGCGACGGCCCGCGTCGCACTCCCGCCACGACCCGCGGGTGCGGCATCCGGATGCACGATCTTGACCATCATTTTGTACGCCCGGCCGCGCTCGACACCCGCAAGCAGCGGATCGGAGAGTAGCTCGGGGAAGGAACCCGAGCGCTCGATCACCGCGACGGCGTCCTCGAAGGACATCATCGAATGTCCTCCTCCCTCGTCGGCCGCAGCAGCGCGGGGTGCAGCAGCCGCGCGTCACCGGCCCTGTAGAGCTTGGGCTTGGGGCCACCGCGTTCCCCGGCGCGCGCGGCGGTCTCCCCGGTGCTCTCCACGAAGCCGGGCACGGAGAGCACCTTGCGATGGAAGTTGCCGGGGTGCAGCTCCTCGCCCCAGACCGCCGCATAGACGGCCCGCAGCTCGGCGATGGTGAACTCGGTGCCGACGAACGCGGTGGCCAGCGGCGTGTACTCGAGCTTGGAGCGGGCCCGGTCGAGCCCGTCGGCCAGGATCGCCGCGTGGTCGAACGCGAGCTCGCCGACCTCGTCGACCGGCATCCAGAACGCGCCGGCCGCATCCGTGCCGGCACGCGGGTCGGGCAGGCTGGGCGCGAACGCCAGGTAGGCCACCGAGAAGACGCGCATCCGCGGATCCCGGCCCGGGTCACCGTACGACCGGAGCTGCTCGAGGTGGACCCGATCCAGCTCGCCCTCGCCGGGACGGAGCCCGGTCTCCTCCCCGACCTCGCGCAGCGCCGCCGCGTCGAGCCCCTCCTCCTGCACGAACCCGCCGGGCAACGCGTTCCACCCGGCGTAGGGGTGCCCGCCCCGCTCGACGAGCAGCACGTGCAGCCGCCCGTCCCGGATGGTCAGCGCAACCACATCGACCGTGACGGCGACGGGCGCGTAGGCACCCGGGTCGTATCCCTCGAGGAATTCTTCTTCGCCCGTCACAGCCGCTCCAGTATTTCTCTGAGTGAGTAGTACTCGACCTGAGAAGAACTTAGCTCATTCTCAAACCGAGTACAACCCCCCTGTTACCGGAGGCTCCTGCTTTCGCGATGACTCGGCGCCGCGGGCAGCAGGCGGTCCAGCGTCGCGAGCAGCTCCCGCACGGCGACGGGCTTGGTCAGGTACGCCGTCACGCCCGCCTGCCGGAGCTGTTCGATGTGGTGTGCGGTGGCATCCGCGCTGAGCGCCACCACCGGGATGTGGCTGGTCACGGGGTCGGCCCTGAGCAGCTCGAAGACCTCGTCGCCGGACATGTCGGGCAGATGCAGATCGAGCAGAATGAGATCAGGCACGTGCTGCCGAGCGAGGTCCAGCCCGACCGAGGCCCGCTCCGCGGAGATCAGCGTGATCGTCGGCCGGTGGGCCAGGATGTCCTCGACCAACCGGATGTTGCCCAGCACGTCCTCCACGTAGAGCACCTTGGCCGGCCGGGTGGTGCCCTCGGGAACGAGCCGCCCCTCCCCCACCTCGTGGTCACCCGGGACCGCGACAGCGGACGGCAGGACAACTCCGAAGGTGCTGCCCTCTCCGAGCTCGCTCGACACCTCCAGCCGCCCCGCCATGCTCGTCGTGAGATGTCGGGAGAGGGACAGGCCCAGCCCGGTGCCCTGAAAGCCGGCCTTCGCGGCATCGAGCCGCTCGAACGGCGTGAACAGCACCTTGAGGGATTCCTGGGTCATGCCCCGCCCACTGTCAATGACGTTGATCCGGAACTGCTCCCCCGGCTCCGGCTCCACGGCGACCGTGACCGTGCCGGTCGGATGGTTGTACTTGATCGCGTTGGAGAGCAGGTTCATCAGGACCTGACGCAGGCGCTGGCGGTCGGCGGCGACACACCAGTCCCCGGGAATGTCCGGTGACTGGTTCAGCCGGACGTCCGCAGCATCGGCAATCGGGCCGACCAGGTCGAGCACCTCGACGAGCAACGCGCGAATCGGAACCGGTTCCACCGCCAGGTTCAGGTTGCCACCCTCGATGCGGGCGATATCGAGCACGTCGTCGAGCAGCGCCAGCAGGTGGCTGCCGGCACTGTGGATCATGCCGGCCCAGGTGCGGTACCCCACTTCGAGCTCGCTGAGCGTGAGCAGTTCACTGAAGCCGAGAATGGCATTCAGCGGCGTACGCAGCTCGTGGCTGACCCGCGACAGGAACTGGTTCTTCGCGTCGTCGGCGGCCCGCAGCGCCCGGTTGGCCTCGTCCAGCTCGCGCGAGCGACGCATGATCTCGGCCTGCATCCGCTCGGTGTGCTCGCGCAGATCGTCGCTCCGCTGCCGGCTGTCATCCCCACGCCGCTGCGGCGCCACGAACTCGGTCACGTCCTCGGCCTGGTGGATGATGTACCGCACCTGGCCGTCCGGGCCGAGAACCGGGCTGTTCCCCGGGCTCCAGTAACGCGTGTCGAAGCCGCCGCCGGCCTCCGCCGGTCGTTCCACGTCGTACTGCTGCACCGCCATCGCGTCCGGCAGCCGCGTCGCGATGACGCGCTCCAGCGAGGCCCTCAGATTCGTCGTACCCGTGGCGTCCGGGTCGTCGGGGTTGTCCGGGAAAACGGCGAAGATGTGGCGCCCGATGACCTTCTCGCGCTCGGTCATCGTGGCATTCAGATAGGCATCGGTGGCTGCCTGGATCCGCAACTGGGGGTCGAGGACCATATAGAGCCCGGGCATCGACTCGAACAGAAGCTTGAAAAGATCAGAACCCAGGGGATCCGGCTTATCCGGCATACCGGTCACCCCGCGAGCTTACCGATGCCGCCTGCATCCCGGGCCGGAATGCCCGCGGTGCAGCCCAAGGGGCTCCTGAGGTTTCTGAGGCCGCTCACCGGGCAGCCCATAGTCGTTCCCTACGAAAGGACCACGCCATGGGCTTCCTTGACAAGGCCAAGGATCTTGCCGACAAGCACGACGAGCAGGTCGACCAGGGCCTCGAGAAGGCCGGCGACCAGGTCGACCAGCGCACCGGCGACAAGTACTCCGACCAGATCGACAAGGGCGTCGACCAGGCCCAGGCCCGCACCGGCGCCGGCGACACCCAGCAGTAGGCACTCTCCCAAGACTCCGGAACAGCGCAACAGGTTGGCTCCGGAACGGCCCGGCGGTTGATCAACCGCCGGGCCGTCTTTGCGCGCTCCGCGCTGCACAGCGGGGGTCAGGCGCTTTTAGCGGGGGTCAGGCCAGCGCTGCGTTGAGCGCGGGCAGGTAGCCGTACCGATAGCCATTGGCCGTGGGGTGGAAAGAGTTCGTCGGCGGCAGGACGGTGAGCCCGTGCAGCCAGGGGCTGGCGCCGCAGATGCCGTGACCGGCGAACTCGTCCGTGACATCCGACCAGGTGAACCCGGCCGCCTGGGCGTAGGCCCTGATCGCCGCATTGAGCTCGCGGGCGCCCTTGTTGATGGATTTGCGCTTGGGAATGCTCATGCCCGCGAAGCCGCACGACGTAGCGGCCTCGTCGAACAGGATCGGGTATCCGAGGACCACGACCTTGGCGTTCGGCGCCTTGGCCCGGATCTCCGCATACGTCGCCGTGAACTTGGCCGGCATCTCGTCCCGCAGATATTCCAGCGACTCGTCGACCTTCGCCGCGCAGGCACTGTCGCCGACGAGCGTGCAGGTAATGATCGTAGGGGCGAAACCGACGTCGTTGCCGCCGATGGTCACGCTCACCAGATCGGTGGCGGCGGTCAGCGCGGAGAGCTGCGACGAGCGCAGGTCATCCGTGGTCGCACCACTGCACGCGACCGACTTGTAGGTCGCGGGATCGTTCGCGGCGTCCCACAACCCCGGATAGGCGTTCGGGCTGCGCAGACAGGTGCCGCTCTGGCCGGGCGCACCCACCCCTGAGGAGTACGAGTCGCCGAGCGCGACGTAGTCCTGGTCGGCGGGGGCCGCGGCGTGGGCAGCCGTAGGGATCAACAGGATGGTGGCGACGACGAGAACGGGCACGAGTCTCTTCATGGGGTGGCCTCCGGATCCGCGGTGGGACGGGGGCCGGAGCTCCGGTTACCGAAGGGTAAGTGAACGCGGCCCCGAAAGAAACCGGTGACACTCGCGTAACACCGTAGTAACGTCTATCAATGCCTGCCCGTAACGATCCGCGGGCACGGAAAAGGCCGCCACCCATAGCGGGGTGACGGCCTGCTCGCAATAAGGCAAGGCTTACTTGAAAGCTATTAGCTCGCCGAGAAGGTCAGACAGTCGGCGCGGTCCGCGGCAGCGCCCACGGTGATGGCCGGGGCGTGACACTCGAGGTCCGTGTTGTGTACGCACTCGGCGCGCTTACACGCACCCACCTGCGCCATCGCCTGGCCCATGCCACCCCGGTCGCCCGAGTCGTCGAACGTGTCGCACTCCGAGCTGGAGCGGCCGATCGTGATCGCGAAGGCCGTGCAGCCGTCGTGGTTGTAGCCACAGCCACTTACCGTGCAGGCCTGCACGCGCGGCATCTCCATCATCTGGGTCATGACATTGCCTCCTTCTCTCGCGACCTTTGTCCCGACCGACGATAAACCATTACCGTGGATGGCGCGCGCTCTGGAGCAATACATTTTTACGGTTTCCCATAATAGGTAAGGCAACAATTACCGGGCTTTAGGTAAGGCAATCCTCAGTATTGGCAAGCCGCGGCGAGCGAGGGCGCACGACTGCCATACTCAGACAAAACCCCAGGAAAGCCCGGAGGGCAGAACGCATGGTCGAGGGTGGGCTCCGCAGCCGCAGGTCGCTGCTGCTCATCGCGTTCGCCGTGGTGGTCGTCGCCGCCGGCGTGCTCATCGGCGTCATCAGCTCGGGCGACGACGACCCGCCCACGCCCACGGCGTCCGCCTCCGCAACCACGGTCACCGCTCGGTCCGCGAGTCAGATGATCAACCTCACGCGCAGCAACGGCAGCTGGCCCGGCACCCACGGACTGTCCGGCGTCAACGGCAGCCCGACGCTGGACACCGCGAGCGTCACCGCGTTCTGCAAGGCGCGCGGCCGGGCGTGCAACGTCGCGCAGACCTACACCGACCGCACGACCTGGCAGACGATGACCGCCGGCAGCGACTGGACGTTCGAGAATTTTGCCAGCTTCGACGGCGTACTCGTGGTGTCGCAGGGCCTGGTCCCGATCGGCGCGAGTGCCGACCTGGCCGCCTGCGCCGCCGGAGACCACGATTCCGACTGGCAGAACTTCGGCACCCTCATGCGTACGCACGACCGCGCCGACTCCGTGGTCCGGCTCGGCTGGGAATTCAACGAACAAACCTCCCCGTGGCGCGCGGACAACCAGGCCGATTGGATCAGCTGCTACCGCAAGGCCGCCGACAACATCCGCGCCACCAACCCCTCAGTGGTCCTCGACTGGACCATCAACGCCCACAGCACAGCAAGCACGGTATGCGGCGGCGTATCGACGAATTGCTACCCCGGCAACGATTACGTGGACATCATCGGCATCGACAACTACGACCATTATCCGTGGTCCCCGACGGCTGCCGACTTCACGGCCACCGCCACGAGGGCCGAGGGGCTGACGTGGTTGTACGACTTCGCGCGTACCCATGACAAGCTTTTCTCCGTCGGCGAATGGGGCGTGACACCGGCCGGCGACGCGGGCAAGGAGAACCCGGACTTCGTGACGTGGATGCATTCCTGGTTCGCAGCCCACGCGCAATACCTGGCATACGAGGCCTACTTCTCCGACTGCGACTCCAGCGGCATCCAATCCAGCCTCTACCTCACCACCTCGAACTGCACCCAGAACCCGTCCTCAGCAGCCCGGTACACGTCTCTCTTCGGCGAGTAGACCCTTGCCCGAGCACCGGCGCCGCAGCCGGCGAGTGCCCGTGGTCGCCGCCGGAGCAACCCTGCTGGTCCTCATCGGCCTGGCCATCGCCTTCACCACCACCTCGGACGACGACGAACCCGCTGCCGCCCCTACGGTTTCAGCTTCGCCCTCCGCCTCAGCCTTCTCCCTGGGCCCAGCTGTGACCGCGTTCCCCTCGCCGTCCCCGTCCCCGTCCCTGTCGCCGCCTTCGTCGCCTGTCGACCCACGCTCGGCCCGGCGGATGCTCGCGCTGAGCCGGCCGAACGGCACCTGGCCCGGCGCGCACGGCCTGTCCGGCGTCAACGGCGACCCGTCCCTGGACACCCCCAGCGTCAAAGCGTTCTGCACCGCCCGCGGCCGCCCCTGCACGGTCGCCCAGACCTACACCGACCGGAGCTCCTGGTCAGCCATGACCGCCGGCACAGGCTGGACGTTCGAGAACTTCGCCGATTTCGACGGCGTACTCGTCATCTCGCAGGGCCTGGTCCCGGACGGCGACCAGGCAGACCTCGCCGCCTGCGCCGCCGGCGACCACGACGCCGACTTCAAAGCCTTCGGCACCCTCATGCGTACGCACAACCGAGCCGACTCCATCATCCGCCTCGGCTGGGAATTCAACGAGCAGACCTCCTCCTGGCGCGCCGATGACACGACCACCTGGCTCAGCTGCTACCACCGAGCCGCCGACAGCATCCGCGCCACCAACCCCTCGGTCCTCTTCGACTGGACCATCAACGCCCACGACACCCCCGACGGCGTCTGCGGCGGCCTCTCCACAAACTGCTACCCGGGCGACGACTACGTGGACATCGTGGGCATCGACAACTACGACCACTACCCCTGGTCCCCCACGGCCGCGTCCTTCGACCGCACCGCAGCGGCCCCCGAGGGCCTGACGTGGCTCTACAACTTCGCCCGCAAGCACAACAAGCCATTCTCAGTCGGCGAATGGGGCGTCGTCCCGACCGCCGACGTCGGCAAAGAGAACCCGAACTTCATCACCTGGATGCACACCTGGCTCGCGGCGCACGCCCAGCACCTGGCCTACGAGACCTACTTCTCCGACTGCGGCTCCGGCGGCGTCCAATCCAGCCTCTACCGCACCGACCCCACCTGCACCAGAAACCCCGCCTCAGCGCGCCGTTATGCCTCCCTGTTCGGCGCTTAGGGTGCATTTCCACTGAACTTCGTCACTCTCCGCAATACATCGCATACACCAAGTTACGCTCCCTCACGAGAAGGCCCGACGATGGTTCTCACGCGCGGGCCCACCCAAACCCAACCGACGCGGTCACTGATGACCGTAGGAGGACCTCGCATGAGCAAGTCCCACTCCACCCCGCGCCGGCGCTTGCTGCGCGCGGGACTCGCCACAGCGGCGATCACCACCCTGGTCGTAGCGGCAACGGCCCTGCCCGCCCAGGCCGCCATCGCGCCGTTGACGCTCAGCTCGACCGCCGGCCCGAGCACCGGCGCTAACACGATCACCGCTACGTCGACGGCGGCCGCCAACTGGCTGAACGGCGTCACGGCTCCCGTCGCCACCTTCTCCATCCCGGCCTGCCAGACGACGTACAACGCAACCGCCAGCCTCGCAGTGACGCCGGCGTCGGCGACCTCCGGCAACGTCCTCGTGGTGTCGATCAACAAAATCTCGAACACCAAGGCGTCGATCCTGGTTCCCTCCTTGGCGCCGATCGTGCCGAGCGGGGCCACGTCGACCAAGTACAACCTGTGCGTCTACGCCAGCAACTCGGCGACCGCCGCACAGATCGGCTCCGCGACCTACACCGTCGCCCTCGCCGTGGGCCTCACCTCGGGTGCAGTCAGCCCGGCGAGTGGTCCGTCCCTCGGCGGTAGCACCATCACCGTCACCGGTACGAACTTCCCGACAACCGCGGGCTCGATCAGCGGCACGCTCGGTGGCACGGCTCTGACCAACGTCACACCGGTCAGCGCCACCAGCTTCACAGCGACCACTCCGGCGCACGCACCCGGTGCGGTCACCCTGTCCGTCACGACCGCGGCGGGCACGAAGAACCTCGCGACCGCGTTCACCTACGCCAACGGACTCTTGGTTACCCCGAACACCGCACCCGCTACGTCAACGGCAACCTACGTAGACGTTCTGGGCGCGAACTTCCTCGCACCGACGTTCGGCAGCTCTGCGACCAACGGCAAGGTGTGGCTGGTCGACGGCGCCTACGACCCAGGAACGACAGGTGCCAGCGTCTACGTCCAGGGTCCGATTGCCGAGTGCACCGGCGTAACCGTCATCAGCGACAACGAACTGATCTGCAAGTTCGACTTCGCTGCGGGAGCACTCACCGAGTCGTCGGCCGCAGCCAACTCGGGCACACCGACCGTGCCGAACGGCACCTACACCATCACGGTGACCAACAACGGTGACCTCGCGGCCACGGCCGTGGCCGGTTACAGCGTGTCGGACATCTCCAGCGGATCGACGTTCACCGTAGCGCCGTACTGATCCTTCTGAGCATCACCAGAACGGCATCACCTGAATGACGGGGCGGCCGGGAGCAGATGCTCCCGGCCGCTTCGCATGAACAGGGGCAGGAACGAAAGAGCGGCCGGGGGCATATTCACCCCCGGCCGCTCGTCTGCTTCGTCAGGAACTCAGGAGATGGCGTCCCATTCCTTGGAGAGAGCCGCGATGCTCTGATCCATGGACGGCTTACCGTCGAGACTCACGGCGACGGTGTAGGCGCTCTTGGAAGCGCTCGTCCGCCAGCACACGAGCAGAGTCGGCTTGTCCACAACGGGCGCGCCCGCGCCGAACCGGAACTTCTGGGTGCACCGCGCATCGCCGACGACTTCGCCCTCGTCAGCGACCCAGGAGAGCTCTCGCTGGCCGCTGAGGTCCTTCTTCGCCGAGACGACCTTCAGGGTTTCGCGGTCCTTCTTGAGAACCCCGGTGGCCTGCACCTTCAGCTCGGAGTCCTTGACCGGGACCGCCGGCTGATTGAGCGGCCGACGCACCTGGTTGTTGGGCTGCCGAGCGGCCTTGCGGACCGCCTCGATCTGCTCCTTCACCGAAGCGGGACTGGTGGTGACCTTCGCCGCCGGTGCGGCCAAGGCGGATTCGGTCGCCGCGGCCGCAGCCGGAGCGGACTCCGAGGCTGACGGCTCGGCCGTGGCGATGTCTCCGGTGACGGCTGGGCCTACCGGGGCCAAGGCTGCCGTGTCGCGGGGTTCGGTTTTGTCGTTGTCGGTGAGCTGGGAGGTCACCAGGAAGGCGCCTACTCCCAGGGCGGCCAGGCCGGCGACTCCGGCGACTGCTTGCTTGCGGCGACGGGGGCGGCTGGGGGCCGCGGTGGGTTCTTCGCGCATGCTTTGTCATTCCTTCGCAGGTCTCGACTGGGTCGGCCCGCGGGCGCGGGCGGCAGGCCCCGAGGGTCCATGGTCCCAAAACGAACGGACAAAACGTGCCAAAACCTAAAAGCTGAGCAGCAGCACGCTTGGGAAACGCGCCCACAGGTCAATAGTGGGCGCATGGTGAAGCGTGCGGTTGTGCTTGGTGGGGGTGGCGTTACCGGCGTCGCTTGGACGATGGGGATGGTTTACGGGCTGGGTGAGCGCGGATTAGACCTCACGACCGCCGACCTGTTCGTCGGGACCTCGGCCGGATCCGTCGTCGCCGCGCAGCTGACCAGTGGCACTCCGGTCGGCGAGCTCTACGCGCACGAGCTGGCCGACACCACCGGTGACCGCAACGCCGTGATCAACACCCGGGTGCTCGCGGGCTTCGTCATCGCTTCGTTGTGGCCTGGCGACGACGCGAAGGGCCGCGCCTGGCTCGGCCGGGCAGCGCTCAAGAAGCAGACCGTTCCCGAGTCGGAGCGCCGCGCGGCCATCGCCATGCGCGTGAAGGGCGATGCCTGGCCCGAGACTCTCCTCAAGGTTCCCGCCGTGGACGCCGAGACGGGTGCGGTGCGGGTCTTCGATCGTGACAGCGGGGTCTCGCTGATCGACGCCGTGGCCGCGAGCTGCGCCGTTCCCCTGGTCTGGCCGCCGATGACTGTGGACGGGCGGCGTTACGTGGACGGCGGGGTCCGGTCTGTTGCCAATGTTGATCTCGCTAATGACTACGACCGGGTGGTGGTCATCGCGCCCAGTACCGCGGCGGTGAAGCGGAAGGATAAGCCCAGTCACCAAGCAAAAGCTCTCCATAGAGACAGCGTCGTGATCAGTCCGACCGATGCGGCGCTCACCGCCATCGGGCGTAACCCGCTGAATCCGGACCGGCGGGCGCTCGCTGCGGAGGCTGGGCGGGTGCAGGCGGCGGGTGAGCTGGAGCGCGTACGGGAGGTGTGGTGAACGGCTCGGCTGTTGGGCTGTTTCTGGGTCTGATCATCGGGTTAACTGCTCTGCATGAGCATTATCAACGCCGGGTTCGGCGGGCGGCGCCGGTCCTCGCGGCCTGATCTGCCGCCGGGGCAGTATCTGACCGAGGATTTTCCGGTGCTCTCGGCCGGCCCGACGCCGCGCGTCCCGCTCGATCGGTGGAGCTTCACGATCACCGACGAGGCCGGGAAGAAGACCAGCTGGAACTGGGACGAGTTCAACGCCCTGCCGCAGGAGGACTTCACGGTCGACATCCACTGCGTGACCAAGTGGTCCAAGCTGGGCACGACGTGGCGTGGCGTCGCGATCGACACGCTGTTCGAGAACATCGAGTCGACGGCCGACTTCACGATGGTTCACGGCTACGGCGGTTACACGACCAACGTGCCGCTGGAGGATCTGCTCGACGGTAAGGCCTGGGTGGCGCACACGTTCGACGGGGAGCCGCTGCACCCCGAGCACGGTGGGCCGGCCCGGCTGGTGGTGCCGCACCTCTACTTCTGGAAATCCGCGAAGTGGGTCAACGGCATCGAGATGCTGCCGCAGGACGAGCCCGGTTTCTGGGAAGAGGCCGGCTACAACATGTACGGGGACCCATGGCGCGAGCAGCGCTACCAGGGCGACTGAGGTGGCGGGTCGCCACCGTGGCCGAGTCCCGGTGGGAGACCTCGTCCGCCCGCACCCTGGTTCTTGATGTTCCCGACTGGCCCGGTCACCTGCCTGGTCAGCACGTCGACGTGCGACTGACCGCCCCCGACGGCTACTCCGCCCAGCGCAGCTACTCCATCGCCTCGAGCTGGACCGACGGCGGCAAGGTGGAGCTGACCGTGCAGCGGGTCGAGGACGGCGAGGTCTCGTCGTACCTCGACGACACCCTCGAGGTCGGGCAGCCGATCGAGCTGCGCGGCCCGGTCGGTGGCTGGTTCGTGTGGCGTAACGACCCCGCGCCAGTGCTGCTGCTTGGTGGCGGCTCCGGGGTGGTGCCGCTGATGTCGATGATCAGGGCCCGCGGTGACGTTCGAGGCAAGCAGCCCTTCCGGCTCATCTACTCCGTGCGCACCCCGCAGGACGTCCTCTACGCCGACGAGCTGAAACGCCGCGTCCGCGACGACCCGGGGCTCGACGTGCACTTCGCCTACACGCGCGCGGTGCCCGACGGCTGGCCCGAGAAGCCGGGCCGGATCAACGTGCCGACACTCAACACGCACGGCTGGCCGCCCGACTTCGCCCCCGACGTCTTCATCTGCGGGCCCACCCCGTTCGTGGAGACCGCTGCGGACATCCTGGTCGCCCTGGGCCACGACCCCAAAAAAATCAGAACAGAGCGATTCGGGGGTACGCCATGAGCGCCGCCAACGAGCTCGACGGCAACGCCATGGCCGGTGACCTCGCGGAGATCTTCGCCGTCGACGTCACCCAGGCCGTAGCCACATGCGCGGGCTGCGGCCACCCGTCCGCGCTGGCCACCCTCACGCTGTGGGGTCCCGCGATGGGTTCGGTCGCCCGCTGCCCCCACTGCGAGGACGTCATCCTCCGCCTGACCCGCACCCCGGGCCAGGCCTGGCTCGACCTCCGCGGCGCCGTCACCCTCCGCATCCCCCTGCCCCCGGACGACCCGGAGTAGGCCGCCAGGCCGTGCCGAGTCGGCAGCGCGGCCAGCCCGGGCAGGCGGCACGACTGCGCCCGGGTAAGCGGCACGGCCGAGCCCGGGTAAGCGGCACGGGTAAGCGGCACGGCCGAGCCCGGGTAAGCGGCACGGGTAAGCGGCACGGCCGAGCCCGGGTAAGCGGCACGGCCGAGCCCGGGTAAGCGGTATGGGTAAGCGGCACGACTGGGCCCGGTAAGCGGCATGGGGCCGGCCCGGATAAGCGGCACGGCCCGAAATAGCGGCATGGCCAGGCCCGGGATAGCGGCCAGGCCAGGATAGCGGCCGGCCAAGATAGCGGCCGGGCCGGGATGTGGCCGCGTCAGTCGCGGAAGGTGCGGCGCAGCCGGTCGGCGAGACCGAGCGGCCGCGGTGGGGCGGTGACGCGGCCGGCGCCCGTGCGGTTGACCGGGCTGGAGCGACCGATCGGCTGGTCGTAGTCCGCGCCGGCGATGGCGGCGATGATCTGCTCGTCGCCGAAATTCTCCGAGCCGGGGATCGACGGCACGAAGCCGACCAGGACCCCGTCCCGCATGATCTGCGCCTCGAGTCCGGCGGTGCCGTCGTTGTCCCAGATCGCCTCGCGGCCGTCGGGCAGCACGACCCGGATCCCGTACTGAGTGATGCCGGCGTGCGGCAGCTTGACGTGCGCGAAGACGTTGCGGTCCCGTAGCGAAGCAACGACTCGGGTGGCTCGTACCTCTTCCATGCCCCGACGCTAGCCCGCGAGACTGAGCACCCGCTGAGGAACACCTGTGCCCCTGGTGAATAGCTACCAGGAAGTGCTATCCGCTTACTTGAACCTCACTGAGAGAGCAGATGCTCTGCGGCAGGCGCTTACATCCGTCACGACAAATGGCAATATAGGCCAATCAAGGTAGCGGGCACGACTTGCAGCCCCACATTTTGCGTGCCCCAGGTGCTGACTGGGTCAATGAACGCCGGGACACGCCTACATAACAGCCTGCCAATTCGTATAATAAAGAGGGATTATTTATAGAGGAGCAAATGCTTCTCAGCAACCGAGAAACGATTACTTTCTCGTTTCTCGCCATCAACGGCAGCCCTCACCTACTCCCAACGAAAACCATACCTCGACCTGCGTTTCGGGCTGTTCGCTACGATTACAAAATCGACCGTTCCATCGTTGTTTACAGTGCGAACACTCGGGAGAATCTCAGCTCCACGACTGCTAACCACTCCCGGCCACTTGCAAGCCTCTACCTTCTTAGGCTCTTCTGATCTCGGAAACCTGAGTACGACTTTCAGGTTTCTCATTCTGAAGCCTGATGCGCGCTCAGCATAAAACTCTCGCATCGGAAGCACGTCATCTTCGACCGTAACAATGGTACCGACATGAACAACCTCGCCCATTGTAATCCGTCTACCAAGATAGATCCAGTGATAAATCCAGTGATCCTGCTCAGCTCGTGCGCCATCAAAGATAACCTGACCTGGAAATATAGACCGAATTTCATAGGGGCGAGATGACTGGCCGGTCCAATACCAGCCCTGCGGAATGAGGCGAGCGCCAATCGATTGGTTGCATCTAATTATTTGCTCTCGACTACGCGTGTAGCGATGGTGATTTCCTTCAATTTCAACGAAAAGCATCGATTGCATACTATCGACGATGAACGCATTTTCCGCTCTGATCGCCGCCGAATTCCGCAGGCCCCAAGCAAGCAGCATCGCTGCCGCCAAGAGGCCAGCAATGATCGATATAGCCAGATCCGGTCTAACCCCTCGACGGCCCCAGGTTATGTAGGCGACCGCTATAGCACCCACAACAGGGGAGCCCAATAGGCCAACTGCGCGGATTGTTGCCGCCGCATCCCGGACAACCTTGAGAGCCGGGTGATCGAGTATCTGACTTATCAACATCACCACTCCACTCGCCCTTGATCTTGGCCAACCCAGATTCTTACCAAGCGTCACTACGCAAAGGCAGGGGAGCCGTCAACTCACCTCCTCCTCACGGGTCTTTCAGGCCATGCGACTTAGAGAACCTCCGGTGTCGGAATATCCCAGCCCCTGGCCGGCTGGGCCGGAATATTTCGCAGCCCCGCTGCGACTCATCGCACACCGGAGGTCATCAGACCGTGCCCAGCTTGTCCAGCTCGTTCGTCCGATCGGGGTGCTCAACCCTGGCCTACCCAGCGCGGCAGCGATTTTAAAAACGATCGGCCCGAGCGCCGGAAAAAGGCGGACCGCATCCAGTTAATCAGGATGGGGCGAGCCAGCGGTAACGGTGTTCCGGGCGGCCGGTGGCGCCGTAGCGCAACCTCATTTCGGCGGTGCCGTCGCGGGCGAGGGCGGCGAGGTAGCGCTGGGCGGTGGCTCGGGAGATGCCCAGCTCGTCGGCGATCTCGGCGGCCGTGCGGGGGCCGGGGGCGTGGCGGAGGGCGGTGCTCACCAGGCGTACGGTCACCGCGGATTGGCCTTTGGGGGCTGCTGGGCGGTCGGCGTCGTGCAGGAGGCGCCAGCAGCGGTCGATCTCGTCCTGGGTGAGGGTGCGGTCTCCGGACAGGACCGATCGATAGTGTTTGTACGCCGAGAGCCGCTCCCCCAGCTGCTCCGCCGTGAACGGTTTGACCAGGAAGTTCAGGGCGCCACGGGCGTAGGCCGTGCGTACGGTCGCCGCGTCGCTGGCCGCGGTGAGCATGATGGCGTCGACGGTCAGGTCGCGGAGCAGGTCGAGCCCGGATTCGTCGGGCAGGAACGTGTCGAGCAGGACGAGGTCGATCGGGGTCGTCGCGAGGATCGCGCGCGCCTCGGCGGCGGTGCGGGCCGTTGCCGTGACCGTGAAGCCGTCGACGCGGTGGGTGAAGTCGACGTGGACCTTGGCCACCCGGAAGTCGTCCTCGACGACCAGCACGGCGATCACGTGAGGCCTCCTGGAGAGCGGAAAGTCATGAGAGGGCTCCGGGGAGGCGGGCTTCGAGGATCGCGCCGTGGCCGTCGCCGGCCGCTCGGGCCAGCCGCACGTCGCCGCCGAGTTTGCGGGCTGCCTGGCGGGCCAGGGCGAGGCCGAGGCCCCGGCCGTCGCCGTCGCGGGTGGAGACGCCGGCGGTGAAGATCTTCTCGACCAGATCGACGGGTACGCCCGGACCCGAGTCCACGACCGAGATGTGCAGCGCGGTGTCGTCCTCGAGCAGCGCCAGGTCGACCCACGCGGGGCGGCGGGGGCCGAGCCGGGCAGCTTCGAGCGCGTTGTCCACCAGGATGCCGAGCACCGTGGTCACCTCCACCGGAGCGGTCACCCGGGCGCCGACCCACGTGGTGTCCGCGAGTGTCAGCCGCACGTCCTTCTCCGCCGCTTCCGCCGTCTTCGCAGCGACAAAAGCCTGCAGGTAGGGGTCGTCCACCGTGGATTCCGTGGGCGGGACCGGCGAAGTAACGGCGTGCAGGAATTCGAGGGCCTCGCCGTGGTGACCGTTCTGGAGCAGGCCCGAGAGCACGTGCAAGCGGTTGGCGAACTCGTGACGCTGGGCGCGCAGGGCGGTGCTGAGGGTGCGAACGGCGTCGAGCTCCTCGCGCTCGCGGATGAGTGCGGCCATCTCGTGCGGTTCGAGGCCCAGGGTGAGCCGTTTCAGCCGCCTGGTGAGCAGGGCCGAGCCGCCGATGCCGAGCAGCAGCGCGCAGCCCGCGAGCAGAGCGGCGACGCCGAGGCGGCTCAGGACGTACCCGCGGATCTGATCTGTCTTGAAACCCACGCTGACCTCGCCCACGATCCGGCCCTGACCGTCACGCAGCGGGGTCTTGCCGCGGGCCGACAGGCCGAGGGTGCCGCGTTCGACGCTGATGGTGTCGTGTCCGTTGAGGACCGCGGACGGGTCCGTGCTGACCGGTTCGTAGAGGCGGTCCGGGTTGGGGTGGGCGAGACGCATGCCGAAGCGGTTGGTGATGACCACGAACAGGGCGCCGCTGGCCGAGCGCGCGGCTTCGGCCCGGGCCGGCAACACGTGCCCGGGGTCGTCGGCCGCCGCGGCGCGGGCGATCAGCGGGTCGGCGGCGAGGGTGCGGGCGACGGCGAGTGCGCGGGTGGCGTACTGATCTGTCAGCTCCTGATCGAAGAACCGGGCGACCAGGGCGAAGCCGAGCCCGACCACCACGAGCAGCACGGCCGCCTGCAACGCCAAGGCCTGTCGCACCAAGGAGACCCGGTAACGCCGGCGAAACATGGCCGGAGCGTACCGCCGGTGAGCCGCGAGCAAAACGCGCAATACGCGGTCAACGCCGCGGAGGGTGTTCAGCGCGTCGGCCCTGCGAAATATTGAGGAAACACGATGGGAGCGTCGCATGAGCGTGATATCGCTGCGTAACGCCACTAAACGTTTTCCCGGCACCGGCGGCGAACCGCACACCGCCGTCCGGGACCTCACCTTCACCGTGGACGCGGGCGAGTTCGTCGCCGTGGTCGGGCCGACCGGCTGCGGCAAGTCCACCACCCTGTCGCTGGTCTCCGGGCTCGAACCGGCGTCCAGCGGCGAGGTCGACGTCAACGGCGAGCCGGTCCGCGGCATCCCGGACGGCGTCGGCTACATGTTCCAGTCCGACGCCGTGCTGCCCTGGCGCTCGGTGCTCGACAACGTCGCCGCCGGGCCACGGTTCCGGGGACTCGGCAAACAGCAGGCTCGCGAGAAGGCCATGGTCTGGGTCGAACGGGTCGGGCTGGCGGCGTTCGCGAAGTACTACCCGCACCAGCTCTCCGGCGGCATGCGCAAACGGGTCGCGCTCGCGCAGACCCTGGTGAACGAGCCGAAGATCATGCTGATGGACGAGCCGTTCAGCGCGCTGGACGTGCAGACCCGGGCGCTGATGCAGGACGAGCTGTTACGGCTCTGGGCAGGCACGGGTGCCGCGGTCATCTTCGTCACCCACGATCTCGAGGAGGCGATCGCGCTCGCCGACCGGGTCGTCGTGATGACCTCCAGCCCGGCCACGGTCAAGGCGATCTTCGACGTGCCGCTGCCCCGGCCGCGGGACGTCGAGGAGATCCGGCTGACCCCGGAATTCGTCGCCGCGTACCGCGAGATCTGGGACACGCTGCGTGAAGAGGTCGCTCGGGCACGGGCGGAGGCGATGGGCCGTGCAAGCTGAGACCCTGGCGCCGCCCGCTCTTTCCACGGGGTCGGTGCGCCGTCGGCGGTTGGGCAAGCTGTGGGGCGTACGCGTAGCTGTCGTTGTGGTCTGGTTGGGCAGTTGGGAGCTGACGGCTTCGCACTGGATCGACCCGTTCTTCTACTCCAAGCCGACGCTGATCTGGGAGCGGCTGGTCGACTGGTTCACCGAGGGCACCGCGTTCGGCTCGGTCTGGATCCAGATCGCCACCACCCTGCAGGAGGCCGTGCTCGGCTTCATCATCGGCGCGATCGGCGGCGTGGTCCTCGGCATCCTGCTGGGCCGGGCCCGGTTCGCCGCTGACGTGGCGGCACCGTTCATCAAGGCGGCCAACGCGGTGCCACGCATCGTGCTCGCCTCGCTCTTCGTCATCTGGTTCGGCCTGGGCCTGACCTCGAAGGTCGCCACCGCCGTCGTCCTGGTCTTCTTCGCGGTCTTCTTCAACGCCTTCCAGGGCGCCCGCGAGGTGGACCGCAACCTGGTCAACAACGCCCGCATCCTGGGCGCCTCCCGCTCGCAGGTGCTGACCTCGATCGTCGTGCCCAGCGCCACCTCCTGGATCTTCGCGTCGCTGCACGCGGCGTTCGGCTTCGCGCTGATCGGTGCGGTGGTCGGCGAGTACGCGGGCGCCGACAAGGGCCTCGGCCTGCTGATCGCGAACGCCCAGGGCACGTTCGACGCGGCCGGCATCTACGCCGGAATGATCATCACCACCGTGATCGCCCTGCTCGCCGAGTGGCTGCTGACGCTGCTCGAGAACCGGCTGCTGCGCTGGCGGCCGCCCGCCCTGCAAGGAGCCGAGAATGCGTAAAGTCCTGGCACTGCTCTGCTGCACCGCCCTGGCGCTGACCGGCTGCCGCGGCACCAGCCCCGACGACGCGGGCGGCGACGGCACGCTCCCGTCGATCAGGATCATGGTCGGCGGCATCGACAAGGTCATCTACCTGCCCGCGAAGCTGACCGAGCAGCTCGGTTATTTCAAGGCCGAGGGGCTGCAGGTCCAACTGCTCACCGAACCTTCCGGCGCGACGGCCGAGAACGTCCTGATCGCGGGCGACGTGCAGGGCGTTGTCGGCTTCTACGACCACACGATCGACCTGCAGACCAAGGGCAAGTGCATCGAGAGCGTGGTGCAGTTCGCCGACGTACCCGGCGAGGTCGAGATCGTCGGCAAGGACTCCGACGTCAAGAGCCCGGCCGACTTCAAGGGCAAGAAGCTCGGCGTCACCAGCCCCGGCTCCTCCACCGACTTCCTCACCCAGTACCTCGCCACCAAGGCCGGGCTCGAGAGCGGCGACTACACCACGGTCAAGGCCGGTGCCGGCCAGACGTTCATCGCCGCGATCGACAACGGTGGCATCGACGCGGGCATGACCACCGACCCCACGGCGGCCCAGCTCGTCAGCACAGGCAAAGGCAAAGTGCTGATCGATATGCGTACGGAGGAGGGTACGAAAGCAGCGCTCGGTGGTCTCTACCCGGCGAGTTCCCTCTACATGGACTGCGGCTGGGTCGGCGAACACCCCGAGGCCGTGCAGAAACTCGCCAACGCCCTCGTCAAGACCCTGCGCTGGATCGGCTCCCACAAGCCGGAGGAGATCGCGGCCAAGATGCCCAAGGAGTACGCGGCGGGCAACCCCGACCTCTACGTCAAGGCCGTGCACGACAGCATCGGCATGTTCAACGGCGACGGCCTCATGAAGGAGGAGGGCGCCCGCAACGTCCTGGAGGTGCTCAGCCTCTTCTCCCCCAACGTCAAGGGCAAGAAGGACCAGGTCGACCTCAGCAAGACCTACACCACGGAGTACGTGTCCAAAGTGGCTCCGTAGTCCTGATTCCTGTCGTACCCGCCCGCTAGATTCTGCGGTACTTCTAACGGGGAGGACATCGACAGTGATTGTGATCAAAGGGGCAGCGGCTGCCCTGGCACTGGTGTTACTGACCGCCGCGCCGGCCCACGCGGCGGTCAACAACCCGCCCACCATCAGCGACGTCAAGCTCTACGACCAGAACGCCTGCGCCGCCCAGGACGCACCCACCGTGATCCCCGGCGCCGGCTCGGTCTATCTGTCGGCCGAGGTCAGCGATCCCGACACCTACTCACCGCAGGCCCGCTTCGCCATCTGGCCCGTCGACCATCCCGACCAGCGTCAGGTGGTCGTCGGCTCGGTCTCCGGTTACAGCGGCCCGGCCCGCAAGGAGTGGCGCCCGTCCGACTTCGCCCACGGCACCGTGCTGGCCTTCCAGGCCCAGGCCACCGACGGCACCAACGACACCGCCTGGTCGGCGCCGTGCTTCATGCGCGTCGACGCCGTCGCCCCGGCCAGGGGCCCGGTCGTCTCCTCCGCCGAATACCCCGCCGACGGCTCGTTCCACAACGGAGTCGGGAAACCCGGCACGTTCCGCTTCGACGCCGAGGGCGACCCGGATGTGGTCGCGTACGTGTGGCGTAGCAGCTCGACCCCCCAGACAGTCCTCCCGGCGCCCACACCGGGCGCTCCCGTCACCATCGAATACACCCCGACCCGCGACGGGATCATCTCCCTGTACGTGACGGCCCTCGACGCCGCGAAGAACCGCAGCCCTGAAACGTCCTATACCTTCGCCGTGCGCGAGATCCGGCCGGCCATCGCACTGGACGTGGCCGGCGTCGGGCTCCCGAGCACCTTGCGCCTCTCGACCGGCGCGACCACGGTGACGTCCTTCGGCTACCGGGTCGGTGACGCCGCCGAGATCCGGGTGCCCGCCGTGGCGGAAGGTACCAACCAGGTGGCCGCCGAGGTTCCGCTCACCGTCACCGCCAAGGGTGCGGTCACGCTAACCGCCCGGTCGTTCGAGGGCGATGCGCCACTCAGCCAGGCGACCAAGACCTTCACGGTCAGCGACGCGCCGCGCGTCACATCGGACGACCTCTTCTGGCCCGGCACCGGTGGGGTCGCCGGTCGCGAAAGCACCCTCACGCTGACCCCGCGTAACGCCGACGTCGCGACCTACCGGTTCACCGCCGGCTCCGAGCCGGCCCGCGACGTCCCCGCCGGCCCCGACGGCACCGCAGTGGTCCGCTGGACACCACCCACCCCGGGCACCGTCGCCGTCACGGTCACCTCACTCACCACCGCCGGCACGGTCTCCGACGAGACCCACGTCAACGCGACAGTGCTCGACCCCCGGCCCACCATCGGAGTCGACAACGCCGGCTCCTGGCCCCCGGCCGACGGCATCGGCCGTCCCCTGGCCATCACCCTCCACAGCCCCGCCCCGGGCATCGCCTCCTACAGCTACCACTTCAACGACGGCCCCGAACTCACCGTCCCGTTCGACGGGGGCGGCGCCTCCATCACGGTGATCCCCGACCACGCCGGCGCCAACACGATCCGCGCCCGCACCCACTTCTCCGACGGCACCACCTCCGCCGAACGCACCCTCACCTTCCAGGTCTCCGACGCCCCGACCATCACCTCCCCCGACTACCCGGAAGGCACCGAAGCCGGCGCCCCCGGCATCGCGGGCACCTTCACCTTCCACCCGGCCCAACCCGACGTGCAGAGCTACACCTACAGCTACGAATACGGCGACGACCAGACCGTCGACGCCGCCCCGGACGGCACGGCCACCATCGTCATCACCCCGGACAGCGAAGGCTGGAAAACCCTCCGGGTAACCAGCCACACCGCCGACGACACTGCCTCCGACCCCCGCGAGTACAACTTCACGGTCGCCACCGGAGCGTCCATCACAGACAAGGCACGGCAATGAACCGAGGACCAGCACTTCTGTCCGTCGTCGCGGTCATCGCGGCCGGGGCACTGATCGGCGCGTCCCCCGCCGTCGCCGGCACCCCGGGCGGCACCACCCCACCCGTCGTGGACTCCCCCGCCTCACCCGCGCCCACCGACATCCCCGGCTCTCCGAACGGGACGGGCGTGCCCGGATCGCCCGACCTGCCGGGCTTGCCGGACTCACCGGGCCTGCCGGATCTGCCGGACGCACCGGGTTTGCCGGGCGGGCCGGGGATTCCGGACGCGCCGTCAGCGCCTGGAGTGCCCGGGGGTCCTGGCGTTCCGGTGCCCACGGATACGGTTCCGCCCACTGACCCCGCTGAGACCCTGCCCGGAATCGGCTTCTACCTCGCAGCGCCCGGCGAGGTGAGCACCCTGCTGATGTCGATCTCGGGCACCACGGAGGTGACCACCTACGGCTACCGCATCGGCGACGCCGACGAGATCCTCGTCCCCGCGGTCGGCAACTTCGCCACCGCCGAGGTGATCCTGCCCGCGGGGACAACCACCGTGACGGTCCGGGCCTTCAACGGCGACACCCTGCTCGGCGTCGCCTCCACGGACTTCACCCTCTGACGGTTCCGGAGCTGCCGACCACCTCGCGTGCCGGCAGCTCCGGTCCCGGCCCCGCCCTGACCTCTTCCGAGCCGGCAGCGGCGGGCGCGCCCGCTCCTGTGGACGCGGCTCGGCGTGATCCGCAGGACAACCCGAAGCTCCCTGTCCTTCGGCCGCCCGAGCTTCGTCCGAGCCTGCGACCTCACATCAGTTACCCGCCGCCGGAAGTTCTCCGCGCATGGACTTCGATGTCTTGTTCTGCCGCTAACGTCGCGCCATGAGCGTTCGACGAGGAACCCTGGCCCCGGCCGGCATCCTGCCCAGGATCGTGCCCAGGATCGTGCTCAACCCCACCGGCCCCGGCGAGGTCAGCACCCTGCTGATGTTCATCGCCGGCACCGACGACGTCACGAGCTACGGCTACCGGATCGGTGACGCCGCCGAAATCCTGGTCCCCGCGTTCTGGAACGTCGCCACCGCCGACGTATCCCTCCCCACCGGAACAACCACGGTGACCGTCAGAGCATTCGACGGCACCATCCTCCTCGGTACCGCTGCCACCGACTTCACCCCCTGACGCCCCGCCCGGATTGGCCGTCGGAGGGGTCCGGAATGTCCGTTCGGAGGTACCACGAAGCTGGGAGAAGTCTGGGAACATCGTCGTCATGTTCCGCCTCTACTCGCTGTTCATGCTTGTCGACCTGGCGCTGCTGGTCATTGCCTTGATCGATTGTCTTTCCTCCGAGGAGTACGCGATCCGGGCACTGCCCCGGGTGGCCTGGGTCTTCATCATTTTGTTGTTCTCGCCGATCGGTGCGATCGCGTGGTTCGTGGCGGGCCGTCCCCCGCGGGCGATCCGGATGAGCAACGGCGAGCAGTGGCGGCCCGGGAGCGGCTTTCCCGAGGACGAGCGGCCCGCGCGCAAGGGACCACTCGCGCCCGACGACGATCCCGCGTTCCTGCGCAACCTCGCGAGCTCGCTCAAGGACGACGAGTCGATGATGAAGAAGTGGGAGGCCGATCTGCGCCGCCGGGAAGAGGAGCTGCGGAAGAAGACCTCTCAGGAAGACTGACTTCCCGCCGATGCAGTCCGCCGTGGCAAATCAAGCGTCGTCGCCGAGCAAACCCACCGCTGCGTTCGTCGGCGCCTCCTGGGCGGTGCTGGTGATCGGGTTCGTGTCGTTCGCGGTGGGGCTGTGGAACGCGACGATGACGAGGAGCGAAAAGGGCTTCTACGCGGCGGTGCTGGTGCTCGGGGTGTTCGCGGCAGTGTCGTTGCAGAAGTCTGTGCGCGATCGGGCGGACGGGTTGCCCGTGTCCGCGTTGTATCTGGGGCTGTCGTGGTCGGTGGTCGCTCTGGCCGTACTGATGCTGGTTGTCGGGCTTTGGAACAGTGACATGGCGCTGAGCGAGAAGGGCTTCTACGGCCTGGCGTTCGCCATGACCCTCTTCGCCGGTGTGGCGGTGCAGAAGAACGTCCGCGACACGCTGCAGTTCCGGGCGCCTTCGCGGCACGAGTCGGTCCCGGTGCCGCCACAGACCTACCCGGTCCCCGGCGCGCATTTCACAAACTGAGCCAGCGAGCCGGGACCGCGGCACGCAGCCCAATGCCCGCTGCACGCCGCCCGCAGCCCGCAACTGGCCAACGGGCCGGCCCGCCTCGGAAAGGCGAACCGGCCCGCGCCGGGGGAAGCTAGTCGAGCAGTTCGGAGACCGTGCCGGCGGCGACCGTGCGGCCGCCCTCGCGGACCGCGAAGCCGAGGCCGACGTGCATCGGGACCTCCTTGCCCAGGTGCACCGTCAGGTCCACGCTGTCGCCCGGCATGACCATGGCGAGGTCGCCGAGGTCGATGGCGCCGGAGACATCCGTGGTGCGGAAGAAGAACTGCGGGCGGTAGTTCGCGACGAAGGGCGTGTGCCGGCCACCTTCCTCCTTCCTGAGCGCGTACATGTGGGCCTTGAAGCTCTTGTGCGGGGTGACGCTGCCGGGCAGCGCGACGACCTGGCCGCGCTGCACCTGGTCGCGCTTGATGCCGCGCAGCAGGACCGCCGCGTTGTCACCCGCCTCGGCCGTCGGCAGGCTCTTGCCGAACGTCTCGAGCCCGGTGGCGACCGTGCTGATGGTCTCGCCGAGACCGACGACCTCGACCTGGTCGCCGACGCGCAGGATGCCGCGCTCGACCTTGCCGGTGACGACCGTGCCCCGGCCGCTGATGGTGAGGACGTTCTCGATGGGCATCAGGAACGGCTCGCCGAGCTCGCGGGGCGGGATCGGGACGTACGCGTCGACCGCGTCGAGCAGGTCGACGACGGACTGGACCCAGCGCGGGTCGCCCTCGAGGGCCTTGAGCGCGCTGACGCGGACGACCGGCACCTCGTCGCCGGGGAAGCCGTAGTCGCTCAGCAGCTCGCGGACCTCGAGCTCGACCAGGTCGAGCAGCTCGTCGTCCTCGACGGCGTCGCTCTTGTTGAGCGCCACCACGAGGTACGGCACGCCGACCCGCTTGGCGAGCAGGACGTGCTCCCGGGTCTGCGGCATGGCGCCGTCCTGGGCGGAGACGACGAGGATCGCGCCGTCCACCTGCGCCGCGCCCGTGATCATGTTCTTCACGTAGTCGGCGTGCCCGGGCATGTCGACGTGGGCGTAGTGGCGGGCGGGCGTCTCGTACTCGACGTGCGAGATGTTGATGGTGATGCCGCGGTCGTGCTCCTCCGGGGCCTTGTCGATCCCGTCGAACGCGACGTACCGGGTGGTGGCCGGGTCGCGGTCGGCGAGGACCTTGGTGATGGCGGCGGTGAGGGTCGTCTTGCCGTGGTCGACGTGACCCATCGTGCCGATGTTCAGGTGCGGCTTGGTCCGGGTATACTGGCTCTTGGCCATGGAAATGTCCTTACTGGCGGTAAGAAACGGGAGAACCCACGCAGGGTCGAACCACCCTTCCCCTGGGTTCTTCGGAGCTGGTGGGGAAGGGTCAGATTCGGGTATCAGCGCCGCTGTTCAGCAAAGAGCACACGGGAGCCACCGCGGGGGAACCCGCGGGCAGCTGCAGACCGAGTGCGAACATGGCGATCACGGTAGGCGGTAACGCAGGAACGCGCGAGCTTATTTCAGGCGTTCTGGATGTCGGCGAGCGGCGCCATGACGATGCGTGGTTTCTTGGCCGGGTCGAGCCACTTGAGCAGGTTGATCATGTTGGCACGGGACACGGACACGCAGCCGGCCGTCGATCCCGAGCCGTTGATGTGCAGGAAGATCGCCGAGCCGCGCTTCACGCTGACCGGCTTGGACGTGACGTATTCCGAGTGCGCGGAGTTCCAGGTGACCGACGCGGCCACCGGGCGGTTGAAGTCGATCATGGCGGCGTACTCGTATTGCGTGGGGAAGGCCGCCAGGCGCTCGGACTCACCCACCCGCCAGGTCCGGGTGCCAGACGCCCACGGCTGGAAGAGGTTGTACGTCTTCGGGTCCTTGTTGTCGCCGACCCAGTAATCGCCGCTGTCGGCCCTCGTGTACTTGATCTTCGTGCCCGGGTTGGCCTTCAGCCCGAACGCCGTCGTGATGTGGAACGTCCCCATCGGCGTGGTGCCGGTGTTCTGCACCCGCTGGGACCCCCACACCCAGCCGCCGTAACCGTTGCGGGCCGCCATACCCGCGAACTTCTGAGTCCAGGACCCATCGGCATTCTTCTGGTACGCCCGGAGCGTCCCCGTCGTTGTCTTGCGCCCGGTCCCGGTGACCACCACGATCTGCTGGGCGTCGCCGACGTACTTGAGCCGGGTCGGGTGGTAGACCGGCACCGCCGCGGCCTCGGCCGTGAACGCGACCCCGAGCCCGAACACGACGGCCCCGAGCGCGAGCCCGGCCACGAGCAGTCTTCGCATGGTCCGCGACCCTACCCGGTCCCGAACCCTTCCCGGGGGCGGGTCCAGCGCCACTCTGCCGGCTGGTTCACGCGGCGCGGCGGGGGCACCTTGACGGTCTCGGCGCGTACGGGATGCTCGATCTCTTTCTTTTCCTCATCCACCGAGAAATCCTTATGTCCGCCGGTTTCGCGACGCAACCCGCGGCGCCTGAGTTGGCGGCAGGCGGAGACCCCCGGAGGCCGCCGTCACCGGGGCAGGGCTGCCTCGTTGCGCATGAGACTGGTGGGACCGACCTCGTCCGGTCGGTTGCATTCCTCCTGAACCGCCCGCACCGCGTGGCCATTCAGCCGATAGTTGCCACATGGGTGTCATGGCTTATCCGCTCCGGTACGCGCTGGCAGATCTGGCACTGGCACTGAGCCGGGCCGCCGAGGACGCCGGGCAGGTCCGCGCCACAGCCGCCCGCGCCGCCGCCGACATGATCGGTGACGGCGCCGGGGTGCAGCTGCTGGGCGACGACGGCCGTTACGAGCCGATCACCTACCTGCATGCCGACGACGAGCTCGCGGTGCCGTACGCACGCCTGCTCGACCGCAGTGGCGAGCAGCCGGATGACGACTTCTCCACGAGCCTCGCCGCGAGCCGCCGTCCCGTGGTGCTCTCCGGTGACGAGGGTGAGCCGGTCACCGGGCTGCCCCGGCCGCGGCACTCGGCGTACCTGGATCCGGGTGGTCAGCTGCCGGTGGTGCACGCGGCGGTGCTCTGCCCGATCATCGTGGACAACACGTACATGGGCTATCTGATCCTGACCCGCTCGACCCCGGAGTCGATCTACACCGAGGCCGAGGTGGAGCTGGCCCGCGACATCGCCGGCGAGTTGTCGCTCGCGGTATCGTCCGCGCGGGCGATCGAGCGGCTGCGCGCCAGCGAGGAACGGTACCGCCGGGTCCTGGAAACCATCCCCGAGGGCGTGCTGCAGCTCGACAACGAGGGCCGCGCGACGTATGCGAACGAGCCCATCGGTGTCGTCCTCGGCATGCCGCGCCACCAGCTGATCAACGTCTCGCTGCGCGGCTTCCTCGACGACCACGGCCAGGCCGAGCTGACCCGCCGCCTCGCCGAGTGCAAGGCCGGCCGGTCGACCGTCGGCGCGACCCGGTTGCTGCGCGCGGACGGGTCGCACCGCAGCGTACGGATGAGCATGATGCCGCTGGAGGACGAGAACGGCCGCTACATGGGCGTGCTCTGCATGGTCACCGACACCACCGACCACATCGACGCCAAGGGGCTCAAGCGCCAGCTCGACCATCTGCGCCGGCTCGACAGCATGGGCCAGCTGATCGGTGGCATCTCGCACGACTTCAACAACCTGATGACCGTCGTGGCCGGTTCCGCCGACATGATCGCGACGACGACCGCCGAGGGCACGCCGCAGCACCAGATGGCGAAGGACATCCTGGATGCCGTGGGGACCGGGCGGACGCTGACGCACCAGTTGCTGGCGTTCGGGCGTACCGAGGGAAATCGGCCGGAGATCATCCCGATCCCGGACCTGCTCACCGACGTGCAGAGCCTGTTCTCCCGCACCCTGGGTGAGCGGATCGGCCTCGATCTGGCCTTCAGCCCCGACATCTGGCCGGTACGCGGTGAGCGCGGCCCGCTCGAACAGGCACTCGTCAACCTCGCGGCGAACGCGCGCGACGCCATGCTGCACGGCGGCATGCTGCGGGTCGCCGCCACCAACGAGGTCGTCGAACCCGGCCAGCTGGCCGAGAACGCGCCCGCGGGCCGGATCGTGCACATGGTCATCCAGGACACCGGCACGGGCATGACCGACGAGACCCGCCGCCGCGCCCTGGAACCGTTCTTCACCACCCGGCCCACCGCGTCCGGCCTGGGCCTCGCGACCACGGCGGGCATCGTGCAGGGATTCGGCGGTCACATCGTGCTGGAGTCGGCGCCCCGGATGGGCACGACGGTCCACCTCTACCTGCCCGCGGCGGAGGAGCGCACCGCGCCGGCGATCGATCGCCAGACCACCCCGCAGGTGATCGGCCGAGTCCTGATCGTCGAGGACCAGCCCGAGGTCGCCAAGCTGGTGCAGCGTCTGATCGAGCCGGCCGGCTACGAGATCACGGTCGCCACGGACGCGCTGACGGCGGTCACCCAGGTCGCCGCCGGTGCCCACCCGGACCTGCTGATCACCGACGTGGTCATGCCGACGATGACCGGCCCGGAGCTCGCCGGCGCGCTGCGCACCCACCACCCGGACCTGCCGGTGCTCTACATGTCCGGCTACACGGCCGCGTCGCTCGGCCCGCAGCTGCACCTGGACGCCAACAGCATGCTGGTCGAGAAGCCGTTCACCCGCTCAACGCTGCTCGCCGCGATCAGGACCCTGTGCGGCCCGCAGCCGCCCCGCGCCTGAGCAGTCCCCCGGTTCCGGCTGATAGATGACCATGAGCTGACCCGGGGCTGCTCGCACGTCGAAGGACTGCGAGATCAGGGCGAGCCGCCCCGCCTCGGGATGATCGAACTCCGTGGTGTCCTGGGTCTTGCCGTAGACGGTGTGCGACGACCAGAGCGTCTCGAAGGCTTCGCTCTGCTCGTTCAGCGAGCGCACGACCTCGCTCAGCCGGGCGTACGCGGGGTCGATGCCGGTGGCGTGCCGCAGCCCGGCCACGATCGACTCGGCGAACGTCTCCCAGTGGACGAAGAAGTGCTTGGCCGCCGGGTCGAGAAACGTCATGCGGGCCAGGTTGTCCACCGTCTCGAACGGGCAGAACAACGCCTCGGCCAGGGCGTTTGCCGCCACGAAGTCTTTCGCGGGGTTCAGGACAAAAGCCGGCACAGTGGTGTACGCGTCCAGCAGCTGCTGCAACGGCGCACTCACCGCCTCCTTCGGCGTACGCCGGGCATCCGGCACCGTTCCCGCCAGCCGGTACAGGTGCTCGCGGGCCGGGCCGTCCAGCCGGAGGGCGGCACTGATCGCCTCGAGGATCTGCGCCGACGGACTGTGCTCGCGGCCCTGCTCCAGCCGGGCGTAGTAGTCACCGTTCATGCCCGCGAGCGCGGCGACCTCCTCACGGCGCAGACCTGCCACCCGGCGCGTGCCGTACGACGGCAGACCCACGTCGCCGGGCCGCAGCCTGCCACGGTGCGCGCGCAGGAACTCGCCGAGGTTGTTGCCGGTCATCACCCGAGGCTAAGGCCCTTTACCGCGCGGAGCCTGGGTACGACATGTCCTGGTTGCGGTCGCCACCCGCGCACAAGCTTGCCGCATGAAGACTTTCCTGATCACCGGCGTCAGCACCGGCCTGGGCCGCGCCTTCGCGGTCGCCGCCCTGCAGGCGGGCCACACCGTCGTCGGCACCGTCCGCAAGGACGCCGACGCCACGGCCTTCACCGCCCTCGACCCGCACCGCGCCCACGCCCGGGTCCTCGACGTCACCGACGAGCGCGCGGTCTTCGCCGTCGTGGCGGACGTCGAGCGGACCGTCGGCGCGGTGGACGTACTCATCGCCAACGCCGGCTACGGCCTGGAGGGAACGTTCGAGGAGACGCCGCTGGCCGCCCTGCGCGCCCAGTTCGACGTGAACGTCTTCGGCGCGGCGGCAACGGTCCAGGCCGTGCTGCCCTTCATGCGCGAACGCCGCCGCGGCCACATCCTCGCCGTCACCTCGATGGGCGGACTGGCCGGCTTCGCGGGTGTCGCGGCCTACTGCGGCAGCAAGTACGCGCTCGAAGGCATCCTGGAAGCCGTCGGCAAAGAGGTCGCGCCCTTCGGCATCCACGTCACAGCGGTGGAACCCGGCTCGTTCCGCACCGACTGGGCCGGCCGCTCCATGACCCGGGCCCCAAGATCCATCCCCGACTACGACGCCCTCTTCGACCCGATCCGCGACGCCCGCCACGAGGCCAGCGGCCGCCAACTGGGCGATCCCGCCCACGCCGCAACCGCCGTCCTCGAGGTCATCGACGCACCCGAACCGCCGCGCCACCTCGTCCTCGGCTCCGACGCCCTGCGCCTGGTCCGAGCGGGCCGCGCGGCCGTCGACGCCGACCTCCTCGCCTGGGAAGAGTTGACGCTGTCGACCGATTTCCCCGCTCAGCGCTGATCGAACGGGTGCGCCTGCTGAACCGTCTTGATCTCCAGCAGGGCGGCCAGGCGCGCGGTCACCGAGCGGGCCTCGAGGTGCAGCCGCGCGACGTTCATCTTCTCGTCGCCGAGCACCGCGAGCAGGGCCAACTCACCCACCGCGTAGACCACCAGATAACCCTGGTGGTTATGGATGGTGCACTCATGGAAACCACCCTGGTTCAGGGCACTGCCACAGGTACGGCTGATGCCGTGCGCCCCCGCCGCCAGCGCGGCCAGGTCGTGCGGCTCGGTGTTGGACATCGTGTCATGAAGAATCAGCAGCCCATCAACGCCGGCGATGACACACCCCTGCACGCCGGTCACCTGATGCCGAAGCGCGGCAAGCTCCGCGCGGACGGCGTTGTACTGCTGATCGCTGGTCGTGCTCTGCACCGGTGGGTCTCTTCTCGCGCGTCTGACAATCGGGGGGTCTTACAGGCGCTTGAGCGAGCCGAGAACGCGCTCCAACACCGTCTCATCGTTAAAATACGGCTGACCGAGCAGATCCAGCCAAGCCGCCGGCGAAGCCTTGGCCGTCACTGCAGCCGCCGGCAGATTCTCCGTCCCCGGCGACCGCCGAGGAAGAATCGGCTTCTCCGTCTCCACCAGCGAATCCTGCTCCGGATCGGACGCCTCGTCGAGCCCTGAACCACGATCATCTTCATACTCGCCCGCATCGACCGCCGGTTCACGACCAGCCCCATCGTGCGTTTCATCACCGAAATCCGGTACGTCCAGCGCCTCCAGCTCAGCAATGGCCCCAGGCTCCTCCTCGAAGTCGCTGAGCTCCGCCTCCGCCTCAACCTCGGACCAGTCTTCAGCCACGCTCTCAGCCCCGGCCTGCGCTGCAGCCCCAGGCCCAGCCTCCGGTGCTACATCCGGCTCGACCTCGGCCGCGACGTCCGGCTCGACCTTGAGCGCCATCTCCGGCTCGACCTCGGTCGCGAGGCCTGACTCGGACTCTTCTGCCAGACCCGGCTCGACCTCGGCCGCGACGTCCAGCCCGGCCTTGGATGCCAGACCCGGCTCGGCCTTGAGCGCGAGGTCCGGCTCGGCCTTGAGCGCGAGGTCCGGCTCGACCTCCGCCGCGAGGTCAGGCTCGACCTTGGGCGCGAGGTCAGGCTCGACCTTGGGCGCGAGGTCAGGCTCGGCCTTGGGCGCGAGGTCAGGCTCGACCTTGGGCGCGAGGTCAGGCTCGGATGCCGCCGTGAACTCGGCGACCGCATCCCGGAAGATCTCCGGTTCGCCTTCCAGAGCCCTCGAGAAAACCGGCAACGCCTCCACGTCCGCTACCGGCATCCCGTTGACAGCCTCAGGCCCGGCCGAGGACCCACGCGCGACCAAAGTCTCGAGCCCCGCGAACAACTCCGGCTCGGCAGGCTCTTCAGCCTCCGCAGCCCGAGCCTCCGCCGCACCCTTCGGCTCGGTCGACAAAGCCGGCTCGGTCGCACGCCCTATGACGACCTCATTGTCCGCTTCCCCACCTGATGATGCATCCTGCATCATCAGCTCGTCCGGAACAGCGGCCGTTTCGTGGGCGACACCCACCGCAGGCACGCCATTCACCGCACGTGCTTCCGCCTGCGTTTCCGCCGCGGCGTGCGCCCCTATCTCCGCGCGTGAGACATCCGCAGACGCCTCCTCCACAACAGGCGCAACTTCCACCGCAGGCGCCTCCGCCCGCGTAATTCCAGTCACAGGCGCAATGCTCACCGCAGGCGCAACTTCCGCAGCAGGCGCAGTGCTTACCGCAGACGCCTCCTCCACCGCAGGCGCAACGTCCGCCATAGGCGCAGCGCCCTCCGCATACGACTCCCCCACAGCCGGTCCACCGACCACCGTAAGCGCTTCACCCACAGCCGGCGACTCGCCCGCGGCAGATGCCGGGGCAGTCTCCGTGGCATAAGCCGAGGTCAGGCGCCGGAAGTCGTGGCGGGCCATGGCCAGGTTGGCGCCTGCTCGGCGGAGCATAAGGTGGGCGACGCGGTCCTGGCCGTTGGGGGTGGGGATGAGGCGGAGGACGTGGAAGGCCTGGGCGCTGGTGACCAGGACGTCGTCGAGGGTGTCGGTGAGGACGTTGACCGAGCTGAGGCGGACCAGGTCGGCGGCGGCCCGGCCGACCTGGGAGGCGGCCTGGGCTTCCCGGTCGGTGGGGGATCGGCCCCACCAGGTGAGGGCCGGCTCGTCGGCGGTGATGAGGGCCACCGCGTACGCGCCGGGTATTCGCAGTGCTTCGTCCAAACTCATGTGAAGCCTCCTGCGGGTCAGCTGGCGAAGCCGGCTTCCAGCTGCTTCATCACGATTCTGGCCTGGGCGAAGACCATGCCCACCTTGGTGTCGCGGCGGCACACGATCACGGCGACGAAGTCCTGGTTGGCCTGGCTGCGCAGGAAGAGGTGGACGAGGTTGTCGCTGTTGACCACGATCTCCTGGAAGTAGTGCCGGACGGTTTCGACACCGCGCCGGGCCTTGAAGATCTCCTCGATCATGGTCACGTTGCGGCCCTGGAAGAGGTCGAACGTGGCAGCGGCGAGCAGGTCGAGCAGCTCGCTGGGGTAGTTGTCGAGGGTGTCGACGGCCAGCATCATGCCGGTCGACATGTCGACGAGGCCCGCGGCTACGCAGTCTGGTACGAGCGCCCGGAAATCCGCCACCGCGTTGGTGACGGTTTCCGACATGCTCCGGGTTGCGGCCGTCATACCTCGAGGTCTGATTCGATCTTGCGCAGCTGGTGCCGGGCCAGGCCGAGGTTGGCGCGGCTCTTGTTGAGCGCCAGGTAGAGGAAGAACGCGTCACCGCTGCGCGTGGATTTGAGCAGTCGGATCAGGTGGTACTGCGTGTCCAGCGTGATGAGGATGTCCTCGATCGAGTCGGACAGACCGAGCATCTCCAGGGTGCGCACCTTGGCGCGGACCACGTCGGTGTTACCCGCCGCGGCCACGTTCATGTCCATGGTCGCCCCGCCGCCCAGGACGCCCAGCGTGAGTCCGCTGGTGTAGTCGACCAGTGCGACGCCGATGGCGCCATCGATGGCCATCGCTTCCTTGAGGGACGTCTCGATGTTTGCCACGTGTCCTCCGATGTGTTCATGGCCTCGGTCCGCGCGCTGTGACCTGCGGTGATCGGATCGAAGCAATTTCGGATCTTGCGACGGCCAGCGTCGCACAGGTCTGCGCGGATTAGCACAGCGCTGCCCGCATACCCGGGGAGATCAACCTGAACATAGGTTAATCGCTCCCCCGACCGGGGGATGGACAAACGCCACATGCCCAGGGATCGAATCGACGCAGGTGGAAGGCGCTTTATGCCGCCACAACAAGCACTGTGTGCCACCAAAGACACACCTGCGAAGGTCGAGCCGTCCCGGCAGATCGAAGCTCGGCGGGCCTGCTACGCCCCGCGCGATCCCCCGTTCAACGATCTCCCGGGCCACCGGTCGAGGCGGTCACAACCCGTCCCGGCGTACACCGAATGTAATCATCAACGAGCCCGGGTTGTCAACGCAGAGTGCGCATCAACAAAGGTGTCGAATGTCCGTTGAACAGGCACTCTGCCGGTAGTTACCGACGGCGATCGTGCCGTCTCAGCAACCCAGAGTGACAACCTAAAGGTGAAGGATTGTCACTTAGCGTCAGGTGAAGAGCGCGCTGACCGACTCGCCGTTGTGAATGCGCCGCATGGCTTCGGCCAGCGCGGGCGCCACCGAGATCACGGTCAGCTTGTCGGAGCGGGTCGACTGCGGAATCGGCACGGTATTCGTGCAGACGATCTCCTCGACGTCCTTCTCCGCCGACAGCCGCTGCACGGCCTGCGAGGCGAACAGCCCGTGCGTGCACGCCACCCGGATGCTGCGTACGTTGCGCTCGCGCAGCCGGCCGAGCAGTTCGAAGACGGTGCTGCCCTTGGCGATCTCGTCGTCGAGGATGATCACGTCGCGATCCGCCACCTCACCGATCACCGAGCTGATCACGACCTTGTCGTCGGCGAAACGCTGCTTGGCGCCCGCTGCGACCTCGATGTCGAGCATCCGGGCGAAAGCGGCCGCCTCCTTGGCGTTGCCGAGGTCCGGGGAGACCACGACGGTGTTGCTCAGGTCGTAGCCGCGGAAGTGGTGCGCGAGCTCCCGCAGCGCGTGCAGGTGGTCGACGGGGACGCTGAAGAAGCCGTGGACCTGCGGGGAGTGCAGCGTCATGGCGAGGATGCGGTGCGCTCCGGCGGTCTGGAGCAGGTCGGCGACCAACCGGCCTCCGATGGAGATCCGCGGGGCATCCTTCTTGTCACTCCGCGCGTACGCATAATGCGGCAGCACCACCGTGATCCGCCCCGCCGACGCCCCGCGCGCCGCGTCGAGCATGAAGAGCAGCTCGACGAGGTTCTCCTGGACCGGGGGCACCAGGGGCTGGATCAGGAAGACGTCCCGCTCGCGGCAGTTGCCCTGGAGCTGGACCTCTATGCAGTCGTTGGCGAACCGGGACGTCTTGGTCGGCAGCAGCGGCACGCCGAGGTGCTCGCAGATCTCCGCCGCCAGCTCGGGATGGGCACTGCCGGTGAAGACTGCGATGTCACGCACGGGCTCACCCTAGACAATTAGCGGACGTCACTTATGGGCGCCCTCGTCCTAATCGACCTTGGGCTCCCGTTCGTCGACGCGAGCGGCTACGTTGTGCGTCATGAACGGTCTTGCGGTGGCCTGCCGGCGCGTCGTGCACATCTATCGCGCCGAGGCCGGTGACGTGGTCGCGCTCGCGGGCGTGGACCTCTCCATCGCTCCCGGGGAGACGCTCGCGCTGGTCGGGCCGTCCGGGTCCGGCAAGTCGACGCTGATCTCCCTGCTCGCCGGGATGATGCGACCCTCGGCGGGCCGGATCAACATCGGCACGTACGACATGGGCAAGCTCTCCGACGCCGAGGTGTCCCGGCTGCGTGGCACCGAGATCGGCGTGGTGCTGCAGGGCGCGGCTCGCAACCTTCTGCCGTACGCATCCCTGCATCGCAACATCTGGCTCGCGCAGCGCCGCGCCGCGCACACCCGGGGCATCAAGCTGGACGACCCGGACCGCATCCTCGACCTGGTCGGGCTGCCCGGCATGGGCCGGTCCCGGCTGGCCGAGCTGACCCCGGGCGGGCGGCAACGCGCCGCGCTGGCCGTGGGTATCGCCGCGGGCCCGGGGCTGCTGCTGGTCGACGAGCCGACGAGCCGGTTGGACACGGCCGGGCGTGACGAGGTGCTCGAAGCCCTGGAGACGGTGAACCAGGAGCGGCAGACCACGATCGTGGTGGTCACCCATGACAACGAGGTGGGTTCCCGGCTGGGCCGCGCGGTGACGATCCGCGACGGCCGGGTCGGCGCCGAGGGCCGCGACGGGCAGGACTTCGCCGTGGTCGCCGGGGACGGCACCGTGCAGCTGCCGCCCGAGGTGCTGGGCAGCTTCCCGCCGGGCACCCTCTTCACCGTCGACCACGAGAACGGCACCGTCACGCTGGTGCCGGGCGGCACCGAAACAGCAGCGTAGGAAGAAAGAACAGCAGCGTAGGAAGAAGGCGGGGCGGCCCGGCGCCACCCCGCCTCCCGTTCAGGGGATCAGTAGACGCTGATCTCCGTGAGCGACGGGGTGTAGATCTCCGTCGCGATCTGGCCGGTCAGGGCGACCCGCAGCTTGCTGGTGGTGACGCTGCCGAAGCCCGTGACGGTGAGGTCGTGGCCGATACCGTTCGCCTCGTCGGCGAACGTCACCCAGGTGCCGGTCGCGGCGTCCCAGCGTTGCAGCGAGAACGTCTGCACCCGCGGGTTGGTGCCCGAGTCGGTGTATTCGTCGAGGTAGACCTCGCTGAACGTCGTGTCCGTACCGAAATCGATGTCGAGCGTGATCGGGTAGGTCGCGTCGTCGGCGGCGGCCCACCGGCTGCTCAGGCTGCCGTCGGTCAGGTTGACCGCGCCGAGCGTGCCGTTGGCGCCCGGGTGGGTGGAGCTGGCGGTGACCGGCTTACCCAGGGCGAGGGAGACGCGGTCGGGGCCCTCGTTCTCGATCGGGTCGGTGTCGACCGGGTTGGTGACGCGCGGGCCTCGACGGGCCTCGACGACGCCGATGTCCGGGGCGTCGCCGTAGTAGAGCTGGGTGCCGAGGATGTCCGCGGTGCCGAGGTGCGGGTTGTAGCGGCCGGCGTCGATCAGGGGCGAGCTCTTGCGCAGCGCGAACCGAGCCGCGGCCTTCTTGACGTCGCCGGTGCTGTAGGTCTTGACGTCGCCGGTGCTGTAGGTGGCGGGGTTGCCGACGAATTCGGGATCGGCGCGCAGGCCGGCCGGGTCGGCCGGTTCCTGGGTGGAGTGGACGCCGCCGGCCTCGTAGTAGTCGTTGTTCGAGAACACCGCCTGACGCAGCGCACCGGTCTTGCGGTACCAGGTTGTCGGCGTGGTCCGCGACGTGTTGTAGAAGATGTTGTTCAGGAAGTACACGCGGCTCAGGAACGTCTCGTCGTGCACCTGGGCGAGGTCCGAGCCGTCGTAGACGAACGTGTTGTTGACGAAGTACGTCGGCGAGTAGTTCGTCGACAGCATGTTCTTCACGAGTACGCCGTTGTCGTTGACGCTCAGGTTGTAACGCGCCACCGAGTTTGAGCTGTTGCCCATGTAGGCCATCCAGCCCGCGGCGTTGTCGTGCGAGTAGTTGTACTGGTAGGTGACGTTGAAGTTCGTGTACTCCAGGTCCCAGGGCGTGCCGTCGTACTCGTTGTCGGGGCCGCCGTACACCTCGTTGTACTGCATGACGGAGTCGGCGCCGGCCCAGAGGTAGAGCCCGCAGGACACCGCGTCGTAGCGCGCGAGGAACCCGTTGACCTCGTTGTACTCGACCGTCATGCGCTTGGTGTTGGCGAGCTGGAACGCGCCCTGCCCGATGCTCTCGGCGTAGTTGTGGCCGATGTAGACGTCTCGGCTGTAGAGATCACGGGTACGCACCCAGAGCTGCTCCCAGCCCTCATGGAACTTGCCCGCCTCGTCGTACTGCCCGGCGTCCGCGCCGTCCGCGGCGAACCAGTTGAACGCGAACTGCACCGCATGCAGCTCGACGTTGACGAACGTGTTGTCCTCGATGCGGACGTCCTTGAAGTAGTAACCGCCGGTGGCGTACTCCTTGTAGGACTTGCTCCCGAAGACCTGGAAGTTCACGGCCCCGTAGTGGATCTTCTGCCAGCTGCTCGGGCCGTCGGTGTTGTGCACATAGATGTCGTGGATCCGGAAATGGTCCATGACGGTGTCCGCGCCGGCGGCGAGCTTGTCCGCGTTGATCGACACCATGATGCCGTCACGAACGTACGTGCCGGTGGTGATGTTCGTGGCGAAGTCGTCGTCGTTCGAGAGCTCGATGTTGTTGATGTCGAAGCCCTGCTGGTTGCGCAGCACGATCGCACCGGTCAGCCCGACGGTCTCGGGATTCTTGGTGCCGTTGGCGTTGAACGGGCTGGGCACGTTGCCGTTCGTTGCGATGTACGGCCGCCCCCGCTTCACATCCCCGTACGCCGAGATCGTGATCGGCTGCCGCGTGGTCCCGGAACCCTTCGGCCACAGTTGCTCGTTGTTCCACTGCGATCCGGCCTTGAGCAGGATCCGGTCACCGGGCTTGAACGTCGTCGCGCTCGCCTTGCCCAGCGTCTTCCAGGCGTTCTTCGGCGAGGTCCCGGCTGCGCGGTCGCTACCGAGTGCAGCGTCGATGTAGTAGTCCCGGCCGCCTGTCACGTTCTGGAAATTCCCCGGCCACGACTTCTTGGCGGAGGAAGACGCGGCGGGGGAAGAAGCGGCGGAAGCGGACGCCGGCAATGCGGGGGTGAGCATCACGGCGAGCAATACGGCCAGAGCCGTCCCGACAGGTTTTCTCACTGCACATCCTCTGGGTTGATGTCGACCTCGATGTGGCTGTCCTGCTCCCGGCTCTGGATGTACCGGTCGAACTTCTCCTCGACGAGCGCCGCCCTGATCCGCTGGGAGTAGGTGGCGAACGCCGCACTCTCGTCGACGGTGGTGCCGTCGAGCTCGTAGTACGTGGTCTGCCCGGTGCCGGGAACCGGGGAGGAGATCTGACCCGGGGCGAGCTTCGTGAGCACCGCCATCAGGTCCTGGTCGTGCGTGCTCAGCCCGGTCGTCGCGGCGGCGCCGCCGTACGTCTCCCTGCTGAGCTTCGCGCCGGGAATGCGCACGTCCGCCAGCCGGTCACCGATCGTTGTAGGGGCCGGACCGGGAACGACGAGTTTTGTGTACGCGTACGTGGTGGCGTTCGCGCTCCAGTCCGCCTTCGACGCCTCGAACTTCTGCCGCACCTCGGCGTCGGTGACCAGGAGCGGACCGTCGCCGAGCTTCTTCTCGAGCCCGGTCCGCAATTCGGCGAGCCGGTGCGTGTAGTACTCCTCGGGCGCGAAGTCGGTGACGCCGTAGACGGTCTCGCCCTTGGCGATCGCGTCGGCGCGGCGCTTGTTCTCCCGCTCCACCTCGTCGAGGAAGTCGTCGTAGTCGACGGAATCGGTGAGCCCCTGCTCCTGCGCGAGCACAAAGATCGTCTTGTCGGTCCAGACGTCGGCGAGGGTCCGACCGTTGTCCCGATGGAAGACCAGCTCGTCCCGCGTGACGTCGTGCCCGTCGATCGAGCCGACCACGTCACTGCGGTGCGCGAGGACGGCGCCGGTGATGACAAGCGCGGCTATGACCAGGGCCAGACCGGCCAGGAGCTTCTTCATCGCGCCGCCCGGACTGCCGCGACCCGATCGATGACGGGTTCGGCCCGCGATGCGGTTATGTCGACCCGGATCGCGTCGACCTCGACGGGGTCGAAGAGCAGAATCCGTTGGTAGCCCACCGCGTTCGCCTCGGCCAGAGTCGTCCATTCCCCGTCACGGCGCCCCTGGACCACGACGTGCTCGATGAGTTGACCGTGGGCGATGTCCTCGCGTACGACAACTGCTTCGATGGTTTCGGGGTTGGTGAGCTCAAGCGGGATCTGGCGGGAGTGGAAGTCCGCGATCAGCTCCCCCAGCGCCGAGAGAACGGCCAGGTCCGGTGGCGCGACCAGGCCGTCGCGGGCGGGTGGAACGTTGAGCAGGAACGTGGAGTTGCCGCCGACCGAGCGCAGGTAGATGGCGAACAGCTCGTCGGCGCTGCGAACGCGCGCGTCCTCCAACGGGTGGTGGAACCAGCCGGGGCGGATCGACGTGTTGACCTCGGCCGGATACCAGACGAGATCCTCCTGGCCCGCCAGTGCTGCCCGGCTGCCGAGGTCGCGGTCGTCGCTGCGGACCCGGGTGGCGAACGTCCCGTCGTCGATCTGCTGCGAGAGCGAGGCGATCCGTTCGGCGTCCTGCAGCGACCGCGGAACCACGCTCCACTCGTCGGGGCGGGTCTCGCCGGCCTCGTTGCCGCACCAGCGCACGTCCGGCCCGCAGACGCTGATCACCGCGTCGGGCTGCAGCTCCCGCACCACGGCGTAGTAGCGGTCCCAGTCGTAGACTTGGCGTCTGCCGTCGGGGCCCTCGCCGTTCGCGCCGTCGAGCCACACCGTGAAGAGGGGCCCGTAGCGGGTGAGCAATTCGGTGAGCTGGGCGACGTAGAAGTCGTCGTAACCTGTGCCCGAGCCGTATGAGGCCTCGGTGCGGTCCCACGGTGACAGGTAGATCCCGAACTTGAGCCCGTGCCGGCGCGCGGCCTCGGCGACCTCCGCGACGATGTCCCTCCGGTACGGCGAGGACGCCACCGTGTAGGAGGTGGCGTCGCTGGGCCACAGGCAGAATCCGTCGTGGTGCTTGGCGGTGAGAATGACGCCGGTCATGCCCGCGGACTTGAGCGCGGTCACCCACTGGTCCGCATCGAGCGACGACGGGTCGAACAGGGCCGGGTCGTCGTGACCCTCGCCCCACTCGCGATTCGTCATGGTGTTCATGCCGAAGTGGAGGAAGCCGTAGAACTCCATCCGCTGCCAGGCGAGCTGCCGAGCGCTCGGCCGGATCGTCGCTGCCTTCATCGGTGCCTCCGGTTGTACGCGGCGAGCACGACGAGCAGCACCAGCAGCGCGCCGAGCATGGTGAGCAGGTTCGGCCACCCGACCGTGGTCCGCGCGATCACCACGACGGTGACACAGGCGGCCGCCACCAGTGCGCGCACGAGAATCAGCACGAGGTTCATCCCTTCACCCCGCCCGCGGCCATGCCCTCGATCAGCCTGCGCTGGATCAGCGCGTAGAGGATGAGGACCGGGACGATGACGATGACCATGCCGGCGTAGAGCCGCCCGTAATCGGCCGCGGCCTTCTGCGCCGTCATGAGGTTGAGCAGGCCGACCTGCAGCGTCTTGCCGTCACCGGGGAGCAGCGTCAACGCGATGATGAAGTCGTTCCAGTACGCCAGGAAGTTGAACAGGATCACCGTGGTCACCGCCGGGCGGGCCATCGGCAGCATGATCCGGGTCATGACGAGGAACCGGGATGCGCCGTCCAGTGACGCCGCCTCCTCGTAGTCGACCGGGATCGACCGGAAGTACGCGGTCAGCAGATAGATGCTGAACGGGATCGACGTGGCCGCGTACACCAGGGAGAGCACTGCGGGGTTGTCGATGAAGAACCCGCCGGGCAGGACGTCCGCGAGCGAGCGGTCCCAGCCGACCAGCATCAGGAAGATCGGCACGACGATGTAGTTGACGTTCACGAACAGGCCGGCGAGCAGCAGCACCTCGACGAGACCGCGGCCCCGGAACTCGTAACGGGCGATGACGTACGCCGCTGGGATCGACACGGCCAGGACGAACACCAGCCCGAGTACGGTCACCAGCACCGAGGTCAGGAAGTACTGACCCATGTGCGCGGTGACGAACGCGTCGACGTAGTTCTGGATCCGCAGGCCCGCCGGCAGCGTCCACGGGCTGCCGTAGAACTCGCCCTTCGCCTTGAACGACGCCAGCAGCACCCACGCGACGGGTACGGCGATGGCGAGCGCGATCGCCGCGACGAGCACGTAGGTCAGCGTGCGGCCGAGCCTGGTGATGGTCATGGTGCGTCCTAAAACTGGAGGGGCTCACGCTTCGTCGCCCGGCTCACCAGCAGGGAGACGAGGAACGAGAAAGCGAAGATGACGACGCCGATGGCCATGCCGTAGCCGTACGACGAGTTCGTGTACGCCTGCTTGTACATGTAGCTGAGCAGGACCTCCGAGGCGCCGTCCGGCCCGCCGCCGGTCATCGCGCGGACCAGGACGAAGCTGAGGTTGACGGCGCTCATCACGAAGAACGTCAGCGTCGTGCGCAGGTGTTGCCAGATCAGCGGCAACGTGACCGAGAAGAACTGCTTCCCGGCAGAGGCGCCGTCGAGCGAGGAGGCCTCGTACAGCTCCTCGGGAATGCTCGACATGCTCGACATGTAGAGGACCATGTAGTAGCCGAGCGACTGCCAGACCATCGCGATCGCCACGGAGTAGAGCACGATCCGCTGGTTGCCGAGCCACACCTGCTGCAGCCCGTCCAGCGACAGCAGCCGCAGCGCGCCGTTGAGCAGGCCGTTCTCCTGGTCGTAGACCGCCGAGAAGATGGCCGCGATGACGACGACGGAGAGCACGTTCGGCACGTACAGAACAAAGCGGTAGAGGTTGCGGCCGCTCAGTTTCTGCCGGGTCATGATCGCGGCGAGGAACAGGCCCATGCCCATCGTCACCACGGTCACGACCACCAGCAGCGCCACCGTGTTCTGGAACGCCCGGATGAACTGGTCGTCGTCGAGCAGCCGGCGGAAGTTGTCCAGCCCGACGAAGCGCATGTCCGGGGAGAAGCCGCTCCACGTGTAGAGCGACATCCGGAACACGTTCACCGTCGGCACGATCATGAAGACCGCGAAGAGCACGAGTGCGGGCGCCAAGCAGGCAAGCACGAAGCCGCCGTTGCCGCGCTTGCGCCGCTTGGCCGCCGGGGTCAATTTCCGGCCTGGCGCAGCTTCTCGCTGGCCTCGTCGAGCGCGGTCTGCCACTGCACCTCGGTCTTGTCACCGCTGATGACGCTGTTCGCGGTGTCGAAGAGCGTGCCCTTGATGTCGACGCCCTCGACGGGCGCGGTGCCGGCGAAACCGCCGACCAGCGCGGAGACCGCCGGGTCCTCATACACCTTGTAGAAGTCGGCGTTCTCGCCGGTCAGCTTGGCCGCGATGCCCGCGATCGGCTGGATCGCGTCCGACTTGGCGAAGATCGCCGCGGCCTCGTCGGAGTAGAGGTAGGCGATGAAGTCCTTCGCCGCGTCCTTGTGCTCGGCCGAGCCGGGGATCCACACCGACTCGACGGACGTGGTGATGTACCGCTTACCGCCCGCAGTGACCGCCGGCAACGGCGTGAGGCCCCATTGGAAACCGGCGGCGCGCGGCGCGTCCTTCATCTCGCCGACGATCCAGGTGCCGTTCGGCATGAACAGCGCCTTGTTGTCCAGGATCGACTGCTGGTTCTTGGTGAAGTCCTGCTCGTTGGCGTACCCGACGGTGGTCGGCGCGGCATAGCCGAGCAGCTTCGTGGTGATGTCGAGGACCTGCTTGGCCTGCGGGGTCTGCCACACGCCCTGCTTGTAGGTCATGACATCGGTGTAGAACTGCTCGCCGCCGACATCCGCGAGCAGCGCGAAGAAGTAGGAGTCGAGATAGCCCGCGGTCGGGTAGGTGAACAGCGGCAGCCCCTGGGCCTTCGCCTGGTCACCGAGCGCGAACATCTCGTCCCAGGTCGCCGGGACCTTGTAGCCCTTCGACGCGAAGAGGCCCTTGTTGTAGAACAGCCCGGTCGGCGAGTAGTACATCGGCATCAGGTACGTCTTGTCGTCGCCGTACGGGTCGGTGTTGAGGTTGCCGACGATGCCCCCGGTGAGCTTGTCACCGACGGTCTTCTCCTCGCCCGGCACCTTGGTGGTCAGCAGCGGCGTCAGGTCTTCGAGGGCCTTGTCCTTGACCAGGGTCTCGGTCAGCGCGGCCTTGCGACCCTGCCCGAGCACGACGACGTCGGGGAACTTCCCGGCCTTCATGTTCGGCGTGATCTCGTCCTCGATGCTCTTCGAGATCTGCAGCTGCACGTCGACATCGGGGTTCTTCGCCTTGTACGCGTCGATGACCTGCGTGTACATGTCGCGGCCGTAACCGCCTTCGAGCGCGGCGACCTTGAGGGTGGTCTTGCCGGAGTCCGAGCCGTCCCCGCCGCCCGAGCAACCGGCGACGAGCCCGAGCGCCGTGACCGCGGCACCCACCAGGACGAGTCTTCTACGCATCTTTCTATGTCCTTCCGGGGACAGGAGCCCACACCGATAGGCGTTGAGGGGTCCGGTCGCGCCGGACGATGTTACGGTGGCATCGATAACATGATCACGCAAGAGGTGTTACAAAATTTGAACATCGGCTGATCAGTGCGAGCGCGGTGCGGCGGTCGACGAACGCACAGACAGTGACGCCGGCACCACGGAGGCGTTGGCGCCATCCGGGTCCAGCAGCAACTCGACGGCGGCCTGCCCGGAACGGTAGAAATCCTGCCGCACGGTGGTCAGCGGCGGCGAACAGTACGCGGCCAGCGCGATGTCGTCGACGCTGACGATGGACACGTCCTCGGGCACCGACCGGCCCCGCTCCCGCAGCGCGCGGATGATCCCGAAGGCCATCTCGTCGCTGGCCGCGAACACCGCCGTGACGTCCGGGATCATCGCGATGATCTGCCCCTGGCGGTACCCGGAATCCGGTGACCAGTCCCCCTCGAGGGCCGGCGGCGCCTCGATCCCCGCCGCGGCCAGGCACTCCCGCCAGCCCTGCAGCCGCTGCCGCGCCTCGATCCACTCGTCCGGGCCGGAGACGTGCCACACCTGCCGGTGGCCCAGGTCGAGCAGGTGCTGCGTGGCCAGCCGACCCGCTTCCAGCTGGTCTATCCCCAGCACCCGGGCCCCGGCCGTACGCGACCCGTCCAGCGTCACCGTCGGGATGTCCCGGGTGATGTCCTCCATCTTCTGCGTGACCGAGATGAGCGGGACGGCGATGATGATGCCGTCCACGCCCTGGTCGGCGAGCTTGGACAGGGCCCGTTCCATCAGGCCGGTGTCGAGCCCGGCGATGGTCGCGATGTTGACCGCGTAGCCGGCGTGACCCGCGGCCGCCTCGACGCCGGCGGTCACCGCGGAGCGCGAGTAGTAGCCGCCGGACTGCAGCAGGACCAGCCCGATCGTGAAACTGCGCCCGGAGGAGAGCACCCGGGCCGCATTGTTGAGCCGGTATCCGAGCTGGTCGACGGCGTCGAGCACGCGCCGCCTGGTCTCCGGGTTGACGTTGGGGGAATCCCGCAACGCCCGGGACACGGTCTGGGCCGACACCCCGGCGGTGCGTGCCACGTCAGCCATGCTCGGCTGCCTGACGGATCGCGCGACGGCCTCGGTCATAACGCTCCTTCGAACCTCTTTGAAGGGCAGAGCATACTGCCGTTGTTACGCATGGCATCGATAACATAGGCTCGCGCCGTGATCGAACCACCCGCCCTCTCCTGGAACGACCGCCGGCTCTACCGCCACGGCGTGCCGCACCAGATCCTGTCCGGGGCCCTGCACTACTTCCGCGTCCATCCCCGGCTGTGGCGCGACCGGCTCCAGCGCCTGGGCGACCTCGGGCTCAACACGGTCGACACATACGTGCCGTGGAACTTCCACCAGCCCCGCGAGGACACCGCCCCGCACTTCGACGGCTGGCATGACCTGGAGGAGTTCGTACGCACCGCCGGCGACGAGGGCCTCGACGTGATCGTGCGTCCCGGGCCGTACATCTGCGCGGAATGGTCCAACGGCGGCCTGCCCAGCTGGCTCACCGGCCGTGACGTGGCGTTGCGCAGTTCAGACCCGGCGTTCACGGGCGCGGTCGCCCCCTGGTTCGACGACCTCATCCCCCGCATCGCCGGCTTGCAGGCCGCAGCCGGTGGCCCGGTCGTCGCGGTTCAGGTGGAGAACGAGTTCGGCAGCTACGGCGACGACCAGGCCTACGTACGCTGGAACCACACCGCCCTGGTCGACCGCGGCATCACCGAGCTGCTCTTCACCGCGGACGGCCCCACCGACCTGATGCTCGACGGCGGCACGCTGCCCGGCACCCTCACCGCCGCCACCCTCGGCTCGAAGCCCGGCCCGGCGCGCGAACTGCTCGCCACCCGCCGCCCGGACGAGCCGTTCGTCGTGGCCGAGTTCTGGAACGGCTGGTTCGACCACTGGGGCGAGAAGCACCACGTCCGCGGTGTCGACAGCGCCGTCCGCACCCTCGGCGGCATCATCGAGGACGGCGGCAGCGTCAGCATCTACATGGCCCACGGCGGCACCAACTTCGGCCTCTGGGCGGGCGCCAACGAGCGGGACGGCCGCCTGCAACCCACCGTCACCAGCTACGACTCCGATGCCCCGATCGCCGAGGACGGCTCGCTCACCCCGAAGTTCCATGCCATGCGCGCGGTCCTGGGCGCGACGGCCCCGCTGCGGGTATCGGCGCGCCTTCCGGTTCTGCCCGCCGCGCGGCTGCCGCTCGAGCATCGCTCCGACCTGCTCGCGAGCCTGCGCGCCGTGCCCGCGCCGACCACGAGCGGGCCACGCCCGGCCAGTTTCGAACGGCTGGGGCTGGACGCGGGGATCGCGCTGCTCCGGGCGTACCCGAGAATTCCGACGGGTGACCACCAACTGACCGTGACGGATGTGCGGGACCGGGCTCTGGTCTTTGCCGACGGCACGCCGCTGGGCACGGTCACCCCCGAAAATCCCAGCCTGCGGGTACGCGGAACCGGCGCAATCGTCCGTCTTGACCTGCTCGTGGAAAGCCTGGGCCGGGTCAATTACGGGCCGGCGCTCGGTGGCCACAAGGGAGTCCTCGGCCCGGTCCTGATCGACCGCCGCACGGTCCAGGGCTGGGAGTGCACGCCGGTCGCCCTGCAAGAGTGGTCATCGGAGTCTCTGCAGAGCGCCTTGTCCGCGGGACCGCCGACCACCGGCACCGGCTTCGCAGTCGCCACCTTCTCCGTCGATGAGCCGGCGGACACATTCCTCGCTCTGCCCGGCTCGGGACGCGGCCTGGCCTGGGTCAACGGCTTCCTGCTCGGCCGTTACTGGGACATCGGCCCGCAGCTCACCCTCTACTGCCCCGGCCCGCTGCTCCGCCCCGGCCTCAACACGGTCACCATCCTGGAGCTGGAAAGACTCGGCGGCGTGCTGGAGCTGTGCACTGAGCCCTCCCTCGGCCCGCCCGAGGAGTACATCGAGGAGTTCGACTGATCACCCCACGACCAGGACCAGGTTGCCGGCGTGATCGCTGTACTGGGTGTTGATGGTGAGGCCGGCCTCGCCGAAACGGGCGGCCACGATGCCGAGGCTGCCGGGCAACTCCTGGTCGAGCCGCAGGCTGACGACGTCATGAACGCTGACCGGCCCGATGCCCGCGGCGTGCAGGGCATCCCTGGCCCGGTCGGCGTCCTCGACCAGGAAATGGGCGACGCCCCCGAAGACGCCGCCACCCTCCAGGCTGACTCCCGCCGCGCCGAGCACCCGCCCGAACTCCCCCAGCGCCCCGGGCACATCGTCCAGCACCACCTCGATATCCCTCATGCGCAAAGGCTAGGGCCGCGACACTTCGGCCTCCGCCGAACCACTGCGGCCGAATTCGCGGTCGAGCAGCTCGGCGAAGCGGATCGGGGTGTGGTCCTCGAAGAGCGGGCCGATCAGCTGGACGCCGATGGGCAGGCCCTGCGCCGAGCGGGCGACCGGGACGGCGGTCGACGGGAGTCCGGGCGCCGTGGCGATGCCGCCCCACACCAGTTGGTCGAGGTGGTTGTGCTCCTCGCCGTCGATCGTGATCGTGCGCATCACCATCGGTTCGCCGTGGTCGTGCGGGAACGCCGGGATCGAGAACACCGGCGCGACCACGATGTCGATGTCGGTGAACAGCTCGGCCCACCGTGCCCGCTGGACGGCGCGAACGGTGTCGGCCGCGACCCAGTCGCGATGGCTCAGGACGACACCCCGGGCCCGCTCGGCGGCCAGCGAGGTGTCGTCCGGGTCGAGGGCGGCCGCGGTCGTGAGAGCGGCCGCGTAGACCTCGGGCGGGAAGCCGGCTGACATGCCGGCCTGGAGCAGGCGCAGGTAGGAGCGGGCGCCCTCAGCCAGATCGGGCAGGTGCGGGCTGTGCCGCAGGACCGTCACCCCGGCCGCCTCCAGCCTCTTGGCCAGAACGTCGATCGCGGCACGCACCTCGGACGAGACCGGGACGAGCGGGTGCGCCTCCAGGATCAGGACCCGGAAAGACCCCAGCTCGTCGTGCCGCGCCGGGCGCAACGCCGTCCGGTAGGCGAGGCCCAGGCCGGCCTCGTCGGGATCGGCGAGCAGCCGGACCATCATCGCGAGGTCAGCCGCGCCGCGGGCCATCGGTCCGATGACACCCAGGTCGCCGCCGAGGTCGGGCAGCGGCCGGGTGCCCGGGAACGTGTGCCCGCGCAACGGGAGCAGGCCGATCGAGGGCTTGTGCGCGTACACCCCGCAGAAATGCGCCGGCACCCGCAACGAGCCACCGATGTCCGATCCCATCGACACCGCGCCGAAACCGGCGGCGAGCGCGGCGGCCGAACCGCCGGACGAGCCACCCGGCGTACGCCCGAGGTCCCACGGATTGCTCGTGACGCCGTAGATCGCGTTGTAGGACTGGAAGTCGCCGAGCGCGAGCGGCACATTCGTCTTGCCGAGAATCACCGCCCCGGCCGCCCTGAGCCGGGCCACCGCGACCGCGTCGGCGGCCGCCACATGATCCTTGAACCGCGGAAACCCCCACGTCGTCGCCAGGCCGGCAACATCGATCGAGTCCTTGATGGTCATCGGTACGCCGAGCACGGGCCCGCCCTGGCCCCCAGCCCGCGCAGCATCGGCTTCCTCGGCCGCCACGAGCGCCCGGTCGAAGTCGCGCACGCAAACCGCATTGATGTCACCGTCGAGCCGCTCGATCCGGGCGATCGCAGCGGTAGTGAGCTCAACCGCCGAAACCTCGCCGCCGTCCATCGCCGCCACCAACTCGCCCGCGGTCGAATACGCGTAGTCACCCATGCCCTACACCCTGCCCCACAGCCCCAAACCTCAGAACCGAATTTCGGAGGCGTGGGCGGCGTTGCTGTGGCAGGGTCGCGGGTGCCCGTCGCCCGCGTGTCCCAGGATGTCCAGATCGAACACGCACACGTTGTCGGTTCCTCGATGGGTGGCATGATCGCTCAGCGGATGGCCATCGAGCGCGATCTGGTGTGGGCATCGCGCCGCTACGCGGATGTCGGGGCGCTGCGGGAGTTAGCGGCGGCCGGCTACGACCGCGCGTACTACCCGGCCGGCATTCCACGTCAGCTCGGCGCCATGGTCCTGGCCGGCTCCCGCGCCGCAGATCTCGCAAAACTGCAGGTCCCGACGCTGGTCATCCATGGATTGGACGACACCCTTATCGCACCGAGCGGGGGCGAGCGGACGGCCGAGCTCATCCCCGGCGCGCAGCTCATGCTGGTGCCCGACATGGGGCACGACCGCCCTCGGCAGCTCTGGGACGACCTGGTCACCGCCATCACCAACCATCGGCCGGCACGGAACTGAGCCAGTCCTCGTAGCTGTGTGGCGGGCGGCCCAGCACTTCCTCGACGTCGCCGGTCACCACGGCGTTGTGGCCGGCGCGGGTCCATGCCGCGCCGAGCCGCCACTCCTCCACCTCCGGTTCCCACTCCCGGACGGTCAGGCTGCGGCCCCGGACCTTGCCGATCAACCCGGCCTGGTCGGGCACGCTCAAGGCCCGCGGCCCGGTCAAAGTCAAGATCCGGTGTTCGTACGCCGAAGAGCCCAGCACCACCGCCGCGACAGCAGCCACATCCCGCGGGTCGATCACCGCGCTCCCGGCGTCACCCGTCGCGTTCGGCACCTCGTCACGCCAGTGCAGCGAGTTGGACGCGAACACCGACGGCCGCAGGATCGTCCACCGGGTCCGCTCCCGAACCAGCTGCTCAGCCGCGAGATGCAGCGCCCCGAGCACCGCGGAGCCGACCCGCGCCCCCGTCCCGATCGCGGAGAGCTTGACCACGCGCAGCCCGGCCGCGGCCTCGACCATCGCCGCGTCGTGGCGTACCGAAGACGATGCCGTCACCAGGAAAACAGCGTCGACACCGCGCACTGCCGCCTGCAACGAGCCCGGATCGTCGTAGTCCGCCTCCACGATCTCCAGCCCGGACCGCGGCTCGATCCGCGCCCGGTCCCGGGTCATCGCGCGGACATCGTGGCCATCGGCGAGCAGCAGCGGGACAAGATGGCGGCCGATCGTGCCGGTCGCCCCGGTTACCAGAATCATGGTGATGACGGTGCCAGCGCGGGGAGCACGGGCTCTAGGAAGAATCGGCACAGGCTCTACGGTGGAGGCATGTCGACCTGGTTCAGCGGCCCCGGCGTCATCCGGCACCGTGTCCGCGGCACCACCGCCATGGAGCACCCCGACCCGGGCACGCTGCTCGTCTGGCCGGCCGACGCACCGGGCCCCGTGGTGATGGGCCCCCGCACACGCGCCCGCTACTACTCCACCCGTGCCGACGCTGTGTGCCGGGCGTTGCGTTTCCGGCCCGGAGCAGCAACACGTTTCCTGGGCGTCCCGCTGAACGATCTCACCGACCGGATCGTCCCACTGCGATCGCATGCCCCGGTCCTGCCTCCGCAGCAGTCCCCGCTCCTCCAGAAGGCGACAGCGCTGCTGGAGAACGGCGTGTCCGTCCAGGACACCGCACGGCGTCTGCACCTCAGCGAACGCCACCTGCGCAACCTGTTCACCGCGGCGCTCGGCATGCCCCCACTCCGCTACCTCAGCCTGCGCCGCGTGAACACCGTGCTGGACCACCCCGGCCTGCCACTACCCGAGCTGGCAACCCTGGCCGGGTACTACGACCAGTCCCACATGACCGCGGAGTTCCGCCGCCTGGTCGGCACTCCCCCGGCCGCCTTCCGCGCCGGCAACTGGCCCGCCGCCGAACCCTGCACCTAGCCGAGCTGGTCGCGGCGGCGGGTGAGGTAAGCGGTCTCGGCGGTGTTGCCGGCCAGCTCGATGGCCTTGTCGTACGCCGCCCGCGACTCCTGGCTGCGGCCGAGCCGGCGCAGCAGGTCCGCGCGGGTCGCATGGAAGGCGTGATAGTCGGCCAGCCGGGGTGCGACCCGGTCGACGGCGGCCAGGGCGACGTCGGGGCCGTCCAGCTCCGCGACCGCGACCGCCCGGTTGAGGGTGACGATCGGTGAGGGGTCGATCCGGCCGAGCTGGTCGTAGAGGGCGACGACCTGGGACCAGTCGGTGTCGCGGACGTCGCGGGCCGAGGTGTGGACGGCGTTGATCGCGGCGAGGATCTGGTAGCGGCCCGGGGCGACCCGCGCGGCCAGGCGTTCGCGGACCAGCCGGTGGCCCTCGGCGATCAGCGTCGGGTCCCAGGCGCCGCGGTCCTGCTCGGCGAGGGTCACCAGCTCGCCGCCCGGGGAGACCCGGGCGGTGCGGCGGGCCTCGGTGAGCAGCATCAACGCGAGCAGCCCGGCCGTCTCACCGTCGTCCGGCAGCAGGGCCCGGATCAGGCGGGTGAGCCGGATCGCCTCCGCGGTCAGGTCGTGGCGTACGGGATCGGTGTCGGGCCCGGTCGCCAGGTAGCCCTCGTTGAAGATGAGGAAGAGCACCGCCAGCACGCCCGAGACGCGGCCCGGGAGATCCTCCGCGGCCGGCACCCGGTACGGGATGCGCGCCGCCTTGATCTTCGATTTCGCGCGGGTGATCCGCTGGCCCATCGCGGTCTCCTGCACCAGGAACGCGCGGGCGATCTCGGGCATGCTCAGCCCGCCGACCATGCGCAGCGTCAGCGCGACCCGGGTCTCCATGGCGAGCGCCGGGTGGCAGCACGTGAAGATCAGCCGCAGCCGGTCGTCGTCGATGGCGCCGGTGGGCTCAGGCGGATCGTCGTAGTGAAACACCTGAGCCTCCTTGTGCTTGTCGTCGCGTTTGCTCTCCCGCCGGATCCGGTCGATGGCCTTACGGTTCGCGGTGGTGGTCAGCCAGGCACCGGGATTCGGGGGTACGCCGTCGACCGGCCACCGCTCGACGGCGACCGCGAAGGCCTCGGCGGCGGCCTCCTCGGCGACGTCGAGGTCACCGAAGCGCCTGTTCAGGGCGGCAACGACCCGCGCCCACTCCTCGCGGTGAGCACGGGTGATCGCCGCGTCTAGTGAAATGGCCGGACCTCGAGCTTGCGGTTGCAGGCCTTCGACCCCTCGGTGGCGAGCTTGAGCGCGACGTCGAGGTCGGGCGCCTCCCAGATCCAGAGACCGGCGATGTGCTCCTTCGACTCCACGAACGGACCGTCGGTGAACACCGCCGCGTCGTTCCGGTTGTCGATGACCGTGGCCGAGCTGGGCGCCGCGAGACCCCCGGCGAAGACCCAGTAGCCCTGCTTCTGGAGCTTCTCGTTGAACACGTCGATCGCGGCCATCTCCTCCTCGGTGCCGGAGTTGGTCCTGTCGTCGATCACAGAAATCAGATACTGCATCTCGGCTCGTCTCCTCTGCCCCGGGCCGCCCGCACCGGGCGGCCTCTCACCCCTGCAACGAACTCCCCACCCCGGATCCGACACCGCCCGCCAGAATTCTCTCGAGAACTTTCCGGCGGCACGGATAGCATCGCCGGATTATGGCCGGTCTCATGCATCTCACGCCGCAGCGCAACGCCGCCAGGGTCCTCCGCTCCGGGGTGGCGGCCCGCAGCCGCGGCCGCGGCGTCTACTGCATGGCCGTCCTGCCGTCATTCACCCTCACCCACCAGTGGGTACGCGAACTACGCCGCTGGCACCCCGGAGTCCTGGCAGCCGTCCACATCAAGATCCCCGACGACGAGATGGTCCTGGTCGGCCACTACAACGCGGAGCCCCAACACGTGACGGCCGCCCGCGCGATAGGCATCATCCGCGACGTCGCCGACCCCCGCGGCTACGAGATCTTCGTCCCCCGCGCCATCACGCCCGCCGAGGTCCGCCACGTCCGCCAGGTCCCCCAGGGCCTCGGCTGGCGCTACCAGCCGAACGCCCATGGCACCCGGCCGTGCTCCTGCTGCATCCAGCGGGGCACGCCGGCTGCGGGCCGGGACCGCCGCCGCTACCCCTACGACCCACCACGGCCGACAAAACCCCAGCTCATGGCGAAGCTGCAGGTCGCGCAGACCGCCGAGGAAATCATCGACGTGCTGTGGGACCTGGGCGCGCGGTCCCGGGGCGATGCCGAGAAACTGGCCTACCTGGTCGACCACCCGGACGAGGAGGTCCGCGAGGTTCTCTACGAGGTCCTCAGTTCCTACCGCGGTCAGCTCGCGCGGGATCTGCGTGTGAAGCTCAGCGAATCAATTCCAACGCACCAATAGGGACGGTGCGTCAAAGTGTGACAATGGTCGCCCTCCACCCGCCACCATTTTTCAACCTACTAAATACTCACCATCTGCCATTCACGCCCCTATGATCTATCTCAACCCAGCAATGGCACGCCTACCCCTTCCGATCACGCGACTCCCTGAGAAGAATTAAGGGATGGAATACGCGCAGCTGGAAATTTTTACGGCAGTCGAATTGGCGTGGCTACGTGACCCCACACGGCGCCGGAACTACTCCGCGGCAATCGAAGTGTTCCGCCGTGAGCACCGGGTCCGGCGAGCGTTCGGGAAAGCCTTGGGCCATACCGCCCGGCTGCGACGCGACTCCCCCGAGGCGCGGACACCGGACGGCAACCTCGGGTGGATCGAGGCAGCTCGTGCGTTGTTCCGGACAGCGAACGCCACGCAGGCCGACGCTGACGCCGACACTGAGCGTGACCGCAGGCGTGCCGCCGGTGACCTGTTCGACTGGACCCGTTTTATCAACCGCTGGCAGGTGAGGTACGCAGCCGCCTGCTAGCCCACCAACACCTGACCCGCTCGGGGCACCACACCGAAAATCAGACCGTCCACCTGCGGCGATCTGCAACTCAAGGCAGGTCCTGAATAACCCTCCTTCGACATCAAAATCAGCTGCCGATGGGACAACACCCTTCCCCCGGAGCCGTCGATTCGACTACGCCTTCTCCCCCTTGGGGCGTCTACATGAGCGCGTTTGTTGAGGAGCTCATTGGCCGAGCAGGTCTGCCCAATTGGTGAAGCCCGCAGCGTGACCTTCGCTGCGCTGACACGGCGCTCTGGCTACCCTGCGAACACGATCGTTGGAGTGATGGTGATCGTGGAGTTGAGCGAGTTGGCGATGTAGCACTCGTCGTGGCCCTGTTCGACCAGTTCGCGTACCAAACCCTCGTCTGTGCCTTCGGTGACCGTGATGGTCGGGTTGAGGGTGATCTGTTCGATGGAGGCCTTGCGGAGGTCTTCGCTCAGGTAGCCGGTCGCGTCGTCGGTGTAGGCGACCACGTCGAGGTGCTTGCGGGCGGCCAGCGACAGGAACGACAGCATCTGGCACGAGCTGGCGGCGAGGACGATGAGCTGTTCCGGGTTGAGCAGGGTGGCGTCGCCCTTGAAGTGCGGGTCGGCGCTGAGCTGCAGTGACGCCGAGGCGGGTGCGGCCGTTGCGCTGTGGTTGCGGGAGTAGGCGCGGTAGCCGACCCCGGTGGAGCCTTCCCATTCCAGCCGGGCGTGGTGCGCGAGTCGTTCCATGCCGCAACGATAAGCCCACGTCGGTGCGGCGCCGGCCGAAAGGCCAGCCGGCCGGAACCAGACTCCAACCGAAGGCCAGCGGGCCGGGACCAGACGCCGACCCAAGGTCAGTGGGCCGGAACCAGAGGCCGGCTGAAGATCAGCGGACCAGGATCGCGGTGCCGTCGGCGAGGTGGAGTTCGTGGTCGCAGGCGGCTGCGGCTTCTGGGTCGTGGGTGGCGAAGACGACGGCGGCGCCCCGGTCGGCCTCGGCGCGGAGGAGGTCGATCACCCGTTGGCGGTTGGCGGCGTCCAGTTCGCTGGTCACCTCGTCGGCCAGCAGGACGTCGCCATGTAGCGCGAGGCCGCGGGCGATGGCCGTACGCTGCTGCTGGCCGCCGGAGAGCTCCTCGATGAGCTGGCCCGCCTGCCCGGAGAGGCCGAGTTTCTCCAGCGACGTCGACGTGCCGCGGCGGGCCTCGGCGGGGGTGCCGCCGGTCGCGATCATGGCGACCGCGATGTTCTCCTCGGCGGTGAGGATCGCGGCGAGCCCGTTGTCCTGCGGGATGAGCACGACGCCGAGCTTCACGCCCTGGTCGCGGTCCAGCAGCGGGTCCCCGTCGACGAGCACCCGGCCGGCAGCAGGGGGCAGCAGGCCGGCCATGGCCGAGAGCAGCGTGGTCTTGCCGGCGCCCGAGGTGCCGGTGACCGCGAGCAGCTCGCCGGGGCGGGCGGTGACCGTGACCCCGGTCAGCACCGGAACCCCGTCGCCGTAGGCCAGGTCGGCGCCCTCTACCGTCAACGTCCTCACAGGACACTCCTTCGCAGATTCCGGCTCGTCAGGGTCGCCACCCCGCCGAGCACGACCAGGATCGCGAGCGCGACCAGGGCGATCACCCACGCGCGCGGCCAGATCGGCAGCGGCAGCGGGGGCGGCTCCAGCCCGGCGAGGGGCAGGGCCCAGCCGGTCAGTCCATAGCCTGCCAGTCCGGTCCCGGTCCCGGCGAGGACCGCGATCAGAACCATCATGGGGTACGCCCACAGCGTCGCCCGCCCCGCCGACCTGCGATCGAGTCCCTGGGTACGCAGCGCCGAGAGATCCTCCACGCGACGCGCCCGGTCGACAACGGCGGCGAGCACCAGTGCTCCGGCACCGAGCACGATCGCGAGGCAGCCGGCGAGGACGTAGAACCACAGGGCCAGCGCCGGCCCCTGGTTGTCGAGCTGGTCGCGGGCCACCGTCGCGCGGATGTCGCCGGTGATCACGAGCCCCTGCGCGGCGAGCCGGTCGAGCACGTCGGCGGGGGCTGTGGCGGAGAGCCACACCTCGGCGTCGGTCGCCATGCCGGACTGGGTGGCGGCACGGTCGGCGTACTCGAGGTCGACGAGGGTGGCGCGCAGGCCGAGCCGGGGCACCGCCGGGACCTCCGCGACCCGGTCCACCGCGAGGGTCCGCCCGTCGAGGCCGGTGATGACGTCGGCGGGACGGCCCGAGGAGACGATGGGCATCGGATCGGGGGCGTCCACCGGTTGGATCCAGGCGCCGCTGGTGCCCATGCCGCTCGGGGCGTCGATGTCCACGCCCAGGGCGCCGTCGTCCGCGGTGAGTTTGCCGTAGCTGGACATCCGCCACTGCGCGGGGTTGCCGAGGCGTTCCGCGCTGACCGCCGGGACGACCGGGTTGATGCTGCCCAGGGCCGTGATCCGCAGGTGGGCGGCGACGCCGGACGTGGCGTCGGTGGAGTTGACCTGCACACCGTCGACGCGGCAACCCTGGGCGCAGGCGGCGACGCGCTGGGCGTACTCGTTGGAGCCGTTGCCCAGCTGGGTGAGTGAGATCCGGGCCGACCCGCGACCGGTGATCGAGCTGACCGCGAGCGTGAGGTTCAGCGGGATCGTGGCGCGGGCGCCGCTGATCTCGAAGGAGATGTTGACGTCCTGGCCCCGGATGATCACGGCGTCGGGTGCCTTCGGGTGCAGCAGTGCGCCCACGTCGGCGGCGGACGGGCCGCTGCCGGGCCAGTTCGCGACCGCGCCCAGCCGGGGTGCGTCGACGGCCAGGCCGGCCGGTTCGCCGGGGGCGTTGCCGGGCGTACGCGCGACCGCCATGGCGAACGTGCCGTGGGGGTCGACGGTGTGCACCGCGGTCATCAACTGCGAAGGCGTCACGGGCTGGACCGAGACCGCACGGGCGGCGCCGGTGCCGAGCTCCGCGGCCACTTCCCGGTCGCGGGTGCCCGAGTCGACCGCGCAGAACGCGAAGACCGTCACCGCGACTGCCGCGATGAGCAACGAGAACAGCCCCGTGGCCCCGGGGCGCCGGGCGAGCTGCAGACCGGCCAGCGCCACGCCGACGCGGCCGTTGCGCAGCGCCCGGGAGGCGATCCGGGCGACGAGCGGCAGCAGGGCACGCGCCACCACCAGGGCGACGGCGAAGATGATGAGTGCGGGCGCGAACAGCCCGGCCCCGGTCGGGTCGCCGCCGGAGACCGCGAGCTGGACGCCGGTGACGACGGCGAGCAGGATCGCGGCGGCCTCGAGCACCGGTGGGCGCCGGCCCGTGCCGGGCACCCGGCGCAGCAGCGCGGCGACCTGCGCGAAGAGCTGACGCCGCTGGGCGAGCAGCGCGGCGAGGACGGCCGCGACGGCGGCGAGCGGTGCGTAGATCAGGGAGGCGAACCCCGCCGCGGCGCCGACACCGGGGAACAGGGTCGCGGCCATGAGGTTCACGAGCAACTGCCCGGCCACGCAGCCGAGCACCGAGCCGGCCACGATGGCGATCAGGTTCTCGCCGGTGGTCAGCCACCAGCGCTCGTACCAGCGCACGCCGCGCAGGGCGACCACGGCGAGTTCGGGGCGGCGGCCCTCGGCGCCGTAGCCGGCGGCCAGGAAGATGACAAAACAGGAGAGCACGATCAGCGGGACCGCGATGACCGGGACGATCTGGCGGGCGGCGGCCCGGCCGGAGTCGATGCGGTCGAGCAGGTCCGGCAGGCCGGTGCGCACGTCGACCGTGGTGTTCAGCTTGCCGGTCAGGTCGGTCAGGTCGCCCAGAGCCGCGCGCAGCCCGTCGAGCTTGTCCACGTCGAGGGCGCCCGGTCCGGCGGTGCTGTCCACCGACTTCACGGTCGCCCCGTGGTCCATCGTGTTCAGCGTGGCGAAGCCGACGAACAGCGGCTCACCGGGCCGGTCCCCGGTGTCGGCGGAGAAGTAGCCGTGCGCTCCCCAGTACGCCGCGTCCGGATCCGGCACGGTGTAGGTGCCCGCCACCGTGATCCGCTTCTCGGCGCCGTCGGCCAGGAAGATCGGGGTACGCGGGTCCGTGCTGAAATGCGCGTACGCCAGCGTGATCGTGTCACCCGGCGCGAGCTCCAGCCGTTTCGCGGTCTGCTCGCCGATCACCGCGTCGCCCTCGCCGACCAGGCACCGGCCGCTCACCAGCGACAGGTGCGCGCAGACGTCCTGGCGGAAGACGAACCGGGTGCGGTTGGCCGGGTCCGGTTCGATGCCGACGGCCGGGTATTCCGACGCGTACACGCCGGTGAAACCGGGCAGCGAGGCCAGCACCGGGCCGAGCGTGGTGAAGCCGAGCCCGTTGCCCTCGGCGGCCTGCGGGTCGTTGCGGTCGTCCTCGGACTTGCTGAGGGCGAGCCCGCGCTCGACCGGGGTGGCGGTGGCGACCTGCCCGGCGGCGACCGCGCGATCGGCGGCCCGCAGGTAGGCCGGGGCGGCGACCGACGCCGCGACGGCCAGCAGCGACAGCAGCGCGAGGGCGACAGCCTGCCCGCGGCGGACCCAGAGCATCGCGAGGACAAGCGTGGTCATCGGTCGCCTCCCCGCCCACGCGGGCCGCGCCGGCTTCGGGTGCCCTGGCCCTGGTCACGCAGGCCGCGGGCGAGGGAGAGCAGCGAGAGGCGGCCGGTGACGCCGAGCACGACGAGGGTCGCCAGCCCGGTCAGGATCAGGGCGGCGGCGCCCAGCGGCGATGGTGGCGGCACGATGTCCCAGCTGTCGGTGAACACGAACCCGGTGGACCCGGCGATCCGGCCGGCTGTCGCGGCGGCGAGCACTCCGGCCAGCACGGAGGCGACCACGAGCACCGTTCCGGCTGCGTAGCCGATGCTCACGGCAGCGCGTACGGTCAGCCCCTGCACTCGCAACGCACGCAGCTGTTCCAAGTGGGATCTCCGGTCGGCGGCTGTCGCGACAGCGACGGCCGCAGCAGCGAGCAGGACCCCGATCAGGGCCGCGAAAAGAGCGAACGCCGCGGCCCGCGCGGAACCCTGCTCGTCGAGCCGGTCGGCGCGCGCGGAGACCGAGTCGTCACCCACGATCGTCAGCCCTGCCCTGGTCAGCGCGGGCAGCAGCGACGCGGGCGCGTCCTGCGCGAGCCACACCTGCATGGTGCCGCCCTGGTCGGCGTCGGCGGCCACCCGCCGGGCCGCGTCGAGGTCCATGAGTACGCCCGACCGCCCGACCCCGGGCAGCACCGGAGCCGTCCCCACGACCCGGGCGGTCACCGCGGATACGCCCACCGAATACAGCAGCGCGTCGCTGAACTGCCAGTCGGTCGGCGGCGCCCCGGCCAGCAGCACGGGTAACGGCAGCGTCGCGTCGGCGGCGTAGACCCGGGTGCCGACGTTCGCCGCGCCGCTCAGGTTGGGGTTCATCGCCAGGGTCAGGGCACCGGGTCGCGCGGTGATCTCCATGGCCGCCCCGACGAGGTCCGCCCGCCACCGGGAGATGTCGCCGAGCGTGGTGTCGTCCAGCACCGTCCGCCCGGGGTTGCGCTGGCTGAGGCCCGTGACGGTCACCTTGGCTCCGGTGGGCATGCCCTGCGCGGCGGACAGCTCCCAGAGGACCAGCCGGCAACCGGGTGCGGTGGTGCAGCCACCGCCGAGGCGTGCGCTGACCGTGTGGGTGCCCTTCTTCAGCGGTCCGAAGACAGCGCTGGCGATCAGGCCGGTGGCCTCGTTCTGCACGACGGCCGAGACCGTGACCGGTGCCGGGCCGTCGCTGCGGACCCGCAGGTCGAGCCGGTCGCCGGTGATCGGCACCGGTTCGCGGTCCGGGGTGGCCCGCGCCAGGGTGGCGGGATCGCCGTATTCGGGACGCCAGTTCGCGACGGCGGCGAGCCGGGAGCTGTCGACCGCCAGCACCGGCGGGACCTTGCCCAGGTCGGCGACGACCGCCATGGCGTTGTGCCCGTCCGGGTCGGCGGTGCGGACGGCGTGCTCCAGAGTGGTCCGGTTGGGTGCCTCGACGGTCAGCACCCGCGCGGCGCCCAGTTCCACCTCGGCTCGCCCGGTGCGGGCGGTCTGCCCCGCCCACCAGATGCCGGCGGTGGTGGCGAGGATCGCGACCGCGACGGTGACCAGCGTGAAGACCCGGTCGGTGCCGGGCTGCCGGGACACCCGCGCGGCGGTCAGACCCAGCCGCAGCCGCCCGGTACGCAGCGCGGCGGCCCCGGCCCGGTCGGCGATCCGGCCGAGCAGACGCGCCAGCAGCAGGGCCAGCGCCAGCGCCACGAGAGCGGGCGCGACCAGGGCGAGCCCGCGATCCGCGGCGCCCGCGCGGGCCTGGTAGACGGCGGCGACCGCGACGCCGATCAGTACGAGGTCGAGCAGGTCGGCGCGCCATCCGCGGTGGGCCGGTTGCACCCGGCGCAGCAGCGTCGCGACCGGCAGGCGCAGCACGGCGAACTCCACGGCGATGAGCACCAGCAGCCCGCCGAGGAGCACGACCAGTGCCGCCGCCGCGCAGAGCAGCAGTGCCGTGTTCCGGTCGGCGGCCTCCTTGACCGGGCCGGCCAGTCCCCACGCCGCGAGCAGGCCCAGCGGCGAGCCGAGCAGCACCCCCGCGGCCACCGGGACGAGATGCTGGCCGAACGCGAGGCCGAACATGCCCCGGCGGGTGCTGCCCCGCAGCTTCAGCAGCGCGGCGTCGCCCCGCCGCTCCCGGCCGGTGTAGCGCCCCGCGAGTCCGATGGCGAACCAGCTCAGCACCAGCACCTGGCCGAGCGCCACCAGCACGCCGTCGCGGACCAGGTCACGGTCGCGCGCGATCGTCGTCAGCAGCGGCCCGGTCGGGATCACGAGGCGCAGGTCGGCGTCGTCGAACGCCTGCCCGGCGCGGTTCAGCGCGCCGATCAGGTCATAGCCGCCGTCGCCGCGGATCAGCGCCGCGGGCAGGCCGACGTCGTACGTGAGCGTGGGGTCCATCAGGATCGGATTGCTGAACGTGTCCAGCGGGGTGAAGGCCGGCGGCAGGCCGTCGTCGGCGCGGTAGAGCTTGTTGCTCCAGTACTCCCCTGCCGGGTCAGTGGTGCTGTAACGGCCGACGACGCGCATCTCGATCGGCTCGGAGATATCCGTGGCGCCGATCTTCAGGGTGCTCCCGACGTCCAGGCCGAGCCGCTGGGCCGAGTCCAGGCTGATCGCCACGTCACCGGCGCGCGCGGGGCACTCGCCGACCAGCTGCACGTGGTCGCAGAACCCGTCGCGGTAGGCCAGCGCCATCGAGACGCGGGAAGCACCGGCGAACGCCGTCCGGGACAGCGACATGCCGAGCACGGGCTGCAGGTCGGGCAGGGGCAGCAGGCGCCGGACGGTGCTCGCGAAGGCGTCGAGGCCCTGCCGCGGGTCCTCCGCCACCTTGGACGACTGGCGTACGGAGATCACGTGCTCCCCCGCCGGGGCATTGGCCACATCGGAGGCCGCGGCGCGGCTCGCGGCGGCTACGGCGTACCACGGACCGGCGACCGCGACGGCGGCCGCGAGGGCGGTGAGGATGAGCACGGTCAACGCCTGCGCGGATCGCGCGCGGACCGCACCGAGCACCAAACCGATCATTTCGCTCCCCACCCGGCCGAAGATCCCCGGGCAGGGTACGCGAGATCACAACCAGCCGCGTCGTTTCAGGTAGACATAGAGCGAGCCGCCGGACACCAGGATCAGAAACACGCTGGCCACGAAGCCGGAAACCTTCTCGTAACCCCAGAACGGCACGTTCTGGCCGAACCACCCGGTGAGCGCCGTCGGCACGGCGATGATCGCGGCCCACGCGGCGAGCTTGCGGGTGATGTCGTTCAGGGCGTTGCTCTGCTCGTTGAGGTCGGCGTCGAGCAGCCCGATGATCCGGTCCCGGGACGCGTCGAGGGTCTCGGTCGCGCGCCGGGCGTGGTCGTCCACGTCGCGGTAGTAGGGCTTCAACCGGTCGTCGACGAGGCCGACCTCGAGCCGCAGCACTTCTTCGATCAGCGAGGGCATCGGTGCTACCGGGCGGCGCAGGTGGGCGAGGGCCTTGCGGAGGCCGAAGCCGTACATCCGGACCGGGCGCGGGGCGCCGCCGACCTCCAGGATCGCGTCCTCGGTCTTGTCCATCGCCTCGTCCAGCGCGCGGGCCGCGGCGAACTGCCCGTCGACCACCACGTCGAGCAGGCCGTAGACGAGGAACGCGACGCCGCTGTTCTTCGCCAGCTCGGGGTCGGCGTCCCAGCGCTTCAGCACGCCGGTGATGTCGACGTCGGATTTGCGTACGGTGATCAGCGCCCGGTCGGTGATGAACGAGCTGATCTCCCACTTGTCCATCGTCGGGACGGGGCCGCCGGTGGTGACCTGGACGGCGTACACGTTCATGAAGAGGTGGTTGCTGTACCTGTCGAGCTTGGGACGCTGGTGGTCGTGCACCGCGTCCTCGACCGCGAGCGGGTGCAGGGCGAAGGCGGGGGCGATCGCCTGCAGGTCGGCCTCGTCGGGATCGAGCAGGTCCATCCAGAGCACCGCGTCGGGGTGCTCGTCGAGCTTCTTCGCCGCCTCCACGGCACCGAAGCCCTCGGCCACGACACGGCCGCCCTCGTACAGCCGGGTCGTGACCGGGCACTTCGGCAATGCTGGTTCTGTCACAGGTGGGAGCCTATGCGGGCCCCCACGCACGATCAGCTGTGGGAGACGGTCAGGGTGTAGAACTTGACCTTCGCACCGTTGGTGGTGCTCTCCGACGAGCTCTGGTTGTACGAGCCGGCCTTGAAGTACTGCTTGTACGGGTTGAACGACGACGGGATCGTGTACGTCGTCTTCGACCCGTTTACCGTCAGGTTGATCTTGTTGCCGGTCACGTTGATGACGTAGTTCCATCGGGTGCCGAGCGGGACGTTGCCGACCAGGTGCAGCGTCTGTCCACCGTCGGGCGAGTTCTCCGTACCGATGTAGATGTCGCCGTTGGGCCGGTAATAGAGCTCCAGCAGCGGCTTGGTCGACGAGCCGCCCGAGCCCAGGTGCACCTGGCCGACGGCGACGTTCTTGGTCACCGACACGATCCGCAGGTTCGCGGTGAGCGTGTGGTTGCCGGCGAGCGGCCAGTCCGCGGCGCTGCCGTTGGCGTTCATCTCGCGCAGCTCGGACCGCGCGTAGTTGGAGTTGGGCGTGGTCACGCCCTTCTCCGGCGCCCAGAACGTCATCGAGCCGTCGTTCTTGTCGGTCCAGAAGTACGCCGGGTTGCTGTACCCGCTCGCACCCTTGAGCTGCGCCGGCGCGATCGTGGTGGGTGAACCGGGCGAGCCGATCGGCAGCTGGAGCGACCAGACCGAGAGGTTGAAGTTGCCGCCGGGCGCGACGGCCGGGTCGAGCGCCGCCGCGGTCGTGGCCGCGCCGGCGTTCGTGATGCCCAGGACACCGAGGGTGCCCACTACGGCGGTGGAGGTGGCGATGGCGAGGAGTCGTCGTCGATTCATGCCGGGCCTTCCATGGCTTTGGGGGGATGCACCGCTCCGGGGTGGCGGTGGGGGTCCGTCCCGAATCGGCAAGGCAACTAACAATTAACTCGTCTTACTTAAAGCTGTCAACTGTCGGCTATCGTGGTCACTTCAAGCTTCAAGTGTCAGGAGCCCGGTGATGAGTTCGCCCTTCGGATTGAACGTGCCCGCGGGGGCGTACGACGCCTTCCTGCCCGGCGCCCTGGAACGGGCCCGCGCCCAGCGTTCCTGGACCCCGGCCGACGGCCCGATGCCGGCGATGTATCTCAGCCACGGCGCCCCGCCGCTGTTCGACGACGGTCCCTGGCTCGCTCAACTCCTCGACTGGGCGCAGTCGCTGCCCAAGCCCACGAGCATCCTGATCGTCTCGGCCCACTGGGAATCCGCGCCGCTGATGCTGTCGGCCACCGCCGCGAGGACCCCGCTGGTGTACGACTTCGGCGGCTTCGACCGCCGCTACTACGAGATGAAGTACGAGACCCCCGACGCGAGCGCCCTCGCCCGGCGGGTAGCAGCGGTCATGCCGGACTCCGAACCGGTACACCAGCACCCGCGCCGCGGCCTCGACCACGGCGCCTGGGTCCCGCTGATGGCGATGTACCCGCTCGGCGACGTCCCCGTGCTGCAGATGAGCATGCCCACCCACGACCCGGCCCGGCTGATGGAGATCGGTTCCCGGCTGCGGTCGCTGCGCGCGGAGGGCGTACTGGTCATCGGCTCCGGCTTCATGGTCCACGGCCTGCCGTTCCTCACCCGCGCCATGGTCCAGCACGGCGAGATCCCCGCCTGGTCCGCGGACTTCGACGCCTGGGCCGCCGACGCCCTCGGCCGCGGCGACATCGACGAGCTCGCCGCCTACCAGGACCGCGCCCCGGGCATGCCCTACGCCCATCCCACCCCGGACCACTACACCCCGCTCTTCGTCACCCTCGGCGCCTCGGCCGATCCCACGAGCCCGGTGAAGACGGCGATCGAGGGCTACATGCTCGGCTTCTCCAAGCGCTCGTTCCAGACCATCGGCTGATTGCGGTTCGGCCTCGAAAATCGGCCGGCCCCGGTCACGGGACATCTTGCATTGTGTGCGGTCCTTACGCTTCAGGGCAGTAGCTTTTGGATTGCCCCGGAAGGATCCGCCATGCGCCGGTTCATGCTTGCCGCATCGGCATTTCTTGGTTTGACGGCGCCGGTTCTTGGTCTGACGGCGCCGGTTCTTGGTCTGGCAACGCCGGCAAGCGCCGCGGATCCGGTTCTGCTCGCGGGTAGGTCGTGGACGGTCGAGGCCGCCCCGGGCAGCGCATTCTCCGCCCAGGTGACGGTGCGCAACAACGGCACGGAGGTCGTGCACGGCGTCGCGCTCTCGCTGTATACCGACCATCCGATCGAGCCGGCCACCTCGGCGGAGAACTGCCGCTACCACGCCGGGGAGCTGGGCACGGCGGTCGTCGGTGCCTGCCTGTTCGTGCAGGACCTGCTGCCCGGCGGGAGCTACCAGGTGAGCATTCCTTACACGTTGCGCGCCGACACCTATGCGCCTTCGCGCTACGCCGGCCAGTTCTCATGGTCACCCCTCGACGGTTTCGACGCCGACGAGCACGGCACGCCCGGCACCGGTGCCCCGCTCGCGCTCGACGCGTTGCCCTCGGGTGACTTCACCACCAGCGCTGTCAGCGACTTCGACGTCGCCGTCACCGGCAAGCAGAGCGCCGACATCACCGCGATCGGCACCCGGGTCTCCGGCGCCGCCGGCACGACCGTGGACGCGACGGTCAGCCTGCGCAACAACGGCCCGGCGGTCCTCGGCGGCTCCCGCGGCGGCAATTCCGCGAGCGTCGCCGTCATCACGGTTCCCGCCGGGGCCACCGTCGTGACGGTCCCGGACGACTGCGGCAGGGACGACGACAGGAACTACCTCTGCGACACGGGCACCCTCCTCGCGGTGGGCCAGACCGTGAGCTGGACGTTCGGCCTGCGCATCGACAAGCTCACGCCGGACGCGACCGGCTCCGTCGAGGCCAACCCGGCGTGCTCGTGCCAGCGTTTCGCCGCCGACCTCGACAGGTCGAACGACAAAGCCTCGATCGTGCTCAACCCGGGCGCCGCCCCCAGCCCGAGCCCCAGCCCCAGTCCTAGCCCCAGTCCCAGCGAGACCCCCAGCCCGACCCCGCCGACCTCGTCTCCCACCCCGGTCGCCACCGGGACCAGCTCAACTCCGGCCGTGGTGGTCGCCGGAGAACCGGGCGGCACGGGTGGCACGGGCGGTGGCCTGCCCCTCACCGGGCCGGTGGCCGCGCTGATCGGTGGCGGCGGCACCCTGCTCGTCGTGGTCGGCATCCTCGCCTTCCTGGTTGCCCGCCGCCGCCGGACGACGTTCCAGGCCTGACCCCTTTGGGGTAACGCTGCGGTCAGGAAGCCGACTATGGGCGGCCTTCCCCCGCCTGGGCTCGTGTACCCAGGCGAGGGAGGCCATCCATGGCTATGACTTTGCAGATCACGGTCGAGGGCGACGACGGCGACGAACGGGGGACCACGTCGCTGCACCGCTGGTACCAGGACGACCCCACCGTCGTCGCCATCGCCGCCACCACCCTGACCCAGGACGCCCGCGGCCCGGCCGGCGTCGACATCATCGAAGCGACCGTCACCGACGCGATCGCGGCGGGCACCCTGCTCAAGTCGTTCCTGCAGTGGCGCGCCGCCCGCCGCAGCCGCATCCGCACCATGGCTAAAATGCGCCACGGCACCCGCGTCTACCTGGTCCGTGACGACTCCCCCGAGTCAGTCGGCGAAATCGTCCGCGACCTCAATGAGCGCTAACCCTGGGCTTCGATGGAGACCGGCTCCCATTCGCGCCACTCCGCGAGGCGCGATTCGTAGTCGGCCGTGGCGATGCCCAGGGGGCCGTTGCCGAAGAAGACCCGCAGGGGCGGGTTCTCGGCGTCGACGATCTTCAGGATCGCCGACCGGGTGGCCTCCGGGTCGCCAGGGGCGGCGACCCGCTTGGCGCGGCTCTCGGCGGCGAGCTCACGGGTCTTCTCGTACGCCGGGAGCTTCGTCGCGTGCTGAGCCGACGAGCCACCCCAGTCGGTGCTGAACCCACCGGGCTCCACCAGGGTGACCTTGATGTCGAAGAGCCCGACCTCCGCGGCGAGCGCCTGGCTGAAGCCTTCGAGCGCCCACTTGGAGGCGTTGTAGATGCCGATGTTCGCGAAGGCGGAGATGCCGCCGATCGAGGACACCTGGATGATGTTGCCGCCGCCCCCGTCACGCAGGAACGGCAGCGCGGCCTGGGTGACCCAGAGCGCGCCGAAGACGTTCGTCTCGAACTGGGCGCGGGCCTCGGTCTCGCTGATCTCCTCGATCATGCCGAACTGCCCGTAGCCCGCGTTGTTGACGATCACGTCGAGCGTCCCGAAGTGCTCGTGCGCCCGGGCGACCGCGGCGTAGACGGCGTCCCGGTCGGTGACGTCGAGCGCGATCGGGAGAAGCTTGTCGCCGTAGGTCGCGGCGAGGTCGGCGAGCGAGGCGGTGTCGCGGGCGGTCGCGGCGACGCGGTCGCCCCGGTCGAGCGCGGCGATGGCCCACTCGCGGCCGAAGCCGCGCGAGGTGCCGGTGATGAACCAGGTCCTGGCCATCTGCACGTCCTTTCTCGTGAAGTCTCAGTTCCTTCATATCCCGGCGGGGCGCCGTCATGCCCGGATGGCGCAGTGTCAGAGATCTCGCCAGGTCCACCGGCCGCCGAGCAGCGTCCCGGCCACCGGCATCTCCCGGAGCCGCTCCGGGCCCGCTGCCAGCGGATCTTCGTCGAGGATGACCAGGTCCGCGGTCTCTCCCTCTTTTATGTCGGTACGCCCCCGAGCGCTGGCCGCCATGGCGACGTCCACCGGCAGGCACTGCTCCGGGTGCCACGCCTCGCGTCCGTCGCGACTGCGCGCGGTCGCCGCCGCGATGGCCAGCCACGGGTCCAGCGGGGCCACGGGGGCGTCCGAGCCGAGCCGCAGCGTCGCGCCGGCGGCGTGCAGCGAGCCGTACGCGAACGCCCGCCCGGTCCGCCCCGCCCACAGCGCATCGGCGACGTCCCGGTCGTCCATCGCGTGCTCGGGTTGCACGCTCGCGACCAGGCCGAGCCGGGCGAACCGGACGAAATCGTGCTCCCCGACGAGCTGCGCGTGCTCGATCACGCCGGGCAGGCCGAGGCGTTCGAAAACGTCGATGACCTCGCTGTTCGCCCGGTCACCGATGGCGTGCACGGCTGCCGCGATGCCGTAGCGCGCAGCCGTACGCAGCAGGTCCGCCAGCTTCTCCGGGGCGACGGTGGCGACGCCGCACGCGTGCGGGGACAGCGGGTCCACGCCGGGGTACGCCTCCCAGCACAGCGCCGTACGCGTGTTCAGCGACCCGTCCACGATCACCTTCAACCGCCCCATCGTCACCAGGCCGCTCTCGCCGTCGAGCGGAACACCCGTGCGGAGTCCGGCGGCCACTGCGGCGTCGAGCCGTTCGGGCCAGACGGATGCCTCGACGCGCAGGCTCGTGACACCGGCCGCGACCCGAGCGGGCCACTCGGTGGCGTTGTCCGCGTTCTCGAAGTCCACGACCCCGACGACGCCGCGCCGGGCTGCTGCGGATGCGGCTTCGGCGTACGCGTCGAATCCGGGTTTGGTCTCGTCGAAGTCGTGCAGTGCGGCGATCCACGGCCCTTCCCGCAGCACCCCGGACTCGTCGAGCCGCAGGCCGATGCGCGCGGCGGCGCCGGAGCTGACCCATCCGCAGTGCAGGTCGCCGCTCACGAGCACCACTGGCGTGTCCCCCGCGACCGCGTCGAGTTCGCGCAGCGTGGGAGCGTCGGGCCAGAGCGCGTCGCGGAATCCGTACCCGGTCAGCGCGGTCCCGGCGGGCAGCGGCGACTCCCGCAGCGTTCTCGCGACCAGTGCGAGCACGTCGGCGGCGCTACCCGTCCCGGAGAGGTCGAGCCGGCTGCGTTGCGTGACCCATTGGGTGAAATGGACATGCTCGTCCCAGAGCCCGGGGCCGACAAACCGCCCATCCAGGTCGACGATCTCCGCGTCGCCGGGCTCGAGGGTGCCCTTGAGTGCGATGCGTACGATCCGGCCGCCGGTCAGGTACACGTCGTAGCGACGGTCGTCGCCGTAGAAGCGCGCGTCGCGCAGCAGTGTGCTCACCGCTTTACCTTCCCTCAAAAAAACTTGGAGAACCGTTGCACAACGCACGAACGAAGCCCGTCATAGAGGGTGTGACCTTCGAGCAATTCGCGACGGCCCGGTTGCCTGCCCTGCTCAGGTACGCGGTTGTCCTCACGGGCGACCGCGAACTGGCCCAGGACGTCGTCCAGGAGGTGCTGGCCCGTGCCCACGTCAAGTGGCGCCGGATCAGTGATGCGGACTCGCCCGAGGCGTACGTCCGCCGGATGGTGCTCAACGAGTATCTGTCCTGGCGGCGGAGCTGGGCGGCCCGCAACGTGCACGCGGTTGGTGAACGCCTGGCGGACCTGGACGATCTGCGCGGCGGGGTGCACGACCACGCCGACTCCGTCGTCGAGGCCGACGCCCTCTGGAACAAGCTGGCCACGCTCGGGCGAAAGCAGCGAGCGGTCCTCGTGCTGCGTTACTACGAGCAGCTGGAGGACGAGCAGATCGCTGATCTGCTCGGCTGTTCGCAGGCAACGGTACGCAGCCACGCCTCACGGGCGCTCAAGACCCTCCGGCTCTCGTCGGAGCATCAGACCAGGAAATTTGCCGAGGAGAAGTCGTGAACGACCACGGAGACCAGCTTCGCGCGGCCTTCCAGACCCGCGAGAACGAGACGCCCGACCCCGCCGCCGTTTTCCAGCGCGTGACGGAGCTGTCCCGCACCTACAAGCGCCGCCGCCGCGGCCTGCAGGTCACCGGTGGCGCGGTGCTCGGTGCCGGCCTGATCGCCGGCGCCTTCCAGCTCCCGGGGATCATCCCCGCGAGCCACAACAGCAACACCAGCATGGTCGCCCCGGCCGGCCCCGGCCTGTCCCCGGCACCGTCGTTCTCCCCGACCCCGTCTGCGTCCGCGTCGCCCAAGCCGGAGGAGTCCCCGGCGTCGTCCGCCGAGGACAAGGCCCGCGACGCGTTCTTCGACGCCGGTTACGGCTACGACGAGGCGGTCACGCTGGCCAAGCACTGGAAGATCAGCACCGAGGACATCGGCGAGGCCAAGGTCAAGGCCGGCGAGCTGATCCTCGCCCACAAGAAGCTCCCGGCCGGCGTCAAGCCCGACCCCGCGGTCGCCGAGTCGAAGAAGAACGAGAAGTACGCCGAGGCCTTCTTCAACGCCGGCTACGACTTCGACGACGCCGCTAAGCTGGCCGACACATGGAACCTCAAGGACAGCTACGACGCCAAGGTCATGGGCGGCAAGAAGATCCTCGCCGGCGATCCGATGCCCTTCCAGCCGTGATCCCACCGCTGCACCGGCGCATCGGGTTCGAGATCGAGCTGATGGCCCCTCCGGGCGTCAGCCGCCGGACCCTCGCCACGGACCTGGCCGCCCGCCACGGCGGCCAGGCCCTGCCGGTGTGGCATCACGACAGCGAGCTGTCCATGGTCCCCGGCCTGGCCCGGTTCCTGCACGTGACCCAGGGCTTCGAGGTGACCCGCGCCGACGGTTCCCCGCTCTGCACGCTGGTCGACGACATTACCCTGGTCAACGGTCTCGACAACAGTGCGCCCGCCAAGGACGGCTGGTTCCGCATCCTCGGCGACGAGGCCCGCCTGATCCGGCTGGTCGCCGCGCACAGCGACCCCGGCGGCACCCTCGACACCGCCCTGGACAACGCCGCGAAGATCTGGAACCGCCCCGTCGACCTCGTCGACGGCGTCTACCGCCTCGACGACGAGGCCGGCGCGAGCATCGCCATGGCCGCCCCACTGACCGGCGAGCGCGAACGCCCCTGCGAGATCATCACCCCGCCGCTGACCGCCGATCACGCCGTCACACTGGAAGACCTGCTCGGCCCGGCCCGCGAGCTCGGCTTCACGATCCCCCAGGAAGCCGCCGTCCACATGCACCTCGACGGCGCCCCGTTCCACAACCCGGCCACCCTGGCCAACGTCATCCGGCTCTTCGCCTTCTACCGCGAGCCGCTACGCACCGCACTGCAGACCAACACCAACTCCCGGCGCCTCGCCCCACTGCCTCCGCCCCTGGTCAGAGCGGTCTCTTTCGGTACGCCATCCTGGAAGGACCTCAGGTACGCCGCCACCGACGGCGAGCTCACCAAGTTCTTCGACGTGAACATGGTCCAGCTCTTCCGCGAAAACCCCATCCGCGACACCCTCGAGATCCGCATCCTCCCCGGCGCCCTCCACACCGAGGACATCATCAACCGCGCCGCCCTGATCGAGCTCCTCCTGGACCGCTGCGAAGACCCGTCCCCGATCCCCGAGGCCCCCACCGACCCGGCCGAAGCCCTCGAAGCCCTCCTCGAGCTGGCAGCCGAAGCCCTCGCCAACCGGCCCTAGCGTCCGAGCCGGGCCACGCCGGGCCGCGCTTGGCCGAGCCGGGCCACGCCGGGCCGAGCCGAGCCTGCGCCGCCGCGGGGCCTGCGCCGCCGCGGGGCCAAATATTGCGCTGCACAGCTGGATGCGACAACTTCGTGCGGCGTTGTTCGTCAAATCTGGGCAATCGTGTCTGACAGCAGAACGTATGTTTCCTGGCCAGACGTGATAGGCCCGCGCTTGACACCTGTCGCCGCAGGAGGTTGCGGCGTTTGAGGTTTCGACGCAACTTCGTGCCGTGGCTAAATTGTGCCGCCTTGCCGCCTACTGGAACGGATCAAAGGCTCAGGACACCAGGGTCTGTTCAAGCGTTGAGGTCGGAGCGAGGCGCAATCCGGGCCCGCAGCCAACGACGAACGGGCCCTAACCGCGACCGGCTGAGCTCCACTCCCGTGGTGACGAAGCAGGACGGCCAGCTTTCGCGCGACGCCGCGCCCGCGCCCCGATCCAGCCCCACAGTCTAAGCAAGCGGCATACGCAGCTCCGCGCCGAACGCACCCAGTCGGTCCAGGTCGGACGCCACGGCGCGACACCGCCCCATGCGGCCCAGGTCGGACGCCTCGGCGCGGCACCGCCCCGTGCGGTCCACGTTGGACCTCGCCGCGCGGGATGGTCCTGAGGAACCGGCGCGGCCGGGGACGGCCGGTAGACCTCGGCACGTCCCTGTCGACGCAGTTCGGCCCGGACCCGCGAACCGGGCCAACCCGGGGGCAGGAATCCACCCTCGTTGCCAGGCGATCTCACCGGACAGCTCCTTGCGCAGAAAGGCGGAGGCCGGCCGGTCTGGCGAGACCGGCCGGCTCGGTCCCGGCCGCATGGGGTACGGCAGGAACAGGTACTGATCACGCCGGTAGAAGCCGACGCGCGTTACCCCGGGTCAAAAGCATTGTGTGCAATTAAGTTGTGCACAATTAAATTGCACACAACCTAAACCGGCCTCTTACACCGAGTCGACGGCCGGCGCGGCCAACGCCGAGTCGACGGCCGGCGCGGCCAACATCGGGTCGACGGCCGGCGCGGCCAACACCGGGCCGACGGGCAGCGCGACCTACGCCGAGTCGAGGGGCGGCGCGGCCTACGCCGGGTCGAGGGCCAGTGCGTCGAAGACGAAGTTCGGGCTGAGGAAGCTTTCGCCGCTGCTGCCGCTCAGGACCGAGATCGACATGGTGTTGCTGCCGGTCTTCAGGGCGCTCGCCGGGATGGTGAACGTGTAGGTCGCGTTCACGCCGCGCCAGGTGCCCCGGGTGATGCCTCGGGAGTTGAGGTTGACCGGGGCCGGGGAGGCCGAGGACGGCGAGGTGAAGCTGCCTATCGAGACCGCGGGACGGCCGCCGGCGAAACCTCCCGTGGTGGCGATTCGCAGGCGTGCGCCCGAGGAGGGCACCGCGGACAGGTTGAACTTCAGGGCGAGCGGGGAGTTCACCGACTTGAATTCTGCCATCGGCCACGTCGAGGGGGAGGCCACGTCGACGGTGCCCGGTGTCCAGGATGACATCCGTACGTCCGACGGGTGCATGGTCTCGATCTTGTCGGCGTTGCGGAAGCCTGACGGCGTACCGTCGAATGCTCCGACCTGGAACAGGGTGCCCGCCGCCGGCAGGTCGCCGGAGAGTGCGAGTGTTGCCGTTCCTCCGGCCGTCACCGTCACCGACTTGGTGCTGCCCACCGCCAGCTCGCCCGCGTAGAGGGTCGCCGTGTAGGTGCCGGGCCGGACGTGGCCGATCACGAACGCGCCGCTCTTGACCGTGCCCCAGTATTGGCCGTTGGTGCCCGCGAGGGCGACCGTGCCGTCGAGGGTGCCGCGCCAGGAGCCGGTGGCCGTGCCGCTGACGTTGCCGCGCTGGGCATTGGAGAGCAGGCCCGGAATGTACGCCGACAGGAAGTCGAGGCTGTGCAGTTCCGGCTTGGCGCCGTCGGTGAGGGCCATCGCGTACGGTCCGTGCAGGCCGAGACGCAGGGCCTCGGGCTGCTGGTGGCCGCTGAACATGTAGTGCGTGATGTTCACGGCGGTGCCGGTGTCGTTGACCTCGATATCGCGGAAGAACGGGCCGCCGGAGCTCATCTCGTGCGTGCCACCGATGATGAACACGCCGTGGCCGTTGCCGCTCGCGCCGAAGGGTTGCTGCACGATGGTCCGCTGCGAGCTGTAGAACTTCGACGCGGTCTGGCCGTTGTCGAACGAGAAGACGTCCTCGCCCTCGACCTTGGCGGTCGTGCCCGCGGTCCGGGCCGCGGCCGGCGACGAGGTGAGCAGCGACGGCTTGAGGCGGGTGATGAAGCGGGCCTCGCCGGGGTCGAGCGCCTTGGCGATGTTGGTCGCCATGTAGACCGTGTTGTCGCTCTTGCGGGCGAAGTAGTACTGGGTCACGCCGTTGCTCGTGTTCGCGACGGTCACCAGGATCGCGCCGTTGCTGAACGTCTTGCTCGAGACGGAGGCCGACGAGAAGCCCGACTCGAACTGACCGGCGGCCTGCCCGGAGGCGGCAAGCTCGACGCCGTTGTGCTTGAGCGACGTCATGTTACCGTTGGTGGCGTTGACGATGAAGCTCATCCCGGAACCGCTGTCGAAGCTGACGTTCTCGGCGGCCGAGGCGAACTCCTGCCGGCCGATGAGACCCGCACCGGCGACGACGGCCACCGCGGTGAGGGCTACGACCAGTGTTTTTCTGGACATCGTTTCCCTCCCTACTTCAGGGTGATGTTGGTGGCGGTGCAGGTCGCGTTCGGCTTGGTGTCGACCTCGGTCGGCTCGCCGCTGGTCACGCCCTTGAAGCTCGCGCAGATGATGGTCTTGCTGGAGCTGCCGATCACGGTGACATTGTCGATCGCGGCGGTGTCGCCCAGGTTCGGGTTGATGCCGACCAGGACCTTCAGCGGGGCGGTGACCGTCACGTTGGAGACCTTGACCTTGCGGGCGAACTGCTTCGAGCAGTTGCCGCAGGAGCGGTAGAGCTTGCCGATGTCCGAGGCCTGGAAGTTCGAGATGATCATTGTGCCGGGGCCGTTGTGCTGGAACACCTTGTCCGCGGCCTTCATCGCGCCGCCACCGGTGATCGTCATGGTCTGGCTCGCCGAGGTGCCCTTGAACGTCGCGGCGTCCTCGCCCACGTCCTGCCACCACACGTTCTTCAGCGTGCAGGTGCCGAGGCAGTGCACGCCGTCCGCTGCGGGGGTGCCGATGATGACGTTCGACAGGGTCGCGCCGTCGGCGAGGTCGAAGAGCGCGTCCTGGCCCTCCTCCTGGCCGGTGCCGCCGAGGTCACCGGCGCCGATGAAGCGGGTGTTGGCGCCGTCGAACGTACCGGTGACCTTCTTCGTGGCGCTGAGCGTCTCGGTCTTGGTCGGCGTCGGCCAGCTCGTGGCAACCGGAGTGGCGGAGGCCGTCGCGGTCTTGGTGGGCGACGCGGTCGGGGTCGCCGTCGCGGTCTTCGTGGGGGAAGCGGTCGGGGTCGCCGTCGCGGTCTTCGTGGGGGAAGCAGTGGCGGTCGCGGTGGGCGTCGAGGTGGCGACGGCGGTGACCGCTACGTCGTCGAAGGCGGCCGACGCGCCGGTGGTGACCAGGCCCACGCGGCCCTTGGTGAGCTTCGCGCTGACATCGCCGACGAGCACGCTGTCGACGTACCCGCGGACCTTGGCGCCTGTCACGTCGAGGCGCAGGGTGTGCCATCCGGTGGCGGCGGCAGGCAGCGCCAGCGTGCTGAGTACGGTGACCGAATCGGTGCCCTTGACCTCTTCGAGGCGGGCGGCGCCGGGGGCGAGCACGAGCCGCTCGAACTGGCTCGACCCGTTGACCCGTGCCGCGATGCCCGCGGAGCCGGTGCCGGTCAGCGACGACGTCTTGACCTTGGCCGTCAGCGTGTAGTCGGTCCATTCCTGGTCACCGGCGAACTGACGGGCGAGCGCGCTGCCGGCGTCCGCCTGACGCAGCACCTTGCTGCCGTCGGTCGCTACGGACCAGGTGCCACCGGACTTGGTCCAGTTGCTGAGGCTGCCGCTCTCGAAGTTGTCGCTGAACGACGTGCTGTCGGCGAACGCGTTGGCGGTGAGACCACCGGCCGCGACGACGGCGACGACGAAGCCGCCGATCAGGGCAGCGCGCCGCCGGCGTCCAGGCTTTGCGTTTGTCATCCGTCTGCTCTCCAAAGGATCATCGTGGGACGTGATCCTGGTGCTCCGGCGGACGCGAAAGGTTGCCCGGCACACCAGCAAAAATCGCTGTGTGCCAGGACGACTACTTCTTGTTCGTGACCAGGCGTACGCCCGGGTTGTCGCACCACTCGACCATCGACGGCCAGCGCCCGTAGCCCGCAGCCAGGTCCAGGTGCCCGCCGCCGGGGATGTGATCGGTGGAGAACACCCCCGGGTAGACCACATCGGCCGAGGGCCGGCAGACCGGATCGTCGGTGGTGCAGACCAGCCGGGGCTGAGCCACCGAGGTCGCCGTGACGTCGTGGTGCGCACCCGGCGGCGGAACGAACTCGGCGAAGATCGGCTCACCGGCCAGGTACTCCGGGCTCGGCGGCGCGACGAACAGCAGCCGTGCGACCGGGAGGTGCACGCTGCCCCGGCGGCTGAGGTGCAGCCAGGCCGCGCAGGACAGGCTGTGCGCGATGACGACGAGCTCGGAGCCCGCCGCACCGGCCAGCTCGTTCTCGATCGCGGTCAGCCAGTCCTTCAGCACCGGCGCGTCCGACTCCGGCAGCTGCGGGTATCGAACGGGGTGACCGCGACGGGTCAGCTCCTGGGCGAGCAGATACTGCCAGTGCTTGATCGGCCGCTGGTTCTGCCCACCGTGCAAGATCAGGAACTCGGTTCTCTTCGCATCAGCGCTCACCGCGGTATCAACCGCATAACCGCGACCCGGTTACTGCCCGCGCGACCCGAGAGAGTTATCAACCTTGTCCGATACCTGCCACATGTACGGGCGTCCCGGGCCGCACGCCCCTCGGCCGCCCGGCCCGGCACCCCCTCAGAGCAGCTTCGCGATCTCCTGGAGCTTCGCGATGTGGGCGCTCAGCGCGGAGCGCCCCGCCGCCGACAGGTTGAGCCACGTCCGGGGCCGCTTACCCACATAGCCCTTACGCACCTCGACATAACCGGCATCGCTGAGCCCGGAGATCCGTTTCGACAGCGCCGAGTCGGAAAGCTCGACAGCATCCCGCACGAACCCGAACTCGGCCCATTCCGCCCCGGCCAGCACCGACACGATCCCGAGCCGGACGGGATCGGCGAACAGCGGATCGAGCCGCGCCCCGGTCCCGGCCGCCGGCTGCGGGCCGGGACCCGTGAGCGCCACTACGGGTGGATTGTCGGTCACAGCCGGGCGGTCCGGTCGAGCACGTGCCCCTGCCACCAGGGACCGGCGATCGCCAGCACCAGCCCGCCGGCGATGCCGAACCAGGCGGCCAGATGCGGCACCCTGACGTGCATCAGCACCACCTGCAGGGCCACCAGCACGATCACGCCGACCACCACAGCGATGATCCGCACCCGCCGGCTGAGCACCGGGCGCGGGCTCACCTGACGACCGAGCAGCGCGGATCCCCACCGGGAGCTCCAGAGAACGGCCGCGAGGACCAGGACCCAGGTCACCGTGGTGCCCCAACTCCGGCCGAAGGCCGGGACAAAACCCAGCAGCGCACCGTACGCGGCCAGAAACGCACCCCCGCCGATCCACCACCACCGCGACGTGACCGCCGCGGCCGCGGTCCGGCGCTGCCGGTTCTCGATCTCGTTCAGGGTGCGGCGGGCCTCTTCGGGTGTCGCCATGGTTCTCCACCTCCCGGTGCATCAGGAAAGTACTTTCTCACTTGGAAAGTAGCACTCCACTTTCCATCGCGGCAAGTACTTTCCTTCGACGCAGAGAACTGGCTGCCCGACCTCAAGGAGAATCGTCAGCGGCGCGCGTGCTCGATGACAGCCACGCAGCCCCGGGCAGGCCGGGAGGCGACCGAGGGGGTCAGCGCACGCCGGCCTGGACGGTCAGGGTTGCCGCTGCGACGTCGATCGTCGCGGTGGTGCCCAGGGGCACGGTGAGCTGGCCGTTGCCGTGACCGATCCGGAGACCGCCGAGGACGGGTACGCCGAGAGCGCCCACCCTGTCGAGCACTGCCTGCGCCGCCGTCCATTGGCCGGCGGTGACGGGTGCGTTGGTGAACTGGCCGATGGCGATGCCGGCGATGTGCCGCAGTGCGCCGGCGCGCAGCAGGTGGGTGAGCATGCGGTCGTAGCTGTACGGCGACTCGTCGGTGTCCTCGAAGAGCAGGATCGCGCCGCGCAGGTCGGGTAGGTCGGGGGTGCCGATGCTCGTCTGGAGCATGGTCAGGTTGCCACCGAGCAGGGTGCCGGTTGCCGTGCCCGCGACGGTGACCAGGGAGCTGGGCTCGGCCGGGTCGGGGGTCAGGACGATCGGGTCGGTGGTCATGATGGCGGCGCGCAGCGACTCGATCTCGACCGGGCCGGTGCGGGAGTCGGTCCAGTTGATCATCGGACCGTAAAAGCTGACCTGGCGGGCGGCCTGCCAGAGTCGTCCACTCAGGACGGTGAGGTCGCTGAAGCCGACGAAGACCCGGGGGTTTCGGCGCACGGCGCGCAGGTCGAAGCCGTCGATGATGCGCTGGGTGCCGTAGCCGCCGCGGGCCGCGAAGACGCCCTTGATGCCCGGGTCGGTGAACGCGGCGTTGAGGTCGGCGAGGCGGGCCTCGTCGGTGCCGGCCAGGTAGCCGTACTTGTCGTAGAGGTGGGCGCCGGTTTCGACGACGAGGCCGAAGCTCTGCAGGATCTGGATGCCGCGGGCGAGCCGGGTGTCGGGGATGCCGGCGGTCGCGACGACGCGAACCCGGTCTCCCGGCACCAGCCGCGGGGCTTTGACACCGGCCCGGGGCAGGACGGGCTGGGGCGGGGCTGCCTGGGCGGAACTCCCTGCCGCCAGGATCGATCCGGATCCGAGCGCTGCGGCGCCGAGGAGCGAGCGGCGGGAGATCGTCATAGAGGCAGATTTCCGGTACGCGGCCCGTCCGTCAAGTGCATCGACCAAAGTCGACGATGGACTGACGGGCCGCGAGCGGGGTTACGAGACGGCGACGTCGAAGATGTGCATCATGCCCTTGTCGCTGCCCTGCGGGAGGATGACCGCGTCCACGACCTTGGCGGGGTCGAGGGCCACGGGCTGGGTCGCGAAGACCCGGAACGTGCCGTCACCGGCGGTGCCGTTGACGTTGTTGCGGCCGGCGACGGTGACCAGCGCGGTGTTGCCCGCCGGTGCCGTCCCCGCCCAGTCGCCGAAGCTGACCGGGACCTGCTGGGTGGTGCCGTCCGTGTACTGCACGGTGGCGGTGCCCGCGGAGGGACCGTTGGTCGCCAGGCCGAGGAACGACACGGTCGAGGCGGCGGCGTTGTCGAGCTCGACGCGCTGGCCGTGCGGGAGCCAGTTGTCGGGCTTGCCGGGCTCGGCGGCGGGCCAGGTGAAGGCCGTGTCCGTGCCGGCGAGCGGGAGCTGGGCACCGGGCCGGGCGCCGGCGGCGGCGAGCGCAGTGCGGGACAGTGACCAGTCGCTGAGGTCCATCGAGCCGAGGTTGCCCTGACCGTCCGGTGTGGTGCCGACGTTGTTCATCGCGTCGGCGCCGTCGGTGTAGGAGGGCGGGATGTCCGCGGCACTGGTGCCCCAGGTGCCGGCGGTGGACTTCATCGTGAAGTCGAGCGTGCCGCCCTTGCGCACGAAGGAGGTGTCCAGCCACGACGCGGTCCGGCTCCTGCCGTCGACCTCGAGCGCGTTCACGTAACGCGCACCTGTGGCCGTACCCTTCGCATTGATCTTGATCTTGGCACTTCCGCCGATCGGGTCGATGACGATCCTGTCGAACATCGGGGCGCTGATGACCAGGTCACCGGTGCCGTAGATCGCCGGGTAGAGGCCCAGGTTGGCGAAGACGTACCACGCGCTGAGCGAGCCGGTGTCGTCGTTGCCGGGCAGACCGGTCGGGGTCGTGTCGTACATCTCGGAGACCGCGCGGTAGAGCACGTCGGTCGCCTTGGCCGGGGCCTGCAGCCAGTTGTAGACCCACGGCGTGCCGAACGGGGCCTGGTTGGAGAGGTAGTTGCCGGTCTGCGTGTACGCGCCGGCGTCGAGCTGCGCCATCAGCACGTCGAGCTCCGCGGTGGCCTTCGCGACGCCGCCCCGCTTGGCGATCAGCGTCGAGAGGTTCTGCGGGACGTTCCAGCCGTACTGGTAGCCGGTCGACTGGTTGAACTGGCCACGGCCGGCGCTGTCATCGCGTACCCGCAGGTCGAAGCCACGGTCGAAACCGGTCCGCTCGCGGGGGCGGATGTGCTGGGTCTCCGGGTCGAAGACGTTCATCCAGTTCTGCGCGCGGGCCATGAAGAAGTCGTACGCCGGCTTGTCGCCGAGCCGGTCCGCGAGCTGCGCGATCGCGAAGTCGTCGGTCGAGTACTCCAGCGTGCGCGACGTCGCGAAGTCGCCCTTGCGGTTCTCGATCATGCCGGTGGCGAAGTACTGGTAGCCGTCGGTCCGCTTCGTGGTCGTCGCCGGTAGGACCTGCGTCGCCTTCATGGACGCGAGCGCGGCCGCGCGGTCGTAGTCGGTCGCGCCCATGTCGTCGAGCGTCGCGAGGATGACCTGCAGGTTGTCGCCCTGCATACGGGAGACGCCCGGGGCCCAGCCGCCGGTCTGCTGGGTCAGCGCGACGATCGAGCGGTTGATGTCGTTCGCGACCTGCGGGAACGTCAGCGCGACGAGCTGGACCTGGCTGCGGTAGCCGTCCCAGCCCGTGCCGGGGAAGTTGATGTTCTTGTAGAAGTGGTGGCCCTTGGCGAGCGTGTAGAGCTTGTCGTCGTAGCCGACGTACTGCCCGTTGACGTCGTCGCGCGGGGTCGGGTTCAGGAACGCGTGGTAGAGCGCGGTGTAGAACTTCGTGCGCTGCTCAGCCGAGCCGCCGTCCGCGTCGACCGTGCCGAGCGCGTCCTTCCACAGCTTCTTCGCGTCGTTCTTGACGTCGTTGAAGCCGTCGTTGCCGACCTCGGTGTCGCGGTTGAGCGCGGCGTTCTCGACGCTGGTGTAGCTGAAGCCGGTCTTCGCGACGACCTTCGAGCCCTGCTTGAACGTCAGCCACGCGCCGGTGTCGTGGCGGTAGTCCACGCCGACGTCGGTGGTGCTCTTGATCGCGTGCGTCGAGCCCGGGGTCAGCGCCTCGTCGGTCCACGTGCCGTACGACGCGAAGTCATGGTCGTACCTGGTCGAGAAGTACGCCTTGTAGTAGTTGCCGTTGTCGCAGACGTCGACGCCGTACATCCAGCCGGACACCGTACGCGTCTTCGGGTCGATCGTGACCTCGCTGCCGAACGTGCGGTTGTTCGGGCCGGACGTGTCGAGGATCAGCGTCGAGTCGCCGCTCTTCGGGAAGTCGAAACGGCTGACACCCGTACGCGACGAAGCGGTCAGCTCCGCCTTGACATCGTTGTCAAGGTCCACGCCGTAATAGCCGGGCTGCGACACCTCGTCGGCGTGAGCGAACTTGAGGTAGTAGTCCTTGATGTTCGTCGCCGGGCTGGATGGCAGCACACCACCGGTCAGCGCCCCCGCGTACGGAATGGTCGGGAACTCGTAACCGCCGTAGCGCCCGGTGCAACCCGTGCCGTCGTAGCGGGTCATCCCGAAGCCCCGGATCAGGTCGGCGGTGTACTCGTAGCCGCCCTTCTCCCCGACCCCGGCGTTGCCTTCCTTGTACGTCGTCGGGCTCAGCTGCACCATGCCGAACGGCACCGTCGCGCCCGGGAACGTGTTGCCGTACGCGTCGTTGCTCTTGTTCTGGGTCTGGTCCAGTTCCGTGCCGATGAACTGGTTGACGGCGTCGAAGGCCGAGAGCTCACTCGGCGCGGCAAATGCCGCGGTCGACGCCAGCATCGGCACCAGACAGCCGGCTACCAGCGCGGCCCTGCGCCATGCGCGTACGGGAGTCATGCACGTATTCCTCTACGTCGGTGAATGTGAGACGGGGCCAGTCTCCGCTCCACAGGAGACGCGCACACGACCGTGAACCGACTTCTAGATCAACTGCCGGTGCGCAGCAGACCGGACCCGGATAGATTGTTGCTTATATATTTCCGCCGCGATACGTTCCGATGACCCCACCGGGAGGTTCGCCACCATGAGAATCCTGCCCTGGGCCGCCGGCCTCACCGCCGCGGCACTCCTCGCCTCCGCGGTGCCGGCCGCGGCCGGCTTCGTCTCCTCGCACGCGGGCGGTCCGGCCGCCTACGCCGGGCAGTTCCCGGTGGTCAAGACCGACAAGGGCCAGGTCCGCGGGCAGGCGAAGGCGATGGTGACCAGCTTTTTGGGTCTTCCGTACGCCGCACCGCCCACCGGCGGCCTCCGCTGGCGCGCACCCCAGCCCGTCGCCAGATGGCAGGGTGTCCGCGACGCGACCACGTTCGGTGGTTCCTGCGTGCAGGGCAGCGGCTGGGATCCGGGTTACGAGCAGCCCACGCTCACCGAGGACTGCCTCTACCTGAACGTCTACCGGCCGTCGGATGCGAAGAAGAAGGACCTGCCGGTCCTCGTGTGGAACCACGGCGGGGGCAACGTCGGCGGAGCGGGGCGGGACACCAACCCCGACAAGTTCGTCACCCGCGAGGACGTCGTCTACGTGACGATCAACTACCGGCTCGGCGCGATGGGCTGGCTCGACACCCCGGCCCTGGAGCGTTCCGACGCCGGCGCGGGCAATTTCGGCCTGCTCGATCAGCAGGCGGCGCTGAAGTGGGTGCAGCGCAACATCGGGGCCTTCGGCGGCGACGCCGGCAACGTCACGCTCGCCGGGCAGTCCGCCGGAGCGAGCAACACCTGCGCGCAGCTCGCGTCACCGGCGGCGCGCGGGTTGTTCGACCGGGCGATCATGCAGAGCGGGGGCTGCTCGGCGCGTACGCCCGACGCTGCCCGGCAGAGCGGTGAGCAGTTCGCCGCCGAGCTGGGCTGCGCGCCCGGCGCCGGTCAGCCTGCCTGCCTGCGTGGCAAGAGCCCGGCCGACGTCCTCGCCGCGCAGACGAAGGTGCGCCAGTCCGGCCCGGTCGCCGGCCCGGCGGTGCTGCCGGTGGACCCGCTCGTGCTGCTCAAGGCCGGCACGCTGACCGATCTCCCGGTGATCAACGGCGGCACTCGGGACGAGTCCCAGCAGAGCGTCTTCGCCACCTACGACTACGTGGGCAAGCCCCTCACCGGGGCGCAGCTCACGGCGCTGATCACCGCGGCCTACCCGGCGGGTGCCGGGCGGGTGGCGGCGGCGTACCCGGTCTCCGCGTACAAGTCTCCGACCGTGACGTGGGGCGCGATCTCCAGTGATCAGCGCGCGTGCCGCGACCAGACGCTGCGGGACCGGCTCGCCACCACCACGAAGACCTGGGCGTACGAGTTCGCGGAGCGCGACGGACCCCCGTTCACCTCGATCTGGCGGCTCGGCACGGACTACCCGTTCGGCGCCACGCACGTCAACGACCTCGGTTACCTGTGGGACTACCTCGGCACGGCGCTGCCGTTCAGCTCCGCGCAGGTCGACCTGTCCGACCAGATGATCAGCTACTGGGGCGCGTTCGCGCGTACGGGCAACCCGAATGTGAAGTTCGCACCCACCTGGCCGAGGCATACCGCGCAGGGCGACGTCCTGCAGTTCGTCGCACCGAGCGCACAACGTGCCACGCACGCGCGGATCGACGCCGAGCACAACTGCGCACTGTGGAACGGGATCAGTCCCGCGCCGTGACCGTTCTCTACTCTTGATCGCATGAGCAGAGTGCGGGCGCGGTTCTCCCGGTGGATGCAGACGCGGCGGATCAAGGGGCTGACCCCGGGGCCTTACGACGTGGCCATCCAGCGGGACCTGCGGGTGCCCATGGACGACGGCGTGGAGCTGCTGGCCGACCTCATCACGCCGGTGGGTCCGGTCGGCGATGCGCTGCCGACGATCGTGATCCGTGGGCCGTACGGGCGGCGCGGCCCCGTCGCCGGGTGGGCTCGCGCGCTCGCCCGGGAGGGTTTCCCGGTGCTGTTCCAGAGTTGCCGTGGCACCTGGGGTTCCGGCGGTGTCTTCACGCCGCAGGTCGATGAGCAACGAGACGGGATCGCCACGCACCGCTGGGTCCGGCAGCAGCCATGGTTCACGGGGAAGGTCGCGACGTTCGGGCCCAGCTACATGGGGTTCACCCAGTGGGCGGTCGCCGGGAAGCTGCAGCGCGAGGATCCGGTCAACGCCCCGGACGCCCTCTGCCTGGTCGTGACAATGCCCGACTTCGGGCCGATCACCTGGGACAACGGCACGTTCGCGCTGCGTAACGCGCTGGGCTGGACCCAGATGATGGACCGCATGATCCGCCGCGACATGCTCCCGCTGGCGCTGGCGATGATCCGGCCCGACCCCAAGCTGGGCAGGGCGTTCGGGGTGCTGCCGCTGCGGGACGGCGACACCGTCGCGACCGGGCATCAGGTCGACTGGTACCAGGACTGGGTCGCCCACGACCAGCTCACCGACGACTACTGGACCCAGCAGTCACACACCGCCTCGGTTCCCGACGTCACCGCCCCGATCTACATGATCACCGGCTGGTACGACATCTTCCTGCCGGCCCAGCTGCGCAACCATGCCCAGCTCACCGCCGCCGGGCGGCCGCCGCGGCTCACCGTCGGGCCGTGGGGGCACGTCTCCAAGGGGATGGACGCCCCGGCCATCGGTGAGACCACGGCGTTCCTCAAGGAGCACTTCGCCGGGGCGCCGGCCACCCGGGTCGCGCCGGTCCGGGCGTACCGGACCGGCGCCGAGGTGTGGCATGACCTGCAGACCTGGCCGCCCTCCGGGGTCACCGCACAATCGCTGTTCCTGTCCGGATCGGGCCGGCTCGACGCGGCGCAGCCCTCCGACGAAACCACGACATATGTGTACGATCCCGAGCACCCCACGCCGTCCGTCGGCGGCCCGAGCCTGCTACCGGATTCGGGTCCGGTGGACAACGCGGAGCACGAGAAACGGGCCGACGTCGTCGTGTTCCGCGGCGACCCCCTGACCGCACCGGCCACGATCGCGGGCGAGCCCGTGGCCCACATCCGGTTCCGGTCGTCACAGCCCAGCGCGGACGTCTTCGTCCGCATCTGCGACGTGCACCCCGACGGCCGCTCGATGACGGTCTGCGACGGCATCCAGCGCGTCGAGACCTCACCGGACTTTCAGGACGTCGAGGTGGCGTTGTGGCCGACGTTCCACGAGTTCGCCCCGGGTCATCGCATCAGCGTCCAGATCAGCTCGGGCGCCCACCCCCGCTACGCCCGCAACCCCGGCTCCCCCGACACTGCCACCACCCACCGGGCGACCCAGGAGATCGCCCACGACGGCTCCCGGATCGACCTGCCGGTCCTGCCATAGCGAGATCGTCGGGACCGAGTCGGACGACGCTGTCAGCCGCCGATCGACTGGGCCTGCGCGGTGACGGTGATGCCCTTGGCGAAGCTGACGATCTGGTCGTCGCTCAGCCCCACCGACGCCGGGACCTGCACCTGCACGCTGTGGCCCGCGTTGTCGGGGAAGAACAGCCAGCGGGTGTCCGACAGCTTGCCCTCCTCTTCCAGCGGGAATCCGAGTCTGCCGTCCGCCCCGTTGATGTCGACCTTCTTCACCGGCGACTCGGCGGGGAATTTCGACAGTCCCTGCAGCGAGACGGCGATCTGCCCCTCGAGGCTGACAGCCTCGCCGGGCTTCGGCGCGGCGATGTCCGCGCCGGGCGGTGCCACCAGGAACGACGACGTGTCCGAGGAGATCACCTTCCAGTTCTCCGGCACGGTCGTCACTTCGAACCCCACCGGCTGGTTCCCCTGGTACGCGACCAGCTCCAGCCTCGGAGCCGCGGGTGCCGCAACAACCCGCGCGGGGCTGCTCGGTGCCGGGCTGAACTGGCCGGCACCCACGCCCACAGCCGCCGCAGCGACGACGGCGACCGCGCCGGTGACGCCGAAGCGCTGCCAGCGACGCCGAGTGACGGCTCGATGACCGCGGGCCACGTCGGCGGCGACGACATCCGGGCCGGAGCGGCCGGTGGGCACGGCATCCGGCAGGTTCTTCAGGACGTCCATGACATCGGGCATCTCATCATCCTTTCGCAAAATTGGTCAGGTGACCTGCGGGGAGGAGTTCGCGGAGCCGTTGCAGCCCGCGCGCGCTCTGGCTCTTCACGTTGCCTTCGCTGCACCGCATGGCGTCGGCCGCCTCGGCGATGCTGAGGCCTTCGACGTAGCGCAGCACAACGGCCGCGCGCATACTCGCCGGCAACGTGCCCAGCAACGACACGACCGTCGAGTTGTCGTTCCACGGATCGTCGGCGACCGGCGTTTCAGGCAGCTGTGACCGCACCTGTTCGCGACGCCGGAACAGACTCCGGTGCTCGTCGGTGGCCACGTTGACCACGCAGCGCCGGGCGTACGCATCGACGGTTTCCGGCCGAACCCGCGGCCAGGCCAGGTACAGCTTGGTCAGCGCCGTCTGCACGACGTCCTCGGCCTTCGCCAGGTCACCGGAGACCAGCAATGCGGCCACCCGGACCAGCCCGTCGCGGCGTGCCGACACGAACTCGGTGAACTCCCGGTCCCGCTCAGAGTTCCGTCCCACAGATCACCAGCCCTCTCGCCTACCTACAGAACGCCCCTTCTACGGAATTCACGGCGCGAGGGTTGCATGGCAGCGCAATGAGTCTCGGATTGCCGGGCCCGGTGCGGGTGTCGATCTCGCCGGTGAAGCGCAGGCCGGGGACGAGATCGCTGACGTCCGCCGCGCTGGACGGCAGCAGAACCATCCGCAGGAATCCGGGTGCCGCGCCGGCCTCGCTGCCACCGGTCATGCTGGGCACGATCCGCTGGACCGTCGCCTTGAGGGAGCGATTCAGGCCCTTCGCCTTGAGTTTGGCGGTCATTCCCGGGCTGAGGTCGGGGAGGTTCTCCACGGCGACGTCGGTGACGAAGATCAGCTCGGCCGGGTCGTACAGTTCGACGAACGGCTGACCCGGTTGCAGGGTGCTGCCCATGGTGACCGGCTGGTCGACGACGATGCCGGCCCGCGGTGCGACGATCGTGAGCTTCTTCAGGACCGGCTCGCCGTCGGAGTCGGTCGTGGTGACCTCGACGATGCCGAGCTTGGCGCCCGCCGCGACCCGCTGCTCGGCCTTGACCGAGACCTGGATGACCTGGCCCGGGCGCGGGGTCTCGACCGGGACCGGCTGGGCGGTCAGGGTGACGGCACCGAGGTCGACGAGAGCGGCGCTGGTCACCCGGTCGGCGGTGAGCTTGATGAAGACGAAGACCGCGGCGGCCAGCATCAGCAGGACGATGAACCGGGCCCGCCATTTGCGGCCCGACCTGCGGGCCGGCTTCGGTGCGGGTGGCGCGGGTGGCGCGGTGACGGTGGGGGCGGCCATGGCTGATCCCTTCAGCGCGTACGGGTGGCGGGCGGTGGCCCGGAGGCATCGGCCATGGCGGAGCTGACCAGTTCGTCGGTCTCCTCCCAGCGGGCCGGCCAGGGCAGCGCCCGGGACAGCAGCGCTCCGGCCTTACGGCGTTCCAGCCGCTCCTTGATGACCCGGGGCGCGATCACGGCCTCGGCGATGACCCGGCCCAGCACGAGCACGTAGATGGACGCCCACGCGATGGAGAGCGAGACTGCGGCCACGTCGGTGCCCCGCAGCGGGAGCGTGCTGATGCCGACCGCGATGGCCAGCGCGTTCAGCAGGAACAGCGCGACGTGCGGCAGGACCAGCTCGATGCCGGGCAGCCCGCCCGGGCCGGCGTTCGTGACCGTCCACTTGACGTGCCGTTTGAACAGCGCCATGACCAGGGCACGCACGTGGACCGGGGCCGCGCCGATGCTGGTGACGATCGCGGAGATCTTGAAACCGCCCAGCTGCAGGACGGTCACGAGCATGATCAGTACGTAGAACGGCGCGTAGTGCACGACCCAGGTGCTCAGGTCCGCGCGGATCGGGCTCAACCCGAACAGCAGGTACACCGCCGGCAGGCACATCAGGATGAGCGCCGCGAGCGACAGCAAATAGTTGACGCCGGCCAGCAGATACTGGAACCGCTGGTCGATGGTCAGGACGCTGCGTCGCAGCAGGCCACCGCGGAACATGACCTCGAACGCACCGTACGCCCACCTGAATTGCTGTTTGAAGTACGGCAGCAGGCTGTCCGGGGCGAGTCCGCGCGCGAGCACCTCGGGCACGAAGAACGAGCGCCAGCCGCGTTTGTGCAGCTCGATCGAGGTCCAGATGTCCTCGGAGTTGCTGGCGGTGTGCATGCCGACGATCTCCCGCAGCGCCGTACGCCGGAAGATGACGTTGGTGCCGACGCAGAACACCGCGTTGAAGTGGTTACGCCCCGGCAGCACGAGCTCGTAGAAGATCCGCTGCGACTCCGCGGCCCCCTCGGCGACCAGGCCCCGCGCGCTCGGGAAGGCCTGCGGCGTCTGCACGAACGCGACCTTCTCGTCCTGCATGTGCGGCAGCGCGCGCAGCAGGAAGTCGGGACTGGGCACATGATCCGCGTCCAGGATGACCACGAACTCGCCGTCGGTGCGGCGCAGGGCCGCGTTGATGTTGCCCGCTTTCGCGTACACATGCTCGGTGCGCCGCAGGTAACCGACGTTCTCGGTGACGCACGCGTCGCGCAGGGCGTCGCTGTTGCCGTCGTCCAGCACCCAGGTCTTGTGCTCGGCGCGCATGTCGCGGGCAGCCCGGACGGTGACCAGCACGATCTCGAGCGGCTCCCCGTAGACGGTGATGAACACGTCGATCGAGGGCGCGAGGGCACCGGTCGTGAGCCGGCGGCGCCAGGCGAACACCTCCGGCGGGTCCGGGTGCTGGGTGTGCGCCAGCACGGTCCACCACATCGCGAGCGCGTTGAAGATCGTGATCCCCTCGGCGAACAGGACCAGCCCCCAGGTCCAGACGTTCCCCCGGTACGCCGGGTTCAGCAGGAAGATCATGTAGAACACGGTCACGCACAGCGCGACGAGCACGGCGAACCGGGTGGATCGCTGGATCGGCGCCCACGACAACTCGTTGACGGGGCCTATCCGGGTTTCCGTGGGTCTGACACTCATCAGGATTCGCTCCTCAGGACGGCGACCCGGTCCACCAGCATCGGCACGCCCGGCTTGGTCGCGGCGGTCGGACCGCCACCGAACGCGGCCGGGAAACTGCCCCCGATCGCGACGTTCAGGATCACGAAGAAGCCGTGATGGTTGGCCTGCTCCCAGGTCGCGGCGTCCACTCGGTCGGCGGCGACGGTGAAGGTGTTCTTGTCGTCGACGTACCACCGCAGCTGTTCCGGCTTGACGCTGCGGTCGAACTCGATGGCGTACGTGTGGAAGTCGCTCCTGCAGCCCGCGCAGGCCTGCTCACCGCTGCCGATCCCGGTCGGTTCGCCGCACGGACCACCCACCGGCTCGCCGCAGTGCACGGTCTGCCACACCGAGTCGTGCCCGTTGGCCGCTTCCATGACGTCCCACTCACCGACGTGCGGCCAGTTCGTCGACCCCACCGCCCGCGCCGGCGCACCGAGCGCCCAGAACGCCGACCAGTATCCCGCAGCCTCCGGACCGGTCACATCCGGCTGACGCAGCACGGCCTCGATCCGGACCTTGCCACCCTCGGGAGCTGCGAAATCGGTGCGCTTGGTCTCCACCCGTCCCGAGGTCCACGTGCCGACCCCGGCACCGGTACGCAGCGGCACGATCGCCAGGTGCCCGTCCCCGTCGAGGCGCACGTTGTCGGTGGAGTCGGTGGAGGCCTCGAGCTGACCGGTCCCCCACTGCGCGGCCCCGCCGGGATAACCGGTGCCGGTGCTGTAGATCCAATCCGCCTTCGACAACCCACTACCGGCGGGCCCGTCGAAGTCCTCACTCCACACGGGCGTCCAGCCCGCATCGGCCGGCCCGGCGCTCGTGCACCCGGCGGCGGCCACCACGAGCACAACCGGCAGCACCAGCACAACCGGCAGCCGAACCCACAATTTCATGATCAAGAAACAACCCTCGGTTATCGAGGCCCCCGCACTCGGGCGGGCCGGACGACAACCGGGGTCCAGGGCTGCACCCCCGAAGCTAATAGGTACGCCGTGGGCGCGCAGCGAGACAGGTCACGCCTACAGATGGCGCAGATATCGAGTGACATACATCGATCAGTGGCAATCTTCTCCGGAGAAACACATCGACAAGGAGGAATGCATGAACCGGCGTAGCTTCGTATCCCTGCCAGCGGTCACCCTCGCAGCCGGCCAGCTTCCCGCTGGTCCCGCGCCCGTCTTCGAGGGGCCCTCGGTCGTCGAGGGCAACCTGCCGGTCTTCGCCGAGCGGCTCAAGGCGGAGCTCGACTTCCCGCTGTCCTGGGCGAACACCCGTGGGAACTTCGGCGACTGGAAACGGCGGGCCCGCGCCCAGGTGCGTGAGCTGCTGTGGCAACCCGAGGACCGGACTCCGTTCGACGTGGAGATCATCGACGACCAGCCGCGCGACGGCTACCGGCAACGGCAGATCCTGTTCAACGTCACCCGTAACAGCAGGGTCCGCGCGACCATGCTGCTGCCGGAGGGCCCCGGCCCGTTCCCGGCAGCGCTCCTGCTGCACGACCACGGCTCGAAGTTCGACATCGGCAAGGAGAAGCTGATCGAGCCCTGGTACGACGAGACCCGCCGAGCGTCGGCGCAGGCCTGGGCCACGCGTTATTTCGAGGGCGGCTTCGTAGGCAACGCGCTGGTCGCCCGGGGCTACGCGGTCCTCGCCGTGGACGCCCTCGGCTGGGGTGACCGCGGCGGCCTCACCTACGACGGCCAGCAGGCCCTCGCGAGCAACATGTTCAACCTGGGGTCCTCGCTGGCGGGCCTGCTCGCGTACGAGGACATGCGCGCAGCGGCCCTGCTCGCCACCCTGCCCGAAGTGGACCACCGCCGCATCGCCGCCGTCGGTTTCTCCATGGGTTCCTACCGCGCGTGGCAGGTCGCGGCCCTGTCGACCCACATCGCCGCCACCGTGGCCGTCTGCTGGATGACCGCGCTCAAGGACATGATGGTCACCGGAAACAACACCCTTCGCGGCGCATCGGCGTTCCACATGCTCCACCCGGGTCTCGCCCGCTACCTCGACATCCCCGACGTGGCCAGCATCGCCGCGCCCCACCCGATGCTGGTCTTCAACGGCGAACTCGACACCCTGTTCCCCCGGCCCGGCGTCGAGGCCGCCTACGCCACGATGCGTGCCGTCTGGGCCTCGCAGCACGCGAGCAACCGCCTGGCCACCAAACTCTGGCCAGGACTGGGCCACACCTTCAACCTGGCAATGCAGGAGGAAGCCTTCACCTGGCTGGACCGCGCCCTGACCCGGTGACCCTCAGATGGTGCCCCGGGCCGGGGCGTCGTCGAGCAGGCCCTGCTCGGCGGCCCTGACCACGAATGTGGCCGCGTTGGCGGCGGCGAGCTCGTGGAAGTCGTCGGTCTTGCCGAACCCCCAGTCACAGACCGCCTTGACGATGATCCAGTCGACCTTGGCGTGCGCCGACGCGGCATACACGCCGGCGCCCTCCATCTCCCCGCCGACCGCGTCGGGCGCCAGTTTCAGCAGCTCGTCACGCAGCGATCGGGAGTTCACGAGCGTGCCCGCCGACAGCATCGGCCCGAAATGGACGCGCGGCGACTGGTCGTAACCGCGCGCGACCTCCCGCATCCGGGTGAGCAGGGCCGTCGAGGGCGTGACCTGGTCGCCACGGATCAGGACGGTGCGCGGCCCGGGCGGCGGCTCAGTGGTCGCCAGGATCCGGGCCACCTCCGCACCCTCCCGCGGCAGGGGTGGCTGCCCGGTGCCGGCGGGGTCGATCTCCTTGCGGTCGTCGATCGCGCGCAGCTGGGTGCTGACCAGGATGTCGCCGGCCTCCTGCTCCCCCGGCCGCAGCCCGTAACAGATCCCGGCCAGGATCAGAAAGTCCAGATCCAGCGTGGTGACCAGGGCCGCCGCGGCGATCGACGCCGCGCCCGGGCTGACCGTGCCCGGCTCCACCTGGGCCAGCATCAGCTTGGTCCGGCTCACCGCGCCGAGCTCCGTGACGACCTGGTGCGGGAGCACGAGCGGGCGGGGCGCGACGTCGCTGACCGCGGCGACGGCACGCACGACGGCTTCGTACTCGGCCGCGGTGGCGACCATGATCAGCGTACGGGTGTGGTCATGCACGATCTTGAACCCTTCTGCCAGGGCGTTCATCTCGATACGCCGGATGCGCGTGTACTGGTTGATGGCGGCGACGGTGACGAGCAGCCCGGTCAGCGACATCAGGCTCACCAGCCAGCCGATGACCCAGGACTGCCGGCTCGCCGGGCCGAGGCCGTACGGATCGGTGAACAGCAGCCGCTGGGCCAGCCAGGTGAACGCGTCCCAGTAGGTCACCGGGTGCCCGGCGCACTGCGTGGCGCACACCGCGCGCTCCCAGCGGGGAACGTCCCGCGACAACAACGCGACCATCGCGAGCTCCGCCGAGAGATACCAGAAGAGAAAGCCACCACGATCGAAGATCCGGATCGGTGCCCGTACGGGCCGGTGGTCGGACAACAGCACCGTCACGTCACTGTCGGCGGCGAACAGATGCCCCCGGTCCGACCACGCAGCAACCGCGGCACGCATCGGCCCGGTCGTCACCCCCCGCCGCAGGCAGACCAGCGACTCGGTCGTCTGCACGTCCTTCACCCGGACACCGGTGTCGGCGGCGACGCGGTCCAGCTCCGCCCGCAGCAGCCGGTCGAGGCGCTGCTGGACCAGGCGCAGCAGCAGCTCCGGGCGCCCCGCGTCGAGGTGATGGCAGAACGCCAGGGTCCACCGGGTGCCCGGCAGCAGCTCCGCCGCGATCGGGCCGCTGCCCCGGGCCCGCCGGCCGAACTCCCGGAAGAACCAGAGCGAGCCCCAGATCACCAGGCAGCTCAGCATGATGAGGACGTACGACAGGACGGCCACCATCAACAGCAGACCGGCAGTTATCAGCCAGCGCTGTCCGGTTGCCCGGAACAGCACGGCACAGACCGCCGCCACGGCGAAGAGCACGGCGATGGGCGTACAGAACAGGAACAGGTCCCAGCTGCGGACGATCCGGCGCAGCACCGCCTGGCCCAGCCCCGGGCCCGGGGACCGCCGGCGGGCGTCCGCGGGCGGTTGCAGCAGCGCGAACGAGCCGGGACCGCGCCAGACCAGCCGTCCGTCACGGGCCGCCACGTAGATCAGCAGGCTCAGCGGGCCGCGGGTGCGGAACACCCCGAGCGTGCTGCGCGGGCGTACGACCGCCTCGGCTTCCCGTCCGAACTCGGTGTCCCGCACGGACCGGGCGGCGGCCCGGCACAGCGCCCACGAAACCTGGCCGTCCTCAGCGGGGTTCACCGGGTCCACCGGCGGTGCAGGACGAGCACCGACGCCCAGACCGCGACGGCCAGCGTCAGGACCAGGCCGAACACCAGCAGCCAGAACCTGGTAGCGCCGGCGTTCCACAACGCGTCGGTGTACAGGGCCGGACCGCGATAGCTGTTGAAATCGGTGTACGACGCCATCGCCGCCAATCCGAGCCGGGCGGGCAGGATCCGCGTGACGATGCCGAGGACCCCGTCGAGGTGGAACAGGGTGCCGCTGAGCGCGACCTGGAGCACCGCGAGCAGTGTGCTCCACGTGACCGCCCGTTCCAGGCTCGGCGAGCACGCCGAGATGAACAGGCCGGCGCCCATCGACGCGAGCATGGTCAGCAGCACCACGGCGTAGAGCATGCCGAACGGCGGGAGCCCGTACGCGTCGGGCGGCAGATCGCGCAGCAGGGTGAACTCGACGCTGACCACGCCCGCCAGCACGGCGCACACGCCGGTGAACACGAGCGCCTTGGACAGCGCGATCGGCAGCGCCTCGACGCCGACCCGGAAGTCGCGGTGGAGCTTGCCCTCGTCGTTGACGATGTCCGGGTAGGTCAGCGACGCCCCGGTCAGGGCCGCCACGGTGACGAGGATCGAGAGCACCGAGCCGATCGCGGCGCTGGGTCGCAGTCCCCCGTCCGACGCCGCCACGGCGAGCCCGGTGCAGATCAACGGGACCAGGAACAGTACGGCCAGGGTGCCCCGGCCGCGGCGCGCGGTGAGCATCAGCTGACGGTGCAGCAAGGTGGGGAGACCGGTGAGCTTCCAGCGCAGAGGGGGCGCTGAGCGCGTACGTGTGATGCCCGGGGGTGGGGTGTTGCGCTGGTTTCCCGGTTTCGGGTCCTGATCCAGCTCGACCATGAGGTCCGCCCACGTCGGCTGGCGCAGCGTGGCGAGCACCGACCCGGGCGGTCCCGCATCCCGGACCCGGCCGCCCCGGCCGATGGTGACCACCTTGTCCACATAGCCCAGATGCTCCGTCGCGTGGGTCACGATGATCACCGTGCAGTGATAGGTGGCCGCGACCTCGCGCAGGCTCCGCATGATGTCGCGGTCCTTGCCCGGGTCCAGCCCGCTGGTGGGCTCGTCCAGCAGCAGGAGCTGGGGGTCGCCGACCAGTTCGGTGCCGATCGACACCCGGCGTTTCTGGCCTCCGGAGATGTCGTCGACCGGGTGGTCCCCGAGCTGGTCGAGGCCCAGCCGGTCGAGGACCTGGGCGACCCGGTCCTTGACCTCCGCCGCGGAGGTGTCCGCCGCCGCGCGCAACCGGGCGGCATACGTCAGCGTCTCCCGGACGGTCAGCGTGCCGAACAGTCCGTCGTCACCCTGCGGCACGTAACGGACCTGCCTGCGGCGCAATTCGGGATCGGTACGCAGCCCGTTGCCGGGCCCCAGCTGAACGGTCCCCTGCTGCTCGGCGAGCTCGCCCATCAGCACCTTGATGAGCGACGACTTGCCCGCACCCGACGGGCCGACCACCGCGACGACCTGCCCCGGGTCGATGCTGATGGTCACGTTGTCGAGGCGCTTGCGGTTCTGATGGCCGTAGACCGTGACGCCGTCGAGGCGTACCGACAGCCCGGTCTCCGCCGTCGAGGGGCGCCGGGCACCGGGGACGACCTCCCGGACACCGGCGACGGGATCGGGCATCCGGGCGGTGCCGCCGAGGAGTTCCGCGCTGACGGTCACCGCGGTCTGGCCGATGACGAACACCTCGCCTTCGGACAGCGTCGCGGACATCTGGCGTACGCCCCCGACGTAGAGCTCGCCGGAGATCCACCACCGGCCCAGACCGTCGACCCGGACGGTCGCGTGCCGGGCCCTGACCAGCGGGTCGTCGATCGAGATGTCGGCGTGGGTGCCCGTACGCCCGATGACATAGCGCCGGGCACCCCGCGACGGCTTGTCGTCACGGATCTTCGCGGGGAGCCGCGGTGCCTCCACCTCCAGTGGTGTCCGCGGGTGGAACGGACCGGTCGGCGCGCTGGAAAGCAGGCCGATGCTGGTGGGCCGGTCCCGGTCGAGCTTCTGCCGCACATTGGTCACCGGGCCCCCGTCGATGCGCAGCACCCGGGCGGCGGGCACGTTGTCGGCGTGGAAGTACCACCGCCCCAGCATCGGCACGAAATGGCCGAGCCGCTGCCCTGGACCGTCGTCGGCGGTACGCCCGATGCGCAGCAACGGCCCGTCCTGGAACAGGTAGTGGACGTCGTCGGCGGGAAGGGTGATGTCGGCGGCGCCCAGATTGAGCACGAGCACCGGGTCGTTGCGGGTTTCCATCAGAAGTCGCCCATCCGGAGTCCGAGAATGACGGCAAACACGACGCTGGTGATCCCGATCAGAGACATGGCGGTGACGGCGAGCATCGCCACCCTCCCGCGCGCGGTGGACGCCACGTAGCCGGGCAGCAGCCGGGCCGGCAGCACCGGAGGACCGGGGTCGGGCCGGTAGGAATACCCGGGCGGCAGCCACCCCGAGCGCAGGGTCACGGGCGCTTCCCGCTCCCCGGTCAGCCGTGACCATTGCTCGGCCAGCCGGTCCCAGGCCGGGCCGTCCGCGGGGTGATCCACCACGGCGAGCAGCAGGTCGCGGGTGCCGGCGGGTGCGACGGCGGCCAGCACCGCACGGTCGTCTTGTCCGAGCCCGGTGAGGTTGGGGACCTCCAGCAGCACCCGCACCACCGTCCACATGAGCTTCGTCAGGTCGCTCGCGGTCGTGGGGATGCTGACGGTCGGCATGACCTCGTCCATCAGGTCGGGTGCGGCCGGGCTCGCGACCTGCCCCCACTCCCGGCCGGACACCATGGAGTCGCAGTCGACGACGTATACCGCGGGGTGCACCGGGTCCGCGGCGAACAGCACGTTCTCGTTCTGCAGGTCGTTCACCACGACCCCCTGACCGTGCAGCCAGCGCACCGCCAGGATGACGTGGCCGAGGATCGCGAACGTGAGGTGCGGCGCCGGCATCCCGGGACTCGCCCCGGGCAGATCAGAGAGACTGCGAGGGGTACGCAGACCGTGGCGCCCGGCCGCGAAGAACCGGCTGTCCGCGGCGGGGATCAGGAGCCCGGCGAGGCGGCCGTCACCGCGTACGGTGTGTCGTGGCCAGGCAGTGAGAACGTCAAGGCGCTCCCGATCCGGACCGGACCGGCTCTCCCGCCAGCGCAGCAGCCGGACCAGCGCATCCTCGTGCACGTCGCTGAGGTGTTCCGGGGTGAACTCCTTGAACAGGTACTGCTGGCCCCGGTAGCGGCACCAGCGCAGCGTCGCGTTGCCACCCGGGTCGATCCGGACCTGCCGCGGGTCGAAGAAGTCCAGCTCCGCCAGGTCGGCGTCCAGGTCGTCACCCATCGACGGCACCCTCTCCGATCCACACGGCGACCGCCGACCGGTCGTCGGACCAGTACTCGTCGACGAAGCCGACATGGTTGACGAAGTCGAGCCAGCCGGGGCGCTGGCGCCAGAGCCGGGCCAGAGCACGGGCCAGCGGTGACACGCTCACGTCCAGCGCGCCGGTGAAGCCGTCGGTGCCGAGCAGCAGCACGGACCCGGGCGACAGCATGAAACTCTGGACGCGTGGATCGGCCGCGTGGGTGGGCATGTCGCGGGTGGCGTTCTCGCTGCCGCCCCGCTCGTGGTGCAGCACCGTCCACCGACTGTCGAACAGCGCCCAGGCCTCGGAGTCACCCACGCCGACGACGGTGACCTCGGCGCCGTCGAACCGGGGGACCACCTCGGCGACGACCAGGGTGCAGGCCCCGCTCTCGCCCTCATGGAGGGAGCGCACCAGGCCGGCGCCGATGGCCTGGAACATCCGGGTGGCACCGGCCGCGAAACTCAGGCTGTCCGGGCGGGTCGTGCACAGGTGCAACGCGGCGGTGATCGCTTCGGCCGCCACCCGCCCGGAGGCCGGCAACGAGCCCAGCCCGTCGGCGACGGCTACGTACAGTGCGGAGTGGGTCTCGTCCCAGGCGGCGCCGATCGCGTCCTGCCCCTCGGTGCCCATCCCGGCGTGGGTCGCGCCGCGCAGGGTGGCGGCCCGCACGTTGAGCAGCACCGCCGGCCGGGCACCGCCGGTTGTGCCGCACCAGCCGTGGAAGAACGACCCGTGCCAGGCGCTGCCGGTGACCACCCGTGCCGGGAGCCGGGGTTCGCGTTCCTGGCCGTCCCGCGGGGGGTCGATCACCAGCCGGGCCACCTGTGGCTGTGCTTCCGTCGGTTTTTCTTCCTTCACCGGCATGTCGGGCGGCGGCTCGATCCCGTCGCGGTGGCGATCGGGACGGTGCCACAGCCGGGGGATCTTCTCCACGGGCGGCAGCGTCAGGTGTCCCGTGCCGAACAGCACCAGCGCGAGCGCGGTCACGCCCAGCACGGTGGCCACCACCACGGCCATGAACGGGTTCTCAACCATGGACCCGCCGCATCCCCCGTGGTTCGTCGATCACCATCTCGCCCGTCCGGACGGAGAGCTTGATGCTGCGCTCGATGACGGTGATGACGCTCTCGGCCAGGCTGTCCCCCGCGCCCTCGTCACGCGCCGTGGCGATGAACGCGTTGCGCTCGCGGCCCTTGCCGGTGGCGATCGCGAACAGGGTGCCCTGGTGGGCGCCGTGCAGACCGATCGCCGCGATCCGCGCCTGGACGGGCTCGGCGACGATCTTCTCGCGGTACGGCATCCACTCCCCGGGTCGCTGGAACTCGCCGTGGGCGTACGGTGCCCCGTCGGTGATGAAGAAGACCAGCGGCCGCGCCACCTTGGTGCGGTAGTTGCCCGCCGCGCCGTGCGCCTCGATCGCCACCCGGTCCACCTCGATGCGTTCGTGCAGGAAGCGCAGCGCACCGGCGTAGTCCGTGTGCCCGCCGTCGCGCGGGCTGCGCACCTGCACCGGCTCGGCGAGCGACGTCATCGGGCACAGCAGCTCCGGCCGGTCACCGAACGCGATGACGCTGATCCACGCCGCCTTGGCCAGCGACCGGGAATCCGACAGGGACATGATCAGATCGGGGATCATCTGCTCGAACTCCTCCTGCGGCGCCGGGGCACCGGGCAGCCGGCGGCGCATGGACGCCGAGCTGTCGAGCATGATGTAGATCGGATAGCTCTTGCGCTCCGAGACGGTGACGCTCATCGCCGCCACCCCCGCGGCCGGGCGTCGCCGTCGATCCCGCTCCGCGGCGGTGGCACGCTCAGGGGCAGGGTCGGCGAGTCGTGCAGCAGGTATTCGGCGCGCGCATCGGTCAGCTCCTCCCGCAGCACCTCGACGTCCACGTTGCGCATCCGGGCGTCAACCTCGACCTTGTCGACGGCCGCGGCGTGCTCGGCGAGCATCTGGTGCCGGGCCAGCGCCTCGTGGATGACCCCGCGGCGCCGTTCGGTCTCGTTGACGACGCCCTGGATCCGGCGCCCCCGGTTGAGGCGGTCAGTGACGATCCGGTCGTACGCCGTGTAGCCGGTGAGGAACTTGACGATGACCGGCAACGCGTCGACCACGATGAAGAACAGCCGCAACGCCCACTCCGCCGAGTGCATGTACGTGTTCTCGTCCACGAGCTTGCCGAGCGCACCCAGCCGCTCGAGCAGGCCGATCTCCCGCTGGTTGCTCTTGTAGTCGCCGACCTTCGTGGCGATGACGTCGTTGATCTTCGTACCCTCATCGGCGCGACTGGTGCCCAGCTCCCCGGTGAGCGTCACGAGCCGGTCGTTGAGCTGTTTGAGCTTGGTGTGGTTGGCCACCATGTTCTGGGTGGAGCGGAACTTCTCCGCCTCGCCACGCAGCCGCCGGCAGTTCGGTCCCTGCCCGGTCTTGCCGCTCAGGCCCTCGCCGTCGGTCCCGTTGCACTCCTTGCGGGCGAGCGCCTCCAGGTTCGCGTACTCCTTGTCGTCCTGGTCGACGTCGGCCTTGAGCGTCTTGATGTCGCCGTTGACGTCCGCGATCTCCTTCTCCTTGGCAGGCGCGTCGGTCTGGACATTGATCCGCTTGTCGTCGCAGGTCTTGGCATTCCGCCCGGGCGCCGACGGGGCCGCCTCCGCGGTGCCGGGCGGCGGATTGCACTTCTTGAGATCGGTCTCGTACTGCCCGGCCGAGACGATCCGGTCATCCCGGACCCGCTGCTCGATAGCGGACTGGAAGACCCCCAGCAGCAACGGCTCGGCGATCACCACCCCGAAAATGATCGAGAGCACCAGACGGGGCACCAGCTTGCGGGCACGGACACCGGCGTGCGGCGACGAGGAGCTGGACATCAGCCACCGGTCGAGCGACAGGATGAACGCGCCCCAGACCGGCACGAACAGCAGAATGCTCGGGTGGAAGCCGTCGAAGACACACATCAGCGCCACCGTCATGGAGAACATGGCGATCAGCGCGGTACCGAGCACCACGCCGCCCATGGCGGTGAAGCGCGCCCGTTCCCCCGGCACGGTGTCGAGCACGTCCTCATCGGCGCCAGTCAGGACGCGCAACGCCCGGCCACGACTGCGGTCACTCACGGTTCTCTCCCCAGGTGTAGTTGCGCATGATCGCCGGGTCGCCGTCGGCCATCGGCATCTCGCCCGTCTCCCCCATCTCGCCCGGCGCGCCGTCCTCCTCCGGGCGCGGCGCCGCCTGCACGGTCCTGCCCTGCTGCTGCGGCAGGGTGGCGAGACGTTGCGGTTCAAAGGCCACATCGGTGAGGCGTACGGTCAACCCGGCCACGATCAGCGGATGCATCTCGTGATAGGCCAGCAACCGGGCCGTGGCATTACGCTGGAAGTGCGGCCAGCCGGCGTGCAGATCGGTCGACTGGGTCAGGAACCGCAGCCGCGGATCCGCGCTCAGATGATCGGACAGCAGCGGCCCGACATCCCAGCACCCGGCGTCCAGCACCAGCTGCGCATCGGTCACCAGACAGAAGAAAACAGCCCGCACCGCCACACAGGTACGCGGATCAGCGCTGGGCAGATAAGCCACCGCCTCCCGCTGCACCTGCCGCGTGGACACCACCGCCACGGCAACCGCGTCAACCACCAGCTCCGCGTCCAGCCGCAGCGAGGTGTCGGGCAGCACCTCGTACGAATCCCCGAGCTGGAAGACCAGAACGCTGCCCGGCGGCTGCCGGGGAATCTCGTGCAACTCCCGCCGCGGCCGCCGGAACATCCGCCGCTTGATCGGCTCCAGCTCCGCCGAATCGAGCACCGGATACCCGAAGCCCAGCTCCTCGCCCGCCATCAGCTCTTGCACCTGGAGTCCCCGGTGGGCTCCCCGAACTTCACGACGGTCAGCTGGATCGTCGCCTTCTTCTCCGGGCTGCTCCCGGCCTTCGCGGACTGCCCCAGAACTATCCAGTTCCGGTCCACCAGCGGGTACCGTCCCTGCCCCAGCCCGTCCTTGGCGACCACGACGAAGAAACCGGCCCCCCGCAGCGCATCCTGAGCTTCTTGCAGGTCGTGACAGACAACGTCGGGCACAACACCCTTCTCCACCGCCACGTCATCCTGGTCATCGGTCGGCTTCCGCACCCCGAGCGTCACGGTCATCCCGTCAGCGACCCCGGCCCCCGCCGACGGCTCCTGCTGCTCCACCACCCAGTTGTTCTTCTCCAGAATCGTCCGGTTCTTCCCGGTCGCATCCACAGCCCGCACTGACATGAACCCCGCCGCCCCGAGCAACGCCTCAGCGTCGGACAGCCGCTCACCGTTCACATCAGGCATCACCCGACCACCCACACCCGACGAGCTCACCAGCTCCGACGGCATCGGCGACCCGGCAAAGGTCGTGGGAACCGCAACGTTCGTCGGGGCCGCGGGCACAGCGGGAACCGGATCCGGAGTGGACCCCCCGCAAGCAGCCAAGAACAAGCACCCGACCACCAGGAGACCCGTGAACCAACGGGACACATGCAGCACGACGTCACCTCGATCAAGGACATGCGGGCGCGCAGAAACACCCACCAAAATCAAAAATTGATAACCGCCGAACCGCGGCGCCGTAACCGAAATTAACCCCTCGGATTCCATTCAGAGATCGGCTGACCCGGCTGCCCTCCCCGCGATTCGGAACCCCACCCCCACCGATCGCCACCAACGCCACACAGACCGCCTACTCCTTCCGGGTGTCACCCCCGGATCAGCCACCACCCGCCGCGTACACACGCCAGCGGTAGTTCAAACGGCCGAAGGTCACCGCTGCGACAAGCCGCCAGCGTCGCTACTCAACGCCGCCACAACGCGGCGCCCCGGCAAGGCGCAGATCAGCCAGGGGGTATCTGCCACGGCCGAACAATCGATCGAGGCCGAGCCGCACGGCATCCTCAAAGGAGCGAGCCCAGGTCATTTCCAGGCTGAGCCCACACGGCGACGCCGGCTCATCCGGGCTTGCCACCCTCACGGCCGGCGGCACGTCCGCCCTGGGCAGCATCGCGTACGTCGCGCGGATACAGCTGAGGTTGGCCTGGGACATCGCGGTGCCCTACCGGGTGCCGCCTGACCTGAACGACCCGGAAGACTTCGTCCAGGTGGCGTGCGGGATCAAAGCCCACGAACTGTCTCTTCCGGGCGCGGTCACCGCAGCCGCGCCACCGACGCGCAAGCCGCCAAGAAGATCTACTCGCGGGAAAAACTGGACGCGGCGAAAAACCTGCCGGTCATCGGGAACTACCTACTGCAAAGCGCCATCATCAGGCGAACAATCCCTCTCGCTGCGCTGACGAGCCGCATCATGACCCGGGCCGCAAGCGAGAACGCACAGTCGGTTTTTCGGGGGCAAGGCAACGGTCCCGGAACGGGCCGAGAGACTGATCCAACGGACCCGCCATCTGAAGGTGATGCCGTGGCTCGCCCAACTCATCATCGAAATCGACCCGGCCGACGCGTGACCGAAGATCTAAGTGACGTCCTCGAAGCCGCCCGACGCATATCCAAGGTCGGCGGCCCACTCAACGACCTCGAAACAACCATCCTCAACGACCCACAAGCCCACTGCAGCCAACCCTGACCCCAGAGCCCCCCGCCACATCAAAGGCAAAGACCCAAGCCCAGCAAGCCGAACATCCACCGAAGCGCAAGCGAGCCAACAACGATGCGCAAGCGAGCCAAGCCCGAAGCGCAAGCGAGCCGCTGAGCGCACACCCGTCAGTAGGGGGTGTGGGTGGCGAAGCCCCCACCCCGCGTAGGCCAAAGGCCACGCAAAACAAAACGAGACCGACCCGGCTCACGCTAACCGTGAGCAGAGTTCGGCCTCGGGATCGTGGGCGATACTGGGATCGAACCAGTGACCTCTCCGGTGTGAGCGGAGCGCTCTCCCGCTGAGCTAATCGCCCTCAACGGATCTGAACTCTACCGGACCCGCGGTCGTCGGCGCTAACCAGGGTCGGCGCGTCACTTGCCGGTGATGAAGTTCCAGATCAGGGACGCCAGGTCGATGCCCATGGTGAGCTTGACGGAGAGCCACACCACCGCGCTGATGAAGATGAAGCCGGCCAGGCCGATGAGGGCTCTCAGGTGCAGGGGCTGCTTGAGGATCCACTGGGTCCAGGCCTGGACGTGGCGGCGGGTGAAGTGGAGCAGGCGCTTGGCCCAGGTGAATTCGACGGCCCAGATGGCGAGGCCGAGGATCACGATCGCCCAGCCGGGGCCGGGGAACGGGATGAGGATGATGCCGGTCACTACGACGAGGGTGCCGAGGATGCCTACGCCGATTTTCAGGGCTAGACGACCGGTAGGGTTGGCGCGGATCCGGTCGAGGAAACCCGTGCGGCTGGGGGAATCGGTCATCGGGTCGCTTTGGGGCATCTCGTTCACTTTCACCGGCAAAATCCCTGGCTCTCGCTCATTTCATCCCCCAGTGTTCCCTTCCCCCGTCACCGCCCGGGAGGAATGGACGTTACCGGAGTGAGTCAACTGCTGAACCACCCGACGCCGGGCGGATCCGAGCACCTGGGCAGAACAGGACAAGATACCGTTTAACGGTTTGTCCGGAGAGCTTATCGGAACCGTCTTCCCACTACTGGGTGAGATCAGCGTATGGCGGAGCGTAATGACAGGGATCACCTGAGTATGGGAAACGCGGGGTTCACCAGCCCCGCAGCGGTGCCGGGGGGAGTTCGTCCATGAGTACCATTCGTCCAACGACCGTCGAGGTCGAAACATCGCTGCGGCTCGTAGCGCCTGATGCCACGGCCCTGCCCGTGCGTGCCAGTCTTCGTTATGACCCAGCCGACCCGTACGCCGTCCACGTGTTGTTCCATGCAGAATCAGCCGGTGGGGAAGCCGTGAGCTGGTCCTTTGCACGGGAACTGCTCGTGACCGGGCTCGACGAGCCAGCGGGGATCGGGGACGTCCGGGCGTGGCCTTGGGTCACTCCGCGGGGCGACTTCATTGCCCTGGCGTTGTCATCGCCCGATGGCAACGCACTGTTCGAAGTTCCACGCAGCGTTCTTGTCCGATTCCTCCGGCGCACCTATGTGGTGGTGCCGCGGGGCCGGGAGTCCGATCATCTGGACGTGGACGCGGCCGTCAACCGACTACTCGCCGGTCGATAGCAACACAGCTCGAAGAACAAAAGGGATTTACGGGGCGACCCGCGTGGATACTGCCGGTCCACGCGGGTCGCCTTTTTACGTACGAAAGAGAAGTCTCTTTTGTCCGTTTGAAAACTCAATTTCCGATACGTCAGCGAGATATCCACTGACCTCGGGAGTCACGCGTGCATCCCTGGTCAAGGCCCGATACGGTCGGCTCGATGGTCACCTCCGTTCAGCGCCCCACCAGGTCGGCGCCCGCGCCCCGATGGGCCGGCGTGGGCACCTGCACGCTGTCCGAGACCGACCTGGCCACCGCGCAGCCGCAGCCCCGCCGACTCCCCTACCACCTGCTCGCTCTGACCACCGCCGGTCACGGCACGGTCGAGATCGACTTCGAGCCGCACCGGTGCCGGCCGGGCACCCTGCTCTGGATCAGACCGGGTCAGGCAGTGCGCTTCGGCGTCGAGCCGGGACTCGACGCCACCCTGGTCAGCTGGAACAGGGATCTTCTGACGGCGGCCGAGGTGGCCGGCGTACCCATCGATGATCTTCCTGGCCCTTCGCACTGGCAGCTGGCCGGCGAGGATGAAGACGCCGTGATCACCGAGGTCGCGCAACTGGGGGTGGACTGCGCCCGGCATTCGTCGGCCACGGGCGCGAAGGACATCGCCGCCGGACTGCTCCGGCATCAGCTCGCCGTCCTCGTGTTGCGGATCGCACTGCTGGCCTCGGGTACGGAGACCGGCTCGATCTCCAGCTCCGAGTCGCGGACGTTCGCGCGTTTCCGGCGCGATCTCGAGACCGGTCACGGCCGCAGCCGCCGCGTCGAGGACTACGCCGCAGGGATCGGCTGCTCCGTGCGCACGCTCACCCGCGCGAGCCTGGCACTGACCGGACGGACCGCGAAACAGATCGTCGACGATCGGGTCGCGCTCGAGGCCCGCAGACTGTTGGCCTGCACGGACATGTCGGTGGCAGAGATCGGGCGGCGACTCGGCTTCGGCGAGCCGACGAACTTCGGGCGGTTCTTCCACCGCGAGGTCGGGCTGAGCCCCGGCGCGTTCCGGGGCGAGTCCGGCTCCGCGATGCCGGCCGAGGTCGCCGACGACGTCGCCGACATCGGAGCCCGCATCCCGGCCCAACGACTGACGTCCGGCGAGCCGGCCGCGACCGAGCCGGCACCCTGACGCGACACCTGCGATCGGAGATTCACGCTCTGTGATGCCCGAATTCCCATAAATCCCGGGGTGCGCGAGGTGCTCCGGCGCGGAAGGGGCAGAATGGGGTGGTGCAGATCTCCGCGCGCGGCGACTACGCGGTACGGGCGGCGCTGAGCTTGGCCCACGCCTACCCGGCCCTTATGTCAGCCCAGGCCATCGCCCAGGACCAGAACATGCCCCGGAAGTTTCTCGAGGCGGTTCTGGCAGATCTGCGTCGCGCCGGGGTGGTCAGAGCGCAGCGGGGTGCCGAGGGTGGATACACGCTGTCACAGCCCCCACGCGACGTGACCATCGGTCAGATCCTGCGGGCGGTCGACGGTCCCCTCGCGGGCGTCCGTGGCCTGCGCCCGGAGGAGACCCAGTACACCGGCGCCGCCGAAAACCTGCCGAACCTCTGGGTCGCGGTGCGCTCCGCGGTGCGCGAGGTCGTCGACGAGGTCAGCCTCGCCGAGCTCATCAGCGGCCGGATGCCGGCCCACGTCCGCAAGCTCACCACCCGCCCGGACGCCTGGCAGCCCCGCTGAATCAGCCCGGCAGCCCCACTGATCAGGTAAGCGTTTCAGAAAATCGGACATCGGGAATCTGTGGGTCAACTGGCTCTTCCACGGAAGGACACCCCGATGGGCATCATGTACCGCAGTCGCAAGAAGTTCGGTCCCCTCATTCTGAACTTCACGCAGCGGGGCCTGTCGTCCTGGACCATCAAGATCGGCCGCTGGTCCTGGAACTCCAAGGCGAAGGCACACCGCGTTGACCTCCCCGGCCCGCTGTCCTGGAAGCAGGACAAGTCGAGCAGCAACTCATAACGAGATGACCACGTCTCCTCCGAGACGGCCCTGCTCCGGACGCCGGGTCACCGACCCGGCGTCCAGCAGCGCATGCACCACCCGCGTCGCATCCGACGCGCGGTAGACCGTCTCGGTGAGAGCGAAGGTCCGCAGCTCAGCGACGGTCGCCGACCCGGCCTGCCCGAGATGCGCGAGCAGTTCCCGGCGCAGCGGCCCGGGATGCGGTTCGAGCGAGATGTCGATCAGGTGCCGCTCCGGGTCGCCCGGATCGCGATAGCGGACGCCTGCGAACTCGTCGACCGCCCACAGCACATCCTTGAACGATTCGAGGCTCTTGCCGAGCGTGGTGGCGTACACGACGATTTCGGCCGGGTCATCGGAAACCGCGAGTTCCACCGCCGCGACCAGCGGAAATCCGGCCGTGTTCAGCGCTTCCCGGAAGTCCGGGACGGAAGACCCCGACGGCAGGACAACGAGGATCTCCGCCGGCTTCCCGGTCGCCAGGGCCGCGAGCGTGGCCGGCGAGGGTGGCCCACTCGCGCTGCTCGCATCCAGAAATCCCAGCATGGGTACGCGCAGAGCACCCGCAGCCTTCAACGCCACCCCGATCCGCTCCTGCGTCCCGCCCCCGATGGTGAGAACGGTGAGCCCCGGCGCGGGCGGCAACTTCCCCAGCCGTGCGGCAACATCGCCGACCTCCGAGCCGATCGCGAGCATGGTCAACTCCCGCCCGCGGACCAGATCGGACTGCTCGGTGAACACCCGGAGGGCAGCCTCGGCAAGATCCGGGACGTCGTCGGCGTACCCGTGGACGTAGGCCGCCCGGCGCCCGCGGTGCAGCGCCTGGGGTGCCCAAGTTTCCAGATGGCGCACAAGAATTTCACGTTTGACGGCGGCAACACTGTCGGCGCTCATACCCGAGTTCTACAGTGTCCCCGCCCAGCAGCGACGGAAGGGCCGGAAAGAGTGACCCTGATCCAAAGAGGTACGCGCCCCGGGACTTGTACCGAGGGTGTCTAACCACGCACTATGAGGCACGTGCCACCTCCGCTCGCCGAACTGACCGCCCAGGCGCAGTCGCTGACCGCCGAGGGCGACCTCACCGGCGCCCGCGACGTCCTCGCCCCCGCCCTCGACCCGGCGGCAGCCGACCCGCGACAGGCCACTCCCGACCTCGCCCTGGCCGCAGCCCTCCAGGCCCGTATCCTGATCGCCCTCGGCGACCCCCACGCCGCCCGCCTCTGGGCCGGCTTCGCCCACGCCGCCGAGGACCGCCTCCACGGCCCCGGCGACGAACGCACCATCGCCGCCGCAGCCACCCACGCCGCAGTCCTGCACAGAATCGGCAACCACGGCCGCGCCGCCCAGCTCTACCACAACCTCGTCGCCGAACTCATCACCCGCGAAGGCCCCCTCTCCCCCCGAGTCCTCGCCGCCGAAGCCGACCTCGCCACCGCCGAACACGCCGCCGGCCACTGCACCGCAGCCCGAGCCCGCCTCGAAGACGTCTGGACCCGCCACCGCGAGGTGTACGGCGACGCCTCCGCAGCCGGGATCAAGATGCTCGCCCGCCTCGGCGCGATGGAACGAGAATGCAACCGGACAGCCCAGGCCTCGGTCCACCTCGCCCTGGCCCAGGAACTCTGCGCCCGCTACCTCCCGGCTGATCACTCGCTCGCCCAGCAGATCGCCCGCCTGGCAGGCACCCCCGCCACCGGCCGCCACATCTGCGGCAGGGTCCAGCAATCCAACGGCCCCGCAGCCGGCAACCCCGCATCCGGCACCCTCACCCGCCCGACCGCCAGCTCTGCCGACGGTCCACCTGGTGCACCCCGCGCCGGTCCCGGCGGCAGCTTGGTCCGCGGTCCTGCTGGTGCACCACTTGCAGGTCCCGGCGGCGGCTTGGTCAGCAGTCCTGTTGATGCACCACTTGCAGGTCCCGCCGGCGGCTTGATCGGCGGTTCTGCCGGCGGGCCTCTCGCGGGGTCTGACGCGGGGCCTCATGCCGGTCGGGAGCCGATGGCTCAGGGTGGGGATAGGCCCCGAGCGGCAGCGCTGGGCGAGTCCGGCCGAGGCGAGCCTTATGTCACGCAACGCAGTTCGGGCGGTCTTACTGACGGTGTTACCCGGATGCCGGCAACCCTGGCCGATGCACACCCCGTAGTACGCCAGGAACGACGTCACGCCATCCCGGAGCAGAGAGCCGGCTCGCAGGACAGACCGCGGGACATCGGCGACCGACTGGCCGCGCTGGAGGGCCCGGCTACCGCCCAGGCCGGACATGTGGCTGGTCAGCGGAGCACGGGTCCGCAGGATGAGGTGGCCGCAGTCCCGCCAGGCGTGCTCGACGATCGTGGCATGGCCCCAGACGTCCAGGCCGCGGATGTCCAGGCCCCGAATGTCCTGGCCGCGGATGTCCCGGCCGCGGAATCCGTGGGGCCGGACGCCCGGGTCGGCCACATGCGTGTTCCTTCAGCGAATCCGTGGAAGAACCACGACCCAGGAGGGCACAACCCAACCACGCACAGCCCAGAAACGCACGACCCAGAGACCCACAGCCCACAGACCCACAGCCCAGAGAGCCACAGCCCCAAAACTCGCGGCCTCGAGACCAACGGCCCCGGGACCAACGGCCCCGGGACCAACGGCCCAGAGACTTCTGGGCCGCAAGCCGGAGCCGCCCAGCAGGAGCTGACCCCACAGGGGGCGGGCCAGCAATGGCTGGACCCGCAAAGATTGAGTTCCCAGGGGCCGAACCCACAGGCACCCAACTCCCAAGCGCCCAACCCCCAAGCATCCGGCTCTCAGGCACCTGGCCCCCAAGCGCCCAACCCCCAGACGCCCAACCCCCAGACGCCCAACCCCCAGACATCCAGCCCGCAGATGGAGGGTGAGGCGGGCGGGGTGCGACGGGAGATGGGGGCGGTTGATGCGGAGGTTTGGGAGTTCGGGGATGTGGCTGGGGAGTGGGAACATCCGGGGCTGAGTGATCAGGTCTGGGAGGCTCCGGTTCGGGTGGAAGGGGCGGGGGACGGCGGGGGGTTCGGGGATTCGACGGGGCGGCATGCTCGGGTGGAGGGGCCGGTGGCTTTGCCGTTGATGTCGCCGGCGCCGGCTGTTCCTGAGCCTGGGGTGCCCATGCCGAGGAGTGAGCCGGTCGTCTTCGAGAGGCCCTCGGAGGCTGAGGAGCCCGTTACGGCCATTCCCGCTCATGATTGGCAGGTCGGGCCGCCGGGGCCTTATCCGCCGGACTACTTCCCAGCGGCCGGGTATTCGCCGGATGGGTATCCGCCGGGGCCGGAGATGCCCGAGATGGGGCGGCAGCCCGTTGATCGGGCTACTGCTCGGGTGCCGGAGCGCGCTCAGGGCGTACCGAAACGGGAAGTGGAGAGGGGGCACCGGCAGCCGTTCATTATCGCCGGGGTTGTTGTTGCAGGGATCGCGGCCGCGGCTGCGGTCGTTGCTGTCACCCTGCCGCGCGGGGATGCGAAGGAGCCCGCCGTGGCGAAGCCGAGCGCGCCGGTTGCCTCCGCTGGCGTACCCTCCGCTCCGGTCGGGGAGAAGGAGCCTGGGGTGGTCGCGCCCGCAAATGTGAAGCTGCGGGACAACCGGGACAGTGTGTCGCTGAGCTGGGGTTATCCGAAGGGTTCCGAGGGGCCGGTGCTGATCTCGGGTGGGCGCACCGGGCAGGAGCGGCGGGCGTTTCAGCAGTTGCCCGCGGGAACGACCGAGTACATCGTCTACGGGCTCAACGAGCGCAACGACTACTGCTTCACGGTCGCCGTGATCTACACGGTCGACAAGGTGGGCGCTTCGGCACCGGTATGCACCGACCGTGGCTGAACGGCTGAACGGCTGAGACGAGCGACACTCGATCTCAACCGGTTGATTCCTCAACGATCGTGGGTGGCGTCCGATCTTCGTGGGTTGCCGAGGTTCCTCACCGGGGGGCCGGGCCGGGAGATCGGGGACGCCATGACTACGGAGACAGCGGCTACGCCGGCTTCCGCCGTGGTTTCTCCGGTGGATGAGCGGGCCCGGCTCGAGGCTGCCGTCGCCGAGCTCGAGCAGCGGCCCACGTCGAAGTTTCGCAGTGTGTTCGCGCCCGCCGCGACCGTGGAACGGCGGGCCGCCTCGCTCGGGTTCGATGACCTTTTCATGCGGGCGCGGCTGCTGCGGGCGAACGTCTTCGTGCGGGAGGGTCGCTCCGAGCGGGGTGGGCGCTGGGCGCACGAGGTGCTCGCCTGGGCGCAGGAGCACGACCACGCATTCCTGCTGGCGCGGGTGCACCGGGTGCTGTCGATCTTCTACCGGCAGGTCGGGGATCTGTCCGAGGGGCTCACCCACGCCGTGCAGTCGTACTCGCATCTGAGCGAGGAAGAGCCGCCGAGCGTGCGGGCCCGGCACCTGATGACGCTCGCGGTGGCGCTCGACGAGGCCGGCTCGATCGAGGAGGGCGCCCGGCGGTTCCGGGAGGCGCTGCACCTGGCCACCGCCGCGCACGACGCCGAGCTGGCGCTGAACATCCTCAACAACATGGCGTACACCGCGTTCGAGAAGGATGACGAGGTCGGCGCCCGGCAGCTCGTGACGCGGATGCGGGACGTCCTCGCGGTCAGCGGTCGCAACTTCAGCGCGCTCGAGCTGGACACGATCGCGCGGATCGAGATGATGAGCGGCCACTACGACGCGGTCGAGGAAACGCTGCACGTGCTGCTCGACGACAACCAGTCGAAGGTCGAGGTGCACGAGGGTGACGCGCCGGCCGTGTGCCTGCTCACCCTGGCCGAGGCGCGGCGGCTGGATCATCGCTTCGACGCGGCCCAGGAGGCACTCGACGCCGCGGTGCGGATCACCGAGGAGCGCGGGCTCGATCGCGTACGCGCTCAGGCCCGGGAAGAACAATCCGCACTGTACGCGGCCACGGGCCGGTTCGAGCTCGCCTACGAGGAGCACCGCGCCTTCCACAAGGCGGCAACGGCCCTGCACTCGGCCCAGCGTGAAGCCCGCGCCCGGGCGCTGCAGGCCGTCTTCGAGGCGACGGAAGCGCGCCGCGCCAGCGAGCACTTCCGCGAGATGGCCCACCGCGACGCGCTGACCGGTCTCTACAACCGGCGTTACGTCAACGAGCGCCTGCCCGCGCTGCTGGGCGACGCCGTGTCGCGGCGCGCGCCGATCTCCGTCGCCATGATCGATCTGGACCACTTCAAGCGGGTCAACGACACGCTGTCGCACAGCACCGGTGACACGGTGCTGCAGCACATCGCGCAGCTGCTGCTGGAGGCCGCCAGCGGCCCCATGATCGCCGCGCGGATGGGCGGCGAGGAGTTCGTACTGATCATGCCCGGCACGGACGCGGTGGAGGCGGCCGCCCGCTGCGAACGCCTCCGGTTGCGCGTCCGCTCCCACGGGTGGGAGCCGGTCACGGGATCGCTCGCGGTCACCACCAGCATCGGGGTCACCACCTCCGACGACGGCCGGGGCTCGCCGTCCTCGCTGCTCTCCCTCGCCGACCGCAACCTCTACGTCGCCAAACGCGAGGGCCGCGACCGCGTCGTCGCCGACGCCTGAGCCCCGGCCAGACTGATCCCCCGGCCCGGGGGATCCCGGCCCGGGGGATCCCGGGGTCAGAGGTCGAGGGTCACTGCCAGGGGGTAGTGGTCGGAGGCCCATTCGGCCTCGTCGCCGCGGATCACCCGGGCCCGGGTGGCTCGGGCGGCCAGGGCGGGGCGGGCCAGCAGGTAGTCGAGACGCATGCCGGCGTTGGAGAACTCGTGGCCGCCGCCCTTGCTGGTCGGCACGGTCAGGCCGTCGCCCTCACCCGCCGTACGCCAGAGGTCGGTGAAGCCTGCCGTCTGGAACGCGGCGATCGCGCGCGTGTCGGGGCCGCCGTCCCTGGCCAGGTGGCGACGGCGGTAGAGGTCGGGCAGGCGGGACAGGCGTTCGCTGTGGCCGGTCTGCGGGTCGAGGGAGTTGAGGTCGCCGGTGATCAGGGTGAGCGGGGCCCGGTAGCGGTGGGCCAGCCAGTAGGCCTCGCGCAGGCGGCGGTAGGGGCGAAACGGGTTGAGGTGGGTGCTGACGACGGTCAGCGGGCCCGCCGGGGTCGGCACCGTCACCGCGGCGGCGGCGTGGTGCAGGCGCCAGCGGACGGCCGACCGGTGGGTGATCGTCAGGGGTGGCCGGACCAGGACTGCGACCGGCTGGCCGAACGCCGAGGGGGCCAGAACCGCCGTCATGCCGAGGGTGCCGGCCACCTCGCGCATCCGCTGGTGGTCGTGGCGCTGGAAGTCGCGGAGCTCCTGCAGTGCCACGATGTCCGGGCGCTCCCGGGTCAGCAGCGCGACGACCGCGTCGAGCCGGCCCCCGGAGCCGCCGGTCTTGATGTTCCAGGTGACCAGTCTGAGCGTCACCGCGTCACCTTGGCGTCGACGTCCGGCGCGTCAGCGGCAGCCCGCGGCGAGCCGGAAGAAGAACCTGTAGCCCGCAGCGAGCCGGCAGCAGCAGGAGAGCCGGCAGCGCCGGTCAGCTCGTGCTCCTGGTCGCCCTCCACCAGCTCGCCGGCATCGGCCTCGTTGCCCGCGGTCACGTCGGCGTTGGGCTTGATGACCCACCACAGCAGGGTGATCCAGCAGGCGGTGAGGATGGCGGCGCCGAGGACGTCCGACGGGTGGTGCATTCCGCGGTACATCCGCGACAGCGCGACCCCGGTCGGCATGATGATCGCCAGCGCGACGAACAGCCACCGCCACCAGGCCTTGACCCGGGGCAGGACCAGCACCGCGATCGCGACGTAGAGGCACATGGTCGCGGCGATGTGCCCCGACGGGAACGACGACGTGGGCAGCTTGCCGTCGAGGTGCTCGACCGGCGGCCGGGGACGGCCCACGGCGGCGGCGGCGGAGAGGAAGAGCGTCAACTCGCCGAACATCGCGAGCACCACGAACAGCACCGGCCGCCAGCGCCGCCACAACGCGACCACGAGCGGGCAGAAGACCAGCGAGACCAGCAGGATCATGTGGGTGTCGCCGGCCTTGCTCCACCCGTAGCTGAGGTCGTCGAGGGCAGGCGTGCGGAACGTCTGGAGCCAGCGCGGGACGCCGTCGTCGACGGACTGGATCCAGGTGCCGGCGGTGTGGTTGGTCAGGGCCCAGCCGAGGACGAAGAGCACACCGAACGTGAGGACCCAGCCGACCAGGATCTCGGCGGCACCGGCCCAGGGGTGCGGCAGGAGGTGGTCCTCGTCGGGGGCGGGCTTCACGTCGTGCGCGGCCTCCGGTTCGAGGCCCTCGCTCAGCGACGGCACGCGCTGACCGGTCTCCCGGCGCCAGACCCGGAAGGCGTACGCGGTGACCCCCAGCCAAGCCGCCCCGAGCAGCCACCCGGCGAGCACATCGGAAAGGAAGTGCACGCCGAGCGAGATCCGGGTGAACCCGATCGCCACGACGATCAGGGCGACGAGACCGATCGCGAACTTGCGCCACCGCCGGGACACGGCGGGAAGGAAGACGAGCAGCAATGCGCCGTACGCGACCATCGAGCCGAGCGCGTGCCCGCTGGGGAAGCTGTTGCCGGGCGCGATCGCCACCGGCACGTCCACCACCGGGCGCAGCCGGCCGACGAGTGCCTTGAGCGAGGGATCGAGCAGCAGTGCGCCGATGCCGGTCACGACCAGATAGACCGCCAGCCGGGTACGCCGCCTGATGAGCAGCAGCACCACCGCGACCGTGACCAGCCACAGCATGATCGTGCGACCACCGAGCTGCGCGATCGCCTTCAGCACGGTGACGACCGGCGGGTGTGGTGCCACCCAGTTGTTCAGGCCCTGCGCCACCGAGTGGTCCAGGTCCTGCAGCGGCGTCCAGTGCAACCGGACGAGCAGCAGGAGCAACCCGAAGCCGAGGCCGCCCGCGACCACCGCCAGCAGACCGAGCACGCTGCGCTCGGTGAAGTGGCGCAGCGGCCCCCAGCCTGCTTTCCGGTGCACCCGGCCGTCGTCAGCCGTTGTCGCCGTATCGGTCATCATCACTCCCGCTCGCTGATGGGCGGCGGGGGATCAGTCCCGCTCGCTGGTAGGCGAGCGGGGACTTACCCGGTCGGGCCGGCGCTCACACCGGGTTCACGCTGTCCGGGTACGGCCTGCGGTCCGAGGTCGACGGACGGGTCGTGGGCGGACGGCACGGCGGCGTCCAGGCCGGGGTCACGGCGTGCGGGGACAACCCGCAGGTCGTCGTCGGTTTCGGGTTCCCAGCGGTCCTGCTGCGCCGGGCGGACCACGCCGACCCGCTGCGCCTCCAGCTGCGCCGCGAAGGCCAGCCCAAGGAAGATCGCGATGCCGGTGAGATTGGCCCAGAGCAGCAACGCCATGATCGCGGTGAGGGGGCCGTACGTCGCGTTGAAGCCGTCGCTGAGCCGGATGTAACCGGCGAGGCCCAGGCTCGCCAGCCACCACAGGATCGTGGACAGGGTCGCGCCGAACAGCAGCCAGGTGAGGCCCGGCTGGCGGCGCCGGGGCGAGTGGCGGAACAGCAGCCCGACCGGGAAGACGATCAGGCCGAGGCTGACCGGCCAGCGGACGACGTCCCAGGTGATGTCCCAGGCCTCACCCCAGCCGGTGTACCGGGCTATCGAGGCGCCGGTGGCATGACCGGCCGCCAGTAACAAGAACCCGAAGAGGGCGGGTAGGCCGGCGATCAGCGCCAGCACCGCCGCACGTACGTATTTGGGGAAGACCTTGCGGTCCCGCTCGACGCCGTAGATCCGGTTGGCGCCCCGCTCGATCTGGGCCATGGCGCTGGTCAGCGCGAACAGCCCGGTGATCAGACCGAGGGCCAGGGCCAGCTCGCCGGCGTCCTCGGTCTTGTCGTCCTCGTTGAGCAGGTCCCGCACGAGTGGCTCGCTCGCACCGGGGGTCAGCGCGAGCACCGTGTCGGCGACGACCTGACCACCCTCCTCGGCGCCGAGGTCGGTGGCGAGACCCGAGAGCGCGATGAGGAACGGCACGATCGCAAGACACAGCTGGAAGCCGAGCGCGCGGGAGTGGCTGAAGCCGTCGCCGTACCGGAATCGGATGAAAGCGTCCCGGAGCAGCGGCCACCGGCCGTAGTTGCGCAGCGCCAGGAACGCGTCATCGGCGGAGAGGTCGTCCCCGGACATGGTCCGGGTCTCGGGTACGGGCTCCGTGCTGCTCACTCGGCAGCTTTCTCCGCTGCGGCGCGCACCTCTTCCGCTGCGCGCTCGGCGGCACTGGCGTCGTAGGCGAGATCCGGGTCGCTGTCGGGCTGCGGCACACACAGCAGCAGCGCTCCCGGGCGTACTGAGATGGACATGCTCTTGCCCGCCTCGATGAGGTCCCCGTCGAGCTGGCGCGGCTGCGGCTTGGCGCTGCGGATCTCGATGCTCGCGGCGGTGTAGGTCTCCATCCGCGGGACCCGCTCGCTGCGGCGGACCACGGCCCAGCCGAGCGCGGCCCAGTGCGCGAGGTTGCGCGGGCTGAGGATCGCGATGTCCAGCTTGCCGTCCGCCGGGTCGGCCTCGGTGAGCAGCCGTACGCCACCCTGCAGCCGTCCGACGTTGCCGACGATGACCGTGCGCGGGCGGCGGTGCAGCGCGGGCTTGCCGTCCAGCGAGATGATCAGGTTCATCGGCTTGTCGCGGATGTACTTGAGGGCGCCGCCCACGTACGCGACCCAGCCGATGTGCTTCTTGGCCGTCTCGGACGTGCCCTCGAGCATCTGCGCGTCGAAGCCCATCCCCGCCATCACGGCGAAGCACTGGTCCTCGACGACGCCGACGTCGATGCGCCGGCGCCCGCCGTCCAGCGCGACCTGCACGCCGGTGGCCGCGTCGGTGCTGAGCCCGAGGTTGGTGGCGAGCAGGTTGCCGGTGCCCGCGGGCAGCACGGCGAGCGCGACGTCCGTGCCGGCGAGCGCGGTGACCACGGCCATCACCGTGCCGTCGCCGCCGCTGACGAAGACCAGCTCGGCGCCGGCCTCGACCGCCTTGGTGGCCTGGCCACGGCCGGCGTCCTCGGGCGTGGTCTCGAGCCACATCGGCTCGGGCCAGCCCTTGGTGGCGAGGCCCTCCACGATGGTGCGGCGCAGCAGGTCGAGGTCCGGAACCTTCACGGGGTTCACTACTACGGCAGAACGCGGTCCAGTCACGGCGTCAGTGTGCCTGACAGGGTTGACAACGGCGACCCGAGGGAAATTCAGGTCGCATGGCGGAGACCCATTTCACGTACGCCCACCTGCGCGGCACCGTCACGACGGCCCGCCACGATCCGTCCCGTACGGTTGAACCGTGAGCGAAACGAGTGTCACCTGGTGGGGGCACAGCACGACGTGGCTGACCGACTCGGGAGTCTCGCTGCTCACCGACCCGTTGCTCACCGACCGCCTCTTCCACCTGCGCCGGATGGCGGGCGGTCGGCCGGCGCTGCCGGGTGCGCCCGACGCCGTGCTCGTCTCGCATCTGCACGCGGACCATTTCCACCTGCCGTCGATCAAGGCGGTCCCCGGCGAGCCGTGGCTCATCGTCCCCCGTGGGGCCACCACGTTCGTGGCCAAGGGCCTGGGCGGTAAGTACGCCGACAGGTGCGTCGAGCTCGTCCCCGGCGAGGAGACAACGGTCGGCACCGTGACCGTGAAGGCCGTCGAGGCCGCGCACGACGGTGGCCGCGGCGCGTGGTCGCGGATGCGGTCCCCGGCGATGGGCTTCGTGATCGAGGGCGCTGCCCGCACCTGGTTCGGCGGCGACACCGGCCTGTTCGACGCCATGGGCAACCTGGGCCCGCTCGACCTGGCTCTGATCCCGGTCGGCGGCTGGGGTCCGACGCTGGGCGCCGAGGGCCACCTCGACCCGTCGGACGGCGCCGAGGCGCTGCGGCGGGTGAAGGCGGCGTGGGCGGTCCCGGTGCACTACGGCACGTTCTGGCCGGTCGGCATGGGCCGGATCCGCCCGCACTTGTTCCGCGACCCGGGCACCGAGTTCGCCCGGATGGCCGCCCAGACCTCCCCCGACACGCACGTCCGCGTTCTCGCGCACGGCGAGTCCCTGACGATCGAGCCTGCCGCGTGACCGACTGCACCGAAGCTCCCCGTCCGGCGCTCACCGACGGCCGCGACGCTGAGGGCCACGAGGGCACGCAAAAGGAGACAGCGTGACCGACTGCACCGAAGCTCCCCGTCCGGCGCTTACCGACGGCCGCGACGCTGAGGGCCACGAGGGCACGCAAAAGGAGACAGAGTGACCGAGCTCGGTGCTCTGGGGTGGCTGTTCCTCGTCGTCGCGTTCGGTGCGATCGTGCCGATCGTGCCCACCGGGGCTGCGGTCAGCGGCGCGGCTGCCCTCGCCTTTCATCAACATCCGCTGCTCATCGTCCTGACCATCGCTGCCGGCGCGGCGGGTGCTTACGTGGGCGACCTCGTGATGTACGCGATGTGCCGCACCGGTGGTGAGTCACTGGCCCGCCGTCTGCGCTGGCTCCGCGACGAGGAGCATCTGGCAGCGGTCAAGGAGCGGCTGAGCAAGAGTCAGGTGCCGGTCCTGCTCGTCTCACGGTTGCTGCCCGGTGGTCGCGTGCCGGTGCTGCTCGCGGCGGCGTTCCTGGGGCTGCCGTGGCGCACCTTCGTGGTCGCCAATGCCCCGGCCTGCCTGCTGTGGTCCGCGGTCTACGCGGGCATCGGTGTCGCGGGCGGCTCGATCTTCCCGAAGCCGTGGCAGGGCGTGCTGGCCGCGATCATCCTGGTCGTGATCGTCGGCCAGACGGTCAGCCTGATCAACAAGCGTCGCGCCCGGGCCGCGGAGGAAGCCCCACAGCCGGGCGAGACCGCCGCCTGATCAGTACTTCAGGTACTGCCGGGTGAGCTTGGCGACCTTCTCCACGAGCGTGATGCCACCCTCCATCGACTGGTTGTCGTGGGAGAGGACGGCCACCGAGACGTCGGTGTCGTCCGAGACGACCCGGCCGATGGTGTTGATGGCCCAGAGGCCGCCGTCGGCCGTCCGGGTGTCCCAGCCGTTCTTGACCGTGGCGGTCTCGCCGGACTTCTGGATCGACGGGATGCCCCAGTCCTGGGCGTCGTCGACCGAGCTCATCAGCGTGAACGCGGTCTTGCGGGAGTCGGCGTCGAGCTCGCCCTTGGTGTCGACCAGGTCCGACAGGAGCTTGACCTGGTCGGTGACCGTGGTCCGGGTCAGGCCCCAGGAGCTGCTCACCGTGGTCTGGGTCAGGCCGAGGCGCTTGTTGCACTTCGTCACCGCGGTCTTGCCGCCCAGGCGGGTGAACAGTGACGTGGTCGCGTTGTTGTCGCTGAGCCGAATCATCGGCTTGGCCAGCGCCATCTCGCCCGTGCTCGGGTCGCGGTCGGCATCCTGGGCCTTCAGCAGCATGCAGGCCAGCACCTGGACCTTCACGATGCTCGCGGTGTCGTACTTCGCGGTGCCGCGGTAGGTGTAGGTCTTACCGCTCTTCTTGTCGAGGACCGCGACCGAGAACTCGGGGGCCGTGTCCGCCAGCTTCTTGAGCGCGGTGTCCAGCGACTTGGTCTTCTTCGCCCAGGCCGCGGCGGCCAGTTCCTCGGGAGTCGGGCCGGTCGGCGTCGGCGACGCGGTTGGTGTGGCGTCGTCGTCACCGAGAGTCAGGGAGCTGGGTAACAGACCGCCCCCCGCGCCCCCGGAACCATCCCGGAGACCGAGCGCGATCAGGCCACCGCCGCCCAGAATCACGACTGCCGCCACAGCGAAAATTGCTAAACGGTAACGACGCACCCATGCATAGTGCCGTGCCGAACCCCGGTTCACCAACCTACCCACCGTGGGCGTCAGGCTGAACACGGTTAGTGATGGCATCGCGGGGGCACAATGGTGTCCATGTCCCTGCTGCCGTCCCCCACCGCCCTCGTCGAGCTCACCCGGTACGCAGCCGGGCAGGTGGTCGAGACGGTGGCGTCGGCGGCCACCGTGCCGGCCCGGGTGCTGGGCGTGCTGAGCCAGACCGAGCTGCTGGTCAGCCGGATCTCCGTGCTGGCCGAGCGGGCCGAGTCGCTGATCGACCGGGTCGAGCGGGTTACCGCCGACGCCGAGGAGACCGTCGGCGGCGCCAAGGCGATCGTCCAGCGCGTCGACCAGGTGACCACGGACGCCGAGCAGGTCGTCCGGAGCGCCGTCGTCATCACCGCCGGCGCCGGACAAATCGTCCAGAAGGCCAACGCCATCACGGCAGAGGCGCAAGAGGTGGTCCAGGAGGCCGCCGGCACGTCGAAGGTCGCGAAGGGCCTGCTCGAGGAGTACGTGCCGACGCTCCAGCGCGCCGCCCCGCTGCTCGCCCGTTTCGTCAACGACCTCACCCCGGAAGAGGTCACCGCGGCGATCAAGATGATCGACACGCTCCCGGTGCTGCGCAAGCACCTCACCGAGGACGTCATGCCACTGCTGGGCAAGCTCGACCAGGTCGGCCCCGACCTGCACTCGCTGCTGGAGGTCACCAACGACCTGCACCTGGCGATAGTCGGCATGCCTGGCCTCAAACTCCTGCGCCGCCGCGGCGCCGAACGGGTGGCCGAGGAACATCAGGCCGAGGAGAAGTAGCCCGAAATCGTGCAAAAGCGACTAAATTTCATGAGGTGGCGAGGGAGAGCAAGAGCGGCTGGTCCCGCCCGTGGGCTGCCTTCTTCGCGCTGATCATCATTCTCGGCGGGGTCGCGATCTCGCTGGGCTTCGGGGTCCGGCTGCGCGGCGCCCTCGAACGCAACGCCGAGTCGCGGATGGCGACCGCCAGCACCTCGGTGCAGACCGCCGTCACGAACGAGCTGGGGCGCTACGCGGACGCCGTACGGCTCAGTGCCGCCGCCATGGCCGCGCTCCCGGCTCCGACCGCCGCCGCCTTCGACAAGATCGCTGAGGCCGTCGACGAGCAGGACCTCACCGCCGTACGCGCGCTGACGTTCGTGGCCCCGGACTCCCCCGGCCTGACCGCGAGCTGGCGGTCCCGCGGCGCGACCGGCTTCACCCCGAGGACCGCCACCGGGTTGCAGGAGCACTTCTACACCGTTTTCGCGCACACCCTGGGCGAGGAGAAGACCGCACCGGCGATCGGCGTCGACCAGGGCTCCGCGCAGGCCGTCGTCGACGCCGCCCGGCTGGCGACCGGGCACGTGGCGATCTCCGACGCGTACGTGCGGCTGGCCGATGCCGCGATCCCGAAGGCGCAGCAGCAGCTCTCGTTCGACGTGCTGGCGCCGGTCGCGGGCTACGGCTGGGTGTCGATGACCGTCGGCGCGGCCGATTTTGTCAGCGCGAACCTCACCAAGGCCGCCGGTGACCTGCTCGACGCGCAGGTGATGACCCGATCGTCCGCGGGGGCGCTCGCCGAGGTGGCGACCGTCGCGCGGGGGGACGGGTCGGGCTTCCGGCGTACCCAGAACTTCACGGCCGGGGAACGGCAGTGGGTCCTGCGGACCAGCGCGACCTACAAGTCCCTGCTCCCGAACGCGGGACGCACCGACATGGTCGTCGTGATCGCCGGCTCGACCCTGGCCGTCATGTTCGGCACCCTGATGTACCTGCAGATGTCGGCCACCGCGCGCGCGGAGCGGGAGATCGCCGCCGAGGTCGGCGAACGGCTGCGCAAGGTCGACGCGGAGTCCGAGCAGGGCCGGCTGCGGGGCGCGCTGGCCGCCCAGGAGGCGCTGCTCAGCGGTCTGATCGCGCACCCCGGCGAGGAGACCACCGAGGTGGATCTCAGAGCCGTCGTGGCCGAGGTGGTCGCCTCCGGTCTGGCCACGGCGGAGGTCACGGTCGGCGACCTTCCCCAGGTACGCGCGGACGGCGCGATCCTGCACCATCTGCTCGACACCATGCTGGCGGACGCCCTGAGCCGTACGCCGCCCGAAACCTCCCCGACCATCGCGATCAGCGCCGGGACGAGCGCGGACGGCCTGGTCCGCCTGGTCGTGGAGAGCGCCGGCACGGTCATCGGATGCACTCTTCCGAGTGCCACCGTGGAGGTTCCGGCCGGTTCTTAACACGCATTTGACGCAGTGCACGAAAGGGTGGCGCCATGGTTGATCACCTGTCCCGCCGCGCCCTGCTCACCGGGGGTGCGACGGCCACCGCCGTGCTGCTGCTGCCCGGTGCTGCCAACGCCGACTCCAACCTGCCCGGCCTCGAGCGGGAGTACGACGCGCGGATCGGTGCCTACGCGCTCGACACGGGCACGGGGCGCACGGTCGAGCACCGGTCACGCGAGCAGTTCCCGCTGCTGTCGACGTTCAAGGTGCTGGCGAGCGCCGCGGTGCTGCGCCGTGCGCGTACCTGTGATCCCGGTCTTCTCGATCGCCGCGTCTTCTTCAGCACCGACGATCTCGTCGCGAACTCGCCGGTCACGTCGTTGCACGTCGAGGAGGGGATGAGCGTCGCCGAGCTGTGCGCGGCCGCCATCGGCTACAGCGACAACACCGCCGGAAACCTGCTGCTGCGCCTGCTCGGTGGCCCCGCCGGCGTGACCCGCTACGCCCGCGGCATCGGCGACCCGGTCACCCGCCTGGACCGCTGGGAGACCGCGCTCAACATCTGGTCCCCCGCCGAGGTCCGCGACACGACCACCCCGTCGGTGATGGGCCGCAACCTGCAGGCGCTGACCCTCGGCCACGCGCTCTACCCCGACGACCGCGAACGCCTGCTCGGCTGGCTGCGCGCGAACACCACCGGCGGCGCCCGCATCCGCGCCGGCCTGCCCCCGTCGTGGTCCGTGGGCGACAAGACCGGCTCGTCCGACTTCTACGGGGCCGCCAACGACATCGCGATCGTCCACCCGCGCAAGGGCGCCCCGCTGATCCTCGCCGTCTACACCAACCGCAACGACGCGACGGCGCCCTACGACAACACCCTCATCGCGCGTACGGCAACCGCGCTCGTGCGGGCTCTCGGCAGGCTCTGAACACGCAGGGAAAGACCCCGGCGGGCGGCCGGGGTCTTTCCTCTGGTGGAAGCGTGGATCAGAAGACCGAGACGCCGTAGACGCTGAGCGGCTCGACGACGGGCTGGAAGTACGTGACGCCACCGGCGGAGCAGTTACCGCTGCCGCCCGAGGTGAGGCCCAGCGCGGTGGTGCCGGAGTAGAGCGAGCCGCCGCTGTCGCCGGGCTCGGCGCAGACGGTGGTGCGGATCAGGCCGGAGACCGAGCCCTCGGCGTAGTTCACCGTCGAGTTGAGGGCGGTGACCCGGCCGGAGTGGATGCCGGTGGTGCTGCCGCGCCGGTAGACCGTGGCGCCGACGGCGGGGGTGCCGGCGGAGGTGATGTCCTGCGAGCCGACCGCGCCACTCTTGGCGATGGTCGTGTTGGTGTAGCGGACGATGCCGTAGTCGTTGCCCGGGAAGCTCGTGCCGGCGCGGGTGCCCAGCGTGGCCGAGCCGTTGGTCCAGGTGGTGGCGATGTTCGTGCAGTGGCCGGCGGTCAGGAAGTAGTACGTCGAGCCGCTGACCACGTTGAAGCCGAGCGAGCAGCGCGAGCCACCCGCGTAGATGGCGTCGCCACCGGAGATGCGGGGGGCGAGGGTGCCGTCCACGATCTCCAGCGAGGCCTTGTCGCCCAGCTTGGCGACGGTCGCCTTGACGGCGGCCAGCTTCGCGCCGGTGACCGTGCTGTCGGCGGTGACGGCGACCTTGTTGGTCACCGGGTCGATGGCGAACGAGGTGCCGGGGGTCTTCAGGGTCGACTTCAGCGTCGACTCGGCGGCGGACAGCTCCGCGCCGCTGCGCAGCACGTAGCGGGGGGTCGCGCCGGAGGCGGCGACCTGGGCGGCCGTCGCGGAGTCCGTGACAGCGACGACGACCTTGCCGGCCGAGTCGATGTACGAACCGGCGTCCTTGCCGGCGAGCTGGGTGTCCAGCTTGTTGGACAGTGCCGAGGGGGCGAACGACGGGTCGGCCTTGGGCGCGACGGGGGCGGCGGACGCGGGTGACGCGAACGCGCTGCCGGCAATCAGAAGGGCGGCCAGGCCGACGATCGGTCGGCCGAGCTTGGTGTTACGCACAGATTCCTCCAGGGGGATGGGGGTGGTACGCCAGATGTCCGGCGTACCAAGTGCCACCTGTAGTATCGAGAAGATTCAATGCGCACTCAAGGGTCACCATTCGGCCCGAAAGCCACCCATCCCCGCCTTGAGCTGCGGAAACACCCTTTACATATCATTCGGTCAGGGGGTCAGTCGGGATGCCACCTCAGGCCACTCCGGCCAGCGCGGCGTCGCTGCGCAGATCCGTGACGAGCCGCGCGGCCTGAGCCCGGATCTCCGGCACGGCCGTGGTCTCCCACTGCGTCCCGCGCCGCAACGGCCCGATCAGCCACAGCCGGTCGTGCACCCGGCCGCTGGCTGCGACCACCCGTCCGGACGGATCGATGGCGAGCCCGAGTTCGTGCGGGCCCACCTTCGCCGACCCGGCGTCGAGCAGCCCCCGCACCAGCGGGCTCGCGGAGCCGGGCAGCTTCCCCGGGCCCGCGCAGTTCACGACGGCGGCATACTCCGAGAGCCCCGGCCAGGCCGCGACACCGCCCCGGCGGACCTCCAGCAGGCCCTGACTGCGCAACTCGACGACCCGATCGGCGATCGCCGGCGCCATCCGGTGCCGGTGACACTCCCAGGTGCGCGCCAGATGCCGCAGGAACGCCTCCTGCTCGTCGGGGGTCAGCGCCGTCCACAGCTTGTCGAGGAAGGGCCGCATCCCGTCGACGACCGGCCGCCAGTCCCCCGCCTCACCGGCGGCGGACCGCACGGCCCGGATCACGTCGCGCAGGGTGGCACAGTCGTTCAGGTCGGGCGCGGTCGGCGGCGCCGCCTCGGCGGTATGGGTCAGCGGGAGCAGCCCCCGCCGGCTCACGGCCACGACGGGTGCGGTGCGACGCCCGTCCGCGGTCAGGGTCAGCGCGGCGTCGATCGCGGTCAGACCGGTGCCGACGAGCAGCACCTTCCGATCGCCCGGCAGCGTTTCGAGCACGCCGGGCCGCCACGGATCGTCGATGATGTTCGGGTGGTCCAGCCGCTGCCGTGCCGCCCGGGGTCCACCCGTCGCCAGCACCACGTGGTCGGCGCGCAGGGTAGTACCGCCGGCGAGCTCCACCACCCCACCCGGATCGACCCGGGTGGCCTCGGCCCGCACGACCCGCAACCGGCCCGGGTGGTCTGCCGCGGCCTCATCCAGCACCGTACGCAGATAGCGCCCGTACTCCGCACGCGGACGGAACTCCGCCGCCTCCACACCCGCCCATCGAGCGAAGTGCCCGGGATCGTCGGGGTCGGCGCTCATCGCCCCGGCCCGCGAGTTCAGAAAATGCCAGGGCCGTGCCTCACCGTACGCAACCCCGCCCCCGAGCTCCCCCGGCTCGACCACCACGACATCGTCGTCGCTACATCGAAGCAACTCCCCCGCCACCAGCACCCCGGAACACCCACCACCCACAACAACCACAGTCCGTCGCACGGCACCTCCCCCATCTCCTACAAACACGATAGGCATAACAGCCTTTCGCGGCCACCTCCCACACCGCTCTCGACCCCGAAGCCCGTTATTTCCCACCTCATGGACGGGCTCCAGCATGCAGCGCGTGAGGTTACGCCCACCTGAACGCAGCCAGCACAACGACTCAACGCTTCTTCCGGCGCCGACCGGCGACAGCAAACCGTCAGTGGAGCAGCGCAGGCAGCGACCAGACCCCGCCACCACACCGGGATCGTCGATTCCCGCACGCATCGGCGGCCACGACCGCCACGATCCGTAACCCTGGCCGACATGCATGTGTCATGTGTTGAACAACAATTGCCCAGGTTTGACAGCAAGAACGCCAAAAGTTGCGGCAGACGATTGCCCCGCACAATTTCCAGCGAATATTTGCTCCGACAGACCGGAGACGATCAATTTCCCAGATGGGCAACACGATGCGTTACCGGGTTGCCGTGTCTGGCGCGAGACAGCACAGGGGAGCTCGGTTCGACCCGGTTCAGCCAGGAGTTGCAGACCGCGCGGAGCCGGACGGTTCGCCTTGCGGTTCCAGGCCCTGCTCGGCCGTGACCACGGGTTCAACGGCCCGAGACGCAGAAACGCGCCGCGTCCCAGAAGCTCGGGCGCAGCGCGTTTCTGCGTGAACTCAGTGCAGGATGACCGGGGCAGCGACCCGGTCGTCGGCGACCTCGCCCGGGGCCAGGGGCTGGGGGCGGCGGCGGGGGAGGAAGCCCGCGGGGATCAGGGTGGCCAGGATGATGAAGAAGGCCACCCAGAAGGTCGTGCCGAACGAGTTGGCGACGAAGGCCAGGCCTCGTTGGATGAGGTCGGCCGGGAACTGCTGGGCGATTGCCGGGTTCTGCTGGGAGGCGATCGCGACGCCGGCCTCGGTGAGCGGGGTGCCCGTTGCCGGGTCGGCCGCGCCGGGGATGGCCGGGGAGTCGTTCAGCTCGTTGGTCAGGATCACCGACATCAGGGCCGAGCCGACCGAGCCGGCGATCTGCTGCAGGATGTTGAGCAGTGTGGAGCCGCGGGCGACCTCGTTGTTCGTGAGGGTCTTCAGGGCCGAGGTCATGATGGGCATCATCGTGCCGCCCATGCCCAGGCCCATGACGAACAGCGAACCGCAGAGCAACAGGTACGACGTGTCCGTGCCGACCTGGGTGAAGGTGAAGAAGCCCGCGGCGATCAGCAGGACGGCGAACGGGACGGTCCGGCCCACCGGGATCCGGTCGGCGAGCGTGCCCGCGATCGGCATCGTGATCATCGCGCCGATGCCCTGCGGGGCCATGAGCAGACCCGCGTGCAGGGTCGTCTCACCCCGTACCTGTAGGAAGTAGCTGGGGAACAGCAGACCCGCACCCATGAAGGCGACCGTGAAGACCGCCAGGGTGATGGTGGCGACCGAAAGGTTGCGGTCGCGCAGCAGGCGCAGGTCGAGCAGCGGGTGTTTCGGCTTGAACGAGTAGAGGACGAAGCTGACGACGAGCAGCGCACCGGTCAACATGGGCAGCCAGACCTTGGTCGCGCCGAAGGTTCCCGCTTCGGGGACCGACGAGACGCCGTACAGGAAGAGCGCCAGGCCCGGGGAGAGCATGAGCATGCCGACGAAGTCGAAGGACTCGGACGGCTCGGGGCTGTCCTTGGCCAGGGCCCACTGGGCGTAGATCAGGGCGACCACGCCGATCGGCAGGTTGATCAGGAAGATCCAGTGCCAGCTGGCGATGTCGATCAGCCAGCCGCCGAGGATGGGACCACCGATCGGGCCGAGCAGCATCGGGATGCCGAGGACCGCCATCAGCCGGCCGATGCGCTGCGGGCCGGCCGCGCGGGTCATGATCGTCATGCCGAGCGGCATCAGCATGCCGCCGCCGAGGCCCTGCAGGACCCGGTAGGTGATGAGCTGGCCGATCGAGTCGGCCGTCGCGCAGAGCACGGAGCCGAGGGTGAAGAGCAGCAGGGCTGCCATGTAGAGCCGCTTCGTGCCGAAGCGGTCCGCGGCCCAGCCGGTGAGGGGGATGACCGTGGCGAGGGCCAGCGTATAGCCGGTCATCGTCCACGCGACCCGCGCGTATGACGCGTCGAACTCGGTCTGGAAGGTCGGCAGGGCGACGCTGACCACGGTCACGTCGAGGATCGACATGATGGCGCCGAGTACGACGACGCCCGCGATCTTCAATACGGCGGCGTCCAGTTTATCCGGGGCCGCCGGGGCTTGACTGGTCACAAAATCTCCTGAGGGAAGCCGGGTGCCGGAGGGAGCGTACCGAGGTACGCCCGTCCTCACCTGCCCTTTATCCCGGCCCCGAGCGCCTCACGCAAGCGGCTTTGCCACAAAGGCAAGATCTGGAGCTCAGTCGACCACCGTGATGGGCGCCTCGTCGGCCAGGCGGTAACCCACGCCATAGACCGTCGTGACGATCTCCGGGTCGCCCAGCTTCGTGCGCAGCCTGCTGACGTGCACGTCCACGGTGCGAACGGTGGTGTGGGTGTGACCCCAGACATGCCCGAGCAACTGGTTGCGGGTGAAGACCTGGCGCGGGTGCCGGGACAGGAAGAGCAGCAGGTCGTATTCGAGCCGGCTCAGGTCGAGGGTCACCCCGTCGAGGGACGCCGTGCGTGACCGCGGATCGAGGCGCAGGCCCGGCGGCGCGGGCTCGGCGGCCGGGGTGAACTCCGCGCCCGGTCCGGCGGCGGCCACGAGGTCGCGCAGCGCGGCGAGGACCCGCTCGCTCTCCTCGGAGCCGGGCGAGCCGAGGGTGATGGTGACGGTCACCGACGAGGCCAGGTCTCCGGGGATCGAGCGCAGTCGTGGGCGGGCGCGATGCTGACTCAGGTCGGCGACGGCGAGGACGGACATGTTTGCCTCCGGGGGGCGAGTCACCGCGGCCGGATCTCGGCGGCGGCTAGATACACTTCTCCCATGTGCGGGATAGGATTATAGGCGCACTACGGGCGCCCAACTCTCAAAGCGGAAGACGTGGCGCTGAAACTATGCGGCGCAACACCGGGCGCTCGCGCACCGAAGAAGGTCGATGGCGAGGCGGGACGTGAGTCGTTCGTCGCGCAACTGCATGGCCTCCACCCTTCTCTTCCTGCCCCTGCCGGTCAAACAAATCCAACGAGGGTCACACCGTGGACATAGCGGCCACTCTCCTACCCGGCGTCCCCCATGTCAATAAAAGCCCATAGGTTTACTAGGATATGAGATCACCGTTGACCTTCCGGTTCGCAAGAGGGACGGTAGGTCTCATGCCCACCTTCACCGATGGCCCCACGTCATCAAATTCTCATTTGGTGGAATTCGTCGGTGGACTCTCCTGGCAGGGGGACCGATGACCGACACCGACACCACCCTCGTGGACGCAGATCTATTCCGGTCGCTGTTGCGCCGGCACGCCGCCGCCGTCGTGGTGATCACCGCGCCGGGATCGCCACCCGCTGGCTTCACCGCGACCTCGTTCACCTCGGTGTCGCTCGACCCGCCGCTGGTGTCGTTCGCCCTGGCGCACACGGCATCCGCGTGGTCGGCCGTGCAATCCGCCGACACCATCGCGGTGCACGTGCTGACCCAGGAGCAGGAGCACGTGGCCCGCACGTTCTCCACCCGGGGCATCGACCGCTTCGCCGCGCACGGCGCCTGGCACCCCGGGCCGGACGGCGTACCCCTGCTCGAAGGGGTGCTCGCGACCCTGATCTGCCGGGTCAGCCAGCGGGTCGAGGCCGGCGACCACACCATCGTGCTGGCCGCGCCCTCCTTCGGCGAGCACCACTCGGACGCCACGGTGACGCCGCTGGTCTATCACGACGGCAGCTACGCGCATCTCAAACGAACCGCATAGAAGGAGCTGTCGCATGAGTGGAATCGTCGTCGTGTCGGGCAATCCCCGCGCCGGGTCCCGCACGTCCACACTGGCCGCCGCCGTGGGCACCGCGCTGGGCGGGACCTCCGAGGTGATCGAGGTCGGCGCGCTGGGTGCCGGCCTGCTCACCCCCGGAGACGAGGCCACAGCCGCCGCGGTCGCCGCTGTGCAGGACGCCGACGTCCTGGTCGTCGCCACGCCCACCTACAAGGGCAGCTACACCGGGATCCTGAAGGTGCTGCTCGACCAGCTGCCGGCGAACGCCCTGGCCGGCAAGAAAGCCGTGCCGGTGACGGTTGCCGGAGTGGCCCCGCAAGCGTCGGCCGCCGCCGCGCTGCTCGCCCAACTGCTCGGCGAGCTCGGCGCCACCGTGCTCGCCTCGCTGCCCGTGGTGGAATCCGACCTGGGCGACCCGGAGACGATCGCCGCCAAGTACGTGGCAGCCGCCTGACACCATCGGCGGATGGATTACGTCATCGTTGCCGCTCTCGTGGCGAACGTCCTCGGCGTGTTCGCGCTGCTGCTCTCATCGTCCGGCCGCGGTCGCCGTGAGCGGCTGCAACTGACGGCGCAACTGGCAGCGCTCGAGCGCAAACTCGACGCCGTGGTCACGCATCTCGGGGTGGTCATCCCCGGTCCGAGCTTCCCGGCGGTCGAGTCGCTGGTCCGCCAGGGGCGCCGGATCGAGGCGATCAAGCTGTACCGCGAACAGACCGGAGCCGACCTGCTCACCGCCAAGAACGCAGTGGACATGATCGGCTCCGGGCCCTACTGAGCGCTACTCGGCTGCGGCAATCGATGCCGCGGTGGTGCGGCGGTCCCAAAAGCGGGCGGCGCCGACGAGAACTGCGGCGGCGGCCATCGTGATGGCGCCCCAGAGGATGTCCTGCTTGGAGACGGCGTTGTCGAACCATTGAGCGTACGCAAGGACTGTGGCGAACACGACCACCGCGACCCCCGGCAACCCGGCCAGCGCACGTCGGCGACCGGCTGGGCGGATCAGGCCGAAGATCGCGTCACCCAGCACGAGCAACGCGGTGACCGCGCACATCCCGAAGGTGTAGGCCCGCACCGGGACGGACACGTCCGCGTTGTCGAGCCGGAAGACGATCAGCAGCAGGGCCGCGCCGAGCACCAGAGCGAGCACCGCGGCCGAGCCGAGCTCCCAGAGCCGGGGCAGCGGCCGGTCGCGGTCCTGACGCTTGCGGGGGATGTAGTCCCAGGCGCGGTCGGAGAACCAGCGGGCGGCGAGCGCGCCGAATATGCTCAGCGCGAGGAAGACCACCACCGGTCCGAACCAGTTGAGGCTGAGGTAGCCGACGATCGCCGCGACGAGCGTGGCGACCGGGAGACTGGTGCACGCGCCGACCAGCCAGCTGTTGCGGAACCGGTCGCGGGCCTCGGGCAGGTCGAGCGGGTGGACGAGGTAGTGGGTGGTGGCGTCGGGGAGGGTGACGGTCTCTTCCATCAGATGCTCCAAGGGGTCCGGTCGATGAAGGAGCCGGTGGCGCCCGGCCGGGCGATGTCGTAGACCTTCTGCCGGGAGACGCCGAGGCGGCTCGCGACGGCGACGGCGCTGAACTCGTCGAGCAGCGCCTCGACGGCGACCGCCCGCACGGCGGAGGCCCTGGAGGTCAGGTGCGCGGCGAGCGCGCCGACCTCGGCGGCGATCAGGGCGACTGCGAGCGGGCCGCCGAACGGCTCGGCCCAGTCGTCGTCCTTCTTCTCGGTGACGGCCCGGAACAACTCGTCCCCGCCGTCGATCAAGGCGGATCGGACCTGCTCCGGGGTCACTCCGGCCGACGCGAAACGCTCGCGGACCGGGTCACGGGTGTCGGGTGGCCGATGCGCCAGGACGACGTCCCAGTCGCTGTCACCCCCGGGTTGACTGCTCATGGACCAAGCATCTGTCACCCCGGGGGTGACTGTCAACCCCGGGGCGACAGTGTCTGCGAAAATCCTGTGGGTTCCCAGGAAAGCTCCGGCAAAACCACATAAAGGCAACCTCAAGGCCGATGCAACGGGCCGTAGGGGCCGACAGCCGGTCCTGCCGAGGAGGGAAGACCAGCAATGACTTCGATCAACGCGCTGAGCTCGGCGTCCAGCACCTACCGGTTACCGCCGCCGGGGTCGGGCACCCGGCCGGACCCGATGGCGGCGGTCGCCGACAAGCTGGGACTGAGCAGCAGCGAACTCAAGACCCAGCTCCAGGACGGCAAGAGCCTCAACGAGGTCGCCACCGCCCGGGGCGTCAGCCACGACGACCTGCTCGCCGCCATCAGGGCGGGCATGCCCAAGGACACGACCGGCGCCGGCTCCATCCAGTCGGCCGAGAAGATCGCCACCACCAAGGGCCTGCCCCCGCCTCCGGCCGGCGAGAGCCCGACCAGCACCGACGGAACAGCCGGACCGGGAGGTGCGCCGAAGGGCCAGAACACCGGCATCCGGGACCCGGAGACCCTCGGCAAGCTCAGCGACCTGCTGGGCATGGACAAGGAAAAACTGAGCAGTTCGGCGACGAGCGCGACCAAGCTGGTCGAGATGCTCCAGAAGAACGGCGTCGACCTGGGCCAGCTCCGCAACGTGATGAGCAGCGGCGGCCTGGTCGACGTCGCCGCCTGACGGGTTGCCATGTTTTCATGGTGCAGATGTACCATGAAAACATGGCAGCCATCCTCAGCGCCTTCACCAGTGACGATGCCCGCGAGCGTTATCTCGCTACCGTGCGGCGGTTGATCGAGCGGTATTGGCCGGTCGAGCGCACCGAGAAGCATGTTCCGACGAGCTTCGGCGACACCTTCGTGATCCGGTCCGGAGGCGGGGACGGGGTGCCGTTCTTCCTGCTGCCGGGTTCCGGCGGCGGGTGCGTGATGTGGTATCCGTACGTCGCGGAGCTGGGCCGGGACCGACCGGTCTACGCCGTCGACCCGGTGGGCGAGCCGGGGCAGTCGACGCAGACCGCGCCGATCACCGGGGGCGCCGACTGGTCGCGGTGGCTGACCGACGTGCTCGACGGGCTGGGGCTCGACCGCGTGCACCTGGTCGGGACGTCGTACGGCGCCTGGGTCGCCCTCCAGCACGAGCTGGACAGTCCGGGCCGGGCCGCGAGCATCACGATCGTCGACCCGGGCGGGTTCGGCCGCGTCACCAGGCGTTTCATGACCTGGATCATGCTCAGCGGGCTGGCCTCGTTCACCCCGCGCCCGGTCCGGCACCGCGCGGCCAGGCTGCTGAACAACGCCACGCTGAAGTACGACGACGTGCACGCGCTGGTCGGCGGGTTGTTCAGGTTCCGCCGCCGGCTGCCGATGCCGGGCACGTTCACCGACGAGGAGCTGCGCCGGATCGAGACGCCGACGCTGGCACTCTTCGGGGAACGGTCGCAGATGCTCGACGCCGGCGCGGTCGCCGCGCGGATGCGGTCACTGCTGCCGGACGTGCGGACCGTGGTCGTGCCGGACGCCGGTCACGACCTGATTCTGCACAGCCCGGAGCTGATCGCCGGCGAGATCCGGGGCTTCACGGCTCAGCGGCCGGGCGGCCAGACGAAGGAAGGGTCGCGCAGGTAGTCGTCACGGAATGCGAACCCCCGCGACGGCGTTACCCCCGCAGGAGGCAAACACCATGAAGGTTCGTAACTCGCTCCGTTCGCTCAAGTCCAAGCCGGGTTCGATCGTGACCCGCCGCCGTGGGCGTACGGTCATCATCAACCGCAAGAATCCCCGTTGGAACGGCCGTCAGGGCTGAGTCCGCTATAACGTGACAGCTGATCCGGGGACCCGCCGCCGCGGGTCCCCGGTTTTGTGCCCGGTGCAGAATGGCCCGATGGAGCCCGTGGTCCATCCGATCAGTTCGTCCGGCGCAGTGACGCTCACCGTCGAGGAATACGGCATTCCCGGCGCCCCGGCATCGATCGTCTTCCTGCCCGCCCTCGGCGTGCCGCTCGCCTATTACCGCAGGCTCCTCACGACCTGGTCCGGCCACGGCCGGCACGTCGTCGGGGTCGAGCTGCGCGGCATGCCACAGAGCCCGGTCGCAAATCTGAGAAAAGGATCCTTCGGGTACGCCAACCTGCTCCACGACGACCTTCCGGCTGTGTTCGCGGGGTCGGCGGTCGCGGGCGCCGACCGGATCGTGCTCGCCGGTCACAGCCTCGGCGGCCAGCTCGCTCTGCTCTCGGGTGCGGCCGGCAGCGTACGCACGGACGCCGTCGTGGCCCTGGGCACCGGAACGAGCTCCAAGTACGCCCACCGCGGCCCCCTCTCCCGCGCCCGCCGCGCCGCCGGGGTGCGTTTCGTCGGCGCGGTCACCAGCTCCCTCGGCTACTGGCCGGGCCACAGGCTCGGCTTCGCGGGCCGCCAGCCCCGCGGCCTCATGACCGACTGGGGTTACGAGGCCCGCCACGGCCGGTACCGCGTGCACGGCGACAGCACCGACTACGAGGCTGCCCTGGCCGGACTCGCGATCCCGGCCCTGCTGGTGGACATCGCCGGCGACCGCATGATCCCGGCAACGGCGGTGGACCATCTCGCCCACCGCCTGCCGGACCACGTCGACCGGGCGCACGTGCAGGCGTACCCGGATCATTTCCTGTGGGCCCGCCGCGCTCCGGAGAAAGTCATCGACGCCGTCGAGACCTGGTTGAGCGCCCGCGACCTCTAGTTGCAGGTGGCGATGCTCAGCGAGCTATCCCCGCAGAGCAGGAGGCTGGCCCGGCTCCCGCTGTCGCCGATGCCGTCGGCTCCGTCGTCGGCGACACCGGAGGTTTCGTCCTCGGCTGTCAGTTCCTGGAGTTCGAGAATGCTTTCCATGGTTCTGATTCCTTCCGGTTCGGCCCGGCCGGGTGGCCGGGAGTCGGTGGGGTGAAGAACGGCAGGCTCTTCACGAGTGCCAGCAAAATTCCCGCGGTGCCGCCGTCGACGTCCATGCTCAGCCGACGCAGCGTGGTCCCGGGGAAGGCGATGCCGTCGGCGTAACGCACGGCGTGCAATTCGAGGCTCTGCACCGACTGCCCTGGGGCGGCCAGCAGCAGCCCCGCCCGGCCCTGCATCAGGCCGGGGTAGGCGGTCAGCCGGGACATGCACGCCTGGCGCAGCTCCGGGAGTGCCTGTACCGCGGCAGCATCGGGCAGGTGGGGCGCGAGCTCGGCCGCGACGAGCGCAACGCCGGCGCTCCCGGTGCCGACGTAGGGCAGCCGCCGGTTGCCATCGAGATACTGGCGACCGCTGTCCAGTTCGAACGGGCAGCGCGCCAGGTCGCGGTCGAGCAGCCGGGCGGCCTCGGACAGCCAGCGGTCGTCGTAGGTCCGCTCGAAGAGCCGCAGGCAGAACAGCGCCGGGCCGCTCCAGCCGGTGAGCAGGCCCGCGGGCAGATCGCCGTCCTGGGCGGCCATCCGTTCCGCGATCGTCACCGCGCGATCGATGAGCTCACCGGTGCGGCGGCGCGTGGCGATGTCCAGCAGCGTGAGCCCGGCCCCGGCGAGGCCGCCGGCGAAGTCGGGCCCCTCCGGCAGGGTGTGCAGATCGAGGAGGACGTCTGCCCGGTCCTCGTAGCCGAGCCGGTCCAGGACGTAGGCGACCCCGTGGGTTCCGGTCCAGAATCCGGCGGCGGCAGGCGGTTCGGCTGAGCGCAACCATTCCCCGTACGCGGGAACGAGCGGCTCCCCCGCCGCCGCCAGCGCATGGAGCACACCCGCCGCGCCATGCCCGAACCCGGCCCCACCACTTCGGAACTGCTCGATGTCCCCGGGGAAGAGCCTGTCCCCGCGTTCGGGAGTGGCCGTCGCGTGCAGCGCCCGGACCAGCGCGGCGACGGGATCCGGTCCGGGCCATTCAGGTTCCGCCCGGGTCGGCTGCCACGCGTCGCGCAAGCGTTTCGCGGTGGCGGCGGGCAGGTCGCGCGCGTACCGCAGATGGGTGCCGAGCTTCTCGGGTGCGAGCTCCAGCAACGGTGTCAGGGGCACCAGGAACGTCAGCCGGATCGCGGCCAGGGCGTGGTGATCCAGGTCGGCGCCGCGGGTGCCCGGCGGGGCGCGGAACCCCGGCACGCCCAGCGTCGCGACCCGGCCGGATCCGATCGGCTCGGCGCACTCGAAGTCGATCAGGCGCACGGTGTCGTCGGCTCCGACGAGCACATTGCGGGGATGTAGGTCGCCGATCACCCAGCCCCGTTCGTGCACCGCGGCCACCAGCGCGTCGAGTTGGCCGGCGACCGCCGTCGCGCGTCTGCGGTAGGCCGTGTCGTCCGGCCCGTACAGCCCGCTGTGCACCGCGATCCACCGGCCGAGCGGAATGCCCGCGATCTCCTCCATCGCCAGGAACGTGTGCTCCCAGGCTTCGAAGAGTTCGTACGCGACGGGGATGCCGGGGATGCCGGCGAGCGAGCACAGGACCTCGTGCTCGCGTTTCAGCCGGTGCACGGCGTCGTTGCCGGCCACGTCCAGCCCGGCGTGGGGACGGGCCTCCTTGAGCACCACGGTCCGGCCGTCGCGTTCCGCCCGGTAGACGCCACCGCCGTTCGAGAAGTGCAGCGCGCCGGTCACCCGGTAGGGCAGCTCGGTCCTGACCCGGGGCCGGTCGAGGATCGGGGGCAGCGTCACCCAGTCGGGCAGCTGGAAAGCGGGCGAGCGCACATCCGGCACGAGTACGCCGTCCGGGCGGCGGATCGCCGGGACGCCATCGACGGTCAGGGATCGGAAGCCGCCGTAGCGTGCGTAGACCGGGCCGTCGCCGATTCGCCGGTCGCTGAGGATGTACGGCCCGGGGCGACCGAGCAGCAGTTGTGAGAGGTCGGCGGCTGCCGCGGTGAAGTCACGTGGGTAGATGGTGACGAACTTGCCGCTGCCGCCGCGGCCCGCGTACTTGCTGTTGCGTCTCAGTAGCGACGCCGGCGAGGGCAGGTGCTTGAACGGCAGGCGTTCCCGCACGCAGTAGTCCGCGACGATCGCAAGCGTGCCGGCGGCGGTTGCCGGTGTCGCCGAGACGTGCAGCTTCCAGCCCTGCTCGGGCAGGTCGGCACCGTTCGGCATCGCCATCCGCCAGTCTGCGGATTCCCGTACGGTCCATTCGCCCGGCGGCAGGGGCAGCTCGGGGAAGCCCTCCCCCGGCAGGCTCGGCGCCGGACGCTCGAAGAAGACGCTGCCGGGGAGGCAGTAGTCGTCGTAGGACCGGGTCGAGGGCACTAGCGATATATACCCTATGCGGCTTTTATAAACCGGACCGGACGCGGAACCCCGTGACAGGGATGGCCATACTGTCCGGCGTGAACGAGGTCGTGTTTCCCCTTGGGGCGGATGGTCGGCGCAGCAGCTCGGAATTCGGCCGGGCGGTGGTCGCCGACGCGCTGCGGGCCGCCGACCCCGGTGCGGCCGATGCCGCTGCCGCGGAGAGCGATTGGCGCAAGGGCTATCTGCCGCACTTCCGGGCCCTGGTCGCAGCCGATGACGGGTACGCCACAGCCACCGCCGGCCTCGACTCGGTGCACCGGAGGCTCCGGGTGCGGCGCGACGGCGAGGACATCCCGCTGGACGACGTGTTCGCGATCGAGGCGGAACCGCCGGCCACGTTCACCGTCGACGGCGGGGAGAAGGCGGAGACCGAGCTGCTCATTCCGTACGGTGAAGAGGTCCTGCGGGGTGACTCGCTCAGCCGGCAGCTCGACACCTGGGTGACCGCCGGCGTGCTCGAGGCCTCCGCCGCCGAGATGGTGCGTGAGGTCGCCGCGAACCCGGACTGGCTCGACCTCAGCGACCACCGGCTCGTCGTGCTCGGCGCGGGTGCGGAGCTCGGACCACTCCCGGCGGTGCTGGCCTGGGGCGGCACGGTGGTCGGCATCGACCTGCCCCGGCCCGCGCTGTGGGAACGCGTCGCGCTCGCCGCCCGCAACGGCGCGGGCCGGCTGATCGCGCCCGGCACGTCGCCCGCGGACGCCGGGATCGACCTGCTGAGCGGACTGCCGGAGACCGCGCGGTGGTTGCTCGGCGTCGAAGGACATCTGGTTCTGGGCAATTACGTGTACGCACCCGGGGGCGCGTATCCGTTGGTGTCTGCGGCTGTGGACGCTTTGGGCGTACACGTGCAGAAGCAGCGGCCCGGCACCGGGCTGGCCTTTCTCGCCACGCCGACCGACACCTTCGGTGTGCCGGCTGACGTTGTCGCGCAAGCGACGTCGAACTACCGCTCGCGGTCAGCGGCCGCCCGGGTTACCCACGCGGTTTCCGGCGGCCGGCTGCTGAAGCCGCACTACCCTTCCGATGCCGGCGCGGTGCCGGCGATCGCGGACAGCCTGGTGCCGCAGCAGGGGCCCAACTACGCGCTGGCCAAACGGATCCAGCGGTGGCGTGCCTCGGTCGCCCGGCAGTCGGGTGCCGAGGTGAGCTTCGCGGTGGCACCCCCGACGACGACCCGGTCGGTGACCAACAATCGATTGCTGGCCGCGGCGTACGCGGGCGCGCACCTGTTCGGAGTCGAAGTGTTCGCGCCCGCCACGAGCAACCGGCTGATGGCGGCCCTGCTGGTGCATCAGCTGCGCAACCCGCGGCCCGCGGCACCGCAGGCCTGGACCGACGAGAACGTGGGCGCTGTGCACGGCGGTCTGTGGCGGATCGGCTACCTGCCCCGGACCGCCCTCGGCCTGGCCGCCGTCCGCGGATTCTTCTAGGCCAGTAATCCGGGGAGCCCGCCCGTGTGCAGGAAGACGACCTTGCCACGGGGTTTCGCCGCGCAGAGACCGGCCATCGCGCGGCCGGTATAGGTCGGGTCGAGGAAGATCCCCTCGGTGCGCGCAGCCAGCCTCATCGCCGCGCGCACCGGCTCGGTCACCGTCGCGTATCCCGCGCCGACCTGACCGCTGTCGATGCGCAGGCTTTCACTGACCGCGCCCGTCTCGGTCCCGCCTGCCGCCCACATCCCGCTCTCGGCGGGCGCCAACATCTCGTCCAGCAGGCCCGCCACTGTCGCGCGTGGATCGGGCAGGGCGCCGACGTCCACACCCAATACCCGCTCGGGACCGAGCTGCGCGACCAGCCCGGCCATCGTCCCGCCCGACCCGAGCGCGACGACCACCGTGTCCAGATCCGGCAACTGGGTGAGCAGCTCCTTCGCACAGTCGACGTACCCCTGCGCCGACACCGCATTCGTGCCACCGAACGGAATGACATAACCGTCCTGCGCGGCCGCGACCTCGGCAAGCGGATCGGTGCCGGCCCACACGATCCGCGCACCGGCCAGCTCATCGAGCAGAAGGTTGCCACGCATGGCCTCCGGCGCCGTCCCCGCCAGGACCAGCGTGCAGCTCAACCCGAGTCGCGCGGCGGCCGCAGCGGTCAAGCGCGCATGATTCGACTGCGGCGCCCCCGTGGTGACCACGCCGGTCGCACCGGCCTCGACCGCCTGCGCGCAGGTGTACTGAAGCTTCCGAACCTTGTTCCCACCACCACCGAGCCCGGTCAGATCGTCCCGCTTCACCCACAATTCTTCGAGACCGATCGCCCCTGCCAGCCGCATCGCGGGCTCCAACGGGGTCGGCCAGGTCGCCAGCGGAACAGCCTTGATCGTCATGGCAATACAATGCCAGTCGTGACCGTACGAGGCCTGCTGCTGGACCTGGACGGCACGCTCGTCGACCACGAGGCAGCAGCCGACGCGGGCCTGCGAGCCTGGCTCCCCACCATCGGCCACCCCGCAACCGACGAATCCGTAGCCCACTGGACCGCCCTGCAGGAACCCCACCTCGCAGCCTGGCGAGCCGGCACCATCACCTACGCCGAACAGCGCCGCCGCCGTTTACGCGACTTCCTCGCCACGCCGTCCGCCCCCGACTCCGAGCTGGACGCCATTTTCGCCGGCTACCTGAAACACTACGAAGCCGCATGGCGCGCTTACGACGACGTCATTCCCGCTCTACGCGCGCTGCCCGTGCCTTGCGCGGTCCTGACAAACGGCTCAACCACCCAACAGAACAAGAAACTCATCCGCACGGGAATCGCCCACCTCATCGGCCCGGTATTCACGGTCGACAACCTCGGCACCGCCAAACCCGACCCGGCGGCGTTCCTGCGCGCCTGCGAACGGTGGGGCTTCCAACCACACGAAGTGCTGAGCGTGGGCGACAACCACGACCTGGACGTCCGCGCCGCCCGATCCGCCGGCCTCCGAGCCACCCACCTCGACCGCCACGGCACCGGCCCCTTCACCGAACCCCACCGCATAGCCACCCTGGCTGATCTCACTCTTTAGCTTTTCTCCGGCTCGCGCTCTTCCGGTGGGCCGGGTGGGATGTCGAGGTCGGTGTCGTCGGCGATGTCGTCCATCGGGACGACTCGGACTGTGTGGGCGTGGGTGCGCAAATAGTCGCGGGCGCCTCTGTCTCCGATGGCGGAGGCTGCCACGCCGGCCCAGTGGTCGCGGCCGAGTAGTACCGGGTGGGAGCGGCGGTTTTCGTAGCCGCCCATGGCGAGGGCGTCGGGGGCGGCGAAGGCGACGATTCGGCGTACGGCTGCGGGGGTGATGCCGGGCATGTCGACCAGAAGGACCACCGCCGCGTCGGCCGCGCCCGCGGCCAGGGCGCCCAGCCCGGCGCGCAAGGAGGACGCCATGCCGGTGTCCCACTCGGGATTGTCGACGAGGTCGACGCCGGGAACAGCGGCGCGCACCCGTTCGGCCTGCGCCCCGACCACGATGTGGATCTGGTCGAGACCGGCCGTGCGCAGGGTGCGTTCCGCGCGCCGCACCAGCAGCGTGCCTTCCCACGGCACGAGCGCCTTCGGCATGCCGTAGCGACGCCCGGCTCCCGCGGCGAGCACCAGCCCGGCGACCTTCATACCGTAATCCTATTACCGGGTGAATTTTCCTCCACAGTGGGGCCGACGACCATTCCTGCCGACCCTTTCAAATGCGAGAAACATTTCCGATGAATGCCGCAGCGGCGCGTCAAAGAAAAGCATCGGCCACCGTGAGATACATATCTTGATGCTCTGCGGCAAACGGCCGCGGATCGCTGGAAGGGCGGCTATGCATTCTCTAGGAAAACGTCTCCTCGGTTTGGGAGCGGCGGGGGTGCTGATCGCGGTCAGCGCTGCGGTCCCGACCTCGGCGTCGGCGGCCGGCGCGGGGTCGACGGCAGCGAAGGCGCAGCAGGCCGACACCACTAGCGCCTTGGAGCGCAAGCGCGTCGACAGCGTCCCGACGCCGAAACTCGACTGGTACGAGTGCTGGGAGACGGCGGAGTGCGCCACCACTCGCCTCCCGCTCGACTATGACCAGCCGACCGGGGCGAAAACCGAGATCGCGGTCCTGCGAATCAAGGCGAAAGACCAGGCGCACAAGATCGGGACCCTGTTCGTCAATCCGGGCGGCCCGGGCGGTTCCGCCACCAGTTTCGCGTATTCCGCGCAGTATTTCCTGAGCGAGTCGGTCCTCGAGCGCTTCGACATTGTCGGCTTCGACCCGCGCGGTATCGACGCCAGCCAGAACCTGCACTGCTTCCCGTCGGTGAAGGAGCAGACCGCGGTTCTCGCACAGATGAACGTGGCCTTCCCGTGGGGCAAGGCCCAGGAGGACCGCTTCATCGCCGCTGCCAAGAAGTTCGGCAAGGCATGCTCGACCACCGGCAATTGGCTCGCCGGATCGATGTCGTCCGCCGAGGCGGCCCGCGACATGGACGTGCTGCGCCGGGCGGTCGGTGACCAGAAGCTGAGCTTCCTGGGCTTCAGCTACGGCTCCGTGATCGGCCAGTTCTACGCCAACATGTTCCCGGACCGGTTCCGGGCCCTGACCGTCGACGGTGTTCTCGACCCGGAGCACTGGGTCGGCACACCGGCCACCGCCGGGCAGGAGCAGGACGCGCGTCTGCGGTCGGGCAACGGCGCCTACCGCGCGCTGATGGAGATCCTGCACCGCTGTGACGCCGTCGGTGAGGAGTTCTGTGTCTTCGCCGCCGGTGACCCGGTCAAGAACTTCGAGACCATCGCGCAGACGCTGCGCAAGAAGCCGCTGGTCCTCAAGGACGAGTGGGGCACCTGGACCATCACGTACGCGGACTTCGTCAGCGGCATCCTCGGCTCGATGTACGGCATCGACGCCGGCGACTGGGCCACGTACCTGATGATGGACCTGTGGAACATGCTGTTCCCGCCGACCCAGGAGGCCGCCGCCGAGGCGAAGGCGGCGCTGCTCGACCGGATCAAGGAGGCCCGCGGCAAACCGGCCCGCGACTTCTACTACAGCAACGGCTTCGAAGCTTTCGCCGGCGTGGACTGCACCGACGCGCTGCACCCGCAGGACGCCGCCAACTGGCCGGCCCTGATGGCGAAGGCCGACAAGCAGGCACCGTATTTCGGCCGCGCCTGGGGCTGGGACGCCGTGCAGTGCGCCCGCAACACGTGGACCGTCCGGGACGAGGACGCGTATACCGGCCCGTGGACCGCGAAGACCGCCGCTCCGGTTCTGTTCGTCGGCGCAAAGTGGGACCCGGCAACGAACTACGACGACGCGGTGTCGGCTTCCAAGCGCCTGCCGAACAGCCGGCTGCTGTCCAACACCAACTGGGGCCACACGTCGTACGGCACCTCGGACTGCGCCACCGACGCGATCGACACGTACCTGCTGACGGGTGCGCTGCCGGCGAAGGGCACCTGGTGTGACGGCGACTACCAGCCGTTCACGACACCGGTGGTGTCGGAGGACGAGCAGGAAACGATGACCCTCTCGGAGGCTCGCAAGGAGCAGGGTCTGCCGGACGCCTCGCGCCGGGCGCCGTACTCCATCTTCAATTCTCGAAGCTGATCTCCCGGGGCGGCGCTTCGGCGTCGCCCCGATTTCATGCCACCCCGGCGGAACCCCTGACCGGATCGTTCCGCTCCGAGACCTGCCAATGCCTTTATGAGTACGCCGTGAGCACGCCAGAATCGACGTATGACAAAAGCGCTCATCGTCATCGACGTCCAGGAATCCTTCCGTGCCCGCCCGTCCTGGAAAGCGGTCGGCAACCCCGACATCGCCAAGCCCGTGCAGGCACTGATCGACACCGCCCGTGCCGCCGGCGACCTGGTCATCTGGATCCTGCACAGCGAACCCGGCACCGGCGGCGTCTTCGACCCCAGTTCGGGCCACGTCCGCCCGTTCGCCGAGCTGTCCCCCGCCGACGGCGAGCCAATTCTCACCAAGACCTCGCGAAACTCGTTCACCACCACCAACCTGCAGCAGCTCCTGACCACCGCGGGCATCCACGAGCTCACCCTCTGCGGCATCCAGACGGAGCAGTGCGTGGAAACCACCGCCCGGGTCGGAGCGGACTTCGGTTACACGATCACCTTCGTCACCGACGCCACCACGACCTTCCCGATCGCCCACCGCTCAGCCCCCACCGACCTCACCGTCGACGAACTCCTCGCCGACCCCCGCACCCTCCCGGTCGCCGACATCATTTCCCGCACCGAGTACGCCCTCGCAGGCCGATTCGCTACCGTGACAACCGTGAGTGAGCTGACCGGATCGTGAGCCAGGTGGTCTTCGTCCTCGTGCCCGGCCTGCACCTGCTGGACCTCGCCGGGGCCGCCCAGGTCTTCTCCACCGCGGCCGAGTACGGGCACGACTACCGCCCCACCTACGTCGCGGAGCACGAGCAGATCACCACCCACCAGGGCGTCACCCTCCTCGCCACGAAACAGTGGCCGGACCTGACCCCGGACGACCTGGTGGTGGTCCCCGGCTGGAGCGTCCGCCCCGGCACCACCAACGGCCACCTGCAGCAGCAGACCCTCGACCGGCTGACCGCCCACCACACCGCGGGCGGCACGGTGGCCAGCATCTGCGCCGGCGCCGACGCCCTGGGCAGGGCCGGGCTCCTCAACGGCCGCCGCTGCACCACCCACCACGACATCCAGCACACCCTCGCCCGCCGCTACCCCCTGGCCGAGGTCATCCCCGACGTCCTCTACGTCACGGACGGCCGCGTCGTGACCTCGGCCGGCATCGCCAGCGGCATCGACCTGGCCCTCCACCTGGTCGCCACCCACCACGGCCCCGCAGCCGCCGCCCGCGTCGCCCGCCAGATGGTCGTCTACGCCCGCCGCAACGGCAACGACAGCCAACAGAGCGCCATGCTCCGCCACCGAGCCCACCTCAGCGATGCCGTCCACCGGGTCCAAGACCGCATCGAAACCGATTTCAAGGAACAACTCCCCCTCACCGACCTGGCCCGCACCGCCGGAATCAGCGAACGAACCCTCACCCGCCGCTTCGAATCCGCCACCGGCAGCACCCCCCTCCGCTACCAGCAACTCCTCCGCCTCGAACGAGCCGAACACCTCATCAGCCACGGCGCCACCATCGAATCCGCCGCCCACTCCGTAGGCTTCACCGACGCCCGCATGCTCCGCCGCCTCCGCTCCCGCCCCCACTGACCGACTGTTCAGCCAGCTCATCCCCGCCGGCCGCGAAGGCGAGTACTACGGCTGACCCCCGCGGCCTGCTATGCCCTACCGACCGACCAACTCCAGCGGCACCCGAAGGTCCGCAGTCGCATACAGGCCCACAGCAGCCGCAGGATCATCAGCGGCACAGGCCTCCGCAACCGCGTCCAGCAGCCCGTCATAATCGGCCCCGGTCTCGCCCCTGTACGACGCCTGCATCCGCCCCCACTCATCCCACGGCAACGTCTCCAGCTTGTTCAGACAGGCCAGATCCCGAACAGCGTTACCCCGAATCTCAGCAGGCCCCCAGTTCTCAGTGCCGGGCACGCCGTACTGAGAAGCATCGAGTCCCCCGGAGCGATAGGCCACCCAAGCCTCCCCACCCGTCACGAACTCGCCGGGCTTCAGATCCGTGGCATCCTCCACCAAGGACGACCCCATGATCTCCGCATCCACACGCACCCACCGCCGCCGGTCAGAACCGCCCTGCTCAGAGCGACCCGACGCGGAACGACCCGGCGCGGAACGACCCGGCTCAAGACTGTCCTGCTCAAGATGGCCCGACTCAGGACGGCCCGGCTCAAGACTGTCCTGCTCAGGACGGCCCGACTCAGGACGGCCCGGCTCAAGACGGCCCGGCTCAAGACGGCCCGGCTCAAGACGGCCCGGCTCAGGCTGCTGGTAGTCGATGATCCAGTGGTCGAGGCCCTTCCCCACCTGGAAGTACGTCCCGAACCCGCAGCGGGTCCGCGCCGCGATCCCCCGATGCCGAAGCAGAGCGCAAGCCAGAACGGCGAAATGCCGGCATGACCCGATGACCCGATGCTCCGGAGCCCGTGGAGAGCTCAATGGCGCAGGATCCACCGCCATCAACGCGGTGACCATGTCGGCGGCACGATGCAGCTGGTTCTCGGCGAAGCGCCCCTCCGGCACACCGGCCGCCCGGGCATCCGCGGGCTGGATCACAAGATGCCGCACCAACTCGCACAGCCCCACGGGGTCGGAGGGCAACCCTTCGAGCGCTAACAGCGGCACCCCGCTGAGATCGGTGAAAACCCCGGGCGACGAGTAATCGATCGCTGCTGTCATACCCCGAACCCTAGGCCGGGGGTACGACACCCCCCCGGCACCTCAACTACCCGACTCCGCCCGGCACCCCGACCACACGACCCCGCCCACCGCCCCGACCACACGACCTCGTTCATCGCCTCGACCGCCCGACCTCAGCCCATAGCCTCGACCGCCCGATTTCGCCCACCGCCCCGACCGCCCGACCTCGCCCGACGTCTCGACCGCCCGATTTCGCCCACCGCCCCAACCGCCCGACCTCGCCCGACGTCTCAACCGCCCGACCTCTCGACCGCCCGGCGCCGGCCGACGTCTCGACCGCCCGGCGTCTCGGCCGCCCGGCGTCGGCCGCCGCCCACGGACCGAAGGCTTCGATGAGCGCCACAACGGCGTCTCAACAATCCTTTCTCGTCAACGCGCGACGTTGTCCGAAGCCGCGACCAGGAGCCCGAGATCCTCGCGCGACGGCATGCCCTCGCAGTCCCCCGGCACCGTCACCGCGAACGCCCCCGCCGCGATCGCCGTGCGCAGCCGTGAATCCGCACCCGCACCGGCGAGCCGCTCCGTGAGATAGCCGGCAACGAAGGCGTCGCCGGCACCCACCGGATCCACAACCGTCACCGAAAGTGCGGGGAGTGCGTAATGCTCGCCGCCGATGAGCGCTTCGCAGCCGCGTGCGCCGTCCTTGATGACCACTTCGGACGGACCCAGCGCAGCCAGACCCTTCAACGGCGGGCCGTCGACGACCAGGGCGGCTTCGTCGGGGCCGGCGAAGACCACATCGGCGCGGGTGATCAGGTCCATCAGCACGGGCGACGCGTCGTACCGCGACCACAGCTTCGAGCGATAGTTGATGTCGATGGAGACCGGCACGTGCGCTGCCTGGGCCGTTTCCACCGCCTGGAAGACCGCTGCACGGGCGGTGTCGCTCAGCGCCGGCGTAATGCCGGTGACGTGCAGAATGCTCGCCTCTCGCACCGTCTCCACCGGGATGTCGGCGGGGGCGAGGCGGGAACCCGCACTGCCTGCGCGGTGATAGTCGACGTGCAGCACCGAACCCGTGCGGCGATGCTTGACCATCAGTCCGGTGAAGGACGTGTCTCGGATAGTCACTGCGCGCACCCCGCCTGCGCGGAGCCTGTGCTCGATCAGGTCACCCGCCGCATCCGGCCCGATACGGCCTATCCAGACGGCGTCGCCGCCGAGACGGGCCACCCCCAGGGCGACGTTGCTCTCCGCGCCGCCGATGCCGAAGGTGAAACCGCGTGCGTGCTCGAGGCGGCCGATCGTGTCGGCTGCGACCACGCCCATGGTCTCGCCGAAGGTGAGCAGCCCCGTCATGATCGGGCGTAGGCCACGGCGTCGGCGGCGTGGCGGGCGCGTCTGGCCAGGGCCGCGAGACTCCCGCCGCGAACGGCGTCACCGACGAGCGGGCTACCCAGGCCCACCGCGGCGGCGCCGGCGGAGAGCCAGGTGGCGATGTCGGAGATCTCGATGCCGCCGGTGGGCATGATGCGCAGATCGGGCAGCGGTGCGTGCAGATCCTTGAGATAGCGCGGCCGGACCGCCGACGCGGGGAAGAGTTTGACGAGCGGCGCACCCGCGCGGCTGGCGTTGTAGATCTCGGTGGGGCTGAACGCGCCCGGATAGAACGGCACGCCGAAGCCGTCGAGACCTGGCACGAGAACGGGCGAGACCAGGAAGGCCGCACCGGCATCGACACTGGCCTTCGCATCGTCCGGGGTGAGCACCGAACCGGCGCCGAGGGCCACATGCGGTGGTAGCTGCCGACGCAGACCCGCGATCGCGTCGATGGCACCTTCGCAGGTCAGCGTGACTTCGAGCGCGGTGATGCCGGCTTCCACGAGCACGTCGCCGACGGCTGCGAAGTAGTCCGCAGTGGGCGCCCGCAGGACCGCGACCACCCCGCTGCGAACGACCGACTCGGTGACCTCTTCAGAAACTGGATTGTCCGTCATGGATGCCCTCCCCCTTCGAAGGGCTCCAGCATCCCGCGCCCGGGCCGACTCAGCCAGTGACGCGTGACTCCTGATTTTCCGCAGCTGCCCTCTTGAAAGTTGACCGGCGGGACTTAGGTGCCGACTCGGGCAGCGCGGGGGGCGGGGTGATCTCGATTTCCAGCTCCACGCGGATCGCGGCTTCCAGCTCCTGCATCACGAGCGATACCTGGCCGAGCATCTCGCGGACGGCTTTGCCCGGCTCCACCCCGGGCGGCGGCGTGGGGCTCGGGGTGTACAGCTTCTCCAGCAGCAGGTGCACGGCGAGAGCGGCGCTGCGCACCGTTCCGGAGGACAGAAGACGCACCTGCATAACCGCGGGGCCCGCCTCGTCGAGGTACGTGAACGGCGCGGGCATCGGCTGCCCGGAGTCCAGTGCTGCCCGAAGCCGGTAACTCGCCCGCTCGAACTGGGTCAGCAATGCGACATATGCGTCACGGCGCTCGGCGTACCACCGTTTGGTGCGCTTGGCACGACTGCGCACGTAGTTGTTGCGGGCCGACACGAGTACAGCCACACCGGCGCCCACCAGGGCAGACACTGCGGCGACGAGGGGAAGGCCCCACCACGGGATCTCAGACACGCGCTTACCGTAGCGATGCCCGCCAGGCCGGTCGAAGCGGTGCACCAGATCGTGACCGTTCAGCCCAAGGTCAGAGAATCGGCCCCGAAGATAGGCACGGAAAATTGGGCGCTCGCCCTTGACCTCCCCTCGACTGGAGGCAGGAGGGTCATGGCATGAGAGCCGCCACGTTCGACCGCTTCGGCCCGCCCGGCGTCCTGCACATCACCGAGCTACCCGATCCCGAGCCCGGCCCCGGCCAGGTCCGGGTGCGGGTCCACGCCGCCGGGGTCCAGCCGTTCGACGTGAAGTTCCGGACCGGCCGGATGACCCGGATCCCGGCCACCTTCCCGCAGCGGATCGGTCAGGAATATGCCGGGATCATCGATCAGGTCGGCGCCGGCGTCATCGGCCTCGAGGCGGGCACCGCGGTGCTCGGTTCCTCGATGCTCGACGCCTGCGCCGACTATGTGATCGCCGACGCCGCCACGGTCGTCCCCAAGCCCGCCGAGCTCGGCTTTCCCGTCGCCGCCGGGCTGGTCGCCGCCGCGCAGACCGCCTCCGGTGCCCTGCACGAGCTGGGCGTGGGATCGGGCGACGTCCTGCTCATGCATGCCGGGGCCGGCTCGGTCGGCACGGTCGCCACCCAGCTTGCCAGGCTCGCGGGCGCCACCGTCATCGCCACGGCGAGCCCGGAGAACCACGGCTATCTCCGCGGGCTCGGCGCGATCCCGGTGACCTACGGCGACGGCCTGGTCGACGCCGTCCGTGCTCTCGGCGAACGGGTGACCGTCGCCATCGACGCCGTGGGTGGCCAGGCGATCAAGCAGTCCGTGGAGCTCGGGGTCGCACCGGAGCGTGTCGGCACGATCGTGGGTGACCCCTCCGCGCAGCAGTACGGCGCCACGATGGTCCGGGTCGGCCGCTCCCCGGCCCGTCTGGCAGGCGTCATCGCGCTCGCCGCTCGGGGCGAGGTCGTCATGCCCGTGCGGGTCTACCCGTTCGCGCAGGTCGTGGCAGCGCACACCGTCGTGGAGAGCGGCCATGGGCGGGGCAAGGTGGTGCTGTCACTTGAATAGTCAGCCCGGGTCAGACCCTCACGTCGCGGCGGATCAGCTCGGCATGGGCCGTGGCGATCAGGGGCTTACCGAAAAGCCATCCCTGCCCCAGGTCACAGCCCTGTTCGTGGAGCCAGTCACGCTGCAGTTCGGTCTCAACGCCCTCCGCCACGACCCTCAGGTTCAGCGCTCCGGTCATCGCCAGCACCGCCCGCACGATCGATTCGTTCGCCCCGTGCAGGCCGACCTCGGAGACGAACGAACGGTCCAGCTTCACGATCCCCACCGGCAGCAGATTCAAATAGCTCAGCGACGAGTAACCGGTGCCGAAATCGTCGATCGCCATGGTGACGCCCAGGTCGCGCAGGGCATTGAGCGTGTCCAGGGCGGTCTCGAGGTCCTCCATGACGCCCGATTCGGTGATCTCGAGCCAGAGCGCCTCGGGTGGCAGCCCGGTCTCGGCCAGCACGTCCTGCACGAGCTGCACCAGCGCCCTGTCACGCAGCTGGCGCACGGAGACGTTGACCGAGACGTGCAACGGCCGGGCGTCCGGCCCGCGTTCGGCCCGCCACGCGGCGAGCTGGTGGGCCGACTCGCGCAGCAGCCACGCGCCGGCGTCCACGATCAGGCCGGTCTCCTCGGCGATCGGGATGAACTGCAGCGGGGAGACCGAGCCGAGCTCGGGGTGTTCCCATCGCATCAGCGTCTCGAAACCGTCGAGCTCCCCCGTGGTCAGGTCGATGATCGGCTGGTAGGTCGCAAACAGTTCACCGCGCTCCAGCGCCCCGCGCAACGCTTGTTCCAGGTCCATGCGGGTGCGGACCCGCTCGCGCAGGGAGGAATCGAAAACGGCGTAAGCGTTCCGCCCGGAGCCCTTCGCCTTGTACATGGCGGTGTCGGCGTCACGAATCAGTTCGACCGCGTGCGCGCCACCGAGCGACTTGGCCACGCCGATGGAGGCCGAGACCACGACATTGCCGACAGACAGTTCGAACGGCTTGACAAACACAGCCAGCACGCGAGCGGCCAGCGACTCGGCGAGAGCGGAGTGCGACGGGCTGGCCAGCGCGATGACAAATTCGTCGCCGCCGATCCTGCACACCAGGTCCTCGCCGCGCACCTGCGAGCTGAGCCGGCCCGCGACCGCGCAGAGCAGCTCGTCCCCGACCTCGTGACCCCAGTGGTCGTTGACCATCTTGAAGTGGTCGAGGTCGATGAACAGCAGGCTGATCTCCTGACCCTCGGCGGACGCCCGGTCACCCCATCGGGTGATGGTGTCGGTGAGCAGTTCCCGGTTCGGCAGGTCCGTGAGCGCGTCATGGGTGGCTCGGCGCCGGGTGACGTTCTCGGCGCGGGCACGGGAATTGTTGGAACGCACGACCCGGTAGAAGACCGTCATGATCAGCAGGACGCAGAGCACCGCCCGGACCGTGCCGTCCAGGACCCCGCCGATCGGCTCGACCGTGGTGATGACGACGGGCACGGCCACCATCAGGGCGATGATCCCGGTGCGGAGCTTCCCCAGTTTCTTGACGATGATCCGTTGCGGCTCGGTGAGGGTGCGCATCGACGGGTGCAGCGTGGCCGCGCCGACCAGCAGAAAGGTCGCGGTGAAGAGCACGTCGACCAGGTGACCGGGCACGTCTGCCACGGCACCGTCGCGCAGCATGAAGAAGAAGTCGCCGATGAACATCGATGCGGCGGCCAGGTTGAGCATCCACAGCGACGGCGCCCGGGCACCCGAGAGCGCGAGCTGTGCAACCAGGACCACGAGCACCACGTCGATGATCGGGAAGAACGCGTTGGCGACCCGCAGCGGCGGCAACCCATCCTGATCGATCGAGGGCGCCATCAGATAGGTCCAGCTCATGAAGCCGGCAGCGAGCCCGACAAGCACGGCATCAACCCTGGCGGGATCGTCGTCGGCAGCTCGGCGCCGCTGCAGCATCGTCCCGAAGGCGTAACCCTCGAGCAGATAGGCGGGCAGCACGAAAGCGTCCGGGATCAGCGCCATGGTGGTCGGCGGGGATTCACCGGCGCCGGGCACGAGCGCCCGGATCACGATGCCGCCGAAGAAGAGCCACGCCGCCATCACCAGATGTACCCATGGTCCCCGCTGGTCGGGCAGCGCGATACGCCGCACGCCGTAGGTCATGGCTCCCAGCCCCGCGCCTATGCAGAGCGCGAGAAGCGGCAAGCGCAGAAACTCCGGCCCCACAGCAAGCAGCGTCAGGGCACCCGCGGATCCAGCGGTGAACACCCAAGCCCGGGCGGCACTACGCCGCGACAGCCCATCGGAAGCCACCGCACCAGCGGTTTCCGTGCCCTTCGGGGCCAGCGCAGAGATCACAACCCCCCATCGGCAGGTCGTGCCGCCCGCTTAGTACGAACTGGCCGTCCGCGCGATGCCCGAGCGGGCGTTGTCCCGGGCCACCGTCCCGGTCAGGCCGGGTCGATCCGGCAGGCAGCGATCAACCAGATGAAAAAGCCAGAGGTAAACCTGCCAGAAGGTGTCAGCTATACCCGTCATGATCGAGACCGACTCCACCGACGAAAGGCTCGACATGCCCGGCTTCGCCACTCTGGCCATGATCAACCTCGACGCCGAGGACCCCGCGGCCCTGGCGTCCTTCTACTCGCAGGTCCTGGGCTGGGAAGTCCAGCACTCCCAGGAGGAGTACGCAATGATCGGCGACGGCTCCACCAGCATCGGATTCGGCAAGGTTCCCGGCTACTCGGGTCCGGGCTGGCCCGGGGAGAGCACCCCGAAACGCTTCCACCTCGACTTCTACGTCGACGACCTGGACAAGGCGGAGGAGCAGGCGCTCGCGCTCGGTGCGACCACGCCGTCCGAGCAGCCCCAGCCGGACCGCTGGCGGGTGCTCCTCGACCCGGCCGGCCACCCCTTCGACGTCTGCCTGCGTTCCTGACTCAGGAGCTCCCGGCTCAAGCACGAACGAAGCTCCCTGCCCAGGCACCAACGAAGCTCCCTGCCCAGGCACGAACGAAGCTCCTGGCTCCGGCGCAGCCCAGGTTCCTTGGTTCAGGTAGGAGCCTGATTCCAAGCACTTGCTTGACATCGCCGCCTCGGAGGCCACATATTCCAAGCATGTCCTTGGAATCCCATCCGGGGCGGCGAGTTGTCACCGACCCGCTCGCGCTCCGGGCACTCGCCCATCCGCTACGCCTCAAGATCTACGGGGTGGTGGGCCGCGAAGGCCGGATGACCGCCGCTGAGGCCGCCCGTCAGATCGGGATCAGCCAGGCACTCGCCTCGCACCACCTCCGACAGCTCGCCAAGTACGGGTACGTCGAGCCGAGCCCCGCCGGGGACGGCCGGGAGCGCCCCTGGCAGATCACGTCCACCGCGAACAGGTTCCGGGGCGACGACTCGTCCGAGGCCTGGGAATCGGTGGAGTTCCTCGACCGCTACATGGCTGAGCAGGCCGTGGAGCAGCTCGCGGACTGGCAGTTGCGGCGCGAGGACCAGGATCCACGATGGTCCGAGCTCGCAGGCTCGGACCAGTCCCTGCTGTACCTCACGATCGAGGAGGTGGCCGAGCTCAAGGAAGCCGTGAACGCACTGTTCACGGAGCGCGCCCGGCGGCGACCTCTCGGTGACGCCACGAAGCGGCCTGCCGATGCGGTTCCGGTGAACTTCACGCTGGTGACGGCCCCACTACGCCCAACGGCATCCGGTGGCTGACATCCCTCCGCCCGCCGACACCCGCCCAGCAGCCGCCAGCCCTCCACCCACCGGCAGCCGTGCAGCCGCGGACAGCCGTCCAGCTACGGACAGCCGTCCAGCAGGCGACACCCGCCCATCGGGTGACATCTGGCTGGTTCTTGGGGCGAATCTTGTTTCGCTGATCGGGGATTGGACGTTGCGGATCGGGGTGGCGTACCAGATCTATGTTCTGACCGGGTCGACGCTTGCCTCGGCGGCCGCGCTGCTGGTGTCGCTGCTGCCCAAGATCGCGCTGGGTTCGATTGCCGGGGTCTACGCCGATCGGTGGGACCGGCGCTGGACCATGATCGGCACCAATCTGCTCATGGCGGCGGCGTTGCTGCCGTTGTTCGCGGTGCGCAGTGCCGGCCAGGCGTGGCTGATCTATGCGGTCATGGCGGTACACGCCTGCATCGCGCCGTTCTTCTCGGCCTCGGAGGCCTCGCTGGTGCCCACTCTGGTGGGAAGCGACCGGCTGGTCCGGATCAACTCCCTGAACGGCCAGGTCAGCGACATCGCCCGGCTGATCGGCGCGGCGCTCGGCGGGGCCTTGGCCGCTTTGGGCGGCATTCCCCTGCTCGGTGCGGTCGACGTGGGAACGTTTCTGCTGGCTGCCGGCTTACTGTCCCTGCTACAGGTACGCCCCGAGCGCACCAACACGGCTCGCCCGCATGTCCTCCACGAGTGGTCCGAAGGCCTGCACATCGCCCTCGCGAGCCGGGCACTACGCGTCTTCCTCATCTTCGGCCTGATCACCGGCGTGGGCGAGGCGGCCATCGGCACCCTCGCGGCGCCGTTCGTGCGTGACGTGCTCGGGGGCGATGCTCGGGCGTACGGGATGATCATGTCTTCGCAGGCGATCGGCGGGCTGGCCGGCGGCCTGATCGTGACGCTGGTCGGGCATCGGTTCCCGCCGCGGGCGATGTTCGGCTGGGGCGCCGTGACCTTCGGCCTGATCGACCTGGTGCTGTTCACCTATCCCCTGCTCGATCGGGTGCTCTGGCCCGCTGTCGTGCTGATCGTCGCGGCCGGGCTGCCCGCGGCGTTCATCATGGCGGGAGGCATGACCGTGTTCCAGCAGGCCACCGAGGATCGCCACCGCGGCCGGGTCTGGGGCGCGTTCACCGCGGTGGACGCGACGGCGATGCTGATCGGCACGATCGCAGCGGGCTCGCTCGCCGAGCGCTGGGGCGTCCTTCCGGTGATCACCGTTCAGGGCGTTGTCTACACCGCAGCCGGCGCCGTCGTGCTCCTGGCGCTGCCCCACCGCCTGACATCATCCCCAGATGCCCCCAGCCCGCAGGAGACCCGAGCCGAGCCCGCACGAAACGAGCCCGCACGAATCGAGGCTGCGCCAGACCGGGCTGCGCGAGATGATCTCCATGCTTCAGCCGTTTGACGACCTCGAGGCTGAACATCGGGCGGACACCCTGTTCTGGCTGAGCTCGACGGACGACGTGTACCGGCGGGTCAAACCGGCTGTACCGGCACGCCACCTGGTGTCCTACGTGGTGCCAGTCGATCCCCGGACCGGGGACCTGCTCCTGGTGGACCACCGCAACGCGAAGCTGTGGCTGCCGCCGGGAGGCCACGTCGAGCCCGGTGAGGACCCGGCGGTCACCGCGGCGCGCGAACTGGCCGAGGAGCTCGGTGTGACCGGCGCGGCTTCGGCACCGATCTTCCTGACGGTGACCCGCACGGTGGGCATCGACGCGGGTCATACCGATGTGAGCCTGTGGTATCCGGCAACGGTGCACCGGGAGACGCCGATGACGGTGGACCGGGGTGAGTTCGCGGACGTCCGCTGGTGGTCGCGGGCCGAGCTGGCGGCGGCGGATCCGGCACGCTTCGACCCGCATCTGGGGCGTTACCTGGCCAAGACGTCCTGATCAGTTGGCGTGCCAGATCCAGGCGTTGAGGGCTGTCGCGAAGGTCACCCACGCCCAGTAGGGCAGCAGCAGGCCCGCGGCGAGCCGGGAGACCGGGCGGAACAGAAAGACCGTGACGCCGATCATCAGCCACATCACGATGATGTCGGCGAGCGCCAGACCGTACTGGCCGAACCCGAAGAAGATCGGGGTCCAGATCGCATTCAAAACCAGCTGGACAGCGTACGCCGTGAGCGCCGGAGTCCAGCCCACCCGCCGCCACACCAACCAGCCCGCCACGGCGATCAGTACGTAGAGCAGCGTCCACACCGGCCCGAACAGCCATGACGGCGGCGCCCATGGAGGCTGCCGGAGGCTCTGGTATTCCGATGCTGTGCCGGCGACACCCAGTCCGCCGGCGAGTGCGGCCACGGCGACGGCGGCACCGAACGGCGCGAGGCTGAGGTAGGGCCGGCGGGCGGCGTGACTGGTCATGGCCTACGTCTACCCGGCTGTTTTGACGATCATGCACATGAGGGTGTTTGGGAGCGCTTCCGTTCGGGGTATCAGGGCGCCGCCTTACCCCCACAGAATAGAGGCTCTCCGATGTCCATCCAGGGACTGTTCTACATCATCGCCGTGATCCTGCTCGTGCTCGCCGCGCTGCCGATCGGCACCCGGGGCATCTCGCTCGCCCTGCTCGGAGCGGCCTTCGCCCTCCTCGCCTACTCCTGGGACACGATCACCGCCTGATCACCCGGCCACCCCGGCACCGGTCCCGCCGCTTCAGGCAGGGCCGGTGCCGTGCGTCCGGGCCCCGAAACGAGCAGGGCGGGACGAAACAGAGCCGCGGCAGAGCAGAGTCGGATCAGCTGACGGTGCGGCGGTAGATCACCGCCTGCCACGGTTCGAGGAGCAGGCCCGTGGGTGCCGGGGCGTTGGTCAGCAGGAGCTCGGCTGCCGACCAGGCGTCGGCGTCGGGGATCTCCGCTCGGGCCGGTTGGCCGGTGAAGTTGCCGATGACCAGGAGTTCTGTGGTGCCGTGGCGGCGGGTGAACGCGTACAGGCGTTCGTCCTCGGGCATCAGCATGGTGAAGTCGCCGTAGATGACCGCGGGTTCCTCGTGGCGGAGTTCGATGAGGCGGCGGTAGAAGTGGTAGACGGAGTCCGGGTCCTTGGTCGCGGCGGCGGCGTTGATCTCCACGTGGTTGGGGTTGGCGGCGAGCCATGGGGTGCCGGTGGTGAATCCGCCGTTGGGTGAGGCGTCCCATTGCATCGGTGTGCGGGCGTTGTCGCGGCTGCGGGCACGCAGCACCGTGAGGACGTCCGAAGCCTGCCGGCCCTCGTGCTCCACGGCCTGGGTGTAGAGGCCGAGCGCCTCGATGTCGCGGAAGTCGGCGATCGACGCGAACGGCGTGTTGGTCATGCCGAGTTCTTCGCCCTGGTAGACGTACGGTGTGCCGCGGTGCAGGTGCAGGACCGCGCCCAGCATCTTGGCCGAGCGGTTCCGCCACTGCGGCGAGTCGTCGCCGTAGCGCGAGACGACGCGGGGCTGGTCGTGGTTGTTCCAGTAGAGACTGTTCCAGCCCTTGTCGGCGAGGCCGGCCTGCCAGCGCGCGAAGATCGCCTTGAGCCGGGTGAGCTGCAACGGGTAGAGCAGCCACGGGTCGGCACCCCGGTCGACCCAGACGTGGTCGAAGTTGAAGACCATGTCGACCTCGCCGCGTTCCGGGTCGGTGTAGAGGATGGCCTCGTCGACCGTGACGCCGGGCATCTCGCCGACGGTCAGCAACGCGTCCCGGCCGGCGAAGACCCGCTCGTGCATCTCGTGCAGGAACTCGTGGTTGCGCGGGCCGTTCATGTAGTGCGGGCCGCCGTCGCCGTAGAGCGATCCGGCCCGGACCATGCCGTCGGGCAGCGTCGTGTCCTTGGAGATGTGGTCGATGACGTCCATCCGGAAGCCGTCCACGCCCCGGTCGAGCCACCAGTTCATCATCGTGTAGATCGCGTCGCGGACCTCGGGGTTCTCCCAGTTGAGGTCGGGCTGCTTGCGGCTGAAGATATGCAGGAAGTATTCGCCGGTCGCGGGGTCGTATTCCCAGGCCGGGCCACCGAAGACCGATCCCCAGTTGGTCGGCTCGGCGCCGGGGGTCCCGGGCTCGACGCCGTCGCGGGCGGGGCGCCACCAGTACCAGTCGCGTTTCGGGTTGTCCTTCGAGGAGCGGCTCTCGGCGAACCACGCGTGCTCGTCGGACGAGTGGTTGACCACGAGATCCATGACCAGGCGCATACCCCGGTCGTGTACGCCCGTCAGCAGCTCGTCGAAGTCGGCGAGCGTACCGAAGATGGGGTCGATGTCCTGGTAGTCGCTGATGTCGTAGCCGTTGTCGTCCTGCGGCGAGGGGTAGACCGGCGACAGCCAGATCACGTCGGCGCCCAGGCCCTTGATGTGATCCAGGTGGTTGATGATGCCGCGAAGGTCGCCCATGCCGTCACCGTCGGCGTCGGCGAAGCTCCGGGGGTAGATCTGGTAAACGACGGCACTGTGCCACCAGGGGTTGTCCATGGTCTCTCTTTAACACGTGAAGCACTGACGAAACACCGAATCGCTCCCATACTGGGGACCATGAAGGTGGCGCTGCTGGGACCGATCGCTTGGCGTACGCCTCCGATCCACTACGGCCCGTGGGAGCTCGTCACGAGCCTGCTCGCGGAGGGGTTGACCGCCCGCGGGGTGGACGTGACGCTTTTCGCGACGCTGGACTCCGTCACGAAGGCCACCCTGGACGGCGTCGCGGTGCACGGTTACGAGGACGACCCCGATCTGGACGGCCGGGTCTGGGAGGCCCTGCACGTCGCGTACGCCCTGCAGCGCTCCGGCGATTTCGACCTGGTCCACAACCATCTGGACTGGCTGCCGCTCGCGTTCTCCGCACTCTGCCGGGCGCCGATGCTCACCACGATCCACGGTTTTTCGGGGCGGAACATCCTGCCCGCGTACAAACGGGCCCGCTCGTCGTTCGTGTCGATCTCCGACGCCGACCGCAGTCATGACCTGAGCTATGTGGGGACCGTCTACCACGGCGTCGACCTGGACGAGCTCCCGTTCACCGCGGACGGTGGCGACGACCTGGTGTGCTTCGGGCGGATCCATCCGGACAAGGGCACGGACACCGCGATCGAGATCGCCCGGCGGGCGGGACGACGGCTGACGCTCTGCGGCATCGTGCAGGACCAGCGCTTCTTCGAGGAGATGGTCGAGCCGCACATCGACGGGGACCGCGTGGTGTACCGGGGCTCCGTCGGGCCGCAGGACCGGGCGCGGATCCTGGGGGGCAGCGCGGCGTTGCTGCACCCGATCCGGTTCGCCGAGCCGTTCGGGCTGTCGGTCGTCGAGTCGATGATCTGCGGGACGCCCGTGGTCGCGTACAGGAAAGGCTCCATGGCCGAGGTGGTCGACGAAGGTCTCACCGGCCGTCTGGTCGAGGACATCGACCAGGCGGTGGCCGCCGTCGGCAAGATCGACCTGATCGACCGCGGGGCCTGCCGGGCCCGCGCCCGGAGCCGCTTCGGGGCGGACCGCATGGTCGACGACTACCTGGCCATCTACCGCGAATTGCTCAAATGAGCATCAGATGGCCCGGTGGTGAGCCCGCGGCTCGACCCAGGTCCTGAATAACCCTCACTGACCAGGCAATTCTTGTTAACGTCGCATTACTCAATTGCGGCAATTCTCCCGAAAGGGCAGGTCCACAGTTCCGCGCGCCCGTTAGCGCCGCGGGGAGGCAGCCGCCTGAACAGAAGGGGCCTGTCATGCCCGCGACCTACGGATTTCTCAGCACCTATCCCCCGACACAATGCGGTTTGGCGACGTTCAATGCCGCGCTGTCGTCCCACCTCACCGCGGGCGTGCCGGGCAGCGGGGTGGTGCGGTTGCTCTCCGCGGACGCGGCCGGTGGCGGGCTCGAGGTCGACCGGGCGGCACCGCGGGTCGTACACACCTGGCCCACCGACACCGCCGGCGGCTGGACCGCCGCCGCGAATGCGCTGAACCGCTTCGACGTCGCCGTTGTGCAGCACGAGTACGGCATCTACCCGGGGCTCGACGGCGACGAGGTGCTGCCGTTGCTGAGAGCCCTCAAGGTTCCGGCGATCGTGGTGCTGCACACCGTTCTGAGCACCCCGACACCGATGCAACGCTCGGTGCTCGAACGGATCGTGGCGCTCGCGGACGCGGTCGTGACCATGACGGACACCGCTCGTCAGCGACTGACCGCCGGTTACCGGGTCGACCCGCACAAGGTGACCGTGATCCCGCACGGCGCCGCCAGCCATTCCAGCGCGCCCCGCGAGGTCCACGACGTGCCGCACCTGCTCACCTGGGGACTGCTCGGCCCGGGTAAGGGCATCGAATGGGCACTGCGGGCCCTCGCCGGGTTGCGTGACCTGGACCCGATGCCGCGATACACCGTCGCCGGTCGCACCCATCCGAAGGTGCTGGACTACCACGGCGACGGCTATCGCGAATCGCTGGTGCGGCTCGCGGACGAGCTCGGCGTGGCCGACCGGGTGCACTGGGAGGACGTCTACCTGGACGAGGCCTCGCTGAGCCGGCTCATCCGCTCGGCCGACGTCGTGGTGCTGCCCTACGACTCGACCGAGCAGGTCACCTCGGGCGTGCTGATCGAGGCCGTGGGTGCCGGTGTCCCGGTGGTGGCCACGGAGTTCCCCCACGCGGTGGAGCTGCTCGCCGACGGTCCGGGCCTGCTGGTCCCGCATCAGGACCCGGTGGCCATGGCCGCCGGCATCCGGCATGTGCTGCAGTCCCCGGACGTAGCGAATCATCTGACCGGCCTGGCCGGTGGACCGACGCTGCGCTGGCCCGCGGTGGCCGCCCGCTATCAGAGCCTCGCGGCGCACCTGCTGACCGCGAGCACGCCCGTCGCCACCTCGGTTCCCGCGTGAGCGTGACTCTGCGGCTGGTCCCGCCGCCCGTGCGGTTGATCGACGCGCCCGAACCGAACTGGTCACACGTGGCCCGGCTCTCTGATGACACGGGGCTGCTGGAACACGCCCGCAACGCGACCGTACGACGCGAGCACGGCTACTGCGTCGACGACGTGGCCCGCGGCCTGCTGCTCGCCGGCCGGGAACCGCAGCCGACCGCCCTGGTCACCGGGCTGGCGGAGCGCTACCTGGCGTTCGTCACGCATGCGATGGCACCCGACGGCACCGTGCGCAACAGGCTCTCCTTCGACCGGCGCTGGCAGGACGAGCCCGGCACGGACGACTGCTGGGGCCGGGCGCTCTGGGGTCTCGGCACCGCAGCCGGCCGTTGCGCGGTCCCGTGGATCCGCCGGGAGGCCCGGCAGGCGTTCCTGATCGGCGCGCGGCAACGCTCGCAGTGGTCACGCGCGATGGCCTTCGCCGGCCTGGGCGCGGCCGAGGTGCTCCGCGGCGACCCGGCCTGCGGCGAAGCGGCACAACTGCTGGCTGACGCGGCCACCGTCGTGGGTCTGCCGGGAAGCGACCCCGGCTGGGTCTGGCCGGAACAGCGGCTCTCGTACGCGAACCCGGCGCTGGCCGAGGTCCTGATCCACGCGGGCGACCTGCTGGGCGACGAGCACCTCCTGGAGGAAGGTCTCCGCATGCTCGGCTGGTTGTGCCGCGTGCAGGAACACCAGGGTCACCTGTCGACCGTGCCGGTGGCCGGCTGGCAACCGGCGGATCTGAGCACCCCCGACGGCCGGCACCGCTTCGACCAGCAGCCGATCGAGGCCGCCGCGACCGCCGACGCCTGTGCCGCCGCGGCGACAGCGACCGGGGACGACGCCTGGGACGCCCCGCTCTTTCAGGCCATCGCCTGGTTCCTGGGTGACAACGACGCCGGAATTGTCATGTATGACCCACTGACCGGTGGATGTTATGACGGATTGACCCCGGAAGGCCCTAATCTGAATCAAGGTGCCGAATCAACTCTCGCGCTCGTCTCCACGTTGCAGCACGCTCGCGCGTGGGCGGGGCGCAGCGCGACCCGACCGTCAGGCGGCCTTGCGTGACCGCAACTATGGATCCCCAGGAACGTGCCCAGACCACCAGCCTCGCCATGCGCCACGCGCTGACGATGCAGCCCGACGCGCGACGCGTGGTGATCAAGCTCTTCGTGCCCGGCGAGGACGCACAGCTCGTGCAGAACCGCGCGTCGAGCCTCATCGAGCGGATGTTGCGGCTCGACGAGGACGAGATCGCCCGGCTGCTCGACGACGTGCTCACCCGGTTCGCGGGGCGTCACCACGACCTGCTCACGACGTTCAGCCATCACTTCGATCTGGTGCACCACCGGGTCCCGCCGGATGCCGAGCTCTCGCCGAACGCCCGGATGCTGATCGGTGCTTACTTCAGCCATGAGTACGCCATCGAGGCCGCGGCGCTGTGCAACCCGTCGATGGTGCCGCACCCGGATCAGAGCGGGCTGCAGCCGGGCGAGCTCCGGGCGGCGATCAGCCTCCGCCAGATCGGCGAGGGTCACATCTCGTCCATCGGCTTCTGCTCGGCGGTGCTCGGCCCGGACGACAGCTTCCGCCTCGAGGACCGTGACGGCCCGCTCCTGGTCGGCGAGCGGACCGGGGCACGCCACCAGCGGGACGCGCTCGCCGCCGGCCTGGCCGAGCTGGAACTCGACAACGAGCTCTCGGCGACGGTGCTGGCCGCGCTGCCGGAGAGCTACAGCGAGGAGGAGTTCGAGGACGTCCTCGGTCACCTCCCGGGCGAACTGCTGGCCCGCCCGACGACCGGCGAGACCCTGGCGTTCCTGCGCGAGATCGTGGCCACCGATTACGCGGTCGCGTTCCCGGCCACGGTCCCGCTGCACCAGCGCGTGCTCTGGCCCGCCGCCCCGGCCGAGAGCAACGGCATGGAGGACGCCCGGTTCGTGCAGACGGAGGACGCGGAGGGCCGGATCACGTACGCCGCCACCTACACCGCGTACGACGGCAGGCAGATCGCCGGCCGCATGCTGCAGACCCGCGACCTGCGTCATTTCGAGGTCACCGCCCTGCGGGGCCCCGCCGCCCGCAACAAGGGCATGGCGCTGTTCCCCCGCGCGGTCAACGGTCGTCACCTGGCCCTGTGCCGCTCGGACGGTGAGACCCTCGGGCTCAGCGAACGCGACGAGTCCAACCGCTGGCACGCGGCGGTGCCCCTGCTCATGCCGCACCGGGGCTGGGATCTCATCCAGGTCGGCAACTGCGGCTCACCGGTGGAGACCAGCGACGGCTGGCTGGTGCTCACCCACGGGGTCGGCCCCATGCGCCGCTACGCGATCGGTGCCATGCTCCTCGACCTCGACAACCCGGAGCGGGTGATCGCGGACCTGCCGCACGGCCTGCTGGAACCCGACGAGATCGAGCGCGAGGGCTACGTCCCGAACGTCGTCTACTCGTGCGGCGGCATGCTGCACGACGGCCGCTTCTGGCTGCCCTACGGCGCGAGCGACGTACGCGTCGGCTTCGCCAGCATCTCGATCGACAGCCTGCTCGGGGCCATGGTTCCGGTCTCCTGATCAGCTGCAGCGCTGCCCCGGTCCGCGGATCGGGGCGGCGCTGCGTTAAATTCACGTACATGGATGGAAAAGGCACCACGCGGCGGGGAATCCTCAAGCTCGGCGGCGCCGCGGCAGTCACCGCGGTAACGGGGACCGAAGCGATCACCGGCCACGAGGCGTCACCGGCCGGCTTCCATCTCGGCACGTACACCTCGGCGGGCGGCCCCGGCATCGCCGCCGGCCATCTCGACCCCACGACCGGCCGGCCGTCCGTCGAGAGCAGCACCGCCGTTGTACCCGAGGCTTCCTGGCTGGCCATCAGCGCCGCCGGCAGCATTCTTTACGCGATCAGCGAGCAGGAACGCGGGACGGTCAGCGCCCTCACTCCCGCCCTGGAACTGCTCGGCACGGTGGCCACGGGCAACGGCCCGGCACATGTGGCCGTACACCCCGATGGGTCGTTCTTGTTCGTCTCGCTCTATGGCGAGGGTGCCGTGGTCACCCACCCGATCAACGCCGACGGCACGCCCGCGGCAGCGACGGACCGGCGCTCCCACGGCACCGGCGCGCACGCGCACCAGGTCGTCGTCGATCCCCTCGGCGCCTACATCCTCGCCGTCGACCTGGGCCGGGACGCGGTCTACACCTACGCGCTCGACCGCCAGGCGGGCTCCCTCACCGAGGTCACCCGCCTCGAGCTCCCGGCCGGCAGCGGACCTCGCCACCTGGCCTTCCACCCGTCCGGCACGGTCGCCTACCTGGCCAACGAGCTCAATTCGACCGTGACCGTCTGCGCGTACGCCGAGGGCGTCCTGCAGCCCGGCCAGGTCGTGACCGCCGCACCGGAAACCGGGGTGACCAACTATCCGGGCGAGATCGCGGTGTCCCCGGACGGCAGCCACGTCTACGTCAGCAACCGGGGCACGAACACCATCGGCGTGTTCACCACCGGAGCCGACGGTACGACCCTCACCCGCGTGGCCGCCCCCTCGTGCGGCGGGGACTGGCCCCGGCACCTGGCGCTCGATCCAGCCGGTGAGCGGCTCTACGTGGCCAACCAGCGCTCGGGCACGATCGCCTGGCTGCCGCTCCTCGACGGCATCCCCGGCCAGGTCAGCGGCACTGTCGCCGCACCCGGGGCGGCCCAGATCCTCTTCTGAGCAGGGTCAGACCGTGCCGCAGACCACCCAGATGGTCAGTACCGCGAGGAAGTCGCCGCGCTCGCCGGCCGCGCGGACCTGGTCGAGCCAGGCGGCCCGCAGACCGGCCGGGGCCTTCCACGTCTCCTCGGGCACGCCCGCATTGATCATGGGCAGCACCACGGCGGCCGAGGCCGGGTCGGGGAAGTAGCAGGTCACCGGGGTGGCGGTGACGTCGCACAACCCGTGATCCAGGAGGCGACGGCGAAGCGTACGGCCCAGGTCGTCCTGCACCGGGGTGAGCGGGCCCCGCGCGTGCTCGATGACCGCCCTGGCCAGCGCGCTGTCGACGCCGTCGAAGGCCAGCGAGGTCCAGTCGGTGTCGACCAGGCAGACGCGCCCGCCGGTGCGGGTCACCCGGGCCAGCTCGGCGATCGCGCGGCCGGGGTCGTCGACGTGTTGCAGCACCCGCTCGCACCAGACGCCGTCGAAGCTCTCGTCGGCTAGGTCGAGGGCGCCGATGTCCCCGGCGACATAGCTGATCTCGCCGCCCTGATGCCGCTCCCGCGCCGCCGCCAAGGTGGCCTCCGACCGGTCCAACGCCACAACAGCACCGCCGGGAGCGACCGCGGCGGCCAGTTCTCGGGCAACGTCGCCGGTGCCGCAGCCCGCGTCGAGCAACCGCTGCCCCGGGGCGGGCCGCAGCGCCTCCCAGGCGGTGTGCCGCACGCGGCGGATCTCCGGATGACGCGACATCGCCTCGAGGGCCGCCACCAGCATGGCGAGCATGGCGGGCGGCGTCCGGTCGAGGTCCGCGAACGGGGTTCGTTCCAGCTGAGCGGGCTCCATGGCGCCATATTGACTCGGCCGGCGGCGCGGTGCAGGCGGCCGTCAACCTTCCGACACGGAAGCCTCACTTTCGGTGGCGATCTACCGATCAGGCTGGCGTGCGCCGCTGGCAGGATGTCATCCCGACCACGACGCTGGGCCGGGTCCGGCTCGGCGCGGTGGCACTGTCGCTCGTCAGCCTGCTCACCGAGACCGGGCAGATCGGGGCGACCACCGGATCGCCGCTCTGGGACACGTTGGCCCGGGTCTCGCTGGCCGTGCTCGGCCTCGGGTTCGTGCTCACCTACGTGCTCGGCCGAACCTGGCTGCTCGACCCGATCGTGCTGCCGGCGCTGGTGGCCGTCGCGGGGTCGGCGCTCAAGGACCCGGTCGCCACGATCGGTCTGACCATGGTGCTGCTGATGGTCCAGTCGTTGTACGGCTCGTTCCGGTCCTGGGCGGTCCGGTCGGTCTTCGGCATGTTGTCGCTGCCGGCCGCGCTCATCGCCGCACCCACCCCGGTCGGCGCGATCATGGACCTCGGGCGGTCGGCTCAGCTCCTACCCCAGATCGTGCTGGTCACCGCCCTGACCCGGGCCATCTACTCCGCGCTGCGCCGCCAGGAACAGGCCGCCGCCCGCGACGCCCTGCTCGCGCGGGCCGGCAGCGAGGTCCTCGCCGCCACCGACATCGCGACCGTGCACCGCATCGCGCTGGAGACCTCGCAGGGGATCATGGCGTTCGCCCCCGGTGTCGCCGTCGTGCTTGTTGCCAAGACCGACGACGGCCTGGTTGTCGCGGGTACGGTCGGCGAGATCCGGGATCTCACCGGTCTTGTCCTCCCCATGAGCGCCCTGACGGATCCGGCGTCCGCGCTCGCCGATGCGGCGCCACGGATCCGGCACTGGCAGGTGGAGGAGCTGCTCACCGGTCAGCGTTACCGGCTGATCGGGGGCGTGCACCGCGTACCCGAGCCCGTTCACGACGCCTTCCGCACGCTCGGCACGCAGGTCCGGCTCGGCGAGGCCAACCTGCGCTCGCACGCCGAGCTCGACCACCAGGCCAACCATGACAGCCTCACCCAGCTGCCGACGCGGGCGAAGTTCTTCCGAGAGCTGATCAACGCGGTCGACAACAGTACGCCCGGAGAAGTCGCCCTTCTCAACATCGACCTCGACGACTTCAAGCAGGTCAACGACGTCTACGGCCATCCCGCCGGTGACGAGCTGCTGGTCCGGGTCGCCGAGCTCATCGCCGAGGCGGGCGGCGCGCACGGTGTCGCCGGGCGCCTCGGCGGCGACGAGTTCGTCCTGATGCTGACCGGTCTGAAGGATCCGGCCGAGGCCGAGCAGAACGCCGAGTTGCTCTGTTCGCGGCTGGTTCAGCCCATGCGACTGACGGCCGCCACCGTACGCGTCGGTGCGAGCATCGGCGTCGCCCTGAGCGCACCCCGGACCACCGCTGCCGAGCTGACCCGCCGCGCTGACATCGCCATGTACTCCGCCAAGGCCCGGGGCAAGAACCGGGTCGAGATCTTCAACCCGGTCGAGCACGGCGAGGTCGCGCGGCACCGGACCCTGGAGGACCAGCTTCCGTACGCGATAGAGCGCGGCGAGATCCACGTCTTCTACCAGCCGTACCTCGACCTGGGCACCGGCACCTGGGCCGGCGTCGAGGCACTGGTGCAGTGGCAGCACCCGGCGTTCGGTGACGTGGACTGCCGCGAGTTGCTGAACCTCGCCGAACGCACGGGCGACCTCGCGCTGATGACCGCGTACTTCCTGCGCACGGTCGCCGCGCAGCTCGCACCGCTGCCGACCGGCGCCACGACACGCATCGGCATGAACCTCAGCGCCCACCAGCTGTTCGACCCGCGCTTCGCCGACACCGTCCTGGACACGCTCGCGGAGTGCGGGCTCGCACCGTCGCGGCTCGCGCTGGAGATCGTCGAGTCGGAGCACATCGACGACGCCCGGGCCCGGCTGCAACTGGACCGGCTCGCGGCGTGCGGCGTACGGATCGCACTGGACGACTTCGGGACGGGCTACGTGTCGCTGGCCTCGCTGCGGGCGTTCCCGATCCATCAGCTCAAGATCGACGGGGCGTTCCTCGACGGCGATCCGGCGGCCCTGGACCTGGTGCTGTCGGTCGGCAACCTGCTCGGCACGGAGACCGTCGTGCAGGGCGTCACCACCGAGGAGCAGCTCGACCGGCTGCGCCGGACCTCCGCCACCGCCGGCCAGGGCCCGTTGATCGCCCCCATCATGACGGCCGCCGTCCTGGCCGCCCTGCTGACCGACGGCCACGCCCCGATCCCGGGCCGTGCCTGAGAGACCGGCCGGGCCTGAGAGAACGGCCGGGCCTGAAAGAACGGCCGGGCCTGAGAGTTGAGGCGGCCTGAGAGTTGAGGCGGGCCTCGGAGCGACACCCGAGGGGCGCAATGGGCTGATGGGACCGATGAGTATGCGCTGACTGTGGCGAAGATCAGATCCATAGCTTCGCGGCATGGCTCGCAGGGGTCCTGGTTTGTAAGATCCGAAACATGACGGCAACAAGGATCGGACTGGTCGGGTTCGGAGCGGGCGGGCGAATTTTCCATGCCCCGCTCATCGCGGCCGCGGAGGACGTTGAGTTTGCCGGTGTTGTCACCCGGTCCGCCGAGCGGCGGGAGGAGCTGGCGAAGCTGTTCCCGGGGGTCCCCGCGTACGACTCGGTGGCCGATCTCGCCGCCGCCGGCGTCGATGCCGTGACGGTGTCGACACCCGCTGACACCCACGCCGGCCTGGCGAAGGAGGCCATCGGGCTGGGGCTGGCCGTCGTGGTCGACAAGCCGTTCGCGCTGGACGCCGAGGGCGCCCGGGAGATCACCACGCTCGCCGCCGACGCCGGGGTGCTGCTCAGCGTCTACCAGAACCGGCGCTACGACTCCGACCTGTTGACCGTGCAGCGGCTCATCCGCGAGGGCGCGCTCGGCGACGTCCGGCGCTTCGAGTCCCGCTTCGAGCGGTTCGCCCCCGATCGCCAGCCCCCGGCGGCCGGCGGCGGAACCCTGCTCGACTTCGGCGCCCACCTCGTCGACCAGGCCCATCTCCTCTTCGGACCTTCCACCAGGGTGTACGCCGAACTGCGCAGCGACTCCCCCGGCGACCTCGACAGCGACTTCTTCGTGGCGCTGCACCACGAGAGCGGCGTCGAATCGCACCTCTGGGGCAGCTGGCGCCAGGCCGCGCCGGGGCCACGGTTCCGGGTCAGCGGCACTACCGGCACGTACATCATCGACGGGCTCGACGGCCAGGAGGCAGCGCTGAAGGCCGGCCGCTCCCCCGCCGCCCTCGGCGAGCGCTGGGGTGTCGAGGCGGAGCACGCCTGGGGCCGCCTCTACCGCGGCGCGACCGGAGCGCCGGTGCGCAGCGACCGCGGCCGCTGGGACGAGTTCTACCCGGCGTTCGGCAAGGCCGTCCGCGGCGAGGGTCCGCTGCCGGTCGACCCGTGGGACTCCGTCCGCAACATGGAGGTCCTCGACGCCGCCCGCGCCAGCGCCGCCACCGGCGAGACCGTCACCCTCTGACAAACGTCGACGCCGCCGGGTCACGATCCGGCGGCGTCCACAGAGCACCGTCAGAACTCCCGCGGCTGAACTTCCGGCCCCAGCACCCGCGCGGTCGCCAGCGAATCAGCGAAACCCGCGGGTGAAAGGTCAAGACCGCCCGGCACCCAGCACGGTTCGACAGCGCCGGGACCCCCCGTCGCGATGAAATCAGTGCCGGACCCAGCCATAGCGATGAAATCGGCGTCGAAGCCCGTCATCGCGGTGAGGATGTCGGCGGGGGAAAGGCCCGCGAGTTGCAGCGCGCGGATTTCGCGGGCGTTGACCCCGAGCGGCAACGGGCCGTTTCCCAGGTCGGTGCCGTAGCGCACCTTTCCCGCGTACGAGACGAATTGCCGCAGGTTGGCGATGGCGGTCTCGCGAGCCGGGGTTGATGTTCCCCAGCCGTGGATGTCGATGGTGCTGATCCAGGTCATCCGCACGGCGCAGTCACGCACCAGTCCCGCGTCGAGCAATGCCGTCCACGGCGTGTGCGCGAGCATGTCCGCACCCGCCTCGAGCGCGGCCTCGACCGTTCCCGGACCTTCGGCGTGAACGACCACCGGCAGTTCCCGCGAATGTGCCGCGTCGACCAGCGCGGACAGCGTCGACGCAGGCAACATCGGCCCGCCGGCGTGAGCAGTCACCTTGATGAGCGTGGCACCGAAAGCATGGGCCTCGGCGACCGCGTCCGCCGCGTCCGTGGGTGAATGGATTTCGCGGCAACTGTCCGGTGGCACCCAGGAACGGTCGGTGGGATAGCCGCCCGGGGCGGTCAGGAACGGCCCCGCGAATCGTTCGATCAGGAACGGCGTCACCGCGGACGGGTTTCCGCCGAGGTCCCAGACGCCCGAGATCCCGCCCGCGCGCAGGGTCGGCAGATGCACCAGCTGAGCGTGGGCGTGCGCGTCGATAAGCCCCGGCAGAACTGTTCCCGGAAGGTTCACAACAGGCTCCGCAAAGCGTCCAGACCGCGATAGACCTCGGCGAAACTGGTGCTAAGCGGCGCCGGCCCGATACGCAATCCGTCGGGCTGACGGTAATCCGGAATCACCCCGCGCTGCCACAACGGCTCGAGCAGTGCGGCGAATCCCTCGCGCCGCAGAGTCACGTGCCCGCCTCGCCGTGCCGGATCGCGGGGGCTCACCACCGTGACGCCGTGCGGCACCAGCCATTCGTCCGCCAGGAGCAGCACATAATCGGTGAGCTGCAGCGACTTGCGGCGCACGGCCTGAATGGTGGCGGTGGACAGCATGTCCAGGTTGGCGTCGAGCGGAACCATCGCGAGGATCGGCGGCGTGCCGCTCAGCAGCGCCCGGATTCCCGGCGCCGGCTCATATCCGGGGCCCATCTCGAACGAGTCGCGGTGCCCCATCCAACCGTGGATCGGCTGCCCTTCGACAGCGCCGTGCAACGCGGATGCCACATAGGCGAATGCGGGTGCCCCCGGGCCGCCGTTCAGATACTTGTAGGTGCAGCCGACCGCGAGATCGACACCCCAGTCGTCCAGCGAGAGCTCCACCGACCCCACCGAATGCGACAGATCCCAGAGCGTCAGCGCACCGGCGGCATGGGCGATCTCATTGATGGCGGCCGCGTCGGCGAGCCAGCCCGAACGGTAGGCGACATGGCTGAGCAGCACCAATGCCGTCGACGAGGTGACGGCTGCGGCGACCTGATCCGGGGTGATGCCGGCTGCGGGGTCGGTTTCGATCCAGACCAGGTCGAGGTCGCATTCGGCCGCGATGCCTTCGACGATGTAGCGGTCGGTCGGGAAATTGTCCGTGTCGACCACGATCTCGCGACGGCCCGGCCGGGCCGCGACCGCCGTGCGCGCCAATTTGTAGAGCAGCACCGTCGTGGAATCGGCGACCACGACCTGCCCCGGCGCCGCACCGAGCGCCGCCGAACCCAGCCGGTCGCCGAGCCGTTCCGGCCACGAGAGCCACGGATCGGCCGGGGAATTCCAGCCCCGGATCAACTGCCCGCCCCATTGCGTACGCACAAAGCCGTCCAGCAACGCAGCAGTCGCCCGCAACGGCCGCCCGAGCGAATTCCCGTCGAGATACGAGACGACGTCGAAGTCGTCCGGAGCGAGGAACTGCTCGCGCAACGGTGCCAGGGGATCGGCCGCGTCAAGTTCGAGCGCACGCGCCTGCAGGGAGGATGAAGTCACCCCGGTAGAAGATCACAGGAGGTCAGATGTTGACGAGGGTCCCGTTGGTAAGGATCGGACCCCAGTACACCCACTGACCGTCATGGCGGACGAAACGACTGCGTTCCCGCATCTCACCGGGCTTGCCCCGATCGCGGTAGTGCGCCCTGAACTCGACCTGCCCCTCGGCGTCGAACATGCCGCCACCGCTGGACTCGATCACGACGAGGCTGACCCAGCGCAGGTTCGGGTCGGGTTCCACCTCGGCGGGGCGGGTCTCGGGGTGCCACGACTTCAGGACGTAGGCCTCGTTGTCGAGCGCGAAGGCCGCATAACGCGACCGCATCAGCGCCTCAGCCGTCGCCGGGGCCTTGCCTTCGTGAGCGGGACCGCAGCATTCCTCGTAGGGAAGACCGAACCCGCAGGGACAACCAGAAAACGCCATTGCCCTATTGTTCCCCAACGGTCGCGTCGACCGACTGGTAGTACCGGATCTTCTCGCGGATGTGGGTGCGCTGCAGGATCAGCTCGTCGATCCGGTGGCCGATCTGCGTGTCGTGGTCCTCGAGCAGTTCGCGGCGTTCGGTGACGGTGGTGGTGTCGCGGCTCAGCTCGGCGTAGCGGCGCATCTGGGCAATGGGCATGCCGGTGTCGCGCAGGCACCGCAGAATGCTCAGCCAGGCGATGTCGTTGTCGGTGAAGATCCGCTGCCCGCCGGCCGTGCGGGAGACGTTTTCGAGCAGGCCGATCCGCTCGTAGTAGCGCAGGGTGTCGAGGCTGAATCCGGTCTTCTCGGAGATCTCACCGGGCGTATACGACATGCGCCCATCTTAGGAAGCAACGATTTCACTGACCACCCGCTGACAACGGTCGAGCTCCGCGATGAGGTCACGCATCTCCGCGATCGCCGCGACCGCGTCGTGGGTGCCCTCGCGGATGTCCGCGACCTGGTCGCCGATCCCGTTGGTCGCCGTCGCGGTCTCGTTGGCCAGGTCCTTGACCTCGCTGGCGACGACTGCGAAGCCACGACCCGCCTCACCGGCCCGGGCGGCTTCGATGGTCGCGTTGAGGGCGAGCAGGTTGGTCTGTTTGGCGATGGTCGCGATCAGCTCGACGACCTTGCCGATCTCGGCACTGGCGGCCTCCAGCCGGCGGATCACCGCGACGGCCGTCTCCGCGGCGCGTACCGCCGAGCGGGTGGCCGTGGCCATGTCGCCGCTGACGTCCGCGAGCCGGTGCGTCGAAGAATTCGTCACTGTGATCCGCCCATCGCTCGCCCCGGCCTCAACGTCGCCCCCCTTATCGACCAGGCGCGGGTTTTCTCAAGGATCTGCAAGAGCAAGCAGATCGGCGCAAGATGCGGTTCAATTTTTGCAACGGAAAGACGTAAGATTGCGACGTGACCAAACGTCTGGCCGAAGTGGCCAAGAAGGCAGGCGTCAGCGAGGCGACCGTCAGCCGGGTGCTCAACGGCCGCTCCGGCGTCTCCGAGGCGACCCGGGCATCGGTGCTGACCGCGCTCGACGTGCTCGGCTACGAGCGCCCGACCAAGCTGCGCGGCGAGCGGGGCCGGCTCGTGGGGCTCGTCCTGCCCGAGCTGCAGAACCCGATCTTTCCCGCGCTGGCCGAGGTGGTGACCGCCTCGCTCGCGCAGCGCGGCTTCACCCCGGCGCTGTGCGCGCGCACGGTCGGTGGTGTGCCCGAGCGCGACTACATCGAGATGCTGCTGGACCATCAGGTGTCCGGTGTGGTCTTCGCCGGCGGGTCCTACGCGCTGGCCGATGCCGAGCACGGGCACTACAAGCAGCTGCTCGACCGCCGGATGCCGGTGGTCATGGTCAACGGCGGCGTCGGCGATCTGGGGTTCCCGCACATCTCGACGGACGACGCGGTCGCCGTCGAGCAGGCGTACGGACATCTGCGCTCCCTGGGCCACGAGCAGATCGGCCTGGTCCTCGGCCCGGAGGACCACGTGCCCTCACGCCGCAAGCTGGCCGCCGTCGCCGAGGTCGCGGGGTGGACCGGCCCCACGGCGGACTGGCCCGTCGAGCGCACCAACTTCACGATGGAGAGCGCCCGGCTCGCCGCGACCCGGCTGATCGAGCGCGGCATCACCGGCATGATCTGCGCCAGCGACGTGCTGGCGCTGGGATCGATCCGGGCCGCCCGCCGGCTCGGCCTCGACGTGCCACGTGACGTGTCGATAGTCGGCTTCGACGACAGCGCGCTGATGACGTGCACCGACCCGCCGCTGACCACCGTGCGTCAGCCGATCGAGCTAATGGGCCAGGCCGCGGTGGATGTGCTCGTCAACCAGATCGAGGGCGCGGCGGCGACCACCGACGAGCTGCTGTTCGAGCCGGAGCTGGTCGTGCGGGGCTCCACGGCGCCGGTGCCGCGGAAGACCACATAGACCACAGCTGATCAGCGAAAAGGGCGGGCCCAACCGGGCCCGCTCTTTTTTGTGTGACCGCTAACACGACAGTCGCGTTTTTTCTAGTTGCCGTCGAGTTCTTGCGGGCAGGAGTTTGACTTTGTATCGTCATCCGCACGTAACAAAGCAACGAGACTCAGGTCACACATAGCCCCAAGGAAGGGCGTAATCCGCCATGTTCAGAACCAGGTTGCGCAGTGCCCTCGGGCTGATGCTCGTCGCCGGGGTCGCCATGTCGTCGGCTGCGTGCGGCGGGGACGACGACTCGGCCGCGTCGAAGGACGGCAAGGTCACGCTCGTGATCAACGGCCTGCCGCCGGCCACCGAGAAGGCCACCCACGACCGCTTCCTCGCCAACGTCGCGGAGTTCGAGAAGGCCAACCCGAACATCGACATCGACGCCCGCGAGGGCAAGATGGATCCGCAGACTTTCCCCGCGAAGCTCGCCGGCGGCCAGCTCGAGGACGTCTTCTACACCTACTTCACCGACCCGGCCAACCTGATCGCCAAGCGCCAGGTCTCCGACATCAGCAAGTACACCAAGGACTTCCCGATCACCTCGCAGCTCAAGCCCGAGGTGCTCCGGGTGTTCCAGGACGACAAGGGCGCCACGTACGGGCTGCCGTACAAGAACTACTCGATGGGTCTGCTCTACAACCGCGACCTGTTCAAGCAGGCCGGCCTGGACCCGGACAACCCGCCGAAGACCTGGGCCGACGTGCGGACGGCGGCGCAGAAGATCACCGCTCTGGGCAACGGGGTCACCGGTTACGGCGACTACAGCAAGAGCAACACCGGCGGCTGGCACTTCACCACCGAGATCTACTCGCTCGGCGGCGAGGTGGCCGTGAACGACGGCGGCACCTGGAAGGCGGCGTTCAACAGCCCGCAGGGCAAGCAGGTCCTGCAGCAGCTCAAGGACATGCGCTGGACCGACAACTCGATGGGCCAGAAGCAGCTGCTCGAGTGGGCCGACCTGCTCAACCAGATGGGCTCGGGCAAGCTCGGCATGTACCTGGCGACCGCCGACAACATCCCGACGATCGTCAACCAGTACAAGGGCAAGTACGAGACGTACGGCCTGGGCCCGATCCCGGACGGCAAGGGCACCCTGGGCGGCGGTGAGGGCTACATGTTCAAGGCGGGCCTGAGCCCCGAGAAGATCAAGGCCGGCCTCAAATGGCTGACCTTCTGGTTCACCTCGGCCGACCGTTACGAGGCTGAGAACAAGTGGTCGAGCGAGACCAAGCAGCCCGTCGGCCTGCCCGAGCCGGCCATCTTCACCGGCGCGGCCGCCGAGACCCAGGCCGCGTCCGACAAGAAGTACGCGAACGTCCCGCAGGCCAACTACGCACCGTTCACCGCGAGCATGGCCACCATTCCGGTCAAGCTCGAGCCGCCGAACGCGCAGCAGATCTACGCGACCCTCGACGTGGCGATGCAGAAGGTGCTGACCGACAAGAACGCGAACGTCGACCAACTCCTCGCGGATGCGGAGACTCAGGCCAACCAGATTCTGGCCAGCGTCAAGTGAGTGCACTTCCCTCGGTGACCCGCGCGCGTGAGGCGCGCGCGGGTCTCCTGCGCCGCAAGCTGTCCGACAATCTCCTGGCGTACGCGTTCATGGCGGCCGGCCTCGCCTGTTTCGCGCTCTTCTCGTGGTATCCCCTCGTCAAGGGCGTGATCCTCAGCTTCCAGCAGGACAACTTCGTGGTCCCGCCGTACTGGGTGGGCCTCGACAACTACCGGGCGCTGTTCGCCGACCCGCTGTTCTACACGGCATGGAAGAACACGCTGTTCTTCACCGCGCTGGCCCTGGTGTTCGGTTACGTCCTGCCGTTCTTCATCGCGGTGCTGCTCAACGAGTTCCGCCACTTCAGCGGCTACTTCCGGGTCCTGGTCTACCTGCCGGTGATGCTGCCGCCGATCGTGTCGGTGCTGCTCTGGCGCTACTTCTACGACCCGGGCAACGGCCTGTTCAACTCGATCCTGCGTGGTGTCGGTCTGCCCGAGTCGCAGTGGACCCAGTCGTCGGACACGGCGATGATCTCGCTGGTGCTCATCTCCACCTGGGCGAACCTCGGCGGGGCGACGCTGATCTACCTGGCCGCGCTGCAGAACATCCCCGGTGAGCTCTACGAGGCGGCCGAGCTCGACGGCGCGAGCATCTGGCAGCGGCTGCGGCACGTGACGTTCCCGCAGATGCGGTTCATCATGCTGGTCCTGCTGCTGCTGCAGATCATCGCGACCATGCAGGTCTTCATCGAGCCGTACGCGCTGACCGGCACCTCGAACCCGGACACCGTCACGGTGCTGGTGCTCGTCTACCGCTACGCGTTCACCGTGAACAACGACTTCGGGCTCGCCGCCGCGATGAGTGTGCTGCTCTTCGTGGTGCTCGGCGCCTTCTCGGCGATCTACCTGCGACTGACCCGAAGCGCGGACTGAGGAAACAGCCGATGACTCTGACTGCACCACCAAAAGTTCCTGTCGACGGCGCTCCGGGCGTACCCGTCGCATCGAAAAGAAGGCGCAGGACGGCCGCGAGCGGACCTGCCAGCCGGACCCTGATCTCGGTCGTTGATCTTCGGCGGCACCGCACGCTGTATTTTGTCGTGCTCGGGCTGACCCTGCTGGTCTTCACGCTGGTGTTCCTGTTCCCGCTCTACTGGATGGTCAGCGGTGCGGTGAAGTCGCCGGCGGAGTTCGCCCGCAGCACGCCGACGCTGATCCCGGAGTCGTTCCACCCCGGCACGTACGTGACCGCGTGGAACAACATGCAGATCGCGAAGTACTTCACGAACACCGTGTTCTACGCGTTCGGCGGCTGGATCATCTCGCTGCTGGTCGACGTGGGGGTGGCGTACGCGCTCAGCAAGCTCAAGCCCATCTTCGGCAAGATCGTGCTGGGCGGCATGCTCGCGAGCCTGATGCTGCCACCGACGGCGCTGCTGGTCCCGGCGTACCTCACGGTTGCCGACCTGCCGCTGGTGCACATCAACCTGCTGAACACACCGTGGGCACTGTGGCTCCCGGCCGCCGCCAACGCGTTCAACGTGTACGTGCTCAAGCGGTTCTTCGACCAGATCCCGAACGACCTGCTGGACGCGGCCGCCATCGACGGCGCCGGCAAGCTGCGCCAGTTGTGGTCGATCGTCCTGCCGCTGTCCCGCCCGGTGCTCGGGGTGGTCTCGATCTTCATCATCGTCGCGCTGTGGAAGGACTTCCTCTGGCCGCTGGTCGTGCTCCAGGACCCGGACAACCAGACGCTGAGCGTGGCGCTGGCCCGGCTGGCCAACACGAGCCAGGTGCCACCGACGGAGTTCATGGCCGGCCTGGCGATCGCCAGCCTCCCGATGATCGTGGTCTTCCTGATCTTCCAGCGCAGCATCATCGGCGGCCTCGGCTCGGGCTCGTTGAAGGGCTGAGACGAACCATCATGAGAAAGCAGGTCACTGTGGCTATTGCCGACCCGAAATGGTGGCGTGACGCCGTCATCTACCAGGTCTACCCGCGCAGCTACGCCGACGGGAACGGCGACGGCGTCGGGGACCTCGACGGGATCCGCGGCCACCTGGGCCACCTGGCCGCCCTCGGCGTCGACGCGATCTGGATGAGCCCGTGGTACCCGTCGCCGATGGCCGACGCGGGGTACGACGTGGCGGACTTCCGCGACATCGACCCGGCGTTCGGCACGCTCGCCGACGCGGAGGCGCTGATCGCCGAGGCGCACGAGGCCGGCATCCGGATGATCGTGGACATCGTCCCGAACCACATCTCCAGCGAGCACGTCTGGTTCAAGAAGGCACTCGCCGACCCGGCCGCCCCCGAGCGGGAGCTGTTCTGGTTCCGCCCGGGGCGCGGCGAGAACGGTGACGAGATGCCCACCGACTGGGTCGGCGAGTTCGGCGGGAGCACGTGGACGCGTACGCCCGACGGCGCCTGGTATCTGCACCTGTTCACGCCGGAGCAGCCGGACCTGAACTGGGACCACCCCGCCGTGCGAGCCGAGTTCGAGGACATCCTGCGGTTCTGGTTCGACCGCGGTGTCGACGGCATCCGGATCGACTCGGCAGCGCTGCTGTTCAAGGACCGCGACCTCGCCCCGGTCGTCGACGGGCAGCCGCACCCGTTCCACGATCTCGACGAGGTGCACGACGTGTACCGCGCCTGGCGCCGCGTCGCCGACGAATATCCGGACCGCGCGCTGATCGGCGAGGTGTGGATGCCCGAGGTGGAGCGGTTCGCCAACTACCTGCGCCCCGACGAACTGCACGCCGCGTTCAACTTCGACTTCCTCGGCTGTGCCTGGGATCCGGAGCTGATGCGCGAGTGCGTGGATCGCACCCTCAATGCGCACCGTACGGTCGGAGCGCCGGCCACCTGGGTCCTGTCCAACCACGACGTGACCCGCCACGTCACCCGCTACGGCCGCGTCACCACCACGTTCAGCTTCGAGAACAACCTCGACGGCACCCCGGTCGACCTCGAACTGGGCACCCGCCGGGCCCGCGCCGCCGCACTGCTCTCCCTGTCGCTCCCCGGCTCGACCTACGTCTACCAGGGCGAGGAGTTGGGCCTCTGGGAGAACGAGAACATCCCGGTCGACCGGATGCAGGACCCGATGTACGCCCGCCGCGGCCACTCCCGCGACGGCTGCCGGGTGCCGCTGCCGTGGAGCGGTGACTCGCCGCCGTTCGGTTTCACCACGGGCGAACCCTGGCTTCCCCAGCCCGCCGAGTGGAAGGACCGCACGGTGCAGGCGCAGACCGGGGACCCCAGCTCGATGCTGGAGCTCTACCGCTCGGCGATCGCCCTGCGTCGTCTCGAAAAGGGACTTCACACACCGCACCTGGAGTGGATCGCGCGTGGGGCGGGAGCCCTCGCGTACACCAGGGGCCCAGGTTTTGCCTGTGTCCTGAACATGTCGCCGGAAGCCGTAGCGCTGCCGGAGCACGAATCCGTCCTTCTCCTCAGCAGTCCCCTCGACGGCGGGCTTCTCCCCCAGGACACCGCCGTCTGGCTGCGCTTGTAACACCAGAAAGGGATCCCCATGGCCAAGAGAACGCTCGCCGTGCTGGCGGCCGCCGCGACAGTGGCGGCCTCGGCAACAGCGATAGTCACGTGGTCAGCAGCCCCCGCGCTGGCCGCCGGTCTCTCCCCCTTCGACGTCCCCGGCCGCGGTGCCACCGTCCCGTTCACCGAACAGGAAGCGGAGAACGCCGCGACCAACGGCACCAAGACCGGAACGAGCCGCTACTACGGTCAGCTGTCCTCGGAGGCATCCGGCCGCGAGGCCGTCACCCTCGACGCCACCGGCGAATACGTCGAGTTCACCCTGACCAAACCCGCCAACGCGGTCACCTTCCGCTACAGCATCCCGGACGGCAACGGCGGCGCGGGCCTCGACGCGGCGCTCGACGTGCGGGCCAACGGCACCCTGGTCAAGTCGGTACCGGTCACCTCGAAGTACGGCTGGTACTACGGCGGTTACCCGTTCAACAACAACCCGGGTGACACCAACCCGCACCACTTCTACGACGAGGCCCGGACGCTGTTCGGCACGACGTACGCGGCCGGGACGAAGGTCCGGATCCAGGTCGCGTCGACCGCGCAGGCGCCGAGCTTCACGATCGACCTGGCCGACTTCGAGAACGTGCCGGCGGCTCTTCCCAAACCCGCGGGCGCGATCGACGTGGTGGCCGACTACGGCGCGGATCCGAGTGGCGCCACCGACTCCACGGCGCGCTTGCAAGCCGCCGTGAACGCCGGCTCGGCGCAAGGCCGCGTCGTCTACATCCCGCAGGGCAACTACACGCTCTACAGTCACGTGATCGTCGACCGGGTCACGCTCGCCGGGGCCGGGCCCTGGTACACCGTGCTCGGCGGGCGGCACCCCACCCAGCGCAACCTCGCCGCCGGCATCTACGGCAAGTACAACGGCAGCGGCGGCCCGAGCCAGAACGTCACCGTCAAGGACCTCGCGGTCATCGGCGACATCCGCGAACGCAACGACGACGACCAGGTCAACGCGTTCGGCGGGGCGATGAGCAACTCGGTCATCGACAACGTGTGGATGCAGCACACCAAGGTCGGCGCGTGGATGGACGGCCCGATGGACCGCTTCACCATCCGCAACAGCCGCATCCTGGACCAGACCGCGGACGGCGTGAACTTCCACATCGGCGTCACCAACTCCACGGTCACCAACACGTTCGTCCGCAACACCGGCGACGACGGCCTCGCGATGTGGGCGGAGAACACGCCGAACGTCGCGAACTCCTTCACCCACAACACGGTCGTCGCGCCGATCCTGGCGAACAACATCGTCAGCTACGGCGGCCGCGACATCGTGATGACCGACAACGTGGTGACAGACACCGTCACCAACGGCGGCGGCATCCACGTCGCCAACCGCTACCCCGGCGTCAACGGGCAGACCGGCGTTCAGGGCACGTGGACGCTGGCACGCAACACGCTCATCCGGGCCGGCAACTCCGACTACAACTGGAACTTCGGCGTCGGGGCGATCTGGTTCTCCGCGCTCAACGAGGCGTTCCAGAACCCCACCATCAACATCACCGACACGGACATCATCGACAGCTCGTACGCCGCCCTGATGTGGATCGAGGGCCAGACCAACGGCATCCACCTCGACAACGTCAACATCCAGGGCGCCGGAACGTACGCGCTGCAGGTCCAGGCCAACAGCCAGGTCAGCTTCAACAACGTCCGGGCCAGCGGCATCGCACAGCCCAACCCGATCCACAACTGCGTCGGTGCCGGCTTCCAGATCACCCGCACCGGCACCAACACCGGCTGGTACGCCGACCCGCCCTTCTGCGGCCCCTGGCCAACGCCCGTGTGGAACACCACCCCCACAACGCCTCCCACCACAACGCCTCCCACTACAACTCCGCCTACTACGCCCCCTCCTGCCACCGGCAACCTCGCTCTCAACCGGCCGGCAACTGCCACAGGCCAAGCCGATGTGTACGGACCGGGCAACGCAGTCGACGGCAACGCCAACACCTACTGGGAAAGCCCGAACAACGCCTTCCCCCAGTCGCTCACGGTCGACCTCGGCCAGAACCGCCAGGTGTCGCGGATCGTGCTCAAGCTCCCACCCGCAACCGCGTGGGCCACCCGCACCCAGACGCTCTCGGTGCTCGGCTCCACCGACGGCTCGAGCTACTCAACCGTCAAGGCCTCCGCCGGCTACACGTTCAACCCGGCCACGGGCAACACCGCCACGGTCTCCTTCACGGCCACCAACCAGCGCTACCTCCGCCTGACCTTCACCGGCAACACCGGCTGGCCCGCCGGCCAGGTCTCCGAATTCGAGGTCTACACCTCCTGAGGTCCGCCTCGTTCGCAAAACCGAGGCAGCAGGTCCGCCTCGTTCGCAGGGCCCGAGACAGCAGGGCTGTCTCGTAGCAAGACGCGGGGCAGCACGTCCGCCTCGTTCGCACGACCCGGGGAGGGCAGCGTCCACCGATCGCGGCCCTCCCCGTTTTTTAACCGCCCTCATGGAAGAAGGCGCTCCCCCATGTCCAAATTCAGGAGATTTGTCGCCGCGGCAACCTCAGCCGCCCTCGTCACCGTCGGCCTCCAGCTCATATCCCCCACCACCCCAGCCCACGCGGCCGGCCCCAATCTCGCGGCGGGCAAGACGTTCTCCGCGAGCAGCGTCTCCGACGTCTACACCTCCGGCAACGCGGGCGACGGCAACGCGAGCACCTACTGGGAGAGCGCCAACAACGCCTTCCCCCAGTGGCTGCAGGTCGACCTCGGCACGTCGGTCAGCGTCAACCAGGTCATCCTCAGACTCCCCCCGGCAACCGCCTGGTCGACCCGTACCGAGACCCTCGCCGTGCAGGGCAGCACCACGGGCTCGAACTTCGCCGACCTGAAGGCGAGCGCCGGCTACACGTTCAACCCGGCGACCGGCAACACCGTGACCATCGACTTCGGCGCGGCAACCACGCGTTACGTACGCCTGAACGTCACCGGCAACACCGGCTGGCCCGCCGGTCAGATCTCCGAGCTCGAGGTCTACGGCCCGGCCACCGGCGACACCCAGGCACCGACCACGCCCGGCAACCTCGCCTACACCCAGCCGGCGAGCGGGCAGATCCGCCTGACCTGGACCGCGTCGACCGACAACGTGGGCGTCACCGGCTACGAGATCTACGCGAACGGATCGCTGCTCTCCACGGTCAACGCGCTGACCTATCTCGACAACCAGCCGGACAGCGCGACCGTGCAGTACTACGTGCGCGCGAAGGACGCCGCCGGGAACTCGTCGGCGAACAGCAACACGGTCACGCGTACCGGTCAAGGTGGTGACACCACCGCACCGACCACGCCGGGCACGTTGTCGTACACCCAGCCGGCGACCGGGCAGATCCGCCTCGCGTGGGGTGCGTCGTCGGACAACACCGGTGTCACCGGGTACGAGATCTGGCGCAACGGTTCGCTGGCCACGACGGTCAACGCGCTCACCTACACCGACACGCAGGCCGCGAACGTCACCGTCTCCTACTACGTGAAAGCACGTGACGCGGCCGGCAACGTGTCCGCGGCGAGCAACACGGTGACGCGCACGGGCACGATCACGGACGGGACGAACCTCGCCGTCGGTAAGCCGGTCACCGCGTCGTCGAGCATCTTCACGTTCGTCGCGGCCAATGCGAACGACAACGACACCGCGACGTACTGGGAAGGCAGCGCATACCCGGCGACCTTGACGGTTGCTCTCGGCGCGAACGCCACCACCAGCTCGGTCGTGGTCAAGCTCAACCCAGGCACCGATTGGGGTACGCGCACCCAGACGTTCGCCGTCCTCGGCCGCGAGCAGAGCGCGACCGGCTACACGGCGCTGGTGAGCTCGGCGACGTACACGTTCAACCCGGCGAGCGGTAACACGGTGACGATCCCGGTCAGCGCGACCGCCGCCGACGTGCGGCTCAGCTTCACCGCGAACAGTGGCGCGCCGAGCGGACAGGTCGCCGAGTTCCAGGTCATCGGCGTGCCCGCGCCGAACCCGGACCTGACCATCACCGCCCTGACGGCGTCCCCGTCCGCACCGGTCGAGACCGACGCGGTCACGCTGTCGGCCACGGTGCGCAACGCGGGCTCGGCTGCGAGCCCCTCGAGCAACGTCAACTTCTATCTGGGTACGGCCAAAGTCGGCACCGCGACCGTAGGAGCACTCGCCGCCGGCGCATCCGCCACGGTCACCGCGAACGTCGGCGCGCAGAACGCCGGCACGTACGTGCTGAGCGCCAAGGTCGACGAGGCGAACACGGTCGTCGAGCAGAACGACGCGAACAACGCGTACACGAGCCCGTCGAATCTCGTGGTGTCCCCGGTGTCCAGCTCGGACCTGGTCGCGTCGGTGGTGAGCTGGTCGCCGTCGAACCCGTCGGCCGGTCAGACCGTCACGTTCGCGGTCACGCTGAAGAACCAGGGCACGGCGTCGACGGCCGGTGGTTCGCACGGTGTCACGGTCACGGTCATCGGCGCGAACGGCACGGTTGTGCGTACGCTCACCGGTTCCTGGACCGGCACCCTCGCAGCCGGCGCCTCCTCGCCTTCCATCACGCTCGGCACCTGGCCGGCGGTCAACGGTAAGTACACCGTCCGCACGGTTGTCGCCGTGGACGCGAACGAGCTGGCGGTCAAGCAGGCCAACAACACCAGCGAGAAGCCGTTCTTCGTGGGCCGCGGCGCGAACATGCCCTACGACATGTACGAGGCCGAGGACGGCACGACAGGCGGCGGCGCGCAGGTCGTCGGGCCGAACCGCACGGTCGGTGACCTGGCCGGCGAGGCGTCCGGGCGCAAGGCCGTCACGCTGAACTCGACGGGCGCCTATGTGCAGTGGACGACCCGGGCCGCGACCAACACGATCGTCGCGCGGTTCTCCATCCCCGACAACACGACAAGCTCAATCAATGTGTACGTCAACAATGCAGTCAACATGACGCTGCCACTCAACTCGAAGTACGCATGGCTGTACGGCAACGAGACCGCGCCGCAGAATTCCGGCACCGGCCCGCGGCACATCTACGACGAGGCCAACATCAAGCTCACCGGCTCGTTCCCGGCGGGCAGTGTCATCAAGCTGCAGAAGGACAGCGGCAACACGGGGAACATCGCGATCGACTTCATCAACACCGAGCAGGTCGCGCCGGTCGCCAACCCGAACCCGTCGACGTACGTCGTGCCGACCGGCTTCGACCAGTCGTCGGTCCAGGCAGCGCTGGACGCGGCCCGGATGGACAGCAGCAAGACCGGTGTCTACCTGCCCGCGGGTGACTACCAGACCTCCAGCAAGTTCCAGGTGTACGGCAAGCCGGTCCAGATCATCGGCGCCGGCCCCTGGTACACCCGGTTCTTCACCCCGCAGACCCAGTCGGAGACCGACGCCGGCTTCCGCGCCGAGGCCACCGCGAACGGCTCGACGTTCGCCAACTTCGCGTTCTTCGGCAACTACACGATCCGCCAGGACGGCCCGGGCAAGGTGTTCGACTTCGCCAACGTCGCCAACGTGACGATCGACAACATCTGGGCCGAGCACACGGTCTGCCTCTACTGGGGCGCCAACACCGATCACATGGTCATCAAGAACTCCCGGATCCGCGACACGTTCGCGGACGGCGTCAACATGACCAACGGCAGCACCGACAACCTCGTCGACAACAACGACGCCCGAGCCACCGGCGACGACAGCTTCGCGCTCTTCTCGGCAATCGACGCGGGCGGCAGCGACGAGATCAACAACGTCTTCTCGAACCTGTCATCCACCCTGACCTGGCGCGCGGCAAGCATCGCGGTCTACGGCGGCTACGCCAACACGTTCCGCAACATCTACATCGCCGACACCCTGGTCTACTCGGGCATCACCATCAGCTCGCTCGACTTCGGCTACCCGATGAACGGTTTCGGCGCCAACCCGCCCACCGTCTTCGACAACATCTCCATCGTCCGAGCCGGCGGCCACTTCTGGGGCTCCCAGGTGTTCCCGGCGATCTGGGTCTTCTCCGCCTCGAAGATCTTCCAGGGCATCCGCGTCAGCAACGTCGACATCATCGACCCCACCTACTCGGGCATCATGTTCCAGACGAACTACGTCGGCAACCAGCCCCAGAACATCATCCAGGACACAGTCTTCACCAACGTGACCATCACCGGCGCCCAGAAGAGCGGCGACCAGTTCGACGCCAAGTCCGGCTTCGCCCTCTACGCCAACCCCCTGCCAGAAACGGGCCAGGGCCCGGCAGTCGGCTCGGTCACCTTCACCAACCTCCAGCTCAGCAACAACTACCGCGACATCGAAAACACCACCTCAACCTTCACCATCAACCGCAACTAGCCCACCCCCGACCTCAGGGCCCGCACCGATTCGGTGCGGGCCCTGAATCGTTAGCGATTAATGGCTACGCGGGCACCTCACCGTGCCGCTCCTCGCGGACAGGGCCACTTCGGCAACGATTCATGATCCTGGTACGGGTATAGCCAGGTTCCACGGTGATCGGGAGACGCCTTTCGGAAAGAACACCCGGACGATCCGATCCAGGTTTTCATTGCTGCCAGGTCCTCACGGGGAGCGCGAGTGCGAGGACATTGCATGTCGGAGTATCGCGCCTTCCTGCCCGAGTCAACCGGCTAGCAGCGTTTCCCAGATGCTCGCCGTCGCCGTCGCCGATGACGCCGACGACGGCATGGGCGGCGCCAGCCAGGCGAAAGACCACGGACTCGCGGGCCTCGCCGACTGGATCGACACCCGCTACAAGTCACGGAAGCCTCCGATCGCTTATCCGGAATGACTCATCAGCCGAAGCCCCACGGCGGCCCCGCCGGGCCCGGCGGGGCAGGTCGCGCGGACGTGTCGCGCGGACGTGTCGCGCGGACGTGTCGCGCGGACGTGTCGCGCGGACGTGTCGCGCGGACGTGTCGCGCGGACGTGTCGCGCGGACGTGTCGCGCGGACGTGTCGCGCGGACGTGGGAGGTCGTCGCGCGCGTCAAGGCAGGGCATAGCCCGGCTGTCGGGCCACCTTCTCGCGGCAGAGGCCACGCCGCTGATGCCTCCGATCGCGACAGTGGGCCACGCGTGTATGCCTCCGACGGCGTGTCCGGCGTGTAGGAGTTCGCCGGTAGCCGCCATGAGGATTGCGGCAACGTGGTGCGTGGCGGCCGCTGCTTGCGGCGAGCTCCGGGGCCGTGGTCAGGAACGGCCCGAGGAAAGGTCTAGAAAGGATCGGAGGTGAACACGTGTCGCGTCACAGTGGCGGCCAGGGCGGTCGGGCGGTCGGGGCGCCGGGGCGGTCGGGGCGCCGGGGCGGCCAGGGCGCCGGGGCGGCCAGGGCGCCGGGGCGGCCAGGGCGCCGGGGCGGTCGGGGCGGTCGGGGCGGTCGGGGCGGTCGGGGCGGTCGGGGCGGTCGGGGCGGTCGGGGCGGTCCATTGTTGGTGGGTTAGCAGGCGGCGGCGTACTTCGCTCGCCAGCGGTTGGTGAAACGGCCCCAGTCGAACAGGTCGCCGGCAGCACGCCTGCGTTCACGCTCGTATTCGGCGTCGGCCTGCGCGCGGCTGGTGTTCGCGTCACGAAACAACGCGCGTGCGGCCTCGATCCACATTACCTTGCCATCCGGTGTCTGAGCCTCGGGAGAGTCACGCCGCAGCCGAGCGGTATGGCCAAGTGCTTTCCCGAAAGCCCTGCGAACTCGGTGCTCACGCCGGAAAGCCTCGGTTGCCGCAGAGTAGTTCCGGCGCCGTGTCGGGTCACGCATCCACGCCAATTCAATTAGCGTGAAGATCTCTCCCTGCACATATCTCATTCCTTGATCCTCCTCAACGGGTCCCATGATCGGAAGGATGGGTGTGCCATTGTCGGGTTGAGGGAGATCACACGGTTTTGAATGGCAAATGGCGAGTGTTCGGATAGGAGTGAAGTGGCGGTGGGAGGATTCTGGGAAGGCGATGATTGCCGGGCCCGTTCGAAGTGACACGTGGACGGGTCAGGGGGCAATGCCGTTCAGATAAGGCCGCTTGGGCAGGTCAGTAGCGGTGCCGCTGGTTCGGGGTGGCGGACGATGCGGTCGGTGGGGCGTTTGACGCGGTAGGAGTTGTGGCGGGCGCGTTTGAGGACGCGGGGGCGACTTCGTTGCCGTCGTGGCGGGTTGGGCTGGGACCGGATTTCGGTGAGCGCCTCGTCGAGGGCTGCGTAAAGGTGCTCAGGGGGTGATGGCCGCCTGGTCGGTGACCTGGCGGCGCACGACCCGTAGGCCTTTGACGAACGACATCCGGTCCGGGTCGTAGCCGGCCGGATCGGCGGCCTGCAGCAGGAGCGCGCGGATGGCGTAGTGGGCCAGGAGCAGGCCCCAGAGTTGTTGTTCGACCAGGTCCGGGGTCTTCGAGTGGAGGATCTCCCCGCGACCGCGGAGGTCGGTTTTGATCTCGTCGAACGCGGTTTCTTCTTCCCAGCGTTGGTGATATGCCCCGGCCAGATCGGTGGCGGGGATGTCGTGGGGGTCGGTGACGGTGGTGACAACGACGATCAGGCCACCGTCGGGATTTCGGTCCGGGACCGTGTACTCGACCACCCTTACCAGGCGGGCCACCTCGGCGGGAATGTCCTGGCCGGCGCGGGCTTGCTCGACCAGTCGTGCCCGGCGGGCCGCGCTGAGGCCGGGGGCGTAGATCAATGCGTGGTAGGAGCCGTCGGACAGCCAGCGCAGCACACCGACCGATACCGACGCCCCGATCCGCCAGGCCAGATCGGCGCCGGTGGCAGCGACGGTGCTGAACAGTTCGAAGGAGTAGAGGCCGGCGTCGGCCATCACCAGCATGTCCGGGCCCACTGTGCCGGACAGGTCGGCGGCCAGGGTGCGTTCCCCGGTTCGGCAGCCACCCAGCACGGCGCCGACAACAGCGTGGCTGCCGCATTCGGCCAGCGCGGCGACATGCAGTTTCGGATACGCCGACGCTTTCGGGCCCGAGCCCATCCGGCCAAAACGTTCCACGTTCTGCTCGGTGTCAGCGACGTCGAAGCTAGTCGCGTCGATCGCCATCAACCGGCGCCGGGCCAGCCAGGCACCTTTGGTCCCGGGGCCCGCGACGGGCACCGCAGCCCGCTCGAACAGCGCTTTCATCGGTTCCGCACCGAGGCGCTGGCGGGCCTGGGTGATCGCGGACTTGGTCGGGACCTGCCAGTCGTCGTCCCACGAACCGAGCCGGCGCAGGTTACCGACCAGCCGGCGCATCACCTCGTCATAGGACTCCGCGGCGAACAAGCCCATCGCGATGACGTAACGGATCATCACATGCGCGGGCAGCCGACGCGACCGTTTCTCTTTCCGGCCGGTGCGGTTGAGGACCTCTTCGAGCAGGTCACGGTCGAACCGGGCAGACACCACACCCAATCCGATGTGGTCGGTCAACCGGCCCCACGGCCCGTCCTCTGCCTCTACCACCGATGACGTCACGGCCCGAAACCGTACCGACCACCACGCTCGACGTCAGCTCACCACGCTGACCTCGACCGAGGCCCTATCTGAACGGCATTGGGTCAGGGGGCGGCCGCGAGGCCGAGGGTGCACCCCGTACCCCGAGGTCGCGGGCTTCCAGGGGGAGTGGCAAACACTGCGGCCCTGTCCGCATCCGAGGACCCAGCTGCGGATGCTCGGCGACCTGACCGGTGGTTGCACGGCCTGATGCACCTCGCGACAGCAAAGGTGTCTGAGAAAGTTGTGCGGTGCGTGCAACTCTTCGGGGCGCGGGGCTCCTCTTACCGGCGACGAAGGGAGATACGACCGAGTGGATGCCAAGGAGACCGAGAGCTTCCGCGAGTTCGTTCGCAACCGGTCGGAGTCGCTGCGTTCGCTGGCGTATGTGACGTGTGGGGACTGGCAGACCGCGGAGGATGCTGTTTCTGGCAGTCTGGCCCGGCTCTATCTGCGCTGGGGCAAGGTTGCCTCGCCGGAGGCCTATTCGCGCACGATGGTGGTGCGGGCGGCGATCGGGGAGAAGCGGCGGCCGTGGCGGCGGGAGCGGTCGGCCGGGGATGCGTTGCCCGATGTTGCCGTGCCTGATCATGCCGGGAAGACCGATGAGCGGCTGCGGCTGCAGGCGGCTCTGGGACGTGTGCCGAAACGGCAGCGGGCGGTGCTGGTGCTGAGGTTCCTCGAGGGCCTCAGCGTCGAGGAGACCGCCGAGGTCCTGGGGTGCCGGCCCGGCACCGTCAAGAGCCAGTGCGCGCGGGGACTGAACACGCTGCGGACCGTTCTGGCCGCCGATGACATCACCCTGCAAGCAGACGAGAGGAGCGACCATGTCCTATCACATTCAGGACGTGTTGAAATCGGTGCGTGACACGGCGCCGGAATCGCGCACGACAACTGACGACATCATCGCGCAGGCCGGGCGCATCCGGACCAGGCGCACGGCCGCCACGGTGCTGAGCGGCGCCGCCGTTTTCGCAGCGCTCGCCATCACCGCGGTCACCACGCTCGATGCACCCAGCGGTGGCGGGCAGGCCGCCGCTCAACCGCTGCCGCAGGCCTCGTCGGCGGCGTTCCCCGAGCCGCAGAAGTCCGCGCTGCCGGTTCGCAAGGTCGACTTCACCACGAAGCTGGCCGGCTATCGCACGGGCGCCTACCGGGTGGGCCCGGTCTCGCGGATCACCGAGGGCTACGCGGTCCTGCCCGTCTATCAGGACAACGCGGACCAGGACGGCATCAGGGACGGCGAGATCACCGTCTACAACAAGGGCGTCTACGACCCGGCCCTGTTCGGCGGCACGCTCGGCGACACGACGCTGGTCATCGGCGATCAGTATTCGACCAAGGTGGCCGGCCGTCCCGCCCTCGGGCAGGACTGGACCTTCAAGTCCCCGGTCCAGGCGGACAAGCAGTGGCTGCGGGCCGCGCTTGCCTGGCAGTATGCCGACAACTCCTGGGCCACCTTCCTGCCCAACTACGGCAAGAAGGACATCTCCCGAGCCGATGTCGTGAAGGTCGCCGCGGGGCTGACAACGGCCGCGAAGCGCGAGCTCAAGGTGCCGTACACCCTGTCGTACGTGCCGGAGGGCTGGCAGACCGTCGCGGTCGATCAGGTGAGCGCTACCTCGAGCCCCGTCGTGTCGCAGGTCTGGCTGCACCACGGTCCCGTGCAGGACTCCGCCACCCGGATCGACGAGGTGCTGCCCGACAGCCTCAAGATCCTGGTGATGAAGGGCGATCCGAAGGACTCGGACATCGTCGGCAAGGACGGCGTGCACTGCTACCCCGAGCTGCCGTCCTGCACGATCATCGACGGTGGCTACACGATCGACGTGGGCGGCTGGAACAACTCGCTCTCCGTCGACGAGGTCCGCAAGGTCGCCGAGGGCATCAAGCCGCTCGACTACGCCGACCAGAGCACGTGGGTCCCTGCAAACAAATAGGGCTCAGGCCGTCTCGGGAATGACGGCGGGACGCAGACCGGCGGCGCACACGAAGATGCGCCGCCGGTGCTGTGCCTGGCCACGACGGTCGAGCTGGTAACCGTCGAGCCAGACCCATCCGTTGTAGGTGGGGCGGGAGTCGACGGCGATGATGCGGAAGTCGAAACTGGCGGGGCCCGTGAACTGGACGCTGGCGGCCCGCCCGACGTGGACGACGCCACCCGCCTTCAAATCACCCATGTCTCATGCTGTCCTGGGCCGCGGCCGGCGTAAACCGGCCTCTCGGACGAAGATTTTGCGGCGCAGCACGGGACGGCCCGTCCGGTCGAGCTGGTAACCGTCCAGCCAGACCCAGCCGTCATAGGTCGGGCGGGAGTCCACATCGACCACGCGGAAGGCGAAGCCGGCGGGCCCCGCGAACTGGACGCTCGCCGCTCGTCCCACCAGGACGACGTCGCCCGCCCGCACCATCTGCTCCGCAATGGTCAATGAAGTCACCCTTCGCCGACTTCACCTTGGGCGCTCCGCGGGCGGACCTCAATGGCGATTGCACTATTGGCACAAAGATTGCAGATTTATGACACGTTCACACGTGTACGCACTCCATCTGCTACCGAGTACATCCGCGCTTCGGCTAAATCGAAGTAGAGACCGGTAAGCGTGAGCCGCTCCTCGGCCATCGCCCGGCGCACACTTGGATAGCCACGCAGGTTCTCGAGCTGCTGCGCGACGTTCGCGGTGATGCAGTCCTCTTCCGAGATGCCGTCCGAAGAGGACAGGCGCGCTTCCGCCAGCCAGGAGCCCAGGGCCGACGGCGAGCCGGCCGCTCCACCCATCAGGGCGCGTATGGCCCCGCAGCCGGAGTGCCCGCAGACCGTGATCGTGGTGACGCCGAGGACGTCCACCGCGTACTCGATGCCGGCGCCGACCGAGTCGTCGCCGGAGCCGTACGCGGGCACGATGTTGCCGACGTTGCGAATGCAGAACAGGTCACCGGGCCCGCTGGTGGTGATCATGTTGGGCACGAGCCGGGAGTCGGCGCACGTGATGAAGAGCTGCTCCGGCTTCTGCCCGTCCCGCGCCAGGTCGGCCAGGTGCGGACGGACCAGCGGCGCGACGCTGCGCTCGAACTCGTCGATCCCGGCCTGCATGGCGTCGTCGCGCTGTTCGTTGATCGAGACCCACTGCGACCAGGAGCCGAGGTAACGCGCCGGGCGGGCCTGGGACCGGACGCCGCCGAGCCGCCCGGCCGTGGCCTGGTGGAACCAGCTCTCGCTCACCTCGCGGACGTGCACGTGCCCGCCGCCGCGCTCGTACGCGTCCCGCCAGTCCTGAATCGCCTCGAACGCCCCCTGGTCGAGATAGTCGAGGTGCAGTTCCAGTTCGACGCGCTCGCCGGGAGGGACCGTGGAGAGCTCGCGGGCGATCCGGCCGGCGCCGAGGAAGGCGAGTGTGCCGGTGATGACGACAGTCCACTGTCCCTCGGCCGGCGACGTCCGGGTGATCTCGCACCGGGCCAGGCGGCCGATCATGAACACGACGGCGGTGGCCATGCCCAGCGCGACACCGGTGAGCAGGTCGGTGAAGACGACGCCGATCGCGGTCACCAGGTAGGTCGGCAGTTCGCGATGCCGCGCGTACGCCTTGATCTGGGCCAGGCTGATCAGCCGCAACCCGACAACGACGAGCACGGCGGCCAGCGCGGCGAGCGGGATCTGCTCCAGCAACGCCCCGAGGACGAGCACAGAAACCGCAACCCAGAACCCATGCAAGATCGCGGAGCCACGGGTACGCGCCCCAGCTGCGACGTTCGTGGAACTGCGCACGATCACCCCGGTGACGGGCAGCCCGCCGAGCGCCCCGGACACCGTGTTGGCGGCGCCCTGGGCGAGCAGTTCCCGGTTGAGATCCGCGCGCTTGCCCTCATGCAGCTTGTCCACGGCGACCGCGGAGAGCAGCGACTCGACGCTCGCGACCAGCGCGATGGTCACGACCGCCATGGCGATCGCCCCGGCACTGCCGTCCGGCCAGCGCGGGACGGTGAGCTCGCCGAGCGGGTTCGCGGGCAGGTCCACCCGGGCCAGGTCGAAGCCGGCGAGCGAGGCCGTCAGCGTCGCGGCGGTCACCGCGATCAGCGCGGCGGGCAGCAGCGATGTCTTCACGAACCGCGGCCACAGCAGCAGGATCGCGATGGTCAGGACGCCGACGATGACGGCGGGCCCGTGGTTGCCGATGATCTGCCGGGGCAGTTCGCGCAGGTTGTGCCAGGCGGAACTCTGGGCGGCGCCACCGAGCACCACGTGCACCTGGCTCAGCGCGATGACGATGCCGATCCCGGCGAGCATGCCGTGCACGACGGCCGGCGAGAGGGCGAGGGCGGCACGACCGAGCCGCAACGCACCCAGGGCGAGCTGCACGAGCCCGGCCATGGCGACGATCGCGGTGGTCGCGGCCCACCCGAAGTCCGCGACGGTGCCGGCAACGATCACGGTCAGCCCGGCGGCGGGCCCGCTGACCTGCAGTGGGGCGCCGCTGAGCGCCCCGGCGACGATGCCGCCGACGACAGCGGCGATGAGCCCCGCGAGCAGCGGGGCACCCGAGGCCGCGGCGATGCCGAGCGACAACGGGATGGCGATGAGAAACACGACGATCGACGCGGGCAGGTCGTCATGGACAAGGGTCTGCCAGCGGTGGGGCCTGTCTACGTCGGTGCGTTCCGGCGTGGGCATGATGGTCCCTTCGTAGCCGTTTCGGCTTGGTTGCGGCCCTCAGGAGATAAGCCGCAATGGGGAAATTTCGGTCACCCTAACCAAGGTCCGTGAACGCACTGTTACGCAGAGCAATACTTCCGGGTACTCTCAGCTCTTTCTCAGCCGCGCCTGCACCCGGAGCAGCGGCCGCAACACCATGGCCGCCGCCGCCATCCGGCGGGGAAAGGACACCACCACAGCACGGGTACGCACACAGCCCAGCACCACGTCCACAGCCCGCTCCACCGTGATCATCATGGGCTTGACCGCACCCTTCGCCATCTTCGTATCGACGAACCCGAACCGGATCGTGCTCACCGCCACCCCGTGCGGGCGCACCGCCGCCGACAACGACAGCAGGTAGGCGCTCAGCCCGGCCTTGGAAGCGGCGTACCCGGGGGCCTCCGGCGACACCATCACGTCCGAGAGGCTGGACAGCCCGATGAAATGCCCCCGCCCCGCCGCCACCATCCGCGGCACCACCACCTCGACGGCCCGCGCGGCTCCGACCAGGTTGACCTCGATCGCCCGGGTCTGCGCTCCCAGGTCAGCCAGGTCGAGCATCTCCCCCACCCCGGCGGCGTAGACACACAGGTCCACGTCGCCGACCCCCTCCAACGCCGCACCGAAGTCCGCCGCGGTCACGTCAGCGGTCAGGTGGGCGTACCCCTCATGGTCGAGAACGGCCGGGCGCCGCGACACCCCGGTGACCACCCACCCGCCGGCGAGCAACCGCCGCGTCAAAGCCAGACCGATACCGTCGGTGTTACCGATGACCAGGGCATTCTGCACGCCCGGAGGATAGTCCACGGTGGATCACGCTCGTTACGATCCGCGGCATGATGAAGGTCGCGTCGGTGACGTTGCTGCTGTCCGCCGCACTGCTCGGCGGCTGCTCGGAATCGTCCGAGGAAACCGTTCGAAGCACCAAGGGCAAGACGGTCGAGCGGGTCGAGTATCTCGGCGAGGTCGAGGAGGCCTACTGGGTCAACGACGAGACCAAGGACGTCACCACCGGCGACGAGCAGGCCGGCCTCTGGCAGCAGGGGGTCGCCCGGCTCACCCCCGCGGAATTTCAGCTCTTCCGCAACAGCGGCGACTGGAACCAGGTCAGCACCGCACCGATCATCCCCGCCGCCCTGAAGGACAAGCTGCACTTCGGCGACACGTGGTCACTGGGCGAAACCGATCACGGCACCTTCTACCTCGAATCAGACACCCACTCCGTCGTCTTCATCGTCTACGACTGAGCAGCACTGTCTAAGGCTGAGGTCGGCCGGCCATGACCAGCACATCGCCGACCAGCCGTTGTGCGTGGTCGTGATCAACCGGCAGGGCGAACACGACACGGTAGTAGAGCGGCGCGATGACGTGGTCGAGGATCTGCGCGACCGTCGGTGCCGTCTCGCCGCGTTCGCCGGCCCGGCGGACCATCTCCGCCGCCTGCTCGCGCCGCGTCTCCGTGAGCACGCAGCGGGAAACGATCTCGACGCGCGCCGACACCATCGCGCGCAGATATCGGACCCGCTCGGGACGGGTGATGTCGCGGGCGATGAGGGTCGCCCACTCGGTCAGGTCCCGCTCGAGTGATCCGGTGTCGGGCAATGACTCGCCGTCCCGGGTGAGAGCGGCGACCGCGACTTCCTCGAGAAGCGCGTTGACGTCGTCCCAGCGCCTGTAGAGCGTTGTCGGGTTGACCCCCGCCCGCTCGGCGATGACGGGGAAGCTGATCTTGTCGACGCCCTCGCCCATGAGCTCACCGACCGCCGTGTAGATCGCGGTCCGCACCCGGCCACTGCGCCCTCCGGGGCGACTGGTGGGCACTCGGTCAGGCACGTCACAACCTTAAGCAAATATCTTTGCTTTAACAAGACGCTGCCCTACGGTGCTTAAAGCAAAGACCATTGCTTTCCAGTGGAGGTAGTGGAGGGTCTCGTGCTCAACCGTCCAGTCTCGTTCCTCGTCGCCGGAGCCGCAGGCACCGCGACTCTGACGGCCGCCTCGGCGCCGTCACCGCTCTATCCCGTCTACCAGCGCCTCTGGGGCTTCTCCGCATTCACACTGACGGTCGTCTTCGCCGTCTACGTCTTCGCGTTGCTCGCCGCGCTGCTGACCGTCGGCTCGATCTCCGACCGGGTGGGACGCAGGCCCGTCGCTTCCGGAGCCCTTGTTCTCCTCGCGCTGGGCATGCTGCTCTTCGCAATCGCGGGAGGTCCCGGTGGACTGATGGCCGCGCGAATCGTGCAGGGCTTCGCCGTCGGCGCGGCCACCGGCACCACCACGGCCGTGATCATGGATGCGGCGCCGAACCCGCGCGCCGGCTCGATCGTCAGCAGCGCGGCCCCCTCACTGGGGATCGCCGTCGGGGCGGTCCTCGCCGGCGCCCTGGTGGAGTTCGCACCTTTCCCCCGCCAACTCGTCTTCTGGGTCCTCGCTGTCGGCTATCTGGTGCTGGCAGCGCTCGTGTGGTGGATTCCCGAGAGCGCCCGCCCCGAGCCGGCCCCGCGGACGTCGATCTGGCGGGCACTGCTGCCCAGCGCAGGGCTTCCGCAGGTCACGCGACCGGTCTTCGTCGCGCTGGTGCCGTCCATCGGCGCGACGTGGGCGCTCGCCGGGCTGTACCTGTCGCTCGGGTCGTCGATTCTCAGCACCGTCCTCGGGGTGCACAGTCACTTCGTCGTGGGCATCGTGCTCGGGGTGTTCTTCGCCTCGGGGATAGCAGGCACTGTCGTGTCGACGGTCCTGCCGCCGCGCCTTCGCGAGTGGGCCGGCTATGGAGCTCTCGCCGTCGGCGTTCTGGTCACGATCGCGGCGACGCTGACAAGTTCGGTGCCGCTCTATCTGGCCGGGTCGGTGGTCGCCGGGGTCGGCTTCGGGGCGGCGTTCCGGTCCGCCATCAATGCGCTCGGCGATGCGGCACCCGATGCCCAGCGAGGAGAGACGTTCGCGACGATGTACATCGTCAGCTATCTCGCCTTCAGTGTGCCGGCGCTCGCGGCCGGGCTCGCCGTCGAGCGGTTCGGGCTCAAACCGACGGCCGTCGCGTACGGGACGCTCGAAGTCGCCCTGGTCCTGATCGCGACGGCCGCAGGAATCGCCCGTTCACGCCGCCCCGCCGGCCTCAAAGCCGCATGACCGCCCGCACAGCCGTCCCCAAGCCGCATGACCGCCCGCACACCCGGATTCACAGCAGCCCGACCGGCCACGCAGCCGGATCAAAGCAGCGCGACCGGCCACGCAGCCGGATCAAAGCAGCGCGACCGGCCACGCAGCCGGGGTCAGGAGCGGGTGATGGCCGCGCGGCCGGCTTCGAGGCGGGCGACCGGGACGCGGAACGGGGAGCAGGAGACGTAGTCGAGGCCGACGTCGTGGAAGAAGTGGACGGATTCGGGGTCGCCGCCGTGTTCGCCGCAGACGCCGATCTTGAGGTCGGGTTTGACCGCTCGGCCCTCGTCGGTGGCGATGCGGATCAGACGGCCGACGCCTTCGCGGTCGATGGATTCGAAGGGGGAGATGCCGAAGATGCCCAGCTCGAGGTAGCGCCAGAAGAAGGCGCCCTCGACGTCGTCGCGGGAGAAGCCCCAGCCCATCTGGGTGAGGTCGTTGGTGCCGAAGGAGAAGAAGTCGGCTGCCTCGGCGATCTGGCCGGCGGTGAGGGCGGCCCGGGGGACCTCGATCATCGTGCCGATCAGGACGCGGACGCCGGTGCCGCTGATGACTTCCTCGACGATGTGCTCGCACTCCTGGCGGACCATTTCCAGCTCCTGCACCGCGCCGACCAGCGGGACCATGATCTCGGGCTGCGGGTCGAGGCCCTCGCCCGCAAGCTGGGCGGCGGCCTGGGCGATCGCGCGGACCTGCATCGCGAACAGGCCGGGAATGACCAGTCCGAGGCGTACGCCACGCAGGCCGAGCATCGGGTTCTGCTCGTGCATCCGGCGCACGGCGTCGAGCAGCTGGGCCTCTTCGGCGTGGTCCTCGCCGCGTTCGCGGGCCACCGCCACGGTGACGGCGAGCTCCTCCAGCGACGGCAGGAACTCGTGCAGCGGCGGATCGATGAGGCGCACGGTCACCGGGCGGCCGTCCATCGCGCGGAACAGCTCGACGAAGTCGGCGCGTTGCAAGGGCAGCAGGGCTTCGAGGGCGGCCTTGCGATCGCCGTCGGCGCCGGCCAGGATCAGGCGTTCGACCAGCTCTTTGCGATCGCCGAGGAACATGTGCTCGGTGCGGCACAGGCCGATGCCCTCCGCACCGAAGCGGCGGGCCCGCGCGGCGTCGGCCCCGGTGTCGGCGTTGGTGCGCACCGCGAGGCGGCGACGCTCGTCGGCGTGGTCCATGAGCGTGTGGACGGCTTCGACCAGTGTGGAGTCGACCGGCTCACCCTCGAAGTACTGCACGACCTCGGAGGGGCGCACGGGGACGGGCCCGAGGTAGACCCGCCCGCTGGTGCCGTCGATCGAGATGACGTCGCCCTCGGCGACCGTACGCCCCGCCACCGTGAACCGGTCACGGGAGATCTCCACCGCGTCGGCGCCGCAGACACAGGTGCGGCCCATGCCCCGCGCGACGACCGCCGCGTGGCTCGTCTTGCCGCCGCGGGCGGTGAGAATGCCCTTCGCGGCGATCATCCCGGCGAGGTCCTCGGGGTTCGTCTCGCGCCGCACGAGGATGACGTCCTCGCCCGCCGCGGCCAGCTCGGTCGCCCGCGCCGCGCTGAACACGACCTTGCCCACCGCGGCACCCGGGGACGCGCCGATGCCGCTGGTCAGCACGGCGGGCTCACCGGCCAGGTCGAAGCGGGGGAACATCAGCTGCGCGAGCTGGGCGCCGTTGACCCGCAGCAGCGCCTCGTCGAGGTCGATCGCGCCCTCGGTGACGAGCTGCGCCGCGATCCGGAACGCGGCCGCGGCGGTGCGCTTGCCGACCCGGGTCTGCAGCATCCAGAGCTTGCCGCGCTCGATGGTGAACTCGATGTCGCAGAGATCACGATAGTGCCCCTCGAGCAGGGCCATGATCTCGATAAGCTGATCGTACGAGCGGTGGTCGAGCTCCTTGAGCTCCTCCAGCCCGACGGTGTTGCGGATGCCCGCGACGACGTCCTCACCCTGGGCGTTCTGCAGGTAATCGCCGTAAATGCCCTGCGCGCCGGTGGCCGGGTCGCGGGTGAAAGCGACCCCGGTGCCGGAATCCGGGCCGAGGTTGCCGAAGACCATCGCGACGACGTTGACGGCCGTGCCGAGGTCGGCGGGGATGCGCTCCTGGCGGCGGTAGAGCACCGCGCGCTCGGCGTTCCAGGACCGGAAGACCGCCTCCATGGCCAGGCGCAGCTGCAGCTGCGGTTCCTGTGGGAACTCGTGCCCGGTGTGCTTGGCGAAAATGTGCTTGTAACGCTCGGTGAGTGCACGCAGGTCGGCCGCGTCGAGCTGCAGATCATTGGTGGCACCGCGCGTTTTCTTCGCCTCTTCCAGCGCGTCGGAGAAATCGTCACCAGGCACGTCGCAGACAGTTTTGCCGAACATCTGCACGAGCCGGCGGTAGGAATCCCAGGCGAACCGCTCGTCGCCGCCGGCCTGGGCCGCGAGCCCGGCCACACTGGCGTCGTTGAGCCCCACGTTGAGCACGGTCTCCATCATGCCGGGCATCGAGAAGGCCGCCCCGGAGCGCACCGACACCAGCAGCGGATCGGAAGGATCTCCCAGGTGACGGCCCATGGTCGATTCCAGGGCGGCGAGATGGCTGTCGATCTGTCCGGCGAGCTCGTCCGGAGCGCTCCCGGTCGCCAGGTAGGCGCGGCAGGCCTCGGTCGTGACGGTGAACCCCGCCGGGACCGGCAGCCCGAGCCGGGTCATCTCGGCGAGGTTCGCACCCTTGCCGCCGAGCAGCTCTTTCAGATCTTTGTGGCCCTCGGAAAAATCGTAGACATACTTCTCGCCGGACATGATCGCCTCCTGGGGGAATCGTGCGAACAGCGGCAATGATTAACGGAGGTTAAGTGCCCGGCGGCGGCGATTCCAACCGCTCGTGAAGAATTGCACAAGCCCACGCGTATTTGCGTTCGGAAGCACGCTCCCGCGAGCACTTGCGCGCACCGCCCCTGCGCACACAGCGCGGGGTGTCACGATCGTCATGCTTGACGTAGGCCGGAAATGGGCACGTCACAGCTTCGGTACACGAGCTGACAAGGCTCCGGGAAAGCCCGAGACGGCGAGCGCGACAGCTAGGGGTCTGGAACATGACGGAGTCACTCAAGGTCAGCGAGAGCGACGGTAGCGGCGTGGTCGGCACCGACCTCACGCTCGGCGCCGAGGAGGAGCTCCACGTAGTGGATCTCAAGACCCGTGAGCTGGTGCCGCGCGCGCCCGAGATCCTGGAGCAACTCGACGGCGCCAACTACTCGGCGGAGCTGCACCGCTCGGTGGTCGAGACGAACACCCCGGTCGCCCAGAGCCTGGACGAGCTGCGCGACGGGATCGTGACGCTGCGCCGCCGGGCCATCGGTGTCGCCGAGTCGCTCGGGCTCGGCCTGGTCGCGGCGGGCACGATGCCGATCGTCGACCTCGACTCGCTGCCGGTCACCCCGACCTCGCGTTACCAGCGGATGGTCGACGAATACCAGATGCTCGCCCGTGAGCAGCTCATCTGCGGCGCCCAGGTGCACGTCGGCATCGCGGACCGCGACGAGGCCGTCTCCATCGCCCAGCGGGTCGCCCCCGCGCTGCCGGTGCTGCTCGGCATCTCCGCCAGCTCGCCCTACTGGATGGGCGAGGACAGCGGCTATGCGAGCGTCCGGTCGCTGGTCTGGATGCGCTGGCCCACGGCCGGGGACAGCGGTGTCGTCAAGGACGCCGCCGACCACGACGCCCTGGTCGCCGATCTGATCGCGTCCGGCACGATCAGTGATCCCAAGATGGTCTATTTCGATGTACGCCCGTCAGCGCACCTGCCCACCGTCGAGCTCCGGGTCACCGACTCGAGCCCCGACGTCGACACCGTGGTGCTGCTCGCCGGGCTCTTCCGCGGTCTCGTGCTGCGCGCCCAGCAGGACTACCGGGCCGGGCGCCCGCTGGTCGTGACCCGTCCGCCGCTGCACCGCGCGGCGATGTGGCGCGCTGCCCGCTCCGGGCTGGAGGGCGACCTGCTCGACCTGCCGCGCTCGCCCGTGCCGGTGCCCGCCGCGGTCGCCGTGGAGCGCCTCGTCGGCGATCTGCGCCCGCAGCTGGAGGAGCTCGGCGACTGGGAGCAGGTCTTCGACCTCTCCGTGCAGGCGCTCAGCCGGGGCAGCTCGGCGGCACGCCAGCGCCGTGCCATGGCCCGCCGCGGGCGGCTCTCCGATGTGGTCGATCTCGTGGTCGCCGACACCCGGGGCGGCGCCACCGGCATCGGGCCCGGGGGCCAGACGGTTCCGGCCGGGCTCACGCCGTACGCCTCCACGGGCGACGAGGCCTTCCCGGGCGGGGACGTCGTTCCCGCGTACGAAGGCGTCCTGAATGTTCTGAGCGCACTCGGACCGGCCGGCCTGCGCCGCCGCGAGGACGCCAAGGACGACGAGCAGCGCGCCCGCGGGATCACGTTCAGCGTGGCCGGCGAGGCGGCGACCCGGCTCTTCCCGTTCGACCTGGTGCCGCGGATCGTGCCGGCCACCGACTGGAAGGAGCTGCGCACCGGCCTGGTGCAGCGGGTCCGGGCACTCGACGCGTTCGTCAACGACGTGTACGCCGAGCGCCAGGTGGTCCAGGACGGCATCGTGCCGGAATGGGTCATCGACGGCTCCCCCGAGCTGCGTCCCAGTGGCGCCCTGGTCGACCGGCCCGGTGTGCGCGCCCAGGTGGCCGGTGTCGACCTGGTGCTCGACGGCGACGGCAACTGGCGGGTGCTGGAGGACAACCTTCGGGTGCCGTCCGGCATCGCGTATTCCATGCAGAACCGCCGGCTCGCCGAGTCCGTACTGCCGGAGCTGCCCCGCCCCGACGACCTGCTCAGCCCGGAGGGCACCCCGCAGCTGCTCAAGCAGGCACTGCTGGACGCCGCGGGCCCGGCCGCCGGTGACGACCCGCAGCTCGTGGTGCTGAGCCAGGGCCCGGACGACTCGGCGTGGTTCGAGCACCGGATGCTCGCCGAGGAGATGGGCATCCCGCTGGTCCGCAGCACCCAGCTGCTCGTCGACGAGGGCCGCGTCTACCGGATCGTCAGCGGCCGCAAGCACCGCGTCGACGTCATCTACCTGCGGATGGGCGAGGACAGCCTGGTCCACTCCCCCGGCGCGGACGGCATGCCGCTGGGGCCGAGCCTGGTCACCGCGCTGCACGCCGACACGATCGTGCTCGCCAACGCGCTGGGCAACGGGATCGGCGACGACAAGGCCGTGTACGCGTTCGTGCCGAAGATGATCGAGTACTACCTGGGCGAGAAGCCGCTGTTGCAGGACGTCAAGACGTACCTCTGCGGCATCCCGGAGCAGCGCGTCGAGGTGCTGGCCCGGCTCGAGGAGCTCGTGCTCAAGCCCGTCGACGGCTACGGCGGCGACCGGATCGTCATCGGGCCGCATGCGAGCCCCGAGGACCTGGCCGCCGTACGCCGCCAGATCCGCACGGCCCCGCACCGCTGGGTCGCGCAGGAGGTCGTGCAGCTGTCGACGGCTCCTGTCTTCGACGGTCACCAGCTCGCCCCGCGCCACGTCGACCTGCGCGCCTTCGTCTTCACCGGCCGGGAATCGGTGGTCGCCCCCGCGGCCCTGACCCGGGTGGCCCCCGCCGGGAGCATGATCGTCAACTCCTCACGCGGCGGCGGCTCGAAGGACACCTGGCTGCTGGGCGAATAACACCGCCCTTTGGTCAGCACTGTCACAGCTTGGACACACCCCCGAAACGGAACCCGTGGAGGTTGAGAAACTATGTGCGGAATTGGCGGCGAACTGAGGTTCGACGACCGGACGGCCGACCCCGAGGCCGTCCGCCGCATGCTGCCCTGCCTGGAGCACCGCGGCCCGGACGCCGAGGGCCTCTGGCACCAGGGGCCGGTCGCGCTCGGCCACCGGCGGCTGCAGATCATCGACCTGTCCGCATCCGGCGCCCAGCCGATGGTCGACGAGCAGCTCGGCCTGACCCTGGTCTTCAACGGCTGCATCTACAACTACCAGCAGCTTCGCGAGGAGCTGCGCGGGTACGGCTACACGTTCTTCTCCAGCTCCGACACCGAAGTGATCATCAAGGCGTACCACCGCTGGGGCGCCGACTGTGTGCAGCACTTCCTCGGGATGTTCGCCTTCGCGATCCTCGAGCACGCCACCGGCACGGTGATGCTGGCCCGTGACCGGCTCGGCATCAAGCCGCTCTACCTCGCGGAGACGCCGGGGCGGCTGCGCTTCGCGTCCAACCTGCCGTCGCTGCTCGCGGCCGGTGACGTGGACACCTCGATCGACAAGGTCGCGCTGCAGCACTACATGACGTTCCACTCGGTCGTCCCGGCGCCGCGCACGATCGTCGCGGGGGTGCGGAAACTGCCGCCGGCCACCGTACGCATCATCCAGCGCGACGGCACCTCCACCGAGACCGTCTACTGGGAGGCCTCGCACACCCGGATCGCCACCCCGTCGGGCCGCAAGGAGTGGGCCGAGGCCATCCACGCCTCGCTGCGCACCGCGGTCGAGCGGCGGATGGTCGCCGACGTGCCGGTCGGTGTGCTGCTCTCCGGCGGGCTCGACTCGTCGTACATCGTGGCGCTGCTCGCCGAGCAGGGCCAGCGCGGGCTCACGACGTTCTCGATCGGCTTCGAGTCCGCTGCCGGGGAGAGCGGCGACGAGTTCGCCTACTCGGACATCATCGCCAAGCAGTTCGACACCCGGCACCACCAGATCCGGATCGGCCGGGACCGGTTCCTGCCCGCCGTGGCCCGCACGGTCGCGGCGATGAGCGAACCCATGGTCAGCCATGACGCGATCGCCTTCAACCTGCTCAGCGAGGACGTCGCGAAGCAGGTCAAGGTCGTGCAGTCGGGGCAGGGTGCGGATGAGATCCTGGCCGGCTACAGCTGGTACCCCCCGCTCGCCGACGTGCCGCGTGATCGCGCTGTGGACGCGTACGCCCAGGAATTCTTTGATCGTCCCCACCGTGAGCTGGCCCGCCAGCTGAACCCGCAGTGGCTGATCGACACCGACGTGAGCCGCGAATTCGTGGCGGCGAGCTTCGCCCGGCCCGGCGCCGAGACCTCGGTCGACGCGGCGTTGCGGCTGGACACCCAGGTGATGCTCGTCGACGATCCGGTCAAACGGGTCGACAACATGACGATGGACTGGGGCCTCGAAGCGCGCGTACCGTTCCTGGATCACGAACTGGTCGAGCTCGCGGCGGCCTGCCCGCCCGAGTTGAAGCTCGCGCAGGGCGGCAAGGGCGTGCTCAAGGACGCCGCCCGCGGGGTCGTGCCCGACGAGGTGATCGACCGGACCAAGGGATACTTCCCGGTTCCGGGGATCCGGCACCTGGAAGGCACGATGCTGGAGATGGTTCGCGAGGCACTTCACGCACCAGCGGCCCGTGAACGAGCACTATTTCGCCCGGAGTATGTTGACGCGCTCCTGGCAGACCCGAACACTCCTCGTACGAAGCTCGGGGCGAACCAGCTGTGGCAGCTCGCTCTTCTCGAGATGTGGCTGCAGGACAAGGGGATCTAGCAACCGAAGGAGGACCCGTATGACCGGTCAGCTCAACCGTGTCGACGTCACTGTTCTGCCCGCTGGATGGGCGACGAGGGGTACTTATCCTTCGGAAGTGTCGGGCAGCTGGTCGCCGGCGTTGTCGCCCGACGGCCGGCATGCGGCATACGTGTCCGACCGCAGCGGCTCCCCGAAGGTGTGGGTGCAGCCGGTCGGCAGTGAGCTGACGTTCCTCGTCGACACCGGCGAGGAACCGGTCGTCTCGGTCCACTGGTCCACCGGCGGCGGCTGGCTGGCCTGCGTGCTGGCGCCCGGCGGCGCCCCGCGCACGGAGGTCTGGCTGGTCCGCCCGGACGGCTCGGCGCTGCACCAGGTCGCGGGTTTCAGCACCGACAGCGCGGAGAACGTGCGCTGGCTGCCGGGGCGCCCGTTGCTCGCGGTCACGGAGAACCTCACGACCACGCTGCTGGTCGACGCCGAGCACGGCACCCGCGCCGACATCGCCACCGGCGAGCTGATCTCGCTCTTCGACGTCTCCCCGGACCGGTCCCGCGCCCTGCTGCGGCAGGGTCCGCGGGGCAGCCGCTACATCGCTGTCCGCGACCTGGCCACGGGCGTCGACGAGTACGTGACGAGCGGCGAGCAGGCGTGTTTCGGCCCGGACGGCTCGGTGTGGGCCCGCAGCGACGCCGGTGAGCGGCCGGTCCTGCTGCAGGGGTCCGTCCTCCGCGCCGAATCGGACGATGCCGAGGTGGAGGCTTTCGCGCTCACCTCGGACGGCACCAAGCTCGCCGTGCTGTGGAACGTCGACGGCGGCCGGTCCGCGCTGACCGTCGACGGCATGCCGGTGGAACTGCCCGGCTGGGTCGTGTCACAGCCGGCGTGGAGTTCCGACGGCAGCACGCTGACCTTCACCGCCGAGGGGCCGGGACAGCCGCACGGCGTATGGACCTGGACTCTGCCGGGCGGGCTGGTGCCCGTGTCGGTGGACGAGGTCGTCGAGAAGGCGATCCACCCCACGCTGCGCCGCTTCGCCGCCCACGACGGGCTCGAGATCAGCGGCTGGCTCTTCGAACCGCTCGGCCCCGGCCCGCACCCGACGGTTCTCTGGCTGCACGGCGGGCCCGAGGCGCAGGAGCGTCCCGGGCACGGCCCGCTGTTCCAGTCGCTGGTCGACCGGGGCATCGCTGTGTTCGCGGCGAATGTGCGCGGCTCGTCCGGTTTCGGCCGCAGCTTCGTCAACGCGGACAACGGCGCCCTGCGCTACGGGGCCATCGCCGACGTGAAGTCCTGCGTCGAGCACCTCGTCGCGACGGGCGTGACCGACCCGGAGCGGGTCGGCTGCATGGGCCGCTCGTACGGCGGCTACCTCACCCTGGCCGCACTGACGACCTACCCGGAGCTGTTCGCGGTGGGCATCGACGTCTGCGGCATGTCGAACTTCGCCACGTTCTACGAGCACACCGAGCCGTGGATCGCGGCGGCGGCGGTCTCGAAGTACGGCGACCCGGTCCGCGACGCCGACCTGCTGCGCGATCTGTCGCCGATCACCCGCATCGACAACCTCCGCGCGCCGCTGATGGTGGTGCACGGCGAGAACGACAGCAACGTACCGGTCATCGAGGCCGAGCAGGTCGTCGAGGCCCTCGCCGAACGCGGGGTCGAGCACCGCTACCTGCTCTTCCCCGGCGAGGGCCACGAGTTGCTGCACCGTTCGTCACGGGCGGAGTACCTGCGCGAGACGGTCGGCTGGCTCACCCGGCACCTGCTCGGTCTGCACAGCCTTTCTGCGCACTGAGTACAGCCACGCGGGGACGGACACCACCGCGAAGACGACCGCGGCGACCGCGAAGCCGAGGTGCACCGACTCCGTGAAAGCGGTCGGCGGCGCCTCGGCCTCCGCGAGCTTCGACGCGAAGTGGCTGGTCAGGATCGTGCCCAGGATGCTGGTGCCGAGCACGCTGCCGATCTGGCGGAACATGTTGAGCGCGGCACTGGCCATGCCCGCCCGCTCAGCGCCGACACTGGCCACGGCCGCGGCGGTCACCGGAGCCAGGACCAGACCCTCCCCAAGACCAAAAAGCACCAGACCAGGCCACACATGAGCGTACGACTGGTGCGCGGGCGTGATCAGCAACAGCGCTGCGCCGGCCGCGGTGATCAGGAGCCCGCCACCGAGCATCACGCGCAGCCCCACACGCCGTGCCAGCCTGGCGGCGACCGCACTGACGGCGATGTAGACGACGAAGAGCGGTAGCAGCTGGAACCCGGTGTCCAGCGCCGAAGCTCCCTGAACCCGCTGGACATAGAGCACGACCAGCAGCGGGACGCCACCGAAGCCGAACATGGCGGCCACGGCGACCAGCATCGCGGTGCTGAACGCCACCGACCGGAACAGCCGCAGCTGGAGCATCGGATCGGCGCTGCGCAGCTCGACGACGACGAACAGCGCCAGCGCGACCACGAAGACCGCCAGCGCCGTCAGGACCCTGCCCGCGCCGATACCGTTGTGCCCGCCCTCGATGATCGCGTAGGTCAGCGCGGTCACCGTGGTGGTGGCCAGCAGCAGCCCGGGCACGTCGAGCCGGCGGCCGAGGTGCCGGCTCTCGGCGACCAGCAGCGGCGTGACGATCAGCACGACGACCGCGAGCACGGCGTTGGCGAGGAAGACGCTGTGCCAGGAGAAGCCCTCGAGCAGCGCCCCGGCGACGATCGGCCCGGCGGCGAGGCCGAGCCCGGAGGCGCCGGCCCAGATGCTGATCGCCTCGGTGCGCTGGTGCGGGTCGGGGAAGTTGTGGCTGACGATGGTGAGGCTGGTCGGCAGGATCATCGCGCCGCCCGCGCCCATCACCGCCTCGGCCGCGATGAGCGCCCCGGCGCTGTGGGCGGTGAAGGCCAGCACGCTGCCGGCGCCCAGCACGGCGGTCCCGGCGAGGAACACCAGGCGTCGCCCGAGCAGGTCCCCGAGCGTGCCCATGGACAGCGTCAGCCCCGCGACCACCAGGCTGTACGCGCTGGTCACCCACACGATCGTCGTGGCGGAGGCGTGCAGGTCCGCCTGGATGGCCGACAGCGAGCCGACCGTGGCGGTGATGTTGACGAAGGTCATCATCACGCCCAGGCAGACCGCGACCAGGGCGAGCCACGGTCGCTCGCTGCGCCCGGTTTCTGTGCTCATGCGGGTTCTCCCAGAAGTAAAGCGATCACTTTCCTTCGGCACGGTAACGCAGCCCGACGGGGAAAGTACAACGATCGCTATACTTCTGTTGTGAACGCAACAACGGGTACGCGTGGCGGCCGCGGCGCGCGGGAGCGGATCCTGGCGGCCGCCGCCGAGCTTTTTTACGCCGACGGCATCCACGCCACGGGGATCGCCCGGCTGACGGACGTCGCGCACGTGTCGACGCGTACCTTCTATCAGCACTTTCCGAGCAAGAACGCGCTGGTGGCGGCGTACCTGGAACGGTTCGACGCGGAAACCCCGATGCCGGCCGAGCAGGAGCTGACGCGCACCGACCTGGCACCACGCGAGCGGTTGATCCAGGTTTTCGCCACGTTGAAGACGCGCGGCCGGCGGCCCGTGCGCGGGTGCCCGTTCCACAACGCCGCGGTCGAGGCCGCCGGGGAGATGTCCGAGATCGCCGAGACGGTCGCGCGGCACAAGGACGCGTTCCGGCAACGGCTGGCCGACACCGCCGCCGAGGCCGGCATTGCCGACGCCGAGCTGCTGGGGCGCCGGCTCGCTCTGCTGTACGAGGGCGCGACCGCTCTGTCGACTTCGCGCAACGACGGGCAGGCGGCGGCCGACGCCTACGATCTGGCGAAGGAGCTGATCGAAGGGGGCCGATAGCGTGGCGCAGCTGGCATTCGTGGAGGACGGGCCGGATGACGGGCCGCTGATCATCTTCGTGCACGGGTGGCCCGGCATCGGCCTGACCTGGGTGCGACAGCTGGACTACTTCGCGGCTCGGGGCTACCACGTCGTCGCGCCCGATCTGCGGGGGTACGGCGGCTCGCCCGTGTTCGGCGAGCCCAGTGCGTACCGTCAGGAAGAGGTTGTGGGTGATCTGCTGGAGCTGCACGATCGGCTCGGCGCCGCACCTGCCGTCTGGGTCGGCCATGACTGGGGCAGTCCGACGGTGTGGAACATCGCGACGCACCACCCCGCACGCTGCCGGGCCGTGGCGACGCTCGCTGTGCCGTTCGGGACCGTGGAGCTGGGGCTCGATGCGCTGGTCGGGCTCGTCGACCGGGAGCGCTACCCCGACGAGAGCTATCCGTACGGGCAGTTCGACTACATGGCCTACTACGAGCGATTCCCCTCGCAGGTGACAGCCGTTTTCGAAGCCGACCCGTCAGCCACCGTGCGGGCCCTCTTCCGGCGGGGCAACCCGAAGGCGAGCAGCCGTCCGGCGCCCACGGCCACGACCACCGCGGACGGGGGCTGGTTCCGCGGTGGCGACCGGGCGCCCGACCTGCCGCTGGACGAGTCCGTGCTGACCCCGGGGCTCTTCGCCGAGCTGGCCGGCTCGTTCCAGCGCAACGGATTCGCGGGCCCGACCGCCTACTACCTGAACCACCGGGCCAACGCGGACTACGCAGCGACGGGCGGGCCACTCACCGTCCCGGTGCTGTTCATCGGCGCGGAGTTCGACCCGGTCATCGACCTCACCGCCCCGGCCATCCTCACCGGCATGCGCGCGACGTGCCCGGATCTCACCGAGGTGACCGTGCCGGCCGCCGGGCATTGGCTGCAGCTGGAGGCGGCCGGCACGGTCAACGCTCAGCTGCTCGACTGGCTGACCGGCTTTCCCACATCCGAGCCCCCGGCGGCCGGGAAGACCGGGAGCACCACCCGCGACGGGTGATCGGCGTCGTGGAAGACCTCGAAGCGGTTGGTACGGCCCTGCGTCGCCGTGCCGAACGGCTCCGCGGTGCCCATGTTGCGGGCGTAACGCGGGAACGCGCCACCACTGACCTGGACGCGCACCCGGTGGCCGGCCCCGACCCGGTAGGCGGTCGGGAACAGCTCGACGTCCACCGCCAGCACGCCGTCCGCGACCTCCGTGACGTCGTCACCGGGGACGGTGCGGGGGTCCAGGCGGCGGATGCCGTCGACGATGTTGCGGGAGACACCCTTCGGGTCGACGTCGCAGAGGCGGACGAAGACGTCGGCGTGCGGGAGCTCTGTGCGTACATAAATCTGGGCCTTGACCTGCCCGACCAGATCCAGATCGGCCGTCAGCGCCGGGCCGGTGAAGACCAGGACGTCGGCGCGCTGCTCGACCACCGCGTTGTCGGCCTGCTTGCCCGGCGGCTGCAGCAGCGGGCCGCCCACCGTCGGGGTCGGGTCCACCGGATCGTAGGTGAACGTGCCCGGGGCCGCCGACGCCTCGGGCTCCGCGGTCAGCCCGCCGTCCCCGCGCAGGTGGAAGGGCTGCGCCCGGGTCGCCGCCGGGGGCCACTCGCCCAGCGCCAGCCACCTGTTGGCCTGTTGGAGGAAGACCCGGACCGGCGCCGCGTCCTCCGGCGGCGGGCCGCCGCGCAGGTGATGATCCAGCCACGCGAGATCCGTCTTGGCGACCATGCGCAGCTCGCCCGGCTCACCGTGTAACCACGGGCCGACCACGATCCGTGCAGGCACTCCCGCGGCGCGTAACGCGGTGTAATCGGTCATCGTGCCGGCGAGAAACAGGTCCCACCAGCCGGTGACCATGCTGACCGGCGGCATCCGGCTGAAATCCGCGTCGTTGTGGTTCGCCTCCGACCAGAACTCGTCACCCGGCTCGGAATGCGCGACGAAGTCCCGCCAGAACGGCACCGGGGCGCCCGCCACCGCCACATCAACCGCCTGCAACGGCAGCCGTTGCAACGCAGCGTGCACCCGGCCGCGCAGCCGCGGATCGGGCAGCCCGCTGCGCTCCTGCCGGCCGATCGACGACGACCAGGTCAGCCCGGTGTGGATCTGCGGCGCGCCGTGGTTGTAGAACAGCGTGCCGGTCACCTCGGACGACGTGATGTGCGGGGAGACACAGACCAGCGGCGGGTCGGCGTACGGCGCCACCGCCCACTGGGTGTGCCCGAAATAGCTGCCACCGGTCATCGCGATCCGGCCGTCGCACCACGGCTGCTCGCGCAGCCACGCCAGCGTCGCCAGGCCGTCCTCACGCTCGGTCGTGAACGGGCGGAACTGGCCGCCGGAGCCGAACGTGCCGCGGGTCGCCTGCATGAACACCTGGAAGCCACGGCGGGCCAGGGGCGCGGCGAACATCTGCGCGTAGAGCCCGGACCGGCCGTAGGGCACCCGGATCAGGACCACGGGCAGCGGTTTCTCCTGACCCACCGGGACGTAGTGGTTGGCGAGCAGGGAGATGCCGTCCGGCATGGGAACCGCGACGTCTTTCCTGATCTCGTACGCGACCGCGCTGGTCGGCAGCCCCAGCGCCCGGTCGGCGGCGGCGCCGGCCACCCTGCTCAACATCGTCATGCTCCGACTGTATTTCGTTTCCGTGACGGGACACACGCCCGGTTTGTGACGTGTTTCGTTGCCGTCCGGCCCCGTGCAGGAGAAAGGTTGGAGGCACGCGAGCGGACGGAGTGGATGACCATGCGAGGCGGGGCCCGGGCATGGGCGGTGTGGGGAATCGCTCTGTCGGCGTACGTCGTCGCTGTCCTGCATCGCACCTCGCTCGGTGTGGCCGGGCTCGACGCGCAGCAGCGCTTCGGGATCGGCGCCGGCGCGCTCGCCTCGTTCGCCGTGCTGCAACTGCTCGTCTACGCCGGGCTCCAGGTCCCGGTCGGGGTGCTGCTCGACCGGTTCGGGTCGCTGCGCCTGATCGTCGCCGGCGCGCTCATCATGGCGTCCGGGCAACTGCTGATGGCGTTCGCCGACGGGCTCACCGGCGCGGTGATCGCCCGGGTGCTGGTCGGCGCGGGCGACGCCATGACCTTCATCAGCGTGCTGCGCCTCGTGCCGCAGTGGTTCCCGACCAAACGGGTCCCGGTGGTCAACCAGCTCAGCGGCATCGTCGGGCAACTGGGCCAGGTGCTCAGCGCCGTGCCGCTGGCCGCGCTGCTCGCCGGGCCGGGCTGGACCACCGCGTTCGTCAGCGCCGCCGCCACCGGGCTCTTCGTGGCCATCCTCGCGCTGGTCGCGTTGCACGACACCCCGGAGCGCCGGGTCAACACGGGCGCGGCGATATCCGCCCGCAAGCTCGGCCAGGACCTGCGCTCGGCCTGGCAGCACCCCGGCACCCGTCTCGGCCTGTGGACCCACTTCACGACCCAGTTCACGGGTACGGTCTTCGCGCTCATGTGGGGCTACCCGTTCCTGATCGCGGGCGAGGGGCTGTCCCGCGGCACCGCCAGCACCCTGCTCACGCTCTTCGTGCTCGTCGGCATGATCGGCGGCCCGCTGATCGGTGTCGTGGTGCAGAAGCACCCGCTGCGCCGTTCGTGGGTGGTGCTCGCCGTGGTCGCCGCCAATGCGCTGGGCTGGGGACTCGTGATCGCGTGGCCCGGCCGGGCGCCGATGGCGGTGCTCCTGATCCTGGTCGTGGCGCTCGGATTGGGCGGCCCCGGCTCGATGATCGGCTTCGAGTTCGCCCGCACGTTCAACCCGCCCAACCGGCTCGGCACGGCGACCGGCATCGTCAACGTCGGCGGCTTCGTCGCGTCGCTGGTCACCATCGAGCTCGTGGGGCTGATCCTCGACGCCCGCACGGGTGGCCGTGCCGATTACGACATCACGGATTTCAAGGTCGCCATGTCCGTGCAATACGCTCTGATGGCCATCGGCGTGCTGGGCATCCTGCGCACACGCCGGTTGGCCCGGCGGCGCATGGCCGCGGAGGGCGTGCACGTGCGCCCGCTTCGTGAGGCTCTGGCCGACCGTGGATGGTTTAGCTCCGAGCGCATCGGTAAAGGCTGAAGCTTCAGACGCGCACCGAATCAACAGTTTTGTGTGAGGAGGACATGACCGAGCAAGCACCGGACCGTCTGTGGTCCGGTATCCAGATCAGCAAGGTCGTCGCCGGAACCCTGGCTGCGATCGCCGCAGCGGTGCTGGGCTCCTTCCTGGGAGTCGCGGGCACTCTGGCAGGAGCGGCGCTGGCCAGTGTGGTCGGCTCCGTCGGAACGGAGATCTTCAACAACTCCCTGAAACGCGGCACGAAGACACTGCAGACCGTCGCGCCCACGTTCATCCGGGCCCCGGCAGCGATCGGCACCCCAGCCGTCGCCGCCGCCTCCGAGGAGGACAACCCGGCGCACACCGTCCCCGACGACGCCGTCGTGGAAGACGCCGCCGTCCCGGCGGTCAAGCCGCGCCAGAAGATCCGCTGGGGCCACATCGGTCTCGCGGCGGCGGTGCTCTTCGCGCTCTCCATGGGCTCGATCAGCATCATCGAGGCGTTCACCAAGAAGCCGCTCTCGGCCTCGGTCACGGGCAGCACGGCCACCGGCAGCACGGTCTTCGGCCACAAGAAGTCCAGCGACACCACCGACGAGAAGCCGTCCACGGAAACGTCGACGGCCCCCTCCGAGGCCCCGGCAGACGGCACCGACCCGGCCGAGGACCCCTCGACGGCGAGCAGCGCCGAGCCGACCAGCACGGCGACCTCCTCAGCCCCCGAGGACGGCCCGACCACGGAGCCGACCACGGACGCCCCGCAGCCGGACTCCACCGGCGGCACCGGCGACCAGTCGGAGCTGGACGGCACCCAGCAACAGGACAGCAGCGGTAGTGGCAGCGGCGCCCAGCAGGAACTGGCACCGGCACCCCAGCCCTCCGAATAGTTCCGCAAGCGTCCGAAGCTCCCGCACTCCCCCTGAGTGCGGGAGCTTCGTCGTCTCCGGGATACATCCGAGACGACCGGGGAACATTGACCCCATGAAGACGAACGAACTCCTGGCCGAAATCCACGGCCGGCTCCCCGACCTCGTGAAGGGTGCAGTGAAAGACCTGACCCCCGAGCAGCTCGCCACGGCACCGGCCCCCGGCGCCAACACGGTGGGCTGGCTGGTCTGGCACCTCGCCCGCGGGCAGGACAGTCAGATCGCCGACCTCCTCGGCGAGGACCAGATCTACGAAACGGGAACCTGGGCGGCAAGCTTCGGCCTCAAACCCGACCCGTCCGACACCGGCTACGGCCACACCCCGGACCAGGTCACCCAGGTACGCCCCACCAGCAGCAAAGCACTCATCGACTACTACGAGGCAGTCCACGCCCGCACGGCCGGCTACCTCTCCGGCCTCACCGACAAGGACCTGGACCGGATCGCCGACGACGCCTGGGACCCCCCGGTAACCCTCGGCGTCCGCCTCATCAGCATCCTCGACGACGACACCCAACACGCCGGCCAGGCCGCCTACGCCCGCGGCCTGCTCAGCTGACCAACCCGGCCTGCCCCCGGCAGGGCATCCACCCGAAGGCAGCAGCGCACGAACTCAGGGCCAGCGCGCAAGCTCAGGGCCAGCGCGCAAGCTCAGGGCCAGCGCGCAAGCTCAGGGCCAGCGCGCAAGCTCAGGGCCAGCGCGCAAGCTCAGGGCCAGCGCGCAAGCTCAGGGCCAGCGCGCAAGCTCAGGGCCAGCGCGCGAACT